>CANOZK010000045.1 GCA_947571775.1 uncultured Lachnospiraceae bacterium | reverse complement strand
GATGCTTTTCCGCATATCCTTTTTGCAGAATTTCTACCATCTTGTCAAATGTTGCTCGCTTTACCCCGGTAATTCTCCGAAATTTTGTGTTTGAATATTCCGCTAGCTTTTCGTATTTCATGCTTCTATTTTATCGCTCTATTTTTATTTTCGCAAGAGGTCTATTGAAAAACTGCTCCCGCTTTTTTCCCATAGCTATAAAAAAGTAGAGTGCATCCACAAAAGATACACTCTGTTTCTTCTTTATTCCTGCGTTGGTTCTGTACTGCCGCTGGGCGACGCGCCACCACCAGAATCTTTACCGTCTTTTTTTCCGCTGGGAAGAAGATTGCCCTGCTTGGTTTCCGGGTGGGGGGGTAGCGGCACTGTTGGTAATCGCGTCCAGGATGCGCATAAAGCCTTCCGATGCATCCTGCTTGCGGGCGCTTACATTAAATGTATATTTGGCCCTGATATCCGTATGGCGCGTCTGAGAGGAGCTATGTGTAACATTCCCTGTAAACTTTGTCGATACCGGACTCCACCAGGATTTGTACTCCGTCTCAACCTTTGCATCCTCCTGGTTCTTCTTCTCGTCATCTTCTGCTGTGGATACCTCCAAATCAAAAGAAATATGCACGTCTTCAATCGCCAGGTTCGGGATGCCGGTCAAAGCCAGAAAAGGCGCTTCAATATGGCGATCCTGGGTTTTGGGCGTTCCGTCTGCTTCCAGCACATTCTCCTGATAATTGAAAGTTACCATGCGGACCTGGCCTTTTTCGTCAATGCCCACGTCCTTAACAAAGTGGGCCAGCGCCATGCTCATGTCCGTCTGGGCCTTTATGGCGGCAATTAGAGGCGCTGAAACCATCTTGTCAATGGGCAGATTGTTTACAATTCCACCCACAACCGCGTGATCCATACCATCATCTCCCTATAAGTTATTTATAATTTTGAAACCGCGAAACAAAAAATTTGCGGTTTACGACCAGTTTAGTTTTTCTCCGGCTTTTCTGCTCGATCGCCCCCCTTTATTTCAAAAGGAGTGATCGCGTTGTCCAGCTTCTCCACAATGCGGGCCAGCGCTTCTGGCGGCGGAGTGGATTTAAACTTCAAATTCACGTCCACGGCGGCATCCTCATCCGGAACAGCACCAGCAAGCTCTACCAGAAAACTGCCTCTGTCTATGGAAAACTTAGAGCCATCGCCGTTTAACGGAGCGGTGGTTTCCTTGATATTTATGTCTTTCAGCCTGACGCTCAGTTTCACGTCCATCTCATCCAAATAAAGGGTATGATGGTCGCTTAAGCAGATAAGAGGAACGTCTATGGCGTATCCGTCACGGATGACGAACCGCTTTGTCAATGGGGCCTGGGTTTTGGGGTCTATGTATTTATCCATGGTGGCAAGATGGTGTTGCTCCATGATTTCGGCGCTGGAATTTACGCAAAACTGCAGTCCCCGTATAACGTCAGACAAAGTGATGCCTTCTTCGTGATCCTCTTTCTTGTTCCACTTAGAAATTCCCATATATCCCGCCCCTCTTATCGAGTGAATTTGTAGTATTCGTTGGAGCTTCCAGAAAGATTTGAAAAACCAGCACCACGAAATGCATGACCCACTCGCAAAACCAGTTCTGTGTTTTCCCTCTTTATATCATCCTCTTTGCGTCCTTTGGCCAGTCCGTATAACTGCGCATCACGCCGATTTTTGACCGTTACGATCATCTGTGCAATAGTGTTAAGGAGTTCATCGCCGGGTGGAAGTGTCACGTAATCTATTTCACACTCTTTTTGTCGCCTTACATAAATAGAAGTGAATGCCGATACCGGGACACGCCTTTTAAAGCAGACCTCCGCATTAAAAGCAGTACGCTGATTTAAGTCGCTCAATTCCCCGCTGGTTCCCGTCTGGCCTTTATAATCGCATAAAGACACGCTGATAATCCGTAAAGGAAAACAATTCGCTTTCTCCATAAAAATTCGCACTGGCTTGGCGCCGGACGCGCCGAATTCGGCCTTGGGGGCCAATTTGCCGTTCATTAGAAAACGCGCGTATACACCGTCTGCCCCGGACTTATTCACGTCCCTTGTACGAATAAAATAGGGGACCTTTTTGTTTTTTTGCTCCTCGCGGACGGCATTGCTGCAACTGATTTCTCCTGCCAGCATAATATCGCACAGAGAGCGCACGTTTGTGCAGTGTATACAGCCCTGGATGCTGTTCTTTATGTCATCATCCAATACATCATTCAATGTAACATACATAGAGCGTTTTCTCCCTACAGATATTCAGACGCTTGCATATGTAGAATAATGCTGTCGTATTATAGCACATTTGGGGGAATTTTGACAAGTGTGGATTTTTTAGGGAAGTGTCCAAAGACAGAGTTAAAGGAAGTCAAAGAGAGAAAAAGGGACAGCAGTGCCATCTGCTTTTTGAAAAGGGCTACCGGAACGTGGCTCTGGTGGGCACTGGGCAGAACATCTCCAACCACGTGATGCGGGAAAAAGGATTCCTTGCCACCTGCGCCAAGCTGAGGATGTCGGCGAAGCTGTGGACAGGGGAGTCGAAGGGGGAGACAGCACCTTCTACGGCTACAGGCTGACAAGGGAAATCCTCCAGTCCGGCG
>CANOZK010000044.1 GCA_947571775.1 uncultured Lachnospiraceae bacterium | reverse complement strand
CGACCACTACGGCAGTCCGATTACTGCTTGATAAGGCAGCCAATGTGGAAGAAGCACTGGAACTTTTGCGGCAATATGATTTTCACAGTTCCATGGGTATGATGGTACATCTGGCTTTGGCGGATGCGGACGGCAGGAACGCGGCACGACGGGCGCACTGAATCAGGCAAATACCTATGAAGTTCTTGGCCTTTTGACCGATTTGAACCGGAAAGGACAGAGCATCCTGATGGTGACCCATGATCTGCGGGCAGCCGCCAGAGGAAACAGGATTTTGTATCTGGAGGATGGAAAAATATGTGATGAGCTGGCTTTGGAGCCTTATAACGAAATGGAAGAAAAGCAGCGGGAAAGAGACGTAAGCCAGTCATTACAAAACAAAAAAAGGAATGAAAATGATGGTGGTTATGGCACTTTCTGCTGTACTTCTGGCAGGATGCGGCCAGGATGATGGGGAAGATGGCAGAGATACGATTGCCGATGCAGGCGGAGCCGGAGTGATAGAAACACAAGGGCCGGAAGATACTGCTGGAACAGAAGGAACAGCCGATGTGTTTTACTCTGACCCAAACCGTATCGTCCTGTTTTACCATGACGCGGAGATTTCGGCAGAATATACCAAGATTGGTACATTTGATGCCACAGAGGAGTTTGTGACTGCTGTGGAGGAAAACCCTGTGCTGGAAGGATGGGGAAATAAGATTATCCAGATATCCCAGCCGTAAAATAAGAATCGTTTACAGTTCTGTAACCCCTGTTGCTTGAAGAAACATCAAGCTATGTAAAGAAATCTAAAAAATATATGAAGTTGAGTGGAGGAAATCAAGATGAAAGTAATTGAAAATCAGACTTTTGACATGGAGCGTGCTCTTTATGGAAGCGAGAATGTGTTGGTGCAAAACTGTTCTTTTGACGGGCCGGCAGACGGAGAGAGCGCCTTCAAAGAGGGAAAGAATATCGAAACGGCGCATTGCTTTTTCAATCTGCGCTATCCCTTCTGGCATGACCATGGGCTTTCTATCAAGGATTCGGAAATGACGCAAGCTTGCAGGGCAGCTCTCTGGTATTCCGACCATGTAGAGATTACGGATACGAAGCTGCATGGAATCAAGGCGCTCAGGGAGTGCAGTGACGTTGTGGTTAAAAACTGCGATATCATCTCTCCGGAGTTTGGCTGGTCTGTCAGGGGAATCCGAATGGAAGATACTACGGCGGTCAGCGAGTATTTTATGATGCGTTCAGAAGACCTGGTATTTTGTGGCGTGGAGTTTAAGGGGAAATATTCTTTCCAGTATATCAAAAACGCCACCTTTGAGAACTGTGTATTTGATACGAAGGATGCGTTCTGGCATGGGGAAAACATAACCGTCAAAGACAGTGTGGTCAAAGGGGAATATCTGGCATGGTACTCTGACGGCCTGACACTGATTCGCTGTAAGATTATCGGGACGCAGCCTCTGTGTTACTGCAAAAACCTGAAATTGATCGATTGTGAAATGGTGGATACCGACCTTGCTTTCGAGAAATCGGAAGTGGATGCAGTTATTACAACAAAGGTTGACAGTATCAAAAATCCACTGTCCGGCCGGATTTGTGTGCCGGAGGTGGGAGAAGTGATCATGGATGACGAACATGCAAAAGGAGAGGTAGCACTTCTTCTGGCTTATTGAATGGAGGTATTTTATATGGAAGAGATGCTGCCGCCAGAGAATTCTATGGGAACGGCAAGAATATCAGACTTAGTGCTGAAAACGGGATTACCGCTGATGATTTCTCTGCTGATCAATTCTCTTTATAACTTCGTGGACAGCGTGTTTGTTGCCAGGATATCAGAAGAAGCATTGACCGCATTATCATTGGCGGCACCGGTTCAGATCATCATGTCTGCCATGGGGCTTGGCATTGCCGTAGGATTGAATGCGGTAATCTCCAGGGCATTAGGAGAGAAGAACGGAGACAGAGTAATGAAAACGGCGTCAGCCGCGCTGGTGTTGGCATTTTTGGCATGGGTACTGGTTGTCATGCTGGAAATAACCGTGATGAAACCATATTTCAGATGGCAGTCTGGCGGAACCGAAACAATTATGGGTTATGGAATCCCATACCTGCGAATCTGTATGCTGGGCTCCCTGGGTATGATGGGACAATGGGTATTTGACCGTTTTGTGATGGCAAGCGGCAAATCATCGCTGTTCTTATTTACGCTTTCTGCCGCTTCTGTCACCAATTTGGTGTTAGACCCAATCCTTATTTTCGGATACTTTGGACTTCCGGCTATGGGGACGGCAGGCGCGGCTCTGGCTACCGTAATCGGCCAGTGGATCGGCTGCTTTGCCGGGTATTTTATTAACCGCAGATGGAATCGGGAAATTCCAATCCGTTTTACTATAAAGGCAGATACAGGGTGTATGGCGGCAATCTTAAAAGTTGGGATACCAAGTACATTTGTGCAGGTAATTACTTCTGTGTTGGCAATTTATGTGAATTCAGTCCTGATGGCCATTACACCTACGGCAGTTGCTGTCTATGGAGCCTGTGTAAAAATACAGGGGCTGGTGACTGTCGGGGTGAATGGCATGGGAAGCGGGCTGATTCCCATTGTGGCGTACAATTATGGAGCAAAAAAGCCGGAAAGGATATATCAGAGCTGCCGGTGGGCGATGCTGTATTCCGTTATGCTTTACAGTGTATTTTTTCTCATTATGGAAATCGTGCCGGAACAGGTACTTTTGTTGTTTGATGCTTCGGAAGAAATGA
>CANOZK010000043.1 GCA_947571775.1 uncultured Lachnospiraceae bacterium | reverse complement strand
GGAAAAGTCCGGCTTTATTGTGGTAACGGGGAAAATTCCCAGAGCATTTTGGGAAAAGAAGTTTTATGGTTATCAAACAGCATAAAGGAGGGAAAGAAAAATGCCAGCATACAAGGACGAAAAGAGGAATACCTGGCTTAGTCTGTTTTACTATGAAGATTGGCAGGGGAACAAGAAGAAAAAGCAGAAACGTGGGTTTAAAACAAAGAAAGAAGCATTGGAGTGGGAAAATAATTTCAAACCGTCTGCCAATGCCAATATAGATATGACGATGGGCGCATTTGTGGAGATTTATTTTCCTGACAAAAAGGGTGAGCTGAAAGAGCGTTCTATCAAGGATAAAAGATATGTGATAGAAGCGCATATATTGTCACATTTTCAAAATAAGAAAATGATTGAAATAACGCCATCAAATATTATTCAGTGGCAGAATTTTATGGTGGAGAAAGGCTATGCATTGACTTATCTCCGCATGGTGCAAAATCAGATTACAGCATTATTTACCCATGCGAGCAGCGTCTATAATCTGTCAAATAGTCCATGTAAGAGAGTGAAAAAGATGGGAAAGACGGATGCGGATAAGCTGGACCTTTGAACGAAAGAAGAATATGACCAATTTATCAGTACGGTTGAGGTTAGAAATCTCCGATCTGCGTATCCCAGATGGCTTCTTCGATAATTTTAATACATTCATCCGTACGTCTGGCAATATCCTGTCCCCAGAAATGGATAACCGTCCAGCCAAGGAACAGGAGCTTTTTGTCTGTTTCCACGTCACGATTCCGGTTCCGTTCGATTTTCTTAATCCAATAGTCCGGATTTTTCCCTTTTTCTAAACGCAGCTTCAGAATCTCCCAGTCTTTACCGTGAAAAAATTCACTGTCACAGAAAATGGCAATTTTGTATTTTGTCAATACGATATCCGGTGATCCGGGAAGGAGTTTATAATTTTTTCGATAACGATAACCCCTATGCCACAGGGCTTTGCGAAGCCGTATCTCTATGGAGGTGTCAGAGCTGTGGATTTTGCTCATGTTTTTTGATATGATTTTCTGGCTACGGGCCATAATGGTTTCCTCTTTAGATTCTTAAGAATACCCATATTTTAGCAGGAAAAATCAAAAGTGTAAATATTTTACCGCGGGTGGCCCTCCTTTTTCAGGACGGTAAGTATTTAATTGACGGTATAAATGAATTGTTTTATACTGGACAAGTACAAATGGGGGTAAGTTTGTACTGGAAAATGGAGAGTAAATTTGATGGGCGCTTTAGAATATAAACAATACAGCAAATATTGTGAAAACAGGGATGTAATTTCTCTGTTTTCAGGTGCTATGGGGCTGGATCTTGGGCTGATCAAAGCGGGACTCCATGTCGTGATCGGACAGGACTTTGATTCTTTCTGTGTAAAGACAATGCAGGCGAACGGCTATGAAGTGCTGGAGGGAGATATCAGAGCGATTGGGCCGCAGCAGGTATTGGATTATGTGGGACTGCATGTAGGTGAACCTTTTATGATCTGTGGGGGACCGCCCTGCCAGCCCTTTTCGACGGCGGGAAAGAGACTGGGGATTAACGATCCAAGAGGCAGCCTGTTTATGGATTTTATCCGAATGATCGATTATATTCGGCCCAGATTTTTTGTGATGGAGAACGTAAAGGGAATCATGTCTGCACCGTTGAAACATGTGCCTTTGACGGAAAGGGATGAGAAAGATCCCGAGCAGCACCTGGGGACGGTTCTGGATGTGATCTTGTCAGAGTTTGACAAGTTAGGGTATAAGACTGTTTATGGCGTACTGGATGCTGTCAATTATGGTGTGCCGCAATTTAGAGAACGATTTGTATTGGTTGGAAGCAGAGACAAGGAAGAAATTTTTCTACCGATACCAACACATTTTTCCATGCATCAGAATCAGGAATATCAGTGGCAGACCGTACGGAGTGCAATAGAAAGCTTGGAATTTGACAATGGAGAATGTGCCGCGTTTAGCGAGGATCGCTTAAAATTTCTTAAAATGGTTCCGGAGGGCGGGAACTGGAGGGATTTACCACAGGAAATCGTTCCAATGGCTATGGGCGGTGCTTATGCGTCTGGGGGCGGTAAGGTGGGGTTTTACAGAAGGCTTTCTTATGACCAGCCTTCGCCGACCGTGGTGACGTCTCCGGTGCAGAAAGCCACGATGATGTGCCATCCTACCCAGGACAGACCCTTGAGTGTGAAAGAATATGCCAGGATCCAGCAATTTCCGGATGAATGGGTGTTTACTGGGACGACCGCGGCGAAGTACAGGCAGATCGGTAATGCGGTTCCGGTCGGAATGGCGGAAGCCATAGGAAAAGCAGTCATAGCTACTGCCAATAAGTCAGCAGTGGTTGCGACAAAAAGATTCAGAGGAACCAATGTACATAACCGAATTAAAAATGCGATAGAGCTAGGGGGGAACAGGCTTGGCGTTAAATAATTCCTATGATGAACAGGCAGTTATTCGGGCAATAGCGTCTGCGTTGGACACGTTTTATGAAATATTAATCGAGAAGATTGATGGACTGAACATACAGAAGATCATGAAGCGGAAAAATCCATATCTGTATCGGGCAAAGGCCATGGAGAGCGCGGCGGAGATAGTGGAATCTGTGTTGACAGCTTTTGTCAGCTCCAGTGAGGAAACGATATTTGGGAATTGTTTTTTTGAACCGATTGCCCTTGCGGCAAGTGGCGGAAATAAGGCTTTGGCAGAAGGTATTGACATTATGATTCATAATAAAGAGTCAAATACCATTTCCGCTATTGCGGTTAAGAGCGGGCCATCCGTATTTAACGCCGATAGTAAAAAGCGGCAAGAGCAGAATTTTATGGCAGCTTCTAAACTGGCTCAACAGGTGAAAGCAAGATATGAAGCATATATCGGTTACTGTTATGGAAAAAAGAAAGA
>CANOZK010000042.1 GCA_947571775.1 uncultured Lachnospiraceae bacterium | reverse complement strand
ACCTGCGACCTCACGGCCCCCAGCCGTGCGCGCTACCAAGCTACGCCATACCCCGGTGAAAGTTATTATAGCAAACAGAAATAGAAAAATCAACTATTTTTTTGAATTTTTTGTCAGCGCAAGGCGGCCGGCCATTCATTGAAAAACAACGGGCCGTCGTACCAGATATTCGGTATGACGGCCTGTTGTTTTTATTCAGAATCTTATTTGATTTTTGCGCTTTGAATTTGAGAGTCGGCGCTTGTAACTTTCTTGCCATTGACGGTATGGTAAGCGCGGACTTTATAATAATAATTTTTGCCTGTGGCCAGTCCGCTGTCTATGTACGTGGTTGTGCTTCCGTTGGCGATGGTTTTTATCAGAGTGTAGTTTCCGTTCTGGGATGCAGCGCGGGTGATTTCGTAGCCGTCGGCTTTGTCCGCTTTGCCCCAGGTGAGTTTCAGTTTATTGTAGCCGGCAGACTGTACGTTTGTGAGGATGGCGTTTCCAACGGTGTCTGTCGCTGTGTTTCCGGGCATCTGTACAACGAGATCCCGGCGAAAATCGCTGTTTACGGCTTTTACGGTATAACGGTAATTGGCTCCGGTCTGGGCTGTGGTATCGGTATAAGTTAATTCGGTTGTTTCGGTTAACTGTGTCCAGCCTAAGATTCCCACTTCCTGGCGGCTGACGATATAACTGTCTGCGTTCTGGTAAGCTTCCCATGTGACGGTGACGGAAGTCTCGGAAGCTGGGGAGGCGCTCAGAGACGGCATTCCTTCTTCAAACAGCGTTTTCTCGTCTTTCACGGCTGGGGCTTGCGTTGGAGTCGGGGTTGGGGAAGGCGTCACGGTTGGGGAAACGGTTGGGGAGGGTGTATCCGTCGGGGTTGGGGTAACAGTTGGAGTTGAGGTGGCAGTCGGAGTTGGGAGCGTTGGCACGCTTGGCGTCGTTGAGGAAGATATCCCGCTGGCTGCTTCCAAAGCCTGGATAACTCCGCTTACTTCATAAGCTTGGGCATCCAATGTTTCCACCACTTGTTTTGCCTGCTGATAGGCTGGTAAATTGCTTTTTCCCGCCTGATTTACATTACTCATCAAACGGATAAGCGCGGTTTTGTCTGCCGGTTGATAGTATTGTTTATTTCCAGAATAACGATCCATTCCGGTCAAATCCGCTCCCGTTCCTACTAGGGTATAGGATAAACGAAATACATCTCCGTTTTTCGCATCTGTACCGCTCATCCCAATGGAGGGGTAGTCATTGTTTACGGAATACATCCAGCCGGACGACGGGCCATAAGAAAACTGATACAGACCGCCTGGCTGCCTGTTTGTTGTATAGATATCCAGATCTGGATTTGCAGCCACAATCTCATTCTTTATGTTCTGTACGATTTCAGGAGGATTGCAGCCGCAGTCCACGCCTGAACCGCTGAACCCCTCCAGATAAAAGCTGCCCGAACTGTTATTATGCTGTGCCTGATACCCTTTTTCTTTGAATACTCTCAGCAAAATATCGCTGTAATCTTCCCCCGGTTGAAATTCTACCACAGTCGGCTCCATCAAGAACCCGCCGCCCAGTGTAAACCGCTCAATCGTCATAGTCACACAATCTGCCCATACAGGCACTTTTGCGATCAACGTCAGGCACATGGCCATACCTGCGGCCGCCAACAATTTCTTCAAACTTTTTTTCTTCATCAATTTTTTACTCCTTTTTGAATTTTTGTATTCTTATCTTTGAATCAATCCATATTTCCGTTTGATCCGTTCTAACTTTTCTAGAAGCGGACGGCTCATAAACCATAGGAAAATCGCGGTGGAAATGGCCTGCACCAGATCCATCGGCGCGCCGGAGATGTAATAGGCCAGCAAGGTGCCCTTGGTGATATAGCCATAGCCCATCAGGATACTGACCGGGTTCATGATTCCGCCGAAGATAAAGAACACGCTTAAAAAGCCATAGATACACAGATGCAGTTTCTTTGCTTTGAGAATTCCCTTCTGGTATAAAATACCGGCCAGAAATCCAATGATCCCGTAGGTAAACATCTGCCAGGGGGTCCACGGTCCCTGCCCCATAAACATATTGGATACCATCATAATCATACAGCCCACCAGGAATCCGGCCTCGCCTCCGAAAGATATTCCGGTAAGAATGACGATGGCCGCAATGGGTTTGAAATTGGGGAGCATGAAAAACGCGGCCCTGCCTGCAACGCCGATAGCAGCCAAAACGGAGATAACCATAATCTCCCTTGCCTGAGGTTTTCTCCCTTCAAAAACCAAGAAGAACGGTACCATGGCAAAGACGACGACTAAAAGGCTGCACAGCAGGTATTTTCGCCCGTGGAAATAGTGGACGGAAAAGTAGAGCAGGACGGGAAGCGTCACCAGCAGCACCGCCAGAGCCAGCCATGTGCGCCCGTTTACTTTTCCTTTGTGGATGGGCTGTGCGATTACGCCGTCTTCCAGCAGCCGGTATTCCTCCAGATCTTCTTCTTTTTCCTCTGAGTCTCTGGAGAAATCCCCACTCTGAAGAACCGTGCTTTCACTGCCCCAGAAAGCGTCCATTGAGATGGTATAATAAAGTTGTAACACCAACCAGGAAATAAATGATATATTCAATATAATGAAAAGGAAGGTATTACACATGCCAAAAACAAAGGTTTATGAGCCAGAATTCAAAAAGAAAATCGTACAGCTGTATTTAGAAGAAGGACGTACGATAAAAAGTCTAAACGAAGAATACCAGTTAGGAGACGGAACTGTCCGTAAATGGGTGCGGGCATTCCGCGAAGAATGCGAAACAAACCCAGACTTAAATGACACAAAGAATCTTTATGAGGAAAACCGTAAACTGCGCAGGGAGCTGGAGGAAAAGAAAAAGGAAATTGCATTCTTAAAAAAAGCCGCCGCATTCTTCGCAAAGGAAATCGATTAGAACAATACCGGTTTATTGACGGACATAAGCAGGAGTACGGCGTCCGCTGGCTTCTGCGCCAGATGGGAGTCTGCCCAAATGCCTATTACAATTATAAAAAGGACAAGAAAGCAGGCTACAGGGAGCAGAAAGAGAAATTTAAAAAAAGATTCTACAAAGAATACTCTGGAAATCCGGGATATCGGATGATAAGAGTCTATCTGCTGCGGGCAGAGATCCATTTGA
>CANOZK010000041.1 GCA_947571775.1 uncultured Lachnospiraceae bacterium | reverse complement strand
CCCGGCATAGTTCTATTCCGTTCATGGCTTTCATCACGATGTCACAGAATACGATATCGTAGCGCTCTCCTTTTTCGTAATCCGCTAACAGACTCTCGGAGTCGGGATAACATTTTGCATTGATATCTTTCATGTCAAAGAAAAAACGCCAGATTTTATCTGCCATTATCTTTTCATCTTCACAAATTGCAATTTTCATGTCGCTCTCCTTTTGTGTTTTGCGCTTGCGCCGATATTTGGCACGCCTGCGTAATTTTTCACCTCTATTGGTGGCGGTATGCTATGCTTTTTTCGGATGAGTCAATTGATTTTAACACAGGAAAGAAAAAATGATAAGTAGTTTTACTTAAGGAGGGGATTTCAATGAAGGCAAATGATGTTTACAGGGAAACCATCAAATTTGTGTGGATGAAGCTTGCTCTGGGAGCGTGCGCTATTCTGTTTTCCGTTGTGCTGGGGCTGCTTTTATTGGGAATATCGGCATTATCCCAAAACGAAGGCGTGATCACATTATCTCTGATGTTATGGATCGGAGCTTCAGCAGGGGGCGTGGGCGTTACGCAATATTACATAGGTTATCTGCTGAAGGCGGGACATATAGCGGTGGTTACCCATCTGGTGAAGACAGGAAGCCTGCCGGAAGACCAGTTTGCATATGGTAAGCAGGTCGTAAAGGAGAAGTTTGCAACGGCAGCGGCATACTTTGCGGTGGACCGCCTGGTGTCGGGAGCTGTGAGGCAGATTAACAGAACGCTGAATATTGTGGGTGGTTTTCTGGAAAACATTCCCGGAATGGAGTCACTGGTTTCCTTTGCCAGAACCTTCATTGACATTGCGCTTGGGAATCTGGATGAATGCTGTATGGCATACACTTTCTATCAAGCGGATCAGTCGTCCTTTAAGAGCGCGGCTGACGGTGTAGTCATTTATTTTCAAAACTGGAAGACCATTTTAAAGGATGCCCTTAAGACGGCAGTAATAGTTGTCGTCATTTCAGGCATCGCATGGTTCCTGCTAATGTTTGGTATCGTCGGCATTCTTGGTGTTTTGGGTGTGCCCGGCATTCTGGGGCTTTTGGCGGCGCTGGTGCTGACGGTAATGATTATGATGATCATTAAATCCTCCGTAATGGACAGTTATATCATGGTATGCATGGTATGTTCCTATTTGCAGGTTGCTCCGACTACGGAAATCACGTTTGACTTATATGATAAGCTGTGCAAACTGTCGTCCAAATTTAAGACGCTGCTGCAGAAGGCAGGAGAAGCTGGGGCTATGTAGCTGGTACAAAGATAAAGAAGGAAATGTTTTTTTGCGGGCTGTCCGAAAAGGGATGGCCCTTTTGTTTTGACAAGTATTTTGATCTCAGTATATAATTACGGAATAAGTATAGGTAGATATGTTCTGGAGGGAAGTTATTTATAAATTTATTTTGGGGGATCAGATATGATGACAGATATTCGGCCTATTTTTTCTAACAATGAGGAATTGAGAGAGTGGCTGTTGAATGTACATGAAAAATATTGTGTTGAATTAAAGAAGGCGCAGGAACTGCCAAATGCTTTTTGGGAAACTTACTCTTCGTTTTGCAATACGGCTGGCGGCGTTATTGTGTTAGGTGTTGTAGAAAAACATCCTCAAAATGAAATTCAGGGAGTTGGTAATCCCACTAAGACAATAACCAGCCTATGGGATCAACTTTCTAATAGAAACAAAGTTAGTTTTAAAAATCTTAAGAATGAGGATGTTACAGAGCATATAATTGATGAGAATACAACTATTATTGTAGTTAATGTTAAAGAGGCGCCAGAAGGGGAGAAGCCGGTATATATAAATGACAAGTTGGAAAATACCTGGATTCGTACTGGTGATGGAGATCGTAAGGCCACGAAAGAGGAAATTGCAGCTTTTTTAAGGAATGCAAAACCAGAACAGGATAATTTAGTATTGGACAATTTCGGCATAGGAGATTTGGACCCGGATTCGGTTCTGGCTTTTAAAGAGCGGATTCATAAAAGATATCCAAAGCAAAAATATTTAGAAATGACGAATGAGGAATTTATCTCGGAAATAGGAGCAGGTGCGGTTGACCGGGTTACTGGAACATTTAAAATTAAAAGAGGGACACTATTATTTCTTGGGAGAGTGAATGCGATAAAGGAGGTCTATCCGCATTATCATGTAGATTATTTTAATCGTAGAGGAAGCAACTCCAGATGGTCTGATAGAGTTACGGATGACGAACCGAACGAATATCAGATGAATTTATATAATTTCTTCTTTATCGTATATGGGAAACTAAAAATATTGTTAAAAGAAACGTTTGAGCTGGATCAATACCAGCTAAGGATACCGTTTTCTGATTTTGACGAAACGATACGGGAGTGCCTGGTTAACTGTTTGGCTCATGCGGATTATGAACAGGGATATCCTTCAACTAAAATAGAAGCTTTTGATGGATGGTTTCACTTTGTCAATCCCGGAAAAATGCTTATTTCGAAAAGACAGTTTGTAATGGGTGGTGATTCAAGACCAAGGAATGAAATTATTATGAAGTTGTTTCGACTGCTTGGAGTTTCTGAGAGGCAGGGGTTTGGTGGACCGCTTATTTATAAGACGGCAATATCGAATGATTTCAGAAGGCCGGAAATAAATACAGATATTGAACATACGGAATTAAAGGTATGGAATATTGATTTGGCAGATTCTTACTCGAATTTAACAGAAGACGAGAAAAAAGTTTTGCGGTATATTGTTAAGAACGGTGCAGATAGGTCATTGCGTGAGCTGGCCCCGGCACTTGGGCTTACAGAATATAGAGTTAGAAAAGCAATCGCTTCTCTGGTAGATGAAAAGCATTTACTACAAAAGGCAGGAAGAGGTAAGTCGACAAAATATTTTTTGGAAATGGCAAGTGTGGAGATGCTTACACATTTACAGATGGCGTTGGAGGTATTAAAGAGCTGTATGTAAATACGTTTGAGAATCGTATGATTTACGTTAGAAAATTACTAGAAACACTGGTAAATAGAGGATTTTTACGTTTGAAATACGTTCGAAAATGAAAGAAACTAGCAAAAAACTGATTTAAGGAGTGCTGCATCTGTCATTATATTGACCTGGGGAATGCGCTGACAGATGCACAGCTGCGGGAGAAAAAGGATGTCATACCCAATGGTGCATTTAAAAGTCGCATATGGGCTGCTTGTGCAGTATGGCGGCGGGTGGATAGAACGACCGGGAGATTTCCTGCTCGGTTCCGTTGCGCCGGACGCGGTGCATTTTCACGACAGATATGATGTATCTTTGAAAGAGAAAAGTCATTTGTGGGAATTTGGACCGCGCTGGGGTATAACG
>CANOZK010000040.1 GCA_947571775.1 uncultured Lachnospiraceae bacterium | reverse complement strand
AGACACGGCACGGAATACGACCGGACACTGCATGCTTATCTGCTGGAAGAACGCAACCATGTCCGCACAGCCAAAAGACTGGGCATCCACAAAAACACGCTGATTTACCGAACCAAGAAGCTGGAACAGGAATTTGGTATCGCCCTTGATGATGAAGGGCTCCGTCTCCGGCTGCTTCTGTCCTATATTTTGTTCTGACCCGGCTGCTGCCGCCGTCCCGCCCCCTGTGGACAAATGAGCGGCAGCGTCACCGACACACAATAAATATTTTTTGTCCGTTTCACCTGGAAACTGCCGTTCATAGCCTCCATAATCTTCTGGCAGGTTTTCAGCCCCACCCCGGTACTTCCGCCCAGAGCCTCTTCATGCAATACCCGATTGCGGATACTGAATGCGACACTATTTTCACCCTCTTTCGCCTCAATCACTACTTTGGCAGATTTGTCTGCGTATTTCCGAATATTGGACAACAGATTATCCAGGACCCTCTGAAAAAACTCCACATCTGCCATCACATAATTTCTCGAAGTGTAACCGCTTAGATTTTCCTCTATCTCCCATTCTTCATTGAGCAGATCGCTGACCTGGCCGTCCAGAATAGCCGACAGAATGGTTCCCACCTCCATCCGCTCCATATGATAGGTCTCTTCCATCTTACCAGTAACGAGAGAGTATTCAAAAAGCTTGTCGATCATCTCTTTCATCTGAAAAGCTTTCTGACGGGAAATCTCAAGAAATTCTTCCTTCTGTTCTTCGCTCTGGTAACGACCCATCTTGAGAATCTCCAGATAGCCGATCAGAGACGTCATCGGCGTGCGGATGTCATGGGACAGCGCCGTTACCAACTCCTGATTTGCCTGCGCATTGCGTCTCTCCTCCTCCTCCCGCCGTAAAACAGCCTTGCGCATCTCGTTAATGCCGCGGGCCAGCTGATACAGCTCGTCTCTGCCCAGCTCCGTGACCTCATATTCCAGATCACCGCCCTCCAGCACTTTTAATTCTTTATCCATGATGCGGATATAATTGATTTTTCTGGCAATCAGCATCATAAACACCAGCAAAAAAGAAATACCTGCCGCAAACAGACTGCCTGTATAAAAATAATCGTAATAATTATAGATCCTGTCATAATAGAACAGCGCCCGCACCCTGACGCCGTCGCTAAACTGGATCGCGAATTCTCCTGTGGTATATTCGCCGGTCATTTCAAAAGCCATTTCATCTACGGTAGAAATCTGCGCCTGGCTGCCCAAAAAAGAATAGTAGGAATATAAGCCCTGGGTTTTACTGTTATACAGCGTTACCGAAGTCTTATTCTCCCTGCACCAATGCAAAATCTCCCCTGTATTTTCCAGAAGAAGGCCCTTGTCGTCTACATATTCCTGAAACCGCAAAGACATCTTCTCATTTTTGCCATACATGTATTCCGCTGAGGCAATCAGTCCGTCCAGATAATAGCCGCCCCCCTCTTTGACCAATATATGACAACCGTAGGCCACGACAAGAGCCACCAGAGCCGCAAACAGTAATTCCACACGCAACCGGGAAAAACCTCTTTTTTTTCTACTATTCAATACGGTAGCCCCTTCCCCATACAGTTTTAATATACTCGGGTTTCTGTACGTCATCTTCTATTTTCTTACGAATATTTCGGATATGCACGGTCACCGTGTTGTTGGAGGACACATAGTAAGGTTCATTCCATACGCTCTCATAAATATTCTGAACACTGAACACCTTTTTTCGATTGCAGGCCAGCAGGCTTAAGATCTGATACTCCGTATCGGTAAAGGGAATCTCCTCCCCTTTAACGCAGACCCTGTTTTTCTCTCTGTCAAGTTCCAGATCTTTGATCCGGATAATGGCGTCCTCCGATTCCCGGCCTTTACCGGAATTATAATTATGATAGCGGCGGATCAGAGCCTTCACACGGGACAACAGCTCTGCGTATGAAAACGGTTTCACGAGATAATCGTCGGCTCCCGACGAAAAGCCGATGATTTTATCAGCGTCCGTAGACTTTGCGGTCAAAAAAAGTATGGGAACCAGAGACGTCTTGCGGATTTCCGTGCAGGCTGTAAGTCCCGAGCATCCCGGCATCATGATATCCAGTATCACAAGATCAACGGAGCTGTCTACCCGGTCAATGGCCTCCTGCCCGTTTTTTGCCGTTATCACCTCGTAATACTCCCCTTCCAGCATGATCCGGATAACCTCCAGTATGGACTCGTCGTCATCCGCCACAAGGATCTTTCGTTTCTCTTCCATGCCTCATCCCTCCGTTTTTCCTGTTTTCCATAGTAGCATACACCCCAGAAAGATACTATGATTATGGGGAATTTTAATAATTATTCATCTTTTCCGAACGCAGGCCTTATAGTATTTCTCCACACCGTCTGCTATACCTTTAGCCATCTTTGTCTGATTCGCCTTTTGGGCCATTTTTCTGTCTTCAGAGGGGTTGGACATATAGCCCATCTCAATAAAAACCGTCGGAATGGGACTGTAATTGATGCCTGTCAGATCATCACGCTCCGAAACAGGTCTCTTTTTAATGGAAATCGCGCGGCAATACGCGTTCAATACGTATTTTGCCAGGGCGCGGCTCTTTTTGTATTGCTTCTGCCAGGGATTTTTTTTCGTCTGGCAGATGGTGAAGGCGCCGTGGTCTGAACGCCGAGCCGAACCGTTGGCATGAATATGGATCAGTATATCGGCTTTAGCCTTTACGGCCTTTTTGACCCGTTTGCTGTTGGCAATATTTACGTTATGAGTTTCCCGCACCATATAGACTTGAAAACCCTTTTGTAAAAGCTGCTTTTTCAGACGTTTAGCCACAGCTAAATTCAGTTTATATTCAGCCAGCCCGGTAGATACTCCCTGGGTGCCATCGGATACCCTTGCTTTTTTCCTGGCAGAGCCAGGGCCCAGGGGCTCTTGTTTGTGGTTTCCTTTTCTCTGATGGCCGGCGTCTATGGCTACGATAAAATCTTTGCGGGATTTCTTTTCCACTGTTTTTCGGACGGACGAATGATCCGTGCCCGAGGCCGCACCCACCGGCCGGACCATCGTCATAAAAAGGGCCAGACACAAAAGACCCGCCAGATATATTTTTTTCATACCACACCTCCGCCATCATCATACCACAAAAAAACTGCCGATAACAACCTTTTTGCCTGTTGGCAATAAAGCTGTCAGCAGCAGTTACTGTTTGCGCCGGTCTGCACATTTGCCCTGTACCGAAACATAAAAAAAGGCCCCTGCACACCAGTGTTCAACTGGGCTAGTTGGATTTGAACCAACGAATGCAGGAGTCAAAGTCCTGTGCCTTACCCCTTGGCGATAGCCCAATAAAAAAGGGTGGATACAGGGATTCGAACCCTGGGCCTCCAGAGCCACAATCTGGCGCGCTAACCAACTGCGCTATACCCACCATAACGTGCCCAAAGGGATTCGAACCCCCGACCCACGGCTTAGAAGGCCGTTGCTCTATCCAGCTGAGCTACTAGCACACTTACTGATTCACAGGAACCACAAGCAGGTGATGAGAATCGAACTCACGTATTCAGCTTGGAAGGCTGATGTTCTAC
>CANOZK010000039.1 GCA_947571775.1 uncultured Lachnospiraceae bacterium | reverse complement strand
GGGAAGCTGTTCATGGCCAGCATGGCTCCCTCGCCGGTGCCGCAGCCGGTGACCACAAAGTCAGCCGCCCCACTGCCAAGCAGGATGGCACCCAGGATACCACACTGGACATAGGTGAGCTGAGCCTTATCATCCGCAGCATACATTCCGTAATTATCCACGGTATGGCCCATGGGTTCTACCACTTTTTCAGTGCCGCCAGGATCATCCCGTTCTTGCCGGCCTGACTGTTCTCATTGATAAGCGCGATTTTCATATTCAAGATCCTCCTATGGCTGTTTGCCGATGTAGGCCAGGATGCCGCCGTCTACATACAGAATATGGCCGTTGACAAAGTTGGAGGCATCGGAGGCCAAGAACACAGCAGGGCCTGCCAGATCGGCTGCCTCTCCCCAACGGTTGGCCGGAGTCTTGGCCAGGATGAACCGGTCGAAAGGATGACGGCTGCCGTCAGGCTGGATCTCGCGCAGAGGCGCGGTCTGGGGTGTGGCGATGTAGCCGGGACCGATGCCGTTGCACTGGATATTGTACTGGCCGTACTCGCTGGCGATGTTCTTCGTCAGCATCTTCAGACCGCCTTTGGCAGCAGCATAGGCGGACACGGTTTCCCGTCCCAGTTCGCTCATCATGGAGCAGATATTGATGATCTTTCCGCCGCCCTTTTTAATCATGGAAGGAATAACGGCCTTAGCCATGATGAACGGCCCGTTTAAATCGATGTCTATCACCTGCCGGAAATCCTCTGCGGACATTTCCAGCATGGGGATACGTTTGATGATGCCTGCGTTATTTACCAGAATATCGACGACGCCCACTTCTTTTTCAATCTGGGCCACCATGGACTGGACGGCTGGTTCGTCCGTCACGTCGCAGATGTAGCCATGGGCCTCGATGCCCAGTTCCCTGTAGGCGGCCACGCCCTTTTCGATCAGATCTGGATTGCGGTCATTGAATACGATTCTGGCCCCAGCCTCGCCCATGGCGCTGGCAATGGCAAAACCGATGCCGTAAGATGCGCCGGTGACGAGAGCCACTTTCCCCTCTAAGCTGAAATTAACCATTTATTATTACCTCCTGAAATTTAATTACCTCAAATTACTTAGCCGCTCCCTGAGCCTTCATATCCGCAATTTTCGCCTGAACCTCAATCATCTTCTCCTTATCCAGGGGATGGAACTTCATGGCAATCAGGCTGGCGATCCATCCCAGAATCGGCATGCCCACAAACAAAAACAGAGCAGCCCAGAAAATTCCCGAAGTCAGAGGATCCTCCTGGGTGGGGAACCGGTCCGCAAAGCCGATGAGCACGCAAAACCAACCCACAATAGTGGACGCAAACGATGAGATTACCTTGTCAAAGAACCCGAACACCGTGCCCATCAATGCAGGAGCGTAATTGCCGGACTGGTACAGCTCATAGTCGGCGCAGTCGGCAATCATAGGCGTCGCCAGGCCCACATTGATGCTGGCAAAACCATAAGCCAGAGTGTACAGACCGATAAAGCCGATGGTCATAAAACCTATATGCTCCAGAGAAATCCTCGTGGGGTCGCCGAAGATCAGCAACGCCCCTAAAAGCGCCGAAGATACGATACTGCACCAGGTAAACAGCACCGTTGCCTGTTTGGAAGAAAATTTTGCCGCCACGCTGGTACCGATGATAATCATGATCATGCTGGGGGCCAGGGTAATTAAAGGTTCACGAACCCCATAAGGGACAGATAAATATTGGAAGCGGTATTGTTAAATACGAAAAACAAAAGCTGCCAGGTTTTCGCACGATTATACTGTTGTTCCATGTAATTTCTCCTCTCGTATGTTAAATGAGGCCATGCCCCTTTTTTAAGTCCCACCGGCATTTTCCCTCACCGGCCGGCCCCAAAAAGGAGCAGCCCCGCACATCACCACGTAAACAAAGCTTTCCCCTTAAGCCGCAGAATCGCCTCGATAAAGAAGTAGTCGCCATAGATAATGGGCACTTCCGTATTGGTGCCGTCCGGATCGTGGTAGAAGAACGTGCCTCCTGTGGTAATGGCATCTTTTTTGGGGTCCCAGTCAGCGAACTTCTCGTCGCAGGCCCGCAGAACGCGGCAGGCGGCTTCGGTGTAGAACCGGGCCTCATTCCCGTCCACATGACCGGCAATCTCTAAGAGGCCGCAGGCCGTACACATGGCCGCCGTCGAGTCATATTTCACCGGCTGGGCGGGCTGGCGGTAGTCCACCAGAGGCAGCCAGTCGCAAACAGCCATGTTGGCAATGCAGTAATGGGCGCATTGTTTAGCGGTATTGAGGAAAGACTCGTCCCCGGTGTGGCGATAGCTTAAGGCAAACCCGTACACTGCCCAGGACTGGCCCCGGCTCCAGGAAGAACCCTGCTTGTAGCCCTGTCCCCCGGGATTGGTCAAATATTGGCCGCTGTCCGGGTCAAAAGCCACGATATGGTTGCAGCTTCCATCGGGCCGCACCACATACTGCTGGGCAGTCTTGGCGTGGTTCACGGCAATCTTCTTAAACCTGGGGTCCCCGGTCTCCTCAGACGCCCAGTACAGCAGAGGAATATTCATCATACAGTCAATGATCATCCAGCCCCGGATATCGCCGCTGCCTCCGCCAAACTGTTTTGCCATCGGGGCCATATAATCGGGCCATGCCCGGATGAATTTCCCGTCCAGGTTGTAGCGGGAAGCCAGAAGGCTGGCCCCAAGAAGTCCCCGGCGACGCCCCTCCTTGTCTCCGGTCTTGCGGTAGTTTGCTACGGAGGACAAAAGGAACAAGAATCCCACGTCATGATCCACGGTCTCCGCGCTTCTCAGCAGCACGTCCAGCCTTTCCTCCACGCCCACAGCCGCTTTTCTGTAGTCCTCGTCCCCGGTGGCCTCGTACATCTGCCACAGCATCCCCGGCCAGAACCCGTTGGTCCAGAAGCCCACGTGGGTGGTTCCGTCCGGGTTTTTCCCCCAGCGTGTCTCAGTAATGTCGTGATACTTGCCGTCCTCACCCGTGGTGTAGGGGATTTGTGTGCCTATCCGGGCGCACTCCGCTTTCATCTTGACCAGCAGCTTATCATATGTGGCATCCAGCCATTCCGCATTGGAACGTCCGGCAGTCTTTTCTTCCATTTAGGGTCCTCCTTATCGATAGATATCACAATTAAATCAAATATCATGGCCATGATTTTATTTAATATGTATATTCTATCATGTCACTTTTCGTTTTCTCGTCATATTGTTTTGTAAATCTTGCAAATCTTATCCTTTTTTCGTCGCAAGTTCTAATTATTCAAGTATTCCTGTCCAGACACGCTCCGCAACCATGTTCCCGTAAAAATCCCGCTGCCTGATAACCGGCATATATTCAGGGATACCGGGTTCCTTTTGCTGTCAGCTTCGGGAAAAAGAAGCATATTTCTTCGGCGAGATGCCCACCACCTTAATATAGCGCTTCGCCTTTTGCAAGTAAACCTTCATATGCCACATACATCAACGGGATTTCAATCAGCCGCTATGTTCTGTGGAACCGGAATACTCATTTGCAATTCCCACATTCACCAAATCTCCCGTACTGGTCTGCCGATCCAGGGTGGAGATATCTCTTTTTTGAATCATCATTTTTCATTGCTTCCTTCGTAAAAATCCCACTCGTTCCTTCTCTATAAAAAACCTGCAAACTTCGCCCCTTAAAAGTTGGTAAAGGATTTTACGTAAACGTAAAACCATTCGCCTAGTATTTTCTATAATCCTGTGTCATACTTGAA
>CANOZK010000038.1 GCA_947571775.1 uncultured Lachnospiraceae bacterium | reverse complement strand
AAATGGGCATCGACTGCACGGTAGTAGACCCTGATGCATCGGCGGAAGAGATTGCCAAAGCCTTTCGACCGAATACGAAATGTGTTTTCGCGGAGACCATCGCCAATCCGGCGCTGGTAGTTCTGGATATTGAGAAATTTGCAATGCTTGCCCATGCGCATCAGGTGCCTTTGATCGTGGACAATACCTTTGCGACGCCGATCAACTGCAATCCTTTCGAGTGGGGAGCCGATATTGTAATCCATTCCACAACCAAGTACATGGATGGCCATGCTATGGCAGTGGGAGGATGTATTGTGGATTCGGGCAATTTTGACTGGGCAGCCTGTCCGGAGAAATTTCCGGGCCTTTGTACGCCGGACGAGTCTTATCATGGCATTACGTATACGGAGAAATTCGGTAAGGCGGCATACATCACGAAAGCCACAAGCCAGTTGATGCGCGATTTAGGTTCCATACAGTCGCCCCAGAATGCGTTCCTTCTGAATGTAGGATTGGAGACGCTGCCGTTGCGCATGGAGCGACACTGTTATAACGCGCTTAGAGTAGCACAGTGGCTTACGGAAAATAACAAGGTAGCCTGGGTGAATTATCCGGGCTTACAGGATAACCGGTATTATGAACTTGCGTGCAAGTACATGCCGCATGGAACGTGCGGCGTCATTTCTTTCGGATTGAAAGGCGGACGGCGCGCGGCGGCACAGATGATGGATCATCTTGCGCTGGCGGCGATTGTCACTCATGTAGCGGATGCCAGGACCAGCGTGCTGCATCCGGCAAGCCACACGCACAGACAGATGAATGAGGAACAGTTGAGAGAAGCCGGTGTTGCGCCGGATCTGATCCGCTTGTCGGTTGGTCTTGAACATGTGGACGACATCATTGCGGATCTGGAGCAGGCAGTCTCGAAAGTTTCATAAGAAGGGTACATAGATTATGACTTATCGCAAAACATGGTTTAGCTACGTGCTCTGGGTAATTTATACTATGCTGTGTGTCATATTCCTCGTTTTTGCGGGGAATTATGTCTGCGCAAGCTATCTCTCAGACAGTTTCTGGAACACAGGTCTGTCGCTGCCGGTGAAGGATCTTACTGTGCAGTGGTTTGGTTTGGTCATGCTTCCTGCAACGGCGGTGGTATATGGGATCGTCAGGTGGATTGCTGACAGGATCAGAAAGAAGTATGCCGGCGGGGAGACGGCAAAGAAGATCGCAGAATGCATCGTGGTATGGGCGTTTCTGACAGTCGGTATTTTCTTAAGGGCTATGTATGCACTGGACGCGATCCAGATGCAGAAAGCAGCGGAAAACAGCGCGCAGAATTATGTCGGTGGAATAGAGTATTTTGAAAAGGCAGTAGTGACTGCGGGCGGTTTCGTGGAACCGCTGTCTTATGGGGGCGCTTATTTTTATGTGGCATGCCTGTCGTTTATCCTGTCCTTTTTAGGAAATAAGGCAGTTTCTGCCATTATACTTCAGGTATTTTTACAGGTTGCCGGGCTTATTCTTGCCTATGTGACGACAAGAAAACTTGCGGGAAGAATTCCTGCAGGCGCAGTATTGCTTTATTTGTCCTGTTCTCCTGCTTATCTGGAAATGCTGAAGATTTTGGGACCGGAATGCCTTTTCTTTGATCTGTATCTGCTTGTAATGCTGGCGGCGGTCAGTCTGGTAAAAGGATACTGCGGCGGTCGTCTTACCAAGGCGGCTTCCCTTGCAGGGGCTCTGGCCGTGGGGGTGCTGATCGGGGCGCTTTCATATCTGGATCTTGCGGCATTTACGCTTCTGGTCATCATGGCAGCGGCGGTTGTCGGAAAGAAGAAACACAAGGAAGACGTTACCGTCAATCATGTATCGGGTCTGGACGCGGCGGTCGTTCTCATGGCTTTGTTGTCCTGTGCGGTAGGTCTGTGTGCCGCTCTGGGACTTCTTTCCTTAAACAGAGGGACTTCTTTTCAGGGAGAGATCACAGTCTGGGTGGCACAGCAGATCGGAAATAGCCGTACCTTTGGTTTCCGGCCGCTTTATCCGTATTCTTTGGATATGCTTTTGTTTGGCGGATTGACAGTGATGGCCGCCTTTCTTGTGTTTGAGTTCTTTCGCGGCGGCAGGGAACAGAATTATATGCTGTGGATCTTTTTGTGCATTGTAGCGGCGCCGACGCCTTTGGCGGTATTTGGTGTGCAGCCCCTTGGTCTGTTGTCGATGTATCTTTGGGGTGTTCTTGCCGGTCTGGGTTTGCAGAATTGTATTCTGGGCAGGAAGACGCAGCTGATGAAGACGCTGATTGAGGAGATCAATCAAGCTGCAGAAGAGCTCCTGCAGAAGACAGAGGCAGAGCGTTCGGAGGAAGCGGTTTCAGAACCAAAGTCTTCGGAAACCTCCGCCATTACGAACCCTCGCTTTCTGGAGAACCCACTTCCGCTTCCAAAGAAACATGTGCCGCGTCAGATGGATTATCAGTATCACGTGGAAGATGCAAAGATGAAATATGATGTGGAAGTTAAGGAAGAGGATGATTTTGATATCTGATCAATCTTTTTGAACCCAAACAGAAACGTGTATAAATATGAGAAGATAACACAAACTAGGAGAGAATCACAGTAAAACTGTGGTCCTCTCTTTTTGTTGTGCGCAGCCCGTGCACGGGAAACAGGAACTTTAAGTACAAAGTACTGGTTAAAACGAAAGAGAGCAATGAGGAAACGGAGGTACATGATGGGCAGTAAAGAGAACCATAAACACAACGGCAAAGAAAATAAGAACGACAAAAATGCAAGAGAGGAAAAACGCGAGGAACAGGAGAAACAGCAGGAAAAGGAAAAACACAAAGACGAGCGGATCGAAGAGAGTGGGCAGATCACGCTGGACGAAAATGATAAACATCATAAGATTCATCTGATTACCATTATTGGGGAAATTGAAGGACATGATAATTTGAGCAGTTCTTCTAAGACGACGAAATATGAGCACGTACTGCCACAGCTTGCGGCAATCGAGGACAGTAAGGAGATTGACGGCGTCTTGATTCTGTTGAATACGATGGGCGGAGATGTGGAAGCAGGACTGGCAATCGCTGAGATGATCGCATCCTTGAGTAAGCCTACCGTATCTCTTGTGCTGGGCGGCAGCCATTCGATCGGGGTGCCGATCGCTGTGAGCACAGACTATTCCTATATTGTGCCGACAGGAACCATGGTGATTCATCCGGTACGTCTCACGGGAATGGTCATCGGCGTACAGCAGACTTTCGATTATTTCCGACAGATTCAGAACCGGATCACAGGATTTGTATGCGAGCACTGTAAGGTATCGAAATCCAGAATTGAGGAGCTGATGATGGAGACAGGCGTGCTGACGAAAGATGTGGGAACAATTCTGGTAGGTCAGGAAGCGGTAGAGGAAGGGATCATCTGTGAAGTGGGCGGGATCAAAGACGCGGTGGCAAAACTTCATGAGATGGTAGAGAAGCACAAAGCAGAATAGGGCTGAGGGAACAGAGACAAAATAAAGGATGACAACAGAAAACGAAAATGCTATACTATATGAAGTCTTATTTTGGTCAGGAGGCATAGTAATGGCATCAGGACAGGGAGGAAATCGTTCTTCCGCTAAGAAAAGAACAGCGGCTTCAAGCAGGAGTACGGCTAAAAATAGAAATGTACAGACGAGAAAGAAAAGTACCGGCAGTAGGAATACCAAAGCAGAACCAATGGATGTGGCAATCCGCAATGAGATATTACTGATCGTGTTTCTTGCGCTTGCGATCATCCTTTTTCTTTGTAATTT
>CANOZK010000037.1 GCA_947571775.1 uncultured Lachnospiraceae bacterium | reverse complement strand
CAAAACTCTAAATATCGCCCCGAATCGTTACTATGAGCGGCTCCCAGGCCGTGAAAAGTAATAAATTTAGTAATTATACACGGCACAGGAATGCGCCAAGCTGCGCATTCCGTGAGAAGATGATAGAAGAGTGAGGGGCGATTTTTGCGCAGCAAAACTCTAAATATCGCCCCGAATCGTTACTATGAGCGGCCCCCAGGCCGTGAATAGTAACAAATTTTACCATGTATTATATAAAAAAATACTGTATATTTGTAAAAGATTATGGTTGACATAAGGCATTCTCTTTGCTATAATGTGTGTTGTAATAAATGTTGTAATAAATTTGTAACAAATACACTAATTTTATGAAGAATACCCGTAATAATTTATAGTACATAAAACGTAACAGAGAAAATATGGAATCGTTACGGCAAAACAAAAACAGAGATAAATGGAGGATAAGATGAATAGGAATTCAATCAGAAGAGCAACCACATGCTGCCTGACTGCAGCAGTTGTATTAACAAATAGTTCCCTTATTACGTATGCAGCGCCCATAGATGCAGGGGCAGGGGGCCTGCTTGCATCCGTACAGGAAGCAGAGGCTGCACAGGATAATGCAGCGGACAGCGCTGACAAAGGGGCAGGCATTTCCCAGATTATCGCAAGTTCCCTTACGGAAGACGCAGGGCAGGAAGCAGCGGAGAAGAAAGAAGCAGAGGATTCAGCGAAGATTGACACTTCCATTCATAATATCCAAAATGAAGTTCCGGTTAAGACCGAGTTTGACGACATTGCAATTGCCCAGGTGGACAATTATGTAAATGTCCGTTCCACTCCCAGCGAGGATGGCGAGGTACTCGGGAAATTATATAACAATTCTGCCTGCACAGTAATTGGTGCAGACGGCGACTGGTATCAGATCCATTCCGGCAATGTAGAGGGCTACATCCGCTCTGACCTCCTCGTCGTAGGGGATGCTGACCTTGCTAAGTCTGTAGGCCGCAGGGTGGCTGACGTTAAGACAGACACCTTAAATGTCCGTACAGACGCCAGCACAGAGGCAGAACTTTTGGGACAGGTTCCGGAGGGAGAAACCCTCAGTGTCATCGAAGAGAATGACGGCTGGGTGAAGGTAGCCATTGAAGAAGGCGATGGCTGGGTATCCGGCGATTATGTAGAATGCAGCATGCGTTACCAGGTAGCAGAATCAAAAGAAGAAGAGGAAGCGCGCCTCAAGAAAGAAGAAGAGGAACGCCTTGCCGCTGAAGCAGCCGCAAGGGCAGCAGCTGCAGCAGCCAGCCAGAGTTCAGGTTCTTCAGGCTCTTCGGGCTCTTCAGGTTCTTCAGGTTCTTCAGGTTCTTCTGGCTCTTCAGCCCCCAGCAGGACATATAACCCGCCAAGCGGCGGAAGTGGCCAGGCCGTTGCTGATTATGCCTGCCAGTTCGTGGGCAACCCTTATGTATGGGGCGGCACAAGCCTTACCAATGGCGCTGACTGCTCTGGTTTCGTAATGAGCGTATACGCAGCCTTCGGTGTAGGGCTCCCGCATTCCTCCAGCGCATTAGCAGGCGTTGGCTACGGCGTAAGCGCCGATGCAATGCAGCCAGGCGATATCGTATGCTACAGCGGCCATGTTGGAATCTATGTCGGCGGCAATACCATTGTACATGCCAGCACAGAAGCCACAGGCATTAAATACACCTCACCGGCGAATTATAGGCAGATCGTAGCCGTAAGGAGAATCTTCTAAGTAGAAGAACCGCCACATAACAATGTGTTCAAATAGCAGAAGAACAACGGATAACAGTTTAACAGAATAAAAAGATAATCAAAAGGGATACCTTGGAATATAGGTTCTTTCTAAGCTTTGGGTATTCTGTTAAAGGCAGGTATGAAAATATCTGCCTTTAATTCCGATATTGTATTTCTCAAATTAAGGTATTTATGGTAAAATATTACTATCATATGACGAAATGGGATGTGGATGACAATGAAATATAAAGAAACAACAGATTATTCTTTTCTTCTGGATGGAAATTATTATGTCTATGACCATAAAGAGGATATGGAAACCCTCCATATATTCATTAAGTCCAGACAAAATAAATGTCGTTGCCCCAAATGCGGAATGGAAAGCAGAAAGTTACATGCCACATATAAGCGCACCCTGCAGGACACCCCTATCCGCTGTAAGCAGACATTCCTCCATGCGAATGTTTATAAGTATGAATGTTTAAATCCTGGATGCGACTGCAGGGTTTTCACGGAGGAACTGCCCTTTGCAAAAGCATCCCAGGTGAGGACAGACGCGCTCAACACGCTGGTTTTGGGAGTTTCTATGTTCCTGAGCAATGAAGGGGCGAGCAAAGTCCTTGGGCTTTTGGGCATACAGATAAGCAACGACACAATACAGCGTCTGTATGACAGGATTGAATTTATTGATAATCCGGACGTGGAGGAAGTGGGGATTGATGATGTGGCCATCCGCAAGGGGCAGACTTATGCCACTGCCATTTACGACTTGAAAGACCACCATCTGATCGCGCTGCTTGACGGACGCGAGGGGGAACCGCTGAAAAACTGGCTGGAGCGCCATAAGAAAATACGTCTGGTTGCAAGGGACCGGGCCAGCGCATACGCTGCCGCCATCAGCGCGGTACTCCCTGACTGCGTGCAGGTGGCTGACCGTTTCCACCTGCTCCAAAACCTTTTGGAACATCTGAAAGATATCTTCAAAGAGGAACTGCCGGCAAAAATTTTTATCCGGGACGGGAACGTACTGGACCAGGAACCGGAAAAGGTCCCACAGATAAAAAAGCCGGATGATGCATTTCTTGATTCCCTGCATTATGACAACACGCCTCCCCGCAACCCGGACAACACAGAAATGACATATGACAATAAAAAACACGACCTTTCATCGGAACAATACCGCGCCCAGGCACGGTCACGTAAAAAAAACAGACCCTGATCCGCCAAATCCAGGAATACTGGGAAAGACCGGGCAAAAAAACAATCCGAAACGTGGCGGAGGCTTTCGGGATATCACCGCCCACCGCAAAAAAGTACATCCACATGACAGAAGCAGAAATAAATGGTTTAGATGCGCCGGCCAACTATAAAAAACGCGACTCGCCAATGAACGCCTGGCTGAATGTCATCTTTAAAATGATGCTTGATGGACATAGCAGTGAAACGATTTATTTCTATCTCCTGGCACAGCCGGAATTCCAGGAAGGGGCAAGGCAGGCCGAAAAATACATATATCTCATTGGGAAGAATAACTTCCCGGGCAGGCCGGCTTTCAATGTGAAATATCTGACGGAATGGATATATCCACCTGACGTGACTGTCATCAGCCGCACAAGTCTGCTGAAGTATCTGCTGACTGTCAATCCCAAGACCAAAATGGATAAAGAAGTTGAGGAACATATCGATGCTATCAAGGAGAAATTCCCTGCTGCTGCCAAGGTAGAAGAAATCTTCCGGGAATTCCACTGCATTTTGATGGGGAAGGAGCCGGACCGTTTGGATGAGTTTCTGGAGAAGTATGAGGACAGTGAAATAAAATCATTCTGTAATGGAATAAAAAGGGACATCGCCCCTGTCAAGAATGCGATATCCCTTGATGTAAGTTCTGGATTTGTTGAAGGAAACAACAACAAATTCAAACTCCTCAAACGAATTGTATACGGTAGAAGCGGATTAGTCAACCTGGAAAAGAAATGCAAACTGGCATTTCTTCCCAACAATGAAGATTTTGACCTGGCTTCTTTCGTATAAGATAAGCTGGCACTAATGCCAGCTTATCTTATAGTCCAAAATACCCAAAGTTAAGAAAGAACCTGCTTTTATGGCAGCCTTTTCTTTTTGGGAAAATATGGGAATACTTTTGGGACG
>CANOZK010000036.1 GCA_947571775.1 uncultured Lachnospiraceae bacterium | reverse complement strand
CTGCTGGCGCACAGCCCATTGTGGGCTATAATTACGGCGCAAAAAACTATGACCGGGTGCGAGAACTGCTGAAACTGATGATTAAGTGGACAGTTATCGTTGGCCTAATCTGCACGGTTCTCTTTGAAGCAATCCCCGGTGTATTTATTCGTATGTTCGGCTCGGCAAACGACCCGATTTACTTTGATTTCGCCGTACTGTGCTTGCGGATTTACCTTGGCCTTATCCTCGTTACCTGCGTACAGAAAGTTTGCGCCATCTTCTTACAGTCTATCGGCAAAGCAAAGTCTGCTGCCCCATTGTCGATTTTGCGAGACGCGCTGTTGATTGTTTTCTCCCTGCTGATTCCTGTTTTCTTAGGCGTTACCGGCATTTTCTGGGCTGCGCCGATTGCAGACGTCTTAGCCATTTTAATTACCGCTGCGGTTATGATTCGGGTGTGGAAAGAATTGAGCTGTGACAATAATGCCCAAGAGCCTACGGCAGCAATTCAGCCCTCGCGTCAGGGCGCGATTATTACGATTGCAAGAGAACATGGTTCCGTGGGAAGGCGAATTGGACAGTTGGTAGCGCAGCGTCTTAATATCCCTTGTTACTATAAAGAACTTGTAGCCGTTGCAGCCCAGGAAAGCGGTCTGGCGCAGGAGTTTATCTCCGGTATCAATTCAGACGAAAACGCTGTTATGCGAGAGTTATATCTCTCTACCGACCCTGTTAAACGAGCTATCGCCGCACAGGACAAGGCTATCCGCAAAATTGCGGACGCTGGTTCTTGCGTTCTCATAGGCCGCTCGGCAGATTATATCTTGCGGAATTACAAAGATGTAGTGCGTATTTTTATCCACGCCCCCAAGAGTTATCGAGAAAAAAAGATAATGGAAATGTACGGGGACAGCCCGGAAGCCGCAAAAAAGAGCATTGCCCGTTCCGACGCAGCCAGAGCGGCTTATTACAAGAATGTTTCCGGCCATGAATGGGGCGCCCCCCCACGGATATGAATTGTGTATTGACGCTTCTATGGGAGAGGAGGCCGCCGCGAACTTGATTTGCGACTATGTTAATCGAATGAACAAGCTATAAAATCAGATTTCTAATCTGATTTTATAGCTTGGCAAGTATGGCGGCTGACAGGAGGCAGCCGTCATGAAATACAAACCGATTCGATGTTTACTGACTGGAAACGCGCTGCCACCAAAAAGCGAACTCGCCGTCAAGGGCTGTTTCGGTCTTGAAAATGACGGTTTTCCAGCTCTACGCGAATCAGAACAGTCACAGGGGAAATGTGCGACACAACACCGTAAAAAGCCAGGAACGGCTAGCGATGTATCAAAAATACCTAAGTCGTCAGTATTTAAGCAAACTGGAAGTTGTATGTTTGCAGGTCTATATCCCGTTTCAAGTCTTCGATTATTGAACCGAAAGACCGTATGCCTTTTTGTTATGGCTCAAAAACCACCTCTTTTCCGTCCGATTTTAGAATCAGGGTAACTTTTTCACCGTCATAACCAACAGACAGGGCCGGGTCATTTGAAATCTTCATACTACCAACGCCATCGCTGCCGCACAGATAAACGCAATCGTAATCCATACGGTTGATAAAATACAGCCCTTGCTCAGTCAGGCAGAAGTCATAAGCAACAATATTCTGCAACGGTCTTGTTTTGTGGGTCTTGGTATCATATGCTGTCAGCAGAGAATTTTCATTGATGAAATATATCGTCTGTCCGTCAAACGCTATATTCCCCCTGGTGGGAATATCCAGCATTTGCGTTCGCTGAATTGTCCTGCTTACTTCCGTAATCCCATCATTCGTAATGAAAAAGAAACTGTCGTTGTTCAGGAAAAAGCCGTAGCAGTATTGCAGAAACATCCAGGTATCTCCCACAGTATAATCAATTCCCAGCAAGGATTGCCCGATGTCCGTTATTTTCTCAAAAATAACCTGCTCTTCAAATGTTTCCATGTTGAGTTGGACAATGGACACTTGAGTAGACGTGCTGTTGTAGCTGCCGACCCGGTCAACATGCCGTTCTGTGCGTGAAGCCATATAATAAATGTATTCGGCGTCCATATAAACGGCCTTGACGGATTCTTCATCTGAAAAAATCCCGAACAATGGTGAAAGTGGTAGATTCGTCAAAACGCCGGTTGTCAGGTTTGCCAGAGAGTACGTCTGCGTCTGGTCATTGAAAATCACGCTGTAATTTTCCGACACACTCTGCGAAGATGAATTGAAGATTCCGTTTGCAGATTTTGCGACAGAGCAGCCGGACAGCAAAAACAAAAGCAACAGGCTTAACGCAACAACTCTGTGCCGTTTGATAAGTTTTCTTGCTGATTGCCAGCAGTTGATGTTTTGCCGCAGCACCCACCATATCATGAGGGCGCAACAGGTAGCGGATAAGCCGAGCAAAGTCAGCAGCTCCTGGAGGGAACGCTCCGAAAATGTAATAATGGTATATCCAGTCAGCAAATCCTCCGCCGAAGAAGTTCCTGACAGAAAGTCGGTAGCCAGCAGAAACGGCAAGGGCAACGGCAAATTGTAACAAATTTGCTTGGACAGGCCGATGTAGGGAATCAAGGTGGCTGCCACCCCGATTACTACCGTCAAAGCGTATTTTTTCACCAAAACAGAGATAAAGAGTAGCAGCGCAGCGAGATACACCGAGCCAAAACAGCGCAGGACGGTCAGGATCAGATACGCGGCCAGCAAAGAGACATTTTTGGTACTGCCTCCGAAACTGGCGATACTCTGAACAGGGTACTCCCCGTAAGGTAGACCGTATTTCAGCCCGAAGAATAAAAAACGAATCAGAGCCAGCCCTCCGCAGAGAACGAACACGACGCAGAGGACAATTACGGTTTTGCTTCTGGCACTCTTGCGGCTCTGCGGAGCCGTCCGCAAAAGCGCATCCATCTGGCAGCTATACTCCGAGCAAAAAACCGTTGTCGCCAAAATCAAAATGACAAGGAACAGTGGGAAGTCCAGCGTTTGGGCAGAAAACAGCCCCACCCAGCCGTTTGTGTTCAGAAAGTAACGATTGTTAGTGTCTTCGCAGACGTATAAATATTGCTGGTATGCAGCTTCAAAGCCTTGCTCATGCGCCAATACAGCGCTCGCCTCCGCAATCTGCCGCTCATACTGTTCCGCTGTAATCTGGCCGCTGTAATAACTTTCCTGGGATTGAGCGCGAGTACTGCGAGCCTCCGTGATGGCCTGGGCCTCCTGTTCCAGCCAAGCGGCTTTTTCCTCTGTGTACTCCCCCTCCAGTCGTTCCAGATACCACTCGTATTCCTCACGATATTCTTCCAGCGCATTGTTCTGCGGCCTGTCGGTTACGACCAGCCAAACTGTACTGACCAGGAGCGTAGCCAGAATGTATAGCAGTCCACGCTGGAAAATCATCAGTTTTTTCCATTCATAAAAGAAAACTCTCATTTTGCCCTCCGAACACAGCGGTGACAGTTTTCCGCTGACAGAAAATAAATCATAGCAGCAGCCGCAAGGCCCGCAATCAGAGCAAACCATATTGCGGCCTGCCAGGTCAGGACGGGGAATCCGCCCAGGTTTACAAACTCTGTTTTGCCCAGGAGAACACGGGTTGTCAGCAGAGAATAAGGGTTCAGCACTTTTGTCCAGAAGAAATTGGAGTAGGCGCAGGCGGCTCCGCTGACGATCAGCGCCATGCAGAGGGCAAAATTGATGACAAACGGGAGCAAGGCATTTTTCCAGAACATCGAAACCAGCAGCCAGAGCATCCCAATCACCCATGTGCCAGCGCATTTAAGTGCCGCAGACAGGAGGACATACTGAAAAATGCTGAGATTGACGGATGCCTCCGCAAAGTTCGGAATTGCGAATACCGGCAGGGCCAGCCCTTCAAAGGTCTGAAAGGAAGCCGCAAAGCCAATCAGGTCAAGGAGAGAAAACCACAGCGATATCAAGAGCAGAAACAGGGTGGCTGCAAGGATTTTCGCCAGGGCTGTTTTTCTGCCGCCGCCCGGACTTACCAGCAGCAGCATATCCATCTGCGTCTCCCTCTCGCTCACAAAGGTTCCGATGATCCCATAGAGACAGAGCAGGAGGGTCAGGACGATGGAAAAATCATAGTTCAGATAGTAATTGCACATTTCCCGATAGGCAAAGGCTGTGATGGCGCGTCCAGCGTAAAGATTATAGATTATACTGTTCTCCCTCTGCTGGTAGACCGCTCCCCGTTCCCCATAGAGCGCGGCGTTTTGCCGCGCT
>CANOZK010000035.1 GCA_947571775.1 uncultured Lachnospiraceae bacterium | reverse complement strand
AATATTGTATGATTGCCCATTTCCACGGTCAGATTGCAGGTCGTGCCGTCTGATGTAACTGCCGGGAGAGATTGGGTTTGCAATATGGCATATCGCTCTACCTGCTCATCCCGCTCTAGGTCAGCGGCAAGCTGAACCGTTATCAAGCTGATGTCCGCCCCCTGTCGTATGTCCATGCGTATATCTGCGTCCCCAATACCCATATAGGTAACAAACGAAGGAGAGGACAACGTGGAGTACAGATTTTGCGGCAGCAGCATCAAAAAGGCACAGGCAGCGGCCACAAAGCCAATCAGCAGATATTGACGCCAGTTCTGCTTCTGCTCCCGGACGGGGAACAGAGCGGCCAAGGCAGATAATCGATCTGTCTTTTTCAAGTTGTGCCATACAGAGAGCAGGATCACAGCCTCCACCACAGCAGCGGCGCAAAGGGCGAGTGCCGCCGTCTGTACGCTGTTGTCAGAAGTTCCGTACAGTTCCCGTATCTGCCGTTCCAGCGGTTCTTGCAGGATTGCAGAAACTCCAAGGCCCAGCAGAGCGCCGCAGACGGAGAACAGGATATACTTTGAGAAGTAGAGTCGCTTGATTTCTCCCTTTCCAATCCCCAAGGCTTTCAGCATCCCTACCTCCCGCTTATCCCGCTCCATACGGATGGACAGAATAAAACGGATGCAGAGCAAGGCAACCAGCAGTACCACGACAGCCGCCAGAAAAATCACTATAATCGTCGTTCCATCCGACAGTGCATTCATCATGCGGATCAACGGCTTTGTAATGGCGGGGCCGTTCGCCGGAAGTTCCTGATTTGTGTATGCGGTACTGAGGGCATTGGTGTCTGCATTGTCCTTCAAGAGAAATTCAATGAGATATTCTTCCTCGCCGTAGGGTTTCAGCCGTTCATAGTCCCACTGGCTCACAAGAAACCGCTTGGAGGATGCCATCATGGAGTTCATCTGCGCGTCCCGCAGAAACCCGGCAACGGTAAATGTCTCGCTGTCGATCCCCATGGTATCTCCGATGTTCAGTTCATAGCGTGTGCGATAGCAGATGGGGACATAGACCTGTCCGGGCAGCACCATTGGACGGTTGTTGTTCATGTCCAGAAGATAGTCAAATCGGTCGCTCTGAACGCACAGGCCGTTGTCCTGGGTGCTGTCCAGCAGGCTGTGACCACCTAGCGAGACTTCACCGTTATCCAGATTCAGAAACCGGCAGATCTGCCACTGGTCAATTTCCTGATGCTCCCCGGCAAATTCGCTGATTTCTCTCTCGGTTATTTCGCCGGTGTGCATTTGCACAAGGTCGGGGGCCTGCGCCTGTTCCATCAGTCCATTGACTGACCCCAGCAGGCTGGAAAACAGCAGTGCCGTCAAAGACAGCATCATAGCGGAAACAGCCATGAAGAAAACCGTGGCAGCGGACAGCAGCTTGTTTTGCCGCACATCGTTCCAGATCATTTTTTTCAGCATTTTGCCCCTCCCTCCAGTGTTCTCACGCTTCTGAATGAATACAAAAGCAACGCCGTCAGCCCCAACAGAACGCCCGCCACCATAATGCCCCAGGCCGCCCCCCGGCCTACGCTAATCTGAAACCGGGCGGCAATACCGTCAGCCATTGCTCCTGCTGCGCCGTAGGCCACCACATAGCCAATCTGCGATAGAAAACCAATCAGGCCCCAAGCCCGCCCCTGTAAGTCGTCCGAGATGTTCACACGGACTAAATAATCCAGACAGTTGTTGGCAAAGGGCAGGGTGGCAAAGAACAAAAATCCAAACAGGCAAATAAAATAGATGTTCTCCCGCAGCCCGAATCCTACCATGCCTATCCCCGCCGCCAGTAGGGACAGACACAGCTTTTTGACGTAAACTTCCCGGATTCCTTTGGCTCCCAGGAACAGGCTGGACACCAGCATCCCAGAGGCGCAGACCGTCTCTCCGATCCCCAGCGTGGTGCTGTTGGCAAAGTCCAAAATCAACGGCTGCGCCAAGATTTGGAACGTACCCATAAAACAGGTCAAAGCTGCGGAAACTGTAATCAGAATCAGAATACCGCGATTGCCAGTAACGGCCTGCCAGCCCTGCCGCAGACTGTCCATAAAGGAATCTTGGTGTTCCATCACTTTTCTTGCAATGCCCTTCCGCACAAAAGCTGCGGCAAACACAGTGGGGAAAAAGGTGCAGATGTCGATGATTAGCAACAGTTTGATGTCACTGACAGCCAGAAGTGCGCCCGCCAAAACAGGGGAGATCAAATACCGGGCACTCCCTGCAAGGCTCACCAGCCCGCTGGCCTTGGAATATTCCTCTTTTGTCAGCAGGTCGGTCACGGTGGCCCGGTAGGACGGCTCCAGCAGCGCGGAGAAGGTGGAACTGACAAATACGCCGATGCAAATTTGCCAGAGCGCCGCTTGGCCCTGCGTCATGCACAGCAGTATGTAGAGGATGCCCAGCGCCGAACAGCCATCCCCCAGCATCATCAGCAAGCGCCTATCATACCGGTCTGCCAGCACCCCGGCGGGGACACTTAAAAGCAATGTGGGCAGAAAGGCCAGCAGCGTAACAAGCGCCATGCTGGCCGCACTCCCTGTTTGCTGAAACACATATACCCCCAAGCCGAAGCTGGTCAGCCCGCCGCCAACGGCGAAGATCAGCTCCCCCACCCATAGCAGCAGGAATTTGGGAAAGTTGCTTTGTTTTCTCATAATGATTGCCTCCTTATAGACCGTCTATCTGTCGGTATCTGACTGCAAAATAAAGGAACTCGGTGGTTCCTTTACTTTACGCCTTGAATGACTGCTCGTTAAATGGGAATTTATTTGCTTTTATCGTATATGTTGCTCCCCAATTTTTCAGTATTTCGCATCGCGAAAAACCAACTGCTTTCAAGATTTCCATTTCGTGACCGATGGTAAGAGGAGTATCGTAATGGTAAAATCTGTTGTCACTAATGCCTTGTTCCAACTTTAACTGCCGGAGATTTTCAAAATATTCTTGTTCAAGTACTTCGCTTTCGGCAAAGTAATCGGTAAGGATAAAATAGCCATAAACTTTCAGCGAATCGAAAAGCCTTTTGTAAAGAGACTGTTTCTGTTCAGATGAAAAATGATGAAGTGATTCGACTGAAACAGCAGCGTCAAACTGCTCATTTCCAAAAGGTATATCAAAGTAAGAGCCGCAAATTAAATTCAACTTCTTGTTAGGGAATTTATTTTTAAGTGCAGACAGCATCCCTTTAGATAAATCAATACCCGTAATATTTGCAGAAGGATTAAGAACAAGATATTCCTCCAATTCAAGACCTGTTCCACATCCTAAATCCAATATTGTGCAATATTCAGCAGTAGGTAATTGTTCTGCTGTAAATTTATAAAATTCCGCCGAACCTTCAATTGTGGTTATCATGTGCTTGTCATAACCCATCAGCCTATTTTCAAAAAAAGATGTCATTTCTTCCAACATACCATATCTGAAAATAGGGAGAATCACCTCTCGCAGACTATTCCGTTCCATCCCCAGCAACCGCTCCAGATTGTAGATAAACGCACTAATCTTTCTCTGTCGTTCCTCCCCGCTATACCCAGCCAGATCATCAAATACCGTGCTGGAATAGAGCATGGTCATTTCCGCTACTTCTGCCGGATGGTCTGTTTGACAAATCCCTTGGGCGATGCCTTCCTCGATCAGAGAGGTAACGATTGGGTTCACTCCGGCCAGCAGCCGCTCCTGCATCTTCTGGTGCATGAGCGCGTTCTGCGGCTTATGCACCTGCTCCATAATTTCATGCCCAAGATCGTTATTTACATTCAGCGCCAGCATCATCTGTGTCAAACGCTGTAATACTGGCACATCTTTCTTCCCGGCAATTTCGCTGGCCTTTGCCACCAGACTGCCAGTCATTCGCTCAATCATGGCATCCAGAATGTCCTCCTTGGACTTGAAGTGGTAATAAAGCGTTCCTCTGGCAATGCCAATCTCATTGAGAATGTCTGTTGTGCTGGTGCCATCAAATCCCTTTGTCCCAAAGAGCCGTTCCGCTACATCCAGTATTTCGTTCCTACGCACATTTGCTTCTTTCACTACGCGCATTTTATTGTCACCCCCCTATATGCCGACAATCTGTCGGTTGATATTTTATCACTGTATATATGATTTGTCAATATATCCGGTTAAGAAAACGTACAACCGCTCTCTGCGTTCTTGATACTCTTAGCAATAAACCAGTTCGCTAAAAATGACCTCCTCTACCCGGGCCTTACAGCAATTCATCAGTCCCACCCAGGCCATCTGGTCATTCATAGACTGCTCCACCTTTCCGGGCTGGTGCCAGCAGGAACGGCCCCGGCTCTATGGCCTTTCGACCATTATACCGTCTCCGTTGAGGTGTATTCCCTGTTTTCAAGGATATGCGCCACGGTGTTTGTCGCCCACCTGCACTCATAGCCAGGGTGGTAGCGGCGGGTGCTTCCCGTCCGGCGGTATTCCAGCGTTCCCGGCGTGGGGATTTCCTGTTCCGTAAGCATACGGGCTATCTTGGTCGGACCGTTCCCGGCAAGGCAAAGGCTGTAAATCT
>CANOZK010000034.1 GCA_947571775.1 uncultured Lachnospiraceae bacterium | reverse complement strand
GTTCTATCTTTTTTGCTACAATATTCATTCGGCCGTTTCCCTGGTAATCCCAACAGGTAATCAGTGTTAAAAGTTCATCTCCATAGGAAGCTGAAACGCCTGTATCATAAAAAGACAGCTCTTTCACTAAGGCAATAAACCGATCAAAATCAGCCGGATCTTTTGCATCAATAAAATTATAATAAAGATCTGGGCTGGAATTCTTTTGATCATAAACCCAGTAAAATACAGAAATAATGGCATATTTTTCTTCCTGATAAAGGGTATTAAAATCTATTTCAGGATGGGACAAAAAGTAATTTTTATCCTGATACTCTAATAAGGTGCTGAACATTGTACCGTCAAGCATATGGTGCCCATGCAGAATCAAATTGGTACTCCGGGGTTCTATGGAGCAATCCCCATCTAAAAAAGGCATGCCATACAAGCTGTTTGTACCATCGAAAAGATGATATAAATAATAAGTTGGATCATTGGGAGTATACATAACAGGAAAATTCAGCATTGTACCGGGAATTTCTATCCATCCAATTAAGTCCTGGTTTTCTTCATAAAGCTTCTGGTATTGGGGAAGAATCTCTTTCTTAACAGAAATTGGGAAATCAGGACTATCTTTATGGGGAGTTTCTTTTCCTGTTCTAAAAATAGAAGGTAATTTTTCTATTTTAGGAAGGGAAGTGCGGGAAACAGTTTGTTCCAAAATGTTTAACTGCTGTTGTACTTTTCTCTGGCCGTTCCACCGGAACAAAAGTAAACCAATAGTAAAAAGAAATAAGATCGTACAAAATATGCCCAGATGAAAATAGGTATATTTCATAAAATTTCTTCCCCTTCCCAGCCAATAACAGCAACAGGAAGCTCTTTTTCCCGTTCCAGAGACAGAATAGCTCGTTTACCATCCCGAAAAACAGAAGCTTTTTCATATTCTGCACCGACTTCTTCCCTGATACCATCAGAAGTCCGTCGGGTATCCTTTGTCCAATAAATCCGTCCTTGGAGGGTTTCCAAATCCGTAAATAAAACAGAACCGTCTTTTTGAAATTCGCAGATGCGCAGAAAACCTGATTTTTTCGCATTTGCTTTTTCGATAAAGGCAGTAATTTGCTTTTCATCCATTTCCCCAGGTATTCCCACTAATATGTCGCCATTTTCCTTGGCAAGCTCCGGCGTATAAGTAAAAGGCAGGGCAGCTAAAGGCAATTTTTTTGCACCAGTAATATTGGAGCTTCCGAGAGCAAGACAAGCACTTTTTGCCGTAGATAATGCCTGATCCCGGGGCAGGGTCGTAGAAAGCGTATAGGCATAATAATCATGAAACCAGTAAACTTTCTGGAAACCCGACTGAGTATAAAAAGCAGCAGAACTGCCCCGGAAAGGAATTTGTTCAAAATCTGCATCCGGATCAAATCCTGTAATCTGTTCAGAGCTAACCTGTTGAATAAAAGTAAGGCTTTGCCCATCCATATTGATATAATCATCTTGAGCATAAAGAGCTGAATGACGGTGGGAAATACGGCGGAATCCTGCTGGCGGCTGAATTTGATAAAACCGATCCTCTAAAGAAATCCTTTGCTTTTGCTGCTCCTGTATGGGAAGATCTTCCTGCGCGGGAACAGCTAATTTTTGATTTAAAAACGAATGGCTCCATAAAAACTGGCCGCCCGCTATGGCAAAAGCAATCAGATCGACAAAAGCAAACCCTGCCGCTACCCATCTCCAAAGAACAGGAAAATTTTCTTTTGGGACAGCATTTGCTTTATCTTCGGGGATTGGCCGGACAGTGGCACGCTGCTGGCAAGCTGACCGATAATTTTCTTCTACTTGGGCGGGAGTACATTCTAAAAGCTGTGCTGCTTTTTCAAACGAAATACCGCCTGGCCCACAGAGAAGAAGCTCCATAGGGGTCCAATCTTCTGGAACAGGAGGACTCTTATCAGGAGGATAAAATTTAGAAGCATATTGCATTGCTTTCTTTTGGGCAAAGAGAGAAATAAGGAATTCCGCTGAAAAAGGGAGAGAAGTCTTATCGGAAAGATGTTCATATTTTTTCAAGGCAAATAAAACTGCCTGTTCTGCTAGGGGACGGCAGGGAAGAAAACGTTGTGCCATTACAGTGAAATGATTTATTAAACCTCTTGCGAAATTAAGCCAAGCGGTCAAAATTGCAGATACCAGCAATAAGGGAAAAGCGAAGAGCAAAACGTTTTCTGCGATTGCGATAGCATTCAGAGAGGATACGAAACCTTTTGACAAAGCGGATGACATGTTCAACATATTCCAGGATTGTTTCATCGGAGAGGGCGATATCAGAGCAGAGAAATACCCGAAGGGCTTTTTTCTTGCCCAAAGCCCCAACCACAGCATGGTCAATTTTGTCCAGGGCCCCCTCATAGCGATACACCATGTAGGTGCGGCCTTTCACCGTTACAGGGTGAAAACAACCGGGGTCAAGAGAGAAAGCCAGGTCTGCTGCGGAAATCCGCCTTCCCTCCGGATATAAGATGCGATTGGTTTTCATTGCGCCGATCAAGTGGCAGTTCTTCTCTTGGCAGGCGTCAAAAATGGCGTGGCTGGTATACCAGCTGTCCGCAAGGACGTAAGCATCCGAGTCTGCCGGAAAGGAACGAATGATCTCCAGTGTCATGTCGATTTTTGTTCCGCGCTCCGGGCAGCACCGCTTCATAGAGTAGCACAGTGACGTCTCTCCCGTGCCAACGATTGCCGCGTGGATCTGATGGCCGTAGATTACTTTCCCTTCCAGATGCGAATAATACCATCCGGCACCCTGGGTTGGCCGTTTCGCCTTTGAAGATGGTTTCGTTTTGGGCAGGACAGTGTCGTCAATACTGACAAAAACCGGCGTCTTGGTTGCCTGCGCGAGCTCTGTGACTGTCTGGAAGCTCTCGCGTTTTTGCGTTTCTTCCAGTCGTTCATCATCCCACTTCCCCTTTGACAGAAAATGGCTGTAAGTCGTCCGGTGGACCGGGCCGCCCTCGGCATAGTCCACCATTTTGCCGCTGTTCCCTTTCAAGCAGCTGGTCAGGATCATCTCCTGGAGCCGCTGCTGGGGGACGCTTGTCAAAAAATCTAAGTGTTTCTCAAAAAAGAATTTGCGTATCTGCTCTTTCGGTGTTATAATCTCCACAAGGCATTCCCTCTTGTGTTTTGTGGGTCGTTGCGCTTCCATTATAACACATTTGGGCTATGCCTTTTCTTTTTGCCTTTTTACGGATTTGCTCATTTATAGCAATATGGAGATTTATGGATCAAAATTGATTTCCGTGTAAGAAACCCCTGATTAAATTTTTCCAGTATATCCTCATAGCTGACCAACATTACACTGCCAAGCTTATTGGCCTTTTCGATACATCCTTTGGTGAAACCAGATTTGGAAAACAAGTAGTAATATACCTTACTGTATGGAAACAAGCGGCTACGGTGAATCAGCGTTTCCAATACACCCAAATCGATCTTTTCGTTTGTCCATTTGCACTCTCCAAAGAGGGCTGTGGTCTTGTCCTGTTCCCCCAGAATATCGATCTCTGCTTGTGATTTTTCGATGGGGTCATTGCCCCACCAGCGTCCTAGAGAAGTGAATTCCACGGGAGATTGGCCCTTCAGCAGTAGAGTCCACAGGTACTGCTTACATATCTCCTCAAACACTTTGCCCATGTAGTCAGACAGATACGGCGCTATGCGTTGATAAACTAAGTCAGCGGCTCCACGGGCAATTAGCGAGTTGTTCTCCAGCACAAAACGATGCCAGAAACGGAACATATTGTCTTCAATGGAATACAAGGACTTGCGGGAAGGCTTTTCCCCGCATGGCGTTTCCTTCCGCACGATTCCCAGGCTAATCAGATTCTTAATATAGCTTGCGCAGACGTTGGTGTCCTCCCCGAGTTTACTTGAGATCTCAGACATTCGGGAAGCACCTGCGGCGATTGCAGTAATAATTGCTGTGTAAATAGCGGGCTCCCGCACCTCCTGTTTTAAGAGGTTGACTGGTTCCTCATAGAAAAAGGAGATTGGATTGAGAAATGTATTTTTGATATTCTCCTCAATACTCAACTTATCATTGATCTGAAGCAAATATTGGGGTGTTCCGCCAACGATTCCATAAGCCAACGCCTTATCCTCGCCTTGGAAGTGTGAAAAATAACAGCAGGTTTCCTCAAAATCAAAGGGCAGCAGCTTCATCTGTGCCGTGCGCCTGCCGTAAAGCGGAGTCTTGTATGCCAGCACTTGGCCCTCCATGTAGGACATGGACGAGCCGCAGAGGATCAGCATCAGCTTGGAGGTATCCTTATTTTTGTCGATCAGGAGCTGCAAGGTGGAGGCAAGGCTTTTGGAGGAGCGGGCCACATAGGGATACTCGTCCAGCACGAGGATCACCCGTTCTTTTTCCGCCAGCCTGAACACATATTCCAGTGCGGCTTGAAAAGACAAAAAGGAGTTCTCCGCAGAAATGCCGCCGGCATATTCCAGGATGCTCTTGCTGAGGTTCTCCAGGTTCTGTTTGGCGTTGCTCTCCACACCCATGAAGTAGATGGCTTTTTTCTCCTGGATAAACTGGGTCAGAAGGGCTGTCTTTCCCACGCGGCGGCGGCCATACAGGACGGCAAACTCAAACTTGCCCGATGTGTATAGCTGCT
>CANOZK010000033.1 GCA_947571775.1 uncultured Lachnospiraceae bacterium | reverse complement strand
TCTAATAACCCAAACCGTCGTCCGTATTTTGTATCATTTTAATTAATCTGCTTGTTCCAAGCCTTTCTGCTCCAAGGCTTATAAATTTCTCTGCATCGTCAATCGTAGCGATTCCGCCTGCCGCTTTTACTTTCACGTCTTTGCCGATATGAGATTTCATAAGCTCCACATCGTCAAATGTCGCTCCCGCTGTGGAAAATCCTGTAGAAGTTTTGATGTATTCGGCTCCTGCCGCCGTAACGATCTCACACATTTTGATCTTTTCTTCTTCTGTAAGAAGACATGTCTCAATAATAACTTTTAAGATTTTCCCGCCGCACGCTTCATGAACCTGACGAATCTCGTCTTCTACTTCCTGATATCTTTTATCTTTTAAGAGACCGATATTAATGACCATATCAATCTCCCTGGCGCCGTTCTCAATCGCGTCTTTTGCTTCAAAGACTTTTACCGCCGTTGTACTGTATCCGTTAGGAAATCCGATCACTGTACAGATCGGTAATTTCCCGTCTACATATTCTGACGCCTGTTTTACATACGACGCCGGAATACATGCAGACGCCGTCTTATATTCCATTCCCTCGTCCAAGATCCTGCGAATATCTTCCCACGTAGCCGTCTGTCCGAGTAATGTATGGTCCAGACGCTTTAATATCTCCTTCTTATCCATCGTCCAACTCCTCCTTTTATTTATACCAACTGATCAAGAAGAGAACTTCCTATTGTATTCTCCGGCATTTCTACACCGAAGTTGTCTGCAACCGTAGCTCCGATCACAGCGAAAGTCTGAGCCTCTTCTAATTCACCATTATCTCTCATAGCGGGAGAATATGCAAGGAAAGGAACTTTTTCTCTTGTATGGTCTGTTCCCGTATGAGTAGGATCATTACCATGGTCGGCGGTTATGATCAATAAATCGTCTTCTTTTAGAAGATTCAGCAATTCTCCCAGCTTCTCGTCGAATCTTTCCAGTTCATCAGCATACCCCTGCACATTGCGCCTATGTCCCCACAATGCGTCGAAATCCACCAGGTTCACAAAGCAGAGTCCCTCAAAATCTCTTTTTGCAATTTCAATTGTCTGCTCCATCCCATGCACGGAGCTCTTCGATTTATTTGATTCTGTAATTCCTTCTCCATCAAAAATATCAAAAATCTTCCCTACGGAGATCACGTCAAATCCGGCGTCTTTTAACGCATTGAGCGCCGTTCTTCCGTATGGTTTCAACGCATAGTCATGACGGTTGCTCGTTCTCTTAAACTCGCCTCTTCTCCTGCCGACATAAGGCCTGGCAATAACACGTCCGACTTTCCATTCATCTTTCATAGTGATCTCTCTTGCAATTTCACAGCAGCGATACAGTTCTTCAAGCCCAAACGTCTCCTCATTCCCACAGATCTGAAGTACAGAATCCGCAGATGTGTAGACAATCATATGCCCCTCAGCAATCTCTTCCTCTGCAAGCTCATCTAAGATCTCCGTTCCGCTGGCGCTTTTATTGCCGATGATTACACGGCCTGTTCTTCTTGACAGTTCCTCCAATAGTTCCTCTGGAAAGCCTGTTTCTGTAAATGTTCGGAACGGCTTTGTAATATGGAGTCCCATCATCTCCCAGTGGCCTGTCATGGTATCTTTTCCGGTACTTGCCTCATTTAATTTCGTATAATATCCCATGGGCCTGGAAACCGGCGCCACCTGTTTTAATCCGTGCAAATTCGCTATTCCAAGCTTCTGAAGATTTGGAATCTTAAATTCGCCGACATTCTGGGAAATATGCCCCAGCGTATCTGTATTGGCGTCTCCATAATCCGGCGCGTCATTTAATGCGCCTACCCCAAGGGAATCTACTACGATAATAAAAATTCTGTTATATTTTTGTTTACCCATGCTATCTGTCCCTCCTTAGAACAGCGCGACAATACCGCAGATCATTGCGCTCAGGATGCTCACCAACATTCCGCCGAGCATCGCTCTTAATACTAATCTAGAAAGCGTTCCTCTTTTCTCAGGACAGAGAACCCCGATACCTCCTACACAGATACCCATACTTGATACATTTGCAAAACCTGCAATAGAGATAGACGCGATCATCGCAAATCTTGGATCCAGGCTTTCGATAAACGTCCCCAGATTGCCAAATGCAACGAATTCGTTCAACGCTAATTTCTGTCCCAATAACATGCCTTCCTGTAGGATATTCTCTGCATCAATCCCCATCAAGAATCCAAACGGCGCAAATACATAAGAGAATATCGTTTCGAGATCCAGACGGACAACTCCTAAAATAAGGTTGATAAGCGCAACAAGGCCAAGTACGGCAATCAATGACGATGCGATTCCGACAATCATTGACATACCCGTAGAAGCTCCGCCCACTACAGCGTCAATGACATTCGAATTCGAGCCTTTATTATCCATTTTCACATCATCAATGGATAACGCCTCCTGTGTCTCCGGCAGGATCATTTTCGCTACCAGGATACTTCCAACCGGTACAAGTACGCTTGCGATCAAGAGATATTCCATAGGAATACCGCAGGCGGCATAGCCTGCCAGGATAGACACCTCCATGCTCCCCATGCCTGATACAAGAATTACCATGATTTCACTATCTGTCATTTTACCGATATATTTGCTCACCAGCACAGGACTGCTTGTCTGTCCAAGAAACATATTGGCGACAGCCACAAAACTTTCTACCGCCGTTGTTCCCATCAATCTTCCAACCGCTTTACCAAGCCATTTTACAACAAATCCAAGCGCCCCGACATAGTATAACAATTCAACTAACGCGGAAACAAATACAACGCCGCCTAATGACTGAACAAAGAACACGCTCATCTTAGAGCTGTCTGCAAGATCGCCGAACACGAACGACAGACCGTCTCTGCCGCAGCCGACAACTGCCGTAACACCGTCTGATAAAACAGAAACCACCTTCTGTCCCAGCGGTATTTTAATAATGATAATTGCAAGAACAAACTGAACAATAACTGCTTTTAAAACGATCTTCCAGTTAATGGCTTTGCGGTTCCACGATAACAGCCAGAGGAGACCTAAAACTACTGCAATACCGAGTAAACTTAATACGAGCCGCATATCGCTCTTTCCTCCTATGTATTATTTCTCTTTATCCTCTTTTATTAAGTTTCTGATGCCCTCCACTGCAACTTTGATCGCAATCTCCGTATCATGGACGATCGGGTTATCCATACCCAACGCATTTCTTTCCTGATTGCCGACTACCAGGAAATTAGAACCGCAGCGTACTCTTAGATGACTTGCCGCGATAAATAACGCTGCCGATTCCATCTCTGATGCCTTACAGCCCATCCGTTTCCAAGCTTCCCATTTGTTTAAAAGTTCATAGCTTACAGGCATTCTTTCCGGTTCATGCTGTCCGTAAAATGCATCCTTACACTGAACAACGCCTGTATGGAACGGCACATCTAAGGCTTTGCACGCCTTTACCAGTGCATTCGCAACTTCAAAATCCGCGACCGCCGGATATTCGATCGGCGCATATTCACGGCTTGTACCTTCCATTCTGACCGCGCCTGTCGAAACTACGACGTCTCCGCCTTTCACTTCAAGGTCAATCCCTCCGCATGTCCCCACACGGATAAATGTATCCGCGCCGCAAAGTACTAATTCTTCCAATGCGATAGATGCGGATGGGCCGCCGATACCGGTAGATGTGACGCTTACCTTCTCTCCGTCTAAGTATCCCGTATAAGTGATATACTCCCTGCTGTCGGCTACTAACTGTGCATTTTCAAAATGCTTTGCGATCTTGGCGCATCTTTTTGGATCTCCTGGTAAAATCACATACCGCCCCACATCGCCGGGCCTGATCTGTAAATGATACTGTAATCCCACTTCTCCTGAATAATTTTGCATGACTGCTCCTCCTTGTAAATATAATTTTTATGCAAAGCAACGTATAACAAATTGCTATACTTCTAATCGTCTTCCGAAAGAATCTGCGATAGATTTTCTTTCATTCGGTCGTACTGTTCTTTATGAATCACAATCCGGCTGCCTTGTTTTGTAATGAATCCGTCCTTTTCAAGTTTTTGTATGGATCTGGTAATGGTCTTCACGCTCAACCCCGAATAATCAGACAATTCCTGCCTGTCATTATCCAGTCTTAATACTCCGTTCACTGCAAATTTTTTATACCTGTTGGTAAACAACATAACCAGTCTGTCCGAGCCCTGCAAAAACAAAAATGCCCTGATACTGCGCGCCTGCTCTAAAAGATATTCGCCCATCAGCTTCGATTCATGCCTTAATGCAAGAATATCTGTTTTCATCCACTTGGCGAACTGTGCCTTGGGAATCTTTAATACGGTACAGTCTGTCACCGTCTGCAGGGACGTCTGGTATTTATCTAAGTCCATAATCACTTCCATGCCTCCGTAAGCGTAGACGTTTGTAAACAGTATAAAATCAAATTTGATACCATAAATCCTGTAATCCGTTGCTTTGATCAGTCCATCGCCTATAAAATAAATAGCCTCAACCAAAGTTCCCTCTCTGATAAATATTCTCCCTTTTTCCATCTTTTCAATTGAAAAGCTGTCGAGAAGCCAAAGCGGCGCGTTTTTAAAATAAGTATAGAACTGCTCTCGCCTCTTTTTGTCGATTTTTTTTAGAAACGGTAATACTCTGTCTAAATGATTGTCGCCCATACTCTTTTCCTCGCATTTCCTTATGCTTTATACGATTCACTTTGCGGCATGACTGCTTGTTGAATTACCTTTACTGTATGTTATAAGTGGATTCTAAACTATGTCTTTATCTATTGAAAGGACATATGTCCCTTTTAGAAATTTTTTCTTTATTTGTTATATTTTACAAGAAAAATTTATTCCGCTAAAATCTTTACTTTTCTAACCCAGTATGCTAGAATAAATGTAAAGTTGCCACCGGGTAATGAAATGCGAAAGCATTCGGTACACATCGATAGGTCTTAGGAGATGTGTATACGGATGCTTATTTTTTTAGGAGGATACTTATGAAAAAATGCAAATCTCTACTTTTTTATTTTTCAAAGGGGGAAATTATGTTATGGTGCTTATCCATAATGCTGATCATTATTTCCTTTTTGGTTTTTGACAGGGAGAACTATCTGACACTCACAGCATCAGTGGTTGGAGCTACCGCTTTGATCTTTAATGCCAAAGGGAATCCCGCCGGCCAGTTATTGATTGTTGTTTTCAGTATTTTATACGGCATCATATCCTTCACGTTTGCATACTACGGAGAAATGATAACTTATCTTGGTATGACGGCGCCTATGGCTGTCTTTGCTTTCTTATCATGGCTTCGCAATCCCTATGGAGGAAACAGGGCAGAGGTCAAAGTCAACCGCCTGAAAGAAAGAGAACCCGTTTTCATGCTTGCACTCACCGCCGTCATCACCTTTATTTTCTATTTTATTTTGAAATTTTTTGATACAGCAAATCTGATACCAAGCACGCTGTCTGTTACAACAAGCTTCCTTGCCGTTTATCTGACTTTTCGGCGGAGCGCCTATTTTGCGCTCGCCTACGCTGCCAATGATATTGTATTGATTGTTTTATGGACACTGGCTGTCTTGTCGGATATTTCTTATTTATCGGTTATCGTTTGCTTCATTATGTTCTTAGTGAATGAT
>CANOZK010000032.1 GCA_947571775.1 uncultured Lachnospiraceae bacterium | reverse complement strand
GTAGAGTACAACCTTGCCAAGGTTGGGGTCGCGGGTTCGAGTCCCGTTTCACGCTTTTTTTATTTTCATAAAATGTTTTTGGAATAGAGAAAAGCTAAGACAGGATGGGCATGGATTGAAGAAATGCTCATTCTGTTCTTTTTTATATTTTTATGAGGTGAAACAGATGGACAATGAGAATGAAAGTTATGCTTATGGCAGCTTTGCTTGGGTCTATGATATGTTTATGGACAATATTCCATATGAGCAGTGGGCAAAATATCTGTGTGAGATTTTACAGGAGAATGGAGTTTCGGACGGGCTGCTTCTGGATCTGGGCTGCGGCACAGGCAATATGACACAGCTACTGGCAAAAAAAGGCTATGATATGATTGGCGTGGATTCTGCGCCGGAGATGCTGCAGATTGCGATGGAAAAAAAGGAGGCCAGCGGGCAGGATATTTTATATCTTCTCCAGGATATGCGCGAGTTCGAGCTGTACGGCACAGTGCGCGGCGTTGTCAGCATTTGTGATTCCATGAATTATATGACGGATTCCAAGGATTTGCTCCAGGTGTTCCGCCTGGTGAACAATTATCTGGATCCCGGCGGAGTGTTTGTGTTTGATTTGAATACGGTGTATAAATATCAAAGCCTGGGAGACTGTGTGATTGCTGAAAACCGCGGGGAGGCCAGCTTTATCTGGGAAAATGAATACGATCCAGAAAAGAGGTTGAACTTTTATCAGTTATCCGTTTTCCTGCGGGAAGAAAACGGGCTGTATTCCAAACACGAAGAGCTGCACTGCCAGAGGGCGTACACGGTAGAAGAGATTGTCCAGCTTTTGGAGGAAGCGGGGATGAAATTCCAGGCGGCCTATGACGCGTTTACGCATTGCCCGCCTAAAGAGGAGAGCGAGCGGATTTATATCGTGGCAAGGGAATCCGGGAAAAGCAGATAGCATGATCTAGCCGTCCGTTTTTGCGGTTTTTTTATTGAAGCAATGAGGAGGCGGGAAACAATGTGCAGAAAAATAAAAGTTCTGGTTCTTTTAGCATTTTGTATGATGGCACTAAACGTGTTATCTGTCAATACCGTGCAGGCCGCAAATACAAACAAAAAAACGCTGACAACTACGATTGATCGAAAGAATTGGCTTTCTTATAAGTACGAATTTACTTTGACACAAAAAACTAAACTCAATGCAGAACTTAAAGTTCTTAGTATAAAGGGAAAAGGAAAAAACACCAAAACTTTTCTGGGATCTTATCATGTAGAAGGTGAAAAAGGCCCTCTTTTTGATGATTTGAAAAAATAAAATGGTAGAGTATATATTCGCATAGTAGATAAAAATCCGCAAGGTCTCCATTTCGTTCCGGTCGTTGCTAACCAAGCGCCACTGGCGCTTAGCACCCCCGGGGCTTTTGGTAGTTTTCTCGCAGAAAAGTACGGTTTCCACTTTAGAAAAACTTAATTTGTATATCCGCAGAAATGTGCTATAATGTAGAGAAATAATCGTGTATTTTGTGGAAAGTGAGGAGTATTATTGTGAGTGATGAGCATAATAATCATCCAGAGGCGGAGGGAAAGGGAGCAGACGGCAGCGGGCATACAGACGAATACGAGAAAATTTGTTTCCTGTGCCGCAGGCCGGAGAGCAAAGCGGGTTCTATGATTAGCCTGCCGAATCATATTTTTATCTGTACAGAATGTATGCAGAAAAGTTTTGATACGATGAAAAACAGCAACATCAATTACAGCGATTTGATGAATCTGTCTAATATGGGCATGATTGATTTGAAAAACCTGAACAATCAGATCCCGAAAAATCAGCGAATCAAAAAGAAAGCGGCGAAAAAAGAGCCAGTAAAGGCTTTTGATATAAAAGATATCCCTGCCCCGCATGTTATCAAGGCAAAGCTGGATGATTATGTGATTGGCCAGGACCATGCTAAGAAAGTCATGTCCGTGGCGGTGTATAACCATTATAAGCGTGTGGCCACGGAGACGATGGACGAGATCGAGATCGAAAAGTCCAATATGCTGATGATCGGCCCCACGGGTTCTGGCAAAACGTATCTGGTAAAAACGCTGGCCAGGCTGCTGGATGTGCCCTTGGCGATTACGGACGCCACTTCTTTGACAGAGGCTGGGTATATCGGAGATGATATTGAGAGCGTGGTTTCCAAGCTTCTTTTGGCGGCAGGCAACGATGTAGAAAAGGCAGAGCGCGGGATTATCTTTATCGATGAGATCGATAAGCTGGCGAAAAAGAAGAATACCAACCAAAGGGATGTAAGCGGAGAAGCCGTGCAGCAGGGGCTGTTAAAACTTTTGGAAGGCAGCACGGTAGAGGTGCCCGTGGGGGCCACTAGCAAGAATGCAATGGTTCCGCTGACATCTGTGAATACCAGAAATATCTTATTTATCTGCGGCGGAGCGTTCCCAGAATTGGAAAATATTATCAAGGAACGTCTCAACGAACAGAGTTCCATTGGGTTTCGGGCGGATTTAAAGGATAAATACGACGACGACCCAGATCTTTTGGGCAAGGTTGCGGTGGAGGATATCAAGTCCTTTGGGATGATTCCAGAATTTATCGGGCGGCTTCCGATTATCTTTACGTTAAATGGTCTGGATAGGAAGATGCTGATCCAGATTTTAAAGGAACCCAAGAATGCCATTTTGAAACAATATCAGAAACTTTTGGCTTTGGATGAAGTGAAGCTGGAGTTTGAAGACGGAGCTTTGGAAGCGATTGCGGAAAAAGCGCTGGAAAAGAAAACCGGGGCGCGGGCATTGCGTGCCATTCTGGAGGAATACATGCTCGATATTATGTACGAAATACCGAAAGATAAGAACATCGGGGAAGTGGTGATCACGAAAGCGTACATAGAGCAGAGCGGAGGGCCAAGAATCCTTTTAAGAGGTCAGGAGCCTAAGCTTATCGGTGCGCAGTGACACAATAGAATTTTTTAAGAAAGGAAAAGAAGACTATGACAGATGATTTTTTTGCAGAATTTGGAGAAACCATACATCAAGCGGCGAAAGAATTTTCGGCTAAGACAGACAGCTTTTTTGAAAGCCAGAAAGTGCGGAATAAAATCAACGGGGAACAAAGGCAGATTGACCAGTGTCTAAAAGACGTTGGAAATATTATCTATAAGAAGTTTGTAGACGGGGAACCGATGCATGAGGATGTAGCGGCTCTCTGCGAAGAAATTACAGAGCATAAGGTTACCATAGCAAAGATGAGAGAAAATATGGCCAGAAAAAAAGGCGAGAAGATCTGTGCAAGCTGCGGCGCCGTACTGCCCAAAGATGCCCAGTTCTGTCTGCGCTGTGGTGCAGAATGCAAAGAAGAACCGGAAGAGGAGGTCGTGGAAGATCCGAAACCGGCGCCAGAAGAGGAGGAAAACCTTTTCCAGGAAGAGGAGCCGGAGACACCAGAAACATCAGAGGAGCCAAAAGAGCAGGAAGAGGATGAAGAAGCGTAAAAAATCAGGGGGTGCAGATGATTTTTCTTTGTTTAGCTGCAATGGTATTTGCGCTTGATTATGTTGTAAAATCTTATGTAGACAGCCACTATTCACAAGACTTTCGTCAGGAGATTCTCGGCGGAAGGCTGATATTGCGGAACCATCACAATTCCCATGGAGCCTTTGGCCTTTTCAAAGACAAAGAAGAAATAGGGGAGGCGTTGTCCGCGGGTGTGCTGATCGGCATTTCCTGGGATTTGCTCCGCCTGCTTTTTTCCAAAGGGCGAAAGCTGGAAAAGCTGGGATTGGGATTAGCCGTAGGCGGCGGGCTGAGTAATCTGTATGACAAAAAGAAAAAAGGTTATGTGAATGATTATGTTAGTTTTCCTGTGAAAAATGAAAAGGTGCGGAATACGGTTTTTAATCTGTCAGATTTCTGCATCTTTGCCGGGGCATTTTTTTATCTGATTGGACAGATTCTGTTTTTGAGCAAAAAGAGCGAAGAGAAGAAATAGTATAAGAAAGGAATTGGGAAAATGAAAATAGCAGTCACTTATGAAAATGGACAGATATTTGCACATTTTGGACATACCGAACAGTTTAAAATCTATGAAGTTGAGGACAATAAAATTGTCAGTGAAGGTATCGTGGATACCAATGGAAACGGGCATGGCGCGCTGGCTGGTTTTCTGACTGGGCATGGCGTGGATACCTTGATTTGCGGCGGCATTGGAGGCGGAGCAAAGATGGCTCTGGCAGAAGCCGGAATCACACTTTATGGAGGGGTTTCCGGCGCAGCGGATGAGGCAGTGTGGGCTCTGCTTTCGGGAACTTTGAATTATGTTCCAGATATTACCTGTAATCAGCATGAGCACGGCCATGGAGAGCATAGCTGCGGACACCATAAATGTCACTGAAAAATAAGAAGAGCAAAGCAATTCAAATATTTCCGCTGTTTTCCAGAAAGTATTTTGGAGCGTGTCTTCCAACACGCTCCAGGATTTTTCATATTCTCGAATATCAATTATTTTCCCTATTTTGTCAACAGCATCATAATCTCATTACTCCGGGCAATGAATTTTGTCATGGCTTCCGGTTCAAGCGGCTTATGGCTGATCATGGCCAAATCGTAAAGCTGCTGGCAGATCAAAGCAGTATGCTCTGAATCCTGATGGGCAGCCAGATACTGGACTAACTGGTTTTTGGCATTCAGGATTAAAGTCTCTTTGCCGCCAAACATGGATGGATCACCCATACCCATACCGCCCATGTTGTACATCCGCATCATTTCCTGCATTCTTCTGCTTTCTTCTTCCAGAGTCATCATAGAAGAAATGTTTTCATTCTTTAAGTTTTGCACCTTTACATTGAGCTGGTCATTGTCCAGTTCTTTGCGGAACAAATCGGTGAGGGCTTTAGCGGTTGCCTCATCAGCGGCGTCTTCTACAACCTCTTCGGTTACATCGGAGTCGATGCGCTGGAATTTTACCGTTTCATTGATGCGCTCCATGTGGGAGATAAATGTATTGTCAATGTTATGTCTCAGATATACGGCGTCCAGTCCTTGTTCCCGGAACAGGTTGATGTACTGGCTCTGCTGAACCGGATCGGTTACATAGAAGACGGTGGTTTTCTTTACCTCTTCTTCCTCTTCTCCTTTTTCGGAATCCTTGGCTTCTGTCTCGACGGACGCGTTTTCGGAATCTTCCGGTTTCTTGTTTTTCTCGATACAGTCTTTCAGAGTCAGGTATTTATCGTCTAAATTCTTAAATAAGACGTAATCCATCATGCGCTCAGAGAATTTGTTGTCCTTGATGCAGCCAAATTTGATAAAGGGGCTGATGTCGTCCCAATAAGACTCATAATCCTCACGCTGAGTTTTGCACATGCCAGTGAGCTTGTCCGCCACTTTCTTGGTAATGTATTCCGAAATTTTCTTGACAAAGCCGTCGTTTTGCAGCGCGCTTCTGGAGACATTCAGCGGCAGATCCGGGCAGTCAATGACGCCTTTTAAAAGCATCAGAAATTCTGGGATGACTTCTTTGATGTTGTCGGCAATAAATACCTGGTTGTTGTACAGTTTAATGGTTCCCTCGATAGAATCGTATTCGGTATTGATTTTTGGAAAATACAGGATACCTTTTAAGTTAAAGGGATAGTCCATATTCAGGTGGATCCAGAACAAAGGCTCTTTAAAGTCCATAAAGACTTTCCGATAAAATTCTTTATAATCTTCCTCGCTGCACTCATTCGGGTGTTTAGTCCACAGAGGCTGCGGATCGCTTAAAGAAACCGGACGTTTGTTGATTTTTACCCGTTCTCTGGTTGGGGAGATTTCCACGATTTCTTTTTCCCCTTTGTCATTTTCCTGCTCCTCGGTCTTAGCTTCTTCGTGAATGTGTTCGACTACTACATCGTCGTCCCGCAGATCTTCCTCATCAATGGTTTCGTATTCCTGCTCGGCGTTGGCTTTGCTCAGATAAATATGAACGGGCATAAAGGAACAATATTTTTCCAGAATTTCCCTGGCGCGGTATTCGTTGGAGAACTCCACGCTGGATTCACCCAAAAACAGTGTGATTTCCGTACCTACAGAGTTTTTGTTACCCTGAGAAATCTCGTATTCCGTGCCCCCGTCGCAAGTCCAGTGTACCGGCTGCGCGCCTTCTTTATAGGAAAGGGTATCGATATGAACTTCGTCGGCTACCATAAAAGCAGAGTAAAAACCCAAGCCGAAATGGCCGATCATCTGGTCGTCGGTGGTTTTGTCCTTGTATTTTTCCAGAAATTCCGTAGCGCCAGAGAAAGCGATCTGGGTGATGTATTCCTCCACCTCATCCGCATCCATGCCGATGCCGTTGTCGATAAATTTCAGAGTTTTTTCTTCCGGGTTTACGATTACGTCTATTTGCGGTTTGTAATCGTCCGGGAATTGGTATTCGCCCATGATTTCCAGTTTTTTCAGTTTGGTGATGGCATCACAGCCGTTCGAAACCATCTCCCGAAAGAAAATGTCGTGGTCAGAATAAAGCCATTTTTTGATAATGGGAAATATGTTTTCACTGTTGATGGATAAACTTCCTTTTTTTGCTGCCATGATTACTCACTCCTTTGTTTTTTCTATTTCTCTTGAAATGTATTGTAATACCAGCGAAATAAAAAGTCAAGAAAAAATCAGCACTCATTTTAAATGAGTGCTAGTAAATTTAAATAATATTGATTATACAAGGCTTTGGAGATACATACAGGGCATTACTACTTCATTTTTACTTCAAATTTAGAAAAGGGCGTTGCATTTTGGGTAAAAATGGTACAAATGTTTTGACCGAGAGGTATATAATTTAAAACAGGAGGCAGATATATGGGGGTATGATGATGAAAAGATGGATTGAGTATAATCCTAATCCCATTCCAGGAAACCGTGTTGGTGACTGTGCTATTCGAGCCTGCTGCAAAGCCACCGGACGCACATGGGATATAGTATTTTGGGATTTGTGCGATATAGCCTTTGAAATGGCGGACGGGTGCAATTCTTCTAATGCTGTTTGGGGGGAATACCTAAAACGGAACGGATACAGAAGATGCGAGCCAGATTTCCCTATGGACGTGTACAAGTTCTGCTGCAATTTCCTGCATGATACATATGTTTTGGGGCTTGACAGGCATGTGGTGACAGTGGTGGATGGTTATTTCTACGACACATGGGACAGCTCCGGGAAGAGTGTTATTTATTTTTGGGAGAGGGGATAAGTATGGCAAGTATATCAACAAGTACGAATTGCAGTGTCAGCTTTTCGGATGAAGAAAAAGAAATACTGCAAAAAGCAAGCGAAATTTGTAAAAATATCGGGCGTGAAATATGGCATGATGGAAACGACACAGATGAAGAAGATGAAGCAGCATTTTTCTTTTCTGAAATCGGCGGGAGTATTGAAAATGCTTTAAAGGGAAATTATTGGGCGCCTTAATTATCGCAACCCCTTCCTAAAATTGCTATAATGAGGGAAATACAAAGCGGAGATTTGGGAATATGAAATAAAAGGGCAGAAATGCTCTTTTTTTCTGTAAAAAAGCATTGACAAATACGTATAATAGGCGTATAATTATAATTGTAAGGAGGGAACGGAATGAAAACAAAAGACCTGATTAAGCTATTAGAAA
>CANOZK010000031.1 GCA_947571775.1 uncultured Lachnospiraceae bacterium | reverse complement strand
GGCCACGGCGCAGGACAAGCTGGCACGTCTGAAAAATCTGATGGACTGAAAGGAGCCGCCTATGGCAAACAAACTTCCCAACGCTACCGCAGGCATGACCTTCCCCCGGCCCAAGCCGGACACCCCGCCCTCAATGGTGAAGAAAATCGGCAAAACCACCTACCTTGTGTGGGCGCATTTCAGCGAAACCAGCACTGAAACGATGGAGGACAAAATCAAGCGTATGCTCCGCGAGGAAGTCCGCCAGATGATGGCGCAGGAGTAAGCACCGCATGAGCAGGCCGGGAGCCATTTGGCCCCCGGCTTTTGCTGTGTCGATTTTTTGAATATTCTGTGAACTGTATTAAAAAGTCCTTGACAACAAGCAACAGGCATGGCCAGGTCGTTTTTTTTGCGTTAAAAAACAGATGCCTGATGTCTGACAGAAAATGAATTTATACAATCCGGAGGTGAACCGCATTGAAAAAAGGAAAAACCATATCACAATATTATGTAGATAATTTAACGGAAATGGAAAGGCCGGTTTTTTGCCAGAGATTCTTTTGAACCGACAGATCAAGAGCCAGGGGAGGAAAAAGATGAGCAACCTGAAATGGACTTTCGATTTAAAGCAGCATACGCCGATGATACATTTTCAGCCGCTGGATAAAGGCGTATGTCTTCGGGCTACGGAAGTAAAACCAAGGTTTGACCGGTTTTTATTGGCGAATGTACATTTTACAGATCAGCAAAAAGTAAGGTGGTTTTACATCGCAGATGACGGTGGACTAGCCTCAAAGATGAAACTACGGTTTTGCGTGAACGGGAAAGCGGAGAGAAGCTATACCTACGAAAAAAAGAAGGGCGGGTATCTGGAAAGACAGATACCCAAGGGAAGCAGCACCAGAATTAATTCTTTGTATTTTGGCAATCAGGGGGGCCGGGAACGGGAGGATTTTAAGGAAACTATTTTTTGCAGGGAAGGAATAAAAGGAACCATTCTTTGCTTTGACAGAGAATTCCTTGAAATTATTAAGAAATATATCCCGGATTTTTTTCTGTTAAACAATTTTGGGACAAGGCAAAATAAAGGGTTTGGTTCGTTTAGCGTTGCAGACGTAGCCTGCAAAGATAATATACTCACTGTGGTTCGAAAATACGAACCCAATGCGTTCTGCCTGGATTATAGTATTTTGGGGATAGGGCAGAACATATCGGCAGACAGCCGTTTGAAGGACATTTCTTTTTTATATGGCCTGATGAAAGGCGGGATCAATAATACGAGAAATGATTCAGGGCAATATTATAAAAGCGCGATATTCCGATATTATCTCGAAAAGAACATCACCCATGAGAAAAAAGTTATTAAAAGTGTTTTATTTGATGGAAAAGATGTGAGTACTATGGAAAATCCATATTTTGTAAGAGCCGTCTTAGGGCTTACAGACGGATATGTTTACAGAGACAATATGAGAAAGGGCAGAGTCTCTGTGTCGCACGAGGACATCAAACGCTATTCATCCCCCATATATTTCAAGGTATTGGATCGTTATACATTTCTTTTTTTGCGTCAGACGCCGGAAGCTCTGCAGAATGCGTCATTTATATTTTCGTTAAAAGGGAGGGATCCCATAGAGTTGAAGATACCGGATTTTGATATTGATGATTTTATGGGCTGGTTTGCGAAAGATTTCAATAATAAAGAAAAAATGGAAGATAAACGCACCGGTAAATTGATCCGGGGAAGTCTGAGGGCGGCAGATAATTATAAATTTGTCCGGATTGAACGGCTGAAATTACGGAGGTGTAATGGATGAAATATTACGGTATTACAATTGGGCCGATTAATGCAACGCTGGCTCTGGCAGCTAAACCGGCGGGGCTTTGGTACGCCAGCTATATGTTTTCCGATATTACCCGTATGCTGTGCGCGTATCTCTCGGCAAAGGACGGGGTTTCCATCCTTTCACCCTACTATGAAAAGAATGAGCCGACCGATGGGATAGGAAGCTATCATGACAGGGTATTGTTCTCCGTTGATGTAGACGATCCGGAGGACATGGACAGTTTTGTGCAGGAAGTTATCCAAAGAGTAAAAACAGGGGTGGGGAACCGCCTGGCGAGAGATCTGGGGCATGGGGAGGATAAAGATAAAACAGAGAAAATTACAGCATATATGCATAGATATTTATGTATCCATTATCTTTCTGTTTCGGATGCGGAAAAAGGAGACAAGAGCGTGGGGGAGGCGCTTTCTGCTTATCTGGATACATTGGAATTGTATGAAAATATTCCTGAATCCGGTGGAGAAAACTATTTATTGACCATGTTTGGCGTAATGGAAGAAGGTTCAGATCAGGATACAGCTTCAAATAAAAATATAAAAAATTCAGAACTTGTAAAAAGAATTTTGAATACCGGTAAAAAGAATTTCCAGTTATTTGAAAAGGGCAGAAACCGGATTAAGAATCTGGCCTATATCTCCGGTGCGGGAAAAACGAAAAAGAAACATGGAGAAGAAATTCCGGATACGGGTGGGTGGAAAAAGTGGAAATATTATGCGGTGGTGCAGGCTGACGGAGATAACCTGGGCGAGGCGGGCAGAATGATCGGGGATGACCTGAAGATATCAGAAATCTGCAAAAGATATACGAAACGCTGCGCAAAACTGATCGGGGAAAAGGGCGGACTGGCCATTTTTGCGGGAGGAGATGATCTGTTGTTTCTCGCCCCGGTACAGAACCGGGACGGTGAAACACTTTTCACTCTGTGCAGTAAGATCAGTGAAATTTATATGGAGGAATTCAAAGAAGTTAACGACAAGCTTTCGGGTATTGCCCAAACATCCCTGTCCATGGGGATTGCCGTGTCCTACTGGAAATTTCCGTTGTATGAGGCATTGAAGAAAGCAAAAGACCAGTTGTTTCAATGCGCCAAAAAAACAAAAAATACACTTGCAATCGTGCTTAATAAATCTGGCGGGAGCAAAATAGAGGGGGAGTATTTGTTTGGATCAGAGAAAGAAAAAAGATATCTGGAGTTTCTGGATAATGTTCTGGAAAAAGAAGTTTCAGCCCAGGGGGGCATATCAAAAGGCGAGGGGGAAAACGAGCAGACAGACAGTGGGATTCTGCATTCGATGCTCTATCATATAAAGGAATACGAAGCATTGTTCAGGAAAGCAATAGAGTGCGGGGAAAAGGAGACAGGAATCTGTCTGGACAATATGTTTGAGAGGAGCAAATCTTCCGTATATTTCCAGGAATGCAGGGGAATGATGTTGCATTTGGTAAAAAGCTCCCATAACCCCGGGGATGTATATAAAGAGATTCTTTTTGCGTTGCGTTTTGTCCACTTTTTTGCGGAGAAGGAGGAGTGAGCCAGTGGCAGACTTTTATGTAACGTTAGAACCTTTGGAACCGTATTTTTTTGGTTCGGAAAGGAAGCTGGGGGACGGAATCAGTGAGGCCGGGAGCTTTTATTTTATTCAATCAGAATTTGTGCCTTCACAGACGACCTTGCTGGGGATGATCCGTTTTTTTCTGCTGGGACAGTCGGGAGGCATACGGGATGATTATCAGGTAGATGAAAGCCTTATCGGAAAAAGCAGTTTTATCCTTTCTGAAAGTATTTTTGAAGACTTTCACAAGGATAAAGTCCGAAGCGTGGACGATGTACAGGATTTCGGGGTGATCAAGGGTATAAGTCCTTTGTTTCTGGTAGACGATGAGGAGCGGTATTATATGGCTACACCCAAAAATCATCTAAAAGATAAAGGCATATATACGCCCTATGAAATGATAAAGGTAGATGCGGACGGGAGGAAGGGCAGCTATCTGTTGAAAGATTATAACGGGAAAACAGGAATAACCCGTTCATATGCAAGGCTTACAGACGGTAGGATTTTTAAGATGGAGGAACTGTTTGGCTCGGCAGAAAATATCGGAATACACAGAAGGTCAGAGGAAGAGGGATTTTTTAAAAAGGAATATAAGTATTTAAGAAGGGTAATGGATAAACCGGAAGAGGGAATAGGACAGCCGCTCCGGTTTGCCTTTTTCCTTTCACTGACAGATGATTCGGAGGTTTTATCCCTGAAGCTTCCTCATTTTCTTTCAAAAGGATGCCTGGTAAAAGGTATTGTATATATGGGGCTGGGGAAGTCGGCATTTTCTATAAAAATAAGGAAAAAGGAGAATGATTTTTGGCATCAGGCTGTGGATCTGGTAAAAAGAAATTGCCCTCAGGGATTAATTGCATATTATACGGTTTCTGATACTTTATTTTTAGAACAGCCAGACCTGTCTTTTGCGATTATTGAAACCGGAAATTTCAGGTATCTTATGACCCAAAGCGCAAAGAAGAATAAAAAGGATTACTGGGGCAGAATGAAGAGAAGTGTTCTGCATCATGTTGTGAAACCAGGGAGTATGTTTTGGGTAGAAAAAGATAAGGAAGTGGAATTCAAAAAGAGCTTTGATATAGCAAACTGTAAAAAAATCGGAATGAATCAATTGATAGGGAGCGATGATTATGAAAGCACAATTAATGAAGATAAAATGTTTGACGAATCTGCATGTGGGAAGCGGGGATATTAAATTTGAAATTGTAGACGGGCAGGTGGAAAAAGATCCTGTTACGGGTTATCCGGTGATCTTTGCCTCCGGTGTAAAAGGCGCATTACGGGAATATGCGGAACTGAATCTGAATAATCAGGATATCATTGAAGAAATATTTGGCACGGAACGTGCAAATAACAGGGAAAAAAAGGGAAAAGCAGGAAATGTAAAATTCCTGACTGCACAGATGGTGGCCATGCCAATGCGGGCCTCTGAAGGGACACAGAGTTATTACATGGTTACGACAAAACAGATGCTGGCGCAGTTTAGTAAGATGAGACAGGAGATAGAAAACAGTTCGGGACATCTTCTACAGGATGTAAAGAAGCTTGATAATAAAATGAATTACTATTTAAGCACGGAAAGAACCGGCTTTATTGGCGTGGAGGGATACCAGGCCGAAACGATAATTCCCGGAGAACTTAGGAAATTAAGGGAATTTCTTTCCAATACGTTTTCTGAAAATGTCGTAATCCTTTCAGAAGAAAGTATGAAAAATATCAATCTTCCCATCGTGGCAAGAAATCACCTGGAAGACGGAAAAAGTGTAAATCTGTGGTATGAGGAAATTGTGCCCCATGAGAGCGTATTTTTCTTATACTTCTTGTCGAATGGGACGCCGGCCGGGGATGAGAGTCTGGACAGGCTGCTGGCGCTTATTGCTGAAAAACCGCTGATACATTTTGGGGGGAATATAACAATCGGAAATGGTCTGACGAAAGTAGAAAGGTGGGAGTTCCATGAATAGGATTTTAATCGAACAGTATATCCCCACTGCCTATAAAGTGCTGAAAAATAACCCGGAAATCTATGTAAATGAAAAGATTTCCGGCACTTTAAAAGGTAATATCGCCTCTTTCGGAGCGGCTATTCAGATGGGAAACCTCCTGTCAGCGGTTGCTTTTTTCAGCCAACAGGGCGGGGCGGCGGAAAAGAGACAGGAACTATTGCATGTAATACTGGATATTCTAAAAGAACACGGGGATGCGCCTGGTACATGTACCACGCTATTTGATTATATCTGTGATATGGGAGAGCGGGAAATGCCGAAGGCAAAACAACTGGTCGTATGTGCGGCGGTTGCGGTGAAACTTGCCATGAATCTGTTTGAGCCGGAGAAAAAAGCGGAAAAGAGCAGAATAAAAGTAAGAACGGAAGAAGCAGAGGGGGAGTGAGATATGAAATCAAAGAATCTTCAGTATGCTTTTTACGTTGAATATTACAAAGAGCTTCCCGCAATCATAAGGAAAAGAGAGGCGAATTCCCATAGTGAAAGAGATGAAGAAAAGGATTGGGAGGCAAAAAAATATAAACAGTTAAACAGGGACATCTTAAGAATAGCCTGGGATACAGATGGTTCCATGAAAAAACTGGATAAATGTGACGGCGCGCTTTCTGTGTTTTATCTGCAGTCATCCTATCCGGGGATTTTAATCGGTACCGGACACGAACATGGGGTAAAGGGGAAAGGCGAGATCGGCATGGGGTTCACTTTTGATTATGTGACGGGGCTCCCCTATCTTCCGGGCAGTTCTTTGAAGGGTATTTTACGCTTTGGATTTAAGCAGGAGGATTACATTCAGGAAGTTATAAAAGATGTATTACATATAGAACTTTCAGCTGGCGAAATCAGGGAGTTAGAAGGGAAAATATTTGAGGGGGAAAGCGCAAAAGACAGATTCATATTTTATGATGCGATCATAGGTAATAATAGGGGAGGTATGCCGCTGCTTGCCCTGGATACCATTGCGCCCCATACAAAGGATGGATTGAAGGAGCCAAATCCCATTACTTTTCTTCGGATATGTCCCGGAGTGAAATTCCATTTTGTCTTTCGGCTGCATGCAATCCGCTTATCTGAAGGAAAATGTATTCATAGAAGGGATATATTAATAATTTTTAAATGCATACTCGAAGATTTGGGGATTGGGGCAAAAACAAACCTGGGTTATGGTGTGTTGGAATAAAGGGATGTATAGGTTTAGCCATCCTTGAAAGTTTATAAGGTGTTTTTGCAAAAGATGAATTTGCTTATCTGGAATAACGAAAGCGTAATAGAGAGGGCAAAAATGGACAACGTAATTAAGCAATTAAAACAGTTTAAAACAGATGCCATTTACGAAAAGAAGAAACATTATAATGCTGCGGATAGAAAGCGTAAATATTGTAAATGGATATCATTCGCCCAGATAATTTTAAATACCATTACTGGAACAACTTTATTTGCGGGGCTTATTGAGCAAGGAAGTATAGCGGCGGAGCTAGTTGCGCTGCTCTTTGCCATTATGGCCGCCATTTTAGCCAGTGTGCAAAAAATATTTGATTTTGAAAATCAGGCGCAGGGCAACCAAAAAGCAGCAGATATGTATTTGGGAATTAGCAAAAAAATCAACTTGATATTGAACTTTATAAAAGATGGAGTGCTGTCAAATCAGGAGATTGTAGAAAAAACTGAAGAAGTCCGTAATGAACTAAGTCGGGCAAATGAAATAGGTTCTCAATTTTCTACGAGTCAGAATGATTATAAGAAAGCTCAAATAGGTATAAAGAGTGGAGAAGAAAGCTATACGGATGAGGAATTAAATCTTTGGGAATAGCGTACAAAGAGATGCTCATTCTGTAGCAACCATTTGTTTGACGGCTAATCTTGCTCATATCGGACGAATTTGGCGCTAGACAGGATCTGCTCTCTGGATTTTTTGCCAGTTAATCAAATTTTCATAAATCTTTACTTGTATGGAGGCAGGGCATATATTATCCTGAAAAATAAAAGGCCTGTATGCCATATGGAGGCCGATGGCATATTATATAGGAGATTTACCATGCGTTTAGCGTCGTCAGAACGGGAAAGATTGAGAGAATTGTTAAAGGACTGCATCGAGAGCCGTGAGGCCCTGCGGATGAAAAAATATGTTCAGCACGGAACCATATCCACCTACGACCATTGCCGCAACGTGGTCAGGGTGAGCTACTGGCTGAGCAGGCGGCTGAGGATCCGCGTGGACGAGAGGGCTTTGGCCAGAGGCGCTTTTCTGCATGATTTCTATCTGTATGATTGGCACGACAAGGATCCGTCCCACAGGCTCCACGGTTTTTCCCATCCCGGGCAGGCCTGTGCAAACGCCAGACGGTATTTTAAAATAGGAAAAAAAGAGGCGGAGATCATCCGCTGCCATATGTGGCCCCTGACCCTGCGCCATATGCCAAGAAGCCGGGAGGCCCTGATCGTCTGCGCGGCGGATAAATACTGTTCGCTGCTGGAGACGTTCCTGGGACGGGGCGGCAAGGGGGTGCGGATATGTGGGTGAGCCGGTTTTTTGTCTGGTTCGTGGTCTACAGC
>CANOZK010000030.1 GCA_947571775.1 uncultured Lachnospiraceae bacterium | reverse complement strand
ACACAAGCACATATAAAAAAGCATTAGAGAGCAATATATCAATGACCGGAACAAATGTTGACTTTATCTTAGAGGGTGTGAATAAGTACCTTATGTCGCTTGCAAAGGAACAGATAAGACTTGCTTTTGAGCAGTCGGAGAAAGAAGTACAGGACTTGCACCAGAGGACAAAAGAGGGTATAGAAACAGCGAGATTAAACGGTAAGCAGATCGGACAGAAGCAGGGGGCAAAGCTGACAACAAAGAAATCTATTGAAGCAAAGAAGCAGATACAGAAACACAGCAAGGATTTTAATGGTGCATTGTCAGATGCGGATTGCATGAAGCTGATAGGGCTTGCAAGAAATACATTTTATAAATATAAGAGAGAATTGAAAGCAGAGTAAGGGTTATTTAGGCAGGGTTCATAATGGACTGTTGCCTTTTAAGACAGGTAGAAATTATGCTTGAGCAGATAAAAAGGAAGTTTCTGTAAGTGTTCAAAAATAGATAAAAATGGTTTTTCGTAACACACTTGTAGCACACAAATATCTTGTAAAGCCTTATTTTATGCGGTTTGCAGTTCTCCAAGAGATAATAAGCGGAACATTCAAAACCCTTGTAAACGCTGGTTTACAAGGGTTTCTTTTTGTCCAATTCCTAAGCCGTTATGTAACATAATACGGCATTTTTATTATACAATAAAATTCTTTATTTGTTAATATAAAACACATATTTTTTCCCGATTGATATAATCATAGATATTGAATCGGGGTGAATATATGGCACAGAATAGACTTAGCCTGAAATTATTGGAATTAAGACAAGAACATAACCTAACACAAAAGCAACTTTGTGAAGCTTTGAATATCAGCCGCGCAAGCTATTCCTACTTTGAGAATGGACGGCGTATGCCTGATATAGATACTCTTTTGCTCTTTGCAGAATACTACGGTGTTTCTTTGAATGAATTGGTAACAGGCGCACGTTTAGCAACAAATGAAACCATAGAGGACACACCAACCCCTGACTTAGGGATTGCCCTTATTCGACATCTCCAATCAAAACACATTCCGATTGAGAGCATTATGCGGTTGTCAAAAGCGGATTTTGATTTCCTAACCGATTACAAGAAACTGACAGTGGATAACCAGTCTGAAATAAAATATATTATGAATTACAAAATCAAAAAGCAGTCTGATTAGCTTTTCAATATTAAAATTGAATCTTATTCCCATCAAGATAAAGCCGAAACTTGTCTGTGTCATTTTTTATATTGTAATCTTTATTATAATCATCTGTTATAAATTCAATCTTACAGACAGATTCCTTTTTTTCTATATCTTTACGATTTAGATATACTGTAATGTTTAGTTCAGATGGATAACCATTTATATCCGTTGAAAATCTTATGGAACGAAAGGAGTTTTTCTGACACATACAGATGACTCTCCTTGCAAATTCTTCTTTATCCTCAATTTTATCAATGTTTGCAATCACTGTCAAATAATGGTCATTGTTGACTGAAACGCAGCTTGTTATATCTGGAATCCCTGAATGCTCTTCCTGCCATTGCTTATATTTTTTTGTTCCATAAGTAATTATCTCCATTACAATTACAATACCAAAAATGCACAAAAATTGTCTATTTCTTCTCATTCCAACCTCCCTACTGTGTCATTCGCCGGCTTGTGTATATATTCAATAAATAAGGATTTTTCATAATCTATTGCTTCAAACGCCGTCAACCTTTGAAACAACTCTTTCTTTGTCATGTTCATTTCCTCCGTTTTCATTTTATATATTCGATAACTCGACATTGTTAACAAATCGATTATAGCTTTATACTTAGCAATATACAAGTAAATTTTTCTGCCGATTTATACAAAAATCGAGGATATATGAGAAAACATGATAAGATATGACCCGTTTTGGAAAACGCTGAAAGAAAAACAGGTAAGCCAATACATGTTGATTGAATATTATGAGATTTCAAGTTCGACACTCTCCAAAATGAGACACAACCAGATTTGCAGTCTGCATACAATAGACAGGCTTTGCGGTATTCTGGACTGCTCAATCTCTGATATTGTTGAATATTACAAAGAAGATGATGAAAAATGAATGGGATTGCATCATCTTTTTTCAAGTCTAAAATTAGCAGCCCCTCACATCTGATAATCTGGTTTAGAATATCTTTGCTTCATCTTCTCATTCCTCACCTGAATTATTTTCACGGTTTAAATCAGGAAATATGCAGTCATATTCGCTGTTCATTTCCTGTATAATTTCAACGCTCCTTCTGGATTATCTGAGTGATGCTTTCTTAACAACTCCCGATATTTCTTCCATAAAATTTCAATGTCTTTTACTCCTTCAATGTACATCATGTGTTAACCCCTTTCGTTTTTAAAAACAGGCAATAAAAAATGAACGGTTTATTGTCATGCTCAGGACATAAAAAAGAACCCTATATATAATTAACGTGAGTTCGACAAACATTCGTTGTTATCAATACCAATGTCATGAACGAAAAGAAAGAAGCAAAAATGGTTGAATACTTTCCCCAAAAGGACAGCGTTTTAAGGGGTCCGGGGGAAATCGCAAGGTCTCCACTTCGTTCTGGTCGTTGCTAACCAAGCGCCACTGGCGCTTAGCAACCCCGGCGCTTTTGGTACTTTTCTCATAGAAAAGTACAAGAAAAAAATGAGAGCAGCCATAAACGGCGCCAAGTATTCGCAGAACTCACGTTAATTACTTGGATTCACATCTTTATTTTGTTTTTAAAGGCAATAAACTAACTGCTCCGAAAAATTTTATTCGATTTTTCCCTGTACTGAGACTAATATTTGTTGTTTAAAGTTATAACAGGATAGAGTTTGTGGGAACTTCTTTTTACCCAATTTCTGAAAAGAAGGTAAAGCGGTTTCTAACTCCACTTTACCTTCTGCATTTATTTCTGATACCTGGCAACCGCTTCCACAATCCCTTCCGCCCGGATTTCCTCCATGGTCAGCAAGGTTCCGTGCAGCTTCTCATTTAATCTGCCGCAGTAAGAAGCTTTCGCGGGTTTTACGGTTTTCTCAGATTTCTCTGTCGTATCCAAAATAATAGTATTAAGCCCCTGTTTTCCGATTTTCTCCGCCACTTCCAACGCTTCATCAAAAGGCGTGTCATTGTTCCATTTACGGCTGGTGGCTTTTCCGTCGGATACAAGAACGATAGTCGGCCGGGCGTCTGGCTCCCGCGTCAAAAGCGTCATAGTCACCTCATAAGCAAGATCCAGTCCTGCGGCCAAGGGAGTGGTCCCCCCCGTGGGAAGCTCTTCCAGTTCTTTCTGGGCAAGCTCCACACTCCCGGTAAATCCCAAAAGCAGCTCTGCCTTTCCTTTTCTAAAAGCAATCATGCCCACTCGATCCCGTTTCTGGTAGGAAACGTTTAAGAGAGAAAGAATGGCAGCTTTTACCTCCTGCATTCTCCGGTTGGCATTCATGGACGAGGACGCGTCCACCACAAAGAGGATACACCCCCCGGAACGCTTTTCCCGGATTTTAACACGCATATCGTCTTTTTCAACGGCAATGGCGCGATTCTGCTTGTCCCGTAAATGCTGGAAAGGAGCCGCCGCCCGCAAAGTGGCATCAAACGCCAGGTCCGTTACTTTTTCCTCGCCGGCCAGGCGATAACGCACATAGCGTCCCTGCTGGTTAGAGGAAATCGAATTTCTTCTGCGCCCGGAACTTCTGCTGAGAGCCTTTTTGTAAATCCCCTCCTGCCACTTAGAAATCTGAAAAATCTCTCCCGGAGCCTCTATCTCGTCCCGGCCGATTCTGCTCTCCTGGGCTTCGCCGCTGTCTGTGGGAAAGTCGGCCGTCTCCTCCCAATTCTGATCCGAAACGATCTGGTTTTGATTGCTTCCGTCCAAAGGCATCAGCCTTGCGGCAAAGCTCCCATCTGGATTCCTGAAATTCTGGTTTTTCCCATGGTTCTCTTTTTTCTGCTGTTTCTTTTTCTCATCCTCTGCTTCTGGATTCTTATCGCCATCGTCAGGATTCCTGTTTTTCTTATCTTTGTCGGACGACTCAGAAACTTTTTCCGTAATATCCGCTTCCTGTCCGGCATCATTCTCCGTTTCCGAATTGTCCGGCTCCTGGTTGGAAAATGTCTGCTCTGGCTCCTCTGTCTGGTTCTCTGAATTTTCGCTCTGCCCATCCAGATCCAGGGAAAACTCTTTCATTCGATGCACCAAGGCCAGGGCGGCAGCCTCCAGGATATCCTCTGGTTCTATCTTCGTTCTCCCGTCCAGAGAGGCAATGGCCCTGGCAGCTTCAATCACAACCAACTCTCCCCGGTGGCCCACGCAATTTGACTGACTGCTCAAATATGCGGCAAACATCAGGTTATCTCTGCTCACTTCCACCTCTGGCAGAAACAGACGGGCTTTTCGGATTTTTTCTGAAAGCTCTTGGGTTTCCTCCTGGTATCTCTGGATAAAACGCAAAGGAGCTTGTTCAAAGTCCAGCCTGCGCTCCATAATCTCCACCCGAAGGGCAAGATCTTTCTCCCCTTCCGCCTCCACATAAAGGCCGAAACGGTCTAGGAACTGGCTCCGAAGCTGTCCTTCCTCCTGATTCATGCTTCCAATCAGAATAAAATCGCTGCTGTGCGAACAGGAAATTCCTTCCCGCTCCACGATGTTTAACTTCGTACCCGTCGTTTCCAGAAGGACATCCACGATATAGTCACTGAGAAGATTCACTTCATCCACATAAAGGATATTTCCGTCAGCTTCCTTTAGGATTCCCGGATCCAGGACGTTTTCTCCGCCCTGCATGGCCCGCTGGAAATCAATAGCCCCCACCAGACGGTCTTCCGTGACGTTTAAAGGCAGCTCTACGATTTTTCGTTCTTGGGAGAGAACCGCCATTCCCCGCACCAGAGTGGATTTTGCAGTACCTTTTTCCCCCGCAATCAGTACACCCCCAACAGCCGGATTTACCAGATTCCAAATCAGCGCCTTTTTAATATTGTCCTGTCCCAATACCGCGGTAAAGGGAAATACAGCCTTTCTCATACTCATTGGATTTCCTTAATCATAGACAAGTCAAAGGAGGCTTCCTCAAAAGGTTTTTTCCGCATCCTGTGGGGCAGCGCCAACTGAGCAGCCGTAAGGACATCTTCCCTTTCCACCTGGCTGCGCTCGTTGTAAGCTGCCAACGTGATGGCCGTTTTTAGCATCACGATATCCGCCCGGTGGCCGTCTACATCCAGCTTGATACAGATTTTCGCAATCAGCTCCAGCATTTCCTGGGAATAAGACACTTCTTTCAGACGAGCCTTTGCCTGTAAGATTCTCTCTCTTAAATCCTGCTGCAAGGGTTCGTATTCCTGGAAAAATTCCTCCGGGTGTTCCTCGTATTTCAGCCTTTCCTGCAAAACTTTTACACGGCTTTCCACACCCCGTTCGCCGATTACTTTGACGGAAAGGCCGAAACGGTCAATAAGCTGAGGCCGCAGATCGCCTTCCTCCGGATTCATCGTTCCCACCAGGATAAAATCCGCAGGATGGGAGAACGATACCCCTTCCCGCTCCACCGTGTTCACACCCATAGCCGCAGAATCCAGAAGCACATCCACCACATGGTCGTCCAGCAGATTGACCTCGTCCACATAGAGAATATTCCGGTTGGCACGGGCCAGGATGCCGGATTCAAATTTCTTTTCCCCGGTCTTTATGGCGTGTTCGATGTCAAGAGTGCCCACAACCCGGTCTTCTGTGGCGCTCACCGGAAGGTCGATCACCTGCATGGGAGCCTGTATCGTGGCAAGCTTTTCTCCGCGCCGCTGCTTTGTCAGACACTCCTCACAGATATGAGCTTTATCCTCCCAATCACAGTTGAAGCGGCATCCTTTTACCTGATTACGCAGGGGAAGCAGTTCGGCCAAGGCTCTCACGGCAGTAGACTTGGCGGTTCCCTTCTCTCCCTGGATGAGCACGCCCCCCAGACGGGGATTGATAACGTTTAAAATCAGGGCGGTTTTCATATCCTCCTGTCCTACAATAGCGGTAAAACAATATCCTTTTTTCTGCTCCATAAGATCAAAAATCCTCCTCAATCACGAGTTTGATATTTTTCTACATGATTATAATAATGAATGGCAAAAGGCTTGTCAATTCAAACACACATTTTGTATTGACCAAAATCACCCATTATACTATGATATCAGCAGCACAGACTTTTTGAGCAATGAAAAAAATTTTCCACCTGAAAATGCCGTTTATCGATCGATATCCACATTTATGGATTTTTTTACACCGCATACTTTGAACAACCGCCAAAGGAAATGGACAATGCCATATTTTTGAGAATTTACAGGCAAAACTTTATTTTGAAGAAAAAGGTCAGGGAAACGTATTGCTTTTTCTGCACGGCGCTTCCCTGGATATGCGGCAATGGAAAAAAGAGGTTGCATATTTTTCCTCGAAATATCAGGTTGTGACTTTGGACGCGCGCGGTCATGGAAAATCGTCTTTGCCCCCAGGCAAAGTACCGCCAGAGATATTTTGGAAAGATGCGAAAGCTTTAATGGATTTCCTGGACATCAAAAAAGCAACCATATGCGGATTATCCATGGGAGGCCATACTGCAATCCAATTAGCCATCCACGCACCGGAACAAGTCGAAAATCTAATCCTCATAGGCGCCCCCTGCACGAATAAATTGAATCTGTATGAACGAATCTGCGTGCCGATAAACAGAATTTGTCTAAAAATTATGCCGATGAGCTGGATTGCTTGGAGTCTCAGTATTCTTTTGGGAGCGGATTTGGAGACAAGGACATACATAAAAGAAACGGTGGGATCGCAAAACCACGACTGCTTTAATCGCGCTTGGAAAGCGGTGACGAGTATGGAAAGCCGATCGAAATTATCTAAGATAAAATGTCCCACTCTCATTCTAATTGGCGACCGTGACTCCCTCACGAAAGTACAGCAGCCCTATATCCATAAAGCAATTGTTGGATCGCAATTAGTTGTTATCCATGGAGCCAGTCATGCAACAAATTTAGATAATCCGGTACAAGTTCGGGACGAAATTGATAAATTTTTATGGGGATGGGAATCGGGTTAAATGATAGGTTCAGCCAGGCCAGACAGCATTGTTCTTTTCGCTGTCTGGCTTGGCTGAACCTTTTGGTAATCCTATTTTTATTAGACTTGCTTTTATCTCAGCCTCAACCGTCTTTCAATATCCGAAGCACTATATAAAACATTCGTCACAATCAATGACTCTTCTTAAATCTTGCAAATGCATCAGATGCATTTTGTATATTTCCAGCTTCTATATCATCATAACCTTTTTTAGCTTATCATGAAGCTGTACGTTTGTCATTAAATCAGCATTAATTGCATCTGGTACTTTTGGTAAAGCCACTGCAAAAGGGATCCTACCTGTAAGAGAAATCTGATTTAAATACATATCTATTGCAATAGACATTGGAATGCCAAGTCTTGATAATACTTTCTCTTCCTGTTCTTTTACAGTAGGATTTACTCTTAAATTTAATATAGCTGTCTTTTCCATCATATGACGTCTACTTTCAGGATAATTGTAACGCAATTGACGTTACAATTCAAGCAAGGAAGGGCATTTGTGAGTCGGACAACAAAAAGAATATTGCCCGATAGGGGAAATTATGCTATATTGTTGGCATGGGAAACCATGGAGCCAAAGGCGGCTGGCCCTCTTAACGGAGGGCGTAAAAGCCCTCCAGACGAAAGAAAGGAGGGCGATACATATGTATGTGACATACTCGGATTTGATTGATACTCGATAAGGATAAAAATAGATATGTATCGGCAGGAGTACAGATTTTCTCCTGCCACGCCTATATTTAGGCGGTTTGACGTGTAGTACGCTGCATATATTGCTGTTCCAATTCCCGCATTTCCTCGTCTGTTGGAATATCTACAATCCCGACATAGGAATAGTAAATGTCTATCTCCTGTGTCCTTCTGCCGCCTTTCTTCTCCCGCTCATGGACTATGATTTTATCCACGAAAGCGTTTAGAACCTCGGGCGTCAGCTCGTCGATGCAGGTGTATTTCTTGGTGACGGCTATCAGCTTGGCAACATTGGTCGTTTCCGTGTCG
>CANOZK010000029.1 GCA_947571775.1 uncultured Lachnospiraceae bacterium | reverse complement strand
TTTCGGACAAACGGTTTTCAAGACCGCCTCGTTATGACCACTTCGATACCTCTCCTTAAATTTATTTCTTTGTTATGACGCATGTGATATTCTAGCATTATTATCCTTCTGTGTCAACTATTAATTTCACTTTTTTTATAATTTTTTTGAAAGCTCAAAATTTTTTCTAAATTATTAAAGATGATTCCATCCGTTTGGCATATATGAAACCGTTTTCTCTGGTGCAAAAAAGACCATCAAATCAATCCCATTCCCTTTACAATATGACTGGACATAATAATCTCCCAGAAGATAATATTGGAAGCTCTGCTGGATTCTATACAACTTCATACTCGGAAACTCTATTAAGCAGATTGCCTTTTCTCTGCGATCCGTATGTGTTCCATATATATGGACAGCTTCTTTTACTTCTTCCAAACAGACGCTGCACAATCGCTCGGATAGCTTTTCCACATCCAATATATTAGTGCTTTCTGATGTGTACCGCATAAGGGAAATTCCTCTGCTCGCTATCTGATCAATCTCTACACTATACGCACCCTCTTTGTCCCATATATAAGAAGTGCCATCAACATCCATCCGTTCATCCTCGGATGTCTGAATTCCAACCACCCGCCAGTCATTCAAACAAATGACGGCAATTCCCTGACACTGACCATAAATAGATTTCAAACTATTCTTTCCATTTCCGCACAGCATACATTCTGTTTTTTTTACAGGCAAAAAATGAGAAAGTTTTTTATGAAATCTTTCACATCCTATTGTTAGAAAAGAAAAACATATAAATGCCGCCAATCCTATGTAAATCCTGTATTTTCTCAATTTTCTTCTCCCTAACTTTCTTGTATTATGATTACGAAAACTCATATTTACGAAAGTTTCTTTCATAATTACAGCATGATACATTCGTTCATTTTATACTATATTTTCATATGAGGTGAATAATATGAATAAAAATGAATTAAAGCAAATGGCTTTGCACATAAAAGAAAAGCGCAAAACATACGGATACACACAGGAAGAAATGGCTGAACAGGTGGGATTGTCTTATAGCTACTACACCAAAATAGAAAACGGCTGCCAGACACCCTCTCTGGATACCTTGATAAAAATTGCATCCACTTTGCAGATTTCAATGGACAAGCTTGTCTTTGATAATCCCAGAGCGATACACCCTTTTTCTCCTGATACACATGAGCTTGTTCAATCTATCACCGAATCCAACCGCGAGGAACTAATTCGCTGCCGAAATCTGCTGAATAAAGTTATCAGCTTTTTAGGTTAAACCAATACTGTTGCTGTTTGGCCTTCTCATGCTTTTCTTTCTTGTTCGATGCATGACTAGCCGAATCACAACTCCCACATAGCCTTTTTCTTCCCATTGCAATATAATACAACAATAGAGTGGGAATGTAAACTTTATTATTATGTTACATTTCCTGTTGTTTGGCATATACCTAAAATTACATTGCTAAACAACAGGAAGTATCCAAAAGTTATATACGGAGCGTCAAAAGAAAAAATAACTTTTTTTAAGGAAAAATTGCTGCAACCCGTATGCAAATCAAATATTTTTCTGAATTATTCGGGAACCTGTTTGAGCAGAAACGCTTCTGCTGTCAACCGCACGCCCAATGAATAGCCCTGCGCGAACGCTTCCTGGATTTCGTACTGCACGGCTTCCTGCCTGCAGCCTTGTATCTCTTCTATCTCTTCCCGGTCTTCTGGAGACAATTTTCGCATAAACCGCTCCTCCCTCTGACGGCATTCTTTTAGAATCTCTCTGTACTCTGAATCTTCTGGTACTGCCGCCTCACACGGAAGCGGCCTGCCAGTAAATAGACTTTCAATTGCTTCTGTCCGCAATCCTCCTCACCTCCTCAAACAACAATTAAATGTTTTCCATAAATTTGCAGTCTCTTTTTGCACAAAAACAAATGTTCCTCTTTGCCGCGCACAAAGATAATTCCGCTGTCATTTACCAGTATATTTTCCATACTGATATCTAATAAAATACTCAGGGCAAAAAAATTGTCCAGGGACGGCAGGGATTTTCCGTGAAACCATCGATAAATTGTCTGGCAACATGCAAAGTTCATAAACATCCGAATTTCATTTACCGTGATGCCTTTTTTTCTGCAAAATTTATAAATATTTTTCCCTGTTTTCTTCAAATTAATGATCGGGTAGCGCATATTCTCACATCCTTTTCTACTATTATTTCACAATCCGGCCCTATTGTCATTGAATTATAAGTCACTTGATAAGAGCCACTCGTTGAATTACAATGTGTTTCTATGGTATACTTGTTATTGTCAAATTGTTCACATTTCATATCAATAACAAGGGAGATTATTATGTTTCGTATGTGGGGAAAACAATGGAAAGCCAACCGTATAATCCAGGATACCGTCATCTGCAATGAAACTCACAATACCAGAACACAGAAGATTTTTCAAAGCCTGGAAGATATCTGTTATGAATTTGATTTGCAGACGCCCATATGGTTAAATGGAAATATTGAGGAATTCCAGCGGCATGCAAAAACCAGATTTTATCAGGATAATTTTATAGAACATATTGATTTTGAATATTTAGAAATTCAGATTATTGAAGAATAGTTATAGATATAGATGCGGAACAGCCCATCCACTGTTCCGCCCTAATACATTACAGCCTTTTTTGCAGCTCTTCCCGCTCTTTTTCAAAACCAGGCTTGCCCAGAAGAGCAAACATATTCTTTTTATAACTCTCGACACCAGGCTGGTCAAAGGGGTTTACGCCCAGCACGTATCCGCTGACGCCGCATGCAAATTCAAAAAGGTAGAACAACTGCCCCAGATAAAATTCCGTCTGAGCCGGGATATGAATCATCAGATTTGGAACCTGTCCGTCTGTGTGGGCAAGGATTGTCCCGTTCATCGCACTTTTATTAATAAAATCCACGGTCTTTCCAGCCAGATAATTCAGCCCATCCAGATCGACCGGCTCTTCCTGAAGGATGATTTCCTCTCTGGAGGTTTCCACATTCAGCACCGTCTCAAACATGATCCGAGAGCCATCCTGGATAAACTGCCCCATCGAATGCAGGTCTGTGGTCAAGTCCACTGCTGCCGGGAAAATACCCTTGCCGTCCTTTCCCTCGCTCTCTCCATAGAGCTGTTTCCACCATTCGGAAACATAGTGAAGGCTTGGCTCATAATTGGCTAGAATCTCCACACTTTTGCCTTTGCGGTGCAGCAAGTTGCGCACAGCGGCATACTGCAAAGCGTCGTTTTCCTCAAACTCTTTTTCCAAAGCCAGTTTACGCCCCGACGCAGCTCCTTCCATCAGTTTGGCAATGTCCGCGCCGCTTACCGCAATGGGAAGCAGTCCCACCGCCGTCAAAACAGAAAAGCGTCCTCCCACATCGTCTGGAACCACAAAGGACTCATATCCCTCTTCAGTGGCCAGATTTTTCAAAGCTCCGCGCGCTTTATCCGTTGTGGCATAAATTCTCTTAGCAGCTTCTTCTTTACCATATTTTTTTTCAAGGATTTCCTTGAAAACCCGAAATGCAATAGCTGGTTCCGTTGTGGTACCTGATTTGGAAATCATATTGATGGAAAAGTCCCGGTTGCCAATCACGTCAATCAGCCCTTGGATATAAGAACTGCTGATGCTGTTGCCCACATAATAAATTTCCGGCGTTTTACGCACCTCTTGGCTTATCTGGTTATAGAAACCGTGCCGCAGAAATTCAATGGCCGCCCTCGCTCCCAGATAGGAACCGCCAATGCCGATAACCAGCAATACCTGAGAATCCTGCTGAATCTTTTTGGCCGCCTTCTGAATCCGGTCAAATTCTTCTTTGTCATAATTCACTGGAAGGTCAATCCATCCCAGAAAATCATTGCCCAGACCGTCTTTGGCTACCAGCTTTTCTTTCGCGTTCATCACCAATTCTTTCATAGCTGGTATCTCGTTGGAGCCTAAGAACTGTTCTGCTTTTGAGTAGTCAAACGTCACTTTATCACTCATACCTTTACCCTTTTATCCTTTCACTGTAAATCGCCTTGTTCATTACCTTTAGTTTATCAAATAAATGGATTTTCCGCAAGGTGTAACCGCTCAGATACCCCACTGTTACGAGCAAAAATTCACAAGGCACCCTATCCCATAAATTCCCGGATTACTTCCCTCATGATTTCCTCTTCCTCCGGGGAAAGCAGTTCGCCAAATCGGCCTTTTTCGCCGGAACTTTCCTTGATGCTCCCCGCCACATAATCCACCATAGCGTCTTCCTGTTCCCGGCTTATAGCAGCCGCGGCCGGAACACTTACAGCCTGATGGCGGCTCTCTTCCATATACTCTGCCATTAAGTTGAAAATTATGTACTCTTTATCCACAAAATCCAACGCCCGGCGCAACACTAGAAGCACGACCGGAACCGCCATTCCCATTTGAAAATACATAGCTGAAACTGTGCCTGTCCCTAAAACGGCCCTGGAAAACACTGCTGCCAGACACAACAAAAGGATACTGGCCAGAGAAGGCACCCATACCCAGACATTCATCCGACGCACCCATTTATCACGGCTTTTGCAGGAATCGAACCACTTCTCCTTTAAATCAGATATCTGGCTGTTTTTTTTCACTCTTCTTTTGTAAATCAAACAGGTGGCAGCCATGCCGAGTATTCCCAGCAGCCCTATGCCTGCCATCGCATACAGCAATATCTGCATGTCCATCATTCTGTGTAACATATAACCCCTCCTTCAGAACTTACTGTAACCGTTCAGAACGCCCGCCTGAACAATTACAATTTACTTCATATGGACATTATATAGCAGGAGGAGGCTTTTTGAAATAAAAATCGTTCGACAAATCCTCTGTAAATCCGCAATTGTAGGGCAAAAGGCCGCAGAGATTTCTCCCCGCCGCCTTTTTCGCATTCTGATTCCATTACTGTCTGATTTTTACATGAACTTCTCGAAGCTGCATTTCCGTCACTTCGCTGGGCGCACCGCACATCAGATCCTGCGCGTTGCCGTTCATAGGGAACGGAATCACCTCGCGGATATTTTCTTCCTCCCGCAGCAACATCACCATACGGTCAATGCCCGGCGCCATGCCTGCATGGGGCGGCGCACCGTATTGGAACGCATTGTACAGCGCTCCGAATTTTTCCCGCAAATCATTCTGGGTATACCCTGCAACCTCGAACGCCTTTACCATAATATCCAGATTATGATTCCGCACCGCGCCGGAAGACAGTTCCACACCATTGCACACCACGTCATACTGATAAGCCAATATCTCCGAAGGCTCCTTGGAATTCAGAGCTTCCAGCCCTCCCTGCGGCATGGAGAATGGATTGTGGGTAAAAATGTATTTCTTCTCGTCTTTGTCGTATTCGTACATAGGAAAATCGTTTACATAACAGAAGCGGTATGCATTCTTTTCGCAGATATCCAGCCGGTTCCCCAGCTCTTCGCGGATCTGTCCTGCATAAAGCGCCGCCCGCTCCTCTTTATCTGCGATAAAGAAAATCGTATCCCCGGCTTCCAATCCTGCAAGCTGCGCAATTTCCCCTTTCCGGTCATCCGGAATAAATTTATCAATCGGGCCTTTGTAAGTCATGTCCTCCAAAACTTCCAGATAGCCTAAGCCGCCCATTCCGATGGAAGTAGCAAACTTCAAAAGCTTTTCGTGGAAGCCTTTGGACATATCCGCATGTACCCGGATTGCCCGCACCGTTTTTCCATGAAACGGCTTAAAGGTGCAGTTCTGGAAAAACTCCGTCACATCCACAATGCGCAGCGGATTTCTCAGATCCGGTTTGTCTGTACCAAATTCCAGCATCGCCTGCTTATAGCTGTAAATCGGATAAGGCGCCTGGGTAACTTCATAGCCCTCCGGGGCAAATTTTTGGAAAGTGGACGTCAGGATTTCCTCCCCAGCACGGAACACATCCTCCTGGGTCGCAAAACTCATCTCAAAATCCAACTGATAAAATTCACCGGGAGAACGGTCTGCCCGCGCGTCTTCATCCCGGAAACAGGGAGCGATTTGGAAGTATTTATCAAAACCGCTGACCATAAGAAGTTGTTTATACTGCTGGGGCGCCTGGGGAAGCGCATAAAATTTTCCTTTAAACTTCCGGGAAGGCACGATATAATCCCTTGCGCCTTCCGGCGAAGAAGCACACAGAATCGGGGTCTGGATTTCCAGAAATCCCATCTCCACCATTTTTTCCCGGATAAAGCTGATAATTTTGGAACGGTAAATCATATTGTCCCGAACCTTCCGGTTACGCAGATCCAGATACCGGTATTTTAAACGCACATCTTCCCTGGTCTCCCTGGAAGTCATAATTTCAAAAGGAAGCTGCCGGTATACCTTTCCCAAAGTTTCGATGGAATGGGCTTCCAATTCAATGGTTCCTGTGGGAATTTTCGGATTGTAAGTCTCTTCATCCCGGTGCTCCACGGGTCCCTCAATCGAGATGCAGTCTTCCTTGTTGATTCCGTTCAGCAGCTCTGTATTGCGGATAACCACCTGCAACACGCCATACATATCCCGCAAATCAATAAAAGATACACCGCCATGATCCCGGATATTTTCCACCCATCCGGCCACTTTCAGGGTTTTCCCCACATCGGCCTCTTCAATCTGATCCAACGTCCGGGTGCGGTAAATATTTTCAGTGTCCATAGGCTCCTCCTAAATTCTTCCGATGATTCTGGAATATGTTTTTAGGCACATTCCAGCTTGCCCTGTATCGGCAAATTTACAATTATGTCCAATTGCTTTATTATATCTTGGCAAAATCCCTCTGTCAACGCCTATTAGACAGCAAAAACTATATTTTCCGTTATTTCGTAACAGTAAAGGTGTCTGAAGATTCCATTATTTCTTGTAAAGAATCCGTATGGAATTTAACACACACAGCATAGCGACGCCGGTGTCCGCAAACACAGCCAACCACATGTTGGCATATCCTAAAAGTCCCAAAATCATAACCAGAATTTTGATGACAAGTGCAAATACCACGTTCTGCCAAGCAATTCTTGAAGCAGCTCTGGCGATGAGAATCGCCTGGGGAATAGCTTCCATGCTAGACGTCATAAATACGGCGTCCGCGGCTTCAATGGCGGCATCCGCGCCGCTGCCCATAGCCGCGCCCACATCCGCTCCAGCCAGAACCGGCGCATCGTTGATTCCATCTCCCACAAACATAACGCTGCTGTATTGGCTGCGCATATTCGTCAATCTGGACAGCTTATCCTGCGGCAAAAGCTTTGCATGTACTTCGTCGATTCCTGTCTCGTCCGCCACGGCCTGGGCCGTATCCTGGGCATCTCCAGTAAACATGGCTGTTGTGATTCCCAGCGTTTTCAGCCTGCCGATAGCCGTTTTCGCATCTTTTTTCACCGTATCCGCAATGATAAAATATCCGGCGAATTTCCCATTAACAGCCAAGAATACTTCCGCTCCGAAACCTCCTTTTGGAATCTGCTTCATCTTTATGTGATATTTATCCATCAGCTTTTTATTTCCGCAGAGAACCTCCCCTTCTTGTAAAGTCGCCCGGATTCCATGTCCGGCAACTTCCTCCAGGGAACTGGGTTTTTCCAGTGTCAGGCCTTTCTCCTGTGCAGACGCCACAATACTGCTGGCAATTGGATGCGTGGAAATCTGTTCACAACTTGCCGCAATCCGAAGAAGCTCGTCGGATGCATAGTTTCCCGCGGACACTACCTGCTGCAAAACAAAATTTCCTTCTGTAATCGTTCCAGTTTTATCCATGACTACGGCGCTGACATGAGCCATCGCCTCTAGGGAGACGCCGCCTTTGAATAAAATTCCTTTTTTGGATCCGACGCCGATGCCGGAGAAAAATGCCAGCGGCACGCTCAGTACAAGCGCGCAGGGACAGCTCATCACAAGAAATGTCAGCGCGGTGTATATCCAATAAGTCCAATTGCCTGTAATCAGCGGCGGCAAAATAGCAATCGCCAATGCCAGAAATACCACGCAGGGCGTATAAACCCTGGCAAACTTTGTGATAAAGCGGTCGATTTTCGGCTTGCTGGCAGCGGCATTTTCCACGGAATCCAGAATCCGCGTAACCATAGATTCTTCCAAAACCTTTTCCACACGAATTTTCAACTGGCCGGAGGTATTGACACAGCCGGACATCACTTCATCACTAAAGCCTGCTTTTACCGGAACAGGCTCTCCGGTAACCGGCGAGGTATCAATGCGGCTTTCCCCTTCTATGATAACGCCGTCCAGAGGAATCCGATCCCCAGGGCGCACCAGAAGAATATCGCCCACCTGGGCTTCTTCGGCTCCAATCACCTGCACCTCATCGCCGATCAGAAGATTGACGACTTCTGGACGCAGATCTACGGTATCCATAATCTGACCACGGCTTTTCTCAACAGCGCGGTGCTCGAAATATTCACCAATCCGGTAAAAAAGCATGACGCCCACGGCTTCTGGGTATTCCTGTATGGCGAAAGCTCCCAATGTGGCGATGCTCATCAGGAAATTCTCGTCAAAAATTTGCCCTTTAGGGATATTTTTCAAAGCGGTCAGAATAATTTTTCCGCCTAAAATAATATATCCGATGATATAAATGGGAAGCGTTACGATATTGCCGTATCCCATATGTTCCAGAACTTCCCCTGCTGCAAACAAAACGACGCCTGCGAGAATTGCCCAAAGCTCCCGGTTCTTTTTGACATGAGCTTTCGCTTCTTTTTCCTTTTCCTTCTCTTTCTCCTGTACTACAACTTCCGATTCAATGGATGTACAGATATTGCGGATTTCTGGAAGATAGCGGTCTGGATTTTTGGCTGTGACACGTAATTGCTTGGTGGCAAATGTGATCGTGGCGTCGGTCACTCCATCCAGTTCACTGATGCGTTTCTCCATTTTCGCGGCACAGTTGGCGCATCCCAGATTTTCCAAAATATACGTTTTGGTCTTAAAAGCCCCAGGAAGTGCGCCGCTCCTGGGCACCACCTTTACTTCCGATTCAATGGAAGCACAAATTTCCTGAATTTTCGGAAGAACCGCCTGGTGGTCTTCTGCTGAAAGCCGCAATTGCTTGGTAGCATAGGTAATTGTGGCGTATTTCACACCGGGAAGCTCCTTGATTTTTTTCTCCATTTTTGCGGCGCAGTTGGCGCACCCCAAGTTCTCCAGGATATAAACCCGTTTTTCCATGTCTTTATCTGGCATGTCACAAGTACAACTGGCCAAGCTCTTGCCGCAAACATCACAATATTCTATATGCGGATTGCACTGCTCACAAGAACAATCGGCTGGATGTCCCGGTGTCTGATGATGTTCCACAACCACATGCGTATGAGATTGATGGTGGCTATGATCGTGATGGTCATGTCCGTGATGGTCGTGGCCACAGCCGCAGTTTTCTCCATGTTCATGTGTATGTTCGTGATGGTCATGTCCGCAGCCGCAGTTCTCTCCATGTTCATGCGTATGGTCGTGTCCGTGATGGTCATGCCCGCAGCCGCAGTT
>CANOZK010000028.1 GCA_947571775.1 uncultured Lachnospiraceae bacterium | reverse complement strand
GGAACTCATTCATTCTTAAAATGTATGATTGTGTGTTTCGCTGTTCAGTTGTCAAAGTACTATAATCGCTGTTTTTCGAGGTCTGTCCCCGTGTCAGCTTAGTTATAATAGCACGGCTCAAAACGATTGTCAACAACTTTTTTCATTTTTTTCAAATTTTTTCAAATGAGCCGCCACAGACGGAAATTCATCTCGTCTGCGGCGGCCCTTCTTTAAGAAATAATTCCCAGCCGGATGGAACACTGGTCACAGACTATAAAAGACATTGACAAAAATTTTTACAAATATGTCCGTCTCATATAAAAAGGTAAGAAAAACGTCTCTTTGAATGGAATCCATACAACGCCTTCCAATCTGCGTACTGCAAAATACCGTCGCCGCCAGGCCCAGAATCCACAAAACGATCACTCCTTTTGCCACTCCGAGCACGCCTCCTGCTGCCCGGTTAACTTCGCGCAGACCTGGAACATGATTTACCAGATTGAGCGTACAGGCCATGATTTTCAACATCGCAAAGGACAAGACAAAGGACAGCACCACCCCCGCCCCATTTGTCAAAATCGTCGCCACATAGTCTGCTACATAATCGGTGAAGCGTTCGACTGCCAAAAGCTCATAAACTTCTGAATTATTATTGACAACCAACCCTTTTTTGATTTCCTCCGGCAATGGCAGCCGATCGATCAGGGCTATCTGTGCTTCCCGGCTCATCTCGATTCCCGGATCTAACTGCTTCTCCAACCCCTCTTTGCAGTATTCCCGCACTTCTGTGTAAAATGCCGTGTGCTCTTTTATAATGGAACTGACCGCGGGATTGATCAGCCACACACTCCCGACGGAAAGCGCCAGCACCACCATAGATATTACTTCTTTTATCAATCCGCGCGCATAGCCAATCGCCCCAAAAACCAGCAGCAGCAAAATCGATACCATCCCAAGCCATGTCATTTGTAATCCTCCAATATTTTGTTATAATTACTTTAATTTTATAATGCCAACTGCTCCGTCCAAGATGAGCGCATACCGATTTCTTCTGATTTTGAAGAAATCATCCACTACATTTTCCGAGATATTTCCATTAAATTTCTGGACTCCTCTGGTGCTTATCACACATACTTGAGAATCACTGTTCATGACAATCACTCCCTCACTCATACGGATATTTACGTAAGGAAGATCAAAATCTCTTTGGAACTTCTTTTTTCCTCCTGTGTCATAAACCTGCATCGTATATTTCTTATCTTTTCCATCATTTTCATACACCAGACCGATGTTGTCTTTATCATAGAAGGTACTGACGATTTCCCGGTCTGTTGTGACATTTACGCTTTCCTTTGGAATCTGTTTTCCTTTAAAAACGCTAAACCCGTCATCACGAAAGGCCACAGATGTGGAGGAGTCCAAATAAACCGTCTGAGGGATTACAACCCCTTTATACTGATAGCCGCTTACAATGTTATCGATCTGGTTCTGGCCTGCCGTCCCAAAATTATAAAAGGCCACATAACTCGTGGTCTCTCCCCCATCTATAAATTGGTACGCTACCATAATCAGCAGCCCGTCCTCCGAAACAGCAATATCCAGCGGATATCCCGGATCGTCCACCCGTGTTTTGTTTTCCGCAATCAACGCGCCTTTCGAGTCGTAAAAATTGATCCAGGTGTCGTCGTCGCCGTCCAGGATAGCTGCTGCCACTCCCTGTTTTGCCACGCAGACCTTGACAATCTTTTTCTCTGTCTGGGCCGTGCCCATTTCCCCATCCTCATTGAAAATCACCATGCTGGTTCCGCCCTGATCCCCCACCACAATGGTCGATCCACAGATATCCACAATCGGATTTTGCATTTCATAAGGAAACGTCCAGAACACCGTTCCTTTGTAATCCTGCAAGGACGCGCCCTCTCTGCTGTATTTAAATATATTTCCGTCTGCTTCTATGTATTTTGTGGACTCGTTCTCTTCGCGGGTACTGGTAGCCAGAACCTTATAGCTGGTATAAGTTCTATTTCTCCCATAAAGAAAAAAAACTAATCCCACGGCCGCAAGAAAAATCAGAACGGCCAGCCAGCGCACCTTTCTTCTTTTCCTCCGACGAGGTTTTCGGGATCTTCTGGCCCTGCGTATCCACTTTTTCAATAAATTTGCCATTTTTATACCTTTTATCCTTATGTAGTCTGTTCGCTGTTGTTTTTGATTATAACACACACTTTTACGGGAGTAAAATAATTTGTCCCGGATAAATGGTATCATTTATGCGCAGATTATTTAATTGGCATATATTCTTTACTTGGCTGTCATTGCCATATACTCGCTTACTGATGTTAGATAATGTATCTCCTTTCTGCACCACATAGGAACCGTTCGCCACGAGCTCCTGACCCTGAACGGCCGCGTCTTCTGCTTGTCCTTCCGGCTCGCCTTCGGTATCCTCCGGCAACGCTTCCTCCGTCTGTTCCGCCAGGCTTTCGCCCTGCTCTTCGTCGTTTGACAAAATTTCCGCCTCTGTGGTCGCCTCCAGGCCAGGGGTATTTTCTTTTACCCGGAGGGCCGTCTGCTTTACCTTTACGGATGTTTCTTCCAACTTTTGATAACTGTTCAGATATGTGATGCCCACCGCTATGGCGCCTACAATCACACAAACCCCGATAGCATGGATCAACGAGAATTGTCCTTTTTCCTTTTCCTCTTTCGCTGGTTTGCCAGATATGATTTTGCGAAAATCCTGAACGGCCTTGTCTTTTACCAGACTTTTATCCTCGATAGGGGTGTTTCTGCCCATCTCGATCATATATTCCTGCATTTGTTCGTTTTTATCATAATAGAGATAAAAACCCTTCTGCCTGCTCATGCATCCGTTTTCATACTGGAAAAAGGCTTCTTCCTTTTCCAGCGGTTCCATCATATACAGAAGTTTATTGTTTCCTCCAAAATAATTCAGATGTGTCCGATAAAGCACATCTGTTAATTCCATGGTACATTCGGGCATGACGAAAAACCAGCCCACAACTTCTTGATCCGAGAAATATTTTTTTATCTTATCATCCGCCTGCTGCCATATTTCATCTGTGAATACAATGTGTTCTGGTGAGACATCCATCTGTTCTATCTGGAGAGCGCTTTTTATAAAAATATAGGTGATGCCTTCTGTCCAATTGGACTGACCCAAAAGAAGCCCGATCTTGGCTCCTGACAATTGTTCGGCAATTTTCACCAAGAAGGTATGAGCATAATCCTCCATATATATTTTATGGGCAGCGCTGATTTCTCCTATCTGACGGATATTTTTGGGTATACGAAAAAAGCTTTCGTTTCCTACCGCCTCTTTTTTCTCCTCTTCATATACTACTTCTATCATCTCATCACCCCTTTGGGCAAAAGCCTAACACAAGCGGGATGCGGAATTTAGCATTTTATAGGGCGGGAATGGAATTATCGTATGACCCGCTTCGACAGGAGATACCGCCAAATGGGATTTTGGTAAAAGGAATATTTTTCTGGAAAATGGATAAGATGAAACATAAATGCCCAAGAGGGAGGAGTAAAGCCCATGACTTTCTATATCAACGCCAGTCAAAAGAATTCTTATGCCATGCTGGGAGCTTCTCTGGAAAAGTGTATCCGAAATCACGAAAAAAATTGGAACGAGCTTGTGTTTATCTGCATCGGCACGGATCGGATTACAGGGGACAGCCTTGGCCCGTATGTGGGCTACTGCCTGTCCGAATGTCCGCTGATCCACAGCCAGATTTACGGCACGCTCAATCAGCCCATCCATGCGCTAAATCTCGAAAAAGCCTTAGAAGAAATTACCCACCTGCATCCCCATGGACTTTATGTAGCCATTGATGCTTCCCTGGGCACAAAAAAACACCTGGGCTTTGTCACCGTCGCAAACGGCGCCCTGCGCCCAGGCGCCGGCGTACAAAAAAAGCTGCCTCCCGTCGGACATATCGCCATCACCGGAATTGTCAGTGCGTCCGGTTGGATGGAACATCTGGCCCTTCAGACTACCCGGCTTTCCACGATTGTGACTATGGCCGGAATGATCACGCAGGGAATCCTTTATACGCTTTTTCTTCTGGGATACCAGCCTTTGCCGGGAGACTGCGCAGCCGCTTTTATGGATGAAGAAAGCTAATCGACCGCAGCATTCTCCTATATAAAGGGAATCTCCGATAAAGCAGCTTGTGACGGTCGCCGGCCGTCTCACACAGTCCACAGTATTTATCCGTCAAGCATATCACGAATGCCTCGGCATGGACAGGCGGAATCACGGTCAGAGGCCACATATGCTTTAAGATGATCTCCTCCTCCAGAGGAGTCAAAGTAAAATATTTCCTGGCATTTTCCAATGCTTTTCTGGGATGTCGAAGTCCGTGAAAATGATCTCCGGTTTTTGCCGCATATTCATGCCAGTCGTACAAAAAGAAATCGTGAAGCATACCGGCCCTGGCGGCGCGCCGGGCATCCAGCCCCAGAAATTTGCAGAGCCGGAAATTATAATAAGCCACATTCAGGCAATGTTGATAGCAGGTGGTCGTCCCATGTTGGATATAGTTCTTCATCTCCAATACAACTGGATGATTGACCAGATCCTTGATACAATCATAAAATTCTTCCCCGCCCTCATCCTGCGGCGCACGGCCATTCTTATTCATACGGATTTTCTTCATTTTATAATTCCACTCTTCCTTCCAAAGCTCTCAACAAAGTTACTTCATCAATATATTCCAAATCACCGCCCACCGGCACGCCGCTGGCAATCCGTGTCACCTTGATTCCCGTGGGCTTTACCAGCTTGCTGATATACATAGCAGTCGTTTCCCCCTCCAGGCTGGAATTGGTAGCAATGATGACCTCCTGGACTTCCTGGCTCTGCAATCTCTGCATCAATTCCTTGAGACGGATTTCATCGGGTCCTATACCCAGCATGGGAGAAATCGCCCCATGCAGCACATGGTATACGCCCTCATATTTTCCGGTTTTTTCATACGCGGCCAGATCGCGGGGATTTTCCACTACCATAATCTGATTCTGATCCCGCCGTAAATTGCGGCAGATTGGACAAAACTCTTCATCTGTCAGTGTGAAGCAAGATTTGCAGTATTGTATTTTCTCCCTGGCCTGCGTCATGGAAGAGGCAAGCAGGTTTACCTCCTCCTTTGGCAGATTCATAATGTGAAACGCAAGCCGCTGGGCGGATTTTACCCCAATGCCGGGAAGACGGGATAACTGTTCAATTAAGTTGCTGATATGGCTGCTGTAATATTCCATCAGAAGGGAAATCCCCCGCCCAGGCCGCCTGTGAAACGGGACATAGCCGCAGCCGTGGATTCTTCTACCTGATGCAGCGCATCGTTGACAGCCACCATAATCAGATCCTCCAACATCTCCACATCGTCCGGATCCACGGCTTCCTCCTCAAGCTTCACCTTTACCAGCTCCCGCTTTCCGTTCACAGTCACTTCCACAGCGCCGCCTCCGGCAGTGGCGGTAAATTCTTTTGTTTCCAGCTCTTTTTGGCTTTCCTCCATCTGTTTTTGCATCTTCTGTGCCTGCTTCATCAGGTTATTCATATTGCCGGGCATTCCCATTCCTCCGGGAAATCCACCTCTTTTTGCCATTTTACTCATCCTCCAGATTAATCTTCTATTTCTACATCCATATGAATCTCTTCTTTTATTATATCATCCACGGATAATTCTGCCAAATCTTTGTGCTGATGGCGATTTTCCATCAGCATTTCCACCTGCACAGACTTTCCGATTTTCTCTGCGATCAGAGCTTCCAGCTCCTGTTTTCTCTCTGGTTTCTTTACATAAGCCTCTGCCAGATAATTCTGAAATTCCACATACAACACAGGCTCTTGGTCCTCTGCAATCGAATACTTTGGCACGCTGCGCAGCAGCATTTCCTTGAATCCTCCGGTCATTTCCGCGATAATTGCGCTCCAGTTTTCCATAACTTTCTGCAAATCTTCTGGAGCCGCTCTTTGCGGTTTTTCGATTTCCTCCGGTTCCGGCAAAGAAATTTCGGACGGCGGCTGCGGCGGCAAAGATACCGGACGGCTCACAAAAGCGCCTTCTTCCATTTGTTTTTCCAGAACACGTATTCGATCAAGCACAGAATCCAGATTGGTCTCCGTGGCAGGGCGGCACAGCTTAATCAAAGCGATTTCCACCAGCACCCTTTTTTGCGTCTCATAGCGTATCTGGTTGGACAATTCCGAAAATATTCGGATATACCGCATCAGAATTTCCGGGGATATTAGCTTGCTTTCTTCTCTCAGAAAAGACAGCATATGAGAAGACATATCCACGATTTCCTCCCCCTGCGGAGAAGTCATAATCAGCAAAAGATTGCGCATATACCAGATAAAATCATTGACAAACTGTCCCAACTCTTTTCCCTGGTAGATTATTTCCTCCAAAATGTGTATAGATTCCGTCACATCCCCGTCTATGACTCTGCGAAGCAGCTTGCTGAAAATCTCGGTGTCCACCGCCCCCAGTACATCCATAACCTTGTCATAGGTCAGCGTTTCTCCCATATAAAAAGCGATGCAGCGTTCCAGCAGGCTAAGAGCATCCCGCATCGAACCGTCGGCGGCTTTTGCAATATACTGAACAGCTTTTTCCTCCGCTTTCTCACCCTCGGCCTCAAGGAGCTGCGAAAGCCGGGCGGAAATCGTATCTGTGGAAATCCTGCGGAAATCGTATCTCTGGCAGCGGGATAAAATCGTAATTGGTATTTTATGGGCTTCTGTGGTCGCCAGAATAAAAATCACATAAGAAGGAGGTTCCTCCAATGTTTTCAGCAGGGCATTGAATGCCCCTGCCGACAACATGTGAACCTCATCGATAATATAGACTTTATATCTGCCTTTTGTGGGGCGGTAAGCCACCTCATCCCGGATTTCCCGGATATTATCCACCCCATTGTTGGAAGCCGCATCGATCTCGATCACGTTTAAGGAAGTCCCCGACAGGATTTCCCTGCAATTTTCGCACTGGTTGCAGGGACTGCCGTCTGCCGGATGCTGGCAGTTCACAGCCCTGGCCAGAATCTTGGCCACGCTGGTTTTGCCAGTTCCTCTGGTTCCGCAGAACAAATAGGCATGGCCCACTCGATCGTTTTTTAACTGGTTGGTTAAGGTTGTTACGATATGCTCTTGTCCTTTTACATCTGTAAAATTATTCGGACGAAATTTCCGATAGAGAGCCGTATAACCCATAATCTACTCCTGTCTGATATAATTTATCAATCCCCAAAACTGATCCCGATCTGTTTTGCAGCCTTTACCAGCTGATCCTTTTCAGATACCATTTTCAGCTTGCCTGCGCATTCTTCCAGAGGAATCGTCTGGATCTTTCCATTTACGATTCCCACCATAACTCCATATGTTTCTTCTATGATACATTTTGCAGCGCCGGCCCCGATCCTGGTTGACAGCACGCGGTCATAGGCACAGGGACTGCCTCCCCGCTGGGTATGTCCTGGTACGGTGATGCGCACTTCGTTTCCTGTCTCTTTCTCGATCTGATGTGCAATCTCATAAGAAACGGACGGATATTTCTTCGCCCTTTTTTCCAGCTTCGCCTTATATTCTTTCTTGGAGAGCTTGGCGTCCTCTTTAGATATCGCGCCCTCTGCCACCGCCAATATGGTAAACCGTTTGCCTACCTTGCTCCTGCGGTTGATGGCGTCAATGATCTTATGGATATCAAAGGGGATTTCTGGAATCAAAATAATGTCCGCCCCGCCGGCTACACCTGCGTGCAAAGTCAGGCTTCCCACTTTATGTCCCATCACTTCCACAATAAACACCCGCCCATGGGAGGCTGCTGTGGTGTGCACACAGTCGATGGCATCTGTGGCAATATTTACCGCGCTCTGAAACCCGAACGTCATATCCGTTCCCCAGATATCATTGTCTATGGTCTTTGGAAGATGGATAATGTTCAGTCCTTCTTCCCTGAGCATGTTGGCCGACTTCTGCGTGCCGTTTCCTCCCAGAATCACCAGACAATCCAGGCATAGCTTATAATACGTGTGCTTCATGGCCTCTACTTTGTCCAGCCCCTTCTCGTCCGGCACCCGCATCAGCTTAAACGGCTGCCTGGAAGTTCCAAGGATCGTTCCGCCCTGGGTGAGAATTCCAGAAAAATCTCTGGAAGTCAGCATCCGATATTTGCTGTAAATCAGTCCCCGGTACCCGTCGTCAAAACCGTATACCTCCAAATCATCAATCGCTGTACTCAGTCCCTTTACCACCCCGCGCATCGTAGCATTGAGCGCCTGGCAGTCCCCGCCGCTGGTTAATAGTCCAATTCTTTTCATTGCTTTTCACATCCTATTCTCTTTGTTCTGTATACTTGATTTTTATCTGCTGCTTTAAATAGTAACATATTTCCGTTTTTATCACAATACCGTCAAACCCGGAAGAAGGAATTTTCTCGTGATAGTTCAGATAACTTCACCGGTTATATTTTGTCTGCATTTTCACCCAAAATTTATGAAAATCTAGTTGACACAGAAATTTTCCTATAATATAATTACTAAATGTGACATAATTGGAAAATGCTCGATCCAATGCCCCGGTAAAAGCATTTTACAGGATATAACGACATGACGAAAGAAATGTAATTGTTAAATTTCAGGAGGGAAAACCATGAAAACATATATGGCTAATCCAGATAAAATCGAGAGGAAATGGTATGTAGTGGACGCGGAAGGCTGCACACTGGGACGCCTGTCCTCTGAAATAGCCAAGATTTTAAGAGGAAAAAATAAGCCGCAATTTACTCCCCACCAAGATACCGGGGACTATGTGATTGTGACAAATGCGGAGAAGATCAAAGTAACCGGAAAAAAAATGTCTCAAAAGATTTATTACAATCACTCCGATTATGTAGGCGGAATGAAAGAAACTACACTAAGTGAAATGTTAGAAAGAAAACCGGAAAAAGTAATCGAACTTGCTGTAAAAGGCATGCTCCCGAAAGGCCCCCTGGGAAGGAAAATGTATCGGAAGCTATTTGTATATACAGGACCGGATCACAAACATGCAGCCCAGAAACCGGAAACCATAACATTTTAATTAGGAGGTAGAGAAGATTGGATAACGCAAGATTTTATGGAACAGGAAGAAGAAAAAAATCAGTTGCGAGAGTATATCTGACACCAGGAACCGGCAAAATCACGATTAATAAAAGAGATATCGACGACTACTTGGGAGCGGAAACCTTAAAGGTAGTTGTGCGCCAGCCACTGGTTGCCACAGAAACCCTTGATAAATACGATGTGCTGGTAAACGTTCACGGCGGCGGATTTACCGGACAAGCTGGAGCGATCCGCCATGGCATTGCCAGAGCGCTTCTGGAAGCCGATAAGGATTTCAGACCTGTTTTAAAATCAGCAGGATATTTGACCAGAGATCCAAGAATGAAAGAAAGAAAGAAATACGGTCTCAAAGGAGCGCGCCGTGCGCCGCAGTTCTCCAAGAGATAATTACAAGAAAATTAAAGAAATTAGTAAAACCCTTGAAAGTTCAGTATTTTCAAGGGTTTTCTCTATATCTGCATTTTCTGAAATTGTGGTAAAAAGTGCTGAATTTTGAAGCGTAGCACACACATAGCACACAAGTAGCACACA
>CANOZK010000027.1 GCA_947571775.1 uncultured Lachnospiraceae bacterium | reverse complement strand
CTGTTTATGCGGCTTCCCGGCTTTCTGTTTACTATTCGAACTCAATCGTCCCCGGTGGTTTACTAGTAATATCATACATCACTCGATTCACATGTCCCACCTCATTCACAATCCTACTAGACACTTTCTGCAAAACTTCCCAGGGAATCTGCGCCACCTCAGCGGTCATAAAATCCACGGTATTCACTGCTCTCAGTGCAACCGCATAATCATATGTCCGTTCGTCTCCCATAACCCCGACGCTTCTCATATTCGTAAGGGCTGCGAAATACTGTCCTATGCTTCTGTCCAATCCTGCATTTGCTATTTCTTCCCGGTAAATGGCATCTGCGTCTTGTACGATTTTTATTTTTTCGGCGTTTACTTCACCGATGATGCGGATACCCAGACCTGGTCCCGGGAATGGCTGGCGGTACACCAGATTTTCTGGGATACCCAATTCCAGGCCGGCTTTTCGGACTTCGTCCTTGAACAAATCCCGCAGCGGCTCAATAATTTCTTTGAAATCCACATAATCGGGCAGTCCGCCCACATTATGGTGGGATTTGATTACTGCGGATTCACCGCCAAGCCCGCTTTCTACCACATCGGGGTAGATGGTGCCCTGAACTAGGAAGTCTACCGCGCCGATTTTCTTTGCCTCTTCTTCAAAAACCCGGATAAATTCTTCGCCGATGATTTTTCTCTTTCTTTCTGGATCTTCTACGCCCTTTAATTTGGCATAAAATCGTTCCTGCGCATTTACCCGAATGAAGTTTAATTGGCAGGAGCCGGCAGAACCGAATACTTGCTCCACCTCATCTCCTTCGTTTTTCCGAAGAAGTCCATGGTCAACGAAGACGCAGGTCAGTTGGTTTCCCACTGCTTTGGACAGCAATACAGCCGCCACAGAGGAATCTACCCCTCCAGACAGGGCACAGAGCACTTTCCCATCTCCTATTTTTTCGCGAATTGCGCGGACGGACTCTTCTACAAAAGATTCGATTCGCCAATCTCCGGCACAGTTACATACACGATACACAAAGTTGGAGATCATTTTTGTTCCCTCCTGTGTGTGTAGCACTTCCGGGTGAAACTGAATCGCATATAATCTTTTCTCCTTGTCTTCCGCCGCAGCCACGGGGCAGTCCGCCGTGTGGGCGGTTATGTCAAATCCCGGTGCGGTCTGGGCGATATAATCAAAATGGCTCATCCAACAGATGGTTGTGGATGATACTTCATGGAACAACGGGGAATTGGTATCTACTGTCACTTCTGTTTTTCCATATTCCCGCACAGGCGCTTTTTCTACTTTTCCGCCCAGCAAGAGCTGCATAAGCTGGGCGCCGTAACAAAGTCCCAATACAGGAATTCCCAATTCAAACAATTCTTTGGAATAGGCAGGGGCGTCGGAGGCATAGCAGCTATTTGGGCCTCCAGTCAAAATGATACCTTTTGGGGCCATCGCTTTGATTTTTTCCAGAGGCGTTTTATAGGAATAAATTTCACAGTAAACCTTGCATTCCCGGACACGCCTTGCCACCAATTGATTGTATTGTCCGCCAAAATCCAGGACAATTACGGTTTCTCTTTTCACAAACTCTTCCTCCTCTAATGTGGTAATGTACTTTTAAATTTTGATAAATTGCCATTTACCCCGTATGTAACGGACGATAAAAAGGATTGTCCTTACAAGCCAGTCAATCGTCATGGCTACCCAGATTCCCAAAACGCCCATTTGAAAATATTGAGCCAAAACGTAACTGAACCCAATGCGGAAAATCCACATGGATAAAACAGAAACAACCATACAATATCTGGCATCGTTGGAGGCCCGCAGTGCATTGCTCAGTGTAAACGACGAGGGCCAGATAAGAACCGCGCAGATACTATGGTAAATAATAATTCGGGAAGCCAGCGCTCCCGTTTCCGGCGAAAGGCTGTAAACCTTCATGATGACCGGCAGCAATAAAACAATCAGCACATTCATCAGAAACATACTGATGTAAGCGATGGACATAATCTTTTTTGTATAATAGCGAACCTGCTCATAATCTCCGGCTCCCACGCACTGGGCCGTCACGGAAGACAGCGCGTACCCGGTAGCCAGCCCAGTAAGGACTGCAAAGGTACATACGGAATTACTCACGGCATTGGCGGCGATGGACACCGTCCCGAACGTGGACACCAGACTGAGAACCAGTATTTTTCCCAACTGAAACATGCTGTTTTCCAGGCCATATGGGATACCGATAGAGAGGATTTTCTTTAATATCCCGCTATTCAAACGGATACCCAACAGTTTTGTCGCATGAAGGGTTTTCTTCGGATTCAGCAGCAGAACCACCATCACGATTCCGGCAAATATGCGCGATACCAGAGTAGGGATCGCCGCCCCCTCAATGCCCATTCCCATTCCATATATTAGTACAGCATTGCCCAACAAGTTCAGCCCATTCATCAGCAAAGACATCAGCATAGGCGTCCGGGAATCGCCCATCGCTCGATAAATTGCTGCTCCTGCATTATACAGCGCTATAAACGGAATGGACGCTGCCACGATTAACAGATAAATATTGCAGTTTTTCATAACTAAGCGGTCGATATTTCCGAAAACCACATGAAGTACAAACGGCTTTCCCAGATAAAGCAGCGCCATAATCACAACGGATAGCCAGCTGATAAAAAGAACAAGCTGATCGACCACTAGGCAGCCTTCTTCCGGTTTGCCTTTCCCAATGGACTGCCCTGCTATAATGGCTCCGCCTGTCGCCAGAGCGGTGAATGCGTTGATCAAAAGAATCATAACAGAGTCGATTAAAGATACTGCTGAAACGGCTTCTTCCCCCACAGAGGCAACCATAACAGAGTCTGCCAATCCTACGAAAATCAATAAAAATTGTTCAATAATTAATGGTATAATCAGGTTCCATAAATCACGGCTGCTAAATAATCGTTTCATTTCTTTAATCCGCCGATATATTGGATTTGCTCTGCTTCTGGAATCTTCAGCGCTGTCATTGCCTGTTCCGCAGACCAGCCCATACTCTCCATTAAGTTCTGAATAGACGACATAATTCCCTTTTGTATTCCTCTTTTTTCTACGCCTTCACTTAGATTGCACATATCCTGCACCTCGCTCTCGAATGTCTTTGCAAGTGTGGTTTCGGCTTTCATTTGTGTTTTTTTCTCCTGTCTGCCTGTGTTTTATTTTATCTTATCACAGATTTCAGTAATAATCTATATGCCAGCTCATTTCCTTCAAACAAAAAATCAACAGATGTTTCAAACGGAATTCTTTTTCACAAATATGATAATTGCAGTAGTCATATTCATTATATTATCATTCAATAAAAATGAAATCAATCCAATATCTTTACGTAATAGTATAAATTTATTCTTAGGTTGTACTAGCTAAAATTTTTTTGAACCCGCCCCATCAAATTACAATAGGGAAAAGGGATATCATCCAATGATACCCCTTCTCCCTATTTATAAGAAGAATCTAATTCTTGCTTACAATTATTTAACTTTTACTTTCTTCCAGTTGCAGTACGGTCCAAAGATAGTCTTTCCGTCTACTTTCTTGTAAGCGCGGATTCTTACCTGAACGTTTGTTCCAGATTTCAGACTCTTCAGAGTTCTGGTCACAGACTTCTTAGATGTCTTCACGCCAACTCTCTTTGTTGTACCGTTGTTCTTGTACTGGATCTGATATCCGTCGTTGCCTGCTGTTGTTGTAGCACTCTTAACAACCACCTGACGTTTCTTTGTGGATTTCAGAGACTTCACGCCTACTTTCTTCGGCATTACAGTCAGGGTTAGTTTCTTGGTTACCGCCTTATATTCGTCGGATTCGATTGCAGTTGTTGTGATTACAGTTGTACCAACAGCTTTACAAGTGATCTTTCCGTTCTTGTCAATAGTAGCTACTTTTGGATTAGAAGATGTAAAGGTAACAGAGGTCTTAGCTCCCTTAACGGTCTGAGTCATTGTAAAACCAAGCTGTCTGCTTAGAGTATTGCCATATTTTGTGGTAATATCCTGAGTCTGTTTTTCATCTCCTGGTGTTGGTACTGGTGTGATGCTTGGATCTCCTGTGATCTCAAACTCTAAGGAGATACTGCCTTCGTAAGCGCCTAAACCTCTTACAATTGCATATGCTTTACCAACTTTGTTGTTGTCTGCATAAACGATCTCGTAATCTTTGCCTTTTACCAGAGCGTCCATGTTTGCTTTGGTTGTTACAGTCACTTCTGGCTCAATAGCCTGGCCAGCGTAATCGAAAGAATTCTGGCTCAAAGACGCAGACAATACAGTATTGATGTCAGTTCCGTGGATAGTAAAGATGGTTGTCAATTCGCCTGAATATTCACCCATACCTTCTACAACAACGGTATATACTCCTGCATTCCTTACTTCTGTTACTCTTTCGCCGTTCAAGCGGAACTCAACTCTATAATCTTTACCCCTTATAAGAGTCTTTTTAGCCATGTCGGCTGTCGCTGCAATAACACGGCGATCCAAGTTTTCTTTAATATCATTTGCATAATCTTTATTAGCCGTAGGGCTGTAAGAAACCTCGTCCAGCAGTCCATCTTTCAGTATGGTATAATTTGCAGACAAGTCGATTCCTTTGATCTCGAATTCTACCTGCTTTAAGCCCTCATAAGAGCCTTTACCATTCAGTATGGCAATCGCTGTTCCAGCCTTATTGTTATCAATATAACCTACTACCTCATAATCTGTGCCTGCTTTTAACTCAACTGGCGTAGCCCCTTCTTCTCTTACTGTAAACTCGCTTGCCTGCGGCGTAAGAGCTTTGTTTGCATACTGAAGGGAACCGGCTGTCAATACCGCAGTAATCTTAGCATCACCCAAAGGCATTTTATTTGCTGTGCCAATTGACTTACCCTGCTCTTTATTATAATTGTACAGACCTCTAACAGTTACTGTACCATTGCCATTATCTTTATACTCATAATCTTTGCCTAATTTCAGTTCTCTTGGCTGAGCTTTGCCATCCTGATCAGTTACCATCAGACCTTTGTCTTTTACAACAACACACAGTCTCTTCTTACCGTCTGCTTTTGACTGGACATTTACTGCAGTTACCTCAACCTGATTAGCCTCAGTAATGGCTCTTGGACTGATTGTATACTCTGCAACTATCTCTGTTCCTTTGTATCTGTTCTTTCCAACGATTGTAACTTGGTAGGTGCCTGCATCAACAAATTCCCTTGGATCATCATCTTCGTATGTATAGTCTGATTTATCCAACGTTACGTATCCACTTCCATTTCCATTCTGGATAGGAATTTTCACAGCAGAAACCTTCGGTGCATGGCGTTCTCCATTGTACTCTACATTGTTGTTAGTCCACTCTACTACGGCGTTGTCAAGCGTGCCATCTACTATACGGAATGATGTACGGATTGTATCAGACTTATAAGCGCCCTTTCCTCTAACTACAACGTAGTAATAACCTGGCTCAACCATCTTTGTGGCTGTGTTAGTAATTTCTGCTCCTGAAGCATCCTCATAACGAACGAATTCATAATCTGTGTTGTTCTGAAGTGTTGCTTTTGAAATCCAGTCTTCTACTTTTAAAGATTCCATAACATTGGGAGCTTTTCCAGTGTAAGCTTGATCTGGTACTGTAATCCTAATATTATTCTCATTAAAGTCATTATTGCCTTTAATTTCAAACTGTAACTGTTTAATAATTTGTGTATCTTCTACATCAAATTGCCCACCATAATTTCCTAAACCTTTAATTATAGCACGGTATGTACCTGCACTTTTTGGCTTGCCGTCAGAAACTGGATAGTTTCTCCAAGTACCATTATCCGATATCATATACTCAACTGTAAAATCTGTCCCTGCTGTCAGTTCCCTGCCGCCAACAGTAACTTTGATATTATCTTCGCCAGGTCCTTGAGGCAGACCATTGTAATTAAACTCTTTCGAGCCTATATACTCAATTACAGCATTGTCAGATATGGAAACCCCAGCAATCGCAAATGTTGCTTCTCCCACTTTGTTACCAGCAGAATAATTATTATTCAGCTTAACTATTACCTTACCAGTTCCAATATTCACATTGTTTTCATAACTCACATCGCCTATTATATGAGCAAAATCATCTGAACGGTTAGCGGAAATTGTGAAAGAACTTCCTGTTTTTGGATGCTTAGTAATACTAACTGTTACATTTTCTATATCTGGTTTCTGCTCTTTTCCTGTATAAACACCTGTATAAGTTGAATTTTTTCTGCTAGATAAATTTACGCTAATTGCATCGCCTTCGCTGACAGTCAACTTCTCTATCGTAACCGTCTGTGCATCCTTAAAGCCCGCGTTGTCCTTATAAGCACCTAATCCTTTGAATTTCACTTCATACCCATTCGCACTGACATATTTATTGAATGCATTCTCAGATATTGCGAATAATCCGTAATCCGTATCAAATTCATAATCTGTACCATAGACCAGTTGCTTAACAGTGCCGGTCATAGCATCCGTAGCTTTAAATATTATGTTAGTTTTTATCTGCTCCTCCAATTCAGCGAAAGTCATACCATACATAAGTTTATTAGAGGTATTATTAGCTGATAATTCTACTACTTCAGCGGCCGTTAAATCACCTGCCTGCTGTTCCACAGCAATATCTTCAGCTGCCTGTTCAGCTATCACTGCTGCCGCTGCATTGGGATCCATTATCGGGCTGCCGTAAGCAATTACGCTACTGCTCAACACCATGGATGCAGAGAGTGCCAGACTCATCAGTCTTGCGAACCGACGTCTGTCCTTTCTGTTTTTTTGTTGTCTGTTCATAACTTTCCGTCTCCTCCTTAATTAAATAGGTTGTTTGGGTAATTGTTCGCAGGCTGTGCCTTTGGAAGTATTCTATTTCTAATATACTCCCCTTTCTAATCCACCTGAACAATTCCAGTTATTCATTGCATGACTGTTCCGCTTGTCTTCTTTCCGCCGATGTACGTAAAAGCTTTCTCCGCGCCGTCTGCTCTTTCGTCCTGCGCTTTGTTTCTTTATGATACGCTGCACCCCATTCAGAAATCAAAAATCTGGCAAAACGCAAAATACATTGTGCAAAAAATTGTTTTTATGTACATTCCACCCATTCAAACAAGCCGGAATAATCACTATGAAGATATATTATCCTTTTATCTTCTGTTTGTCAAGAAGATATTTGGAAAGACTGAATTTTTTTGGTGTATTTCTTGTAATTCTGCCATATTTGGAACCTGGCGGAAGCCTGTCCAGAAAAGGCCGGTTTTTCTTTTTTCAGAAAAGCCTGGGAACGGCAGTCTGCTTTCCTATTCTTCATACATCTTCATGTTAGTTATTATATCTTATTTCTTTCTATTTTACCACCCCTTTTAATTAGAAATTTTGTAACAATTTGGTAAACTTTTTTTGTACATAAAACCCGAAAACATGGGGCATATTTAGGATATACAGAATTTGAGCGGATATAAATCCGCAGAAACAAAGGGGCGGGGTTCTCCTCCCCGCCCTTTGAAAAACTCAATACATTCATTCATTTTAATTAATTATTTAGTAACTTTTTTGTATCAGCCTCTTTCAAGGCCGATACATAACCATTCATTTCTTAGATTGCTTTTACTTTGCCTTTGAAGCCGGCTTTTTTCAGTATCTTAGAGAATGCTTTTACTTTGCTCTTTGGAACCTTGATTACAGCATTCTTAGCGATACCTTTGAACGCGCCTTTTTTCACTTTCAGGGTTGTTGCTTTAATGGTAATGGTTTTCAGTTTTGAGCAACCTGAAAATACATTTTTACCGATTGATGTTACAGACTTAGGAAGTGAAATGCTGGTAAGCGCTTTACAATCCTTAAATGTGTTTGCTTTAATTGCTTTCAGTTTCGTTGATTTTACAGTAACTTTTGTCAGCTTTGAGCAGCCTGCAAATGCATTCTTGCCGATTGCTGTTATGGTTGCTGGAATCGTAACGTTTGTCAGTTTTTTGCTATCTGCAAACGCACTGGCTTTGATTGTAGTTACGGTATAAGCAACTCCATCAATTTTTACTGTCTTAGGAACAGTTACAATTGTCTCTGCGTCGTCAACAGTGTCAAAAGCAACGGTTTTTGTTTTTGTGTTTGTTACCACAACAGTACCAGCTTTTGTCTCTACTTCGTCACCTTTTTTAACAGGTTCTGTCGGTGTAGGTTCTGGTGTGTTTATTCCTGGTGTGCCTGTTGGCTCTGGTGTTACGGAAGCGTCCGGTGTCTCAGATGGATCTGGTGTTACGGAAGCGTCTGGTGTCTCAGAAGGATCTGGTGTTACAGAAGGATCTACTGTTGTTGTAGGTTCTGGTGTTACGATTGCGTCGCCGCCAGTAGAAGATTTTTCTGCTACTGTAACTGTACATTTAGCAGTTACAACCATGTTTCCTTCACCCTTAACAAGTGTTGCGGTAGCAGTAACCTCCGCTACCCCAGGGTTTTTACCAGTAATTATTGCAGTATTTCCACTCTGTGATACTGCTACACAATCGTTATTAGCTGAAATCTGAACAGCTGAGCCTTTAGGAAGATCTGGTGTAAAGTCTACATTTACTTTTTCTTCCTGTGCAATACTTGCAGTAGATGTATTTGTAGTAATAGAAGGTGATTTTGTGGTTACTACAACTGCGGTTTCCTCTCCATTTACGGATACTGGGAAATTAGTCTTTTTGCCTTCTGCTGCACCTACCCACCGAAAACCTGTTTTTTCTGAAGCTGTTACTCCACTAGGTGTAAATTTACTATCACTACTCAATAATACATAATAACCGTCCTTAAAGCTAACACCGCTTTCCGGCAAAGTTATTCCTATTGTACACCAATTCGCGTCAGTAGGAGCACCCCCAAGCTTATATGCTTTCATTTCAGCTATATCTGCATAAACAGTAACTGTGTTATTAGCAGGATCTGGTTCAACTGCTATAATCTGCTTCTGATTCTGCTGATAGTTTGGATAGGAAGCATCAAAATTCGCTGAAGTCATATTCTTCCACACTCCTGCCCATGCATCAGTAAGTAATTGGGTTGTAGCTTGTGGAACTGCCTCCGCATCTGTTGCTAAATCCATCTCGAGAGCAATTGGTTCATTTACAATTTCTGCATCTGCATTTGCCATTACTGCTGCCGGCAGAAGTGTGGCAGCCATGCTTACTGCCAGTGCAGAAGCTAATAATTTTTTTAATCTTTTCTTTGCCATTATAATTATCTATCCTTTCTCAATATCCTTGGTTATCTGTGTTTTTTTATTTTCTGGACGACTCACACTACACAGGGAGCGCGAATCTGATTTCCATAAAAACAGCTCAATATAAGTACATCTCCCCCAAAATCAATACACAGCCCTTCGCCCTTCCGCTTTTCGGGCGGCAGAAGTGAATGTGTCTCCCCGCATTTATATATGTCCACAGCTATGTATGTATGTTCATACACCAAGAGTCTGTTAGCACTTCTCATTGCCTCACATCCCTCTGATATTTTATGTATCTATATCTCCACATTCATCTTATCATTTTCGGCCGGATAAGTCAATAAATAGTTTCGCTTTGCAAAAAAGCAAAACCGCTGATTCTGACCGAACTTTATCTATTATTAATATTATCGGTTATCTGTGCCTAAAACTTAATGGCATACATATAGGGAATGACCTCCAAATGAAACATTTTGATAACAGTCCATATTTATTGAATTATCAATTCATTGTGTCTGCTTTCGTTCCTATTGTATAATAAAGTCATTGGTATTGTAAAGACATACGTACAAAGAAAATAAAGGAAAAACAGGTAATGATAATTTGAAACAAAGAAGCGAATCGGACACTTCAATCACATAAATCCAAAAAAATACTGATTTTTTTCTAAAGCAGGTGTATAATGGCTAAAGAGAACAAGAAATATAAGGACAGCGTGTTTGTTGATATTTTTTACAGCGACGAAACCGCGGAGAAAAATCTGCTCAGTCTGTACAATGCGCTTCACAACACAGAACTGAAAAACACAGAGCTGATCCGCAAGATAAAAGTTGAAGACGTCCTGTATATGAATTTCAAAAACGACCTGTCGGCGGTCATCAATCATGAGATACTAGAACTTATGGAACACCAGAGCACCATAAACCCCAATATGCCTCTGCGGATGCTGCTCTACCTGGGCAGAGCCTATGAACAGTTGGTGGAGACAGAGGCGCGTTACAGAACAACTCTGGTAAAGATACCTTTGCCGGAATTCTATGTATTTTATAATGGAAAGCGGGACTGTCCTGCAGAACAGGAGTTACGCTTGTCAGATGCATACCGGAAGATACCTGGCAGAAATTCCGCAGAATTAGTCGTGACAGTTATCAATATTAATTCTGTTAAATCGCATACTATCCTGAACAAATGCCGAATTTTAAAAGAATACAGCCTGTTCATTGACATGGTGAGAAAATATGAAAAAGAAGAAAACGGCATGAAAAAGGCTATCGAGGAGTGTATCCAAAACGGTATTCTTGCAGAATATTTAAAACGAAAGGGCAGCGAGGTGAGAAATATGCTGATTGCCGAATACGATTATGAAACGGATATCCGCGTAAAGCAGGAGGAAGCAAAACTGGAAGGCATACAAGAAGAAAGAAAACAAATGATAATAAATGCCCTTGAGACGACCAAAAGCATAAGGCAGACGGCTCTTATCCTCCGTCTGGACGAACAGGAAGTAAGAAAAATTGCTGAGGAAAAAGGGCTTTTTGCAAACGACTAACTATACCATTATTTTAGGAGGAAGCGATAAGTAGCAAAAACATTAACATTAGTGATTAAATGTATTTTAATATACTTACGGAGGTATTCTTTATGAACACTTCAAACATCACTAATTACAAACCAAAAGATTTTGCTGAATTAT
>CANOZK010000026.1 GCA_947571775.1 uncultured Lachnospiraceae bacterium | reverse complement strand
ACGTGTCCAATGGTACCAATATTACAATGTGGTTTCGTTCTCTCAAACTTAGCTTTAGCCATTTTTTAAACGTCCTCCTTCAATACATAAGCCCTCTCTGGGCAAATCAGAATCTACTATTACTCATTATATTGCAATTTACCGGTATTTGCAAGGAATTTTTATTCTCCTTTTTTAGACAAAACCTTGTCCTGTACGGACTTGGGAACCGGCTCATATTTTTCAAAAAACATGGAATAATTTCCGCGGCCCTGCGTCCTCGAACGCAGGTCTGTGGAGTATCCAAACATCTCGGAGAGCGGCACGAATCCGCGGATCATTTTTCCTCCTCCGATATCGTCCATACCTTCGATACGACCCCGGCGGGAATTGATATCTCCGATTACATCACCCATATAATCTTCCGGTGTGGTAACTTCCACTCTCATAATCGGCTCTAACAGAATCGGGGATGACTTCTGCATTGCCTCCTTAAATGCCAGGGAACCTGCAATGTGGAAAGCCATCTCAGAGGAGTCCACCTCATGGTAAGATCCGTCGTATACATTCGCATACACGCCTACCACTGGGAATCCGCCCAAAATACCGGCTTTCATAGCTTCCTCAATTCCTTCGCCTACGGCAGGAATGTATTCCTTCGGAATCGCACCGCCCACAACAGTAGACTCAAACTTGTACAGTTCTTCTCCATTGGCATCCATAGGCTCAAATTTTACTTTACAATGACCATACTGACCGCGACCACCAGACTGTTTTGCATATTTGCTTTCGATATCTGCCGGTTTTGTGATGGTTTCTTTATAAGCAACCTGTGGAGCACCTACGTTTGCTTCCACTTTGAACTCACGCAGCAATCTGTCTACAATAATTTCCAGATGCAGCTCGCCCATACCGGCGATGATGGTCTGTCCTGTCTCTACATTGGTGTGAGCACGGAATGTGGGGTCTTCCTCTGCCAGTTTTGCAAGAGATTCACCTAACTTACCCTGGCCTGCCTTTGTCTTTGGTTCAATCGCCAGCTCGATAACGGGTTCCGGGAATTCCATGGATTCCAGGATAACCGGATGCTGTTCATCACAGATTGTATCTCCGGTAGTCGTGAGCTTAAATCCGATTGCCGCAGCAATATCGCCAGAATAAACTTTATCCAGCTCTTCACGCTTATTTGCGTGCATCTGCAGGATACGTCCTACACGTTCTTTCTTGCCTTTTGTGGCATTCAGTACATAAGAACCAGAGTTCATCGTACCAGAATATACACGGAAGTATGCCAATTTTCCCACAAACGGGTCTGTCATAATCTTAAATGCAAGTGCTGAGAACGGCTCGTCATCGGAAGAATGTCTTTCTATGGGATTGCCGTCCATATCCTCGCCCTGAATGGCTGGGATATCCGTAGGTGCAGGCATAAATTCCAGGACTGCATCCAACAATTTTTGCACACCTTTATTTCTGTAAGCAGTTCCGCAGCATACAGGAACTGCTGTACATTCACAAGTTCCTTTGCGCAGAGCAGCTTTTAACGCATCTACTGAAGGCTCTTCCCCTTCCAGATATTCCAGCATCAGATCATCGTCTAATTCACAGATCTTTTCTACCAGTTCTGTGTGGTAAAGCTCTGCATCTTCTTTCATATCTTCTGGGATATCCACGATGGAAATGTCTTCGCCTTTTTCATCGTTATAGATGTAGGCTTTCATTTCAAACAAGTCGATAATTCCCTTGAAATCATCTTCTCTTCCGATAGGAAGCTGAAGACAGATTGCGTTTTTGCCCAGTCTGGTCTTGATCTGGTCTACTGCATTATAGAAATCCGCACCCAGGATATCCATTTTGTTAATAAATGCCATACGGGGTACGTTGTAGGTATCAGCCTGACGCCATACATTCTCTGACTGAGGCTCAACGCCACCTTTTGCACAAAAGACGCCTACGGCGCCGTCCAGTACGCGAAGCGAACGCTCCACTTCCACTGTAAAATCAACGTGTCCAGGTGTATCAATAATATTGATACGATGTTCCAGGGCACCCGGTTTTGTTTTGCAATTCTCCTGCAAAGTCCAGTGGCAAGTAGTAGCGGCGGAAGTAATTGTGATACCTCTTTCCTGTTCCTGCTCCATCCAGTCCATGGTTGCAGTTCCTTCGTGTGTATCCCCAATTTTATAGTTTACACCGGTATAATACAGAATACGCTCTGTAAGAGTTGTCTTACCCGCATCGATGTGAGCCATAATACCGATGTTTCTGGTTCTCTCTAATGGATATTCTCTTCCAGCCAATGCTTCTTCCTCCTAGAATCTATAATGCGCAAATGCTCTGTTGGCTTCTGCCATCTTATGCATATCTTCTTTTCTCTTCACAGATGCCCCTGTATTATTCATGGCATCCAACAGCTCATTTGCCAGCCTTTCTTCCATGGTCTTTTCCCCTCTTTTACGGGAAAACATGGTCAGCCAGCGCAGAGCCAAAGCCTGACGTCTCTCTGGGCGTACTTCAATCGGTACCTGATAGGTAGCGCCGCCGATACGTCTTGCTTTTACTTCCAATACAGGCATGATATTGTTCATCGCCTCTTCAAATACTTCCAGAGCAGGCTTTCCAGCCTTCTCTTCTACTCTGGCAAACGCGTGATATACAATCTTCTGGGCAACTCCCTTTTTGCCGTCCAACATAATGTTGTTGATCAGCTTGGTCACTACCTTGTTATTGTATAACGGATCTGCCAGCACGTCTCTCTTTTGGGTATGTCCTTTCCGTGGCACGTTACTTCCCTCCTTAATCATGGTCAGTGGGACTTTGTCCCCTGCGAGGACTTGTCCGTATAAATCACTTCGATTAAATCATAGGTACTCACACAAGAATCGTATGTTCGCACTGGTAAATAATTATATTTAACCCGCAGCCGGAAGGGTATATAGAATACCGTACAAATCTCGTTCGTCTGTGAAATAACTATTGATTCCGTTTTTTCATTATTTTTTCGGTCTTTTTGCCCCATATTTGGAACGGGCCTGTTTTCTGTTGGCAACGCCTGCGGTATCGAGTGTACCCCTGATGATATGGTATCTGGTACCAGGCAGGTCTTTTACCCTTCCACCACGGATCAGAACAACGCTGTGCTCTTGCAGGTTATGTCCCTCGCCGGGAATATAACTGGTAACCTCAATCCCGTTGGAAAGACGAACCCTGGCAATCTTTCTAAGCGCAGAATTCGGCTTCTTCGGAGTAGCAGTTTTTACCGCTGTGCAAACCCCCCTCTTCTGAGGAGAAGACAAATCTGTGCTTTTCTTTTTCAGAGAATTGAAATTTTTCTGCAAAGCCGGCGCCGTTGATTTCTTTACGGCTGTTTTTCTTCCTTTTCTGACTAACTGATTAAATGTTGGCATTCCATTTCACCTCCCGAAATTCATCTACTACTGAAATCTGCGGCTGCTATTCATAAAGAAAGCGCAAAATATTTTTCCATATTTAAACACGCTTCCATGTATTATATCCTCTTAGAAATTACCTGTCAAGGGGAAAATGCCCGGTTTTCACCACTTTTTATCAAAAAAAGACATCACAGGAAGCGAATATCCTTTTTTGTGATGTCTTTTCTACATAGTAAAGAAATTTAAGAAGTAATCGTAGTCGCGGTTTCCAGTTCTCCTTCCGGCTCTTCTTGCGCTGTCTCTTCTGACTCTGGTTCTTCTGGTTCCTCCGCCTGTTCGATTTCTTCTATTTGTTCGGTTTCCTCCGGCTTCTCTACATCTTGCAGTTCTTCTATTTCTGACAAATAGAGTTCTCCCTCTGTCATAGATACATCCAAATCTTCTTCTAGATCCGACTCGAAGTCCTCACTAAAATCAATAAAATCATCTTCTTCTTTTTCGGTATCCAGTTTCACGTCGCTGTAAGTCTTCATACCGGTTCCTGTGGGAAGCAGTTTGCCGATGATAACGTTTTCTTTCAGGCCGATTAACGGGTCGGTCTTTCCTTTGATTGCTGCTTCTGTCAATACCTTGGTCGTCTCTTGGAAGGACGCTGCTGATAAGAAAGAATTGGTCGCCAGAGAAGCCTTTGTGATACCCAGCATAACCTGGCTGCCGCTGGCAGGTTCTAAGCCCATCTCTTCCATCCGCAGATTTTCGTCTTCAAATTCCAGCACATCCACCAGCGTACCTGGGAGGAATTCTGTATCCCCGTTCGTCTCAATACGGACTTTTTTCAGCATTTGCCGCACGATAACTTCAATGTGCTTATCGTTGATTTCCACACCCTGAAGCCGGTATACCCGCTGTACCTCCTGGATCATATAATCCTGTACAGAGCGCACTCCTTTGATCTTCAGAATGTCATGCGGGTTGATGCTTCCTTCAGTCAGTTCATCTCCCGCTTCCAGTTCATCCCCGTCTTTGATTTTTATCCGAGAACCGTAAGGGATCAGATAGGTTTTGGAATCTCCTGTCTGCTCATTTGCAACGGTGATCTCGCGTTTCTTCTTCGTATCGCTGATGGTAGCCTTGCCTGCAATTTCTGTGATAATAGCCAGACCTTTCGGCTTTCTCGCTTCAAACAATTCCTCGACACGGGGAAGACCTTGTGTGATATCTCCACCAGCCACACCTCCAGTATGGAAAGTACGCATGGTCAACTGCGTACCCGGCTCGCCAATAGACTGTGCAGCGATGATGCCTACCGACTCACCCACCTGTACTGCTTCGCCAGTGGCCATATTTGCCCCATAACATTTAGCACAAATCCCCACATGACATTTGCAGGTAAGAATGGTACGGATCTTAATCTGTTCCAGAGATTCTCCCTTTTCGTTTACTCCCTGGCTCATGATTTTTGCCGCCCGTTTCGGCGTAATCATATGATTAGCTTTTACCAGCACATTACCGTCTTTGTCTTTGATCGTCTCACAGGAAAATCTTCCGGTAATTCTCTCTTGGAGGCTCTCGATTTCTTCTTTCCCATCCATGAAATCTTTCACGTACATACCCGGAATCGTATCTTTCCCTTCACAGCAGTCCACTTCCTGAACAATCAGCTCTTGGGAAACATCCACCAGACGCCTGGTCAGATACCCGGAATCCGCTGTACGCAGCGCCGTATCAGACAAACCTTTTCTGGCTCCATGGGCGGACATAAAATATTCCAAAACATTGAGTCCCTCGCGGAAATTTGACGTGATGGGCAGCTCAATAGTATGGCCGGTGGTATCTGCCATCAAACCGCGCATACCGGCCAACTGCTTGATCTGCTTGTCAGAACCACGGGCGCCGGAATCCGCCATCATATAGATATTGTTATATTTATCCAGCCCGCTCAGCAGCGCATGAGTCAGTGTGTCGTCTGTCTTCTTCCAGGTTTCTACTACCTCTTTGTAACGCTCTTCTTCTGTGATCAGACCTCGCTTGTAGTTCTTGGTAATCAAATCTACTGTATCCTGGGCTTTTTGAATCAGATCCGGTTTCTCCGGCGGCACAGTCATATCGGAAATGGATACCGTCATAGCGGCACGGGTGGAATATTTATAGCCCATGGCTTTGATATCATCCAGCACCTCAGCCGTCTTTGTGGCGCCGTGGGTATTGATGACTTTTTCCAAAATCTGTTTCAGTCCTTTTTTGCCCACATGGAAATCCACTTCCAACATCATTTCATTTCCGGGAATACTCCTGTCCACAAATCCCAAATCCTGTGGAAGAATTTCGTTAAATAAAAATCTTCCCAATGTGGAGGTTACCTGACCTTGGACTTGTGTGCCGTCCGGCATTTTTTTGCTGCAACGCACGTGTATCTTTGTCTGCAAGGTGATGGCCCCATTTTCATAGGCCAAAATCGCCTCATTGACATTTCGGAATATTTTCCCCTCTCCCAGACTTCCTGGTCTTTCCTGAGTCAGATAGTAAATCCCCAGCACCATATCCTGGGACGGCACGGCCACCGGACCTCCGTCGGAAGGCTTTAGCAGGTTATTGGGCGATAACAACAGGAAACGACATTCCGCCTGCGCTTCCACAGACAGCGGAAGATGAACCGCCATCTGGTCACCGTCAAAATCCGCATTAAACGCAGTACATACCAACGGATGAAGCTTAATCGCTTTTCCTTCTACCAAAATCGGCTCAAAAGCCTGAATACCTAGTCTGTGCAGTGTAGGAGCACGATTGAGCATAACGGGATGCTCTTTGATGACTTCCTCCAGAATATCCCAGACTTCCGGCTGCAGCTTCTCCACCATCTTTTTGGCATTCTTGATGTTATGGGAAGTTCCGTTTGCAACCAATTCCTTCATAACAAACGGCTTAAATAGCTCGATTGCCATCTCTTTCGGAAGTCCGCACTGGTAAATCTTCAGCTCTGGGCCTACTACGATAACCGAACGCCCGGAATAATCCACACGTTTTCCCAGGAGATTTTGACGGAAACGGCCTGATTTTCCCTTTAACATATCAGAAAGGGATTTCAATGCACGGTTTCCTGGCCCTGTGACTGGACGGCCTCTGCGGCCATTGTCGATCAAGGCGTCTACCGCTTCCTGGAGCATACGTTTCTCATTTCTCACGATAATATCCGGCGCGCCCAATTCCAGCAGGCGTTTCAGACGGTTATTGCGGTTGATGATCCTTCGGTACAGATCGTTCAAATCCGATGTGGCAAAACGGCCGCCGTCCAACTGTACCATGGGCCGCAGATCCGGCGGAATAACAGGGATCACAGACATAATCATCCACTCCGGACGGTTGCCGGAACCCCGGAAAGATTCCACAACTTCCAGTCTCTTGATAATCCTTGCCCGTTTCTGTCCGGTGGATTCTTTCAGGCCCTTATGCAGTTCCAGAGTTTCTTTTTCCAGATCAATGCTCTCTAAAAGCTCCTGAACTGCCTCTGCACCCATTCCTACGCGAAAATCATATCCATACGTTTCCCTGGCGTCCTGATATTCTTTCTCCGTGAGCACCTGTTTATACTGCAGACTGGAATCCGCCGGATCCAGTACGATATAATTGGCGAAATAGAGGACTTTCTCAAGAGTTCTCGGGCTTAAATCCAGAATCAGCCCCATCCGGGAGGGTATCCCCTTAAAGTACCAGATATGTGATACCGGAGCCGCCAGTTCAATATGCCCCATCCGTTCTCTTCGGACGGTTGCCTTGGTAACCTCTACGCCGCATCGGTCACAAACCACGCCTTTATAACGGATTTTCTTATATTTACCGCAATGACATTCCCAGTCCTTGCTGGGTCCGAATATTTTCTCACAAAATAGCCCGTCTTTTTCTGGTTTTAAAGTTCTGTAATTGATCGTCTCGGGTTTTAAAACCTCGCCTCTTGACCATTCTCTGATCTTCTCAGGGGATGCCAGACCAATCTTAATTGCATCAAAGGTCATTGGCTGATAGGCTTCCTGTTTGTTCATCGTCTCCGTCATCAATTTACCCCTTCCTACTCTTCATCCAGAGTCATCTGCATATCTTCTTCCATTCTTGCTGCAAATTCTTCCTCCGTATCTCCAAAATCCTCTGCGTCTTCATCCTCCTCTACTTCTACATCTACCAGTTCGCCGCCTTCAAATTCCTGCTGGGTATATCCCATGTCATCGTAGGCTTCGTCCGCCTCTCGCCTGCGGTCGCCCTCGATAATCGAATGAAGGTCTGTCTCCCCATAATCTATGGTTTCCATAATTTCCACTTCGGTATTGTCTTCTCTGAGAACTCTCACATCCAGACCTAAGGACTGAAGCTCTTTTAACAATACCTTAAACGATTCTGGAACGCCCGGTTCTGGAATATTATCCCCTTTGATGATTGCTTCATAGGTTTTCACACGGCCTACTACATCGTCTGATTTTACAGTCAGGATTTCCTGTAACGTATAGGATGCGCCATAGGCCTCGAGCGCCCACACTTCCATCTCCCCGAAGCGCTGTCCGCCGAACTGGGCTTTTCCTCCTAATGGCTGCTGTGTAACCAGGGAATAAGGGCCTGTGGAACGGGCATGAATCTTATCGTCCACCAAATGGTGAAGTTTCAGATAATGCATATGGCCGATGGTAACCGGACTGTCAAAATATTCTCCGGTACGGCCGTCTCTTAACCGGACTTTTCCGTCTCTGGACAGAGGAACCCCCTTCCAGACTTTTCGATGATCCTTATTTTTATCCAGATATTCCATCACATCTGGCAGTAAAATCTCTTTATATTTCTCACGGAACTCTTCAAAATCATCAATATTCACGTAATCATTGGCGATTTCCAGAGTGTCCATAATATCTTCTTCTTTCGCCCCGTCAAAAACAGGCGTGGCGATATTAAATCCCAATGCCTTTGCCGCCAAAGATAAATGAATCTCCAACACCTGTCCGATATTCATACGGGAAGGCACGCCCAACGGATTCAGCACAATATCCAGGGGACGTCCATTCGGCAAAAACGGCATATCTTCCACAGGCAGCACACGGGAAACCACACCCTTATTGCCGTGACGGCCTGCCATCTTATCCCCAACGGAAATCTTACGTTTCTGAGCAATATAAATGCGAACAGACTGATTGACGCCTGGAGACAATTCATCTCCGTTTTCCCTGGTAAATACCTTTGCGTCTACCACAATGCCGTATTCCCCATGAGGCACCTTTAGAGAAGTATCCCGCACCTCGCGGGCTTTTTCGCCAAAAATCGCTCTCAGCAGACGTTCCTCTGCGGTCAGTTCAGTTTCCCCTTTTGGAGTTACCTTTCCCACTAAGATATCACCTGCCCGGACTTCTGCACCGATACGGATAATTCCGCGCTCATCCAAATCCTTCAAAGCGTCATCGCCCACTCCGGGCACATCGCGGGTGATTTCCTCTGGGCCAAGTTTAGTATCTCTGGCTTCCGCCTCGTATTCTTCAATGTGTACCGATGTATACACATCCTCCTGAACCAGGCGTTCGCTCAACAGTACCGCATCCTCGTAATTGTAGCCCTCCCATGTCATAAATCCAATCAATGGGTTTTTTCCCAAGGCCAGTTCTCCGTTGGATGTGGAAGGACCGTCGGCAATTACCTGTCCCTCTTCCACACGCTCTCCTTGGAATACAATCGGCTTTTGGTTATAACAGTTGCTCTGATTGCTTCTCATAAATTTTGTCAGACGATACTCGTCGCGGGTTCCATCGTCATTCTTTATCACAATTCGTTTGGAGGTAGAAGACTCTACTACTCCCGCCTGACGAGTGAGCACGCAGACACCAGAATCCACGGCCACTTTTGTCTCCATTCCGGTCCCCACAACAGGAGCTTCTGTGATCAGCAGGGGCACCGCCTGACGCTGCATGTTAGAACCCATCAGCGCACGGTTGGCGTCGTCATTTTGCAAAAATGGAATCAGGGCCGTAGCAACAGAAAACACCATTTTCGGAGATACATCCATGTAGTCAAACATGTGTTTTTCGTACTCTTGCGTCTCATCTTTGTAGCGGCCGGACACGTTTTTCCGCACAAAATATCCATTTTCATCCAAAGGCTCATTCGCCTGAGCCACATGATAATTGTCTTCCTCGTCTGCCGTCATATAGATAACTTCTTCCGTGACCCTTGGATTCTTGGGATCGGATTTATCGATGGTCCGATAAGGTGCCTCTACAAATCCATATTCGTTGATTCGGGCATAGGAAGCCAAAGAATTAATCAATCCAATGTTGGGGCCTTCGGGAGTCTCTATGGGGCACATTCTTCCATAGTGGGAATAATGCACGTCACGCACCTCAAACCCGGCTCGATCTCTGGACAGGCCGCCCGGCCCCAGTGCGGACAAACGCCGTTTGTGGGTCAACTCTCCCAAAGGATTGTTCTGGTCCATAAACTGAGACAACTGGGAAGAACCGAAGAATTCTTTTACAGAAGCAGTTACCGGCTTGATATTAATCAGGGATTGTGGGGATATTCCCTCTATATCCTGCGTCGTCATACGCTCCCTTACCACTCTTTCCAGTCTGGAAAGGCCGATTCGGTACTGATTTTGCAGCAATTCGCCCACTGCACGAATACGCCGATTTCCCAGATGGTCAATATCGTCGTCGTTTCCCAATCCGTATTCCAAGTGCATATTATAATTAATGGAAGCCAGAATATCTTCTTTCGTTATATGCTTGGGAATTAAGTCATGAATGTTGTTCTTTATAGCGGATTGAATCTCATCCAAGCTTTCATTCTCTTCCAAAATTTTTTCCAAACAAGGGTAATATACCTGTTCCCTCACGCCAAGCTCCTGCGGATTCACATCCACGAAACTGGTAATATCCACCATCATATTGGATAAAACCTTTACTTTGCGTTCATCTGCATATACCCATACATAGGGAATCGCGGCATTTTGAATCTTATCCGCCAGTTCTCGATCCACCATGGTATCTGTGTCTGCTAAAATCTCTCCTGTTGAAACATCCACCACGTCTTCTGCCAAAACATGGCCGGAGATACGATTTTTCAATGCCAATTTTTTATTAAATTTATATCTGCCCACTTTTGCCAGGTCATATCTTCTTGGGTCAAAAAACATGGACATAATCAAGCTCTCAGCGCTTTCCACTGCCAACGGCTCTCCAGGGCGAATTTTCTTATATAATTCCAGAAGCCCTTCCTGATAGCTTTCTGAAGGATCCTTGCCAAAACTAGCCAAAATCTTCGGCTCTTCGCCAAAAAGCTGTATAATCTCCTCGTTTGTGCCAATGCCCAAAGCCCTTATCAAAACCGTGATCGGAACTTTTCTGGTCCTGTCGACACGTACATAAAACACGTCATTGGAATCCGTCTCGTACTCCAGCCATGCCCCCCGGTTGGGGATTACAGTTGCGGAATACAGAGTTTTTCCAATTTTATCATGGGCAATGGCGTAGTAAATACCTGGCGAACGCACCAACTGACTTACAATTACTCGCTCCGCGCCATTGATTACAAAAGTTCCAGTAGCTGTCATCAAAGGCAGATCGCCCATAAAAATCTCATGTTCGTTGATTTCATCACTTTCCCTGTTAATCAGACGGACACGCACTTTCAGGGGAGCTGCGTAAGTTACATCCCGTTCTTTACACTCATCGATGGAATATTTTACATCGTCTTCACATAAAGTAAAATCAATAAACTCCAGACTCAACTTTCCGCCGTAATCTGCAATGGGAGATATATCGTTAAATACCTCCTTGAGGCCTTCATTGAGAAACCATTGGTAAGAATCTTTCTGTACTTCTATCAAGTTCGGCATTTCCAGAACTTCTTTTTGTCGCTGGTAACTCATCCGCATACTCTTTCCAGTAGTTACAGAACGTATCCTGTTTTTTTCCATTGACGTTTCACCCCTGTTTTCTTATAATTGTTAATGAGAAAAATTTTTACATGCCGTCTTCCATATTGTAAAAGTAGGCATATCTTTCCATAATAGAGTAATTTTAAATATACCATATTTTTAAACTTTATGTCAATCATTTTTGTAAGTTTTTTGTATTCATAAATAAAAGCCCTGGAAATGCCATTTCCAAGGCTTTTATTTATATAGTAGTGAAGCATCGGGGATTCGAACCCCGGACAACTTGATTAAAAGTCAAGTGCTCTACCAACTGAGCTAATATCCCACAAAATGCCTGGTTCCGGAATCGAACCAGAGACACGAGGATTTTCAGTCCTCTGCTCTACCAACTGAGCTAACCAGGCATAAATAGCGGGGGCAGGATTTGAACCTGCG
>CANOZK010000025.1 GCA_947571775.1 uncultured Lachnospiraceae bacterium | reverse complement strand
TTGAATATATCATTTATTTCCTGTCTGGTGTTACAACTTTATTATAGCATCTCACTTGACCGGATGCAGGAGGTTTCCGGTCCGGAGGAAATATCGGACGAGGAACTGACCGGGCTTTCCGAGCTGGAGGTTTTTGATAAGGACAGGCTGAAAACGCTGATTGAGAAAGTGGTTGTTTATGGGGAGGATGCCATGGAGATTGTGTGGAAAGTGCGGAGTCCTTTTAAGGATGGGAAAACTGCATAGAAGAGTGGAAGAAGTTCTTCTAATGACTGGATCAGTGTGGTATGATTGGAAATGAAACAAGGAAAGTAGGAGGACGAAAGGCATGAGCATAGTTGTAAATATTTATTATAGCGGGACAGGCGGGAATGCGCGGAAATTTGCGGAGGAAATGGAGAGCAGCGGGACTGTGGCGGAAATCCGTAAGGAAGAGGGGAATTTGCGGTATGAGTATTTCATTCCCATGGCAGACCCGGAGACGGTGCTGCTGATTGACTGCTGGAAAGACCAGGAGGCGATTGACCGGCACCATGCTTCTCCGATGATGGAGAAGATTGCGGAGCTCCGGGTGAAGTATGATCTGCATATGAGGGTGGAGAGGTATGTGTCTGACGAGGATGGGATACCGGAGGCGGACAGCCGTTTTATTAAAGAGTAGAATGGGAGCCATGGGCAGGTGCTGTCCGTGGCTCAATAAATATGTAAAAAAAATTTTTATTCCTTACTTGACACAGGCAGATTTTGGTTTTATCCATTGCATTGAACGAGGCGGCAGATTTGCGCAAGGCTGAAAAGAGTGGTATAATCCAATACATACAGGATTTGAAACGGCGGGGCGTGGTGCGCCATATCGGATTGTCTTCTCATACGCCGGAGCTGGTAAACCGCGCGCTGGATATGGGCGTTTTAGATATGCTGATGTTTAGCGTTAACCCCGGTTACGATTATCGGCACGGCGCTTATGGCATCGGCAGCGTAGATGAACGGATGGCGCTTTACCGCCGATGTGAAAAAGAAGGCGTGGGAATTTCTGTTATGAAAGCTTTTAGCGGAGGCCAGCTTCTTTCGGCAAAGACATCCCCCTTTAAACAGGCTCTTACAGAATGCCAGTGTATACAGTATGCGTTGGATAAGCCCGGCGTCCTGAGTGTGTTGCCAGGTATCCGCAGCAAAATGGATTTGGAACGTATCTTAGGATTTCTGGAGAGTTGTGTGGGCATATTTAGCAGCCTGGAATACATGCCGCCTGTTTAGCGGCGGGCTTTTATAGTAGTTATGTAGAAAAGGAGATAGGGTTATGGACGTGAAAGAGTTTAAACAGATTTTTCCTGTTGGGGAAAAGAACGAGGCTTTTGCAGAATTTTTTGTCGGTCAGAGTTATCTAAAGATGCTGACAACAGAAGGCGTTGGCATTGCAAATGTGACTTTTGAGCCGGGATGCCGCAACAACTGGCACATCCACCATAAGGGAGGCCAGATTTTGCTCTGTACGGCGGGGCGCGGCTATTATCAGGAATGGGGAAAGGATGCCGTGGAAATGAAACCTGGTGACGTGATGAATATCCCGCCAGAAGTGAAGCACTGGCATGGGGCGGCGCCAGACAGTTGGTTTTCCCATCTGGCTGTTGAGGCTCCGGCGGAAGGCGGGTCTAATGAATGGTTGGAGCCAGTGGAGGAAAGTGCATACAAAATGCTGAAATAAGGGGTATGCGGATGAAAAAACTGATTGTAACCGGAAGTCTCCATAAAAGGGGGCTTTGGATGTTCTTGCTGGTGAATTGACACTAGGAGCGAAACAAACATATGAGCTTGGCAAAAATTTTTAAGAAAACAGGAGGTTTTTGTGATGAGTAAGAAATTAGTAGCATATTTCAGCGCAAGTGGGATAACTGCAAAAGTGGCTGGAACGCTGGCAGAAGCGGCAGGAGCTGACCTTTATGAAATCAAGCCGGAAATTCCTTATACAAAGGAAGATTTGAACTGGATGGATAAGCAGGCCCGCAGCACAGTGGAGATGAATGACAAGGCGTTTCGCCCGGCAATTGCCGACCATGAGGCAGGCGTCGAAAAATACGATGTTGTATTTGTCGGATTTCCTATCTGGTGGTATGTTGCCCCGACGATTATCAATACATTCCTTGAGAGCTACGATTTTTCTGGAAAGACAATCGTGCTCTTTGCCACGTCCGGGGGCAGCGGATTTGCAAAAACGGTTGAAGGTCTGAAAGACAGCGTAGCAGCAGACACAGTGATAAAAGAAGGAAAGCTCTTAAATGGCAGTCAGTCAAAAGAAAGTCTGAAAGCGTGGGTGGAGAGCCTTGGAGTGTAGGATACGTTTATAGCGGTAAAGTATGTTGCAGAAAGATAAAAATAAAGCTGGTATTGCATTCGAGGCAATGCCAGCTTTTTTGAGTATACGGTATCGGTGGAAAGGGAGGAGCCGGTAAGGTTTTATAGCGTTGAACATTTTCGTTTGCTAAGTTTTGTGATATATATCCGAGGCCATGTTTTGAGTTTCAGGAAATGCAGGGCGCGCGATGTGGGTTGTGAGAATCTAAAAATTTTGTGAAAGTTCAAGAGAGAAAATTGTAAAGTTTATATTATTATAGTATACTTGTGGCAGTTCAGATGGGCAATTTCAAATGGATTTTTGCTCGTAACAGTGAAGGTATCTGAACGGTTACACATAATTTTCCAAGCTTGGGTTATAAGAAAACGCTCCAAAACACAAAAATGGAGGAAAAAAGAATATGGAAAAAATGAAAGTAACTGTAATGACAGCGCTGATAATCTGTCTTTTGGCAGCTTGCGGCCAATCATCGGCAGACAATCTTGAAACAGAAAATATGGTGCAGGATGAAACGGACGCTTCTGAAATTGTTGGAACAAATTTGGAGAAAGTGGATATGACAAAATGGATGTATCATGCAGATGATAATGTTTATTACCAGATTGGCATATCGTATTGCGAGACGCCTGCGGATGCGTCTTATGAGACACTGGCTGTCTTTGTGCCAGGTGATTATTTTTCAGGAACAGACAATGGTGACGGAACGTATACTTGCGAGGTAAGTCCCGATGCGACGGTGAATGGTTATACGGCCGAAACAGCTCCGATTGTCATGCCAATTGAGACGCCGGGTTATACGGCTCAGGCAGCCCTGACAGACTATACGAGTGTGACAAAGTATATGGACGCCGGTTTCCTATACGTTCATGCCGGGTGCCGTGGGCGAGATGCAGGCGCACCGGCCGGAGTTACGGATCTCAAGGCGGCAATCCGCTACCTGCGTTATATAAATGATACGATGCCTGGAGATGCGGAGAAAATATTTGTATTTGGCATGAGTGGAGGCGGCGCGCAGTCTGCCCTTGTGGGCGCAACTGGTGACAGCGAACTTTATGCCCCTTATCTGGAACAGATCAGTGCGGTACAAGGCGTCAGCGATGCTGTTTACGGTTCTATGGGCTGGTGCCCGATTACCAATCTGGACAGCGCAGACGAAGCTTATGAATGGATGATGGGCGTGACAAGAAGCGGACTTTCTGATGAGGAACAGGCGATTTCCGACGCGCTGGCGGCTTCTTTTGCCGAGTATATCAATCAGGCGCAGATAAAAGACGAAGACGGAAATGTCCTGACTCTTGAAGAATCGGCAGACGGCATTTTTCAGGCGGGCAGTTATTACGATTACATTGTAAGGGTTATTGAAAAGTCTTTGAACAATTTTCTTTCAGATACAGAATTTCCGTATGACTCATCTGTTTCCAATGGAAACGATGAAGGCCCCGGCGGAATAGGAAGGTTTGGCGGCCCCAGAGAAAAAGATGATTTTGCAAGGCCGGACGCAAATGAGGATTTCGGTAAATTTGGAAATCCAGATGGGAACGAAGACGGCGCAGAAGAGGGTTTATACGAACAACGGGATCGGATAGCCCGCACAGAGACTTCAAATGGCATTACCATTTCTGGAATCTACGAAACTGCCAGCGATTATATCAATGCGCTTAATGCGGACACTAGATGGGTTTCCTATGATGACGCGACAAATACAGCCACAATTACAAGTATCGGCGATTTTGTAAAAGCTTTTAAAAACGTATCGAAAAGTCTTGGCGCGTTTGACCAGCTTGACGCCGGACAGGGAGAAAATGTGCTGTTTGGATATGGGGATGGAAAAGGAGTCCATTTTGACGCCTCGCTTGCAAATATATTGAATGAACTGGAAAGCAGTTATGCGTCTGATTTTGAAGAGAATCTGCAAAAAACGGATGCTGTTGGATACACGGCGGCTCAGAGATTAAACATGTATACGCCTCTTTATTATCTGCTGGAATCTCAGGATGGATACGGAAGTAGCGCGCCTGCAAAGCATTGGAGGATTCGCACCGGCATTGCACAGAGCGACACTTCGCTTACAACAGAAGTAAATCTTGCTCTTGCGCTTCAGAATTATGATGAGGTGGAATCCGTTGATTTTGCCACCGTATGGGGACAGCAGCATGTTAAGGCAGAGCGTACAGGAAGCAGCACAGAAAATTTTATTACATGGGTAAATGATTGTATGAAGTAATTGCCGTTGTGGGGCGGCGGTTTTGAGAAGGTGAGCGAAAAGCGTCTGAAAATCAGGCGCTTTTTTTGCAGGAGGGTCGTTTTTCAAAGCATTTTACAGCACCCAGAAAACATTTCACAGCAGATTCGTTATGCAAATGTTTCAAGAGGTCGAAAAAATAATAGAGCATTTTTGCTGTCGTGCCGTTTTGCCATTGCGTTGGGATGTATGCGCAGCTTTTCAAAGGCATATGAAAGGAACGGTTGGGCCAAGAATGGATAAGAACAATTCGAGGAGGTAATGCGGATGCGTCATGTATATATTCGTGGAATCATAAGTTTGATTTGGCTGGTGGCGGTCGTTATAAGCGGTGTGTCTGGTAAGTTGGAGAACGTTGCCCTCTATGTTGTTTTGGGCGGCGTGATTTTATATTCCGCCTACGCGGCATGGAAAAAGGAAAAAGACAACAGAGGGGACAAATAAAATGAGAGCGGCTCTTTTGACAGTCAAAAATCTAAGCGCATGGTACGATAGCGGGAAAATGACGCTGTCTGACTTTTCTTTAGAATTGATGGAACAGGAAGTGACAGGGCTAATCGGACTAAATGGGGCCGGAAAGACAACGTTTTTGAAAGTCTTATCCGGCCTGCTCCCTACCTTTCGTTGCGAGAGCGTCTGTTTTTGCGGGCATCCTGTAAAATTCAGGGAGCCGGATTTCAAACTTCACCGCTATACTGTGTTTGCTGAAGACAATTCCTTTCAGTATTTTACATTTCGGGAATATTTTTCTTATGTTTTCTCTGTTTATAAAAAAGAATTGCCTGATATAGCGGAATTGGAATTGATTCATGGATTTCACTTTGAAGATTATGTGGATATTTTATTGAAAGACCTTTCCACCGGCAATCGCAAAAAGGCATTTCTCATTACGGCGTTCGCGTTAAAGCCCAGGCTGCTTTTTCTCGACGAGCCGGTGAATGGACTGGACTTTGAAAGCACAGAATATCTGTATCGGCGGATTTCGGGATACAAAGAGTATGGTACAGTCCTGTTCTCTTCTCATATTTTGGAGAGCATCACGCTGACGTCGGACCGTGTGTTCGTCCTGGAAGACGGACAAATCCGGCAGACATTTGAAGGCGGACAGATTGACGCCGCAGGCATCCGGGAGGCGCTGCGTTATGAAAATGATGTTTAAGGCTTTTGCCAAAAAACTGTTTGGAGCAAAGTATGAGAGTCTGACGCGTTCCCTTTTGGTTTATTTGCTTGTATTTTGGGGGCTGTATATTTCGGATTTTAGAGTGCAGATTGCGCTGTCTGTTCGGTGCCTGATGGTGAGCGTCTTTACCGCCGGGGTGATGTGGCAGGCTCTTTCTTCACAAGACAACGCCGCCAACATGCAAAATATGTTTATGCTTCCTTTTGACCGCCGGAAATTTGTCTTTTCGTATGTTGCCGCTTTGGGGGCGTATACGATTTTTACAAAGACGGCGGCGTTGCTGGCGGTTTTATGGGCTGTCTCTCTTTGCAGTCCTGCGGAAATTTTGGAAGACGCTGTTTGCGCCGTTCATGCGATTCTTATGGCCGCGGCTGTCTATTCTTTCAGAAAATACTGGTATGCGGGCAGTCTTTGGGCCGCCGCTGCCATTGCCGCTATTTTGCTTTTTGGAAATCAGCCGTGGTTTGTATGGGCGTTGATTGGGAACGGCATTCTTGCGGTTATCTTTTTACAGAGGGCAGACGGATATGCTTTTTATTCATGGGATTTGCCGGGAGGGCAGAAAAATCACATCATAAGGGGGCGTAAACATTATTCTGTGTGGAGGTATCTGTTCCGGTATTTGAACTGTCACAAAAACTATTGGATAAATACGGTCGTCATGTGGGGCGTAGCCCTTGTGCTGCCGTTTTTTTTCAGGCAAATGGGAGGTCTGTCTGCGGCTCCTGTTTGTTTTGCCATTTTATCCTTGAATACGCCTGTCTGCATTTTGCTCTCCTGCGACCCGGCGCTGCAGCGGGCAATCTGGTTTCTGCCCGGCCAGGAGAAGGCGTTTTGTGTGCCGTATTGTCTGTTCATCTTTTTCTGTAATTTAATTGCAGACGTTGTTTTTCTTTGCAGCCTGCAAGTCCAAAATGGCGGCGTTACGGTCTTGAGCTTTTCGTCCGCTGTTTTCTTCGCTTTGCAGAGCGCGATTTTATCTGTTCTGCTGGAATGGTTTTATCCGATTCGGAACTGGCAAATAGAAAGCGACCTGTGGCGTCACCCGCGAAAATATATCGTTCCGGTGATTCTGTTATTGCTTGCGGGAGCGGTTGGGATATTGCCGGCGCTCATGCCCATATTGATTATTTTGTTGGTTGTTGAAATTGTAATACTGTTGTTTTTGATATGGAAGAGGTTCTAAAATAAAAGGTTATCCGGGCGTTTTGGGTTGTACCGCCTGATGGTGAAAACTGGGAGGTGATGGCATGATTCGCATTGCAATCTGCGATGATGAAAGATATATGTCCGATGATATCCGCGCAATGGCGTTTGATTTTTTCCACAGAAAAAACATGGAGACGGCTATTGTGCAGTTTTCCTGCGGAGAGGAATTATTGAAATATGGCAAACCGTTGGACATTGTGTTTTTGGATATTCAGATGCAGGGAATCGGCGGCATGGAAACGGCCAAGAAACTGCGTGAACGTAGGTTTCGGGGGTTTCTAATCTTCATCACAGTCTTAAAAGAAATGGTATTTCAGTCTTTTGAAGTGCAGGCGTATGATTACTTGGTAAAGCCAATCGAAGAAAAACATTTTGAGAAAACAATGGAGCGTCTGTTTGTTTCCATGCAAAACGCAAGGGAAGCGAATTTACTGGTTAAAAAAGGGTATGAAAGCCGTATTGTTTCTATGGAAGAAATTGTTTTCTGTGAAATCATTGACCGGAAGATATATCTGCATTTAACTTCATCGGAAGTTGTCGATTATTATGACCGGCTTGAAAATCTGGAAGCCAAACTGGACGGCAGATTTTTCCGGTGCCACAGGAGTTATCTGATTAACCTGAAGTATTTGAAAAGTTATAAAAATGGGTTGGCCTATATGGAAGGCGGCAAAGAGATACCTGTATCACGGCTGCGCAGCAAGGAGTTTTCCAGTGTGATTTTACAGTACATGAAAAATATGTGAGAATTTCTTGCCTATGGGAGTGTGAAATGGATGATTTCATAGATTTTTTTAGCAAATATATCATGGGAAGCGTCCAGATGCTTTTCGGATTTTATTTCTTTGCCAGGCTTTTGCATAAGAAAATAAGGTTCTATTTTTATATATTGTTTGCAGTATGCGTGATAACCATGACTCATTTTATTTCATCCGGCACAATCGCTGAATTTGGAGCGTATGTCTTGGCGCTTACGGCAAGCGGGGTTTTCATCTGGCGGTCAGATTGGAAGTCCGCTGTTTTGTACGCGGCATTGGTGGTTGAGATTATGCAGCTTTGCTATGGAATTGTGAAATCTCTGTCGAGTGTTTTCTATCCGCTGATGTCCGCCTTTGACCAGATTGTGGTTGGCATTGTATTTATGATATCGGGAGAACTGGTATCATTATTGCTGACCGGCCTGTGCTGTTATATGGTATATCGGTATTTTTCCGACGATGAAGCCATAGAAAAGCAATACATGTTTCTCATTTTTATTCCGATTCTGATGATATTTATTATGGATGAATACATCAATTCCGTCATATACGGCATGGTAGTCACAGACGGCAGCGGGATTACGGTATATACCAATCACTATCAGATGCTTGCGATGCAGCTTTTGGGAATGGCAAGCCTTTTCTGCATCCTGTTTGCTTATAAAAAACTGTTGCAGAACTTCCGCCTCAGCACAAAGTTGTCGCTCTTAGAGCAGGAAGAACATTCCCTGTGCCAGTATGTGGAGGAGGCCAAGACCCATTATGAAAAAACAAGATCATTTCGCCATGACATAAAGAACCATATTGGAGTCATCAAAAACCTTTTGCAAAGCGGGAAGCTGGAACAGGCGCTGAATTACATCGGAGATATGGAGGATACGGCGGAAGAACTGTCGTTTCCATGCAGTACCAATAATCCGGTAGTGGATATTTTAGCAGGAAACAAACTGGGAATCGCAAAAAACATGGGAATTGATGTGTCCTGTTCGCTCATTTTGCCCTACCCTTGCGGCCTGCGCGATATTGACGTCTGCATTATCCTGTCAAATGCTTTGGACAATGCGATTCATGCATGCAAAAATATGGATGACAATGCGGATAAATATATCCGTGTGACGGGGCGTATCCAGGGGGATTTTCTTTTCATGGAAATTGAAAATAGTTTTCATGGAAAGGGTTTGCCCAAAAAGGGGACAGGTCTGTCAAATGTAAAAGCGGTAACTGAAAAATATCATGGGGCAATGAGCATAAAGACACAAGGCCCAGTATTTATTCTGAGTGTACTGCTTATCATTCCGCAGCATCCAGAAAGCATTTTGCAGCAAACGGATTAAATCCTTGATTGAAGCGGCCGAAAAAGGTAATGAAAGCACAATAGCGGCTTTGGTTTATCGAAAAGGCTTAGAAAATTTTAGTGAGAGGAATTGTTTGTTATGCATACGAAAACAATGGAAGGGCTTGTAGGGGCGAGTACGAGTGTGAATCTTATGAATACGCCTCTGCGCGTTTTGAAAGAGGCAAGTCAAAAAGGCGATACAGGGACAATGCAGAGGGCAATGGGGTATGTCAATGAATATTCAGACAAAACCCAGCAGTATATGGCGAAAGCCGAGAAAGGAATGAAAGAAGAGGCAAAAGAGGCAGAAGAAAAAAGAGAATTGGAGCGAGAAAACGCGATCCGAAAACATCAGGCAGAACAAGAAGAACTGGAAAAAAGAATAGAGGAAAGCAAAAACGGCCGTACAGATACAGTTAGGATAAGTAACGGGAGCAAAACTGTATCAAACGAAGAAATTCCTTTGGATGATACTGGGGTAGACGGCGCCGCATCCGCAAAAGCCGTTAAAATGGAACCTGTAATCTATACGAAAACAGGAGAGCCAGGTCAGAGCCAGTTGGAATCCGGTGCGAATATCTCTGTTACTGTATAGAGATAAAAAGAGAAAAATTGTGGACAGCGTCACAGATTACAGGAAATATGCTTTGTGCGTGATTGAAAAAAAAGAAATTGTGTGATAATGTAAGAAAGAACAAACCGTTATTTTCAAGTCCCTCGAAAAAACTTGTTGAAAGGAGATATATAAATGGGTAATTTAGAGGTTTTATTTGATTGTCTGAAGAAGTATAAGATGGCAATAGTTATCACAATAATCGCCGCTTTCATAGGCGCAGTATTAGGAGCAACGGCTTATTATAATGGATGGCTTGGATAAACATAAACCAAAATGTGCGGAGGTAACGGATTATGGAACTTGTGAAATTAACCCGCGATAATATCGAACAGGAGCATATCTGCTGTGCCATAGCGAACAATAACGATATTCAAGTCATGTCAAAAAAGAATTGGCTTAGGGAACGGTTGGATGAGGGGCTTGTATTCTTAAAATGCGATGTTCGAGGGAAGTGTTTTATCGAGTATATTCCCGCTGAATATGCGTGGGCGCCCATTGAAGCAAAGGACTATATGTATATTGACTGCCTGTGGGTGTCCGGGCAGTTTAAAGGACATGGATACTCGAATCTTCTGCTGGACACTTGTATAAAAGACAGCAAAGAGAAAGGCAAAAAGGGGCTTGTTATCCTGTCTTCAAAAAAGAAAAAGGGATTTCTTTCTGACCCTAAATATATGAAGCATAAAGGTTTTGAAACAGTCGATACAGCGCAGCCTTATTTTGAGTTGATACATTTGCCTTTTGATGAAAGTGTTGAGAAACCTCATTTTAAAAACTCGGTGCATACACATGAAAATATGCCAAAAGGATTTTCGCTCTATTATACAAATCAATGCCCTTTTACGGCGAAATATGTGCCGCTGCTTGAAGAACTGGCAAAGACAAAAGGCGTTGATTTTCAAGTGACGCACATTCAGTCAAGAGAAGAAGCGCAAAACGCGCCTGCGCCTTTTACAACATTTTCTCTTTTCTACGACGGCCAGTTTGTAACCCATGAAATACTGTCAGAAAAGAAGTTTGAAAAGATTCTTGCAAGCAAAGGATTGTAAACGAGTATTTGCAAAGGCGTTTATGAAATTATTTGTTGATTGATATGGTCAAACAGTTTGAAACGCTCAAAATGAAGTATGTGAGATTATGATGAAAAAGAAATTTTTAAGAATAGCCGCACTCACTCTTATCCTCGCCCTGTCTATTGCCTGCACAGGTTGCAAAGAGAAAAATAAAAGCGTAAAAACAAGCGTGAGTGATGAAAAGATTTACAGGCAGAATCAGTTAAAAGAATCCAAAGAGCTGACGATTTCCGAAGATGGAACTTTAGAAGTGGAAATAGATTCTCTGGCAAAACCAGACGCACAAAAGAAATCTGTCTTTCTTGCCATTCAATTAAAAGAGGATGCGGATATCGCCATACAATATACCTATGATACTTATGGAAAAGAAGGCGCAGTGTTTTGTTGTGATGCAAAGGACAGCAATATGAATGAAACCGAGCAAGAGCCGGTTTATGCCATGCGTCTGGTGCAATCCTCAGAAGAAAACTACGGAGAAATCTGGCAAAGCGGCGGTATTTTTTTGAAAAAGGGGACGAATCTGTTTTACCTGAACGGAGGCGATCAGACACTCCCATACCGTATGACGCTAAAGCTGAATTTCTTTGACTCCCAGAAAATAGAAAGCGTTGTCCTTTATCCGACAAAAAATTGAATATGTATTATCGATGACAGCATTGCCCTTTTAGAATACTTTTCATTACAGGATGACCATTGACAGAAAAGCAATAAAAATCAAAATTCCTTCCAAATTCGATATTAAAAAAGAGTGTATCTCAATGATATTTTTTGCTTTTAAATCTATATTATCATCGATTCTGAGGAGAAAAGAATAGCGGCCTTAATTTTCTCAAGACCGCTGTTGGATAAACCAGACGAATGAAAATACATCTGTTAATTTGTAGTCAGCTCACAATCCTGCCGTCCTCAATACGAATCGTCTGATCGGTCAACTGCGCGATTTCAGGATTATGTGTAATCATTATAATAGTCTGTTGTAATTTTTGACTTGTCATTTGCAGTAAATGAATCACATTATCGCTGGTTCTGGAATCCAGATTTCCGGTTGGTTCGTCTGCCAGTATAATATCAGGTTTGGAGGCAAGGGCACGGGCAATCGCTACACGCTGTTGCTGGCCGCCGGAAAGATTGTTTGGCAGACTGTGAATTTTTTGTTCCAATCCCAGCAGCCCGACAATTTCCTCGATAAATTTTTTATCTGGTTTTTGTCCATCCATTGCAATAGGGAAAACAATATTTTCCCACACGTTCAGGGTCGGTATCAGATTATAGTTCTGGAAGATAAAACCGATACGTCTGCGGCGGAACACGGTAAGCTGCTCCTCTTTCAATCCAGACAGTTCCGTATTGCCAATCGTAACAGTTCCCGATGTCGGGGTATCAAGACCGCCCAACATATTCAGCAAAGTAGATTTACCCGAGCCGGAAGTGCCAATAATGGCAACGAACTTTCCAGACTCAATCTCCAGGTTTACACCGTCCAGAGCATGAACCTGTGTTTCTCCTTTTCCATAGTATTTTTTCAGGTTTCTTGTCTGTAAAATGATATTTTCACTCATGGCCAAATCCTCCTATCCGATTATTCTGCAACACGCAGCTTTTCAACAATACTGCCTTTATTAAATACTTTTAATGCAATCACTGGCAAGATAGCGGCAGCAATCAGAAGCAAAATGCACACGATGACAGCGGGAACAAGCGTAAAGTGGAACGTAAAATACCAAATTCCGCCGATAAGTATCTTCACCACAGTAAACGCAAGTATCACAGACAGAAGCAGGCCGACAATACACACACCAATGGCATAGTAAACGCTTTCCCAAATCATCATCCGAGTCAACTGCTTTGCTGTCATACCAATACTCTGCATAGTTGCAAATTCATGGCGCCTTGCCAGAATAGATGTAATGATAGTATTTACTAAATTCAATATTCCAGCTGCACCAAAGATAATGCCGATCAGTCCGCCGACAAACCGAAGCATGGTTTGGGTTGTAACAGCATCCTGCCTGGCTTCTTCGGCAGAAGCATAACCCAGGCCGGGGTCTACATTCGTTACATAGCATTCTAAAAATTCACTCATGGAATCTTGTCGTCCTTCCTCTACATCAAAAGAATATTTGTAAATAACCGGATCATCGTAAATCTCGGTGTAAACACAAGTTGGAAGATACAGAAACAAACCATCCCTGCCAACCTCAAAGGTACCGTTGACAGTATATCCGATTTCCATATCGTCACCGGTGAGGGCAGCCTTAGCTAACACAGGCAGTTCCATCATCGATTCACCGTTTTTGAAAACTGTAATCATATCGCCCACTTCCAGCAGATCAAAGGCCGGATTCAAAATGGATGTCCCCCTATCAGACACTACCCCCAGCAGGACACCTTCACCGCTTGCCATCTTCCCATAAAGCCTGTGCGCATCTGCCTCTCCTTCCTGAATATCCATACGGGCAAGTGCTGTTTCTTCCATACCATACACATTACAGAGAGCATGTCCATCATCCCCCAGATTAAAGACAATTCCATCATTAGTACTCGCATAGTCGATGCCGGTCTCTTCGTCAGTACCAGTGTAATCAAATTCTATCGGAAAGCCATAGGTCACATTACTGTCATCCAATGTATTTTTATAAATGGCCGAAGCCCCGTTTACTCCTGGCTGTGCATTGACGGCGGCTATTACTTCCTGCCTCAGCCCGTGTTCGCGTCGGGTGAACCCTTCCAGAATGTTTTTGCTCAATGCGTTCACTACAACGAAATCGGTTCGGATGCTGTAAGATACCTGCTTTTCTATGTCCACGCTGTCAGCGGCAATCCCGATACAGTTAAGCAGGATAACGCATAGTGACAAAGAAGCTACTATAAAAGCGGAACGACGCTTATTACGCCCCAAATTAGACCACGCCAGCCGAAACAGGCTGGTACCAGCGGTGCTTTTCTTCGTGGTTTTTCTGCCTCCCGCCGCCTCCACATAACGGAACGCTTCAAATGCCGGAATATTTGCTGCTACTCGTATCGGTTTCCTTGTGGAAAGAAATACAGTAAAAGCGGCCAATACAGCAGCTCCCACAAAAACTACCGGAGACGGTTTTACATTGATTGCTACATTCTCATAACTGGAAGACAAGGTACGCATCATATAAGGCAAGGTCGCCTTTCCAACAAAATAGCCAATCAGTAAGCCCAAGGGAATACCAACACCGGAAAGCCACAAGGCCTGCAGGTTTATCAGTTTCTTTACCTGACGCTTGCTCATACCCACAGTGCGGTATAGACCATAACGGCGGATCTCCTGCATTACAGCAATGTCAAACACATTGTAAATCAATAAGTATCCGCAAAGAACAAACAGTACGATTATAACAGCCCCCAGCACAAGAGTCGTTGGCTCCAGTGTAGGATTGGTCACTGCATTTATTGTTGCAGATAAATTACCGGAGCTGGCCGCATCCGGGTCGCCACCCATTTGCCATACCCAATGATCCATATTTTCCTGAAGTCCGGCTGTGCTTGTAGCTACAAAGTCAGAATAATAGGTTCCGGCCATATCCCGATCATGGTCATAGGTGTACTCAAAAATATCGGGATGTGCGTCTCGAAACGCCGTTCCCGCCCACATCATACTAATTTGCTCGCTAGTGGCTTCAAACCAGCCGGACACGATCATATCCAGCTGATATTCCTGTCCGTGAGCAGTAAAAGCAATGGTAACAGCAGCTCCCACCTCTGGCTCCACCCCCAAATCTCTAAGTGCTGCGTCCGAGGTGACAATCTCATTTTCTGCCTTTGGTACACTGCCGTGGACGGGCATACAGAAAGTCAAATCAGCCTGAATAGAATCCAGCACATCAAACTCGATGTTATGACGAGCCGTATTCGTAAGAAAACCTACTGGCATCCGCAGGCCATATTCCCGAATAAAATCGGCATCCTTCAAAGCCTCATACTGCTCAGCAGTCATATTGTGGAAATCACCGTCTGACCGGCTGCCTTTCAACATTTGCATAGTCAAAGTTATGGATTCTGTCGCTCCCGCACCGATTGTGGTAACAGTAGTAAACAGAATTGTGGTCAGCATAATCGCTAATGTCGCAATCAGGTTTCGCATCCTGCTGGCTCGAAAGCTGCGCCCAGCAAGAACACTTAACATATTTTTCATTGTATGTTCCTCCTTCCTGTTTCTGAAAATAAGGATATCACAGCTATATCACAACTCCGGCACACGAATGTCACAAATTTGTGACGAAAAACAGCGGTAAACCTTTTGTACAGATTTACCACTGTTTGGCATTATACATTCCTAATTACACGATTTTTCCATCTTGCAGCCGCACTACCCGATCTGCAAGCTGGGCAAGGTCAAGATTATGGGTAATCACCACCAATGTCTGGTGAAATGTGGCGGCAATCATTTTGAGCAATCCGGCAACATTTTGTGTTGTTTTCATATCAAAGCTGCCAGTAGGTTCATCGGCTAAGACAATCGAAGGCTTTGTGATCAAAGCGCGTGCAATCGCCGTACACTGTTGTGCTCCACCTGAAAGCATATGTGGGTAGGCGTCCAGATAGTTATCCAATCCCAGCAGATGAACAAGGTTAGAAAAATACGCTACGTCTATCCGGGCGTCATCGAGATCCAGAGGAAATACTATATTTTCTTTGATTGTCAATTCAGGTATCAGGTTATATCCCTGAAAAACAAATCCAATCTTTCTGCGCCTAAATACCGTAAGCTGTTCCTCTCCCATTTTTGACATGTTCAGTCCATCCACAATTACGGTTCCTTCATCAGGCTCGTATAGCCCGGCAATCGTATTTAACAACGTAGTTTTTCCAGAACCTGATGCTCCTACAATGACTGTAAATTTACCTTTTTCTACAAACAGATCGATTCCGTCCAACGCTTTGACAATCTGTGATCCATCTTTGAAGTATTTCTTCACGTGGCGCATTTCCACTATATTCATAATTCAACTATCTCCGTCAGCTTAACAAGAAGACTGAAAATGTACTTCCTTTGCCCTTTTTTGAGTTTACTGTGATATATCCATTTTGCTGGGCAATGATTCCTCTTGCCAGATACAGACCCAAACCGACCCCTTCCTTAGCGGTCACTTCCTCCGCCCGATAAAAGCGTTGGAATATGGCATTATAATTTTGCTGATCAATGCCTATCCCTGTATCGCTTATGTCAATCCGGGTATAAAATTGCCATGGACGAACCAAAATGCTGATCGTACCGCCTTCTGGAGTGTACTTCACCGCGTTATCCAAAATGTTGCCGATGGCTTCCGCCGTCCATTTCGGATCATGCTTCACAGTCAATTTGCTATCACAATCAGCCAAAAGCTGGATATTTTTCTTTTCTGCTTCTGCCAGTATCATACTCATAGCTCCTGCAATCGTATCGCTCAATCTCGTTTCTTCCAAGTGCAAAACGAAAATCCCAGTCTCCAGCCGGGACATTTTAATCAGTGACTGCATTAAAAATTCCAGTTTGTCAATCTGGACAGCCATTAAGTTCAGAAATTCTTGCTGCTTGCCGCGGGGCAATTCATGCTGGTTCAAAATGCCGGTTATCATCTGAATATTCGCTGTCGGTGTTTTGACCTGATGGGATATATCACTAACCAGTTCTTGTATCGTCTGCTTGTCCTGTCTGCTCTGCTGCTGTTCTTCTTTCATTTTCTCGTAATATTGCAGCAGCTTATCCTGCACTTTTGAGATGGCTGTTTCCTCATACGGAAAAAAGTTTTTGGGTTCCCGGCCCTCCATCAGAATGTCAACTGTTTCACATATATCATTGGAAAAGTCAGAAAGCTGCCGACCTTGCCAAGAAGCCCAAAATACTGTTGCAATAAAAGCAATGCCGAAGAAAATAAATAGAAATGCACGTATGAACTCCTGGTGAATATAAGGGAAAAAAAGCCCTGTCATTCCAGCACAAAAGGCAAGACCAAAAAGCAGTCTCCGGCATACTCCTATCAAGCGCATTTCTTTCATACTGCTTCCCCCGTCCAAACATATCCTATGCCGCGTACTGTCTTGATATATGTATGGGCATCGTCTTCAATTTTGGCTCTTAACCGATTGATCGTGACAGTCAATGCATGATCGTCAACAAAATTACCCTCAATATCCCAGAGCCGCTGCAACAGCATCTGCCTGGTTAGTATGTTTCCGGCATTTTCTGTTAAGACTCTCAGCAATTTATACTCATTAGAAGTAACGACAATTTTTTCATTTCTGCGTACTGCAGTAAGTTTACTGAAGTCAAGCGAAAGAAAGCCGTCGCTCCAACAATTCATCGCTTGCTGTTCAAATAAATGATTTCTTCGAACCGCAACCTCTATGCGCCGCAGAAGTATTTTCATATTGAACGGTTTTGTAACATAATCCTCTGCGCCGAGATCAAAACCATCCAAAATATCCTGTTCCAGATCATTCGCTGACAAAAATATAACTGGCATCTGCGGGTATACTTCTTTTATCGTACGGCATAAATCAAAACCATTTCCGTCCGGCAAATTCACATCAAGTATTGCTAAATCAAAATGTTCGCTTTGAATAAGGTGGTACGCTTTTTTGCAATTATAAGCAGCAACCGTCACATAATCATTACAATCCAGTTCAAAACATATCGCCGTACTCAGGGTTAAATCGTCCTCAACAACTAACAATTTCATTTGTTATGTCCTTTCATTTCTTATATCGCCGGTCTATCGGCTTTTCTGCTCCTTTTGGGATCAGCCAAACACCCGCCGTTTTCAAAGAGTTAGTAATACGACCCTCGGTACAGTAGTAGCTTATCATTCGGGTAGAGATAGCCCATTTCTCACTCGCTTCTTTCAACGTCATATAATCCACCATAAACATACCTCCCATTCCCAATATTATATTTCTTTTCCTTGAAGAATACAAGTGCCTTGTATCACATCACCAAATCCTCAGACTCGCCAAATTGTATGAGGTTTATACCCTCTTTATTAACCAGTATTTCGCAGTTCTATTTCCAATCCCGAAAAGAAAGTTACAGAGAATATGGCATCTGTATGTCTTCCAATGGCATCATATTGATAAGGACAGCAATGATTATTTGAACTGTTTTTTATTCTGGCTCATTAAATGTAAAAGTTCAATAAAACTACCACTAATTATCGTTCTATTCCCAACAGGAACAATATTACAGATATATTTCCGCTGTTTTTACAAATTCAGCTTTTCTCACAATAAGTTTCGACTAGTTTTTCTTCTGGTAGGCTCTCAAACACACCCTTATAGCCTTTCTCCAATAATGGAGTGCCTTTTGCCATCAGATACAGCTTTGTATTCAGCCATTCCTCCCACAAGTCCTCAAATAGCGCCACGCTGTCAGTAAAGGTCATTGCATCTTCAAAGCCATGTGGCGGCTTGTAATATTTCAGCATCACAAAACTGTATTTGCCGACAGCAACCATCACAATGTCTGCTATCCCGTACAGTTCTGCAAATGCATCAGCCACCTTTTTGCATTTCCTATGTTCTTCCTCTGTGATATAAACCTGTTTATCCATATTGATTTACCTCGTTTCTTCTATGATTTTACCATATTTATCCTACATGATGTTTAAGAATGGGGTAAAGTCATTCTCTCCGTTGGCGCTGTCCACTCCGTCTGAGATGCTATAATAAAGTTGTAACACCAGACAGGAAATAAATGATATATTCAA
>CANOZK010000024.1 GCA_947571775.1 uncultured Lachnospiraceae bacterium | reverse complement strand
CTCCATGTTCATGCGTATGGTCGTGTCCGTGATGGTCATGCCCGCAGCCGCAGTTTTCTCCATGTTCATGTGTATGTTCGTGTTTGTGATGATCATGCCCGCAGCCGCAGTTTTCTCCACCTCCATGTGTGTGTTCATGGTCGTGATGATCATGTCCACAACCGCAGTTCTCTCCATGTTCATGCGTATGGTCGTGTTCGTGATGATCATGCCCGCAGCCGCAGTTCTCTCCATGTTCATGTGTATGTTCGTGTTCGTGATGATCATGCCCGCAGCCGCAGTTCTCTCCATGTTCATGCGTATGGTCATGGTCGTGATGATCGTGTCCGTAGCCGCAGCTTTCTCCATGTTCATGGTTATGATGGTCATGTTTACTGCTGCCTGCCGTATGTACATGAGTCGTTGATCCAGTGTCATCGTGCTTATGCTCAAATGGCTGAAACTTTATTTTCATACTGTTTCCTCCTCGTATTAATATATGAACGTTTGCTCATATGTATATTTAAACATATATATATCCATCTGTCAAGGGATTCTAACTATAATGTTTATTTTTAAACGTACTGCAGTACTTTGAGCGGTTCTTTTTTCGTAGAAAAGTATCGGATTGGAAATTGACACTCCAAGCATAGAATGCTAATATGAAGATATTCCATACATAAAAAACAAGGAGGAGATTGTTATGACAAAGGTAGAAATTATGCCGGGTATCTGCGGTCTGACGGCCATAGTGACAGCCGAATCAGAAGACGGGATGGATGTAACGGTAAAGGTGGACTCTAAGTGCAAAGATATCACACAGATGATGGAAGAAGTGGGCGAAGAGCTGGACGCTATGGAAATCCTGTTTCAAAAACCTGGCGCTGGCCCATTGTATGAAACGGCTGCAAAACATTGTCCTCATGCAGCTTGTCCAGTGACGTCCGGTATTCTAAAATGTATAGAAGCAGAATGTCATATGGCCCTGCCGAAAGACGTTTCCATAAAATTCCTGTAAGCACTTGTCAGCCTGATACGGAGGTAGAACGCTGTGGAAATACCAGAAATTTTGGATGAGCTGCGCAAAAAGGCGCTTGGGGATCCAGAATTGAAAAAGACGCTGATGGATACCAGAAAAGATCCCGATCCAATCGTATCTTTCTGCCGCACATGCCGGAATCTGGGGTATCCCATCTATGAGATGGAACTTATCAGCGCGGGGGAAGAATTTTATGCCGCCATGAAACGCAGCACAAATGGAGGCGGAGAAAATTCTCCTGTCCTAGAGGGCGAAGATGATTTTTATGAACTGTTTTTTGCCAGCTTAAATGACGAAAGCAAATGATAATTTTCGTCCCTCGGCGGCGTATTTGCTGCAAAAGGAGAAACCGGGTCTATCAATGCCCAGACAGACGGCTGGGCATCTTCCCTTAAAATACAAAACATTCTCTAATAATTCCCATTCAGCAAATCTTCCAACGTAATATGATAAAAAAAATCATGAATCAGCGCATCAAATTTCTGCCACAGAGGCAAAGTGATACACTTGTCCTTTCGCTGGCAGCATTCCGCGTCCGGCATCAGACAGGCAACGGGATCCAGAGGGCCTTCCGTCAGTTCTATAATTTCTCCAATAATATATTCTTCTGGCGAACGGGTGAGCATGTATCCGCCGCCTTTCCCCCGCAGCCCCTTTAAAATTTTTGCCTTTACCAGCACCTTCAAAATCGTTTCCAGATATTTTTCCGAGATTTCTTGTCGTTTTGCAATATCTTTTAACGGTATATATCCGGCCTCCCGATGCTGCGCAAGGTCAACCATTACTCTCAGTGCATAGCGTGCTTTCGTTGAAATCATAGGGATTTTCCTCCAATTCTCGCCTATATTATATCCTTAATAAATATTTTTTTCAACAAAAACCTAAAACTCTATTGAGGTAGTGGGTAAATCGTGCTATGATTCTTTTCAGACAATCCCACACAGGAAATGGAGGAATCAGCCATAACTGCTACAAACAGAATTCCAATCACCCAGTGGTGCCACGAAATTTTAAAACTTTATTTACCAGAACAAGGGATTTATGTGGACGCCACCATGGGAAACGGACACGACACGTTATTTCTTTGCCGACTGGCAAAAAGACAGGGGTACGTATATGCCTTTGATATACAGCAGACCGCCTTGGAACACACCGAAAAACTTCTGCGAGAGCACGACATAGAGAGCGGTTTTTCCCTGATTCTGGACAGCCATGTAAATATGGGAAAATATTTAGAGCCGGAGACAGCCGACGGAATTGTTTTTAACTGCGGATATCTTCCAGGCAGTGACCACAGTCTGGCAACCAGGCCAAAAACCACAGTAGCCGCCATCGAAGCAGGGCTTTCGCTGCTGAAAACCGGCGGGGTGATGAGCCTTTGCTTGTACAGCGGAGGCGATACCGGATTTGAAGAAAAAGAAACGGTTCTGAATTGTCTCAAGAAACTGGATTCCCGACGTTATACTGTGATTGTACAGGAATATTACAACCGTGGAAACCACCCGCCTGCGCCCGTTTTTATTTTCAAAAATACTTGATTATAGAAAGAAAGGAACTGGTATGAACATACAAGGCTTTACAAAAACTACCCTGCTGGATTATCCCGGAAAAGTCGCCGCTGTCATCTTTTTGGGCGGCTGCAATTTTCGCTGCCCGTTCTGCCACAACTCCTCCCTTGTTCTTCCACCCAAACAGAAGCCTTCCGATTCACTGGAGGATATTTTGCTCTTTTTAAAAAAACGCCGCAAAATTCTGGACGGCGTATGTATCAGCGGCGGAGAACCAACTTTGGATCCCGATCTTCCGTCTTTATGCGAACAACTAAAATCTCTGGGCTATCTGGTAAAACTAGATACCAACGGCACAAACCCCGGCCTTTTACGTGAACTGGCCGGGGAACATCTCATTGATTATGTGGCAATGGATATCAAATCCTGTCCTATGCATTACCCCAAACTGGCGGGAATTTCCAAACCGGATATGGACAGCATCCAACAGTCCGTCCAATGGCTGCTTGCAAACGTCCTTCCTTATGAGTTTCGGACTACTGTTGTCCGCGAACTGCACGCAGAAGAAGATTTTATTGAAATTTCCCGTTGGCTGGCCGGAGCTTCGCAATATTACCTGCAAGCTTATCGGGATTCTCCACAAGTGATGCGCCGCGGCTATACGGCCTGCACAAAGGAAGAGATGGAGCATTACCTGGAATTAGTTCGATCCTTCATCCCTACCGCCCAGCTTCGGGGGATAGATTAAGCGGTACCAGTATCCAAAGCAGGCCGGTCGGGAACCACTGCGCCTCGCACACTTGAAATTATGAAAACCGAACATATCTGCCATAAACTTCTCCTGCTGCTGGTACATGCCCGGAACCCCCAGAATATATTGGGAATTTCTGCCCGACTTAGCCAAAAGCAGATGACCGAACATCTGGTAACCATGCTGAACAAAGCGGTTACTGCGCATCCCCTGATCCCTGGGGTCCAGGAAACGGAGATCTTCCAGGCTAATCTTCTGGCAGTCCTGCAAGACACCGTCTGTAAACGGGCAGAAATCCTTTCGCTTCGGTTCATTTGGTTTCTGCATATTTGCCGCCTCTATATCTGATTTTATGTAATTTGAGGCATTTTTCCTTCTTCTCAATTCCGAAACTGGTATGGTAGTATCCAGGATTCCTAACGGTTCTTCCTTATATTCCAGCGGATCTGCTGCCGCTTTTCCCCCGTCTGCCCCTTTGTTTTCTTCCTGAGAATCTGCGGAGGATGGCATTCGGCTTTCCATTTGCGATTCTGTGAAGGCCGGCATTCGGTTTTCCATCTGTGATTCTACGGGTATTGGCATCCGGTCTTTTATTTGTGCCTCTGCAAAAGATGGCTCTCGGCTTTCTGTCTGCGGTTCTGCGAAAGCTGGCGTCTGGTTTTCTGTTTGTGGTTCTGCGAAGGCCGGCACTCGATTTTCTGCCTGTGGTTCTGCGGAAACTGGTGTCTGATTTTCTATCCGTGGTTCTGCGGGCATTGGTATCTGGTTGTCTATCCGTGGTTCCGCGGGCATTGGTATCTGGTTGTCTATCCGTGGTTCCGCGGGCATTGGTATCTGGTTGTCTATCCGTGGTTCCGCAGACGTAGGTATCTGTTTTTTTATCTGTGCTTTTGCATACCTCTGCTCCTCCGGTATCTGCGCTTCCTCCTGCATCTTTACGGGCATTGCCGCTTCTTTGTATTCCTGCTCCGGTGCAATCGTTGTTTTCGGCTCCGGGGGCAGTTCCCTCTCCTTCTGCGGTTTCGTATACGCGCCTGAAGGCGCCTGCACTTTTGGGGAAATCCCGCTCTCCTTTTGAATCTCCATTTCCACAGGATATTCCTGCTGCATTGCCTCTAAGGGCTTCTCTGCTGCCGTAACCTCTTTCGCTTCTGTTTTCTCTTTTTCCTCCTCATTCGGAGGGGCCGCAGCCGCTTCCAGTTCTTTTGGTTCTTCTTGTCTTTCCTGCGGCATTGCAGATGCTATGCTTTCTAAGTCTGCCTCTGCTTGTTCTTCTTTAACTTGCGTCTCACTCTCTTGCGGCTGCAGTTGCACAACTTCTTCGGTTCCCGGCTGCCCGGTCGCCGTCTCTGCACTTTCTTGAAGCGCCGTTTGGGCCGCTGGCTGCTCCTTTTGCAAAATTTCTTCTGCAACTTCTTCTATGTTTTCTGCTTTCTGCTCAGTTTCCACAGGCGCTTGTTCTCTGCTCTGCCTTCTGTTATTGGCCTCGTCTGGCTGGAAATTCTCCATTTTCATCGGCTCGTCGTCCCATTGGGTGCCGTACATATCTTCGTCATCCCCCTGGAAAATCACCCCGCTCAGCTCGCTTAAACTGTATCCGGCCCGGCCCATCTCATTCCTGAGAAATACCAGTTGTTCTTGCACAATACCTGTTTTCACTGGACATTCGGCCAGCAGGCTTCCTTTCAAAAGCCCGTCTTCCCGTTTAAATCCATATACTTTACAATGCCCGTTTCCATCTTTACAGATGCCTTTCAGGGCAATCTGCATACTGCATGTATTCCCTCTGGCTTCCACCTTAATAAACCCGCGGTTTCCGGCCTTCTTCCCATTCTCGTACTGATATACGTAAGAAACGAAACGTCGATAAGTCTGCATTTGAAACCTCCTGGTTTTACCGCTGTTTCATTATATGGAAGCCTTTGTTTCAATATGCCTGAAACCTGGCTGCATTGTATCCCGGCACGGCCGACTTCCAACTAGAAGCTCCGATATGCGCCAAGGCAAACTTGGTTTTCGCTGCCCCTTTGGAAGTATCCATATATTTGAAAACCGTCCAGGCATCCTTTTTCTGCCCCTTGGCCGCCGGATTGGAACTGCTGCCGTTGTTGCTCCACAGGCCTAAGTACAACCCGATAGACATTTCCGCCTGATGATCCACATGGCGGTGGAGAATAAACGCATCCACCATCGTATTAAATTCTGCCAGATAGTAGGCGTACGCCAGAGCTGCCGCCTGAATTTTCGGCACATTCACACCATATCTGTTCGAGGTAAAACCCTGCTCGGATAAAATAATCCGGGTATTGCTCCCCCATTTCTGCTTCACATAATTGGTCAGAATGCTTAAATTTGACATGGTAATACAGGGCGTGCTGATGCTATCGCTGACCAGCCCTCTGGAATTTGTCCAAAAAGCCGGGTCTTCCAGCGGCGCCGGGTATGGATGAAACGCAATGTTAAAGTTCCCCAAGTTTCCATAACTGTTCCAGTAATCAGCAAATTTATCCAGAAACTGTTTACTGGTGTGAGAATTTGCCACCAGATAAGTCCAGACCTGATCCAGTGAAATATAGATTCTGGCTCTGGTATATACGCTGCGTATGGCTATGTATGCCAGGCGATAAGCATTGGCATATAACTTTACGTTATTGTCCAGAGAAGTACTTCCCGTGTAATGGTAGCTGCCGTAATTGTTGACCTCGTTTCCCAGAATCCAGTTGGCAATCCGTTTATTTGGGGTATACCTCTGCGCCAGGAAGGTGAACACGGCCTCCCAGTGCTTGCGGGCTTTCGCCTCGCTGGTGTTCAAGGCATAATAGCCATGTCCCGGCGCTCTAGCCGCCGCTGGAATCAGATACGATAAGTCATCCCTCCACCGAAGCAGCAAAATAGCAGAGACGATTATGTTTTTGTTCTTGTATGCGTCCAGTGTATTGTCAATGGCTTCTACAATTCCTCGGTTGAACCAATAGGTCGTGCCGTTGTATCGATAGGAAATCCCCTGAGACGCGTTTTTCTGATCCGGAGTGGCAATCAGATCATCCAGACAAATGTTATAAGCGGCATGCTTTACCCCCAGATTAACGGCGTCACTGAGATAGGCAGGGTCAACCTGCAGCCCTTTTTTCGTTGCCGCTTTTGGAAACGCATAGTTATAAGAAGCCAGCGCTTCCGAATTGGAGATATATTGAAACGCAGAGATTACACTATATGTCCCGCTGCCTGTTTTGACCGCCAGTGCAAACTTGGACTGCAGCTTGCTGGCGGACGTGCCGTAATCCAAAGGCGTTTTCATTGTCACAACTGTGCTCTTTTTGATTTTTGCATCGGGTTTAGTATTTTTTGCAATATTAATTCCTGTGCCGTTTAAGTGGAACAGATAATAATAACTGTCTTTGCTTTTGACATAATCACGGATCTTTGCTTTCACCTGTACCGTTGTTTTCTCAGTCAGAGATACCGACGTAAGGGAAGCCGCGGTTCTGGAGGGAGCCACCCGCTTGATGCCCTTTGTGGTTTTCAGAGATTTCTTACTGCTAAATTTCCCATATACTTTTGCCTTCTTGGAATCCAGTTTATAAGCCTGCGCCCGCACATAATATTTCTGATTCTGATATCTGTCCCGGATGGTCAGAGAAGTACCGGTTATCAGATATGCCTGCGTCTTGGCCTGAAACGCTTTATCCGTGCTGATCTGGACCTGATACCCCTTTGCACCCTTGACTTTATCTAGGCTGACTTTCAATACCCCTTTGGACGTATTGGAAAGTTGTTTTACGCTTCCTTTGCCTACTGTCACCTTCGTCCATTTTGCAGTCAGGGTAAGATCCTTTGTAACCGCTTTCGTAAAATTATATGCCTTGCTCCCATTGTACCAGCCCGCAAATAAATATTTGGATTTAGTCGGGTTTTCCGGCTTTTTCGCTTTCTCTCCCTTGGTTACAGTCTGGGCATCAACAGCGCTTCCCCCTTTGGACTGGAAGGTCACTTTGCAGATAAGCGTATCCTCCCCGCTCTGATTTTCGCTGACAACCTCTTCGCCTTCCTCTGACTGAGCTTGTGATTCCTCCCCAGACAAACCATTCTCCGATAAATTGTTTTCGGATAAAATATTTTCCGATAGGACATTCTCGGATAATCCGTTCCCGGATAATTCATCTTTCAACGTTTCATTTGCCGAGATCGCATTCTCGTTGCCTGAAATTTCAGCTTCATCCTCAGAAACCGTATTTCCCGAAATTTTGTTTCCCGAAATCCCATTTTCCGAAACTGCATTTCTGGAAATCTCATTTTCTGAAGCTGACGCTGCGGCATTTTTTTCCTCGTCTTCTTCTATTTCGGGCAGCCCTTCCAGAGAATGCCCTGCCGCTGTTTCCAGACTGTTGTTCTCATGGAATACCGCTTCTTCCTGGCTCATGCCCCACACGTCCGCCAGCCCCCAGACAGACTGAGAAAATAAAATTATTACAAGCAAAATTGTCAGAAACCGTTTCCCTGTTCTCCCTCTCATACTTTCTTTATCCTCCGCTCCTTAAAATCTATGACAAAACCCGGGGCCATTTGATAGCCCCGGTTGGAAATCCGCATGATATACTAATTGTTCAGCTGATATACTGACGCTTTCTGGCTTCCGAACTGCGAAGCCGCGCTATGACTGTCCATGTAGATATCCACATGACCATAGCCTGTTCCACGATCTTCTACTGTATATACATTTCCATTAATCAGCAGTTTTGTCCCAAACGGTACGCCGCCCATGGCTACGGTTCTCCCCGCCGTAGGGCTGGTTCCGCTGGCTGTTCCTCCCCCTGACCAGGAACCACAGCATATGGAACAGCTGCAGTATGCCGTAAGTGTAAACTCCCCTAAATATGTACCGGCACTGCCGCTTGTCTCTGAAGCCGCTGGCGCGTCGGAGTTCTCCCCTACATCCGGCTGCGCACTCTCCTCCGGCATGGAATCGGACACCGGTGCTTCTTCTTCTGAATCCAAATCGGAATCCTCTGGTTCTTCTGGCATTTGTGTAACCTCTGGTGTGCTGGTTTCCTCTTCTGCCGCTATCGTCTCCTCCTCTTTGGCAGTTTCTGTTTCTTCTTCTATAATTGTTTCTGTCGTCTCAAGAGCCGCTTTTTCCTGGCTGGCCGCTTCTTCCTGTTTAGCCGCCTCTGCCTGTTGTGCCGCTTGTGCTGCTTTTTCCTCTTCTGCCTGCTGTCTGGCCAATTCTGCTTCTGCTGCTCTTTTGGCTTCCTCGGCCTCCTCTTCTGCTTTCGCCATTAAGACGCTGATCTGATTGGACTGACTGTTTACACGCTCTAACAGGCTGGCCGCCTCCCCTTGTGCCTGGTCAATTTCCTGTCCGTACTGCGCAATTTCTTCCTGCGTGGATACCGCCAGGTTTTCTACTTCCTGCCGTTTTACAGCGCTTTCCGCCTGTAATTGGGCAATGGCCTCCTGTTCCACTTTTATCGCCAGCTTCTGATCCTGCACCTTCTCTTTGGTCTGTTCGTATTTTTTCAGCATTTCCCGGTCATACTTGGAAATCTGCATAAAATTTTCCGCCCGGTTCAGCAAATCCGTAAAGCTATCCGCAGACAAAAGCGTTGTCAGCAGATTTCCCTTTGAATTCTCATACATATAAGAAATTCGGATTTTCATGCTCTCGTATTGTTCTTTTTCTTTCTCTTTTGCATTTTTCAGTTCTTTTTTTACCAGCTTTAATTCTTTCTTCTTTTGTTTTGCCTTGTCTGCCAGATCTTCCAGACTGCTGCTCAGTTCGTCGTATTGCTGGGATAACTCAGACAGACGATTTTCCAGATCTCCTCTCTGGTACTCCAGAACTTCAATCCGTTCCTGCGTTTCAGCCAAATCTGATTCTGATTGAGCCTTTCCCTCCTGAACAACTTCAATCTGTTCCTGTGTGGATGCGGCGCATATGGAAGTTACACTCCCCCCGGTAATTAACATAGACGCCGCCATCGCTGTGGCAATCCATTTTACTCTGCTCATATATAACACCTCATTTATATTTACGTTATACATTATACCACATTCCGAAATAAAATCAACACCTTTTCGTTAAAAAAATGTAAAAAATATGTAATAAATTTCCAAATTATTTTATTTGTTAAGTAATTTTTAGCAAATTTCTAATCCTCCTTTGTTTAGTTTATTGCATAAACTCTGTAAACTAATGCAATAGGGAATTACTGCCATGTAGCGTACTGAAACAGAAGGAGAAAGACAGCTATGGATGAGAAAAGAAAAAAACAGTATCGGGAACTGGGACTGACAATCGCTTACTATCGTAAACTGAAAGGTCTGACCCAACTGCAGCTCGCGGAAGCTACGGACGTCAGCCGGACACATATGAGCAACATAGAAGCTCCGAACGGAAAGACTTCCGTATCCCTAGACAAGTTATTTGACATTGCCGAAGCTCTGGGGATTGAAATCAAAGATTTGTTTGACTTCCGCAAGTAAAAAAACCGAAAAGAAATGCCGGCCCGCAAAAACAACGGGCCGGCATTTCTTTTTGATTTATTTTTTATCCAATCGCCTCTGCTTCCTCCGGGCGATCCGCTTCCATATTCATAACTTCCTCATATTTCTCCAGAATAATCCGCTGAATCGACTCCCTGGTAGCCGAATTAATGGGATGTGCAATGTCCCTGTATTCCCCGTCTGTCGCTTTTCTGCTGGGCATTGCGATAAACAGACCCTTCTCACCCTCAATCACTTTGATATCATGTACCACAAATTCGTCATCAATGGTGATGGATACCACCGCCTTCATCTTCCCTTCTTTTGCAACTTTCCTTACTCTTACATCTGTTATATTCATAGTAATTTCCTTTCCACCCCTTCTTTGGTTCTCAATTATGATTTTAAATGATACGCGAATTGTTCCGCACTTGGCGGTTTCACAATCCTGAAAACATTCCGTACCACTATATTACATATCTTTCATTCTTTTCCACAACAATCTTGATACCATCTTCCCCATAATGGTACGAATTTGCCCGTATCGTATCCCGGCTCTCCACAATACAATTCTCTATGTGCGTGTTGTCACCCAGATATACATCATTGAGGATAATGGAATTCTTGATGACACAGTTATTTCCCACAAATACATTCTTAAATAAGACGGAATTGTCCACCTCGCCGTTGATAATGCATCCGCTGGCGATCAAGCTGTTCTTCACATCTGCGCCAGGATTGTATTTTGCCGGGGGCAGATCGTCGATCTTCGTCTTGATCTCTGGTCTTTGCCGGAAGAAATACTCCCTTACGTCCGGCCTGAGAAAGTCCATATTGGTTTTATAATACGACTCCACTGTGGAAATATTGCTCCAATAATCTTTAATCTTGTATCCATAAATCCGTTTCAGATTCTTATAACGGATTAAAATGTCTTTTACAAAATCATGGCGGTCTTCCTGGGCGCATTTCTCAAGCATTTCCACCAACTGTCGTCTTCTGAGCACATAGATACCTGTGGAAATCGTGTGGGACTGGGTAACCATGGGTTTTTCCTCAAATTCCTCAATCCTGGATTCCTCATTCATCCGCAGCACGCCGAAGCGGTTGATATCATCCCCGTCAATGTCTGTGCATACCACCGTTACATCCGCTCTCTTTGCAATGTGATATTCCAGTACCTTGTTGTAGTCCAGCTTGTAGATGCCGTCGCCTGAAGCAATCACCACATATGGCTCATGACTGTTTTTCAGGAAATTCAGGTTCTGGTACATAGCGTCGGCTGTACCCCTGTACCACCAACTGTTGTCCGCCGTTACCATCGGCGTGAAAACAAACAGTCCGCCCTGCTTTCTTCCGAAATCCCACCATTTGGAGGAACTAAGATGTTCGTTTAAAGAACGTGCATTGTACTGGGTCAAAACCGCCACTTTCTGGATATGGGAGTTTGACATATTGCTAAGAGCAAAGTCAATGCTCCGGTAACTGCCGGCCACCGGCATTGCCGCTATGGCCCTTTTATTGGAAAGTTCCCTCATTTTATTGTTGCTGCCGCCTGCTAAGATAAGCCCTATTGCCCTCATGCGCTTTCACCGTCCTTTGCTATCACTCCTCCGCTGGGCAGTTCTCCGTTTACATAGTCCTTTGCTGTCGTAACGCCGGAGATGGCCGTATTCTTGCCTATTTTCACACCATCGGGTATCACAGAATGTTCTCCGATGGTTACCAGACCGAATGCATATACCTTCGGTTTAGACATATTCTCCGCTTCCTTGCCGCTGCCTAGCACCACATCGTTTCCGACTATAACGTTTTCTGCCAGAATGGACTTGTCCACCACTGTGTTGCTGCCAATCACTGTGTTGCGCATAATGACAGAATCCTTGACCACAGCGCCCGGCCCAATGTAAACATTCGGCCCAATCACAGAATTCTGCACTTCCCCATGAATTTCGCTGCCCTCGCCAATCAGGCTCTTTCCAATTACAGCTTCTTTTGATATATACTGGGGAGGAATGATGTCGCCCTTGGTGTAAATCTTCCAGAATTCCTCATAAAGATTAAATTCTGGAATGATATCGATCAGCTCCATATTGGCTTCCCAATAAGACCCTAAGGTTCCCACATCCTTCCAGTATCCATTATATTCATAAGCAAACAGACGCTGCCTCTTCTCATGGCAATAAGGCAGCACATGCATACCGAAATCGCAGTTGTTCTGGTCTTTTTTTGCCAGCAACGCTTCCTTGAGCACCGCCCAGCTAAAAATATAGATCCCCATAGACGCCAGATTGCTGCTCGGTTTCTCCGGCTTCTCCTCAAACTGGGTAATCTGGTTGGTTTCATCTGTTACTACAATACCAAAGCGGCTGGCTTCCTCAAGAGGAACCGACATTGTGGCAATCGTCACGTCCGCTTTATTTGCTTTATGAAAATCCAACATTACTTCATAATCCATCTTATAGATATGATCTCCAGAAAGAATCAACACATAATCTGGATTATATTGCTCCATGTAAGCCATATTCTGATAAATGGCATTTGCCGTACCAGTATACCATTCGCTGTTTGTACTCTTTTCATAAGGAGGCAGCACGGTCACGCCACCCTCATTTTTGTCCAGGTCCCAGGGAATACCAATACCTATATGAGTATTCAGCAGAAGCGGCTGATACTGCGTTAGCACGCCCACCGTGTCAATACCAGAATTGATACAGTTGCTCAAAGGAAAGTCGATGATCCGGTATTTACCGCCGAAAGATACTGCCGGCTTTGCCACTTTCTCAGTCAAAACACCCAGCCGACTGCCCTGTCCACCTGCCAAGAGCATGGCAATCATTTCTTTTTTTATCATGCAATCACCTCTTGTCTAATATAATGTATGTATTATAACACATTTTCTTCCATTAGTGAATATAATTTACAAATTCACAAGACATTTTTTTCATTTTTTAATCGAAATGTATAATCAAATTTGGGCGATTTTTTTGGTATATTTTCATTTATTGTGCAAATTATACATATTTCTGTCGATTTACCTGTGTTTTTCCGCCAAATCGTCCCCTTATTATCTATTCCCATTGTTTTCAATCCCTATTCCCCTATTTTTCGGCGTGTGAAATGCAGGTAACTCTTTTCATTTTCTCCCGCAGCGGTTATAATAATGGTTGCCAGAAAGGAGAGTAATTTTTATGTATAAAATAGACTTCAGTCACCCCTTGCGGGTTCACTTTATCGGTATCGGCGGTATCAGCATGAGCGGCCTGGCCGAAATCCTGCTTCAGGAGAATTTCCAGGTTTCGGGTTCGGATGCGCACGAAAGCCCCCTGACCAAACGCCTGGAGGAAAAAGGAGCTACCATCTATATCGGACAGCGCGCCTCGAACATCGAAGATTCCATCGATCTGGTGGTTTACACTGCCGCCATCCATCCAGATAACCCGGAATATGCCTGCGTGGTAAAAAAAGGCATTCCCCTGCTGACAAGGGCCGAGCTTCTCGGTCAGATTATGGCCAATTATTCCATGCCCATAGCTGTTTCCGGCACACACGGCAAAACTACGACAACCTCCATGATTTCCCATATGCTGCTGGAGGGCGGCTGCGACCCCACCGTGACCGTGGGAGGCATTCTGCCTGCCATCGGAGGCAATATCCGCGTAGGAAAATCGGGATTTTTTGTAACGGAAGCCTGTGAATATACGAACAGCTTTCACAGCTTCCTGCCCAAAATCAGCATTATCCTCAATGTGGACGCGGATCACCTGGACTTTTTCCGCGATATCGACCATATCCGGCAGTCCTTCCGGCAGTTTGCCCAGATCCTTCCCGCAGACGGATGCTTGATTATCAACAGCGATACGCCAGAATATCAGACTATCACAGGCGGCCTTCCCTGCAAGGTTGTCACTTATGGACTCGAAAATCCAGGGAATTATACCGCTTCCTCTGTCCAATTTGATGAAAAAGGAAATCCTTCCTTTATTTGTATCAAAGACGGCCAGCCTTTGGGAACGTTCACCCTGTCGATACCCGGAATCCATAATGTCTCCAACGCCCTGGCAGCCATCGCCTTGGGACTGGAACTGGGGTTGGACATTGACGTTATCCGCAGGGGACTGACTGATTTTTCCGGCACCGACCGGCGTTTTCAGCACAAGGGAACCATCGGCGGCGTAAATATCATTGACGACTACGCCCACCACCCAACGGAAATCCGCGCCACTCTATCCTCAGCCAAAAACTATCCGCACGAAAAGCTGTGGTGCGTATTTCAGCCTCATACATACACACGGACCCACGCGCTGTTCACGGACTTTGCCCAGGCGCTGACGCTGGCTGACCACGTTGTCCTGGCGGATATTTATGCAGCCCGCGAAAAAAATACCATCGGCATTACCTCCGAGGATCTGCAAAAAGAAATCCAGAAGCTGGGAACGCCCTGCGAGTATTTTCCCACCTTCAATGAGATCGAGAACTTTTTGCTGGAAAACTGCACAAACGGAGATTTGGTGATGACTATGGGAGCAGGAGATATTGTAAAAGTCGGGGAGCGCCTATTAGGAAAACAATAATATCCAGAAGTTATCCTCAATAATTATCCACATAAAGGTATGCTCATATCCATCATAATTTCTCAGAGATTCGGCTGGTTATCCACATTTCCACCTATTTATACACATTTTTGGCGGTGAAAATCTGTGGATTTTGCCGAATCTTTTTGCTTTCTTTTCACTTATCCACATAAAAACTCCTAATTATCCACATTTTCACCTATCTCCCGGATCCGTTTGCGCACTCTCAGTATCATGGACGGCGGAACCGACAATTCATCCACTCCCATACGGACAAATTCCTCGGTAAGTTCTGTATCGGCACCCAATTCCCCGCAGATTCCCACGCGTATCCCAGCCCTGTGGGCGTTGTCCACCGTCATCTGGATCATCCGCAGAATGGCTTTATGGCGCGGGTCATAAAAATCCGCCAACTTTTCATTCTGTCTGTCCATGGCGAGGGTATACTGAGTCAGATCGTTGGTTCCAATGCTGAAAAAATCCACAAGACTGGCCAACTCATCGCTGATCATCACTGCCGCCGGAGTCTCAATCATAATGCCTTGCTTTGGTATTTGGTATGGGACCTGCGCCTGCTTTAGCTCCCTTGCGGTCTTTTCCACAATTTCCCGGATCTGAAAAATCTCTTTCACCGATGTAATCATCGGATATAGGATAGACAGACTCCCAAATACCGACGCCCGCAGCAGCGCCCGCAATTGTACTTGAAAAATTTCCGGCTGTCTCAGGCAGATGCGGATAGCGCGGTATCCCAAAGCCGGGTTGTTTTCTTTTTCCAGATGAAAAAAATCCGCCTGCTTGTCCGCCCCGATATCCAGCGTTCGGATCACCACCGGTTTGCCCTCCATGGCCTGCGCCGCCTGCCGATATGCCTGAAACTGCTCTTCCTCTGTGGGAAAATCCGTTCTTCCAAGATACAGGAATTCGCTTCGGAACAGGCCGATCCCCCCTGCATCGTTCTCCAGCGCGCTCTTTACGTCCTCCACGGACCGGATATTGGCGCAGACAAGCAGCTTTCGCCCGTCTAAAGTGATATCCGCCTTGCCTTTGAACGCCTGCAAAAGCTCGAACTCTTCCCGCTCCTGCTGCATCTTCTTTTTTATCCTCTGACAGAATTCCTCCGAGGGTTCCAAAACTACCTGTCCCTGGAAGCCGTCCACCACAGCGGTCATTCCGGTGCGAAGTTCATCCAAATTTACCAAAACGCCAGTCAGTGCCGGAATATTCATCATACGTGCCAAAATCGCTGTATGGGAATAAACAGAGCCGTGTATGGTTACGATGGCAAGGATCTTCTCCCTGTCCATCTGCACAAGCTCCCCTGGAGTGAAATCATCGGCTACAATCACCGAAGGAGGCCCAAAAGCAAAGTCTTCCGCCTCTCGCCCCGCCAAGTTCTGTATCAGACGTTGGGAGATCTCCCGGATATCTGCCGCCCTGTCCGCCAGATATTCGTCCCCTTTTCCAGCAAGCATTTGCGCAATACGATTTCCAACAGCAGACACTGCATATCCTGCGTCCAGCAGATCCGTCCGAATCCTATCCCGAACCGAATCCAAATAGCCTTCATCCTCCAAAAGCATCTGGTGCATTTCAAAAACAGACGCCGCGGATTCCCCCATTTCCTTTGCCGCTTTCTCATACAAGTTTTGAAGCTGCGCTTTTGCTTGGTCTTTTGCCAATTCCAACCGTTTAAGCTCTGCATCCACATCTTTTATCCGCTTCTTTTCTGCCTTTAAAGCATTGTCTTTTCTAACAAACACCGGGCCTATGGCAAGCCCTTCCTGTATGATTTTTCCAGCAATTTTCTGCATACCCATACCTCCGCAAATTTGTGGTACATTTTTACTTTTTGTTCCACTGCATTGTATATTCTGTTTCGGCGGTATCTTCATCTACTCCTTCCGAGACAACCAGCAGCCCCTCTCTCAGATAAAAGTCCACCGCACGCTCATTTTTCTGGTAAACCCTTAGGGAAAACATCGGATGAATTTTTTTGATATGTTCCAGAAGGCTTTTCCCAATTCCCATAGAGCGATATTTCCCGTCAACAAAAATTCCCGCAAGATAATCGCCTACCATGCCCGCAAACCCCTGTATTTCCTTCTCCTGTTCATACACATAAATATCTGCCTGCAAAAGCTGCTGCTGTACCAGATGATACTGAGACGCCCAATATTCCCGCGGCACAAAATCATGCGCCTCAACATTTCCTTTTAACCAGATTTGCATAACCACTTTTGCATCCTGCGCTTTAAATTTTCTTATCATAAATTTACCAATTCCTTTTCCTCCCTAATCATATCAATAAAAAAGACCAAGATAAATATAAACTTCACAAATTTTTCATTTTTCTCTTGAAATCTGACTTTCATTTATAGTATAATAGCTGTTAGCAAAACTGTCGCTATAGCTCAGCTGGATAGAGCGACCGCCTCCTAAGCGGTAGGCCGGAGGTTCAAATCCTCTTAGCGACGCTGAAGAAAATGCCGAAAGCACTGGGATTTCCAGATATTTCGGCATTTCTTATTTTCAGAGAAAATCAGGAGAAAAAAATGGATAGAAGCAGTAGTTTGAATGAAAAACAGACAGAGGCCGTACATCAAACAGAAGGGCCGGTGTTGATTCTGGCAGGCGCCGGCTCCGGGAAGACCCGCGTGCTGACGCACCGGATTTCTTATCTGATAAAGGAAAAGCAGGTAAATCCCTGGAATATTCTGGCCATTACATTTACCAACAAGGCAGCAGGAGAAATGCGGGACCGGGTGGATCAGATTGTGGGGTTCGGAGCTGAGAGCGTATGGGTCAGCACGTTTCACTCCATGTGTGTGAGATTCCTGCGCCGTTTTATCGACCGGCTGGGCTACGAGAATCGTTTTACCATTTACGACAGCGATGATCAGAAGTCCGTGATAAAAGACGTCTGCAAAATGTTGCAGTTGGATCCAAAGGTCTACAAAGATCGAAGCCTGCTGGCCGTGATTTCCTCGGCAAAGGACAAACTTATCAGCCCCGAAACCTACGAGCAGCAAGTCGCAGGGAATATCCGGCAGCAGAAGGTTGCCCAGGTGTACCGGGAATATCAGGCACAACTCAAAAAGAACAATGCCCTGGATTTTGACGATTTGATTGTAAAAACGGTGGAGCTGTTTCAATCCTGCCCAGATGTGCTGGAGTATTACCAGGAACGATTTCGGTATCTAATGGTAGACGAATACCAGGATACGAATATCGCCCAGTTCCATCTGATTCGTCTGCTGGCAGAGAAATACCGGAACCTGTGCGTGGTTGGAGACGACGACCAGTCTATCTACAAATTCCGCGGGGCAGATATCCGCAATATTCTGGGATTTGAGGAGGTATTCCCAGACGCGGCAGTGATTCGCCTGGAACAAAATTACCGCTCTACACAGAATATTTTAAATTCGGCTAATGTAGTCATTTGCAATAACACCGGGAGAAAGAGCAAAACTCTCTGGACCAAAAATGAAAAAGGCGAGCCTGTCCACTTCCGAAAATTTTTGAATGGATTTGAGGAAGCGGAATATATCACCGGAAATATTTCCAAGAAAGTCCAAAAAGAGGGCTATCGTTACAGCGACTGTGCGGTTTTATACCGAACCAACGCCCAGTCCAGGCTATTTGAAGAAAAAATGCTGATGGCAAATATTCCTTACAAGCTGGTGGGCGGCGTAAACTTTTATGCCCGAAAAGAAATCAAGGACCTGCTGTCTTATCTGAAAACGGTGAACAATGCCCAGGACGATCTGGCAGTGCGCAGAATTATCAACGTGCCAAAAAGGGGAATCGGAGCTACTACCATTGGGCGGGTGCAAAATTATGCCACAGAGCAGGGAATCAGCTTTTATGAGGCTTTGAAAGTGGCCGAGGAAATTCCCGGATTGGGCAAGAGCGCGGCAAAAATTCAGCCTTTTGTCACGTTTATCCAAACCTTGCGCAGCCAGACGGATTATCTGACCGTTACCCAACTTTTGGAAGAAATCATCGAACAGACGGGATATGTCAAAGAACTGGAAGAGGAAGATACCGACGAAGCGCGAGGACGCATCGAAAACATTGACGAACTGATTTCCAAAGCGGTTACATACGACGAAGGGACAAAAACACCCCAGCTCAGTGAATTTCTGGAAGAAGTTTCCCTTGTGGCGGATATTGATACCGTAGACGACAACCAGGATCGGGTGCTTCTGATGACCCTGCACAGCGCAAAAGGATTGGAATTCCCGCTGGTTTATCTAGCGGGCATGGAAGACGGGATGTTTCCCAGCGCCATGGCTTTTTTGTCGGATGACCCTGGAGACTTAGAGGAAGAACGGCGTTTGTGCTACGTGGGAATCACGCGGGCCATGAAAGAGCTGACGCTGACCAGCGCCCAGCAGCGGATGATCCGGGGAGAAACCCGCTATAACAAAATATCTCGTTTTGTCCAAGAAATTCCCAGGGAACTGCTGGATATGGGAGAAGCCCGTCCGAAAGAAACACTCAAGAGACCCGCGGCCCCGGACAATTACAGCCAAATTCGGCGGGATTTCCAGGCAAAGGTCTTTCAACAAACGCAGACCCAATTCCAGGTAAAATCCGCTCAGCCCCTGGATTACCAGGAAGGCGATAGAGTTTCTCACCAGAAATTCGGCATTGGGATAGTCTTATCCATTGTGAGCGGCGGCAAGGATTATGAGGTTACCGTGGATTTTGAAAAAGTAGGCGTCAAAAAAATGTTTGCCAGTTTCGCAAAATTAAAGAAAATCTAACGGCTCAAAATATATTTACCCAAAATTTAATAAAGAAAAACGTGGTAAAATCCAATATAAGGTGGTATAATATAACCTACCAGTCAATAGTCATGTTCCGAATACAGTTCACTAATTCAGCCAACGTGTTTCGGAACCCGGACAATAAAGGAGAGAGGAAGGTCGTGACCATGAATAAAATTGATGACTTAGTAACCGTTTTAAAGAAAAAAGAAGAAGAAAAAGCCAGAAATACGGTTCTGTGGGTTCTGGCTATTATAGGAGCGGTAGCAGCAGTCGCAGGGATTGCTTACGGTGTGTACCGTTTTTTCACACCCGATTATCTGGAAGACTTTGAAGAAGACTTTGACGACGATTTCGACGACTACTTTGAAGATGAAGAGGAATAGATAACAGTATTTTTGATGAACGCGGGCAAATGGGCAGAGTTTTTACAGACTCTGCCCATTTGCCGTGTATTGTTCTGACAGGAGGGAGTATGAAAAAAGGAGAAGTTTACGAAGGAATTGTAGAAAAGATACAATTTCCCAACAAAGGTCTGGTGAAAATAGAAGATGCGAATGTCACTGTAAAAAATACCATTCCAGGCCAGAGAATACGTTTCTATATCAAAAAGAAACGGAAAGGAAAAGCAGAAGGACAGCTTCAGGAAATCTTGGAACACTCCCCGCTGGAAAGCCGCCCTCCGGCGTGCAGCATTTTTCCAGCCTGCGGAGGCTGCGTCTACCAGACCATGCCTTACGAAGCACAACTAAATATGAAAGAAAACCAGGTCAAGGAAATGCTGGATGCCGTGATAAAAGGGGAATATGAATTTCAGGGAATCCGAAGAAGCCCGGAAGAATTCGGCTACCGCAATAAGATGGAATTTTCCTTTGGAGACGCAGAAAAAGACGGCCCTCTGACGCTGGGGCTGCACCGCAAAGGAAGCTGGCACGACGTGCTCACCGCTGGAGACTGTCGGCTGGTACACAAAGACATGACGGACATCCTAAACTGCACCCTAGAATATTTTACCGAAAACAACGTCGGTTATTATCACAAAATGCGGCAGACCGGTTACTTGAGACACCTGCTGATTCGCCGGGGCAGCGCCACCGGAGAGATTCTGGTAAACCTGGTAACCACCACCCAGGAACAACACAACCTGTCCGCCTGGGCCGAGCGACTGCTCGCGCTGCCCCTGGAGGGAAAAATCACAGGGATCCTCCATATTCTAAACGATTCCATATCGGATGTAGTGCAAAGTGACAATATGCAACTTCTTTATGGAAAAGACTACTTTTACGAACAGCTTCTAGGACTGACCTTTAAAATCACCCCGTTTTCCTTCTTCCAGCCCAATTCCAAGGCGGCAGAGATACTCTATGGACTGGTAAGAGAATACCTTGGAGACGCTCAGGGCATGACGGTATATGACCTTTACAGCGGGACAGGCACCATCGCGCAAATGACGGCTGCTGTGGCAAAAGAAGTCATTGGGGTGGAAATCGTGGAAGAAGCCGTGGAAGCCGCCAAAGAAAACGCTGCGTTAAACGGGATCTCCAACTGCCGCTTTTTGGCAGGAGATGTATTAAAGGTACTGGATGAAATCGCAGAAAAACCCGACTGCATCATACTGGACCCGCCCCGTGATGGAATACATCCGAAAGCATTGCCGAAGATATTGGACTTTGGCGTGGAAAAAATAATTTATATATCCTGTAAACCGACAAGCCTTGTAAGGGATTTGGAGGTAATTCAGGGGAGAGGGTATTCTGTGGAGAAGTGTGTTTGTTTGGACCAGTTTGCTCAGACAACTCATGTTGAGTGTGTCGTGTTGATGTCACGGGTGGAGAAATAGAATAGCGGAAAAGTACAGAAAACAAGGGATTTCCGGGAGTTGGAACAGTTTGGAAAAATTGTTCCGGCTTCCGGATTTTTTGTTTGTTGTATTATGCAGAAACATATCCACTGTTTTTGGCGGGATAGTTGAGTTGACAGGATAGATAAAGGGTAGGTTGTGGAGATAGGATTGTTAAAAGGGGTGTTGAGTAGACAAGATATA
>CANOZK010000023.1 GCA_947571775.1 uncultured Lachnospiraceae bacterium | reverse complement strand
CTGGCGCAGGCTGTGGTGGTTGAACCGAGAATCCCCCGGCTTTAGCCGTGGGGAGTGTCAAAATGGATGTTCCTGCTTTAAAGGCGTATTGCAATAGAATTGCAGAAGAAAACGAAAAGCGTAAACGATCCATTTAGACAGAAATTGTAGGATGATTTCTGTCCAGATGGATCATTAGAGTTTCTCTCAACTGGAGTCCAACTTCCGACTGAAAAAACGCAGAGGCGTTCTCAAATTGAAATCAGACAGATTTTGCGGCTCTTTTCCGTTCCCTGGAATCTAATATTTTCTTGCGGATGCGCAGGCTGGAGGGTGTGATTTCCAGCAGTTCATCCGTGTTGATGAATTCCAGCGCTTGTTCCAGGCTGAGTATTTTGGGAGGAGTCAGCTTTAGGGCTTCGTCTGCGGAGGAAGAACGTGTGTTGGTTAGATGTTTGGTTTTGCAGACGTTCAGCTCAATATCCTCGGCTTTTCCGTTCTGACCGATAACCATGCCGCTGTAAACCCGCTCTCCGGGGCCAATGAACAAAGTTCCTCTGTCCTGGGCGGAAAACAGACCGTAGGTCACAGCTTCGCCGGGTTCAAAGGCAATCAGAGAACCCTGCTTGCGGTAGTCGATATCTCCTTTGTAAAGTCCGTAACCGTCGTAAGTAGTATTTAAGATTCCGTTGCCTTTGGTGAGGGTGAGAAATTCTCCGCGGAATCCAATCAGCCCTCTGGCAGGTATATGAAATTCCAGACGTGTGGAGCCGTCTCCGGCCAGGCTCATGCCCTGCAACTCGCCTTTGCGCTCGCTGAGCTTACTGATTACAGCGCCGGAAGATTCTTCGGGAACGTCGATATAAGCGATTTCCATAGGCTCCAGCTTGCGGTTTCGCTCGTCCTCGCGGTAAAGAACTTCCGCTTTGCTCACGGCAAATTCATAGCCTTGTCTGCGCATATTTTCAATGAGCACGGACAGATGCAGCTCCCCGCGCCCGGAAACCTTAAAGCAATCCGGAGAGTCGGTATCTTCCACTCGAAGGCTGACGTCCGTATTCAATTCGCGCATTAAGCGTTCCCGCAAATGCCGGGAGGTGACATATTTTCCTTCCTGGCCGGCCAGCGGACTGTCATTGACCATAAAATTCATGGCGATGGTAGGTTCTGAAATTTTCTGGAACGGGATCGGTTCTGGATTTTCCGGGGAGCAGATAGTGTCTCCGATGTGGATGCCGGAGATGCCGGAGATAGCCACAATGGAACCGATCTGAGCTTCGGAAACTTCCACTTTGGAGAGACCGTCGAATTCGTACAGCTTGCTGATTTTTACGCGTTCCTGTTTTTCTGGATCGTGCTCGTTTACCAAAACGACGTCCTGATTGACGCGGATAGAACCGTTGTCCACTTTGCCGATGCCGATTCTTCCCACGTATTCGTTGTAATCAATGGTACTGATCAGCACCTGTGTCCCAGCCTCTGGATCGCCCTGCGGGGCGGGGATGTATTTTAAAATTGTTTCAAATAAGGGCTGCATATTTTTGGGGGAGTCGGCCAGATCCAGCACGGCGTGTCCGGCCTTGGCGGAGGCGTAGAGGAAAGGGCAGTCCAATTGTTCGTCGGAAGCTTCCAGATCCATCAGGAGTTCTAAAACCTCGTCAATGACTTCGGAGGGGCGTGCTTCGGGGCGGTCGATTTTGTTGATACAGACAATGACATGCAAATCCAGCTCCAATGCTTTTTTCAGCACAAATTTTGTCTGAGGCATCGCGCCCTCAAAGGCGTCTACCACCAGAATTACCCCGTCCACCATTTTCAGAACGCGTTCGACTTCACCGCCGAAGTCGGCATGTCCGGGGGTATCGATGATATTAATTTTTGTATCTTTATAATAGACAGCGGTGTTTTTGGAAAGGATGGTGATTCCGCGTTCCCGTTCAATATCGTTGGAGTCCATGACCCGTTCCTGGACCTCTTGATTTTCACGAAATACACCGCTTTGCTTTAAAAGTTCGTCCACAAGGGTGGTTTTCCCATGGTCAACGTGGGCGATAATTGCTATATTACGGACGTCTTCCCGTTTGGTTTTCATATATTTTTCCTTTCTGTAAAACAAATAACTCAATTTCAATATTATAGAAGGCGATTTCCAATCACCGAATATATAGTTTAACATATTTTGTGCAGATTGCAAGAAAAATAAAAATTCGTTCATTTTGGTTCTATTTTGGGGAGAGGATGCATAAACATGATATAGACAAACTACCACAAAGAGGAAGGGGAACTATCATTCAATGGCAGATAAGATTATTGAAAACAACCAAGTATCTATTATGGGCAAAATTGCAACAGATTTTACATTCAGTCATCAGGTGTTTGGCGAAGGTTTTTACACGATGGAGCTTTTGATCAAGCGTTTGAGCGATTCGGAAGATCGGATTCCAGTGATGATTTCCGAGCGGCTGATTGACGTCAACCAGGATTATGTGGGGGAATATATCCAGGTACACGGGCAATTCCGCTCTTATAACCGGCATGAAGAGAAAAGGAACCGTCTGGTGCTCTCTGTGTTTGCCAGGGACATCAGCTTTGTTGAGGAGGAAGACGATTCCATGCCGGTCAACCAGATTTTTTTGGATGGTTATATATGTAAGCCGCCAGTTTACCGAAAGACCCCGCTGGGGCGGGAAATCGCAGATCTGCTTTTAGCTGTCAATCGTCCATACGGAAAATCTGACTACATACCCTGCATATGCTGGGGCAGAAACGCCCGCTATGCGTCGGCCTTTGAGGTGGGAGGCCATGTTCTGGTCTGGGGCCGGATACAGAGCCGGGATTACATGAAGAAAATCGGGGAAAACGAGACGGAGAAGAGAACCGCCTACGAGATATCCGTAAGCAAGCTGGAATATGTAGAATAATTGTGTAACGGCTCGGATTTGTTCACTGTTACAAATAATCTTGCATTTTTTGAGGAAATATTGTAAGATACAGAGAAAGCAAAAAAGAGAAAGGGCATGAAACATGTCCGATACTGCATAAAGAGGAAAGCGTATGAACAAGGGATGTGTGGAAGTATTCTGCGGAAGCGGGAGGGGTAAGACCTCCATGGCTTTGGGGAAAAGTATTCGCGCCTGTTCGCGAGGTGACAGTGTGGTGATTATTCAATTCCTGAAAGGACGGGAAACGGGGGAGCTGAATTATCTGAGTCATATGAATTTGGATATCAAGCTGTTTCGTTTTGAAAAATCCGAAAAATATTATGAGGAATTAGACCAGCAGGAACGCTCGGAGCAAAAGGGGAATATTATCAACGGCCTGAGCTTTGCCAGAAAACTGCTGACCACCCGTGAATGTGATTTCCTGGTTCTGGATGAGGTGCTGGGGGTGCTGGACTATGGGATTGTACAGCCAGAGGATGTAGTACCGATTCTTGTAAAAGCCAGAGAAGAGGGAATGCATATGATTCTGACCGGACGGTTTATGTGCCAGGAACTTTATCCTTACGTGGATTCTATTACCACAACAGAAACAGAAGATATAGGGCGGAAATCTTAACGGAAGATTTTTTGCAAAAAAAGAGTAACTATGAACGTAAAAGGGGCTGTCGGCTGACAGCCTCTTTTTTTGCAGTAAAAAAAACGTCAACATATATTAATGATTAATGAATATTAACCGATATATAAAGTAACGAAATAGTAAAATAAAAGAAAGGCAAGGATATGAAAAAACAAGAAATTACACCGAGCGAATGGCAGATTATGGAGGTTCTCTGGGCGAGCAGCACACCGCTGACGTCCTCCGAGGTTTATAAAAGAATGCAAGGAAATGTGGACATGTCGCAGCGAATGGTGCGGGTGCTGATGAACCGTCTGAACCAGAAAGACATTCTCAGTTATACCGTAGATGAACAGGATTCAAGGGTTTATCATTATTATGCATTGAAGCAGAAAGAGGAATGTGTAAAGGAAAAAAGCCGAAAGTTTGTGGAGCGCTATTTTTCCGGCAGCGGGACAAACGCAATGGCGGCGCTGCTGCAGAGCTTCGCCCTGACGGACGAACAGATCAAAGAACTGGAGGAGATTTTGGAGAAAAGCAAGGGGAAAAGTAAGGAATGTAATCTAAAATCCTCAGACAAAGAGGGGGATGGTCATGCCTGACTGGACGCAGTTTGGTCAACTTCTGGATTTTTGCGCAGTTTATTACACGACGCAGCTTGTGCGATGCGCAGCTTTTTCCTTTGTACTGATCGGGCTTGTGATGCTGCTTCGCAAAAAGTTTTTTTCAAAACAGGTTTTTCTAAAGGGAATGTTGTGGGCGTTGTTCTTGGTCATTCCGTTTCTTGGGAAATTAAAGCTGTTTTATGAGAATAAAGTGGTGTTAAGGGCGACATGGCAAATTACGGCGGGAATCATGTCCTGGCTTTGGGTTGACCGTATCTATATGACAGGTATTTTAGCGTCGGCTATCTGTATATTTGGAAAACGACTGCGGCTTCGGAAGGTTGCTGCCAGGATGGAAAAAGTGGTGTTTGAAAATATCCATATTTATGTCACAGATATGAATATCACGCCGTTTACGGCTGGACTGCTGAAGCCCAAAATCGTTCTGCCCAAAATGATGGTGGACAGTTACGGCAGGGATGAGCTAAAGATTATCATACAACATGAACAGACGCATATCCGGTTGGGACATTTATGGTGCGGCTTTGCATGGGATATCCTTCGCTGCCTTCTGTGGATCAATCCATTTCTGATAATTTTCCAGAAATATTTTCGGGCAGATATGGAAGATATCTGTGACAGGGTATGCATACAGAACAGCAAAAAGACGGCATATGAATATGCTCTGGTACTTCTGAAAAGCTTGAAGCTGCTGCATTTTAAGCAGGAGAACGTACCGCCTGTCGTTACTTATGCAGGGGAAAAGGAGTTTGCGGATATGAAAAGGCGGGTAGAACAAATCGCAGGTTTCCGTCCATACCGGGAAAAGCGGTGCATGGCCATGACGGCCGCAGCCTTTTTGCTAGTCGTGGCTGCGTTGATGGCCGTACATATGCATTCTTATGGGTGCAGCAATGAGAGCAGGGATATTATGGTTGGCAAGTACGACGGAAAAAACGAAATTGTTTCCTGCGACACCAAGGCTTTAAGCCGAATGATTTCGTATGACGACCAATATGTCTATGTGGACAGAGCGGCTTTTGAAGATTTTTTAGAAGAAAACGAGGCGAAAGGAGATATCTGCATTGCTTTTGGCGGGTTTTATAAGCTTCCCGGTCTGGGCGGCGCGGCGGAAATCTGTTTCTATGAAAGTGATTCAAAAGATGCGATTGTGCAGATTCCCTATGAAAGCATAAAAGGAAACTGGTATTTTAAAGTGCTTAAAATGCTATAAACAGGTAAATAGAAAGGAGAATAAAACGATGGCAATGGAGATTACAAACCGTTACAGCGGTTATACAGCGCAGAGTACGGCGGGAAACTATGCGGCAAACGGCGCAAAAAAGAAGGAAACGGAAAACACATCGAAAACGGAAAATTATATGAAGGGATTGGAAAAACTTGCCCCCAGCGTGGAGTTTAAGGTGGGAACTACGTTCGACACAGCTAAAACGGGTAAGACTTTGACGATCCATCCAAAACTTCTGGAAAAAATGCAAAATGATCCAGAGAAAGAAAAAGAAATGAAGGAGCTGATCAAAGGCGTTGAATCCATGACGCGGCTGGTAGAGGGTCTCAACAAAGCCACAGGCTGGAAAACGGTATACCGCCATAGTTATATAGATGAAAACGGACAATACCGCGCCATATCCTTTACCAGGAACGAACGGGGATTGAAAATGAGTGAAAAACTCCGGGAAGAAAGAAAAAAGCTTACGGAAAAATTGATGGAAAAATCAAAAGAAAAAGCAGAGGAGGCACAGGAAGAAAAGGAATCAGCAAACCATGAAGTTGAACAACTTCTGGCTGAAAAGATCGCTGCATCCAAAGACGGCGCGATCTATTTTGACGATACGGATCTTAAAAGGATCTTGGAAGTGGCCAAAAGAGACAGCACAGACAAAGAGGATGAAAAAAGACAAAAAGCGATCGGCGCAAACCTAGATTTACAAGCGTAAAATATGCATATAAACAACACAAATTGGTTTTCCCAGAAGAATGCAAACAAGGCAGGCATACCTAATCAGGCAGGGGCCAATGCCAGCAAAGGAGTGAAGCATAAACACAGCAATTTGTACTACGATGAAAATGGTGTTCCTTGGACGTCGAAGGAGCAGGCAGATAGATGTATAACAGGGAGAAGCGGCTGGAAAAAGATTGTGCCAGTGTCAGATGAAGTAAAAGCAGATTTGGCAGAGGTGGTAAAACAGGATTTTATCAGCACCAATGGAAAGAGTATACCGCAAGGAACCAGGAGAAATGATGTTATCAATAAATACTTAAGCACCATTCCTTCAAAACAGCGCAGCTCTGCTTCGTGGACATTGGATAGAACGGCAGGAGAGTATGCTTTGAGCATGGAGAAGCTGGTAAGAGAGAATAATCCGGGATGGAGACCAGGAGATACTTTTGACACCAGTATTTTAGACCAGCTTGACGGGATGCTTGGAGGGGTAGATTTTCGGGCGTAGGAATGGATGGTAAAAGGCTGGTACATTTTAACCAAAGCGTACCAGCCTATGTGCATGCGTTATTTTATTCGATGCCAAGAACTTTGTAATCTTGCGCCTCAACGGTTTCTTTTAACACGCTGTCATCTACCTGTGCGTTTAAAGTCACAACAGCGGTTCCCGTCTCGTGGCTGACTTCTGCCAGATCCACCTGAGATAAGGCTTCTAACACTTTCTTTACCCGCGCCTCGCAGTGGCCGCACATCAGTCCTTCGATTTTCATTGTTTTTTTCATAGTTGTATTCTCCTTTTTTGATTTTATTGTATCCGGCTCGGCCGGTACTTCCCTATGTTTTGCGGTGCGTTTTTTATCGTGTCTGGCATCGTGCATATTGAACAGATTCAGCCGCAGTGCGTTGGATACGACGCAAAAGCTGGATAAACTCATGGCGGCGGCGCCGAACATGGGATTGAGCTTTAGGCCAAAAAGCGGAATCCATACACCTGCCGCTAGTGGAATGCCAATCACATTATAGAAAAATGCCCAGAATAGATTTTGATGGATGTTGCGCAGCGTAGCACGGCTTAAACGGATCGCGGCAGGTACGTCGGAGAGTTTGCTGTTCATCAGTACCACATCCGCGGCGTCGATTGCAATGTCTGTGCCCGCTCCAATGGCGATTCCGATATCCGCGCGGGTCAGGGCCGGAGCATCGTTGATGCCGTCGCCGACCATCGCGGTCTTGCCTTTTTTTTGCAGGGAGCGGATCGCGGCTTCTTTGCCGTCAGGCAGCACCCCGGCCAACACCTCGTCCACCCCGGCCTGGGAACCGATGGCCTTTGCCGTGCGCTCGTTGTCGCCGGTAAGCATGACCACATGAATTCCCATACCCTGTAATTCTTGGATTGCCCGGGGGCTTTCCGGTTTGATTACATCGGCAACGGCGATCAGTCCAAGTATCTGATCCCCACGGCTGAAATACAGCGGAGTTTTTCCCTGAGCCGCCAGATCATCGGCAGCGGCGGAGAGGGATGAAGGAACGGAAGCCTTTGTGCGGATAAAATTCAGATTTCCGCCTGTAAGGGCTTCGCCGTCCAAAACGGCAGTCAGTCCGTTACCCGGAAGAACGGAGAAGTCCGTGACCGGTGAAAGGGAAAATCCGCCTTCTTCCGCTCGCTGTAAGATGGCGCGGGAGAGTGGATGTTCGCTTTTGCTCTCCAGCGAAGCGGCCAACTGAATCAGCTCGGTTTCACTGATGTTCTTGCAGGGCAGAATATCCGTTACTTTTGGTTCTCCGGTGGTGATGGTTCCGGTCTTATCCAACGCGACAACGCTGACCTGTCCGGCCGCTTCTAAAGAAGCCGCGGTTTTAAAGAGAATCCCGTTTTTTGCGCCCATTCCGTTTCCGACCATAATAGCGACCGGCGTCGCCAGTCCAAGCGCGCAGGGGCAGCTAATCACCAATACTGAGATACCTCTGGCCAGGGCGAATGCAAAATCCTCGCCGCAGAACAGCCAGACAATGGTTGTGACAACGGCGATAGCAATTACCACCGGGACGAAGACTCCAGAGACTTTATCGGCTACTTTGGCAATCGGCGCTTTCGTCGCTGCGGCGTCGCTGACCATCTGGATAATCTGCGACAGGGCGGTATCCTGTCCCACACGCGTCGCCCGGCAGCGCAGAAATCCCGACTGATTGACGGTAGCCGCGGATACAGAATCGCCTTCTGCCTTATCCACCGGAATGCTCTCCCCGGTCAGGGCGGATTCATTTACGGCGCTGTTTCCATCTGTGACCACGCCGTCCACTGGAATACTCTCGCCTGGGCGGACGACGAACTCATCGCCTACCTGCACCTGCTCAATGGAAACTTCGGTTTCCTGACCGTTTTTTAAAATGGTAGCTGTTTTAGGAGCCATACCGATTAGGCTCTTTAACGCGTCGGTGGTTTTTCCTTTGCTTCTTGCCTCCAGCATCTTTCCCACAGTGATCAAAGTGAGAATCATAGCGGCGGATTCAAAGTAAAATTCATCCATATAGAGCATCACCGAAGCCATATCCCCATTGACCTGCGCGTCCGTCATGGCAAACAGGGCATACACACTCCATACAAACGAAGCGGAAGAACCTAAGGCTACTAGCGTATCCATATTTGGAGCTCTGCGCGCCAGGCTTTTGAAACCGCTGACAAAGAATTTTTGGTTAATGACCATCACAATTCCGGCCAGCAGAAGCTGTACTAGGCCCATGGCCACATGGTTTCCCTTGAACCAGGAGGGAATTGGCCAGCCCCACATCATGTGCCCCATAGAAAAATACATCAGCACACACAAAAATCCAATGGAGAGCAGCAGCCGCCGTTTCAAGAGGGGCGTTTCGGTGTCTTTTAGGGAATCCTCGCTGGGAGCGGCCTGGCTCTGCTGGCTGCTGCCTTTGACACTGGCGTTATATCCGGCGTCTTCCACAGCCGCGATGATCGCATCCGGTGTGGCGCTGCCCTCTACGCCCATGGAATTGGTAAGCAGGCTGACCGAGCAGGCGGTAACGCCGGGGACTTTGTTCACGGCCTTTTCTACCCGACTGCTGCAAGCGGCGCAGCTCATACCAGTTACGTTGTATTGCTCCATAATATTTCTCCCTCCTTACTTCATCATTTTTTGTAATACATGCACCAATTCTTCAATGGTGTCATCCTTTCCGTTTCGGATATCATCTGCGACGCAGGTGCGGATATGATTGCCGAGCAAAACCTTGTTAAAGCTGTTTAATGCGGCGTTGACGGCGGAAACTTGTATCAGGATATCGGTACAATAGGCACTGTTTTCCACCATTCCCCGGATACCGCGGACCTGGCCTTCGATCCGGCTCAGACGGTTCAGCAGAGCCTTATATTCTTTTTCGTCCCGGATCTTTGTTTTCTCGCTGCAACAGCATTCTTTTTTTTCCTGCATATCTTTTGGCTCCTTTTCGTTAATATTCCGCAACGGCCATAATTCATACTCCAAAAGTATTTTCTGTATCCATATCATATACCCCATTGGGGTATTTGTCAATAGGGATATTTGTAAAAAGAGAGAAAGATTTCTGAGAACGCAAAAAAGCCCAGGAATCTTGTTCCTGGACTTCTCCAAAGAGGCGCAGACCGGATTTGAACCGGTGCGTACTGGTGTTGCAGACCATTGCCTTACCACTTGGCTACTGCGCCGCAATATGAAATTGTTATTGTATTACAAAATGACTCCAAGGGGATTTGAACCCCTGTTACCGCCGTGAAAGGGCGGTGTCTTAACCACTTGACCATGGAGCCATAACCTCAGCGACGAGATACATAGTAACATATAATCTTATGAAATGCAAGTGTTTTTTGAAAAAATTTTTATTTCTGACAGAATAGCAGGAATCCGGCTTGAAAAAATAAACTGATGTAGTTATAATAAGTAGAATATTGAAAATAGGAGAAGAATAACAATGGAAAAAACAATGGAGAAAATTGTAGCCCTTGCAAAATCCAGAGGTTTTGTATATCCGGGGTCTGAGATTTACGGGGGCCTTGCAAATACCTGGGACTACGGCAACCTGGGCGTAGAGCTGAAAAATAACGTAAAAAAGGCGTGGTGGCAGAAATTCGTACAGGAGTCTCCCTATAACGTAGGGGTGGACTGCGCGATCCTGATGAATCCCCAGACTTGGGTGGCTTCCGGTCATCTGGGAGGATTTTCCGATCCTCTGATGGACTGTAAGGAGTGTCATGAGCGTTTCCGGGCAGACAAAATCATCGAAGATTTCTGTCAGGAAAACAACATTGCCTTAGAGGGTACCGTGGACGCCTGGTCGCAGGAGGAGATGGCTGCCTTTATTGCAGAGCATCAGATTCCTTGTCCAACCTGCGGGGCGCATAATTTCACAGACATCCGTCAGTTTAACTTGATGTTCAAGACTTTCCAGGGGGTAACGGAGGACGCCAAGAATACTGTGTATCTGCGGCCGGAGACTGCCCAGGGCATTTTTGTAAATTTCAAAAACGTACAGCGGACTTCCAGAAAGAAAATCCCGTTCGGCATCTGCCAGATTGGAAAATCCTTCCGCAATGAGATCACGCCGGGCAACTTTACATTCCGCACCAGAGAATTTGAGCAGATGGAGTTGGAATTCTTCTGTGAGCCAGATACGGATCTGGAGTGGTTTGCTTACTGGAAGAAATTCTGTCTGGATTGGCTCAGCTCTCTCGGTTTAAAAAAGGACGAAGTGCGCTACCGGGATCACGATCCGGAAGAACTGTCCTTTTACAGCAAGGCGACGACCGACGTGGAATTCTTATTCCCGTTTGGCTGGGGGGAACTCTGGGGAATTGCAGACCGAACCGACTATGACCTGACCCAGCATCAGAACGTATCGGGACAGGATCTGAGCTACTTTGACGACGAGAAAAAAGAGAAATATATCCCTTATGTCATTGAGCCTTCTCTGGGGGCAGACCGGATGGTTCTGGCTTTTCTGTGCAGCGCTTATGACGAGGAAGTGCTCGATGAGGAAAAAGGCGACGTGCGGACAGTTCTGCATTTCCACCCGGCGCTGGCGCCTGTAAAAATCGGTGTGCTGCCGCTGTCCAAGAAATTGGCGGAGGGCGCGGAGAAGATTTACAGCCAGTTGAGCAAATTTTATAATTGCGAGTACGATGACCGGGGAAATATCGGGAAGCGTTACCGCAGACAGGATGAGATCGGAACGCCGTTCTGTGTGACGTATGATTTTGATTCCGAGAATGATGGAGCTGTGACGGTTCGCGACCGAGACAGCATGGAACAGGAACGGGTGAAAATCGAAGATCTGGAAGCTTATTTCGCCAAAAAATTTATATTCTAAAAATAGAAAGTGCAAAGCTTATAATCCGTATGGGCTTTGCACTTTTTTTCTATGGTGAATATGGCTGAATTGCGCGGATTTTTTGGGTTAAATATGGTAACAATACTCCTTGACGAATGGAAAAAATGCCTATAAAATGATAGTAAAATTATAGGAAAATGCCCTCTGGCAGACGCATTGTAAGAATACAAGAAAACATAGGAGGATTGTAAAATGGCAAAATGGGTTTATTTATTTAAAGAAGGCAATGCCGAAATGAGAAACCTACTGGGCGGAAAAGGCGCCAACTTGGGAGAGATGACGAATCTGGGGCTGCCCATCCCTCAGGGATTTACGGTAACGACCAAAGCCTGCACCAATTATTATGAGCGGGGAAGAAGGATCGATCCAGAAATAAAAGAACAGATTTTTGAGGCGATGCAAGTTTTGGAACAGCAAGTTGGCAAAAAATTCGGCGATACCGAAGATCCACTGTTGGTATCTGTCCGTTCGGGAGCCAGGGCGTCGATGCCAGGTATGATGGATACCATCTTGAACCTGGGTCTGACAGATGTGGCGGTAGAAGGTTTTGCCAAGAAAACAGGAAACCCAAGATTTGCATACGATTCTTACCGAAGATTCATCCAGATGTATTCCGATGTAGTAATGGAGATTCCGAAATCTGACTTTGAGCGGATTCTGGATGAGGAAAAAGAAGCCAGAGGCGCGAAATTCGATACGGACTTGACCGCAGAAGATTTAAAAGATATCATCGTGAAATTCAAAAAGATTTACGAAGATTCTCAGGGAGAAGAGTTTCCGCAGGATCCCAGAAAACAGTTGATGGGTGCGGTCAAAGCGGTATTTCGTTCCTGGGATAACGAGCGTGCAATTGTGTACCGCCGTATGAATGACATTCCCGGAGACTGGGGCACTGCGGTCAACGTACAGGTAATGGTATTTGGAAATATGGGCGATACCTCCGGTACAGGCGTTGCCTTTACCCGGAATCCTTCGACTGGAGAAAAAGGAATCTTCGGCGAGTATTTGATCAACGCCCAAGGCGAGGACGTAGTGGCCGGCGTGCGTACTCCGCAGCCGATCAGCCGGCTGGAAGAGGATATGCCCCACTGCTACAAGGAATTTATGGAGATTGCCCAGAAACTGGAAGGGCATTATCGGGATATGCAGGATATGGAATTTACCATTCAGGAGGGAAAATTGTACTTCCTGCAGACACGTAACGGCAAACGGACTGCGCAGGCGGCTCTGAAAATCGCCTGTGATCTCGTGGACGAAGGCAAGATTACAAAAGAAGAGGCGATAACCAGGATTGACGCGAAATCTCTGGATCAGCTTTTGCACCCCACCTTTGATGCGAATGTTCTGAAGAAAAGCGAGGTCATTGGGGAAGCCCTGCCAGCCTCTCCCGGAGCAGCGGCCGGAAAAGTTTATTTTACGGCAGAAGAGGCAAAAGAGGCCCACGAGGCCGGAGAGCGGGTTATCCTGGCGCGTCTGGAAACCTCTCCAGAGGATATCGAAGGAATGCATGCGGCCGAGGGAATTTTGACAGTCCGCGGCGGAATGACCTCTCACGCAGCCGTGGTTGCGCGCGGTATGGGCACTGCCTGCGTATCTGGTTGCGGCGAGATTGTAATGCATGAGGAAGAAAAATATTTTGAATTGGGCGGACATACCATCAAGGAAGGAGATTATATTTCCCTGGACGGCTCCACAGGAAAGATTTATCTGGGCGATATTCAGACAAAAGAGGCTTCCATTGGAGGAGATTTTGGACGGCTGATGGAGTGGGCCGACAGATATCGTACCTTGAAAGTGCGCACCAATGCGGATACCCCCGCGGATACGGAAAATGCAGTGAAGCTTGGGGCAGAGGGAATCGGGCTGTGCCGTACCGAGCATATGTTTTTTGACGCAGAGCGGATTCCGAAGATCCGCAAGATGATTCTGTCTGATACCCAGGAAGCCAGGGAAGCGGCGTTAAATGAGCTGATTCCGTTCCAGAAGGCAGACTTTAAGGCGATGTACGAGGTACTCGAAGGCAGACCAATGACCGTGCGTTATCTGGATCCGCCGCTGCATGAGTTCCTTCCCACAGATCCGGAGGATATTGAAGCGCTGGCCAAAGATATGGGACTGACCATAGAAGAAGTGAAGGCAAGATGCAGCGAACTTCACGAATTCAATCCTATGATGGGACATAGAGGATGTCGTTTGGCTGTCACTTATCCAGAAATCGCCAAGATGCAGACAAGGGCGGTGATGGAAGCGGCAATCGAAGTCAGCCGGGAAAAAGGTTACCGGATTGTACCGGAGATCATGATTCCGCTGGTAGGCGAGAAGAAAGAATTCCAGTTTGTCCGCGATGTGGTTGTAAAAACAGCGGAAGAGGTAAAAGAAGAGAAAAGCTCGGATATGCATTATCACATCGGCACCATGATTGAAGTGCCCAGAGCAGCTCTGTTAGCGGACGAGATTGCAGAGGAAGCAGAATTCTTTTCCTTTGGAACCAACGATTTGACCCAGATGACATTTGGTTTCTCACGGGACGATGCGGGGAAATTCTTGGAATCCTATTACAAAAATAAAATTTATGAGTCCGATCCGTTTGCAAGACTGGATTTGGAAGGCGTGGGCCAGCTTGTGCGCATGGCCGCGAAGAAAGGGCGTTCTGTTCGCGCGAACATTAAGCTGGGAATTTGCGGGGAACACGGCGGAGATCCTTCTTCCATCGAATTCTGCTATAAGGTGGGCTTAAACTATGTATCCTGCTCACCTTACCGTGTGCCGATTGCACGGCTGGCAGCGGCGCAGGCAGCGATTCATAATAAATAATTTCTTATAGAGAACCTTGGGGCGTCACACTTTCAAGGTTCTCTTTTTTGTGTGGGTTCTACGGAAATCCATTCTGATTTAGAAAATTGATTTCCATGTCTTGTAGTAAAAATATGTAGAAATTGTTATAGAAGATGTGATATAATAAAGACAATATAGTTACATAGGGATTACCATGTCTTTTTTCGCAGGATAAATACATGGATATGATTGGACAGCGCCTGTATAAGATTCTGTGAGCAGATAGCATACACGATTAAAATTCAAGGGAGAAAAGCAGCAATGAAAAAAGAAAACAAATATATATTGCCGATTCTTACAGTTATCGTTGCTGCATTGGCAATTTTATCCATCGTTGTTTTTACATTCAAGAACCAGGAAAACATTACAAATAACAATAAAGAATATCTGTTCGATAATACAAGTCAAATGGCCCTGCTTATAGACGATTCTCTTATGCAAGGGTTTGTTAATATACAGGTATTGAGTGATTTGGTAAATGGGATACTTACATCTCCAGAAGTGGATATTGCCAGTTTACAGCATGTTTTCGATGATTCTATTTTTGATTTCATTGAGTTTGTTGACGTAGAAGGTATAAATCATAATACGACCGGCGGGGTGTCGGACGCAGGTGACCGTCAGTACTATTTGGACGCTATGCAGGGAAACTCCGGGGTTGAGCTGATATTTAATTCCCGCGTGACAAATGAGACTCTTTTGGTATTTTATTCTCCAGTATATTATCAGGAAAAAACCATCGGCTCACTGGTAGGAGTGTATAAAGAGGCAAATCATTTGGATAAGCTTTTGACAATGAATATGTTTGGTCATAATGCAGAGGTTTATCTGTGCAATGAGGATGGACTTATTATTTCAAGTAATCCAAATATAGATACAACGGCAAAAATTTCAATAGAAACCGTACTTGGCCCGCGAATCCAAAAAAATGTTCATACGTCCGGTTTAATCTATGCAAACGAAACCGCTTCAATCCCGCTGGTGGGCAATGAAACAGGCGCTTGCGTCATGGGCCTTGAGAATAGTGATTGGTATATTGTCCAGATTTTTCCAGAAGAAGCCAACGAGATGATGATTTCAAAGGCAAATCGTATTGGCATTGTATTAGCTGTATTTCTTGTAATCATTTTAGTGATTCTTCTGATACTGATTTATTCTATTTTAAACAGATCCAAAAAGGAAACCCAAAAAGCTCTTGTGAAAGCGGAGGCTGCCAGCAAGGCAAAGACGGATTTTCTGTTCAATATGAGCCACGATATCCGAACTCCAATGAATGCTATCATGGGATTTCTGCGCTTACTGAATAGACAGCAGGAGGATTCGGTTAAACGCAAAGAATGCATCCACAAAATTGGCGATGCCAGCGAGATCCTTTTGTCCATTATCAACAACGTTCTTGAAATGTCCAAAATTGAAAGTGGAAAGGTTGAGTTGGATGAGACTGTATGGAGCGCTGAACAGATGAGCGATTCTTTGTATTCCCTGTTTGCCGCACAGATGCAGGCGAAAAATATCACTTTTGAAAGAACTGTGGACGTGCAACATCCGTTTGTTTGGTGTGATACGACGAAAGTTCAGGAAATTCACTTAAATATTCTGAGCAATGCATGTAAATATACTTTGAGCGGCGGAAAAGTGTCGATGCGTCTGACTGAAATTCCATCGAACAAAGAAGGGTATGCTTTTTTCAAAACAGAGATTGAAGATAACGGTATTGGAATTGCGAAAGAGTTTATGCCTCATCTCTTTGAAGAATTTTCAAGAGAGAATGATACGACGCACAGCAAGATCGTCGGAACTGGACTTGGAATGCCAATCACAAAGAGACTTATTGAGTTGATGGGCGGTTCCATTGAGGTAGAAAGCGAAGTCGGAAAAGGCACGAAATTTACAGTGATTACACCCCATCGCATTGCTTCCGAAGCAGATGTTCGCAATAGTAAGAAAGACGAGGAAGTGCTTGCAGATTTTTCAGGAAGAAGGCTTCTGCTTGCGGAAGATAATGATCTGAATGCTGAGATTGCAATGGAATTATTAGACGAAATGGGATTTGAGGTTGAGTGGGCGCAAGATGGAGATATTTGTGTGAATATGATGGAACGGGCCGAAGAGGGATATTATGACCTGGTTCTCATGGATATTCAAATGCCGAATATGAACGGTTATCAGGCGGCTGAGACTATTCGTAAAATGGATGACTTGGCAAAAGCGAGCATACCAATTGTCGCAATGACAGCAAATGCTTTCGAGGAAGATAAGAAAAATGCTTATGCGGCTGGAATGGATGCTCATTTAGCAAAGCCAGTGGATATTCCAAAGTTGGTGGAGATATTGACGGATATTCTGGAGTAAGTAATTATGAGGGATGGTGCGCCAAGGGGGAGAAGGAACCAGAGCGTGTTGGAGCAATATCAATAGGCTTTTAGAACTTTCGTCTCAGCGTATAGCGGCGGTGCGGCATATCCACACCGCGGTAATGCTTTGTCCAGGTATCTGCTGGCGTCATGCCATTTCTGAGGGCTACTTTCTGGGAGGCTGTGTTGGTATCCCGGATGATGGAACAGACTTCCTCTGCATGGAGTACCTCAAAGGCATATATGATACACGCTCTGGCGGCTTCTGTGGCATAGCCGTTGTGCCAATAGGCCCTTTGAAACAGATAGCCGACTTCGAGCAGTTCTCTGTCCTTCCACGGCTGCATGGTCAGTCCGCACTGTCCAATCATTTCACCGGATTCTTTTAAGAGAACCGCCCACGCACCGAATTCCCATTTTTGATAACGGGAAATCTGCCGGTCCAGCCATTCCTGGACTTCCGCGTCGGAAAACGCTCCTTCGTAGGCAGTCATGGTTTCCTCATCCTGCAATATTTTGCAGAGAGATGAAAAGTCAGATTGCATCATCTCTCGCAGATATAATCTTTCGGTTTCCAATCGCATTTATCGCCCTTTCACTTTCCGATTCTGGATTTTTTCTCTCTATATTTTGAGGTTTGCTGCTTGTGATTGTAGCATATATGGCAGTTTGGCGCAAGGAAGGAGGGGCGTTTTTTCCTTTTTATGCCGCTTAAAGGTGCTGCATCAGTTTGATAGTGTTTAGGAATACAACAAATGCGCCGATACAACCCAGCATGATTTTGACAGGAATTTTTTTGCACAACAGGGCGGCAATGGGAGCGGCAGCCATACCGCCTGCGATCAGTCCCAGGATAATAGTGGTGTAAGCGCGGAAATCGTGCAGCATAGCGACAAAGGTGGTGGTTTCGGCGACTGTGACAAAGAATTCCACGGTGTTGACAGTGCCGATGGTTTTGCGGGTGTCGTGGCCGGAGGCCAACAGGGTGGAAGTCACGATGGGGCCCCAGCCTCCTCCTCCCAGGGCGTCGGTAAATCCTCCGGCAAATCCCAGATACCGCGCAGAATTTCCGAATTCCTTCGGCGCTCCGATTTTCTTAAAGATTTTGCTGAAAATGACCACGCCCATGATAATCAGATAGCAGTCAATGATAATTTCCAGGATTCTGCTCTCAAAAGAAACCAGAAAATAAGCGCCAATAACGCCGCCGATGATGCCCGGCGCCAGAAGTTTGAAAAACAGATTTCTGCTCACGTTTTTCAGCTTGATATGAGAAACTCCAGAAACTAGGGTGGTAAACAGCTCTGCAATATGCACGCAGGCACTGGATATTGCGGAATTTACGCCTACTGAGCGCAAAAAGGTATTGGAGCTGACCCCATAGGCCATCCCCATAGTGCCGTCAATCATTTCAGCGGCAAATCCAAGAATGATAAATAAGAAAATCTCTTTCATGGTTCTCTTCCTCCCATACTTGCGGAAACTCTGGAAACAAGATATAATTTACCCAGTGAAAAGAATATTCATACGTAACAGTTCAGATACCTTTGCTGTCGCGGGAAAAAATCCATTTGAAGTTGCTTTCAGCAATAGGATTAGAGAATATTTGTTCCTTACAGGGAGGAAGATGTCATGTCACTGAAAAAAATAGCGGAAATGGTGGGAACCTCGCCGTCAACCGTTTCCAGGGTTCTGAATAACAGCTATACCACTTGCGCATCAGAGCAGCTTAAAGAAAAAATCTGGCAGGCGGCTCATGAAATTCAGTATGTACCCAACGCGGCGGCGCGAAACCTAAAACTAGGACAGAACGAACCAAAAAAAGCTCTGCGGGTTTTGATTGTCCTGGCGAGGATGGAAGCTCTGGACAAAGACCCGTTTTTTCGGGAATTGTACCAGAACCTAGAATTTGAGATTTTCCAGAAAGGGTTTACGGTGGATAATCTGGTGGCTGTCAGCGAAAAGGATGGGCGTGGGCTAAAAAAATGCGACGGAATGATTATCTTGGGGCGGTGTTCCCCAAAATTGCTGCACATATTTTCGCAATATACGCAAAATATGGTGGGAATCTGGCGAAATCCCATGAATTATGAGATCGACGAGGTGGTTTGCGACGGCCAGAAAGCAGCGCAGGCGGCCGTGACCTATCTGATTCAAAAGGGACACCGGAAAATCGGGTATATTGGGGACTGTTCTTATGAAAGCCGTTATGTAGGATACAGCGAGACGATGATCCGCAACCGGCTATCCATTGATTATTCCTGTATTATATCCACTGGACAGTCCAGGGAGGAGGGCGTTCAGGCAATGAATGTGCTGATGGAGGACGAGGAGCTGACCGCCGTTTTGTGCGCCAATGATATCACCGCTGTGGGGGCATTGCAGGCACTGAAAAAACGAAAAGGGCGGAACAAGCGAAAAATCTCGGTAATTTCCATTGACAATATTGAGGGAGCGCAGACCACCGATCCGCTGTTAACAACGGTACATATTCCCAGAGAGGCTATGGCGCATATGGCGGTGCAGGTTTTGCATGACCGGATTTTGCATGGACATACCGAAAAGCTTCGCGTGGAATTTCCTTGCCGCATCGTCGAAAGAGACAGTTGTTTCCCTGTATAAATAAGGAGAGAATATGAAGGAAAAGATAAAAAAGTGGATAGAATGTTTTGTGGAGGAATACCAGAAAAGGCCGGATATTCTGGCAAAATGGGGACAGCCCTTGGCTCAGTTTGCACAGGCAGATCACCCCTATATACAGAATCTTCCGGCTCTGATCCCCGGCCATCAGTTGCCGCAGGAGGTTTTGCCGGGGGCGGTGTCAATTCTGGTGTATTATATACCGTTTACACGGGAGCTGGCCCGTACCAATCAGGGCAAAGAGGAGCTGGCGTCTGCCCAGTGGGCCAGGACCTATGAGGAAACCAATGCCATGTTCCGAGACTTAAATGAGCAGTTGTCTGCATGGCTGGGAGAAAAAGGCGTTCGGGCGGCCGTTCCCGAAGCCAGTTCCACCTTTGACCAGAAGGCGTTGATGAGCGGATGGTCTCACCGGCATTTCGCGTGGGCGGCCGGGCTGGGCACATTTGGGATGAACAATATGCTGATTACCAGGCAAGGGTGCTGCGGCAGGTTTTTTTCTCTGGTCACGGATCTGGAGGTGGAGACAGATGTTCCTGTGCAGGGGGAATATTGTCTGTATAAACAGGATCAAAGCTGTGGGGTTTGCATGGAATACTGCCCAGCACAGGCTCTCTCGCCCCAGGGTTACGATCGGCAGTCCTGTTATAAAATTTTACAAAAAAATGCTCAGGTTCATACGGGGTACGGCAGCTCTTATGTAAGCGCCGACAAAGTAACGCCCAACAGTCCGGGTAGTGATGTATGTGGAAAATGTGTGGCCAACGCTCCCTGTGCGTTTCGAGGGTTCGGGCCGGAAAGGAAAAGGGAAAACGTATGTTGTTGATTGGTGTGGATTTGGGAACTTCTGCGGTAAAGCTTTTGCTGATGGATGAAGAGGGAGCGATCAAAAATATTGTATCCAGGGAATATCCCCTGTATTTCCCACATCCCGGCTGGTCGGAGCAGAATCCGCAGGATTGGTATGCACAGGCTGTGGAAGGAATCCGGGAACTGACAAAGGGTTTTGACAAAAACGAAGTGAAGGGCATTGGTTTCGGCGGGCAGATGCATGGGCTGGTGGCGCTGGACGAGCACGACCAGGTTATTCGTCCGGCTATCCTCTGGAACGACGGAAGAACTGCAAAGGAAACGGATTATTTGAATCAGACGATTGGGCAGGAAAAATTATCGCAGTATACGGCAAACATCGCATTTGCAGGCTTTACCGCTCCGAAAATCCTGTGGATGAAAGAACACGAGCCGGAAAATTTTGCAAAGATATGTAAAATCATGCTGCCCAAGGATTATCTGGCGTACCGGCTGACCGGCAGCTTTTGTACAGACGTTTCCGACGCTTCCGGTATGCTGTTGATGGATGTGCAGCACAAGTGCTGGTCTGAAGAAATGTTGAAGATTTGCGGGATTACCAAGGAGCAGCTTCCTCAGTTATACGAAAGCTTCCAGGTAGTGGGAACGCTGAAACCAGATATAGCTAGAGAATTGGGACTCTCAGATACGGTAAAGGTTGTCGCTGGAGCCGGGGATAATGCGGCGGCGGCAGTGGGAACCGGAACAGTGGGAGAAGGCATGTGCAACATTTCCTTGGGAACGTCCGGCACCATTTTTATCTCCAGCGAAAATTTCCGTGTAGACGGGAACAATGCGCTTCATTCTTTTGCTCATGCAGACGGCGGCTATCATCTGATGGGATGCATGTTAAGCGCGGCTTCCTGCAACAAATGGTGGATGGAAGAGATTTTAAAGACCAGCGCGTATGAACAGGAACAGGCGGGTGTAGACCGGCTGGGGCAAAACCGGGTATTTTATCTTCCGTATCTGATGGGCGAGCGCTCTCCCCACAATGACCCGAAAGCGCGGGCTATGTTTATCGGAATGTCTATGGATACTACAAGAGAGGAAATGACCCAGGCCGTTTTGGAGGGAGTGGCCTTTGGCCTGCGGGATTCCCTGGAGGTGGCCAGAAGTCTGAACCTTTCTATACAACGGACAAAAATATGCGGCGGCGGCGCAAAAAGCCCCTTGTGGAAAAAAATCATTGCCAATGTGATGGATTTAAGCGTGGATGTGATGGAGAGCGAGGAAGGCCCGGCGATGGGCGGAGCGATGTTGGCCGCCGTGGGCTGCGGAGTTTTTGACAGCGTAAAGGATGCGGCTGAAAAACTGGTAAAGGTAGTGGACACCGTGGAGCCGGAAGCAGATCTGACGGCCAAGTATCAAGAACGGTATGAGAAATTCCGCCGGATCTATCCCACTGTGAAAGAATTGTATTCGGTTTTTTAGGCTTCTATGTAAGAAGATCACAATAAACAGGAGGCAGGCGATGATTCGCCTGCCTCCTGCTGCTTCGTTACTTTTTTCGTTGCTATTCTTCGATGTCGGCTTTCCCCATGGTGTATCCGTCTAAGGTGCCGTATTTTTCCCAGTAATCGAAACGGTTGTCGATTTCTTTGTGGGTCTGCTGGGTAATGGATGGAAGTTTTCCGCCCCATTGTTTTTCAGCAGCGGCGAATCCTTTTTCTACGGCGTCACGCAGTATGGACAATTTCTCTGTATTTCCGCCGGAGAGAGCGACTGCCATATCCATAATTCTGGTGGCAACAGCCTTTACGCCCCATTCTCCGTCCTCAGAGATTGCCTGAGCAGCTTTGGCGGAATCTGCCGGGGTAATATTCAATTGAGAGAACAGATCCTTGGTAATCTGCAGGTTCTTGCCATTTGCAATATTCTGAAATCCGCCCTGGGATTTCAGCATACTGGACAGCATGTTGTTGAAAGATGCCATCTGCTGTTCCTGAATGGCTTTTAATTCATCGGCGCTTAATCCTTTTGTCTTGGACGCCTGATTTTTGCCCTCTTCACTGATCTCAATGCTGTCTTTGGAGGGAGATTTCTTGGCTTCTTCGCCCTGCAAGGCTTCTACGGCAGAATCTACCTTTGACTGCGGTGCGTTGTATACAGCGGTGGAAGCATAATTGCCGGATAAAGCTTGAATTGACATAATGAATTCCTCCTTTCGAGTGTTATCTTTATTTATGGAAGGATACCTGTATTCCAAGAATATCTGGACACAGCCGGATCGGAATTTGCAGCCTATGTATATGCTGTGGGTGCAGCCTCCAACAAATCACGGTCTGCCGTTTTCAACGGCTGTTTTATTTTGGATAAGATCGGGTTTTCCATAAACGCCTTCATATAATAATATCGTAAGGAAGAGGATTTTCCATAAGTGCCTTTTGAGAATTTTTATACATCTTTATCCAAGAGCGACATCCAAAATCATCATAATTAGGAATCCGGCCATCACACCCAGGGTGCCCACATTGGAGTGTTCTCCCAGATGCGCTTCCGGGATCAGCTCTTCTACCACCACATACATCATGGCTCCGGCGGCGAAAGACAACAGCCAGGGCATGACAGGCTCAATCCCCCCAGCGGCCAGCACGGTCAAAACGCCGAATACCGGTTCCACCAGTCCAGTCAAACTTCCGATAAAGAAAGATTTGCAGGTGCTTAAACCTTCCTGGCGCAAGGGGAGGGAAATCGCCGCCCCTTCGGGGAAGTTTTGAATACCAATGCCAATGGCCAGAGCCAGGGCTGAGGCATAGAGGGCGGGATCGTTTGTGTGCTGCGCGGCCAGCGCGAAAGACAACCCCACAGCCATACCCTCCGGGATGTTATGAAGGGTCACAGCAAATACCAGCAGAGAAGTTCGCCGCCAGGATGCGGGCAGCCCTTCGGTTTTGTTTGTATTCGGGTGCAGATGCGGCATAAAGAAATCCAGAATCATCAAAAAAGCAATTCCCAGAATAAAGCCGCCGGCAGCAGGCATCCATCCTACCATGCCCATGGAGACGGCTTCTTCAATGGCAGGGATTAACAGGCTCCATACGGATGCGGCAATCATGACGCCGGCGGCAAATCCGAGAAAAATCTTCTGTATTCCCATACGCATTTGATTTCTGAAAAAAAAGACAACGGCGGAACCCAAAGTAGTCATAGCAAAAGCAAAGCCGGTTCCGCCGGCAGCCCATAACAGAGTTTTCATGGGAGTCCTCCTTGGTTCGATTTTAATAAAATTTAAAATTCTCGCTTTTATTGTTAAAATATGAGTTTTGTTGTCCAATTATGTATGTCCGGCGGCATGATTTTTTTACTGGAAACTCTCCATTTGCTTCCGGCGTAAATTAATGGTATGATAAGGGCAACAACAAATCAGGACAGGGAGGCGCGTATGACAGATAAGAGATTTGCATTGCTCATTGATTCGGACAATGTTTCGTCTAAATACATTTCGGTTATTTTAGACGAACTGAGTAAGTACGGTACGACCACCTACAAAAGAATTTACGGAGACTGGACGGATACCAAGGCTTCCCGCTGGAAAGGAAAGCTTCTGGAGCATTCCATTGTCCCCATCCAGCAGTTTGCCAATACCACTGGAAAAAATGCTACGGATTCAGCCATGATCATTGACGCCATGGATATTTTGTACAGCCGTCAGGTGGACGGGTTCTGCCTGGTCTCCAGCGACAGCGATTTTACCCGTCTTGCGAGCCGTCTGCGGGAATCCGGCATGACTGTAATCGGGATGGGGGAGGAGAAAACACCGCTTTCTTTTCGCAGCTCCTGCACGATTTTTACGAATCTGGAGGTCTTGCTTGAAGAAGAAAAGAGTGAGGAAATCGCAGAGGAATCGGAAAATACAGAAACCACAGACAAGAAAACCGATGAGACAAAAGGCGATGGAAAAACGGACAGGAGCCGTCAGATTATCAGCACGATTATCGGTATGATCAGCGACAACGAGGATAAGGGAAAAGAGGCGAGCTTGGGTGAAATCGGCAATCGGCTGCTGAATAAGTATCCAGATTTTGATGTGCGCAATTTTGGATATAGCTCCCTGTCGCGTTTTCTGGAGGATACCGATGTATTTGATTTAAAAAGGGTGGAGAATACTATTATTTTATCGGTAAAAAGTGACGATAAAACGAAAGGAGAGATTATTAAATATATCAAGGCTGAGGTGGCCAAGCATGGCAAAAAAGGCATTGGCATCAACCAGCTCAGCAACGAGATACACAGCAGATTTAAAAATTTCCGGGTCAAGCAGTACGGATATTCCCAGCTCTCCAAATTTGTGCAGAGCATGGACGGGGTAGAGGTCTACGAGACCGATCAGCGTCAGAAAATGGCCAGAAAATGCGGAAAATAAGATGCTATATAAAATATATTCCGGGAAAAGGAGGAAGAATTTATGGATTTAACAATGTCGATAGCCGCTGCCAGCATGGATTTGAGCGCGGCAAAATTGCAGCAGGACGCTTCCATCTCTCTGTTAAAACGAGCAATGGAAGATCAGGAGGCGAGCATGAATGTGATGCTAGATGGCGTGGATGCCGCCATGCAGCCGCCGACGGAGCATATGATTGATGTATATGCCTGATTGGCGATGGTTTTCTTATGTTTAAATCTTGTACTTTTCTGCGGGAAAAGTACCCAAAGCGCCGGGGGATCGCGATTTCCCCCGGCTCCCTTAAAGCGCTGTTCTTCAAAGAAAAATGTTCAACAATTTCTGTTTTATCTTTTTAAGTTTATAACATTGTCTAAAAGCAGTTTCACAATCCTCCTTTCTTAATTTAATTATATGAAGAAAAATAATTGACAAAACAGGTCAACTCCCATAGACTATTCCATAAAGCGGTTTTTATCTTTGAAGGAGTAACTGCATGAGTTTTTGGAAGCATTTGAAAGAAGAATTTACGGTTATTCAGGAGAGGGATCCGGCGATCAAAACGCCCTGGGAGGTGCTTTTGTATCCCAGCTTCCGGGTTATGCTCCAGTACCGCCGTGCCCATAAATTGTATAAAAAAGGTCATTATTTTCTGGCTCGTTTGATTTCCCAGCGGGCGGCCCGCAAGACGGGGATTGAGATCCATCCGGGGGCCAAGATTGGGAAAGGACTGTTTATCGACCACGGAAGCGGTGTGATTATCGGAGAAACGGCTGTAATCGGAGATAATGTGACGCTGTATCAGGGAGTGACGTTGGGCGGGACAGGCAAGGAGACCGGAAAACGGCATCCCACTTTGAAGGATAATGTCATGGTAAGCGCCGGAGCCAAGATTCTGGGTTCTTTTACAGTAGGGGAAAATGCCAAAATCGGGGCGGGGGCGGTGGTTTTACAGGAAGTGCCCCCCAACTGTACCGTGGTGGGCATTCCCGGACGGATTGTCAAATGCAAGGATATCCGTGTCCCCAGAGATGAGATGGATCAGATCCATTTGCCGGATCCAATCCGAGAAGATATTCAGATGCTGCAACGGGAAAACAATGCCCTGCACAGCCGTCTGATGGATCTGGAAAATGCTCTGCGCCGCATGAGGAAGAGAGAAAAGGAGGAGAAGGATTTATGAAGGTATACAATACTTTATCCAAGAGTAAGGAAGAGTTTGCTCCCTTAGAAGAAGGGAAAGTAAAGATGTATGTCTGCGGGCCGACCGTCTATAATCTGATCCACATCGGAAACGCCAGACCCATGATTGTGTTCGATACGGTACGCAGGTATCTGGAGTACCGGGGATACCAGGTGGATTACGTTTCCAATTTTACAGATGTGGACGATAAAATCATTGCCAAAGCCATCGAAGAAGGCGTCAGCGCCGAGGAGATCTCTCAGCGGTATATGAAAGAATGCCAAAAGGACATGGAGGATATGAATGTAAAGCCGGCTACGATTCATCCGCTGGCCACCCAGGAAATCGACGGAATGATTGAGATGATCCAGACGTTGGTAGACAAGGGATTCGCCTATCCTGCGTCCGACGGGACGGTTTATTTTCGGGTAAAACGATTCTCAGAATATGGAAAGCTGTCCCATAAAAATCTGGAGGATCTGCAGTCCGGCTTCCGGTCTTTGCAGGTATCCGGGGAAGGCCAAAAAGAGGACCCGCTGGACTTTGTGCTGTGGAAGCCCAAGAAAGAAGGCGAACCCTTCTGGCCGTCTCCCTGGTGCGACGGGCGCCCAGGCTGGCATATCGAGTGCTCTGTGATGGCAAAAAAATATCTGGGGGAAGAAATCGACATTCACGCCGGAGGAGAAGACTTGATTTTCCCGCACCATGAAAATGAAATTGCTCAGAGCGAGTGCTGCAATGGAAAGCCGTTTGCCCGTTATTGGATGCACAATGCGTTTCTGAATATCGACAATAAGAAAATGTCCAAATCCCTGGGGAATTTTTTCACAGTCCGGGAAGTGGGAGAGGAATACGATCTGCAGGTGCTGCGCTTCTTTATGCTCAACGCCCATTATCGCAGCCCTTTGAATTTCAGCAGAGATCTGATGACGGCGGCAAAAAACGGCCTGGAGCGGATACAGACCGCGGCGGAGCATTTGCGCCAGATCCAAAAATCCGGCCGCGACGGCGAGCTGACACAAGATGAGGAAAAGCTTCTGGAACAGGCCGAGGAATTTACCCGCAAATTTCAGGAGGCAATGGAAGACGATTTTAACACGGCGGATGCCATAGCGGCGATCTTTGAACTGGTAAAATTCTCCAATACGCAGGCGAAAGAAAACAGCACCAGACTTTTTGCCGAAAGATTGTATGACGTTTTGCAGACACTTACGGAAATCCTGGGCTTTTCGCTGGAAGTCAAAGAGGAGATTTTAGATCAGGAGATTGAAGATCTGATTGCCCAGAGGCAGGCGGCCCGGAAGGAAAAGAATTTCCAGAAGGCGGATCAGATCCGCGATACCCTGCTAGAAAAGGGGATTCTTCTGGAAGATACCAGGGAAGGGGTAAAATGGAAGAGGGTTTAGACTGGATGGAGCTGCTTACCCAGCAGTTTCGGTTGGAGGATGTGGACATCCGCACGTATTCCCCGCTGGCTCTGGCTTATATCGGGGACGGCGTTTACGAACTGATCATCCGCACCATATTGATCAAAAAAGGCAACTGTCCCGTCAATAAGCTGCACAGGCGTGCTAGTACGCTGGTTCGCGCCAGCGCCCAATCGGCGATGGTGACTGTTCTGGAGCCGCTGCTGACTTTAGAGGAGCACAAGATTTACAAGAGGGGACGCAATGCCCATTCTGCCACAATGGCAAAGCATGCCACGGTAACGGATTACCGGAGGGCTACGGGCTTTGAGGCCCTGATTGGCTGGCTGTATCTAACACAGCAGTGGGAACGCATGACAGAGCTGGTAAAGACGGGCGTCAGTCAGATAGAATCGGAGGAACGCGTATGAATGAGCAACAGGTAGAAGGCCGTCATGCAGTGGCGGAAGCCCTGCGCGCCGGGCGTCCCCTGGACAAGCTGTTTGTCCTGGACGGATGCAAGGACGGCCCAGTTATTTCGATTGTAAAGACCGCCAGGAAAAGCGACGCCGTGATACAGTATGTGTCGCGGGAAAGACTGGATCAAATCTCAGAGACGGGAAACCATCAGGGGGTCATTGCTTGTATCGCGGCGTATGAGTATGTTGCCGTGGAGGAGATCCTCCAAAAAGCGCGGGAAAAGGGCGAACCGCCTTTTCTGTTCCTGCTGGACGGTATCGAAGATCCGCATAATTTAGGGGCCATTATACGGACGGCCAATCAGGCCGGCGCCCATGGCGTGATCATCCCCAAACGCCGGGCGGTGGGATTGACAGCCGGAGCCGCACGGGCGTCGGCCGGGGCGATCAATTACACTCCAGTGGCGCGTGTCACCAACTTGGCAAGGACCATCGAGGAGTTAAAAAAAGAGGGCGTCTGGTTCGTATGCGCGGATATGAAAGGCACCGTGATGTATGAGCTGGATTTTCAAGGGCCTATCGGTCTGGTCATCGGCAGTGAGGGCGAGGGAGTGACACGCCTGATCCGGGAAAAGTGCGATTATACGGCTTCCATTCCCATGAAAGGGGATGTGGATTCCCTGAATGCTTCTGTGGCAGCCGGGGTTCTGGCTTATGAGATCGTCCGGCAGCGGATGTACAAAAAATAGTAAAGCGCCGGGGGGATTGCGATTTCCCCCGGCGATTCTTGAAAGGAAAGCATTTCACAATTTTTGTTTTATTTCTGTTCGCAGTTTATAAATATTGCGTCTGAATGTTCACCGCTTTTTATCAAACTTTTTATAGAAAGTTCCGAAATTTTTACTGTTAATTGCAGGAAATTGTGGTATAATCTGTGTCATATTTAATTCAAATATTTGTTCTTTCTAAAAGAAGCGAATCGCTTCGGAGATCCAGATTTTAAGAGTACAGCATAACAATTTATGGAGGATATTTATGTTCAGCAGTGTATGTTCAGCGGCCATTCTGGGCATGGAGGTCGTGTCTGTCCAGGTGGAGGCGGATGTCAGTGACGGCCTTCCCATGTTTGCCATGGTAGGTTACGTCAATTCTCAAGTAAAAGAGACACAAGATCGGGTGCGCACAGCATTGCATAATGAAAAATTTCGACTTCCGGCGAAGCGTATCACCGTAAATCTGGCGCCTGGGGACGTGCGCAAGGAAGGAACCGGCTATGATCTGCCTGTTGCCCTGGCCATATTGGCTGCTCTGGGCAGAATTCCGGAAAGGCATCTGGAAGGCGTGATGGTTGCGGGAGAGCTGGGTCTGGACGGAAAGGTAAAAGGCATTTGGGGGATACTGCCCATTGTCCGCAAGGCAAAGGAGCTGGGTTTTCGCGCCTGTATCGTTCCCTCGAAAAACAAACGGGAGGGACAGTTGACGGAAGGTATTCGGGTGATTGGGGTAAAAAATTTACGGGAGGCAGTAGACGAACTGAGAAAAGAGCATTGGGAAGAGGAGGAAGACGGAAAAGTTTTTCTGCCGTCTATCGTTGATGATGAAGACGATGCGAAACTGGATTTTTGCCAGGTACAAGGCCAGGAAGGGGCGGTGCGCGCCACCTTGATCGCAGCGGCAGGGATGCATAATCTGCTCTACATCGGAAGCCCCGGTTCTGGAAAATCCATGCTGGCCAGAAGGATACCAGGGATTCTGCCGCCGCTTACCAGGGAGGAATGTCTGGAAATTACGGAGATTTACAGCATTGCCGGATTGCTTTTTGAGGAGTATCCGGTGATTTCCAGGCGGCCGTTTCGCAGCCCGCATCATACTATTTCGCCCCAGGCTTTGGCCGGAGGCGGGCGCAATCCCCATCCGGGGGAGATTACTTTGGCCCATCGAGGGATTTTGTTTATGGACGAGTTCCCGGAATTTTCCCGCAGGAGCCTGGAAATTCTGCGGCAGCCTCTTGAAGAACGGTGTATTCATATATCCAGAGTCCAGGGAGCCTATACGTTTCCGGCAGGCTGCGTGCTGGTAGCGGCTATGAACATCGCAACACCGAAATTGATACAATGCAAAATTGC
>CANOZK010000022.1 GCA_947571775.1 uncultured Lachnospiraceae bacterium | reverse complement strand
GCACAACAGACGAATATTTTGAAGCACCCTATGAAGAATACCCCATTACGATATGTGGTCAGACAGTTATCCTCACCAATGGGGAGCTTGCCGCTGCCCTGTTTAAGTTCCGCTTTGATGAACAGGAAGTATAAGAAATCGTTTTCATTTTGGAGTAAACGGGTATATAATAAAATATCGACAAATCGGGTTTGTAGGAGGAAATTTATATGAAGAGGATTGCACTTTTGTTTTTGGTTCTTATAAGTTTAACTGGCTGCACGACTGGTGCAAAAGACGGTACGAGTGATTTTGACATATTTGCTGAAGAAAGACCAGAAAAGATACACGATGATATTGCATCTGGGAGTTTCCGGCAGGTCAATATAAGCGGCAATGCCAAATCCATAGTCATAAGGTCAAGTTCAAGTGAAAACTTTGAATTTTACAATGGAGATTTGAACCTAGCCCATACGTATACCGTCCTTTGCGATGAAAGTGGAGAAACACTAGACATTGAAATCACAATGGAAAACCCGGACGAAGATAATGATATTCTTGGTTCCGTTCTGATTGATATACCCAAAAAGGAATTTGAGAAAGTTGAAATAGCAGGGGATTTCAAACAAGTTTCTCTGTACACCATCAATTCAGAAGTGCTGATTCATGCGAATGATTCACTTGTAAATCTTGATTTAGAGGCTGATTGTTTGGAACACAATATTACGCTGGACGGTTCAGTATCCAATGCTTTTAGAATGGTTTCAGTTTATTTCGATAATTCTCCCGACAATATAAGCATGGACTTAAACGTAATTCAAAACGGAACAATAAACGACCCGCAGGATATACTTAAAGAGAATGGTCTTGAGTCAGGCTCAGGAAAACCAATCATAAGTATCAATAGTGCGAAAGAAATAAATATTTATAGCAAAGAATGAAAGTTGGCAAACTTCCAGTTTGTAGAATTGTAGCCAGTTAAAAAATGAATAACCGCCACTACATAGAACGGCACACCAAGACAGGAAAATGATGTGGTATAAAAAAAGTTGACACCCCATTCTCAAGGATTGGGAATATAATCAAGAGAATAAGGAGTGAACAAAAATGGCAGAAAACAGACAATATGACCACGAATACAAAGTACAGGCAGTCAAGCTCGCAAAAGAAATCGGACAAGCGAAAGCTGCCGAAGAGCTGGGTATTCCCAAGAACACCATGTATGGCTGGGTAAGGGCCAACCGGCGTGGCAGTCTTGACCTGGGAACAGGCTCACAGCCCCCGCAAAGCGCCCTGACACTTAATGAGGAACCCATCCGGCTCCGCCAGCAGGTTAAAAAACAGGAAAAAGAGATCCGACGTTTGAAAAAAGAAAACGACTTTCTGGAGGAAGCCAGCGCTTTTTTCGCCGCGAGCCGTCTGAAGTCAGCAAAAACGAAAGAATGAAGTTTCTTGCCTGAAAAACGAAAGACAGCGAATGAAAGGGGAATATCGCCTTTTACTGCAGAATTGTGCAGGTCAGCCGGACGGGGAACGGCAAAATTTTTTACACTTCTTTTACTTCTTTATCTCACATGAGTAAATGTGCAGGGAATCCATCTATTGACAAAATAGACTGATTAGTCTATTATATAAAAAAAGAAAGGGAAAATATGACAAAGGGAGAATTATCCAAAAAGAAGATTATAGAAACGGCAGGCGATTTGTTTTGGAGGAACGGTTATACGAAAACCGGGCTCAACGAGATACTAAAAGCCACCGGACTCCCAAAAGGTTCTTTCTATTTCTATTTCAAGAAAAAATCAGATGTGGCAAAGGCCGTGCTGCAATATTACGGCAGCCGAATCCTTGACTTGCTCCATTCCATTGCAGAGACTTCCGATTCCTGGGAATCCTTTTGCGATTCGTTTCTGCGCATATATCAAGAAGAACTGGCGGATAAGCAGTATTATGGATGTCCGCTGGCTGTTGTGGGAATGGAGATTGCGTTTCAGGAGGAAGAGCTGGTAAAACACTATCACGAGGCAATGGAAGAGGTCAAAGAGATATTTATGCAGGCGCTTCGTAAAGAAGGGATAGCGGAAGAAAATCTGGAAGAAACGGCTCATCTTTGCCTTGCCGTATATGAGGGCAATCTGGTATTGTATCGCCTCTCCAAAGACCAGAGCCTGCTGCTGCGGATGAATGAGCAGTTAAAAAAGGTCATACGAGGTGAGTCATGGAAAGAAAACAGCGAATTTTCCAAACGCAGGAAAAGGCAGACTACAACGAAGCCATGACCATATTAAACCGATTATTAAAGAAGAGATTATACAATTGTAGGAGGAGAAAACAATGAAAATATCAGTCATTTATGTGAGCCAGACCGGCCGCACAGAAGAAGCGGCAGAGTACATACAGGATGGAATTCTGGCAAGATACCCTTTTGCGCAGGTAAAGCTGATGAACGTTCGGGAAGAGGAAGCGGATTTGGATTTCCTTGCTCAGAGCGAGGCCGTCATCTTTGGGTCGCCCGTCTATTTTTCCAGTATGAGCTGGGAATTGAAAAAATGGTTTGACCATAGTTTCCGAATTGATCTAAAGGGAAAACTGGGCGCGGCGTTTGTGACGGCCCAGTCTCCCACGGGCGGAGTGGATACGGCGATTATGGAGATTTTGCGGCATATGCTGGTAAAAGGGATGCTTATCTTCTCCGGGATGGGGGAGAGCGCGGCGCACAAGTTCCAGATTGGGGCGATAGGCATTGGAAAAGAGGTTGAAAAGTTCGCGGGACAATTCGAGGAATTTGGGGAAAACGTGGCCCAGACGACCATAAAACTGTTTGAAAAGTAATTCAAAAGGAGAGGGAATATGAATCGCTCGGATACAGTCATTTTTGCATGCAGCGCATTGGAGGTTTATGTTTTGGCCGCCCAGAAAAAGGAGGGAACACATTATCCGGTTGTTTTTCTGGATAAGGAAAATCATGTGGAGCCGAAACAGATGAAGCAGTGCATTCTTGCCGCTGAAAGGGAGCTGCCGCAGACGGTGGAAAATGTTCTGGTGGCCATGGGATTTTGCGGCGGAGCGCTGGATTCGGTTTCGTTTTCCCGGCGTTTTGTGATTCCGCGGGTGGACGACTGCGTTTCTCTGATGTTGCAGACAGATCAGGAATACAATCCCAACCCCAAGGAAACAGGGCATTTATATATGATGGAACAGAACCCGGAGGATTTCTCCTTTGAGAAGATGTTCCAGGATAATAAGATGGAATATGAGGGCGTCAGCCAGGAGATGTTGTTTCATATGTATTTCGATAGCTACACCAACCTGGATATTGTGGATACTGGACTGAACGACTGTTATTCGGAGGAGTACGCGCAAAAGGCGCAGGAAAACGCAGATCTGATACATGCCGCGCTGGATTATGTACAGGGCAGTAATCGGATGCTGGAAAAGCTGGTGGGCGGACGCTGGGACAAACAGTTTCTGGTGGCGGAGCCGGGGCGGCTCATAAGACATGGGGATTTTTTTGAGTAAAATAACGGGAGCTTTTGCCAGAGTTTTGGCGGAAGCTCCTGCTTTTTGAGCGTATAAACGGGCGGCTTGCAGAGGCTTATGGTTTTTGGTTTTACACTTCTTTTAGAAATGTTTATGGTTTCTATATGGACAACAGAAAAACAAAAGCATACAATCAGATTATGATTTTTTTGGATAAAACATGCAAAACAAAAACAGAAGATGAAAAAAAGGAGATGAGGTATGTACATCATAAAGCTGTTATCAGCGGCTATTTTTGCCACAGCGGCATTTGCTATGGATCTGCACAGACAGAAGGTGGCGAATGTCTGGATAATGGCAGGGTGGATATGGGGATGGTGTTTACAGTATGCGGCAAGGGAATGGGATGGCGTTCTGCAATTTTTTGCCGGATCTAGTATACCAATTGTCTGTTTATTTCCGCTGTTTTATTTCCGTATGCTTGGAGCGGGGGACATCAAGCTGCTGTCCGTTCTGGGCGGGATTTTGGGCGCACGGGCAGCTTTTCATTTGATGTTTCTATCTTTTTTCTTTGGGGGAATCTTATCGCTGGGGCTTCTTGTCTCCAGTGGAACACTGATAGTTCGTCCTCGGTATTTCGCCGATTATTTCAGAATATATGTAAAGAGCAGAGAACGCAGGCCATACCGCCAAACGGGAGAACAAGCGGAGAATTTTCATTTTACCCTGCCCGTTTTATTGGGCGTGTTCCTGTATATAGGAGGGATTTGTTGAAAAAAAGTATATTAGCAATCTGTGATGTGGAAAAGGCTTATGCCTATAATTTTATGGAGTATATCAATCAGAAAAGGAGCGTTCCGTTTGAGATTCAGGCGTTTACGAATGCAGATGCTCTTGTGGAATATGGTTCCAGGGAGGAGATTGACATTCTTCTAATATCGGATAAAGCCATATGCAGCCAGGTAAAGAAACTGGCCATAGAAAATACGATGATTTTATCGGAGGGTGTACACGATCCCAAATTGGATCAATATCCCAGTGTGTACAAATATCAGTCCTCGGATCAAGTGATTCGGGAGGTCATGGCGTGTTATGGGGAGGAAGTATTGGAAGCGCAGAAGCCTGCCATGGCAGGCAGGCGCATGGATCTGATTGGGGTATATTCCCCGCTGGGAAGATCGCTAAAGACTTCTTTTGCATTGACTCTGGGACAGATTTTGGCCAGGGAGCGAGCGGCGCTTTATATCAATATGGAAGAATTTTCTGGATTTGAAGTCCTGTTTCAGAAAAACTTTAAACATACATTAAGCGATCTGCTCTATTCTATTCGCCAGGAAAACAGCCATGTGGCGTATCAGCTTCCGTCCATGGTGGAAACGGTCAACAATCTGGATTTTGTGCCTCCTGTGGCCACGCCTGCGGATATTTGGGGAACATCCCTGGAACAGTGGGAACAATTGTTGGACGAGCTGCTTTTGCACAGCGCCTATGAGGTAGTTATTTTGGATGTAGGACAGGGGGTTCAGGACTGGTGTCGTCTGCTGAGCCGATGCCGAAAAATTTATATGCCGGTGCTGTCTGACTTTATCTCCCAGGGGAAAATCGGGCAGTTTGAGAAGCTTTTGCGGATGTGGAAGCAAGAAGAACTGTTGGATAAGATCCGGAAGGTGAAGCCGCCTTTTTACGGAAGCTTGGGCAATGGAGCGGACTATGTGCAGCAGTTGGCCTGGAGCCAGTTAGGGGACTATGTAAAATCCGTTTTGCAAAAGGAGAGGGAGTGATTTGGATATAACATATTTTCGGCTTCTTACATATGATAAATAAACTTGCTTTTCAGGAGTTTTCCCAATGAAATGCCAATGCTATGGTTACGACTATGCAGTGATCGGCGGCGATATGCGCCAGGTATATCTTGCCGAAGAGCTTGCCCGCGGCGCAGGCCGTGTCTGCTGCTATGGGATTTGTGCAGATGCTGCTTCTGTATTCTGTGCAGGCTCGTTGTCAGAGTTCTGCAGCTTGGCCCCCTGTCTCATAGGTCCGATTCCGTTCTGTAAAAACGGGGAGGTTCTGAATCAGTCTGTGCTTGAACAGCCTTTGCCGATAAAGTTGCTTTTATCGAATCTAAAATCCGGCCAGTCTCTTTTTGCCGGGTGTATATCCAGAGATTTTCGGCTGGCTGCCAGGAAAAAGGGCGTGCGGGTTTTTGATTTGATGGAAAATCCGCAGCTTTCGTATTTTAATACCCTTGCAACCGCGGAAGGCGCTGTGTGTGAGGCGATCGGGCGAAGTCCGATGAATCTGCACCAAAGCTCCTGCGCAGTTTTGGGTTATGGAAAATGCGGATGTACACTTTCCCATTATTTAAAAGGGATGTTTTGTCATATATCTGTGGTTACCAATTCGGAGGAAGAACGCGCTCAGGCATCGCTCATTGCTGACAAGACCATTGCCTTAAAAGAGTTTGGAGCGTGTCCCGGAGAGTTTGACTTTGTTTTTAACACGATTCCGGCTTTAGTTGTGTCCAAAAAGCTTCTTGCAAAGATGAAGCGTTCGGTTACCATTATTGATATTGCCTCTTCCCCAGGCGGCGTAGATTTTGAAGCCGCCAAAGAGTTGGGGATTTCGGCTGTGCTGTGTCCGGGCCTTCCAGGAAAATATGCGCCGCTTTCGTCGGCTAGGGCGATCAAAAATATCGTTGAGAAAAATTTTGAAAGGAGTGTTGGAAAATGTCTTTAAAAGGTAAGCATATCGGAATAGCCCTTACCGGCTCTTTCTGTACGTATGAAAAAGTGTTTCAGGAACTTCAGAAACTGGCTGCGGAGGAAGCCGTCATACAGACCATTTTTTCAGACGCGGCGCAGACTCTTAACAGCCGATTTGGAAAGGCAGAAGATTTTATCCGACGCGCAGGAGAAATTACAGGCAGAAAACCTATGATGAGTATACCCGAAGCGGAGCCGATTGGCCCAGGCAGCCTGTTTGATATTCTGGTTCTTTTTCCGTGTACAGGCAATACAATCGCAAAACTTGCCAACGGTATTACCGATACTCCCGTATTGATGGCGGCAAAAGCACACCTTCGGAACAATAAGCCGCTTCTGATTTCTGTTTCCACCAACGATGCGCTGGGGATGAATATGAAAAATATCGGCCTGCTTCTGAATACAAAGAACATTTATTTCATTCCGTTTGGCCAGGATAATCCCAAGGCGAAGCCAAATTCTATGATTGCGCGCACGGAGCTTTTGATTCCTTCTTTGGAAGCGGCTCTGCAAGGCCGACAGTATCAGCCCATTCTGTGCTAATTGACTGCATTTGTATAAAAAGGAGAATGAAACATGTGCGGAATCGCCGGTTTTTACAACCCCAGTATGGATTACACAACGCAAAGGCCTAAATGGCAGCATATCTTAGAGGATATGAACCGGGTGCAGAAACGAAGAGGGCCAGATAACGAGGGAATTTATCTGAGTTCGTTATGCGGCCTGGCCCATGTGCGTCTGGAAATTATTGACTTGGTTACCGGGCAACAGCCTATGGTAAAGAAGGAAGCGGGCCGTGAATGCGCCATTAGTTTTAATGGTGAAATTTACAATATGAAAGAACTCAAAAGAGAACTGTTGCTGGAAGGAGCCGCGTTTGGCACCACAAGCGATACCGAAGTGATTTTGAACGGATATATGCTTCATGGGAAAGATTATATCAAAAAATTGAATGGTATTTTCTCGATTGCACTTTGGGATTCAGTCTCCCGAGAAATCTATTTGTTTCGGGATCGTCTGGGCGTGAAGCCTTTGTTTTATACGCTGGCAGACGAAGGCAGAACACTGGTTTTTTCCTCTGAAATCAAAGGGCTGTTCGCTTATCCGGGCGTTCGTCCAATCTTGGATCGCAGCGGACTTTGCGAGATTTTTGCGCTTGGTCCGGCTAAATCTTATGGAACAGGAGTTTTCAAAGGAATTCAAGAAGTTCTCCCCGGACATTGTCTGACATGCAGCAGGAAGGGCTGCGTCACAGAGGCATACTGGGAGCTTAAAAGTCGTCCGCATGAGGATTCCATGGAGGAAACGATTGAAAAGACTGCATGGCTTGTGGAGGACGCCGTAAAGAAACAGATGCTTTCCGATATTCCCATCAGCACCTTTCTCTCCGGGGGGATAGACAGCAGCCTGGTTACGGCGATTTGTGCAAAAGAACTGAAAAGACAAGGAAAAGTGCTAAATACGTTTTCTTTTGATTTTCAGGATAATAACCGGTATTTTCAGTCGAATTCTTTCCAGCCCAGTCAGGATCGTCCTTATGCAGAGATGATGGTTTCTTTTGCAGGTACGAACCATCGTTTTTTGGAATGCAGTAATCGGGATCAGATAGGGTGTCTGTATAAAGCCGTAGATGCCAGAGATCTTCCCTGCATGGCAGACGTGGAGTCTTCTATGCTTTATTTTTGTTCACGGGTGACGGAGGAGAACAAGGTGGTTCTGACTGGCGAATGTGCGGATGAGATCTTTGGCGGGTATCCATGGTTCCACGATCCGAAGGCTTTCCAGACCAATGCCTTTCCCTGGTCCATGAGCCAAGAGCCGCGGCAGACCCTGCTGGACGACGGCTTGATTCGCAGCCTTTCTATGGAGGAATATGCTTGTGCAGCTTATGAGAAAACCATCCGTGAGACGCCTGTTCTTCTGGAAGACAGTCCAGAGGAGAAAAGAAGAAGAGAGATTGCCTATCTGAATCTGCGCTGGTTTATGGTCACGCTTTTGGACAGAATGGATCGCACCAGTATGTACAATGGTCTGGAAGCCAGGGTGCCCCTTGCGGATCATCGGATTGTAGAATATGTATTCAACGTTCCATGGCATATGAAATGCCCCAACAGCATTGTAAAGGGACTTCTCCGCTATGCAGCCGAAGGGCAACTGCCGAAAGAGATTCTCTGGCGGAGAAAAAGTCCATATCCAAAGACCTACGACCCTGCTTATGAGGAAATGTTGGGTAATCGTTTAAAAGAGGTTTTGGCAGAAACGTCGGCGCCTATCCGGGCATTGTTGGACACAAAAAAGGTGCAGGCATTTCTGGACAGTCCGTCCGATTACGGGAAACCTTGGTATGGGCAACTGATGGCCGGGCCGCAAATGCTGGCTTATATGCTTCAAGTAAATTACTGGCTGGAAAAATATCGAATTCAGATTTTATAGGGAATGTAGGCGAACACAGCATAAGATTGGAATAAAATACAAAAAATAAGTTGATTGAGAAAACGGTTGAAGTTATAATAGAGTACGTAAAAGAAAGCGAAGGAGGAGCGGGGATATGGTAAGTCATGTAACAGATTCTATTTACTATGTAGGGGCGAACGATCATGAGGTGGATTTGTTTGAGGGCCAGTATGCAGTCCCGCAAGGAATCGCTTATAATTCCTATGTGATTGTGGATGATTCCATTGCGGTTATGGATACCATTGACCAGGCGAAAACACAGGAGTGGCTTGCGAGTGTGGAGGAAGTTTTGGACGGAGCGCAGCCGAATTATCTGGTTGTACAGCATATGGAGCCGGATCATGCCGCATCCATTGAGGCATTTGTAAAAAAATACCCTTCCGTTACGATTATAGGCAATGCGAAAACTTTTCAAATGATAGGCCAGTTCTTCCCGAATATGAAGCTGGAGCGCACCTTGGCTGTGCAGGAAGGGGAAACTCTTTCTCTGGGCAGTCATACCCTGACTTTTGTATATGCGCCGATGGTTCACTGGCCGGAAGTGATGATGACCTATGAATCCAGTGAAAAAATCTTCTTTTCCGCAGACGGTTTTGGGAAATTCGGGGCGTTGGATGTGGAGGAAGATTGGACGGAAGAAGCCAGAAGATATTATATCGGTATTGTGGGAAAATATGGAAAACAGGTGCAGAATGTGCTCAAGAAAGCGGCAGAGCTTGAGATATCTATGATTTGTCCGCTGCACGGGCCTGTGCTGAAAGAAAATTTGGGATATTACCTGAATCTGTATGATATTTGGTCCAGCTATCGGCCGGAGGAGAAGGGGATCTGTGTCTGCTATACATCTATTTACGGACATACCAAAGCGGCGGTTGAGCTGCTGTGCAGGAAGCTTGACGAGGCAGGCATATCCGAGGTTGTCTGCTACGACCTGGCAAGGTGCGATATGTCCAGGGCTGTGGCCGATGCCTTTCGGTATGATAAGCTGGTTTTGGCTACCACCACATACAATGGGGGGATTTTTCCATTTATGACGTCTTACCTGGAGAATCTGAGGGAGAGGAAATATCAGAATCGCACCATTGCTTTGATTGAAAACGGTTCCTGGACTCCGCGGGCAATTTCCGTGATGAAGGCTGCGTTTGAAAAATCCCGCGAGATTACGTTTGCTGAGAACTGTATTACCATCCATTCGGCTATGAACGAAACCGTAAAGGAACAAATCGAAAAGTTGGCGCATGAGCTGGCACACCGAAAGTAAAGGAGTAAGGGATTATGGCAGTAAAAGTAAAAAACGTAATGGAAGACATTGTGATAGGGCGTATGAAAAGCATCATTGAGAAGTCGGGAATTTGTCAGTGCGACCAGTGCCAGTCCGACGTGGCGGCATTTGTGCTGAGCAAGCTTAAACCGAAATATGTGTCAACGGTGAGCGGCGAACTGTATTCCAAGTCCATACAGTTGGATCCAGATTTGGAAAATCAGATGATCCTTCTGATTGCAGAAGGTGTCAAGCTGGTTTCGGAGAAGCCAAGGCACTAGAGTATGTTGGTAAACAGACTCTAAAATTCCATCCGAGAAAAATGGCGGGGAGCACTTCGCCATTTTTTTCATCGTATGAATATACAGCAGGGATGGCCGTGTTCTGATGCTTGGCATGGAGGTAAGATTGTGTTAAAATGGGATTCAGATAAAATGCATGGAGGAGATGCACCGTGAAAATAAATAAAGGAAGAGCCAGTGTCCAGACATCCAGAGGGCAGAACGATCTGATTTTTGCATTGGATATCGGAACGCGCAGTATTATCGGCCTGGTAGGGGTGGTCAGGGATGAGAAGCTGCACGTATTGGCTATCGATAAAGAAGAACATACCCGCAGGGCGATGATAGACGGCCAGATTGAGGATATTGAACAAGTAGCGAAGGTGGCCCAGCGTGTGAAGGAACGCTTGGAGGAAAAAGTGGAATGCAGGCTGACCAATGTGTGTGTGGCCGCGGCCGGAAGGGCATTGAAGACCCAGAAAGCGTTCTGTGAGATGGAGTTTGAAAAGGCGCAGCGGGTAGATGAGGAAACAATTGGACGTCTGGAGGCAGGCGCTTTGGAAAAGGCAGAGGAGGCGTTTGCCCAGGAGATGGACCAGGAGGGCAAGCAGTTTTTCCTGGTGGGATATACCGTGACCCAGTATCTTCTGGATAATTATCCCATATCCGATCTTTTGGATCATCAGGGGCGGCGGATCAGCGCAGATGTAATTGCTACTTTTCTGCCCAGTGAGGTCGTAGAAAGCCTGTATACAACAATGAGCAAGGTGGATCTGGAGGTGGCCAGCCTGACTCTGGAGCCAATCGCGGCCATCAATGCGGCAATCCCGGAAAACATACGCCTTTTGAATCTGGCGTTGGTGGATATCGGCGCGGGCACATCGGATATCGCCATTTCTAAGGATGGAAGCATTGTCGGATATACCATGGCCACAGTGGCAGGGGATGAGATCACAGAGGCCGTGATGAAAAGCTATCTGGTGGATTTCCAGACGGCGGAGTATATAAAGATGCAGATCCAAGAAGACGGCGACATCGAATTTACCGATATCCTGGGACTGCCCCATACGGTGACCAATGAAGAAGTGCGCACATGCATTGACGGCGCTTTTAAGACGCTGTGCAAGGAGATTTCCGAAAAAATCCTGTTGGTCAACGGCAACGCGCCCTCGGCGGTTTTCTTAGCGGGCGGCGGCAGCAAGCTGGCAGATATGCAGGAATGTGTATCGAAATATTTGGAAATGGATCAGAACCGGGTGGCCATTGCGGGAAACAATTTTTCGGTAAATGCGGTTTCGGATGAGTACGATCTGAATAACCCGGAGTATGCGACTCCTCTTGGAATTGCCGTGTCGGCGGGACTGAATATGATCAATGACAGTTGTCATGTAATGCTCAACGGAAAGCGTTCCAAATTGTTTCGCAGCGGCAGCCTGACCGTGCTGGATATCCTGATGATGAACGGCTACCGTTCCCAGGATTTGCTGGCTCGTTCAGGAAGGAATATTGTGATCCAGTTGGATGGAACGCGCAAGATTTTTCATGGCACCCCCGGAATTCCGTCGCAGCTGCAAATCAACGGAAACGATGCAAAAGTCTCTCAGGTGGTTCACGCAGGGGATCAGATTCATTTTACGCCGGCGTCCGACGGGGAGAATGCGAAAGTCACCCTGGCGGATATCGTGGAACCGGGATATGAGAGCAAAACTTCCGTGAATGGAAAAATGGTCCCCTTAGATACGGTTCTAAAAACCGGGGATGTGGTGATTACAGGCAGGGAAGAGCAGGACAAGCCACAGCAGCCAAAAGCCGCTGCAAAAGCGCCTGTGGAGGAACAGGAATTTGCAGAACTCGAGCCGCCAGCAAAGCCGGAGACAGCCAAACCAGAGCCGAAAAAAGCAGAGGCTGCCGCCCCGAAACAAAAAGAAATGAATAAGACAGAAAACCGTGTCCAGCCCGCTCAGGTGCAAAATTTTGTTTTAAATGGGGAACCATTGCTTTTGGTAAAAAAAGAAGACAACACCCCTTATTATCTGATGGATCTGCTGGAGTATTCCGGCATTGACCTAAAAAATCCCGAAGGCGTCCTGCAGTTACGGGTAAACGGCCGGGAAAGTTATTTCCAGCAGGAGCTAAAAATAGGAGATAAAATTGATATCTATTTGCAGAAGAATGGCGCGGAGGACAGTAAGGAATGAGGTCTTGGGAAAAGAATATCAGAAAAGTAACCCCTTATACGCCGGGAGAGCAGCCGCAAAGAGACGGGATAATCAAATTAAACACCAATGAAAACCCTTATCCCCCTTCCCAAAAATTTATGCAGAAATTAAAGGAAATGCAGGGCGGCAGTCTGCGGCTCTATCCAGATCCGGCGGCAAAAACCCTGGTGGATGCTCTTGCGGCATATCATGGACTGCTTCCAGAGCAGGTGTTTGTGGGAGTCGGATCGGACGATGTTTTGGCTATGTCTTTTCTGACATTTTTCCAGTCGTCCAAGCCTGTGTTATTCCCGGATATCACTTATTCGTTTTATGACGTATGGGCGGAGCTGTTTCAGATTCCTTATGAGAGGCCGCCGCTTGCCGAAGATTTTACCATCGTTCCTGGGGATTATTTCCGGGACAACGGCGGGGTGATTTTCCCGAATCCCAACGCTCCGACCGGTATCGCCATGGAATTGGAGGCGGTACGGGAGATTCTGGAGCATAATCAGGATGTGGTTGTGATCGTAGATGAGGCGTATGTGGACTTTGGGGCCGATTCTGCTCTGCCGCTGATAAAAGAGTATGAGAATCTTTTGCTCGTGCGGACTTTTTCCAAATCCCGCTCACTGGCAGGGCTTCGGATTGGATATGCCATAGGAAGTCCCGCATTGATCCGATACTTAAACGATGTAAAATTTTCGTTCAATTCTTATACCATGAACCAGCCGTCCATTTATCTGGGCGCAGCGGCCATGGAGGATGAGGAATATTTTCAGGGAACACTGCGTAAAATTGTAGATACCAGGGAATGGGCGAAAAAGGAACTTTTGGCGCTTGGATTTACCTTTCACGATTCCAAGGCGAATTTTATCTTTGCCAGGCACGAAACTTGCGCCGCAGAGGAGCTATACGACGCGCTGCGCAAAGCGGATATCTATGTAAGGCATTTTCAGCAGGAGCGGATTCGGGATTATCTGCGCATTACCGTGGGCACGCGGGAGGAGATGGAAGTTCTGATCCGTTTTTTAAAAAAGTATCTACGTCCCTGACAGATTTTTAGGAGGCTTTATGGAATCACTGGTACAATGGTTTACAACAAATCTTTCCCCTTATATTTCCGAGCATATGGTAGTATTTTTGATTTCGATGCTGCCGATTCTGGAGCTGCGCGGAGGGCTGCTGGCGGCGAGCCTGCTAAAAGTCCCGCCCTTGGAGGCGATTCCGGTCTGCGTGGTTGGAAATATTATCCCCATACCGTTTATCCTGCTGTTTATCCAGCAGATCTTCAAATGGTTAAAAAATGTAAAGCTCTTTCGCCCGCTTATCGTAAAGCTGGAGGAAAAAGCCATGGGAAAAAGCGACCAGATACGCAAATATGAATTCTGGGGGCTGGTGGCTTTTGTGGGGATTCCGCTGCCTGGGACGGGAGCATGGACGGGAGCGCTGATTGCCTCTCTTTTGGGGATTGAGATTAAAAAGTCATCTGTTGCAATTTTGGTTGGAATTGCCATGGCAACTATTATTATGTACATATTCTCTTATGTAATCGTAGGAAATGTAGTAGGCTGATTCTCCTCCCCTCTGTTGCAGAGGGGAGAAAGGTCTAGGCTTCCCAGCGTCCAGAAGCTCCGCAGGGAAGAATCAGTCCGGTGGAAGATACGGGCAGTCCGATTTCCTGGGAATTTACGGTTCCGCCGAATTCTTTCAGTGCGGTGGAAAGCATATAAGTAAGGACGGAAGGGGCCAGCCCGGTGGTGTAGGAGTTAATCAAAAAGAACAGGGGATGGCTGTTAAGCAGGCGGGCGCACTGTTGGATCAGCGGATAAATGCAGTCTTCCAGCTTCCAGATTTCCCCTTTTGGCCCGCGCCCATAGGACGGCGGGTCCATAATAATGGCGTCGTAGTGATTGCCCCGACGAATCTCCCGCTCCACGAATTTTAGGCAGTCATCCACTAACCAGCGGATTGGAGCTCGCTCCAGCCCAGAGGAGACGGCGTTTTCTTTTGCCCAGCCGACCATACCTTTGGAGGCGTCCACATGGGTGACGGAAGCTTTGGCGGCGGCGGCGGCCAGGGTGGCTCCTCCGGTATAAGCGAACAGGTTCAGCACTTTGACTTCCCGTGCGGCTCCCTGAATTTTTTCGGTAATCCAGTCCCAGTTGACGGCCTGTTCCGGAAAAAGACCGGTATGCTTGAAATGAAACGGCTTTAGATGAAAGGTTAGGCTCTTATATTGGATTGACCATTGTTTGGGCAGATCAAAAAATTCCCATTGCCCGCCCCCTTTGCTGCTTCTGTGGTAATGACCGTTCTTTTGCCGCCATTCTTTTATCGTTCGGGGGGTATTCCAGATTACTTGCGGGTCCGGACGGATTAGGATGTATTTTCCCCATTTTTCCAGTCTTTCGCCGGAGGATGTATCTAATATTTGGTAATCTTTCCAGTTTTTCGCAGTCCACATGTCTCAAATTTTCCTTTCTGCACAAGCGATGCTGCTTTATTATACCATACAGACATGATTGTTTGCAATCCTTGCACAAACTAATGCTTGACAAGGCATAAAAAGGCATACTAAAATGAAATGATTCGTTGTCGATAAAAGTAAGTGCACACATAGAGGAGGTTATCATGAAAGCGTATCAGCATATGAAAAAAGAAGAACTGTTGGTTTTGAAAAAGGAACTGGAAGCCAAGCTGGAGAATATCAAAAGCCAGGGGATGCAACTGGATATGTCCAGAGGGAAACCGGGGGAGGATCAACTGGCGTTATCTATGGAAATGCTGGATGTTGTAAACAGCAGCTCGGATATGAACAATGAGGCAGGGATAGACACCAGGAATTACGGGCAGGTAGATGGTCTGCCGGAAGCAAAAAGGCTGCTGGCCCAGATGGCAGACACGTCTCCAGAAAAAGCGATAGTATTTGGAAACGCCAGCTTAAATGTTATGTTTGATACGATATCCCGCTCTATGACACACGGCGTGATGGGAAGCACTCCTTGGAGCAAGCTGGATAATCCGGTAAAATTCTTGTGTCCAGTACCAGGTTATGACCGTCACTTCAGCATCACAGAATATTTTGGGATTGAAATGATTCCGGTGGAAATGACGAAAGATGGGCCGGATATGGATACCGTAGAAAAGCTGGTGAGAGAGGATGAGGCGGTAAAGGGCATCTGGTGTGTGCCGAAATATTCCAATCCCCAGGGCTATACCTACTCCCCAGAGACGGTGAGACGATTTGCCAATTTGGAGCCGAAAGCCAAAGATTTCCGTATTTTCTGGGATAATGCGTATGCGGTGCATCATTTATATCCAGAGCCAAAAAGACAGGATCAGCTTCCAGATATTTTGGCTCTGTGCGAGGAAACTGGAAAACCAGATATGGTTTATGAATTTGTTTCGACCTCGAAGGTGACGTTCCCAGGCTCTGGTATTTCCATGATGGCGGCATCCGAGGGGAACCGGAAAGAAATTTTAAGGCATCTGAGCGTTCAGACCATCGGACATGACAAGATCAACCAGCTTCGCCATGCGCGTTTTCTCAAAGACATGGACGGCGTCCGGGAGCAGATGAACAAGCAGGGCGAGCTGACGCTGATCAAATTCAAAATCGTCTGGGAAGTGCTGGAGCGGGAGCTGAGCGGACTGGAAATCGGAAGCTGGGAATATCCCAGAGGCGGATATTTTATATCTTTTGAAGCTTTGGAGGGCTGTGCAAAGGCAATTGTAGCAAAGGCCAAGGAAAGCGGACTGACGCTGACCCCGGCAGGCGCATCTTTCCCTTATGGAAAGGATCCAAAGGACAGCAATATTCGGATTGCGCCGACTTATCCTTCCTTGGATGAACTGAAGCTGGCAGGGGAAGCGTTTGTGCTCTGTGTAAAATTGGTCAGCATCGATAAAATATTGAAAAGCAAATGAAAAACAGTTGGGAGTGAAAATACATGGGGACAGGGAAGAAAATTGTAATTGGTATGATTCTGTTTTTTGTATTGGCGGCAGCGGGAATTTACGGGGCAGGTGTTTATTTCTTCTCCAGCCATTTTCTTCCTGCCTCCACCATTAACGGCCTGGATGTGTCTTATCAGACTGTGGAGCGTGTGCAGGAAAATATAGCAGATGAGATTGCCACATATACTCTGGTGCTCAACGAGATTGGCGGGGATCAGGAAAAAATCGTGGCGGAACAATTTGCCATAGAATATGAGGAAGGCGATGATATCAAGAACCTGCTTGCCAATCAGAAGCCGTGGACCTGGATCTTGTCCCTGAGCAACAAAAAGGCATATGTTGCGGAAGCTATGACTACCTATGATAAGAAGAAGCTGGAAGAAACCGTAAACAATCTGGAGTGTTTTCAGGAAATGCAGGCTCCGGAAGATGCATATATTGAAAAGACGGAAACAGGGTATGAAATCATACCGGAAGTAGAAGGAAATACCCTGGATCCGGAAAAGGTTTTGGCCCAGGTAAAAAAGGCGGTGGAAAACGGCCAGACGGAAGTGGATTTGGTAAAGAAAGAATGTTATATCATGCCCCAGGTATACCGGGATGATGAAACACTCGTCAAACAACAAGAGCAGTTAAACCGCATGGCTACCACCAAGATTACATATGATTTTGAGGATCGCAATGAAGTGGTGGATTCTGAGCTTCTGAGACAGTGGCTGATACAGGACGAGGAAGGCAATTATCAACTGGATGAAGCCCAGTTAAAGGAATATGTTCATCAACTGGCTGTGAAATACGATACTTATGGCAGTGAGCGGGATTTTCGGACGGTAGAAGGCAAGGAAATTAAGGTAAAAGGCGGGGATTACGGCTGGGTAATTTATGAGGAAAAAGAAGTAGAAGCCCTAAAGGCGAACATCGAGGCCGGTGAGGAGGTTATCCGGGAGCCAGAATATTTGTACCGGGGTTATAACCGGGAGGAGAACGATATCGGCGACACCTATGTGGAGGTCGATCTGACGCATCAGCGGATGTGTTTTTATCTAAATGGTACATTGATTGTGGATACGCCGGTGGTGACCGGGACGCCGAGTAATAAGCACGCGACGCCCACAGGGGTCTACGCCTTGGACAACAAGAAATCTCCTGCTGTGCTCAAAGGTGAGGATTATGCGTCTCCAGTGACATTTTGGATGCCGTTTAACAAGGATGTGGGAATACACGACGCTTCCTGGCGGTCAGAATTTGGCGGGGAGATCTATAAAACCAGCGGTTCCCACGGCTGTGTAAATACCCCTTATGATATGGCGGAGAAAATTTATAACAATATTGAAATCGGAGTGCCCATTATCGTTTACGAGTAAAGAAGGGAGCGGGAGGAGGAGCAGGAATGAAAATCGTGGTACTGGCAGGAGGAACCAGCTCGGAGCGTGCGGTATCTATTGTCACCGGCACCAAAGTATGTGAAGCATTGAGGGAAAAAGGACATCTGGCCGTGCTGGCAGATGTGTTTGTCGGCTGGGAAAAATTCGGTGAGGAAGATCCTTTTTTGGGGGATTACTGTCTGGAAGAAGCAGTTTCCTACATTGAAAGCTGGAATGATAAGATCGGCGGTTTAAGCAAAAGCCGCAGAGAATTTTTTGGTCCCCATGTATTAGATATTTGCAAAAAAGCAGATATGGTCTTTCTGGCCCTTCATGGCGCCAACGGCGAAGACGGGAAAATACAGGCCGTCTTTGACCTGTTTGGAATCCGCTATACGGGAACCGGAGCGCTGGGGAGCGGAATGGCCATGGACAAAGGGATCACCAAGCAGATTTTTGCTTCCGGCAAAATCCCCATGCCCAAAGGCGTTATCCTTTGGCGGGAAGAATCGTCTGGCAGTCTAAAGGACTACGGCCTAGATTTTCCGGTGGTGGTAAAACCCTGCTGCGGCGGTTCCAGTGTCGGCGTGTCCATCGCCAGAGATCCACAGGCTTATGAAAAGGCTTTGAGAGAAGCCTTTGACTGGGAAGACCAGGTTGTAGTGGAGGATTATATTCAGGGCAGAGAATTTTCAGTCGGCGTGATCGACGGGGAAGCGCTGCCTGTGATAGAGATTGCGCCGTTGAAAGGCTTTTACGATTATAAGAATAAATATGAGCCAGGCTTGACCGTGGAGACTTGTCCGGCGGATTTGCCGGCCGAGAAAGCGGAGGAGATGCAGGAATATGCTAGACGGGGACACCGGCTGCTGGCACTGGAAGCTTACAGCCGCCTGGACTTTATGATGCGGGAAGACGGACAAATCTATTGTCTGGAGGCCAATACTCTGCCGGGCATGACGCCCACCAGTCTGCTGCCGCAGGAAGCGGCTGTCATAGGCATGGATTTCCCAGAATTGTGTGAAAGATTGATTCAGGTTTCCATGAAGAAATACGAAAATATGCAATAGCGGGGAGGTATGCATGAAAAATTTGACTCTGGAAAATATTGCAAAAGTCTGCCAGGGTACTTACTGCGGCAGCCCGGATTTGTCCAGCCGGGAAGTGGAAAGCATTGTCACAGACAGCCGTCAGGTGCAGCCGGGCGCGCTGTTTGTGGCGATCCCCGGCGAGCGTGTGGACGGACATACGTTTATTGAGGATGTGATTGCAAAAGGAGCTATGGCTGTCGTCTCGGAGCGGGATCTGGGGCCGCGCCCCTATCCGTATATACGGGTGGATTCTTCCCTTCAGGCAGTGAAAAACATTGCGGAATTTTATCTGGAGGGGCTTAATATTCCTGTGGTGGGGATTACCGGGAGTGTGGGAAAAACGAGCACAAAAGAGGTTATCGCGGCTGTGTTGTCTCAAAAGTACCATGTGTTAAAAACAAAAGGAAATTTTAACAACGAGTTAGGCCTGCCCTTGACGATTTTCCGTCTTCGCCCGGAACATGAGCTGGCGGTGTTAGAGATGGGAATTAATCAATTCGGAGAGATGACCAGGCTTGCCAAGATTGCAAAACCAGATACCTGTGTGATTACCAATATCGGCCCCTGTCATCTGGAATACCTGGGCGACAGGGACGGCGTATTTCGGGCAAAGACCGAGATTTTCCAGTTTCTGAAACCGGACGGGCGGGCAGTACTCAACGGCGATGACGACAAGCTGGCGGCAGTCTGTGAGGTAAACGGCGAAAAGCCTTTGTTTTTTGGCATGGATACTCAGTCTGAAGTCTGGGCGGATGAAGTGGAAAATCATGGGTTGGCCGGGACACAGTGCCGAATTCATCTGGAAGGGGAAGCGTTTTCGGTGCGGATTCCCATACCAGGTGAGCATATGGTATCCAATGCCCTGGCTGCTGCTGCTGTGGGCAAATGCTATGGTCTATCCGCAGAGGAGATCCGAAAAGGTATCGAGGGTCTGGAAGCCATCAGTGGCCGGATGCATATGGTACAATCCGGCGCACTGACGGTGATCGACGACTGTTACAACGCAAATCCGGTTTCCATGAAAGCCTCTTTGGATGTGCTAAAGCATACCCAGGGAAGAACCGTAGCAATCCTGGGAGATATGGGCGAGCTGGGGGCTGATGAAATACGTCTGCATCAGGAAGTGGGAGCCTTTGCTGCTTCTGCCGGTGTGGATCTGTGTATTTGCGTTGGGAGGTTATCCCAGTATATGGCGGAGGCAGCGCGGCAGGAGAAACCAGAATTGGAAGTGCTGCATCTGGAACGCTTAGAAGAGCTGATGGGGATGTTGCCGGATTTGGCAAAACAGGGAGGCTCCATGTTGGTGAAAGCCTCCCATTTTATGGGTTTTGAGAAGATTATAGCCTTTTTTGAAAATACCCGTCCACGCTGATATCATTGTAATAAATCACAAAAGCATGGGGATCTGCCTGATGGATCTGCCGCTTTAGATGGCTGGTTTCGTATTTAGAGAGGACCGTCAGATAAATGTAGGTGGGCTGATGGGTATATCCCCCTTCTCCCTGCCAGATGGTCACTCCTCTTTGCAGGCTGTGGAGAATCAAATCTCCGATTTCTGGATTCTTGGTGATCACCATAGCGCCTGTCTTAATATTCTGATAATGTACCCGATCCAGCACAAAAATATAGATGGCGGAAAAAATTGCAGAATACACCACGGTTTCCAAGTCATACAGAAAAAGGCATACCGTAAAAACCATGGCGCTGATAATCATGGATACCTTCCCCACGCTGAAATCTGGATATCGCATAGTACAGTACATACCGATGATATCCGTGCCGCCCCCAGAGCTGCCGTTTCTTAAGATCAACCCGCCCCCAAGGCCGGAGATCAAGCCTGCAATGATACAAGAGGTCAGAGGATCCTCCACCAACGGGCTGGCTGGTATGGGAATCAGCGAGAGGAACGCCGACTGCACGGAGATGCAGATCAGGCTTTTTAAGAAAAAAGATTTTCCGATCTTTTTCCAGGCCAATATCATCAGCGGAATATTGATGATATACAGAAAAATTCCAGTCAAATCAAAAGACGGCTTCCAGGACGCGTAGCGCGCCAGGATAGTCTGTAAAATCTGGGCAATTCCAGTAAAGCTGCCGCTGTAAAAGTTCTGAGGAATCACAAAGAGGCAAAAGCCCAGAGAAAACAAAAAGCAGCCGACGCAGGCAAACAACTGTTGCTTCCAGAAACTGAGCGTTTTCCATTCTTTTATCCACTCTTTCATAATCCAAATTTTCCTTTCTTTGGTAATAGACTTAAATGTACAGCATAGAGGCCTGTTTCGTCAACCCTGTTCACAGAAATTTCAGCGAATCTCAAAATAAATGGCTGTGACAATGGTATTTTGGATTGTTACAAGAAAAGACGGTTGGATGTGCAATTCCAGCCGTCTTTTTATAATTTTTGTATTTTCCTATTCTTCCAATACCCTATCCAGTGTTTCCAGCAGTTTTTTTACGTCAATCGGTTTTGCGATATGGCCGTTCATCCCGCATTCCAAAGCCTCCCGCTTATCCTCCTCAAAGGCGTTGGCTGTCATAGCGATAATCGGTATGGATGACAGCTTTCTGTTTTTCAGGTTTCGGATAGCCTTGGTGGTTTCATAGCCGTTCAGGATCGGCATCTGCACATCCATCAGCACAAGCTGGTAATATCCAGGCTCAGAAGCTTTCAGCATATCCAGGGCGATCTGTCCGTTTCCTGCAACTTCCGTCGTAAAGCCTGCTTCGCTTAAAATTTCCACCGCGATCTCCTGGTTCAGCTCATTGTCCTCTGCCAATAGAATATGTCCGGTATAAAATCTTTCGGATCTCTCGCTGGCGTTTTCTTCGTCTTCCTCCTCGTCTGCGCCGATCACGGATTGCAGACAGCTTCGCAGTTCCGACAGAAACAGCGGTTTGCTGCAAAATGCTGTGACGCCGGCCTCCCTTGCTTCCTCCTCGATGTCTGACCAATCGTATGCGGTCAGAACGATAATCGGCACGTTTCCGTCTGTCTCTTTTCGGATTCTGCGGGTAACCTCGATGCCGTTCATATCCGGCAGCAGCCAGTCGATGATATAGACTCCATAGCTGTCGCCCCGCATAGCAGCCTGGCGGGTGCGCAGCACGGCTTCTTTTCCAGATAACGTCCACTCTGCGCGCATTCCAATCTGCTGAAGCATATAGGATACACTGTCGCAGGTGTTGAAGTCATCATCTACTACCAGCGTCCTGCAATTCTTTAATTCTGGTATATCTGGGCGTTCTTTTGCCTCATGGTTGAGAAGGAAGGAAAAGGATACTCGAACTTCTGTTCCGACTCCTTGTTCACTTTCCACCTCGATAAAGCCGTTCATCATATCCACGATATTCTTTGTAATTGCCATTCCCAGGCCGGTTCCCTGGATCTCGTTGATCGCGGACGCCTTTTCCCTCTCAAACGGTTCAAAAATATGCTCGACAAATTCTTCACTCATACCGATTCCGGTATCTTTGATACAAAATTCATAATTGGCATAACCCTCGGAAGCCCCGGCTTTTTGCCGGATTCGCATTGTCACGGTGCCTCCCGCGGCAGTATATTTGACAGCATTGCTGAGCAGATTCAGAAGCACCTGGTTCAGTCTCAGCTTATCGCAGTAGATTTCCTCGTCGATAATATCCATGGCGTCGATATACAATTCCAGCTGCTTTGCATAGATATCTGCCTGCACAATGTTGCGCAGTCCATGAAGGATTTCCGGCAGACTGCATGGCTTTTCGTCCAGTCGTATCTTTCCGCTCTCGATACGGCTCATATCCAGGACGTCGTTGATCAGGCTCAACAGATGATCGCCCGACGTCATAATCTTTTTGAGATATTCTTCGACCTGTTCTTTCTGGTCAATATGTGTGATTGCCAGAGCCGTGAATCCTACAATCGCATTCATTGGGGTACGGATATCGTGCGACATATTGGAAAAAAAGACACTCTTCGCTTTGTTTGCCTGGTTCGCCTGTATCAGCGCATCCTTTAGCAAGTTTTTCTGCTCCATTTCCTCCCGGATTTCCTCGTCTACGCTGCGCAGCCCCAAAAGAATCCCGGAATTTCCTTCCTCTTCTTTTTCCCAGGCGCCGGCGCGCACCGCCTTCATCTGGAAATATTCGCTCTCATCCTCTGTTGAGACACGATAATTTACATAATACTGTTTCTTTTCGGAGAGTTCTTTTTTCAGATTCTTCAGAGAAGCCGCCTGATACAGCATTTCCCGGTCTTCTTCATGTACAAACTTCTCAGTATAAAGTTTCATGCTTTTTTCCAGAGAGATTTGTCCGTCAAAAGCAGAAGCGAACATATGTTTGCCTACGTCGTTGTTGCGCAGGGAATTTCCAAGGCCCGTGTTAAGGTCAAAAAAGCAGACTAGATTGTAATCGATGCTCAGTGCCTGAACCAGCTCCATCTGACGCTGTTCTTTTCTTTTTTCTTGCTGTTTCTGAACCGTGCAGTCCAGGGCGAATCGCTGATAGAACAGTTCCCCGTTTTCTTTTAAAAGTTTGATATTGCCCATCACATGTCGGATGTCTCCGTCCGCGCGGCGTACACGGTACTCTACGCTGATGCTGTCGCCCTCTTCTTTCAGGTTTTCCAGGCATTCCCGGAAGGTGTCCTGATCTTCTTCCACAACAGAGGAGTCGATCGCATGCAGACCTTTTTCCTCCAGTTCCTCTTTGGACGTATATCCCAAAATCGTCAGCAACGCGTTGTTTACGCTGAGAATACGCGTTCCATCCAGGGAATGGCAGATAATCCCGCAATCCATAGCGGTAAAAACTGTCTCCAGGGTACGATTCTTTCTGATCAGCTCTTCTTTATAGGCAAGCTCTTGTGTCACGTCAATCCCTATACCTACGGTTCCCATCACGCTCCCGTCAATATCATACAGAGGGGATTTGTAGGTTGTCAGCGATTTTTCACCCTCTCCAGTCTGAATCACTTCGTTGGATATCAAGGTTATTTCTTTCGTCATAACCTCCTGTTCCGATTCGATACAAGCCGGATCGTCATATTCCACATCCCAGATATAGGCATGACCGCGGCCCTCGATCTGTTCTATGGTTTTATTGACCGTTTTGCTGAAGCTTTTGTTTATTTTCTTATGTATGCCGTCTTTATCCTTATACCAGATGAGGTTCGGCGTATTGTTAATGGTAGCGTCCAGATATTGGTTAGTCAGCCAAAAATCCTTATTCATCTTATGTGTCTGCTGCCATCTAAGGAATCGGAATCGGATCTCTGTATCCGACATAGGTACCGTCCATATATCTTCTATGTCTGTCAAATAATCTGCAAGAAGCGGAATCTGTTCCTTATCTGCAAGAAGGATTAACTGGGCTTCTTTTGCCTTACCCGATACCAGTGTCTGCACGGTTTTCTCTGTATTTGTATCCCGTAAATCAGCCAGAATTACATCTGCCTTGGCTGCCAGCGACTTCTCTGGCTTGTCGCTTTCACAGAATACATGTGTAAAATGTTCAAGCGGGGATATCCCCTTTATGATTTCAAATATTTCATGCTGATGGCCAGCTAAATAAAAATGAGTATGACAATGATACATCCCTGGTTTCCTCTCTATTATTATGTTTTGTAAATCGTTCTCAATCCCTAAAACAATCTACAATTATTTTAACAAGCCCGGGAACTTATGTCAATATTTTGGTTGCTTCCGCGGGTTCTTAAGAAGCGCATTTGGCAATAATTCGGACACAAAGTCGTTTCCTTAAAAAAGGAAAACAGAAATTGTTGAATATTTCCCCTTGAAGAACAACGTTTTAAGGGGGCTGGAAGAAGCAATCCCCGGCGCAAACCAGTTATCGTATTTAAAAATTCTTTTCACCGCAGCAAAAAAATAAGGTGACAAAAAGGAAAAGAAGCATTAAAATAATGATAGATAAAAAATTTAAATATGGAGGTATCGATGATGAAAGTATTATTGGTAAATGGGAGTCCCCATGCGAACGGAAGTACCTACACAGCTTTGCATGAGATGGAAAAAACATTTGAAAAAGCTGGAATCGAAACAGATCTTCTTCACATCGGCAATAAAGATATCCGGGGCTGCGTGGCGTGCGGGCATTGCAAGAAACACGGCAAATGTGCTTTTGACGACATCGTAAATGCGACGGCGTCCAAGTTTGAGGCATGCGACGGCCTGGTTGTGGGCAGTCCCGTCTATTATGCGTCGGCCAATGCAACGCTGATTGCGTTCCTGGATCGGCTTTTTTACAGCACGCCGTTTGATAAGACCATGAAGGTGGGAGCGGGTATCGTATCGGCCAGACGGGGAGGCCTGTCTGCGACCTTTGACGAACTGAACAAATATTTTACCATCTGCGGTATGCCTGTGGCGTCGAGCCAGTATTGGAACAGCATTCATGGAAACAACGCTGAGGAAGCGGCACAGGATGCGGAGGGGCTTCAGATCATGAGAACTCTGGCAAACAATATGGCTTTCCTGATGAAGAGCATTGCCCTTGGAAAGGAAAAATACGGACTGCCAGAAAAAGAACCATTCAACCGCACGAATTTTATCCGATAATTTTACAGAAGGAGGAAGACTTATGAAGTTTCAAAAAAAGAACCATTCAACCACACGAATTTTATCCGATAATCTTGCAAAAGGAGGAAAGCTTATGAAGTTTCAAAAAAAGTTGGCGGTCGTTGTGACAGCGCTTTGCCTCGCATTCTTTGGTATGTTTTTTGCTCCAGATTCTGTGTATGCAAAAAGTATCGCCAGTTTGAATCAGGCGGCGCAACTGGCAAAGAAAGCCGTGAAAAATGCAACAGTTACAGAGATGGATCGGGATTACGAAGCGGGGCAGCTAGTCTATGAGATCCATCTGGTAAAAAAGACAAAAGAATATGAAATTACATACCGGGCTTCTGACGGAGAAATGCTGGTTTACGGCTGGGAAGAATACAATGTCCGAAAATACAACAACAAGAAAACGATAAGCAAAAGCAAATGCAGACAACTGGCTTTAAAGGAAGTGCCGGGCGCGACGATTCTGAGCCTTGTCCAAAAATATGACGACGGTGTTTCTATTTACAAGCTGAAACTGGATAAGGGAAATAAGCGCTACACCATGAAGTACCACGCAAAAACCGGCAAGCTCATAGAATATGAGTGGAAGCTGCTGAAAAAGCAGGATACGACCTCATCTTCGGGGAACAACGCCTATATCGGGCTGGCGAAGGCAAAACAGATTGCGCTTGCCGAAGTACCCGACGCCGTAGTTGTAAAGGCCAAGTTTGACACAGATGACGGCGTGCCTGTATACGAGATAGAGCTGCGTCAGGGAAGGGCCGAATACGAGTTTAAAATCCATGCAAAGACCGGAAAGATCTTAGAGCGCGATTACGATTATGACGACTGATAAAAAGGACTCATAATGAAATCAAGAGAAGAAGCGGTTGCTTACTGCCTGGGATTCCAGGATGTTTATGAGGACTATCCGTTTCGCGACGCCAACTGGTGCGTGATCCGTCACCAAAAGAATCGGAAAATATTTGCATGGATTTTCGGGAAAGACGGCCATATCTGGATCAATGTAAAGTGCAGCACGCAGTGGAGGGACTTTTGGCGGCAGGCATTTGACTCCGTAGTGCCCGCCTATCATTTAAACAAAAAACACTGGAATTCCATCATATTGGACGGAACCGTGCCAGAAAAAGAAATCTGCCGGATGATTGCCGAAAGCTATGATTTAACCTCTTGCAGCAAGAAGTCCCCTACTTCTAAGTAGGGGATGAACTGCGTTATTCATGTATTGACAAAGCGATATAATTGGGATATAATCAATTCAGTCGATAAAATATTAAAGAACGAAAATCAAATGAGTTTAGACAGTAATTCGCATTCAGTCTTTTTGTTATGTTATCATCTTATACTTGCGGTAAAATATCGCAGGCAAGTATTTCAAAATGACATTTCCAATCGGGCCAAAGAAATTTTTGAGTACATTGCTCCAAATTATAACATTACTTTGCAGGAATGGAATCATGAGAAAGACCATGTGCATATCCTTTTCAAAGCACACCCAAATACACAAATCAGTAAATTCATAAATGCTTATAAAAGTGCAAGCAGCCGGATCTTAAAGAAAGAATTTCCACAAATACGTCAAAAATTATGGAAAGGCCACTTTTGGAGCCAAAGCTTTTGCCTGCTTACAACAGGCGAGGCGCCCATAGAAGTAATCAGGAAATACATAGAAGGCCAGGGTCAGGAAGACAGACGAAGAAAGAAAACCAATGGCCAATAAAGCGTATAAAAAAGGAGGCCCCAGCTTCTTTAAGATGGGAAGGGTGCCGCCTGTTTCTGGAAAAAATTAATCATCTTTTGTTGAAAGATGAGATAAAAAGTGGTAATCTAAATATGCCAATCCTGAATGTATACAGGATTGGCGTTGCTGTTTGGAGCATTACTACGAAAAACAAGGGGGAAAGCACGGCTATGAGCTTAGAGAGAAAAAGGCAATTTATAGAAATTGCTTATGACATATTAAAAAAAGAAGGACCGGAGGGAGTAAAGATCCGGAGAGTGGCCAGCGAAATGAAATGCACAAGCACCGTCATTTATCGCTATTTTGATAACTTAGAGCATTTGATTGCGCTGGCTTCTGTCCGTTTTTTTAAAAACTATATTTTTGAATTTAAGAATATGGTCAACGACCCCCAGATTCTCACAGATCCATATGGGCTGAACCTAAAAATGTGGGACTGTCTGGCGGGATATGCATTTCAGAATATTCCCATCTACGAAAATCTATTCTTTGGCAAATACCAGCATTCTCTGGGGGAAATTATATTTGAGTATTATCAGCTGCTTCCAGATGATTTTAAACAGGAATTTGACGGTTATTCGGTCAGCATTTTGTTTAACAACGATTTATTCCAACGGGACTTTGTGCTGCTTAGGAAAGCGGCGGCCCTGGGGGCAATCAGCACCCAGGATGCCGAGGCGCTCAGCCAGATCGAAAGCTATGTTTTCCGCGGCATCCTGCTGAAATATAAGGATGAATACAAGAATCCCGGAATTCCAAAAAAGGCGGCGGAGGAATTTCATGATCTGCTGTACGATCTGGCCAAAAAGTATAAAAAGTCTTAAATCCTCAGATGGATTCCTGCTTCTTATGCTTCCCTTCTTTTTTTAATTCTTTGATAAGGTTGATACAGACCAATACCATAATAAACGCAAATGGAAACGCGGCAACAATCGATGCGATCTGAAGGGATTTGATGCCGCCGGTAATCAGCAGCACGTAAGCGATTGCCGCCAGCAGGATTCCCCACACAATCTTCTTGTGGTTCGGAGGATTGATGTTCCCCTCTGAGGTCTGCATACTAAGCACAAAAGTAGCGGAGTCGGCAGAGGTAATAAAGAAAATCAAAAGCAGCACAATGGCAGCGATGGACAGCACGACGCCTAACGGATATTCATTCAGGATTACAAACAATGCGGTTTCTGGGACGGCCGCAATCTCTCCCAGCTCTTGTAAGGAGAAAGAGTCGGCTGCGTTTAAAGCAACCCCTCCGAATACGGAAAACCAGATGATAGAGGCGATGCTTGGAACGATGATAACGCCCAGGATAAATTCTTTGATGGTGCGGCCCCTGGAGATTCTTGCGATAAAAATACCGACAAAAGGCGCCCAGGAGATCCACCAGGCCCAGTAAAATACCCGCCAGTCTAAGAACCAGGCGTTATCGCCAAACGGCTCCAAATTTAAGCTGTCAGAAATAAAATGGGTGACATAGTCCCCCAGACCAGTAGTAAAAATCTCAAGTATGCGCACGGAAGGTCCAAAAAGGAAAGAAAGGATTAGAAAAACAGCCGCCAGACACAAGTTGAAATTGGACAGCACTTTTACACCTTTTTCCAGACCGCTTGTGGCGCTGATCAGATAGATACAGCAGATCACGACGATGACGATCAGCCACACGGTGGCATTATTTGGAAGTCCCCATAAGTAATTCAGTCCTCCGCAGATCTGAAGCGCTCCCATTCCCAGCGAGGCGGCGACGCCGGCGATGGAGACGATTACGGAGAAAATGTCAATGGCTTTGCCGGCGGGGCCTTTTACACCTTTTTCTCCCAGCATAGGTTCAAAAAGGCTGCTGATCAGTCCAGGGCGGTTTTTTCGGAACTGAAAATATGCGAGTCCAATGCCGATGATGCCGTAGGCTGCCCAGGGATGGACGCCCCAGTGCATAAAGCAGGAACGGATGGCAAAAGCCGCTGCTTCCTGACTTCCCGGCTCGATGCCGGCGGCAGGGGAAACATAATGAGACAGGGGTTCAGAGATTCCCCAGAAGACCAGACCCACACCCATGCCTGCACAGAACAACATAGCAAACCAGGATATGGTATTATATTGGGGCTTGGAGTCATCAGGGCCGAGACGGATAGAGCCAAAGCGGCTGAAAGCAAGCCACAGGCAAAATATTACGAAGAGCAGCATAAAAACTACATAGACCCATGCGAAGTTTTTGGAAATAAAGTTTAATAGGGAGGATGTTATCTGAGCAAAGAATTCTCCGTCCAGCGCGCCGGCTAGGACAATAAAAATTGAGATTGCCGCAGATATATAAAATACAGGTTGTTTTTTCTTTTTTTCTTCTGTCATTTCCGTGCCTTCCTTTCTCTAATTGAATAAAAAACCGACAGAGCCAACTGGAAAGATGGCTCTGTCGGTTCTGAAAATTGACACTGTTGTTTATCAGGCCATTTTTGGCTGCTTACATATTTTCCAGCTTATCAATGAATTCCTGTGCAACACCACGTGAGAGGAGGATTTGTTTTATTTTGTCCAGGATGTCTTTATCCAATTCTGGCTGCACATATGCGTCTAACATCGTGTCAATTTTCTTCTGTATATTATTTTCCAAAGCCTTTCCAGGCTCTTCGGCGGTACCTCTTACAGAGATTTCTGGAGTCAGAGGCTCTGTTCTGCAGTATTCAAACGTGTGCTCCTCTGTCAAATAAACGCCGTCCTGGCCGATTTCGTCGATCAGATCTTCTGGAATGGTTTCTTCGTTGATTTCATAGCGTCTGCGGTATCTGTTTACATAGTCAATGACTTCAAAGTCTACAATCAATTTTTCATAAGACATACTTGCATAAGCGTCCATAATACCAGCTGCATGAATCATAAAGTTGATGTTGGCGTCACGGCATGCCATGAACGTCATCATAGATTCATATCCGGCCTGTGCATTTACCTTCTTAGCGTCGGACAAGCATCCGCCTGCACGACTGGGAATACCGTAGAAATCGGCCATCTTTCCGGTGTGGTTGTAACAGATTGCGCCTTCTGGGGAACCAATGGCAGTCGCACCGCCTCTCATATCCGCAGTGGTGCTTTCACAGCCGTATACCACAGGCATACCTGGGGAAATCATCTGGCACAGAGCGATACCGGCCAATATTTCCGCGTTGGAGATAGCCAGAGTGCCGGCCAGGGTAATGGGGCTGGTGGAGCCTGCCTGAGCCAGGGAACCGATTACAAGCGGCTGGCGGTATTTCGCAAACTGGAACAAACTTTCCGTCATTACGTTTGTTAACTGCAATGGAGTTACTGTATTGATCAGCGTAATCATGCGCGGATATTTCTTTAATTCTTCTTCGCCGCCGAATACAACTTTTGCTACTTCCATCATGGCTTCTACCTGCTTTTCGTCAGCCGTTCCGGTGAGCAGAACCTTGTCCGAATACAGCAGGGTCATATAAAGCATAAGCAGAGTTGCGTTGTCTACGGGAAGGTCGTCGGGCTGTACAATGATACCGCCGTTTACGTCAAAGCTGTGCTGCTGATGGTACAGTTTCAGGAATTTTACATAGTCTGCCGTCATAGCCGGATGCTGTTCTCCGTCTGCGTCAATCACGAATGGGCAGCCGTAACCAGGCGCTGGATTCAGATGGTCTCCGCCCACGGTAATGTTGTATTTGGGATTTCTGGCATACATGGTAAATGCGTGAGGAGCTTTATTTACCCAGTACATCAGTTGCTCTTCTGTGAAACGGGCAACGCCGGTATCGTCCACGTCAATTCCATTCTCTTTTAAAACTTTTACGGCTTCGGGGTACTCAAAACGCATACCGGTCCGGTTTAAAATACGCATAGATGCCTCATGGATTAATTGTTCGTTTGTTTTCATAATAAAATTCCTCCTTTAATTTCTTTTTTATTGTTTTCCTTTTTCTTTCATTAATCCTTCGTTTACAGCGTCTTTTGACAATGTTTTATAGATGGAAACACACATGAGAATCATAATAATCATGTATGGGAAAGCTGCTACAATAGATGTCGTCTGCAAAATCTGTAATACAGAAGTTCCGCCTACGATAATACAGATAATCGTTACGGCTCCCTGGGCGATACCCCAGCCGGCCCTCAGTTTCTTATCCGGGTCCATGTTTCCGCGGTCAGTCAACATGGACAACACATAGGTTGCGGAATTGGCCGAACCCAAAAAGCTGAATACAATTAAAATCAGTGCCAACGGTGCTGTGATTGCATAAAGGGGAAGTTCTCCCAGCAGCGCGAACAAGCCAGTGGTGTAGTCGGTATTGACTGCTTCTAAGATCCGGCCTCCGCCTACTTCGTTCATATGGAATCCGGCCCCTCCGTAGATACCCAGCCACACAAAACTAAACAGTGCAGGCAGTACGCTGACGGTCAGCAGGTACTGGCGAATGGTACGTCCTTTTGATACCCTGGCGCAGAACTGTCCGCAGAAAGGCGCCCAGGCAATCCACCAGGCCCAATAAAATACGGTCCAAGAGGATAAGAAGGATTTGTTTTCCATCCAAAGGCTTTTCTCTATAATATTTGCCAGATAGCCGCCCAGCGTATTGGTGAACATGTCCAGGATAAAGACAGCGCCGCCAAATACGAAGATAAATATCATAAATCCGATAGACAGCCAGATTTTAATGTCCGCAATGAGCTGGATGCCCTTTTGCAGTCCAGAGATTGTGGCAATTGTAAAACATAAAGTAATGATTGCTATAATTACGCAGGTTAAAAATGTTCCGGCCTTTACGCCGTAGATGTAACCCAAACCGCCTACGATCTGTGCGGCCCCCAATCCTAAGCTGGTGGCAACGCCGAAGATCGTTGCAAATACAGCCAGAATATCAATGGCTTTTCCGATTGGTCCGTTTACCCGATCCCCAATCAGCGGTTCAAATGCGGAACTTACCAGGAAGGGACGATCCTTTTTAAAAGAAAAGTATCCAAGCGCCAAACCGCCGATGGCAAAGATTACCCATGGATGAAAGCCCCAGTGGAAAAATACGGTTTCCATGGATTCATACATGGCGGCTGCGGTTTCCGGTTCCGCGGTGGGCGGTGATACGTAATCCATCAGCGGCTCCGCCACAGAATAGAATACCAGCCCGATTCCCATAGATCCGCCAAATAACATGGTGAACCATTGAAAATCTGAAAATTCCGGTTTATCTTCCGGCTTGCCCAGTTTTAATTTTCCCATAGGACTGACTGCGATAAAAACTGCAAAAATAACCATCAGGAAAACGGTAATCAGGTAAAACCATCCGAACTTGTCGGTCAAAACGGAAAAAATCATATTCGCGGCATTTCCCAACAAATCTGGGAACGCAGCGCCGAATGCCACGAATACAGCTACAATGACTGCGGAAATTAATAATACATGGTTCACTGTTTTCTTTTGTGTCATACGCATACCTCCTTTTTATTGTGGCGATGACTTGTTAATATATCGCATAAAAGGTTATCGTGTTATTTTTACACAACCTAATTTGCTGCAAAATCAGACTAAATATTATAATAAATAAGCAAAATATCCAAAAATTACAAGATATTTACGAAAATACATTCTCTTTTTTCTGATTTTTTGATGTTATCATGATAACATTGATAGAGGAATTTTTCAATATGCAATTTTCACAATAATTTAATGGAAATTTTATTGCTTTTTTATCAATAAAGCACAGGAACTCTTTTTTGTTGCCGCGTTTTGTGTTATGCTGTTATTCAATGTAAAAGTATACCCCCAGACAGGCGTCACATATTCAAGGATGCAAAATGCGCCCGCCAGACTTTCATGTGATGGATCGTTTAACGAGAAGTTCTGATTTGGCGGATGTGCGCATAGACTGATAACAACGTCTATGGGGAGTATACAATGCCAAAGGAAAGACTAAAATGGATGGCCGCCTGGATGGCGCTGGCGCTGCTGGTATTTGGAGCCATCCGTTATGTGCCGGAGGTTGTCACGGTCAGTACAAGTATAGATGGGAGGGAATTGCCCATTTACTGCGTGGATACAGAAAAAAAGCAAGTTGCTCTAAGCTTTGATGTTATCCAGGGAAATACCAAGATACAGGAAATACTGGAAATTTTGGCAGCATATAAAGTAAAAGCTACGTTTTTTGTAACTGGGGAATGGGTAGAATCCTTTCCAGAGGAGGTAAAAGCGGTCTGTGCTGCCGGGCATGATCTGGGCAATTACGGTGATAAGCATAGGGATATGGTTCGGCTTGACAATGAGGGGAAAACAGCAGAACTAACGGGGGTGCAGGAGAAAGTAAGGAAACTGACCGGGACAGACATGGAGTTATTCCGTCCGCCCTATGGCTCCTATGACAATGCGGTGGTACACAACGCTATGGAAAACGGTTATTATACCATCCAGTGGTCTGTGGACAGTCTGGATTGGAAAGATTACGGCGCAGAGGCCATTGTGGAAACCGTCTGCAATCATAAAAATTTGGGTAATGGGGCCATTATCCGCATGCATAATGGGGCAAAATATACAGCCGAGGCATTGAAGCTTATCCTTGCCGCGTTGCAGGAACAAGGATATGAGATGGTTCCGGTTTCCGAATTGATTTATAAAGAGAATTACCACCTTGACCAGGAGGGGCGGCAGATAGGAAATTGATAGGCATAAAGACATCTCTATAAAATTTTAAACAGAGGCAAACCATATTTCCTTTTTTGTCATAGAAGAAATATGGCTTGCTTTTATCTATTATCTATACTACTATGATGGTAGAATTAGAGAAAGGAGAGAAGATATGGCGGATACACATTATTCAATAGAGGAATTGAAGTGTACAATTGCTCCAATAGCAGAAAAGTATCAAATTTCCAAAGTATATTTATTTGGTTCTTATGCCAAAGGCGACTATCATGAGCAAAGCGATATCGACCTCAGAATTAGAGAAAGGGGAAATGAAGGGGCTGTTTGCTTTGTGCGGTTTTTATACAGAACTGACAGAGGCCTTGAAAATAAAAGTCGATGTATTAACAACTGGAAGTCTGGATGATGAATTTTTAGAAGAGATCAAAAACGATGAGGTAATATTGTATGCGGCTTAATCGAAATTAAAATTGATAAAGAAATATTATTGGGAAACCATTACCAAATGCGCCGTAAAGTCCCTGCCTTTAGGCATGGGGATATAAGGCGCTCTCCTTTCTGTGAAAATAATTTTTGCATTAGTATAGATGTTTGATGTATAATATTGCATGAAATACAAAAGCAATCATAATGTGGTGTACTCCTGCAAATATCATGTGGTTTGGCGTCCAAAATACCGCCGTAAGGTCTTGCTCAATGGTGTCGATACAAGGCTGAAAGAGCTTATACAGGAAATTTGTGAGGAATATCGCATCGACATCATAGAGATAGAAATCATGCCTAACCGTGTGCACTTGCTCATGGAAGCAGACCCTCAATTCGGTGTTCATAAAGCTATCAAACAAATCAAAGGCCGTACTTCCCGGATACTGCGGCAAGAATTGGAATGGCTTTGGACAAGACTGCCGTCACTGTGGAAAAATTCATATTTTGTTTCCACGGCCGGCGGTGCTCCACTGGCTGTCAGAAAACAGTACATTGAAAGCCAGAAGAATGTATAAGGTGCAATATGGAATACAGCTACAA
>CANOZK010000021.1 GCA_947571775.1 uncultured Lachnospiraceae bacterium | reverse complement strand
GGTCTGTAGGCAATGTTACGGTACTTCCGTCTTTTACAAAAGTAATAGATTTAATGCCTGACGCCTTTTTCGTTCCCGCTCCCAGATCCACCGTTACATCAATCGGCGTATCTTTGGACATGGTGTACTCGGTTCCTCCAATTGACGGTTCCACATCAACAGCAGTCAGCGTAACTTTCGCCTTTGTATTCGCCATATCATTAAATATAATGGTATGTTCGCGGCTCACAAAGCCGGCATCGATAAAAGCATTGCTGTACGAAGCATTAAATGTCAAGACGCCTCTGGCAGAATTAAAACTATATCTGCTTGTTGGCAGTTCCCTAACACTGCCGTCCATTACAAATGTTATAGTTTTAATATCAGTTGCTTTTATATCTCCATCCCCTAAATCTACATTCACTTGAATCTCTTGATCCCTATACATTGAATAGGATGGATTCGTATCAGTAATGGATGGTGCCCTGCCTTCCACTTTTAATCTAACATCTTTCTGTGTATTTGCTGTATCGTTTAGATGGATTGTGTAGATCCGATCGTAATAGCCCGCGCCCAGCATGTTGTTAATCAGCTGCGCCGTAAATCTCAGTGTTCCATTTTCATAAGTATACAGGTCTGTAGGCAATGTTACGGTACTTCCGTCTTTTACAAAAGTAATAGATTTAATACCTGATGCTCTTTTCGTTCCCGCTCCCAGATCCACCGTTACGTCAATCGGTGTATCTTTAGACATGGTATATTCGGTTCCTCCAATTGACGGTTCCACATCGACAGCAGTCAGCGTAACTTTTGCCTTTGTATTTGCCATATCATTAAATATAATGGTATGTTCGCGGCTCACAAAGCCGGCATCGATAAAAGCATTGCTGTACGAAGCATTAAATGTCAAGACGCTTCTGGCAGAATCAAAACTATATCTGCTTACTGGCAGTTCTAAAATATTATCCTTATTGTTCGGATCTGCGAATGTTATGGACTGAATGTCTGTTGCAGCCAACTCACCGCTTCCCAAATCCACATTTATCTCAATTTCCTGATCTCTGAGCATAGGATAGGAAGGATCGTTATCGGTAATAGACGGAACTTGGCCATCAGCTTTTAATTTAACTGTCGCTTTGGTATTTGCCGTGTCGTTAAAGTTAATCGTATACTCCCGCTCATTGAAACCTGCGTGCAGCATATTGTTAATCAGCTGTGCCGTGAAATTCAGCGTTCCATTTTCATAAGTATATAAGTTTGTAGGCAATATTACGGTACTTCCGTCTTTTACAAAAGTAATAGATTTAATACCCGTTGCAGCCAAATTTCCATGTCCTAAATCAATTTTGACCTGGATAGGCTGATCTTTATGCATATCATAATTTGTCTGTCCAATAACCGATGGAGGCGCATCGTTTACTTCCAGTGTAATAACTGCCTGTGTTGACGCCGCATCGTTAAAGGTAACTGTATACTCGCAGGATGTAACGCCTGATTCAATTAAATCTGTAATATAAAAAGCGTTAAATTCCAATGTTCCATTCGCTAATGTATAATTATTAGACGCTAATGCGGCGGAAGAGCCAGCCGAGTCTCTATACGTAATAGACTGAATATCTGTTGCAGCCAGATTTCCAGAACCCAAATCCACTTCTATCTGATTAGCTATTCCCTTCGTCATCACATAAGAAGTCTTTTCGACAGACGGAGCTAAATTTTCAGCGCGAGGCGAAACAATCCATGTAGTTGTCAATTGGGGAGATAAAGCCCCCGCCAACTCTGACCAGTCACTTGCGGAATTACAAGAACCGGCCAGTTGAAAATGATATTCATCAAATGTTATGTTTTCCGCTGCGAGCTCATCATCGCTTTTTAGTTCATACTTATATTTATTGCTTGCAGAATCGTATACAACTTTATATGCTTCATCGTTGCCTTCAAGGGTTGTCTGGAGAAAACCACCATATTTATCTATCGCCGATATTTTATTGTTACCGTCTGTTAACGTCAAGCAAACACTGGCATTTTCATCATCGGCAAATGCATTGTCGTTTGTCAAAATAACATTTCCCATGTTTTTAATAGAAGCTTTTAATTTCACATCAACACTCATTGTGCTTCTGTTTTGAATGGTAAGGTCATCGCTTGTGTGCTTATAACTTCCGTCTGCATTCTTAAAAAATAATGTCTGGCCACTTTCAAAATCTTTATCAGGATGCTTGTCAGGCATTAATCCCTTTGGATCCAAAATAAAATCATATGTAGTGGAATTGGAAGTGTTTACATTTGTTTGCGGAACCACAGGTAAAACAACATTATAAACATCTTTTGATATTATCCCCTCTATGCTTCCGCTTCCTTTTGTATCACCGCCTTTCAGCGCATTGGAAGCAGCTGCCACAGAATTCACTGTAAATGGCGTAAAAGAACCATTCACTGCGATTATTGCAGCCAAAATTCCTGTGCAAATTTTTTTGTAACTTTGTTTTATCATTTAATCCCTCCTCCTCAGACAAATATGTGAACAGTTACAATTCCTTATTTTCCCAATCTATCTCTCTAAACCATCTATAGTCATAACCTCCATAATTAGGTATTTCATTTCATTATAAACCTTTATTTATTTATCGGCAATATCATATCAAAACATTAGCAGCTTTCGCCGTTTTTCTGTTTTTTATAAATTCACCAGGCGTTGCCCCCACTATCTCAAAGCGGCGGAAGCAATACAATACTATCCTCTTTTTTTCTTAACAAATCATCTATCACCATTTACAATAAATTTGATTTTAGAAACAATTTATGGAAAGTTTAACGTCTGATGCAATTACGCCAGAATATGTCCCTTCGCTTGCTCTGGTACTTCCTGATAATTATAACACAATTTGTGGAATTATGGATAATAATTTTTGATGTTAGATCGAACTATATTCAGCCGCAAAAGACACTCTAATCTTTTGGCACATTTGATGGCGTTCTATAATTAAGTGCTTTGAAGTTAGTTTACTGTAACAAACTCCCCCTTCCCCCAGCTATTCCTTCCATATCTTCCCATCCCCCACCCGATACACCACATCACACACTGCTATCGTCTCCACCCGATGCGCAATAATCACCATTGTCTTTTTCCCTTGAAGACGCTTAATTGACTCGATCATTGCCGCTTCCGTTTCCTTATCCAACGCCGATGTAGCCTCGTCAAAGATCAACAATTCTGGCTCTATATACAATGCCCGCGCAATCCCGACCCTCTGCCTCTGCCCGCCGGAGAGTCTCACGCCCCTTTCTCCAATCTCTGTATCCAATCCTTCCGGCAGGCTTTGGACAAACTCTGCCAGTTGCGCCTCTTCCAATACCTCCCACACTCTGCTATCTTTTATTTCACCTCTCGGCACTCCAAATGCAACGTTGCTGCGTATAGAATCGTCCAGCATAAAGATCATCTGGGGGATGTACCCCACATAAGATAACCATTCGTCGTGAAAGCCGCTTACATCCACCCCATCCGCCAGTACCTCCCCCGCCTGTGGTTTCAGAAGCCCCAGCAGAATATCCACCGCCGTCGTTTTCCCAGCCCCTGACATCCCCACAATGCCCACAGATTTCCCGACAGGTATGCTCATCTGCACGTCTTCGAGCACATTTTTTTCTATATTCGGATAATGATAACTAATACCAGACAGCAGAATTTCTTTTTTTAAAGAAAGCCCTTTCGGCTTGTTGGATATAGCTGGCAGTTCTGGTTTTTCATTTCTCAGACTCTCAAAATGTTCTTTCAGCCTGTCTATTGCAGGCTCATAGTATGTCAGTTCGTTCATATAGGTAACCATGCGGTGGGAACTGGGCATCAGACGCACGGCGGCCATGGCGAACGCAGATAACGCCGGAAGGAGTTTGTTTACATCGCTTCCTGCCAATATCAGTATGGCGATACCCAAGAGCATGGCGCTGACGCTAAAGCTTTCGATCAAAATCCTGGGAACTCTATTTAAAATCGCGTTTTTTCGTTCGGCTTCCAGCAGCTTTTTCCCAGTTTCTATGTAGTTCTCCAGGAAATACTTTTCTTTTCTCAGTATTTTGATCTCTTTGATTCCATGGATCGCCTGAAGCAGCCATTTTGACATCTGCGCCCCATATCTTTGTTTTTTTCGCCCTTCCTGTTCCAAAATACGCCGGATAATATATAATAGGAAGAAAATCAACAAAAACAGGACAATGCTTACCAGCACTGTCATCATAGGGTCTATGAGAAAAATTGTAATCACCAGAAACATAGATACAACAATCTCTGTAAAAAAACCCAGTATATGGGAGAAGACTGTAAACGCCGCGTTGATGTTTTCTGTGATGTTCTGCAAAATTTCGCTGAAATTAGTGCCCAGAAAATATTCATATGGGCGGTTCAGATATATTTGCAAAAGCCGCTTCTGCATAGACAATTTATTGCTGTGTACGAATTTAAACTGCATTTGGTATTCTGCCAGAAGAAAAAAGCCTTTTAGGATAAATACAGCCGCCAGACCGGCTATCGCCACTAAAGTCAGTGTCTTTTCTGTGTGAATTCCCCATATACCGCATATGTTTTTTAGAATCGGATTGCGTTCTAATGTTCCCGGCTGCGTTATAATCAAAATGAGGGGAACAACCATTGACACCCCCAATGTTTCCAGGAAAGCTCCCAGGATCATCATAACTGCAAGCATGGCCACCTGCAGTTTCTGTTTTTTGCTCATACCCATAATCCTGCTTAATTTTGCCGCACTTCTGAATACAATCATTTATTTTTCTTTTACCTACTTTCAGAACTCTATTTTTGAAGCTTTCCGGGATACGCGGTGTTTTGGCGGAGGAGGCTGCATATAACCTTCCCCATAAATGTAAGTCAGATATTTCTCAATTTTATTTGGAACATTATACATTCTTCCCTCGAACTCTATTTTTCTCGGAGGGAAATAGATATCATAAGGCACGATCTGCACGGGACCGGCTGTGTCATACTCTGCGATATAATTCGCCTCCTCTCTGGATATTTTTCCAGTTTTTATTTTATTTAGCAATTTGAGTATCCATTTTTGCGGAAACAGCCTGCCTGGGAAACTAATTACCCGATCCAAAATGTATTCTTTTTTGTTCTTTTTGCCCTTATATAATTTTCTGCAAGCCTGAAATTTTAAAATATGTTTAAAATAGATAATGCATTTACGCCTGATTTTGAAAATAAAGTTTTCTGTATTTTTTACATAGTCCAGCGGAAACACATCTATAAAAATGCCTTTATGAGTGTAAACATCTCCGGCAATCCGTTCAATAAACACGGTATTTTTCTTTCTCACTTTTGCAAATGACAGAAAATAAAAGTCTTCGTTATCCTCATCTTGTACCTCATATTTGACATGGCTCTTTTGTTTCATAATCTGAAGAAATTTCATATAATCTTCCCTGGGCATGGCCACATCCACATCGTCGTCCCAGGGAATAAAGCCATGATGACGGTATGCTCCCAATGCCGTACCATATACAAGAAAGCACAATAAATGATTTTCTTCACAGACTGAATAGATAAAATCCAGAATTTCCAGCAAAACGCTATGCAGTTGTTCCAGTTCTTTGTCCATCTTCCGCTGCTCCCTTTTTCAGATTATCCAAAATGCCGAGGTAAAAGAAAATCCCTGCCATACCGCTGCTGAAAAACAGCCCGTGGACAAATAATGTGTCCACCGCCAGGACGGCAACCAGCGCTTTCCAAAATTTCCGTTCCTTCTCCGGCAGCCTCCTGTTTTGCTGATAAAGCATCAAAAGCATGAACAGGTAAACGGCGCAGCCAAAAACCCCCCAGATCATCAGAATACTGAAATATCCATTATGGAGAAACGGCAGCATTTCCTCTGTGGTTACCAGATAAGCTTTCCCTTTTACGTCCAACTGCGTTCCAAAACCGCCGCCAAATATCTGTTCCCTTATATTTGCACTCTGGAATTTTTCCAGCTCGCAATACACCTCATATCCCCTCCAGTTTGTCACAACAGCAACGTGATCCCAAGACTCTCGAATATGAGAAATCTCTGTCAGCGAATTTGACAGCCTTTCCACGAAATTTTCAAACACGGAAGAAAAGGCCATGTAAGCCCCTGCCAGCCCCGCTGCAATCAGAAACCCGTACCAAAAAACTTTTTTGGGCCTTTTGAAAATTCCCAAATACAACAAAAAAACACTGGCGTTTAAAAATGTTATCCTGGAAAAATGAAACAGCAGATCCACAAGAAGAATGCCAATACAAACATACGCCTGTTTCTTTTTCAAAAAAATATTCCGCGGCAGAAACAGATAGATAAATAATGTAATTATCGTCAGAGGATGGCCAGCGCCAACGATACGGCGAAATTGATAAAGCGACAGCCCAGAAACCCCGTTCTGCAAGATTTGAAACAAACCAGTTACAAAATCACAGAAAGAAACCATAACGCCAGAAAGGAACAGACCAGTTAAAATTGTTTTTTTCTGTAATGTAATGTTTTTTCCAAGCAGCCAAAACATCAGCGGAAAAAGAACATAAATCATGTCTTTTAATACAGCTCTTGGCGTATAGCCATGAAATAAAATACAATAAATTCCAATTGCCATGCCAGACAAAAGAAACCATATATAAATGCCAAATCCTGAAAAAAGTGAAACTTTAAATCTGTTTCTATGTAATATAATTTCCAAAATTAATATTCCTGCCAGGGAAATGAATAACTCTTCCATGGGCATAAAATACAGGCAGCTTAAAGTCACAAATGCAATCAAAAATGTTTTTTCTTTAAACAGGTAAAATCCCATATTTTATACTCCAAAACAGAAATTTTCATTGCGCCCAAAAGGAATATGTATTTTACTCCTTTGAGGTTGTTATACTTTCTGTGATAATAGATTCTTGAGTGATACAGCATCTGTATTTGATCGCTTGTCTTTTGATATTCCCGCTGAATAGACGCCGAATGTGTGTGAATATATTCTGCACTTGTCACGACTCCGATTTTTCTGCCCAGTCTTTCCAGCCGTTTTGAAAGAATTCGTTCTTCGCAGTATAAAAAGACTTGTTCATCAAAACCTCCGGCCTCCATAAAATCTTTTAAACGTACCGCAAGAAACGCTCCTTTTACCAACTCCGTCTCCTGTACCTCAACATTTTTATCCAATTTTATACCAGGGCTTTTCCTGCCAAACCTTCTTCCCAGGAAAAAACAGTCCAAACAATCCGCCCAATAGTCCATCCGCTTCCACAGTGGAGGCTGCGATATTCTGCCGTTTTGCCCATATTCCACACCGGATAAAACGGAATAATCTGTCTTAGCGAACTGTTCCAGAATTTTTTGAATCTGGATTTCCTCAACTCTTACATCTGGATTTGAAAAAAACAGAATTTCCATTCCCATTTTTTCGCAAACTTTTGCCCCGTAATTATTCCCATAGGAATAGCCTCCATTTTTCCCGCTCTGCACAACATAAATCTTTGGATGCTCCATTCTCTGTAAAGATTTATAGGAATCGTCAGTCGAACCATTATCCACCACTACGACCGCATCAATATTTTTATAAGAAGCAGCTTTCTGTGCTAGGGCGCTTGTCATCTGCCAGGAATTATAATTTAAGATTACAAATCCGGTTTTCACAAAATCATTCTCCACGTTTTTTTATTACTTTAGCCGGCACTCCGCCGATTACTGTATTTTCAGGAAATTTACCGCTTACCACTGCATTGGCTGCCACCACGCATCCATCTCCCACCCTGGAACCGTCCAGAAAAACAGCTCCTGAACCAATCCAGCAGTTATTTCCAATAACGATTCCTTTCTGAACGACTCCTTGTTCCCTGATTAAGCTGTTTAGATTCTCATATTTATGGTTTTCCGAATGAAACCGAATATATTGCCCCGCAATCACATCTTCCCCAATCCGAATGCCTCCCGCCGCCCCGAAAAAACAATCGTTTCCGAACGTGCTTCTGTTTCCAATGACCATCCCTTTTCCTACATGTTCTATACTCCCGGAACATTCAATCCGCGTGCCTCTTCCCAAAACTACCCCTTTTCCAAGAGTTACACCTGCCCTGGAAAGCCCATCAATATAAACGAAATCATGAAGCTTTGTTTTACTTCCTACGGAAAGTTTCCTCTTTTCCAGCACTTTTACGTTCCGTCCCACAAACACACATTTATTAATTTTTCTGCTGCCCAAAGAAAAGCATCTGCCCCGAATCAGCATCCAACCGTACTTCCAGAACAGCCTTAACATATACGACGTCCCTATACTTTTATCCAACTGACAGTCTTCTTTTCCGGCAATTTTTAATAACTTACGAGTCAGGCACATTTTTCCTTTTTACAATGATTTACAGCAATAACACCTGGTTTCTATGAACTCGGCCATCTGGTTTAATGTAAGTATTTCCTGTTTTTCCAAAATCACGTTATTCATTGCGGCCAATTGCTCGCTGGTAATATTTTTTAACACACGACATAATTTTTCAGCAGTGAGATCCTCGATGACAATGCCTGCACCCGGAGCCAGAATATCCTTAGCGCCCACATTTCCGCTGAGCAGTACTGGCACGCCGCAACTCAGCGCTTCCAGAACGATATACCCAAATGTTTCCTGCCACACGCTGGGCACAATCACAAGATCTGTATTATCAAAAATTGTTTCCAGATCTGCATAGGTATATCTGCCATAAGGTCTCATATAAGGCGATGGCTTTATCGGTGTAAAATAAACATTTAGACAGAACTGTTTATTTGTTTTCCACCATTCATCGAGCGCTGCCTGGAGCAAAAAAAAGCCCTTCGCCTCCCCCTGCGGTCCCAAATAAGACAGCCGAAGCCGCTCTGACGAAAACTTCTTTTTCTTCCTGCAATCGCGGATATCCCCATGACTAATGCTGATAACCTCAGAATTGGGCAACTGAAAATATTTCTCATATACGGATTTGGTCAAGGTGCTGTTATAATGAATCTTATCCATCTTTTTCAAAAGCGAATGATAATACTCCCGCAGTTTCCTGTAATCTTCCGCCATCCCCGATACCCGAATATTTCTGTTGGCCATATCTTTGCCCAAATAGCCGTCCCGGTGTATTTTTCTCAGCTTATAGACAACGGGCATATCTTTTACAGCCCTGTAAAGGACGGACTGTAATATTTTTATTTGATGAATAGGCAGTGCTGTCTTATTGCATTCTCCACAATCCGAGCAGCTCTTTGCCGAAAGGCATAACCGTCCCTGACACACCATAACTACTTTTGGGCAAACCGGAAAATAATCATGGGCGGTAAATACACATCGTATCTTTCTTTTCCTGGCAGCCTCCAAGAAGCTGCTGTGCATCCCCATCAGCGTATGGATATGGATTACGTCTGGGCAAAAGCTTTTTAATAACCTTTCATATGGCTCTTCTTTGGCATTCTCTGTGAAAAAAGAGCACTGAGCAATTCCCTCATCGTAGGGAACAGGAAGGGGATTGCAGATCTCAAAGCTCTGAATTCCACAAAGTTTTCTGCTTTTTATGGAAACCTTTCGTCCCAAAAAGTCGATTCGTCCTGGCCATACCAACGCCGTCTGATGGCCGTTTTGATTTTGCTGCTTTAACAAATCGATGCAAAACTTTGTCAAGCCGCCTGTTCGATATGGTGGAAAACCAAGTGCATAGTGTAAAATTTTCACAAAATATCTCCGCCTTTTAAGAAAAGAGTTTCATATTTTTCACAAATTTTTTCCCAAGTATAATGATCCGCCACGCGTTTTTTTGCCAGCTTACTGAATTTATTCCGCTCATCTTCTGCCATCTGGTCAGCCCTTTCGATCAATGCAGCCAGATTTCCCGGCGTTTTGTTCCAATACAAAACACAGTTTGCCCCGACTTCCCGATTGAAGCGGACATTGAACAACAAATTGAGCTGTGTGCTGCTCATGGCCTCAATCAGCGAAGGATTTGTGCCGCCCACCGTGTGCCCGTGAAGATAAGCATAGGCATTTTCCCGAATTTTTTTCAGCAGCTCCTGATCGTAAACCGAACCCACAAACTTGATCCGCTTGTCCTTTTTGAAATGCAGCTTCTTTTCCAATTCTGCCAAAAATTTGTCGTTGACAGTTGTAATAATGGATAAATCTCGTCTTGTCTTAGATGCCATAAATTCCCGTATCATGACTTCAAAAGAATTCTCTGGTACGAATCTGCCGACCACCAGATAATACTCTTTTTTCCGAATTCCTTTCTCTTGGCACCAGTTCAGAAACTTCTGGTCATCATCCAATAATCTGCTGGCTTGCAGGTCAGCGCCGTAGGCAATAAACATGGTATGGGGCATGTATTCTGCATATGTGCTCCTTATGTACATCTCAATACTTTTACTGTCACAGATCAGCAGATCCGCTTGTTTTACCATAAGCCGCTCTGACCATTTCCAATAGATTCTCACCGGAAAACACCATTTCCGCCGCATCCATTCATGGCCGTCTGGATTGACGTAAAGCACCCCGCCCAACTTTTGAATCTGCTTTTGAAAAAAGCGAATGAACGGGCCTATCCTACATGCAAGCACATAAAAAATCGGCTTTTTTATAGCTGCATGGGCTTTGCAGTAATTGACGCACCACTGAAGTGCTTTCAGGTCGTAATATACCGCTTTGGCCGATCCAATATTCGGAACAGATAGATTGAAACATTTTGCCCCATTATACTCATACTGGAAATCTTGGGTTCCTATCCTGGCAACGTGATAGCAGATTTTATTGCTGCTTTTATATTGTGTCAGCTTTTCCACAAAAGTTTCTAAGCCTCCATAATGGGCTGGTATTCCTTTTGAACCGATGATAAAACAATGCTTCATAGCTGCTCTTTCATGCCTGCCTTTCGGATCCTAGTATATACCAATTAGATAAATTTTACAATAATTTTGTCAAATTTATGAAATATTATGTTGTATTATACAGGCAAACTTGCTATAATTTTTCTAGAGTGTTATTTGAAAACTGCTTTCTGTAAGCTGTATTCAACATTTGGCGGTAGATGCAGATTGCTGGAATGAGTTTTCAAACACTCCCTCGCAGAACTGGGAATATAGGAGAGAAATCAAATGGAAGAAAAAGAAGTAAACCTCCGCGATTTGGTTTTTGAAATTTTGTTTCATTGGCGCGGTATCCTGCTCTGGATATTAATTAGCGGAATCTTATTTGGCACATTCAACTTTGTCCATCTGCATTTATCCGCCGCCAAAACGCAGACTTCGCAATCGAAAGAAATCAGTTTGTCCGAATTGAAAAATAAAATGACACAAACGGAATTATCCGCCGCCGACCAGGTCTTATTAAACGAATACTCTTGCCAAAAATGGCAGTCTTATATGGAAGAATCCGTTTTGATGAACCTCAACCCCTCTCATGTATATCAAGCCGATCTGATTTATGCAGTCAGTATCTCTGAAAATTCTGTCAATCCAACATCTGTTTATTTAGATTTGTTAGCCACAAATCAAATGTATCAGTTTGTTTCCAATAAAACAAATGGTATCTCAATATCGGATGCACAGGAATTGATTCATGTAATAAATCCCGGCACGATTACACAAAAACAAGAAACTTGTTCCTTCCGTATTACAGCCATTGCCGGAACGAAAAAGATCTGCAAAACCATATCCAAAACAATCCAGGCATACATAAACCGTATACACAAACAAATTGTAAATACATATGGCGCCCATAAGATAACCCTTTTGCAGAATAATATATCCAACACAAGCAGTACTTCCTTATTGCAGGAACAAATTGATATGCGCAGTAAAATCACTCATTTAAATACGGAAACCGCAGATCTCATGGAAACTTTTTCGGAAGCACAGATACAATACCATCAATTACAAACACCTACAAAAGAAATTTCGCTGAATGCCATGGAAGAAAGAACCGAAACCGCGCCTGCTGCCATATACGCTTCTATCAAAGCCTCTGTATGGGGGATGTTCTTTGCCGCAATGGTTTATATTTTTATTCTATTCTTTCGCTATATTATAAATAATAAGCTGCAATATACCGACGACTGTACCATATTATACCAAATCCCAGCACTGGGACACATTCCGTCAGCAAGAAACTCGAAGAACTTTTTTAACCGCATAGACCATTGGCTGTACAGCCAGCGGAATAAAGGGCGTTACTCGGTTTCTGCGGCACATGCCATATCTCTAGCCGCAACTGCTATACAAATAACTGCACACAAAAAAGGAATTCATTCCATATATGGGATCAGCTGCGGACCAGTATTGGATCCCACAGCAAAAATAAGAAATGAAATCCAGGGGATTCTAAAGACAGTGGATCTTGATTTTGACACCGCCGATAATGTTCTGTACAATGCAGATTCCATGAGCTTATTAAGCAGCATCCATACGGCCGTTCTAATTGAAAAAGCCGGTTCTGTACAATATGAAGAGATCCACCAGGAACTGGAAATTTTACGCCAACAGCAAATCAATGTACTGGGAATTATCATTGCTGAATAATCAATTCCAAAAAGGGCTGCCTGCCTAAACAGTCAGCCCTCATCTATAACTCTTTCTCACCCCTCCAAAGGATACTTATCCGTCAGTTCTTTCACGATCTCCGCGGCTTTCTCCTTATTCTCTGGACTCTCTATCATCATCGCAATGGCCTCTGCAATCCGATCCATGTCCTTTACTTTCATGCCTCTGGCCGTCACAGCCGGTGTTCCCAGACGGATTCCGCTGGTCACAAACGGCGACTGCGGATCGTTTGGAATTCCATTTTTATTGCAGGTAATGTTCACCTCGTCCAATAACTTTTCCATTTCTTTGCCGGTGATCCCTTTTTCCACCAGATCCACCAACATCAAATGGTTTTCTGTCTTGCCTGACACAATCTTAATGCCCCGTTTCTTCAGACTTTCGCACAGAGCCGCTGCATTACGAACCACATTTTGGGCATATTCTTTGTATTCTGGTTGCAGGGCTTCCTGGAAACAGATGGCTTTTGCGGCAATCACATGCATCAGCGGTCCGCCCTGAATGCCTGGGAACACGGCCTTATCCAACTGATGTTCCTCTGCAAATTCCTTGCTGCTTAAAATCAATCCGCCTCTGGGGCCTCTCATGGTTTTGTGGGTAGTACTGGAAGTCACATGCGCATAAGGGATGGGACTGGGATGCACGCCGCCGGCAACCAGCCCGGCTATATGTGCAATGTCCGCCATCAGATAAGCCCCCACCTTATCTGCAATTTTCCGGAATTTTTTAAAGTCTATGATTCGGCCATACGCACTGGCCCCCGCCACAATCAGTTTCGGCCTGTATTTCAAAGCAAGCTGTTCCACCTGTTCGTAATCCAGAATGCCGTTACCGTCCGTTCCATAAGAGTACACTTTAAAAAATGTACCAGACAAATTGGCTGGACTTCCATGGGACAGATGCCCGCCATGGGCCAGATCCATACTCAGAATTGTATCCCCCGGACGAAGCAGGGCAAAATAGACAGCCATATTCGCCTGGGAACCTGAATGCGGCTGCACATTGGCATACGTACACTGGAAAAGCTCCTTGGCCCGTTCAATAGCCAGAGTTTCCACCTCATCCACATAATCACAGCCGCCATAGAAACGGTTTCCTGGATATCCTTCCGCATATTTATTAGTTAAAGCGCTTCCCATAGCTGACATCACCGCTTTACTCACCCAATTTTCGGAAGCTATCAATTCAATATGAGAATTCTGCCTGTCCAACTCCGCCTGCATCAGGTTTGCAATTTTCAAATCCACAGCTTCAATTTCTTGCATGGAATACATACGCACTTCCTCCATAATCTATACGCATACTCCCTCTCATAAAAGAAATTCCGAGTAATAATTCAGATATTTTCACTGTTACAATTCTGAAAGTACACATATCAAAAAAACAACAAGAACTATTTACATTATATCCAGAAGTCTCTTTTACGTCAACCAATAGAAAATAAATGAGTTTGAAATAACAGGAAAAATATGATAAGATACCTCTGAAAAAGGAGAATAAAAAACTAAAATGCAAAATTTTGAATTATATATCCCTACCCAGGTAATTTTTGGAAAAGACACTCACCTTCAAGCAGGAGAATTGATAAAAAAACTGCAATGCAAAAAAGTTCTGGTTCATTACGGCAGCCAAAGTGCTGAAAAATCCGGCCTTCTGGATCAGATTTTCGCCTCCCTAGAAGAATCCGGTATCCGTTATACTGCTCTGGGCGGCGCAGTTCCCAATCCCAGGCTTTCCAAAGTATATGAAGGCATTGATTTATGCAGAAAAGAAACGGTTGATTTTATTCTGGCCGTGGGCGGCGGCAGCGTAATTGACTCCGCGAAAGCGATTGGCTACGGCGTTGCCAATCCAGAATTTGACGTATGGGAATTGTACAAACGAACGCAGACAGCCCATGGATGTCTGCCGCTAGGGGCAATTGTAACGATTGCCGCTTCCGGCAGCGAAACCAGCGATTCCTCTGTGATCACCAACGAGGACGGATGGCTGAAACGAAGCTGTCACAGCGATTTCGGCCGATGCAAATTTGCTATCTTAAATCCCTGCCTGACTTACACTCTGCCTGCCTACCAGACGGCAAGCGGCTGCGTAGATATCCTGATGCACACGATGGAACGGTATTTTGTAAACACGGAAACGCTGGAAATTGTGGATGGCATGAGTGAAACCCTGATACAGACTGTGATCCACAATGCCCGTATTCTCATGCGGGAACCTCACAACTATAATGCGCGGGCGGAAATCATGTGGGCAGGCAGCCTATCTCATAACGGGCTGATGGGATGCGGCACGGGCGGAGGCGACTGGGCCTGCCACCAATTGCAGCACGAACTGGGAGGTATGTTTGATGTGACCCATGGAGCCGGACTGGCCGCCATATGGGGAAGCTGGGCCAGATACGTTTACGAAACAAACCCGGAACGCTTTGCCCAATTTTCTGCCAATGTATTCGGCGTTTCCTGCGACAGCACGAATTTTGAAAAAGCGGCTCTGGCAGGCATCGAAGCCATGGAAGACTTCTTTCATTCTATCCAGATGCCCACCAACCTCAAAGAACTTGGACTTGAACTGACAGACCAGCAAATCTATGAATTGGCTTTTAAATGCAGCCACGAAGACACCCGAACCATCGGCACCTTTAAACATCTGAACCGAAAAGACATGGAAAGAATTTATCACATTGCAAATAAAGCATAACCAAAGAATAATCCGACTAATACCAATAATTTTTACATCCGCTTTATAACCTTGACAGGAATCCTCAATATCGTATAATGCTATTATTATTTTATTATAGACTGGGAGGTAAAAATGTACCGGAGAACCTTGATAAAATTTCTAATTGCACTGGGAACAATCTGTGCGGTATTTGCGCTGGTATGCTGCTGCATAGCCTTTGTGCGCGTCTTTCTTGCCGGCAGGCAGATTGCCAAAAGCCAGGAAACGCTGGCCGCCCAGACAGAAGAGATGGAACAGATAAGAGAATCTGTAAAAAAGGCGTCCCGTCAAATAGAAAAAGAGAAAAAGGAAATAGAAGAGAAGATCCAGCTTCCCCAGGAGGAAGAACAGGAAATTACCGAAACTCCAAACGCCGACACGCCTACGCCCACAGCCGCCCTTTCGGAAAACCGTCTGTCTGCAGGTCTTTTGTCTGGCAACGACGAGGAGGAAGATACCAGTGAAGAACAAAATCTGCAAAACACAATTTCCCAAAATCATGTGGTAGCCATTGACCCTGGACACCAGGGACCTCATGTGGATATGAGCGACACAGAACCCAACGGGCCTGGTTCCACAGAGATGAAGGCAAAAGCCACCTCCGGGACTTCCGGGACTTACTCCGGCCAGGGCGAATATCAGCTTAATCTGGATGTTTCTTTAAAGTTGCAACAGATTTTAGAAAATCGGGGTTATCGGGTCATTATGACCCGAACGGACAACAACACAGCCATCAGCAATGCCGAACGGGCACTGCTGGCCACAGAGGAGGGGGCAGAAATTTACGTGCGGATCCATGCCAACGGCTCCGATGATCACAGCGTACAGGGTGCTCTGAGCATGTGCCCTTCCCAGGACAATCCCTATGTGCCCCAGCTCTACGAAGACAGCCTGCGGCTTTCCCAAATACTATTGGAATCTTACTGCGAAGCCACAAATTTTGAAAACCGCGGCGTGCAGTTTTACGACAATATGACAGGTATCAACTGGAGCAGCGTACCAGTGACAATTCTTGAAATGGGCTTTATGACCAATGAACACGATGACCTTGCCATGGCCGATTCCCAGTTCCAGCAGACAATGGCACAGGGAATTGCCGATGGAATCGACGCCTATTTTGCCCAATGACAGCAGAGGATAAGGAGAATATCAAATATGAATAAAGAAAAAATTTATCAGATCATCGCCATCGCTGCGTCAGGGCTGATGGTATTGTTTGGAGTCTTGTTTCTTGTCTTTTCTGCAAAATGGAGAAGCCTAAATAAGAATGTGCGCTCCTTGGAGACAATGCTGACAGATGCGGTAAAAGAAACCGCCCAACTAAAATCAGAAATCCGCCTTCTGTCTGACGAGCTGGAAGAAGACAGTCTAAAGGAAGAAGACGCGGAAGAAAGCACCAGTGGGAGCGCCAAAGAAAGTTATACTGCCAAGAAATCCGACGCCTCCTCAACAGAAACAAATCTGGAAGAAGAGGGGCAGCTAAGTCCCAGTGAGGAAAAAGAAGGCGTAGCAGATTTAACTCCCCTGGAAGATCAGTTAGACGATATGCTCCAGTTATCAAAATCTGCATCGGGCGGCAAATGGTCCGTGTACGTCAAAAATCTGAACTCTGGCATCTTTACAGCGAGAGACGATACGCAGATGAAAGCCGCCAGCTTAATTAAACTATTTATCATGGGAGCCGTTTACAATCAATATGAAACGCTGGCTCAGATAAACGGAAAGGAAACCGTGGATCGCCTGCTGAATATTATGATCACGGTCAGCGACAATGACGCGGCCAACCAACTGGTCACCATGCTGGGCGACGGCGACTCTGCGGCGGGACGGCAGATAGTCACAGAATACTGTGAAGATCATGGCTATTCTGATACCAGTATGGGCAGAATGCTGTTGGAAGAAAGCCCCACCGGGGAAAATTATACTTCTGTGGGAGATTGTGCGGATTTTTTGGAAACTTTATATGTCAAGGATTTTGACTATTCTGAAGAAATGCTCGGCCTTTTACAGTCCCAGCAGCGGCGTACTAAGATTCCCGCCCAGATTCCAGACGGCGTAAAGATTGCTAACAAAACCGGGGAACTAAGCGGAATTGAAAACGATGTAGCAATCGTGTTTGGGGATAAAAATCCGTATATTATCTGTTTTATGACAGACGGATTGACAGACAGCGGCACAGCCGTAGAATGTATCGCAGAAATGTCCGGCAACATTTACGGATTTTTTAACCAGTAAACTGTTAATAAAAGAAGCCAGATCCAAGAGGTTTTTGCCCTTTGGATTCGGCTTCTTTTTTTCACTATTTTTTAGGCTTTCCCATCGCTTCCAAGAACTTCTTTGATCTTATGGGTTACCAGAGTTTTTACATTGGCACGGCCTACCTTTAGGTATTCTCTGGGATCGAAGACCGACGGATCGTTCCACATCACCTGACGGATTCCGGCTGTCATAGCTAAGCGCAAATCGGAATCAATATTGATTTTACACACCGCAGAACGTGCCGCCTGACGGAGCATATCCTCTGGAATACCAATGGCGTCTGCCAGATTTCCGCCGTTTTCCTGGATAATCTTTACATATTCCTGAGATACGGAAGAAGCGCCGTGAAGAACAATTGGGAAATTCGGCAGACGTTTTGTGATTTCTTCCAGAATATCAAAACGAAGCTGCGGCTTCTGTCCCGGTTTGAATTTATACGCGCCATGGCTTGTTCCAATGGCTATCGCCAAGGAATCCACACCAGTCCTGTCTACAAATTCCTCCACTTGATCGGGCTGGGTATACTGAGCATCTGCATCGGACACCTTTACATCGTCCTCCACACCTGCCAGTTGTCCCAATTCCGCCTCTACAACCACACCCTTGGAATGGGCATATTCTACAACTTCTTTGGAAACGGCGACATTTTTCTCAAAGTCATAGTGAGAACCATCGATCATTACAGAAGTAAATCCGCCGTCAATGCAGGCCTTGCAGGTTTCAAAATCCGGGCCGTGATCCAAGTGCAGCGCAATGGGAATATCATTTTCAATCAATGCGGCTTCCACCAGTTTTACCAGATAAGTATGATTAGCGTAAGCCCTGGCTCCTTTGGAAACCTGCAAAATTATTGGGGATTTCAATTCTCCTGCTGCCTCTGCAATCCCTTGCAGGATTTCCATATTATTTACGTTGAAGGCTCCAATCGCATAACCGCCTTCATAAGCTTTCTTAAACATTTCCGTAGTTGTAACTAATGGCATCGTCCTAATTTCCTTTCTATAAAAAATATTTTCCTATATGTTACTAACTCGCTTTAAAAATACAACAAGCCTCATACCATAACTTTTTATCTAACGCTTTATTATTATACCATATTTTTACGGCAATATAAATATATATTTTCCATATTTATCTAAAGTATTTTTGAATTATAAATTACAGTCACAAATTTACAACATATTTATCGTTTATAATCCAATACTAACAATTATATCTAATATATCTAATTCATTCGTAAATTCATATTTGGGAGAATATTCAAATGGCAATTATAAATCTATGTATTGGCACAATGAAAACTGGAACCACGGCTCTCCAAAGCTTCCTGCGGAACAACTCGGAGGTATTGGAAAAACAGGGATTTTGCTACCCTTTGATGGATGTAGAAGCGATGTCTTATGCCAAAAGCAGAAACGGACACTTCTTAATTTTCGGAACAGTTCACCCGAATATTCCGAAGACAGAATCCCAAATCACAGAAATCCAGCAATTTTGCTATCGAAAGCTGGAAGAACTGGCGAAGGTCTATCCGAATATTATTTTATCCGACGAATTAATCTGGCACCACTCAAAAAAACAGGAAAATTTTTGGCAAGACCTTATGGACAGGCTGGAGAAAATCAACTGTCAGTTAAGGGTGATTGTATATCTGCGCAGACAAGATCAACTTGTCCAGTCGCTTTGGAAACAGGGAGTAAAAAGCGGATTGCAGACCTCTTGTACCTTTGACAAATATATCCAGAAGAAACGGTATCGTTATTTTCCGCTGGATTATTACGCCCACTTAAAAGAAATTGAGAAATTTGTAGGAAAAGAAAACCTGCTGGTGCGTGTATACGAGAGCGGACAGTACGAGGGAGAAGGCCGCACTCTTATCTCTGATTTTATGCATACACTAAACATCCCTTTGACCGAGCAGTTTACTCAAGAGACGGAACGCAGGAATCCCAGTCTGAACGGCAATTTTATTGAAATAAAGCGCATTTTAAACAGCCTTCCAGAATATCGGGAGATGGATAATTTTATGATAAAACCTCTTCTGACTGCAAGTCTGTTTCAGGAAAGCCAAGTAAAGGAGACAAAGACGAGCCTGTTTTCTTATGAGGAACAAACGGCATTTTTGAAAGAATATGAAGAAAGCAACCGGAAAGTAGCCGTGGAATTTCTGAACCGCAAGGACGGCATCTTATTTCGGGAACCCGTTCAGAATCTGCCCGCTTATCAGATATCCCCCAATGCCATGTGCCGGGATTTGCTTGTCTTTATGGCAGAAGCACTTTTTGATCAGCAGAAAAAAATCGAAACCCTGGAAAACCAGATAAAAACACAGCGGCACACCTTGAAAACCATCACCAGCAGCCTGGCTTATCGAGGTTATCAGAAATTAAAAAATACTTTTCATTAAATAACAGGAGTTCGACGGCAATTTTCAGAACAAGGATTGGTTACAGTTTCTGGCAAATTTCAGATCTTGTACTTTTCTACGAGAAAAGTACCAAAAGCGCCGGGGGATTGCGATTTCCCCCGGACCCCTTAAAACGCTGTTCTTTAGGGGAAAGTATTCAACAATTTTTGTTTCTTTCCGTTCATGACATTGGCATTGATAGCAACAAATGTTCGTCGAACTCACGTTAAACAAAAAATTCGGTCATTATTTTATAGAAATCATCGTCATTTACATAACAATTCCTCAATGGGTTTCTCGTCTATATTGCACATCAGCTTTGCCCGCTTTACATTTATCTGTATGGGTTCTTTTAGATTTTCCGCATACGCCGCCTCAAATGTACTTTCTTTTAGAATTAAACTTTCTTTGAATTCCTCAAAAAATTCCCTGCCCTTTTCTGTATTGATTTTTAGCATGGAAACGCCCTGGGGATTCTCAAAATCCGGGTGCTGCTCTGCAATCCCCTGATATATGCCCATGGTAAGGTCAGCGGTGCCCTCCTTTACCCCGGCAAACTCACATGCATAACAGGCAGGACGCTGAACCCTGTGTTTCAGATAAGCATTGTTAAAATTATGTTTGGCGGCGTCTTCCACATCCACACTGCCCGACTCAAACTCCGTCACCACAAACGGAGTAGCGGCCCCTTTGAATTTATTGCAAAACTGCATGTCCATAAGCTTGGATTTGTAAAGCTTCTGTAAATAATCGCAATATTTCTGGAATACTTTCGGGGAGCCGCCGCCGTCACAGATAAATTCTGCTGTGTAAAGCTTGGGATAATCTTTCTGTAAAAAGCTTTTCAGGCCTGCAATCTGGCAGGGCGTTCCGCAGAACAAAAGATCTTTTCCCTCCTCCAACAGTTTCTTTACGCGCGGCTTGATATCGCTGCTGTCCGCATAGACATGTTTGGCTCCGCAGAACCGCCGGCATCCTTCCTCGTTGGAGGCGAGGTCATAAACCACCCGAAAATCTTCGTCATAACAAACACCCGCTACAAAGCCGCCTTTCTCCAGAATCTTTCGGTACATGGCAGTAAACACACCTCCGGCTGTGCTTCTTTGCAAAACTTCTTTGTCTTTATGGTATGCCCCATAGACGATTGGAAAACGATCGCTTGTCTCATTTTGATACGCAGACGGATGGTAGATACAGGCTTCTCTGCACTTGCCGCACTGGACACAGGCTTTGTCGTCCACCTTTGGGTATAAAAAGCCTTCGGCGTCCTCCTCCATGGATATCGCCTGCTCTGGACACACATCTTTACAGGCGCCGCAGCCATAACAGCGGAAACTGTCCCCGGTTTCCAGATAAGTCCGGTTATCGTCTGTTTTTTTTGCAGCTAACGCCTTTTTCAGAAATTCTTTGGCATGCGCTCCCATCTCAGACTTTTTCTCCTCCACCGCACGATAGTCGATGGACAACTGCTGCAAATCTTTTGGTATGCCCTTGTCGCTGCCGATCAGATGCTCCGATATTCCCAAAGTCTCCAACAGATTTTTCATACGGTCCGGGTGCTTATAATGGGGAATTGTGATAAAGTTTCTCCGATAAATAATCGCAAAGACTGTGCAGTGGAAGGAGTTGGTAATGATGTATTCCGCCGAGGAAACCAGTCCTAGAAATTCATCCACCCCTCCGGTAAAATGCCCTGCCTCATTGGAAAATACCTTCTTTCCCCAGTTATGAATCACCGGGAGATTCAAACGCCTGGACATTTCCTCCACCACGCTGTTGAGCGCCTCGTCTATCCTGCTCAAGTGAACGTTATGCACATAAATGTATTTCCCGGAAGTTTTCGGTTTTTTCAGCAGTTGGTCAAAATCCTTGCGTTCCAGAAGGAAAGTCGGGTCCGCCACCAGCTCCACCGGGATATCCGTCAGCTCCTCCACTTCGCTTTTTGCTTTCTTCTCCCGCACGGAAATAAAGTCAAAATTCCTCAGATACCGCCGAAACAGCATTTTATACTCGGCGGGAATCTCCTCAGTACCGATACTCGCAGCATAGGAAATCCGAAGGGCATCTTCATTGGCAAAGTGAAGGAAATAGGCCGGGCTGATGTTTCGCATCATGACCGCATTCCAGATTTGATCGCTTCCAGCTATTAAGGCATCGTACTCAAGCTGAGTCCCGCACAATTCCTCATAGGTACGAAATTCTTTCGTCACCGGAAGCTGATGATTGATAAACTGCTCGAATTTGCGGTATTTCTCCACCTTGCCGGCATCCGGCCGCAGATGCCGGTATACATAGCGTACCCCATAATAGGCGCTGTTTACCATACGGTTGAGCCATTCGCTTTTGCAGACCTTTTTGTCGGTCTTATTGACGAGACAGTACAGCTTATCAATGACCGGGAGGCGGAGATTTACGATTTCTACCTGATGCCCCTGCTGCCTGAGATATTCCTGCAAAGACCATGCCTGAAGGACTGCCCCGTAATTATGAGCACTATGGAAAGTCACAATTCCAATTTTCATCTTTACCTCCTCCTGACGCGCTTGCCGCGTCATCCAGGTAGATTTGGAAGTTTACTTCCAAACTTACCTCCAAAATCTACCGCCCGCCTTCTGAAAACAGTCTTTCAAACTGACGCACAGAATTGCGGTTATGCTCCTCATAATCAACATTCATCTGTTTTACTTTGCCCTTATCAAACGCCTGCAATCCCTTGAAAATGCCTTTTACATCTGGAGAAACCAGGCAGCCGCCGTGCTGTTTCAGGAAACAGTGCGGCCCTGGAACATCCGTAGACAGTACCGGAATACCCAGCGTGTCCGCCTCCAGCAAAACCAGCCCCAGGCCTTCATACAGAGAGGACAGCACAAATAAATCGCATTTTTTTAGAATCGGCATCGGATTAGAAACCGAACGGATGATCACAATATGGTCGCCGCAGGGCATAGCCTCCGCCTGAGAGACGGTCTGATCATACAGCGCGCCGTGTCCGCCTATGATGATTAGATAGCTGTCGGGATTTCCTTTATAATACCGTTCAAACGCCTTAAGAAGCAGGTCGTGCCCTTTCTCCGGGGAAAACCGTCCAATCGTGATGATTTTTCTGGACTTGCTCTTGAGAATCTCTTCCAGTTCTTTAACGGATACATTGCAGCTTGTAGTCGAATCGAGTCTAAGCTCCTGATTGGATTTTTCGAGGACAGACTTGTAGTCGTGACAGTTGTTCACGACATGGATATTCTCCTTGCGCCCTCCCAATTCCAAAGTGGGCGCATAGATATCCTCTGTCACTGGGAGCACCCGTTCGTAATCGTGATATGCACGTTTCAAGGTGAGCCGGTGCTGGTTATTCCTCGTCTGCATTTCCTGGAGCATATCATTGTGTACAAAAATCATTCTCTCTGCGGAAGCCTGCAAAAACACATTGATGATGGTTTTCTCATACCCTGTATATTGGATGGCATATTGAAAATCACAGCTTCCAAAACTGCTCTGATACAGGCGTTTATGGTAACGATCCACTCTTTTTATAACAAAGCGCTTTGTGATGTTCTTCTGAAAATACAGAAACAATGCTATCGCTTCCCCAAGGGATTCCGCCCTTGCAGACGCCATAGGGAAGAAACCAACCTGAGATGGCAGCAGAGCAACCCTTTCCGGTTCTTTCTGCAAGCTCGCAGAGCGAAACGTAACATAATAATTTCTTTTTTTCAAATCAATATTAGAAAAAAGATTCAACAATGCAGATGTCAGACCATTCTTGGAAAGGTTTCCGCTGTAAATCAGAACATTCTCCTTGCCGTTTTTGCCTGCCTCAAGTTCTTCAAAAATCTTCTGACCCTTGATGATATGGCGGCACAATCCTTTTGCCGTATCTTCCCTGTCATATTGGCAGAATTTTTTCAAAAAGCCGCTGTCGTCGTATTCTTTGGACGAACGCAGTTCCCGCAGCAGATCTTCCACTCTGCGCACCTGCGGAAACGGGAAGGAATCTATGGAGACATACACGCCCCGCTCATCCATATACAATTCCCGGTCGTAGACAAACAACACCTGCTTTTTTCCGGAATTGGCATAGTCAAACATAACGCTGGAATAATCCGTCACCATACAATCGCACATATTCAAGATATCATACGGCTCATAACCATCGGGAAAAGGCCGGATATGCCGATACCTGGAATAAGAAATCGTATTGGCGATAAAGGGGTGTAGACGCACAAAGAAAATCTCATCATCCGTAAATTGTTTATCCAGATACTCGATAAAATACTCTACCTGATACGTATTCTTTTGAGAATTGATATGTTTCAAAACGCCGCGCCAGGTAGGCATATAGGCGTATAACCGTTTGCCTTCGAGTCCTAGCCGGCTGCGCAGCTCCTCGCCTCTTTTTGGGTGAAAAAAGACCGAATTGCGCGGATAGCCGGAGCATAGAATCTTCCCCTGATACAGATTATTCAGAAAATACGCAGACACCATAATGTCTTTCATATAATCGCTGGGGTAAATCAGATAATCTGCAATCAGATGGTTTTTCTCCACATTTCCCATATCAAACGCACGATTATACACATCTTTCCCCATCATTTTCAAAGGCGTTCCGTGCCACGTATTGGTAATCACCTGCCCCTTCTTCTTAGCATACCACAAGGGGAAAGACGTATCTGTAAATAAATATTTGGCCAGAGCAACGATCCTGGCATACCGGAAACCTCCTTCCCGTATCAACACCACCTTATTTAAGCCATACTGCACAATCATCTTGCCTATATCCGATTTCTTGTTTTTGTTGCAGGATATAAAAATACGATATTTTTTATAATCTGGATTGTGGGTAAGCTCCTCCGTGATCCGAAGCATATTGCTCCCCAGATCCTTGCCGTTTTTGGAATCGACCAGAACCCATTTTTCCTTCAATGTATCCTTCTCATAAAACATGAGATACCATGACATCAGCAGCCATGACCTTATTCTCTGCAAATATTTCTTGAGTTTTTTCATACTTTCCTCCGCCTGACGCACTTGCCGCGTCATCCAGGTAGATTTGGAAATTCACTACCACATAACAGCAACGGATTATTCTCCGAATAACTGTTTGATATGTCTGAATACTTTCTTTGGTAAAGTTTCCGCTTGTTTCGCCTCCTGGGCTGTATCTTCTTTCTCTTCTTTTACAGCTTCTGTCTTTGTTTCTTCTGTTTCCGGTTTCGTTTCCTTTAAGACCTCGGCCTCTTTCCTCGGCTCTTCCATCTTATGATTTGAATATTTTTCCGAACAATATTCAAAGCCTTTTTTTGCATAGTCTTTCCAGAACTGATCGTAATTTTTCGGTTTCTCCATTGGTGCATGCAGCCTGCGGTGACGGAACGGGTATCCAGTAACCTCCACCTCATCCACCTCATTGCGGGAGTTTTCCCACAACTGCATTCCATGAGAATTGTTTATTAGAACCAGGGAAATTCCCTTATCATCGTCCCAGACGTCCGGCATTGCCTTCTCATGTCCCCAGAAGTCTGCAAGCGTAATGTCTGCCGGGCGGTTCGTATTGGCATATGCGCAATTTAAACAGGAGGGACGGATATTGCAGCCGTAAAACAGCCTGGTATAAATCCTTGACGTATAAGGCTGACCGCCGATTACCACCGTCTCCTTATGCGCTTTCCAGCCGTATCTTTTTTTATTTCGGAAAGCGGCGCGCTCTGCTTTTCCTCCTTTTTCTTTCTCCCGCATATGCAGAAAATCTTCCCACAGCTTAGGAGAAGGCACTCCATGACAGATGATGTCTATGGTGTACAGATTTTCATATTCCTTTGGCAAATAGGCATACAGTGCGCCCACCTGACAACCAGTTCCTGAGAAAAGTACCGTCTGCCCCTGCTCCAGCTTTTCTTTTATTTCCGGAAATACATCGTTTAAGTCGCTTTGCACATACTTGGAACCGCGCAGTTTATTCCGCTCTTCCTTCGTCGTCGCCCCCATATGCTTTATATAATAAGGCTGCCGCTCGCTGTCAAACCCTGCCCCATAAGCGATCCCATGCTCTTTCAAAACGGAATTAGAAATCGCAGTAAACGCCCCGCCGGAACGGCTATTCATCAACGCCCGCTCGTCTTTGTGACGTACTCCGTAAGCATAATACGGCTCAAACTCTTTGCGCTTCTTGTAACCGCTTTGAAATGCACATTTTTTCAGGCATAGCCCGCAGTCCACACATTTCTCAAAATCAATCTCTGGATACAGAAATCCACATTCATCCGCTTTCATATGAATCGCATCTTTTGGGCAAACTTTTTCGCAGGTTCTGCACCCACAGCAGTTTTCTTTCTTTTTTACCAGATCCATACCAATCTCCTATCATACATCTGCTTTGCGCTGCTCTTTTACAAATAAATTAGAATAAATTTTCAAATTGCCGCACTGAGCCGCGGTTATATTCCTCGTAATCCACATCCATTGCTTTTATACGTCCCTCGTCGAACGCCCGAAGCCCTTCGCAAATCCCTTCGGCATCGGGGGGAACCAGGTAGCCCCCATGCTGTTTCAAAAACCCTCGCGGTCCCGGAACATCCGTAGAGATTACCGGAATCCCCAACGTATCCGCCTCCAGCAGAACCAGCCCCAATCCCTCATACAGAGAAGACAATACGAACAAATCACATTTTTTCAGAATCGGCATCGGATTTGCGATACACTGAATGATGACGATATGTTCGCCGCAGGACACAGACTCTGCCAGGGAAACGGTCTGCTGATATAAAGAACCGTACCCCCCTATGATGATCAGATAACTGTCGGGATTTTCTTTATAATAATTATAAAATGCTTCGATAAGCATATCATGCCCTTTTTCTGGAGAAAAACGGCCTATATTGATAAATTTTCTGGATTTGCTGTTCAATATCTCTTGCAGATTCTCTATGGAAATATTACAATCGGTATTTTTCTGAAATTCAAGTTCCTGCCCGGCCCGTTCGAGTACCGACCGGTAATCGTGGCAGTTGTTTATCACACAAATATTCTCTGCGCGTCCCCTTAATTGCAAAATAGAAGGATAAATATCTTCTGTGACTGGAATCACCTTATCGTAATTCTGATATGCCGTCCGAAAAGCAGGCTCCTTCGGATGGTATTTTAACGCAAGCTCCCTGACCATATCGTTGTGGGCAAAAATCATGCGCTCTGTCGGCGCCTGCTGGAACATCTGGATAATCTTCCGATCATAGCCGGCATACTGAATCACAACATCAAACCGGCAGAAGCCAAAATTACTCTCATACAAGCGTTTAAAAAAACGCTCCACTTTTTTTACAAGAAACGGTGTTGCAATATGCCCGTAAAAATACAAAAACGCAGCGATTCCTTCCCCAAGGGATTCGCCTTTTACAGACGCAATGGGAAAAAGCCCCGCCTGCTGCGGCAGCAGAGAAACCCGATCTGGCTCTTTTTGCAGCGACACAGAAGAAAATGTGACATAATAATTCCGCTTTTCCATATCAATGTTAGAAAAAAGATTCAGCAGAGAAGTCGTCAGTCCGTTCCTTGAGAGGTCTCCGCTGTAAATCAGGACATTTTCCTTTCCGTTTCCGTCTGTATGAAATTCCTCAAAGACTTTTTCACCCTTGATGATATGACGGCATAGTTTCCGGGCCGTATCCTCGCCGTCATACTGACAGAATTTCTCCAGAAAGTCCCGGTCATCGTATGTTTTGGGCGCGCGCAGCTCCCAAAGAAGCTCCTGGACACTGCGCACCTGGGGAAACGGAAATGTATCCATCGATACATAAAGCCCCCGCTCGTCTATATACGATTCTTTATCAAAAACGAACAGAATCAGCTTCCTGCGGGAATTGGCATAGTCGAACATCACGCTGGAATAATCCGTTACCATACAGTCGCACAGATTCAGGATGTCATACGGATCGTAGTCATCGGGAAACGGCCGAATATGCCTGTATTGGGAATAATCAATGCTATCCTTGATAAACGGGTGAAGCCGTACAAAAAACACCTCATCTCTGGAAAGTTCTTGGTCAAGCTCTATAAGGAAACGCTCTATCTGACCCGCATTTTTCCCGGAATCTATCTGCTTTAAAATCCCCCGCCATGTAGGCATATAGCCATATAATTTTTTCTTTTCCAGCCCTAAGTCAGCGCGGATCTTTTCCGCCTTCTTTGAGTCAAAAAAAACAGAATTTCTCGGATAACCGGAACATAAAATGTTTCCCTGATACAGATTGGCGAGGAAATAGGCGGATGTCATAACCTCTTTCATATAATCGCTGGGATAAATCAGATAGTCCGCAATTAGCTGACTTTTCTGCACATTTCCCATATCGTAAGCACGGTTTTTTACATCTTTTCCCATCTTCTTGAGAGGCGTCCCATGCCAGGTATTTGTAATGATTTGCCCTTTCTTCTTAGTATACCACAATGGAAAAGAGGTATCTGTGAATAAATATTTAGCCAGGGCAGAGATTCTTGCATACCGGAATCCACCCTCCCAGATCAGCACGGCTTTTAAACCATATCGATCCATCAGCCTGCGGATAGCCGCCTTTTTGCCTTTACCGTAAGACAGAAAAATTTTATAATCTCTATAATCTGGATTCTGCGCAAGTTCTTCTGCGATGCGCAGCAGATTACTTCCCAGGTCTTTGCCGTTTTTGGAATCAATTAGAATCCAGGATTCCTTCAGCCGCTCCTGTCCATAAAACACGACATACCAGGACATCAGCAGCCATGATCTCAGTTTCCGCAAATACCCTTCCAATTTTTTCATACTTTTTCGCAGATTCTCCTATTTCTTTCCATAACTGCTAATGTCGATGTTTCTTTTCTGCAGCTCCCTTTGCAGGCGAAGTCTGTCTTCCACCCGTCTGCGGAGCATCTCTTCTTCTCTTCTGCGCCGCTCTGTATACAGAACATAAAAGCCATAAATAATTCCGCAAATCAGAGCCAGCATCCACAATGCGCCAAACACTATGTACGGCATATATTTCCACTGATATACTACCAAAATCTCGTGGGGTCCCTGGATATTTTGGAAAGCATAGTCATCCATGATATTTTCCGGCATTTCCTGCATCCATGTCCCATCCACTTTTATATAAGAAAGCTCATAATCATCCAGCGGCTGGTATTCCACGGTAAAATCCTCATCCCGGTAAACCTTGGGCTGCGTCTTGGTAATCGTACCGTTTACCACCTGTGTGGTGATGGTATAGGAGGGAATCTCTTTATACTGGACTTCTATGTTGTGCGGCCCTTGCACATTGATGAAATCATAAGACTTTTCATAATCCTGGGGATTCTCCACCGGTACTCCGTCTATCAGGATCTGGTCTATCTCATAATGCTCTTTCGGCCGATAAGAAATCGTGCCGTCTTTATCCCGCCGGACCGTAAGCGTATCGTCAATAAAACCATTGGTTACCGAAGTGGTAATATCGAATTTCGGAATTTCTGTAAAAATCACATCCAGGGTATGGTCGCTGGAGAGATTCTCAAACGTGTAAGAAGTGGGATATACCGCAATATCCTGGGGCACTCCGTCTATGGACAGCGCCGACAGCTCATAATCTTCATCTGGATTATACGCCACGGTGTAATTGCTGCCCTCGTCCAGCTCATCGTGTCCGCCGGTCACATCGCCGTTTTCCACGGATGTGGTCACTTTGAATACGGCTTGCAGCTCTGTCTCAAAGAATGCGATGCTTCTAGGATCCTTGACTGCCACTGCTACCAAGATATGCCCCGGTGAAATCTCCGCAATAGACTCTGCTTCCTGCGGCCCCATCTCGTCTATGTGCAGCCGGTAATAGGCAAGCTGCGTTCCCTGGCTCTTGGAATACACCAACAGACCGGATACGCCTCCCAGATCGTCCTGGGGTGTCGTAAGCACCAGCATATAGTCGCCGGACGTGGTAAAGTCCTGACAGACTACTTTCTTGCTGATACCCGTCATATCAAAGGAATACAATTCCTGAAAATTTTCATCCGTAAAGACAAACTTATAATTGAGACTTTTATCTTTTTCCAGCAGGATATACTGCCCGGTTTCCGTATCATAATCTACGGCTTCGATCCGCATATTGCTGTCTGCAACCGTCACGGTTTCCTTATATTCCAAAGTAGTTCCATCCACTTTGTATACAACACCCATATTTTCTTTGTTGCGAGGCTTGCTGGGAGCAATGACGATCTCATTGGTATTCGGGTTATATGTCATACCGTTTCCGTGTTCGTAGTCTCTCTCCGTGACTGTCTTGGCCAAGCTGTACCTTTCCACCGGATTTCCGTTTTCATCGTAATCGTTTTTATAAAAAGCAAGCAACGTATCTGGATCGTCGTCATTATTCGATGTATTTTCAAAACACACAATATAATTCTCTGTCACACACATGGATTGGAGCCAGCTTTCTTCCTGGGTCACCCCAACCTGTCCAACTATCGTCCATTGTGGATTCTCCAGCGCACTGACCTCCTTAATTTTTGCACTGGTGTCCACAGGTTTCGCCAGCAGCACAAGAATCAGTAGAAAAACTGCCGCAAGACTTGCCTTTTTCCCCTTCAAGTACAACATGAATGTCTCCTACTAATAGTTCCTTGATAATTCTCTATCTCCCCTGAATAAAATTTAGAATTATTTTCTCAAATCTTCTTTAATCTGCGTGCTGGATATCTCTGGAGTCCGAGGCAAATACACCACCTCACAGTATTCTTTGAGGAAATCAAATTTTCCCTCCCAGTCGTCCCCTATTACAAAAGTATCCACCTTAAATTCTTTTACATCCGAGATCTTCTGCTCCCAGCAGTTTTCCGGTATCACCAGATCCACGTAGCGGATGGCTTCTAAAAGACGTTTTCTCTCTGCATAGGGAAAATAACATTTTTTCTGCTTCTGATCCCAGTTAAATTCATCTGTTGACAAAGCCACAATCAGATAGTCGCCCAACTCCTTGGCGCGCTGAAGCAAATTCACATGTCCATAATGGAGCAAATCATAGGTTCCATAGGTAATCACTTTTTTCATTATCTGCACCTCAACTCATAAATTCCTCATAAGCTTTCAATACTTCCTTTGTCTCTCCCATCATCCGAATTTCGCCGTCGTGAAGCCATATCAGACTCGTACAAAGCTTGCGGAGAGTCTCGGAATTATGGGACACAATTACCACGGTTCGATCTTTATCGGAAATCAACTGGCGCATCTTGCGGGAACTTTTTTTCTTAAAGCGCGCGTCTCCGACGCTCAAAACCTCGTCGATCAGCATAATATCCGATTCCAGCACCGCGGTAATGGAGAAAGCCAGTTTGGAATGCATTCCGCTGGAATAAGTTTTTACCGGCATATCGATAAATTTTCCCAATCCGGCAAAGGCAATAATCTCATCCATCTTTTCCCGAACTTGCTCCTGGGAAAAGCCCAGCAGCATACCCGACAACAGAATGTTTTCCCTTCCGGTCAGCCCTTTTTGAAACCCTACTCCGATCGACAACAGCGAGACGGTATTTCCGTGTAAATCAATCTCTCCGCTGTCGGGAGAAAATATCCCTGCGATGGCGCGTAGCATGGTGGATTTTCCGCTTCCGTTTTTTCCCACCATGCCCAAAATCTCCCCTTTCGGCACCTGGAAGCTGACGCCCCGGACAGCTTCGTATATCTCTGTTTTCGATTTTTTTAAATGAAGTAAACTTCTTCTAATGGAAAAAGCTTTCAGGCATCGGTAACTAATCCTCAAATCTTTCACATCTATGGCAATTTCCCGGTCTTCCATATTAAATCACCTTTACATAACTATTTTCGTATTTATACACTACTTTTAAAGCTATCACGGATATCAGCACTCCAACTATCCCCCATATCAAAAGTACTTTTAAATCGGGCGTCTCTCCATAGATCATACACTTTCTGGCAGAACTCATTAAAAACGCCGACGGGTTAAAAACCATCATCAGCTCATTATATGGAGCCGGCACTCTGTCAGTTATGGAATAAAACACTCCCGACATATAAAAAACCAGTTTCATCACAACTTTCATTACATTTTGAAGATCTTCTACAAATACGCCGAAATGAAGCATCAGATTTCCAATACCAAAGCTGATAATCAGCAGTTCCAGCAAAATCGGAATGATAAACAAAATATTGTACGTAACCGGAACCCGCAAAAATATCATTAAAAATATAATCAGGATAAAAGATATAAACATTTTAACCCCATTTACCATGATCTTCTGAATAATCAGGATAAATTTCGGCAAATAAACTTTCGATACAATTGCGCTGTTTTTCTTTACAAGCTTTACACTCCCCTGCACAATTCTGTTAAAGAAATTCCATATAGTCAGGCCGATAAGAACAAAAGCGGGAAAAAATTTTCCTCCCCTTCCAAAAACTACCTCTGAAATAAATGTATACACCATCATAAAAAGCAGCGGGTCCAGTATCCACCACAGCCAGTTTAAATAAGAGCTGGCCACCTCCGCTTTCAATTCTGCTTTGGCTGACTGCTTGGTATAATCCCAATATTTTCTCAAATCCCTTAGAAATCTCATTATCTATTTTTCCCTCCGGTCCAGAGTGTGCTTGAAAACTCATTCATGCTATCTATACGCTCCACTTTGCAGGATATTAAGTGCGACAAATGACTCCCATAAAACAGTTTTCAAACACACTCCAAGTGAAAATCCGCGCTTGTCAAATCATAGCATAAAACAGAATATAATTCAACTCTCCAGATATTTCTGTACCTGACTGCAAATCTGCGCACAGCAAGGTTTCTCCACTTCATTAAAAAAACGGCCGATTTTCCCGCGCATTTTTTCATATCCATCTTCCCCCTCTAGCAATTCCTTCACCTGTATGCAGAAATCCCCGAAGGTTTCCGGCTTTGGCCCTGGAGTCACTTTATCGTAAGAAAAATTCAGGCCCCGCTGCGCCAGATATTCCTGTTTGTCATAGGGAAGAAATATCTGTGGTTTTCCGGTCAGCAAAAAATCAATATAAATGCTGGAATAATCTGTGATCAGCAGATCAAACACATCCAATACTTCCATTACATCTTCCGCCCGGTCCTCATTCAGCCAGCGGATCCTCGGCGAATCCGGTAAGTTCTTTACCTTCTGGGTATACAGATGGGTACGGATGCACAGCAACAGCTTCTCCTGTTCCAGAAATTTCAACAGCTTCTGCTCCTGAAAATCCTCAAACGGAAAAAGCCGCACCAGGTCTCCTTCCCGATGGGTCGGCGCATACAGTACAGCTTTTGTAAATTCCGGCAGATCCTGATAAATTTCGCTCAATACTTCCCTGGCTTTTCGGATACGGAACAATCCATCGTTGCGGGGCTGTCCCCATACTTTCACCTGCTCCTTTCTGATTCCAAAGCTCTCCTGCATCACAGAAACCAGACGGGAGGAAGTAGTCAGCACCCAGGTATAATTTCTCGAAAACACCAGCGGAAAAAACATCCGATACAACAAACGCTTCTTATTCTCAGCCAGAACAATTTTTTTCAAAGGCACACCATGCCACAAATTTACGATTACCCGCTTTTTCGCAAGACCAACGCCGTAAACCGGAAGTCCTGCCGAAGTAAACCATACTCCCGATTCCAACACTGTGCGAATTCCGTCTCTGGTATCTGTGTCCACAATCTTTGCTCTGGGATATCTGTTCTGAAGCTCCTCCCTTTTTTTCTTGTCATTCATCACATACACCGGCGTGATCTCCGTCAAATGTTCATAAACATATACGAACAGATAACGGGAGTTGGAATCAAAATGCCGGTTCTCCGTAGAGGAAAACACCCATTGATCCTTTTGAATCGTCAGGGAGGCAAACTGATTCAACCGTTGTGTCGTCAAAAGATTCTTTATTTTACTCATCTTCACCTATATTTCCATATACCATGTATGGCATAAGAAAGAAAAAACAAACAGCTCTTCGCCATGCCGTATCCCATGTAACGGTATACCTGAAAGGTCATTTTGGCAGACTTCCACTTGTCCCTGGATTTGCCATGCTCGCTGAGACGGCATTTTAAATAAGGTTTGTCAATCCCTTTGGCATATCGGTATTTTTTGAGGATTTTCAGCCAGGTAATATAATCCTCATGGCTCTGATCGTAACACATGGGAAATTCTCTGGCCACTCTGGCAGACAGCAGCACTGAGGAACAGTTGATGCTGTTATGTTGCAGCAAATCCCTATAAGTGATTCGATTCTTTACCCCAATATACTTGCCCATGCTGACGCCGTCCCATCGCATCAGCTCCCGTCCAGTGGAACACAACACGGCCTGGCTATCCTCGATCGCCTGGATTTGTTCTTTTAATTTTCCTTCGCCCCACCAGTCATCAGAATCTAAAAATGCCACATATTTTCCTCTTGCCATAGCAACTCCCCGATTCCTCGAAGCGGCAACCCCCTGGTTGGTTTCGTTTCTCAAATAGAAAAAATCCGGCCTCTGCCGGTAACGTTCCAATTGCTCTTGTGTATTATCCTCAGAACAGTCGTCCACTACGATCAACTCCAAGGGAACCTGCTGGATATAAACAGAATCCACTGCCTGACGGATATATTTTCCACTGTTATAAGCAGGCATAATTACAGAAACCAACGGGCCGCTCATCGTTTTTCATCCTCCCTCACTGAATCCAAAAGGGCATTTGCCTGCCGGTCCTCCACGCCTTCGGAAGTCTCTTTCTGAAATAATATCCGAAACGTCAGAAACATAAGCTTGATATCCATAAAGACCGAATAATTTTCGATATAAAACAAATCCAGTTTTAATTTATCATAAGGCGTTGTGTTATACTTTCCGTAAACCTGGGCATATCCAGTTAAGCCTGCTTTTACCTTCAGCCGATAATAAAATTCCGGTATTTCGCGCTGATATTCTTTCATCAGCTCTTTCCTCTCCGGGCGCGGGCCTACCAGAGACATATCTCCCGCCAAAACATTGAACAACTGGGGAAGTTCGTCAAAATGCAAATTGCGCAGCACTCTTCCCACTGGGGTAATTCTGCTGTCATGTTTCGATGCCAGACGGGCACCGTTTGCCTCCGAATTCACAAACATACTCCGAAATTTAAAAATCCGAAAAGATTTTCCATTCTGCGTCAAACGCTCCTGCCGATAAAATACAGGACCTCTGTCATACATTTTTACCGCAAGAGCGCATAAAATCATAATCGGAGAAGATATGATAATACCAATGATTGAAATCACAACGTCCATGGACCGCTTGACCGCCAACTGTTCCGCATTCAGTCCAATGTTTCTTGCTACCAGAAGCGGTGTGTCAAACAAATGAATCCTCTCGGCTCCAGTGAGGATTACATCGGATATCTTGGGGGTGATATAACATCGGATGGAATGCGCAAAGCAATACTTCAGATACCGGTTGCGTATCTGAGAAGGCAGATCCCAAATAATAACGGCTTCGTATTCCTTCATTCTTCGGCAAATTTCCTTTTCCCCCACATCAACATGTACCTGCCCGCTGATGTTATATTTATCCCTTCGAGCCTGCATTTTCATAATTAACTGGTCCGGTTTGCGCTCTCCATAAATAACCAGCATTTTTCTGGCACTGTACAGACGGTTGAACAAATGGCGGGAACCAAAGGTCCATACCACAATCACCCCAAACTGCACCAGCATCATAATCAAGATTGGTGTAGGAGACAAAAACCAGCGGTTAATTAGCGTAATTTGCAGATAAATGACTACATTGGAGCAAATAGCTGCCAACGCAAGGGAGTAAATATCGTCCATCCTTTTCAGGTAGCCCACTCTCAGTCCCCCGAATAACCGGGAAAAAAGAGTCAAAAGCAGAGCATACATGGCGATCAGTACCCAGTTTCCTTTGTTCCAGAAAGGCTCAAAAATCTTCCCCCGGTAATATAGATACCACACTGCCGCAAATAAAGCCGACTGCGCCAGGATTACCAGAGATGCCAGAGTAAACATGACAATTCTTCTAAAGTATTCTCGTCTTCTCAACTTAATCCCGTCCTAAATCTCCCAGATCTGGTTTACAGCTCTATATCCAGTATCTGACAACTTTTTAATATTTATGCATAAATTTTAAAGCTGGGAAATACATTCGGTAGCGTTCTGATAATCTTCCTCCACCTGTGTAAGGAGATCCTGAACATTATCTGGAATTTCTCCATCTCTCAATATATCTGTCAATTTACCAACAGACGCCTGTAAATTCATAAGTTCCAAATTCAATGCCACACCTTTGATGGTATGAGCCGCACGAAATGCTTCCTCGGCATTTCCCGCAGACAAAGATTCTTTCAAATTTTCAAAACTGGGGTCTTGCGTAAATTTATTCAAGAACTTCACAATTCGCTCTTCTTTCTTCCCCATCCGACTCATCATGACATCATAATCTCCGCCAACTTGACTATAAAAACTCTTTAAATCCATAACTTGCCCCTTTTCTAAAATCTATATTTTACTCATAATTATACGCTTTTTTCTGATATTGTAAAGTAAAATTAGCGAAAAAAAGACTATCTGCCCTTAATTAAAAACAGATAGCCTCTACATATAGCTCCCCGAGTAGGACTCGAACCTACGACAACGCGGTTAACAGCCGCGCGCTCTAC
>CANOZK010000020.1 GCA_947571775.1 uncultured Lachnospiraceae bacterium | reverse complement strand
TTTGCACCCAAAGTCATGCTTGGGTGCATTGTATCAAATTGTGGTACGCAAGCCAGTAAGAAGGTATACCAGCAAATATCTATACATTTTAAAATATCTATGAATATCCAAAAGTGGACACTCTATCAATGGTCATGTTTTTACTGTATAAATTCATCAAAGTTTCCGTACACTCTTATAGCAGTAATATTTGAAACTTCAGAGTTTCTCAATATTCTATTTTTATTCATAATGTCCCTTATTCTCAATTTTCTTACTCGTATATATTATTTTTGATAGATGATTTATACAATACAGTTTCTGTCATTAAGATGTAATATCAGCATCAGCCTGGTTAGACAAAGTGTGATTCTGTTCTGTTAGTTGTGAACTGTATTGTGACATAAATCCTCGCATTGAAGCTTGCCCCATCTTCTCCCAACTGTATGCACTACGATCAATTCCAGAAATAGAATCTTGCAAATTTCTGAAAGTTGTTGGCACTACAACTACTTTCTGTGATAAATCTGTCACGCCTTCAATCCCATCTTTTTTCACTTCTATACGGCGATCATTACATATTTCAATTTCATAAGTATATGTAATTCTTTGATCTGCTAATGTAGAATACTCTATTCGACATTCAAAGTTTAGAGTGCTTGGTATTTTATCAGCATTCATAGAAAGAATTTTCTCGAACTGAGTTTGATCTGCCACTCTTATGAAAATACTCTCACGGCCACGCAAAAGACTTGTACAATTATTTGTGTTATATGTCCACAAAGCATCTGTATTCATATTGCGCAAAGAAGTTTTTGTGCTTATTGCAACTTCATTAATATCAATATCTGTCTTATTTTCAACCTGAAGCAGCCGGCAAGTTTGAGAAAATTGTTTCTGTCTATCATCATAAAAATCAAATCCATCTTCTCCCGAAAAAAGTAAAACTCTGTTATAATCATTATAAACAATAAGTTTGTCCAATAAACCTGTGAAAGTTGTTAGCATAAGTGTTGGCTTTATAACTACAAATTTACTCCTTTTATATTCTTCTTTTCGCTCATTTTCAAATCTGACTTCCTGTTCTTTTAATTGTTTTTTGTTCTACTATTTGTATAAATAACTGCCGCCATTGTTGCTATAGCAGTCAGAATACCTGCAACAAGAGTTGCAGCAAATCCCCACCAATCTGTAGCAACATATACTATCTCATCCACTATAATCAAATCTCCTTCCTATCATTTACTGTCAAGACTTCCACACTTTCAGTTTTAAGTTTTCTCAATCGTAGTAAAACCGTAGTACCCTATCACCCCTATTGCCACAATTTGCCCCGTTCTGCCCCACAAGTGCCGCCAATTCCCGACTACCCGCCGTGTTGCCGTGGCAGACGAAAAGTATCTTAATCATAGCTTAAAAACTCCTTACTTATCTTGATTTTTCTAGGTTTTATGCGGCATTTGGGGCTTTACGCGTTTATCGCAGGATTTCCATTTTTTGGCTTATTTAGGCTTAATTTGGGCTGTTTTTCCTTTCAAACTGTGTAGAAATCTGTGTAAAACGTGTAAATTTTTTAAGTTTACACATTTGGTTTTTCAGCCTGATTTCATGCCTGGTACAAATTTTGATTCCTCATACAGTAATATCTCCGTTCCCGTTATCTCGTTTCGGAAATCTGCCCCGATCCCGTCGTGGTAATTAAATCAACCGAAAGATTCAATGCCTCCTCAACCATCTGACGCATTCCAGAAAGTTTGAGTAACGACATCGGTTTTCCTTTTTCTACTAACAGATCGATATCGCTTTCTTCGTTTGCGGTACCTTTCGCATAAGAGCCAAAGAGATATAATCTCTTTACCCCATAAGAATGAGCGATTGGTACAACAGCTTTTTGGATTTCTTTGATATCTGGCATACTTTTTACCTCCGTAAATGTATAAAATAAGCCACAGTATCCGCAATTCTTATGTCATGAATTTTCCTGTTTCAGCCTGTTTTTGAGGGGATTTACCTCTCTCTCCGCTGCCTCTTGAGGTTCTCTATTTCTTCTCTTGCATCGTCCAGCTTCAAATGCGTATAGGTATTCAATGTAACGCTAATGTCGCTATGCCCCATTAAATACTGAAGGACTTTCGGATTCATTCCCGATTTTGCCATGTTGGAACAATAGGTATGGCGGCAGACGTGGAGTGTGATCTTTGGAAGCGGAACCTTATAAATGCGGTTGTATCGTTCCATGGCATGCTGAAAATATTTTTCCCAGTGCATGGCGACCATCGGTTTGCCGTCTTTATCAAACCAGAGAAAGCCGCTGTATCCGTCAATCATCGGCTCCACCTTGGGCGGATTCCTTTTTTCCAAAATGCGCACAAAGCATTCATATACATCATCGGACATCGGGATTACCCGTTTCCCGGCATAAATCTTTGTGGTATCAATGTAGACCAATGTTCCCGTTTTCTGCAACTGATGGTCAATATTGATGGTACGGTCTTCCATATCAATATCTTTGAGCGTTAATCCTGTAAATTCGGAGATGTGCATTCCCGTTTTAAAGAGAATATACGTACCGTCGTAATACCTGCAATAATGTTTATCATTCTTTACAAAATCAAGGAATGTACGTTCTTCTTTTCTTGTGATCGCCTCACGGGTTACTGCATCATTTACAAGAACTGTGGCAAGCATAAACGCAAATGGATTTTTCCTTAATATATCGTCGTCCATTGCCATTTGGAAAGCAGGTCTTAACACGCCTCGAATGGAATGGATTGCAGAATAGCTCTTTTTGTCTTCCTGTTGCAGTTTGATCAGCCATTCTTTTGCATCCGATAATCGAACCCGGTCAATCCGTTTTGCACCAAACGGGTCTTTGGCCAGCAAGTTGAGAACGGTATGATATCCTGCCCTTGTAGTATGTTTCACGCCTGTTTTTTGTCGGGTATATTTCTTTACCAGATCCAATACAGTAAGCCCGGCCCCCTCTGGCAGCATTTTGTCATCCAGATCTCTTTGAATCAGTTTTTCTTTTTCCCGGCTGGAATGGGATCTGTATTTACTAAACGCCAGCTATAAATACATTGGGTCTTTCCGTTAAAATCTACATAGCGGTACATATACTTTCCGTCCGCCCTCTGGCTCTCCCCTGTACGAAGAATGCGGTTCTTTTTATCGCGCCTCTTTTTGCTCATAGATGCTCTCCTTTCGCAGAGAGCCTCGCCAGAACACACTAACATAATGTACATGGATATGCTTCCATGTATTTGTTAGCATACCATAAACGAGGCCCTTTTGCCACAGCAAAATCTAAAGCCATAGCGAAAGTCGGCTTTTTCATATGCGATTCCATAATCCAATATATCATTTTCTCTATCTACATCCCCCATTAGGGCCTCTAACTTCTTTTTAGCCCTGAGTATTTCCATATCATCCATATTATATGGCATCTTTTCCTGAAATAAATCATATAGTTCTTCTAATATATCTTTTGTTCCCATTATTTATCCTTTCTTTCTATATAATATCATTAACAGAAAAGCAAAAGTCCCATCGGACAAGTAATCTTGTCAAATGGGACTTTTTACGATTTTTCGGGCTATTCTGCTAAAGCAAGCTGTTCGCTCAGTTCTTCAATGTCATCCAGTGAAAGGGTCGGAATCGACTTCCTTACCAGATCGACCGATACACCATTCTGCAAAAGGTTTCTTGCCAGTTCTTTATCGTGTTCGGTTATCGTTTTCTGTACATATTCTTCAAACATTTGAGACATGGTATCCGCTCCTTTCTGTGATTCCCGAAAATATTTCACCCGGTTTGATAATTTTGGAAATTTACGGTTCTCCCCACTGTTTTTTTGAAATACTGCATAAGTTCTGCTATCTCTGAGCCATCATTCACTGCACAGTTGGCAAATATCCGATGGATGCCGTCGCTGACTGGTGTCCCGGTTTCCTGGATAGACATGCCCAAATGGTAAATGGTTTCCCCTTCTTTGAACACATCAAACCTGGAAAGGAAGACCGCATACACATCCGGCAGTTCCCAATAATCAAGTCCTTTTTCTGTGAATGTGGTGTCGATATTGGAAACATTAAACCGGACACGTTTCACATGATCGTCATCATCGGATTTCTGAATCTCCACGTTGATGTGGGAACCGTCTTCGTCCTGGCAAACCAGATCCAGAATGACCGAATGCGCCCCGATATTACGCAGGAACTGCTGCGTTTGGGCATCCACTACTTTCAGCCCAGGTTTTTGCAGGATTACCTGTAAAATTTCCTCGCAAACTTCTTCGTCTTCGGCTACTTTTTGGAAAAATATATCATCCATAAGGTTCAGGCTTCGGATTAGTTTCTGCCGTTCCTTATCTGTCTGCAAATTTTATCACCTCCTTGAAACCGTTTTTCTTTTTATTATAACTGGAAAGCCTCCCGGTGAAAAGCGGATTTTCGTTTCCGCTTTCTTTGAAATCATTTTTCGCTATCCATTTCTGACAGAATATCTTCCAGACTGCTGGATTCTTCCTGCCTAGATACAAACACGTCCAGAAGTTCTTCAATGTCGTCCCATCTGCTGCACCGTAGGTATTCACATTTCCGGTATAATTGATACAATTCTGCAATGACATTTTCGCATTTTAAACATGCTTTGATGTGTTCGCCTGCAATCTCTTCTGCATACAGAAAATACTCATAAATGCACGAATAAAAGCGGATTTCACAGCAAGCCGTAAAGATTTTTTTCCGGCTTTTGGAAAGCATCTGGTATTTAAAAAGTTCAAACTCTTTTTCTACATTATGTACAAGCTGGATTTCCTTTTCTGAAAATACTCCTCTTTTCATGGCATCCTCCTTATGCGGCTATTACAATTTCTTCGGTTTCTCTGCAATACCGGTATACATGGTAGGAAAGGATTTCGTCCTCTTCTACCTGTGTATCGTTTACTTCCTGTACCATGGCGGCAAACTGGCGTGCCTGGGCGCCTTCCTCTTCTTCTTGCTCCATCGGCATCAGAATCAACTCGTGTACCGATGACGGCAGCAAGAGAAAATCTCCATCCAGGATCTGGGCTGCTGATTTTAACATCTGTTTGTTGAACATCTGGACGGCTCCATTTTGGTGATTGCCGTTTGTAAGGATATAAGCGGGGCATTCCAAGGCGCCCGCTCCAATGCCTGGCCCTGCCATCTGCTCCAGAATAGTTCCCATACTCTGTAAGACCCCATTTCCAGGTTCCGCTATATTGCGGATTACCGCTTCATACAGACATTGCTCGCCCACGCCCCAATATTCGAGATGTTCCCTGGATACTCGGATATGCCCTGTGCTTTTTCCTGGCCCTGCTACTTCCAGCAGATAGATCAGTGATAGATCGAGAAAATCCCGGTGAGGGAGGGCTTCCAGAAGTTTTTGGTTTTTCCCGGTATGGATCAGGCGTCCCTGCAAGTTCGGGCGGGCTTTGTTGTAATCTTGAAGGAAATCCATATCAAAAGTATATCCACTGGAATTTTCCAGGTAAAGATACAGGATTTCTTCTATAACATCCACAATCCCAATTTTGCCCATCTGGTATTCTTTGTAAAAATTGTCTATATAAATACAGGGGGCGATCTGCTCTCCCTGAAGGCGGATGGTGACTACACGCAGTATCACCCCATTGTTTTTCGGAATATCCTCTGCGGTTATTCGGTATTCTTTTCCAAGTGCTGCTTTTATCCCTTTGAGGATTTCCTTTATAAAATCTTGTAAATCCATTGTTTTTCCTCCTAAAATAAATTTGCCCCTTCTCCGTTTCTGTATCCGCAGAAAGATGGAAAGGGGCTTTTGTTTTTATGCCGCTGGTTTTGTCTTTGCCAGCGCGGCCATTACCTTTTGGTAAATTTCTTCGGACATCTGCTGCGGTTCTCCTATCTGATAGCGTTCTTTTACCATGTCCATTTTAACGCCGGTACGCTTCAGCTCTTTCTTTAGGGATTCCATCTGGGCATCCGACAGGCCGGTATGGTTTGCCGGTTTTTTCTTTGGATTCTGTTTATCCGGTTCTGCTGCTTTTGGAAGTTTGTATACAATCTGCTTTTGATTGGAATCGTTTCCTATGCTAAGAGATGTGATTTCTCTGTCCTCGTTGTAGTCGATCGCATACACCGAAAAATGGTCGGTGCAGTACAGGCGGTCGTCCTTTCTTTTGATGGATGCTTTTTCAGACGGAATCCATATGAAAGGGGCGGAATACAATTCCCGGCCGATTCCCCAGTTGAAACAGGCACGTTTAAAAGAATCGGAAGCCTGGGATTTTTCTTTTTCCGTATAGCCCATTGTGCCTACATCCTGTTTGGCAATCCAAAGCCCAGACGCCTGGTCGTAGATTTCCACAGTGCAGTATAAATTCCCGTCTATGCACTGGTGACTTCTCTGCCAGCCAAACGGCCCGAACGTCTCATCCAGGATGCGCTGATCTACGCTGGCATCTTTATACAAAAGCAGGCTCAGGCCGTTTTCTTTGACCGAAGCCACCCGGCATTCAATTTCATCTGCTCTTAACAGACGAACTAGATGTTTGTTCATCCAAACCCTCTCCTTTCTTTTCCGTTCCCAAATATAGTATACAATGTCAGTCGGACACCATTTGTCCTTTTGGTAGTTTATCTGGAAATTTTTTGTCAGGATGCTTTTATGGTAAATCTGCGGGAAGATACGGTTTTTGCATAATCGGCATAAATCTCTGGTTTTTCCTGTTTCATTCGTTTGGTGTCCAGGCGGGTGCTGTCCACATTGATCCAGGAAACCTGATAGCGGCCGTTGACGGCAAGTTCATTTTCCCGCATATACAACTTGATCTCCTGCTCAATCTGTCGTTGTTCCGTCTGCAATTTTTCAATCCAAGATAAGATCTCCTCCCTGCGTTCCAGCTTTTCATCAAAGCCGACCAATTCGATCCGTTTGGCTTTTTCTGCCCGGTGAAAATATTGCGCCAGGACTTTATCACAAACTTCTGTTCCGTCCGGGGGCGGGAGCATTCCAGGCATGACATACCCTTCCCAGAACTCCTTTTCTGTTCGGATGAGCTGCTCCATCAAAACATCGTCCCAGGTAAGTTTCCGGTAAAGGAACTCTTTTCCCAGGATCACACAGGCGATATACCACATGCGTTTCCCGGTGACGGCCATGTAGTGGTAACACTGGATGGCATAATGCAGCGGTACTTTCCCATCCGCCCATTTCTCTGCCTGGTAGACATTGGCGGTTTTGCACTCCAGCCCGGCGTCTTCCCCGGTGACCAGCCGATCTATATCCGCAATCATAAACGGGTGTTCTTTGCTCCGGTACAGAAAATGGGAACAGTGCACTTTCAAACCCGTGGCCTCCATAAAACGTTTTGCCACATATTGTTCCAGGTCGCTGCCGATGCGGACGGCTTCGCTGTCGAGTTCTTTTGTTTCCGCAGATGTTTTATCCAGGAATACGTTCATCTGACTGCTGTACGGGTTCAGTCCGCAGACTGCTCCAGCATCCGAACCGCCGATTCCCTGTTTCCTTAATTGGAGCCATTCCAAGCGGCTTAACCCGGCGGTTGGTATTTTCTCGTACATGTTCTTTCTCCTTTTGTTTTCCCACTATCTCCATCTCCGCCCAAAGAGTCTGCATATATATTAGGAATGAGAATTTTCCGGGGAGATGGAGATGGGAGGGATTCTTGTCACATCGTTTCTTTTAAGCGGCTGCCAGCATCATCTGGTATGCCTTGTCAATCATGGGGTTGCCCTCGTAGGTCTTTAGGAAAAGATTTTCCTTGTAATTTTTGGTGCGGCGGATTGGGTCTGCATGGGTCGCAAAATCCGATACGGCATTGACAAACCGGTAGGCGTTGTTCCCCAGCCCTTTTAAGTCCGGGGCGTCAAAATAGCGTGCCGCCAGATCGTCACGGAGTTTTTGGACATTCCGAACCGTTACCGGGCTTGCATCTTTTTCCATGGGCAAAAGCATCTCCATGTATTCCCGGATCTGGCGTTCGCTTACCTTCTGCCTGCGCAGCCGTTCAAACTCCATGCCCAGATGTTCCATGTACTGGTCTGCCAGGAAAAGCGTCTGCTTCGCTTCCTGGATTTTTCCTTTGATGTTCCCGGTATGTATCATACTGAAACTCCGGCGCGCGGTCTTTAAGGCCAAATTTAACGTGTTATTGCAGCACACGCGTATCGGCGTAACGGCTACCCGGACAGCCCCGCTCCCATCGTGGGTATTGCTAAATACCAGATAGGGGCTGATCCGTTCCCCTGCAACCACAAACTCGCTGGGAAGTTTGGCAAGCAGCCATACTTTCCGACCGTTCTGCAAAGATCCGGCGGTTTCATATTTGACCCCGCTGCCTAGCAATTCATCGGTAAAAGCAAAAGCTTCTGTGTTCTGGACGACCTGATAACGGTCGGTTACGACTCCTAGAACCTGTCCGTCGGTATCCCGGACATTTGCCTTATACCCATCGATCGTCCCTTCGTCTGTATAAATTTCTTTCTGGCTGACGTTCCAGTTAAGCCCTGCAAGTTTCAGCGCTTCTTTGGATGCAGGGGCTTCTGCTACGATGGTTCCTAATCCGTGCCAGGGTGTTTCTCTTACCGAAAACATACTTTCTACATTTGCTGCCATTGTAAAATCCTCCTTTTGTTCTTCTCTTTCTTCGTTTACTTGTGATTCCCCAGATTTTCACTGATGATTCCGATGATGCTTACGAGGGCGGATAGCAGGCTGATGACGTGTCCAATCATGGGAAGGTTCCCGTCATTTCCTGTCGTTTCCCTTCTTGCGCCTTCCCTGCCCATACCGAAACCATGACGATCGTTACGATGTTCCATCTTGTTTTCCCAACTCCTTTTCCACCTTTAGAGACTCAGCATTGAGACGACTGCAAGCAGGATACTCAATACATTCTTTGCAACTGCAAGCGTTTTTTGTAAGGCTTGTTTCATTGGTTTTTCACCCCCTTATTTTGTGTGCGGTTCCTTTTTATGAGAAACTATTTTCTCTGAAACGGTAGATTAGAAAATAGCCAGAGCACTGCAAATCTCAGCGTTCCGGTTCTTTTCCGTAAAAATAATATGTGAATGTAATTTCCGAAACAACGGATTAAGGGACAAGATAACCCATAACGGGAATATCAGGAGGTGATGGAAATGTTTAAAGAATATGCGGATTTTATGACCGCAAAAGAGGCCATGGAAGCGCTTGGGATAGGGAAAAATCTGATGTACAAGCTTTTGAATACGGGTGAAGTAAAGGCGGTACGTGTTGGCGGGAAAGTGTGGCGGATTAGCCGGAAATCGCTTTCGGAGTATGCGAAAGGTCATACGAATTAAGGATTCAAAAAGAAGCATACGGTCGATTGTATGCTTCTTTTCTCTCAGTTGATAAAATTATAATTTTTATTTATTTTTATGCAAATATACGCCTATTTTTACTTTCCTTGCAATATCACTGCTTTACTCCTTTTTTTCAATTTCATGCTGCAAGTTCCGTTTTGAATAAACAGCATCATTTCGCGAAAGAAGATACACACAATACTGATTCATACTGATACCTTCTCTTTTGGAATGTTCCGCCAACAATCGATGCAGACTGCGGGGGATTCTCAATTTAAACTGACCAGAATAATCATTTAGCCTGTCAGGTTCGTTGATCTCAATTCCATCTTCGAGCGCTGCTTCTATCCATACCCTTTTAGCATCCAGTGCATTTGCTACCGCATTCTCTACTGTTTCGCCACAGGTAATACATCCTGGAAGGTCAGGATAGGAAACCACAAACCCACCCTCATCTTTATCTTCCACAATCTCCATCCGATAGGACATTGCCATATAATCATTCAGTGTTTTCATCGTTTTTTGCCTCGCTTTCTACAATCTGTCTCACCATCTCAACGTAAACTTTTTTAATCGGCTCATGTTTTGGTATCGTAATTGGCATACATCCCGATTTTCTAAAAGTGTAATGACTGCTTCCGTTTCTTGGAACCTTCATCTCATATCCGTAACTTTCCAATACTTTGCGTAATTCATCAAACCGAACATCTTTTGATAAAGAGCAAATGCGTGTTAACAGCTTATTCCACTTTGACATTTTCAATACCTCTGTTTCTATTATATGTGGTGTCGTATGAGGTGTCAATGGTTTGTATTTCAATTTTTTTGGCAACAAAAATTTTGCTTCAAAAAAATTGGATAGGACAAAATCAAATATGGCAAGTAATCCATAGACTACTTGCCATAAGAAATAGAAATACGTATTTGTCATTCTTCATCGAATATATAAAACTTTCCTCTGTACTCAGAAAAATACCTAGAAAGTTCATCTCTATATTTTTCATTTCTTAAATAGAGCTTTTTTATATCTGAAAATCAAAATTTAATATTATGGATACACCGCCATTCCGGCTCCATATAATAACTGTCAGGAACAGGTCTTGTTCAGTGTTCGGTTATAAATGATTTATCGAATCTTATCCCAAATTTTCTCTATTTCTTTTGCTTATCCTTTGCTACATTATGTATCCGCTTTTTCCTGATCGATTTGTTTTTGAATCGCCTGTTTCAAGGCATTTTTTGTTTGATCACTCACATCTGTTTTTTGAGTATTGGTGTGATCATCTGCAGTGATAGCTTTTTCCGATTCCAATTTTGTCTTTTCACATGCTTTTAAAAGTGTTTCTTGTGTTACAAGATCAGCCTTCTGTAATGCGGTAGAAACACACGCACTTTTGACTGCATTTTTTATATCTCGACCACAAAATTCATATTTTTTAGCTAGTTCGCAGGTGTCCACATCCGGCGCAAGAGGTATATGTATGTCCTCTCCTCTGATATGCCTGTTCCATATTTCCATACGGGCTTCTTGATCTGGCATTGGAAACTCTATATTAATCAATCTTGATAAGAAAGCTCTGTCATAGTTTACAACTAGATTGGTTGCAAATATAACAACTCCTTTAAATTTTTCTAAACATATCAAAAGCTGGCTCCTCATGGAATTGATTGCCTGCGCAGATCCGTCCGAAACATTTGTCAGCCTTTTAGACAAAAGTGAATCCGATTCGTCCAAAAACAGAACCGCATCTTGTTTTTCAGCCGCCCGGAAAATAGCTTTCACCATCTTAGGGCCTTCGCCATGATATTTACTTTCTATGTCTGCGTATGTGGCGCTTAATAGCTTTTTCCCCATTTTCTGCGCCACCGCTTCTGCGGCCATAGATTTTCCGGTTCCGGGAGGACCATAAAAACTTAATGCAGAAGTAGCTGTCGGAATAATAGAACGTAACCCCCATTCGTCGAATACTTTTTCTTCTACTTCTAACACGCCAATCGCTTCTTCAATCTCCTCTCTTGTCCGTTGCGGCAATATTACCTGATCAAATGAGTAATGCGGCACACTGGCTTGGTAGTTCTCAGAGAGCCGCTCGTAATCAAATTCATTTTGTTCTTCTTGGGATTTTGGTTCATTTTTTGTATTTTCAGAATTTTCAACCGGCTCTCCTGCGATATATTTCTGGGGATGAAAATCGGGAAAAAATGCGGAATAATTTATTTTTACGCTTACTTCGGTATTGGGATAAATTCGGTGAATCTGTTCTACCAGATCATCATTTATATTATCTTCGCAATTTGTATATCTTGGTTTCTCCATGATATATAATTGGATTCCGTTATTTTCTGAAATACATACCTCAATGCTGTGAGGTTCTTTGAAATATTTTTTTATGCTTTGGATCAGCCCGCGTTCCAATCCGGTTAAGGTATTTTCAGGGGTTTGAACCAACAACTTATGTGGTATACATGCATACATTTTCATAATTCACTTTTTTCCAGTATTTTCCAGGAAATTTTTACCTCCTCCTCTTAAAACATAGCCTATTAGCCAGTTATAACAACTTCTCTCTTAGAGGAGAGCAATCTGTCTACCTCTTCGTCCAGCTTATCATCTGTATTTTTTATCAAATCAAGGTCTTCTACCTGGTTTTGATTATTAACACTTGCCATTACAAAATCATAGTTGTTCAGCTCATCCAGAGTCCTTTTGTTATCACATTCCTCTACTAGTTTCCCTACGGTTGCCAAATACACTTTTTTTGCATTTCTTTTCTTTATTTTTTCATTTATTCTACTACGCACCCAATTAAAAGTAACTTTTATTACATACGTCACTGCCACTGCTGCTGCTAAAAAAGCAAGAATAGCCACTAACATCATTCGTAACACGCCTCCATCTTATAATTGATAGATTTTTTTGTCTGATCCATCCAAAAAGTCTATCATTTCTTTATCTATCGTTCCAGCAAATAAAATAACTGCCAAAGCTTCCTCTCCTCTTTTTCGGATAGGATTATTCTGATCATCTAATGCAGCTATCATTATCTGCAGCGTATCCATTTGACCGACGGGTTCTTCATTTTCTTCCACATTAATGATAATCCTGCTGATTTTGGGGTTCTGTGCCTGCATTTTCTTTCCCCAATTAATACATTGCTTTAATTCCAGAATTTTTAAATGCTTTTTTTCTAAATGTTCCGCCACTTTTTGGTCTAAATACTTATCTAGCCATTCGGATTTTTCCAACTGTCTTTCTACTATATCTTGTAAGTTCATTGTTTTCCTTTCTCTACTTCGTTTTCTAGCTCTTCTGGCAGATCAAATGTCACCAAATTGCCTGCTTGGTCCGCTAAATCTGCGATCACTACTTCTGTTACTGTTGCGCTTGTTAATTTTGCTGATTTCTTTGATACTACTGCACTTAGTATCTTATTGATTATAAACATTCTTTACCTCCTATGTATTATATAGAACTTCCTACTTTTATTTCACTAGAAATGCCATCGCCCTTTACCTCATACTGAGACTCTGTCTCAAGATCTCTAAAGGAAACGATATTTTCACAAGTATCAACCCTATCTATTAAGTTCTTATCCACTCCATGCTCTTTCATTTTTTCTTTCAGTTTTTCATGAGTAATAATACCCTTTATTGTTATTATGATCTTATCCACTGCCATAATCGCATCAGCAGCAAGACCAAGAGTACCGCAAGCAGCGCCAACAAGCCCCATGAGTATTCCATCGGTTACATAGTCAGCTATATCACTTATCCATCCCATTATGCCGTTATCACCATACTTCCCTTTCCTTTATCCAATGCCTCTTTTAAACTCTGTTCCATTCTTTCGTATTTGACTAGCGCCGATTCCAGGATCTCCCCTTTTTCTGCATCGATCATAGCAAGCAGCAGATAATTTTTTATAACAGTGTTTCCTTTAGTCGGAAACTCGATCCCAAACTTTTCCCAGATTTTCCTGATCTAATATGGATTATACAGAGCTGCAAGTTCTACTATATGTATCATCTAAATTATCATCTACTAACCATGGTTTACTTTTACTATTTTTAGCCTCTTTATATCTTTAAACTTTTCAGTCGCCTATTATACATATATATAATTTCCAAATTTTACATCATCACCAACATCACTACCCTTTACCACATACCGTTTTCTTGTGTTTAGATCTTCCAATGTGACTTCATTTGTACAGTGATTCACCGACTTAACAATACTTTTCTCCACATTCTTTTTTTTCATCGCTTTTCTTAATTTATTATGAGTTATAATACCTCTTATGATAATTATTACTGCTACACCAACCGCCCCTGCAAGAATCCAATCAATCATGCTGTTACCACCATACTTCCTTTCCCTTTATCCAACGCCGCTTTTAAACTTTGCTCTAGTTTTTCATATCTGACCAATGCCGACTCCTGAATTTTATTTCGCTCGGCGTCAATTATAGCGATCAGCAGATAATTTTTTATGACCGTATTTTCTTTGACCGGAAACTCAAGCCCAAATTTCCCCAGATTTTCCTGATCTAACGTAGTAACCAATGCCTTTCCGCCTTCTTCTAAGATGTCTTTTCTCTGGGTAATCCAATTTCTCACTTCTTCCATTGTAAGGGTATTTGTGACCATCGGTTTGCCAAAGCATTCTTCAATCAGGTTCTCGCTTTCCTTTTTCTTTTTTGCCGCCTGTACCAGCGCGGCCCCCACAATAGCTAATAAGACTGCTCCTCCTACAACTGCACCTGTTCCTGCCATTTGATTCTCCTTTCTTAGATTATTCTGATAAAATAATCGCTTCTATAAATTCTTCAAAACTATCTGTTGCCTTTTCAATTTTTGGTTGTCCTGTTCCGTGGGGACAGGTATATATTTTCTGTCCCTTCATGAAGATCGGATCTCCATTTATGGTTGCGATGATAATATCCACGTCCAGATATGAATATTCTTGTTTTACTTGCAGCAGCTTTTGCGCTGGTACAAAACGGATGACATTAGCACCATATACCATCTCGACATCTTCTGGATTATATTTTTGGTAAAAGGTATATAGTACAGAAGGTACGCCTTCCATATTTCCTTTATATTCCGCAAAGCAATTTCGGCTATCCTGCGCCATTGCCGTTTGCACAAACTTTTCAAACAAATTTTCACCTCCTCATTTTCTATACTCTATATTGCTCAATCGCATATTCCCGCAGATGTTCTTCCAGATGTTTTTCTTTTACCGTTTTTGCGATTGTCGCCGTATACATCACCAACCCTGCCGTTGTGGATATAAGAATCCCCGCCGCACCGCCTATATAACTTTGCGCTATCATGGAAACGGTCAAAACTGAAACGGAACAAGCCGTACCACTACAAATTTGTCCAAATGTTTCCAGATTCAATTCTCCTTCTAACTGTAAATTAGCCAATTGATACGCGGATACCAGTACAATGGATAACATGCCAGCCGCCGACCCATTTAACAACTGACCTGATTTGCTGGATAAATTTACACCTACATTTTGTAGTAAATTAGATGTCAAAAGACCCATTCCATAACCTGTCGCTGCGATTGCCGCGGATTCTATTCCGCTTATACTGCTCCTGACCAAAGCTTCTTCCATTTCCTCCGCTGAGAAATTCGATTTTGCCGCTTCCGCGATAAAACTAAGGGAAAAACCAATTCCCAGCCCGATTATCGCCACTCTTCCCAGCCCATATAATTCCTGTCTTATCACACGCCGTTGGTTTGTATCTTGCAGCATTTTGTTTTTATCTATAAACGGGGCATCCGTTTCGTTGTCCCATTTTCCCTGATGTCCTTTTTGAAGATGCTCATCTCTGGTCTTGTAAAATTTGATATTATCTGGATTTGCCTGTTCCTCAAGATGTGCAGAAACATTTTTCTGGTGATGCCCTTCTGCGCCCCTCACACGGCCTTTGTTCAGAATTTCATTTCGTTCTGCTTCATTCCAATTCGCCGAACCTGTTCCGCCCATCTGGACATCTGCTTTTTCATATTTCCAGGCTAAAGATACTCCATCGCCTCTTGCACCCTGGTACGACGCGTCCTGTTCTAGCCCTCGTGTTACTTTCGATGTTAAACGAGATCTTTCTAAATTCAAATTTTTCAAAATTGATCCATATTCCTGATTGTACAGATACACACTTTTCCCCATCCGCGCTACCATGCCGGCCGCAACAGCGGAATTTATACCGCTGCTTACAGTCCGCGGGACAGCCGTATGATAAAACGCTAGGCTTTTTCTATTTTTAATATCCGCTAACACATCCTTTCCCCCTTTATTGTGTATTCTTATATTTTTTCTCACACTGAATCGCCAATTTTGTCAAATTGAATTTCCCTTTATCGTCCATTTTGCTTAAAATATAAGAATACACATGATTGTAATACACCAATGTTTCGTTAAAAAGTTTGGATGCGTCAAATATAAATAAATTCTTTATAATCTCTTCGGAGTCCGCGATATTATCCGCATTTTTCAGCAGCTTATAAGCTTTTTCATAAGCTTCCAACGCCTTCAGGTTATATTCAGCCTTATTTTTATGATTAAAATACTGTATCTTTGTATCAACTAAATTAGCACATTTTCCGGAAATTTGTTGATACATTTTCTCTTGACGTTCTACAAGATATTCTTTATTTAGAACTTCGTCTAATTGCTGTATCTGCTCTAGAACTTTATCAAATTCTTCCTTTTGCGTAATCTGGATAAGTTTTTGCATCAATTTTTGTAAAACGTTTAAAATTTGATCATTTTCCTCTATTTTTTTCTTTACAAAGGCTTTTCTTTCTTCATTTTCCCTTGCATCAAGATCCATACGAATTTCATATATATGTTCTTTTATATGTATAATTTCGTAAACTAAATCCTCATGTAATTCTACATTTTCCGCATAAAATTCCACCGCAAGTTCTGCCTTATCACAATAACTTCTGCAGATAGCAATGGGTGTATGGTAATCTGTGGCTAAATCTAATAAAACCTCCACATATTTTTCAAATATTTCTGTATTTCCACTATTTTGGTTAAAAATATTTTGTCCGACCAAAAGCGCTTCAGAGATTTTTCTTTCGCGCATATATTTTTCAAATAAATGAATCAAATGTTGCACTGTGTATTCTCCTATTTTAAAGTTTTTTTATATACATTTGTAACAATACTCCTTGTCTTTTGATACCTATGACCTATTTATTATTTTTACGCAATCTCCCTGGCTCCGCAGCCACATATCAATACCCGTGCCAAATACTTCCGCAGATACCGTATAAACACCATCCTCTTCCGAAATCACCTTTGCCGTCGGCAGCCTGTCCAGTATCGCATCAATGTCACTCCCAGAATATTCAAAGTCCACCTTTTGCAGCCTGCCGCCATACATGAACTGAACCCGTTTCCTGAATTCCCCTTCCTGAAACCTGTCACGGTATGGGATATGGAACTTTTCATCCAAGACTTTCAGACTTTTTATTCTGTCCATACGATAGATTGTCGGAAAAGAATCATTGATAACATCAAAATGTTCCCGCGCCTCTTTATCATCAATGAAGGCCGTCAGATAAAAATAGTATTCTGAAAACATGATAGATACCGGTTGCACTTTCCGTTTTACCACTTTTTTGTCCTTTGTCCTCTTATACTCAATTTCAATATAATGGGATTCTTTGACGGCCTGTCCGATATTCCACATCTTGTCCATGAATATGGTCTTGTGCCGCGGTTCTACGTAATGGAATTCCTCATTCTTAATCAAATCCCTGACTAGTTTCTGTTTTGATTCTGGTACACAGCATGATATTAATTTGCACAGAATCTGTGACATTTCTTCTTTGGTAAATGCGCGACTGTCCAGTAGAATCTTACAGACAGCTAGTATCTCGCTGTTAGAGAACGTTGACCACTCCCTTCTGAATTTTCTATATAGATAAGATAGCATATGAGGATGACAGAATCTGTCACTCTGATATTTTTTAGCACATCGCATTAAAACATTGAACGGCTTTTTATACATACGGACAATTTTCCGCTTATTTTTAAATAAAATATAAAAACTACAACTATATCAAAATCGATCTAGACAGCTTGTGAAAAGAATGAGGATCTGGATGCTTCTTTCCAATTTACCCTTGTTTAAATTCTAATCCGGCATCCGTTTAATTAAAATAACGTTATTATTATACGACAAAAAATATTAATATACAACATAAAAATCAATAAAATTAACGAAAATACGTACGGATGGTGAAAGATATGATTGATGTATTAGAGCGTATTACTTCTTACAGGCAGAAAAAAGGGTGGACAGAGTACCAGCTTGCTGAACAATCTGGACTTACTCAATCCACCATCTCTTCCTGGTACCGTAAAAACATGCTTCCATCGATTTCCTCCCTGGAGAAAGTCTGCATTGCTTTCGGTATTACCCTGTCCCAGTTTTTTGCTGTGGATGAGGACAATTTTTCCCTGACGGACATCCAAAAGGAACTGCTCTATGAAGCTGGCCGGCTTACAGAACAACAGCAAAAATCCCTAATCGATTTTTTTCGCACTTTGTAGAAAATTCTCAAAACTCAGTGCTTTTATGTATGATTTTTCAATCACTGGCTGCATTCCATAAATAACTGCACTGCATAACGGAATCCTCTGTAAAAGCCAGCTTCCTCCCCGGCTCCCGCAGCTCTAAAAGCCATATCCCTGCATTTTTCATATGTTGCCTGATCCAGATATGATTGACTATCTTTCAGCAAATGCAGGATTTCTTCTTTCAGCCTAAGACTTGTCTCATCTACCTGCATTTCCTCCATCAAATTTTTGTAAATTCCCTCTAATATTTTATCCATAATTGTTTTTAAGACTGCTGTATCTACCGCCAAACTCCAAAGCATTTTGACTGTGAATAGCAGCAGTCTGTCTCCTTGTATAATCGGTTCATAGCCAGGTAAGCAGACTATGGGCTTATTCTTTTTTGATACGAATGAGAACCAATTCTTGGAAAGATTCCCCCGCCTTTTTTCATCCATACAGTTTCCAAATTTTTTCACAGAATTTAATTATAGAAACCTAAATGCCTTTGAATTACTGCAAATTTACATATAATAGAACCAAAAAAATTCCAAATAGGAACCCCAAGTTCTGATTATGATGTGTATAAAAACAGAATGTATGTTTTCATTTTCATCACCCCTCTTTTGCATATTTCCAAATACAGGATAGCATATTAAGATGACGTATCCTGTCCTTCTGATATTTTAAATATAAAATTTTTGTTAAATTAACAGAAAGAGGGTGCGAAATCATTCATTGTCAGAGGCTTGTCTATAAACAAACGCCCTCATTTTTAAGCTTTTTCCCTCGATCCTCAAAAACAAATGTTACACTATTATTTTTTCTAATATTACAGTTATACTAATATTAGCACATGATTTATAATTTTTCCACTATTAGTTAATATTTAAAAATAAAGGTGATAAAATTATGAGTGAACGAAAAGAATATAAAACTGCTATGGGAAGGCGTATCCAGCAAGCGCGCAAAGCTGCCCAGATAACGCAGATGAAATTCGCGGAAGAAATTGATGTTTCCACTCAATACATTTCGGATCTGGAGCGTGGCATTGTGGGCTGTTCTGTGCCTACGCTGTTAAAGATATGTGATGTATTGGATGTTTCCGCAGATTTTCTTTTAAGGGGACAAAGAGCAGAGTCCCAGAAACCTTCCACAGCGTCGGAAGAATTTTCAACCTTATCTCCTCAAGAGCAGGAATTGGTAAAGGAGGGCTTTGCCCTGCTGAAAAAGGCTTTCTTATTGAAACATACGGAACCAAAAAAAGAGGTGTGACAAATTCCCCCGAAGATGCCATTTCAAATATCTACGGGGGACAAGCGTTGTTCACAAAAACACAATAGCTTTCTCGACTTTTTCTAATAATGTTGTTACGGAAAAATCAATTCTATAAAATCATTTATTCTTTGGAGTTATCATTATCTTAGCTTTGCATCGTAAATGATTGCTTCCTTGTAGTGTTATCGTTTACAATAACACACGGATGGGATTTCAGCAGTTTGTCTTTGCCTTCCAGGACTAACTCCCTTTATTTCCTCTGTAATTCGGGTTGTTCCCCAAATCAAATGTTTCTGTTGTCATGGGCTTTGTCCTTTTGTGCTTCTTTGAATTTGTCCTAGTTTTTGTTTGAATTATCCTTTTTCTTTCTTTTTTGACTATAAAAAGAACACTACCTTCAGACTTTTTCAATCTGTCTGAAAACAGTGTCAAAAATATTTTGCAGCTTCTTTAAAACTATAATATAGCAGAGCAACAGCATTTATTTTTTTGCAAATATTACAGTAAGTAAACCCAAAGTGTTGTGAAATTATAAATATACATTGACTTGTATGTTGTAGGCCATAATTTGATAATAAAACAATTTTTGAAGAAGATATCCATTTATAAGCGATTGGAGAAAGAAAAAGTAAATGTTACGGCTCCTCCAAGGCTGGTATTTAATTCTATATTAAAATACCATTACATCAGAATATTTTTCACTTCCTTCCGATGTTCTTTTAAAAAGACGGTTACCTGATTGGATGAATCACAGGTCGCAAGCAGTACATCTTCTACTTGCTTAGCGCCCTGCCCTTTAATCTGATTCTTTAGCCATTTCTCATCATTTCCGGTATGCCGCAGATTCTGTTCTATAATCTTTCCGTCCACGATCACATTTGCCACCATATAATCCTGCTGGGCGGAAAGATTCATATCGGCTGGTGTTATCGGGCGCTCGGATGCTTTGGGAAGGAAACTGATCTTTCCATCACCTTCCAGGATAGCTGTTTCCAACTTTGACACATCAAAATATCCGTTGACTCTGCACTGAACCAAAAATTCGTTCACATCAATCTTGGCCTTCTTCAGATTCTCCCAATAAAGTTCTCCATGATTCATCAATACCAACGGTGTGCCTTCAATTACCCGGCGTGCTTTGATGGATTTTGAACTAATCCAAGATAGCAGAATTGCTGCAAATGAATAAACAAACATAGCGGTCAATGGCTGTACAAAATTTTCTTCTAATGAGGTAGACATTTCTGCTGCAATAGATCCTATCGTAATTCCATTAATATAATCAAACATACTCATTTGGGACATCTGGCGATACCCCATTAATTTTGTAAGTATGAAAATAGCAATAATTGAGCCCAGCGAAAGGGCAATGATATCGATAATTTCTTTCATAGAAATCCTTCCCATTACTTTTTCTATATAGTATGCCGAGAACCTTCTGAAATCTATGCTATCAATTTTAAACATATAAAGAACACTGTTTTCAGATTTTTTTATCCGTCTGAGGGCAGTGTTAAAAATATCTTCCAGCTTCCTTAAAACTATAATAATAGCCATTCTCACCCAATATAATGTGATCCTGAAGGCTTATTCCTAACAGCTTCCCAGCTTCCGCTACTTTTCCAGTGCATTCTATATCTTCTCTGCTTGGGGTTGGATTCCCGGAGGGGTGATTGTGAAAGAGCAGGATACCGGCTGCATTGGATAATAAGGCCATTTTAAATATCTCTGGTATGGAATACAGACAAGAATTTATGGTTCCTATCCCTATAATCTGGATACAGACCGGTTTCAGCTTCGTATCTGCTGCACAGACCACCATACATTCTCTGTCCCTATCGCAAATCATATCCGCAACGACGTCTTTTATAAACTGTACTGCTGCCTCCGGGCTGTTTATCTCTGTATTCCCATAAGGTAGTTCCTTTTCTTTTACCATCTGAAGATGGACAATTTGGATTTTTTCTTTTATCATAGTATTTTTTCTCCGTTTTGAATTACATCAAATAAAATAAGGGTATCCCAAATAATGGAATACCCAGATATCTTGTGTAAATTATTATTGTTCTCTATAAATTATAGTAATGCATTAACTGCTGTTGAAAATCTTTATCCTTTGTAGAACGTTCTAAGTCCTCGAAACGTTTCTCTTGTATCAAAAGAGAATTTAATTGATTGATACGCTCAGCTCCCTGTTCTCTGCCTCGTTCTTCACCTCGTTCTTCAGCCTCCCGCATCATTTGATTGTAATCCAGGATTGCTTTCTGCCTGGCTTCGTATTCCAAACGTTTTTCTTTATCCTGGCTGATGACCTGGAGATGTTCATAGGCGCTTGCAATGTATTGGTCTTTTTGTGCCAACATGTCAAATTCCTCCCTCCGTTCGGCGTTGATGAATCTTGCCCATAGTTCAATATCACGGCAGTCTTCTCTAAGTTTCTCTGACAGTTTAGTCAGCTCAATCACATGGAATTCCATTTTATCCGTGTAGATGAAATGACGCGTATCCTCCCGAATATGAAAACAGGAATAAAATTCTGTCTCCCCGCGGAAAAGGTCGAAGTCCAGTATACTAATACTCACACATTTCTTAAAAACTTTATAATCCTGGCCAGAAGAAATGTGATCCACATACATTTTTGATAAATAAAACAAAGAACGGTCGGCCCATACTTTCAGAGCTGAGAGCTGAATTTCAATATCAATTTCTATGTTATCATTCATCAACAGTCGGACGTCCAGAATGCCTTGTTTGTCATCTTCCTGTTCTTTGCGCAGGTTCGTATTAAGAATCTGTGTATTTTTGACATTTTCTGGTTTGATTTTTAATACAGCGGATAAAAATCCGATACGTGCCTTTTCCTCTGCCATGATCTCTTTAAAGGCAAAATCAACCTTTGGCTTCATTAAAAAATTATCCATAAGTAATCCCTCTTTTAGAATCTGTCTGGATCTATTTTCAAGGAGATCCCTCTTTTTTCCGAGCTAAGTATCTGTACCATTTCGTCTAAAGGTTTTATTATATCCATTATCGAAAATAGTGTAATTGTTATATGATAATATACTTATAATGTTTCATATTTCTGCTATTTCATCGTTGCATTCATCTATATCATCTGGAACTACATATTTTTCATTGGCAATTTCCAATATTTTTCTTGCTTTCGTCGTTTCCAGATGTATTGTAAAAGGCATAGTTTTTCTTCCTGACACTCTGCTTTGTAAATATTCTTCCTGCCTAAGCAAATGATGTTCCCATCTGCTCATATAGCGGTTCTACTTGTTTCTTTAAATCTGAATCCATTCTTACCGCTAAAGTTGATTCTTTTATTATGTACCTGGCCTTTCTCAATCAAATTCATCTGTCTAATTTCATAAACTCCTGATACAATGAAAAATGGAATAATATGATCGATTTGCTGCACCACAGTATCCTCTGACTATACCAATAATTTTGTAGATGATAAGTATATTCTAGCTTTTTCTAAGCGGTAACGGCATAAATCTTCTCTTTTTTTATCCATAAACTGCTATTCCTTCTCTCTCAATATTCTGATAAAATGGAAGAAAAGTAAGTCCGTTTTCAAACTGCTTCTTATCCCGCAACAAAACAGAAAGAAAAACTTCCTGTTCGAGAGAGATGTTACTCGCCATTTCAGCAGTTAAACCTCGTAGCTTTTTTATTTCCTTCGTATCACAGTCTAAGACAATCATAATATCTATATCTGACTCTTCGGTATTGTCTCCACGGGCATATGAACCATAAAGAATGATCCGATTTAATTTGTCTCCGTAAAGCCGTTTTGCAGCAACTTTTACCTTTTTAAGTACTATCTATAATTCGGATCTTGTACACATTACTGTACCCTTCTATTTGCTCGAATTACTGTCTGCAATTTTAGTATACCACATTTTAGGAATCTTGTATGAAAAGAGTATATATTTTTGATGTTAGTTGGCTGACGAAGCTCCCAGATTTATGTAAAAATGTTTTTTTCAAACTGTGTAAAAATAGTTTCCCTTGCCCAATATTCCTTATAAAATCAGGATTTCTGAAGCATCGTCAGTATATTGTGTAAACATACGTTTTTTTGTGCCTCAGAAACTCGGAATTTCCTATAAAGTAAGGGAAAAGAGCCTGCTGGCCATGTTCCAACAGGCTCTTGTTACGAAGAAATCGAGGATAAGCTCGCAGCGGGAAAGACAGTAACCGCCGCTGACATATTATGTGTAGCGTAAGTGTTTTTTTATTTTATGTTCGTGGTAAATATATGCCTTATCCCGATTTCAACGTCTTATAGAGAATTATATACAATCATGAACAACCCATATGTACAAATGAATTGAACGGTGGATATTATCTTTTTGGGACAACATCTTCAGGAACTATTCTATTCTTACTTAAAACACAGCAGAAAGCTTCGGTTTCTAATTAACATAGATTCCTTTTGTCATTGTGGTGGTACTTTCTCCATCATTACCTAAAACGGCAACATGACCACCGCCTAAACGATACCAGCAGCCAGAAGGAACAATTACCTCTAACGTTTGATAAAGTTTATGATCATTTCCCTTGGTAAAAGGAAATTTCCGATAATTTGAAAAATTTTCTCCATCCGAACTTTTATACAAAAAAAGATCAAGCCCTAATGTGTCACAAACCCTGTGTGCCTGTGTAATACCAGAAATTCTAACACACATAGAATTGACCTTTGTCATGGTAACAGTCCCATAATTCAAGAGGTTTCCCCTGGTTAAAATGGTACTGGTATCTGTTACTGTATCTGCGTCTTCTAGCACATCTGCATAGATAGATTTATCCTCTGAAGCTCCGTATACCAAGGTATTAGGTAAAAATGCCGCAGTCGCTACCATAACTGTCGTACAAAATAATGATAATCTTTTACAAAGTTTATGCCGCATCGGTTTACACTTTCACTTCCTGTCCCACTTACGCTACATAAAGAATACGGCTATAAACCAAAAACATAACGCCTCAATAATAAATATTTTCCACAATTTCTAAAAACTCTTTTTCCTCAATCTTTCCACTCAATTGATAATAGCCATCTTTGTATTCCCACTGAGCCACATAACTAGGTTCTTCATCCCCAAAATCCTTAATTTTCTGTACTGGAATAGTAAGTGCCCCTCGCAAAACATCTACTTCCTTTATTATTTTACCTTCAATAGTCATACCAGACACTTCAGTTCTTTCTTTATTAACCATACAAAAATTTATAATTGTATCTCCGAATTGATAATCAATAGTCGCAGCAGCATTTTCGTGCCAAATATTGTATTCAAATCCCCTTTGTCCTTCTGGCTCATACTGAAAATCAGGGACAGGAATACCTAATTTTTCTTGAATTTCCTGATAAGCCAAAACTTTCTCTTTTTCATTTAAATCTTCCATGTTTCTCTGTTTTTCGCCATTCCCTATTTGAACAACAATTTCATCTCCTGTCAAATATCGCATTGTATATTTCAGATATGTTCTATTGGCTTCACTAGTCATACTTGCGCCAAAAACTGCCAATACTACTGCAATAAAAAAACACGCTGTTTTTTCCACCCAGCGTAATCTTTTCTTTCTTTTTATCATCGCTCTTTCCAACTCCATCCTTTTCTTCCGTTCCCTATTCTCATGAATCCCCTCCTGAATACGCTGGTATAAAGCCTCGCTGTCTATTTTATCTGGGTCAAAAGAGCCGTCCTGACTCAAACTTTCCTCTATTTTCCGAGCCTGGCGGTCCTGCTCTGCCTTTATCAACTTGTCCAGTTTCCCAAACTTGCGCCTTTTTTTCATCAGACCTCCATCTCTTCTTGACAATTTTGCTTTTGGGGTTCATATTATGGTTAGAGTTTGTTTGTAAACGAAACCATATATGAAACATATCATGATAGTATGAACAACCGTAACCATTCGGACGCCTTGACTGTTACAAACAAAAATCCATTTGAAATTGCCCTTGGCACTGAGATTTTTGCTTATATGTCTTGGAATTGTTATAACCAATTTCATACTATAAGGATAACCAGGAGGAAACTCATTTATGAAACATATTGTACTTACCGGCGGCGGCACTGCCGGACATGTCACTCCCAACATTGCCCTGATTCCCCGTCTGACGGAACTGGGCTACCGCATTTCCTATATTGGATCAATCGAGGGTATTGAAAAAAAATTAATTGAAGAACTCAAGATTCCATATTATGGCATTGCTTCTGGAAAACTAAGGCGTTATTTTGACTGGAAGAACTTCTCCGATCCGTTCCGCGTAGTCAAAGGGTATGGACAGGCGAAAAAATTACTAAAGGAACTCAAACCAGACCTGGTTTTCTCCAAGGGCGGGTTTGTAACGGTTCCAGTAGTAATTGCCGCCAAGCATCAGCATATCCCTGCCATCATACACGAATCCGACATGACTCCGGGACTGGCCAACAAACTGGCAATCCCATCTGCCGTAAAAGTATGTTGTAATTTTCCGGAAACCGCTTCACAGCTCCCAGCAGACAAAGCGGTACTCACCGGAAGCCCCATCCGGCAAGAGCTACTGCAAGGAGATGCGCAAAAGGCGTTGGAATTCTGCGGTTTTGAGGATCGCAAACCGGTCATCCTGATCATCGGCGGGAGCCTGGGCGCAGCCTCCATCAATGAAAATATCCGCAAAATCCTGCCCCAGCTTCTGCCGGACTTCCAGATCATCCATCTCTGTGGAAATGGAAAACTGGACGCTTCTCTGGAACAGACCGAAGGTTATGTTCAATTTGAATATATCAAAAAAGAACTGGCGGATCTCTTTGCCCTGGCGGACGTAATCGTATCCAGAGCCGGCGCAAACGCAATCTGCGAAATCCTGGCCCTCCAGAAACCCAGTCTGCTGATTCCGCTTTCCGCCAAGGCCAGCCGCGGCGACCAAATTCTCAACGCCCGTTCCTTTGAACGCCAAGGGTTCAGCATAGTGCTGGAAGAGGAAGCGATCACCGAGGAAACCTTATTGTCTGCCATCCGGGATTTATATTGCCATCGGGAATCCTATATCAATACTATGAAGAAAAACAATACCATGGATTCCATTACACGTATCACCAATCTGTTTGAAGAAATAACAAGTTCTCACAAATCTTTATAAAGGTGATAATAATGCTTATTCAGCCAACGACGGGCACGACTGATTTTCATTCTCAGATTCATTACCGTGACCCCATACTCCTGTGCTACCGTCTTGGCTGACTCGTTATTCAACACAATTCTGTCTACTAGATCGTACCATGTTGGATTTTTTGCTCTCAATTCCTCCATTACAAAATTACGGAACTCTTGTCTGGCTTCTTCCATTTCTGCTTCCACCAGATAGTCCACAACCAATTCTTGTTCCATCTTCTCTATGGCCACAGGTATTTCTTTCTTCCGGTAGGATTTTCTCAGATAATCAATGGATTTCCTGTAAGTATTTCTCAAAATCCATCCCTTGATTGGCTCTTCATCCAAACTCTCTATTTTCTCGTCCAGTTTGATAAACAGCTCTTGACAAACATCCTGTGCTCCGCCATAATCCTGCACAATATCATAAGCCACATGCAGTACCAGTCTATAATAATCTTGATAAAGCTGATCAAATTTTTCCCTTTTCATCTTCTGTTTCCTTCTCCATTAGCCTCCTATTTTCAATGCAGACAGCAACTCTTCCTTTGTTTTATCTGACAGTTTGCCCGGCTTCCAGCCCACTTTCACACGGTCTCCTTCATAACGGGGAATCAAATGCATATGAAAGTGAAAAACCGTCTGTCCGGCAATCTCACCATTATTCTGCACCAAATTCAGTCCGTCGCAGTTTAAAGCTTCTGTCATTTTTTCCGCCATATTTTTTGCCAAAATCAGAACTTTAGACGCCGATTCATCCGGCAATTCATAAAGATTACTGGCATGTTTTTTTGGCAAAATCAATGCATGTCCTTTACTAGCGGGATTTACATCTAAAATAATGCGAAAATCCTCATCCTCATATAATGTAGCCGACGGAATTTCCCCATTTGCAATTTTACAAAAAATACAGTCCATAGCCGATTACCTCCACCCCATTTCGGAAATATTCATCTTGTAGATAATTATATCACTTATTGCATTTCAAACGCAACTATAAATAACAATTTTTTGCAAAAATATCATTATTCAGGAAGAATCCGTAAGGGGTAAAGAGTATGCTGCCGAAAACAGCGAATTCCATCTATGATGCTCCAATCAAATAAATTTCAGTAAATATAACTAAAAAAGATATAATTGCCATTTTCTTCGACAAATGTTATTATAAATTATGAAAAAGAAACAATTTACCGAATATTTATCCAGCAAATCCGTTTATCAAAACAGACTCTAGATAAAATTCATATTTTGAATAGAAAGTACAGGCTCTAATCATGTCAGAAAGAAAAACAATTGAACAAATGAAACAGGAATTCCAGTTTATGCTATCCAAGGTTTCTCACGAAATCAGGAATCCAGTGACCCTTATCAACAGTTACCTTCAGTTTATTGAAAAAGCCCACCCTGAAGTGGCAGACTATGAATACTGGGATGACATCCTGGATCAGATGGATTTTCTGATGAAACTGCTGGATGAATTATCTCTTTATAACAGCTCAGGAAAGCTTTCCAGAGAACCCGTGTACATCTCCTCTTATCTGGAAAAGTTGACGAAAGAGCTGACGCCTATCTGCCAATATCTGGGAATCTGTCTGACCTGCGACAATTCCGCCCTGGACGGCGATGTGCTGTTGTCCCTAGATATTCTCAAAATCCATCAGGCGTTGCTGAACCTAATCCGCAATGCCGGAGAAGCCATGGACAAAAAGGGAACCATACATATCAGCACCAGAAGAGAAGACAACGCCCTCTGTATTCAGATCCAGGACGACGGCTGCGGCATTGAGGAGGAATACCTGCCCACACTTTTTGAGCCGTTTGTGACGCACAAAAAATCTGGAACCGGGATGGGTCTTGCAATTGTTCAGCAAGTGATGCAGGCCCATGGCGGCAGCGTAAAGGTATCGTCCTGCCTCAGCAAAGGAAGCATCTTTACCCTGTCATTTCCCCTGAAAGCCGTCTCCGACGATACAGAATAACCGCCAGTAGAAAGCCGCAGAGAAGTCCGCCTACATGAGCGGCATTGTCTACCCCCGTAGTGGTAAATCCGAAATACAGCGATAAGACCGCCATAAAAACCATCTGGCGCATGGTCAGTCCCTCCAACTGCCCCCGGTTTAAAAGCAGTACATAAATCATCGCGCCAATTACAGAGAATACCGCGCCGGACGCTCCCGCAGAGACATCCATAGATATCGTCTGCACGCTTCTGTGATAAGACAGCCCGCTCGCACCCAGCCCGCCCGCCAGATAAATTACCAGGAACCTCAGCTTGCCGACTGCGCGTTCCAGATGCCCGCCCACGAAATAAAGCGCCAGCATATTGTTGACCAGATGGGTCATGCCGAAATGCAGGAACATACAGGAAAACAGCCGATAATATTCATGATTTTGTGTAATCAGCGGCGCATATGCCGCTCCACAGGCGATCATATGCCCCAGATCCTCACTGCCCCCAGTAACTTCCACCGCCAAAAACGCCGTGGCATTCAGACATATGATCGCAATCGTCACAGATATTTTATAACCGGATATTTTATAATCGGGTGTTTGAGCATCCATTGTTTTACCTGCCTTTGCTAGTGTTCCCTATATTAAATCATAACATCTGGTAAATGTAAAGAAAAACGTGGTTTACTCGCGGCAATTCAGATACCTTTTCCGTTGTGTTTATGATTCTGTGAACCGATAACATCGGCCGGCAAACACTATTCGATCCTCTGGATGCAACAGATATTCTTCCTCAATTTCCAGCTTTCTGCCATTTAGAAAGATTTCTTCTTCGGACAAAAGCCTGGTAATCCAATAGCCCTCCTCTTTTCTCTGGATTCTAGCGCCTGACTGTCCGGTTTCGTCCACCTCCTCGATTGCAACGGTTTCCTGGCTTAACAGAATCGGCGGAACCTGCTCCATCTCCTCACACACCAGCGCAGGGCCTTGATATTGCGGACTTTTACAAAGAGGTTCTTCCGAGGACTTTCTTTTCTTCTTTTGGACTATCCAGGCAGCCGCGAGAATCCCGCCAAAAAGAATCGCCAACATGACAGGAAATGTGATGCCCAAAAGATATCCCATTCGTCGGAAGATCAAAAACCCTGCCAACAGAACGAAACCTGCCGGAAATAGAAGCATTTGTTTTGTTCCCATTCTTTTTTGCAGGGGCTTTTCCTCCTCCTTATCGCTCTTTCCTGTTCTCTCTTTCCTATCCCTTTGAAAATTTGCAAACGGCTTGCTCTCTTGTGGTATGTCTTCTACTCCTTGCGCGTCGACGTTTTCTTGCGCTTCTGCTCTGCGAAGGATTTCCCCCACCGCCTCTGTCTGAAAGCCTTTCTCCGCCAGCAGACGGTAAACGCCGTAACTCAGCGTAACCCCTCTGGAATCCCGATGATCCACGAGTGGAAGCAAATATTCTGTAAAATGGCGCAGTTGTTCCCGAATCGGCTTTTCGTATCCCGGCAGATAGCACAGATATAGATTTCCTATTTTTTCATCCAGATAAATGTATTGGACGTCCAGGAGCAACTGATTGGCGTCCAGCAGATATTCATCCATCTGTTCAAATATTTTCAGTAATCCCTGATAGATTTTCCTCAATTGCTTGTAGGTCAGCTTTTGACAGGAATCCGACATCTGCTGCCGCGCAGTCACATCGTAATAAAACCAAACTTTTCCGTCTGCCTTCTGAAGTTTGCAGGGGAGCAGGCCGGGTATGGAATTGCTCAGAACCATGCGCAGCGGGTACGCTTTCGTGTCCACCTCCCCGTCCGGCTGTATCACCAAATAACTGCGGGTAATCTCATGTTTATAATGAATTTCCATAATTTTCTCCTCCTGACACCCTCGCCGCGTTACCCAGGTAGATTGGAAAGTTTCCTCTCAAACTTAATCCCCTCCTGTCTGTCCCCTTCTGATGTTCTGTATAAAAGAAACCGGATGGTATAACTTCCTGCTTCCTGTGACTTGAAATCTCCACTGTATTCCGCCGTAGGAGCTGTGCCTGCCCTCCACGGATACCAAAAGCGTATCCCCCCGCTTTTCAACCGCAGTATGAATCTTGCTGGAACCGTACAGAGGATTCTGCAAAAGCATGTTTATCTTTTCCCAGGCCCGGCTTTCGACATCGCCTTCTTTGCAGATGAAATCCCAGCTTCCTGTGATGGCCGACTCATAGACCGCCGCCGTCAGCCATGCGCGGTTATGGACAAACAGGCACACAGACACCACTCCCATCCACACCAAAAGCACAATCGGCATTAAGAGAGCTGTTTCGATCGTCAGACTTCCCTTTCTCATCCTCTCCATCCCTCCGCCGCCCGTATCATCCAGGGCAATGCATAAGCCGCCAGCAAGAAAGGGATAAATGGGAAGCTGGCCTTTCTGTCCTTCTTTTTGAAAATCATCAGAAACCCCGCCCACACAGCGGCCAAAAGCAGCGCAAGCGTGACAAATTCCAGTGTCCTCCAGATACCCATGTAAAGTCCTGAAATCAGAACCACCAGGCCGTCTCCCATTCCCAACGCCCCGCCGCTGAACTTTGCGACAGGCAACAATAGCAATCCCGGTACAGCTCCGACCAGCAAAATCAACTGCTGTTGGCCATACAGAATAATATAGAGAATCCCCAGTGCGGCATAGATTGCCGCCAGGCATAACGATATCTGGCCTTTTCGTATATCCAAATAGCTGTTGATACCCAGAAAACTCAATACACAAATCGATTCCATCTTTTTTCCACCTCTCTATTTTTTTCGGCACCTAGAGCACAGCGGACGTCCTCTTGTCTCGGACAGAGGTATGAGCCAAACGGTACGTTTTAGACGGCTGCAACTAATCAGGTTGTGGTATCTGGTTCCCTGCCCCGTAATATATACAATCTCTGCTGGAGGCATTCCCTTGGAACAGGATTCACAGGGCGCATACTTGGCTCCATACTGGTTTCTTAAACTTTCTACATCGGCTCCCGCTGCTTGAGAAATAGATAGCTCCACATAACTGCACTGGGGATTCGTGTGGTATACACTCCCGGATTCGCTTACATAAACCATCTCCTCCGCTGCATCCTGTACCTCCTCCCTCTCCATCCCAACCCAACTATGTACCTGCGCCCGGTTTGTCATCACCATAGCCGGAAGCGGAACAAGGGATACTGAGAGCCTATAAGCATAGGTTTCCGACAGTTCAATCTCTGTCTGCCTTTCCACCGCTGCATAGGCATAAATCCCCTCTTCCATAGCCTTTTCACACAACTGGCTGACTCTCTCTGTCTGAGTTTTCATCACGTCCATAAAGCCAATCAGCGTTGCCGTTCCCAGCAAAAACAGAGGAAGGATAAAAGCCATCTCCACAGTCAGCACTCCCTCGCGCAAGACATCCAAAAATGCTTTCTGCCAAAAGCGTTTCTTCTGGTTTTGAAAAGAGTGTGCGTCTGATTGCCGAAATCCACAACTTCTGACAAAAAACATGTTTTGACACCTCCTAATTCTATCAATAATATCCGTATCGGTGCAGCACGGTATAACTCCTGGTCTGGTTCACTTCTACATCCACTGCCGCCTCCATAGCTTCCAGACAGCAATCCAGACGAAAATTTTGTCTGCCCGGCTGACTTCGGATATCCGCCTCAATCAAATCCATACTTCCCATCACTTGTTCACTTTCCGGTTCCAGATACAACAGCGCCCTTAAATAATGGCCGTACGCCATCCCCGATTCTTCTCCTCCTGGCTGCTGTACCGAAAGTTCAATCGGCAGATTCGATAAATTTTCCAAGGGCAAAATCCAGTTCTGCGGATTCTTTATCTTTGGTACCTGATTACCGTCAAACAACGCTTTTACCTCCAGAACGCTTTCTCCAAAAGCCCAGCAAAAAAGAAGCGCCCGTTCAATTACTTCCACGGATGGAGCGACCCGAAATCCGCTGGCGATCGCCGCGGCCAAGGCCGCGCTTTGCGCCCGCCTCTGCGGATCTGCATACAAAAAAGTAAAATTCACCCCCTCCCGTATCCATAGCAGCCGCTGCGCCGTCCGTTCCAGATTTTCTTTGTCACTGTGGGATTTTTCGAGAATATATTCCATCTGATATTTCAAAGCGCTGCCCGACGGCTGAAGATACATACCCAAGTTTTGCATCAGATATTCCTGGAACAACACTTTTTCCCTCACAGAACTTTGTGTTGCCGCTGGATATAGTATCCCCATCCCCTGCTCCAAATACCGGCTAGAAAGAAACTGGGAGACAGCCGCTTCCTGTTTTGATAAAATCGAAGAATCTGCAAAAACTAGATCCAGAATTCCTCTATTTTGTATTTCTCGAATTGTATTGATGGGATTCTCGACAGGATTCTCAATGGGATTTTCCACAACTGTTTCTGCTCGTATTTCTTCCGGCCTTGGCAGCTCTGCCTCTGCCTGGGCGCTTTCGTTTCCGGCTCGCGCCATTTCCTCCTCATAGGCTTCCAGAAAATGATAGCCTTCGATTTGCTTTCCTTTCTCCTGCCAATATGCAGCTTCTTTGGAATCCTCCAAAACTTTCTTTGCAAGGAACTGTATCTCTGAATGATTCAGCCCATCCCTCATATGAGCCACTGCCTGGTTAAAAAAGGGCCGCCCACCACAGTCGGTTGCCAGAACAAAACTGGTGATACCGCCGGAAGCAATGGATAAATCCAGATAATTCTGATGCAAAATCGGCTCCATATACGCTTTCACGGTTCGGTATGCCTCGCTCATTTGCAGAGTGCCCGTACCATAAGCAGCGTCTAAATAAAACAGATGATACCGCTCCAGCAAATCTCTGTCATACTGGGCAAACAGCGAGTACATTCCTACATCCGCGCCGTTGGCAATCTGCGTTCTAGCGCACATCATTTTTACCGATTCTGTGGCGGTACAGATTAAGACAATAATTATAGATAAAATCAGGGCAAAAAATACGGTGATACTGCCTTTTCTCATCCAGCGATACACTCCCTTTTGAATTGGAATTTTTAAAGATAAGATTGCTGTAAGATTTGTGATAAATTTCTAAATCAATTCACTTTGCGCGGTGATTTTTTCCAGAATTTTTTCCACCAGCTTGACCAACTGTTCTTTGAAAATCAGAACTAACCCAATCAAGACTACCAAAATCAAAATGATCTCAACCACGCCAATCGCATCTTCCTCTGCAAAAAACGCGCCCAGCTCATTCATAGGCCTTCACCTCCTTTCTAAAGGCTGTTTGAAACTGCTTTGCGGCTTACATCTGGTAAAACGATATACAGGCCGGAACAATCAGAATGATTAATACAATGAACAGCATCAGTACCATGGGAATCAGAAGTTTTGTCGCCGCCGCTTCTCCCTGCACACGGGCATAGCGTTTGCGCTCCTCAAACGCTTCTGCCGATTCTTTTTCCAGGATATCCAATAACTGTCGGTTTCCTTTTTTCAGATTTTGTATTAATAAGGCCGAAAGTGTCCGGTATTTGGGGTGCCCACACCTTTTTGCAAAATTTTCATACGCCTGCTCTTCCATTATCCCGGCCTCCATTTCATAATAGGATTTCAGCAGTTCTTCGTAGGCATAGCGCGCATTTTCCTTCTTACGCTTGTAATCCAGCGCAATTTTCTCAAAGGCTCTGCGAACGGTCATACCCGCCTCTATCAGCAAGGCTAGCCGTGTAATCAAGCCGGGATAATCCAGCAGCATCTGCCGCAAACGTTTCTGCCGCATCTGCTCTCTTGCCCTCTGCTTCTGAATGGGAATACAGCAGGCTCCTACCACGCACAAGGCCGTCAGAACGGCGCCGGATGTATCCCAGGGCCGCGTCCAGACAATCGCCTTTCCATTCAGAGACGTGGGCAGGTAATAGCAATCTGGTTCGGATTTTTCCTGGTTATATACAGAGATTGCCTGCTCAATTCTTTCACTTAGACCCGGCGTTGGCGCCGCGGTTTCCTGCTGCCTCTCCTCTTCTTCGGAACCTTCCTGTTCCGGTATGCGCACATAGACTGGGAACGTTTCCCCCTGAATGTTTACCTGCATTTCCTGCTCATAGCTACCTTCCCCTGCTGGCTGTTTTTCAAAATACATCTCCTCCTTCCACTGGCGATCGCGGTTTTGTGTATGTGTCATCCAAGCTCCCAGAGCGTTTCCGACCGCCAACAGCAGCAGCAACCATTTCCATTCCCGCGCACTTAAAATCTTCTGACCTGGGATTTTGCTCAAGACAACCAAACCCGCCAATACAGCCGTTCCCGCCGCCAAAACGATATGCAGCCACATACTTACACCTCAATGTCCACGATCCGGCATCCCATCCAATAGGCCAGAAAATAAATCCCCAGACACAAGCTCATCGTGACAGCCCCGAATACATTCCCGTACAGAATCTGCAAAAACCCCGGTGAGGTCAACTGCATATACAGGATAATCCCGAACGGCATCATACTCATAATGACCTGCTCCATCTTTTTCGCCGCCACGGTAGCCTCTATTTCTTTTTTTACCTCGATTTTATCGGTCAGCATCCGGGCTGTTTTCTGCACAATCCTGGGCAAATCTCCGCCAGAACGCTTGGCTGCGGCAAAGACAGCGGCAAAATTTTCGATATCCTCTAATTTGCTGCGATCTGCCAGGTCCAAAAATAAGCTCTCCAACGGCACGCTGATATGCATCTGTGTCTCCATATAAATGAATTCCTGTAAAATATCTGCGCTTTTGGGATAAAGTTTCTCCAAATCCCGGATAGAGCAGAGCACCGCCGTCTCCATAGAGTGTCCGGCCTGTAAGGCCACATTCAAAGCATATAAGGCGTCTTTAAACTGATAATTCAACTGCTTTTTCTGCTCCCGGATGCAATTGTGCTTCTTCCATTTATAAAACAAAAAGGGAACAGGCAACATGAGCACAAACGCCCATAGGCTCTTATAAAACAGATAATTGATGCCCGCACAGATCCCCACGCACTCCGCCGTGAATTTCAGCCATTCTTTCCATTGAAAATGATATGTATTGTAATCTCTCTTCATAATGCAATCCCTGCTCTTTCTAACTTTTTCTGATTTTTTAACATCCCTGTCTGTACCAGTCCCTTTCCCTCCTGATAACCAAACAGCGGCTGTGACTGAATCTGCTGGTTTTTCACTCCGATGATCTCTGCCACTTCCAGCACTTTGCGGCTTTTATCTCTGAGACGGCCCAGATGTATCAGGATATCCACACCGGAGACAATCTGCCGCTGTACCGCTTCCAATGGAATATCCATGCCCATCAGCACCATGGTTTCTAGGCGGCTTCCCATATCTTTGCTGCTGTTAGAATGGATCGTTGACAAACTCCCTTCGTGTCCAGTGTTCAAAGCTTGTAATAAATCCACAGCCTCGCTTCCCCGAACCTCACCGATTAGATATAAGGAATACTTTTTAGTGATAAAACTCTGTTTATTCTGTACAAAATGGCTGTAAAAAGAGACATGGTAAACCCTGTGAACTCTGTATAAAGTAAGTAAATATCTAGGAATGAAGGCATTTTTTAAATAGCCAAAATACCACTCCTCCAAGCCCACTTTCTTAAATCATTCTGCCAGTCTATTTCCACCAGAATAAATTCATGCCTCATATAGACTGAAAACATCTTTCCCCAATCCAAAAATTAATGTAAAATGGACATATCAACGAACTGAGAGAGGGAACGCCCATGCCAAAAGACCACGAAAGAAATACTTCTCCTATGTTAGAAGCCAGACAGAAGATCATTCAAGAAAAATACAACACCTTAAAAACTGTCTTGGAGGATATGATACATAATGACGAGCAGATCACCGCTCCCAGAGTATGCGAACTCTCTGGACTGAGCAAAAGCTATCTCTATCATAATGAAAAAGCAAAAAAGCTATTTGACGAAGCAAAGGCTCTGGCAGAAAAGAAAGCCAGCCGTTCCTATATAAGCTCTTATGACCTCGAACGAGCTGATCTGGACATTAACCCTCATATGCGCCATGATGATATGCTCTTGCAGTACGAGGAAATGAAAAGAAAACTGTATGAAACCTACATGATCTCCTTTCAACTGCTTAAAGAAGAAAACAACCGTTTAAAAAAAGCAATCAAAGCCAGCCGAAAGAAAATAAAATATCTGGAAAGTATTCCAAAAATCAAATTGCATATTATTCCTAACTGCTTGAATAGAGGCTTCCTGTCTTACTCCATAACAACATCTAAAGGCAAAAGACTTTATAATGGCATTGGAGAGGACACTATTAAAGGAATCATTTGGGGAACATATACTTTATTCGCAAGACATTTTTCTTTTGAATTGGCTACTCCTATAGATGGCGTTACTATAGAGAAAAAGGATAATACCTATCTGCTCACCATAACAGACAAGATTAAAAAAGAACTCACGATTGATATTTTGATGAATGTCATAGATTAAAGGGAGGATTTACATGGCAACAAACATAGTTTGTTCAGATACATATATAGACGCATTTTCAAAACTGGATAAGAAAGTACAGAAAAAATCTCTTGAAACTATTCGGCTAATGCAAAGGAGCTTACGGAGCGATAGCTTAAAAATAGAAAAGCTCAATACAAAACTTGATTTTAAAAGTGCCAGAGTAACTCAGGATTTCAGAGCAATATTCACACAATCAGGAAATACTGTGCTTTTAGTATACATAGACCACCATGACGATGCTTACCTCTGGGCAAGTAACAGGCTACAAGGATTTGATACTGCAAGCGCAAAACCTGTATATGAATATTTTAAACAGGCAAAAGTAGAGGACTTTGATACCATAAAAGATGAATCTGTTGATTTAGCCAGCGACAGAAAATCTGACAATCCTTCTAAGGATTGGAGATTCGATCCAAGAACAGGGGTGGCACTTGATGCTTCTGGAAAGCCAATAACTAATCCAACCCTTGGAAACATATGTGCCAGTCCTGCTCCACCGACTCCTAAGCGTTCACTGTGGCAATCAATCAAAAAGGCATTGTTCGCCTTATTTTTCTTTGTGTTGGGCGCTATTGTAGGCATAATCATCACAGTCAGATACTTTATATGATATGCTCATAATAAAATATGGAGGATATAATTATGGATACTAATTATATAAGAATTTTCAAGGATCTATTTTTTAACATTGATGAGAATGAAAGCGTAAAATCAACTATTGAAAAGGTTAATTATCTATTATCATCTATAATAATTAAATATGGCGAAATAGAAAATGAGATTGCCTATGGCATTTCAAGGCAGGATGATTTTATTGATATAGTTATGTGTTTATTTATTAGAAAAATAATGGAACAACTTGATGCTATAAATGTGCTTTTTTCTGTTTCTTCATTTAATCAAGCGCAAATTTTATTACGCTCATTAATTGAAAACACTGTAAGCCTAGAATTTGTTTTGAAAGAGGAGACAGAAAAAAGGGCTGCTGCATATTTTTTAGAACATCACTATCAAGAAATAGAATTAGGGAAAACGTACTTTAATAAAAACTCTAAATTTGGAAAATTAATGCTACAACATAAAGGGACTGAACAGTTTAATCATGATTACGGACTATTTAAGAAAAAAGAGGAAGCTTTCAAACGAATAATTAGCTCTAAAGAAATATTTCAAATAGTGGATAAAGCCAGAGAAGAAAAGATACAGCAAAAGGAAAATCTAAACCGAAAGCAACATAAGCCATGGAAAAAAGTACATATTCAGTGGTATGAGGTTTGTAGTGATGTATCTAACTTTTATGAATTAATGAAAGAAACAGGGTATGAACTATATTACCAAGGTATATATGGAGGGCTTTCTTATGAAACACATGCACTAAATTCAACAATGGATTTAACAGTTAATGAAAATGGACTTAATTTAAAAAGGATAAGAAATCCTGTAGGTGGAAGTTCTAGTTTTGATCTTACATGCTCTTTTTCAATAAGCGCATTAACTAAACTATACAAATATCTGAAGGATGGAATAGAAGAAATAAGAGAATTTGAAAAATTCTATATAGATTTTCAAGAAAAAAGAAAAATTGTTAATAACAACTTAGACATGATAATAAACTCCTAAATTAACCAACAAAAGCCATAGGACATCACCCTATGGCTTGTATCTATATTGTGAAAATATGAAAAATTATGTGAAAAACAATTATATCTTTCACAATTAAAAGTTTATAACACATTCTAAAAAATGTCAATATTTCATTTTAATTATTTCACAATTAAGTAAACTTTTTATTTTCAACAGAAAAAAGCCCACATATGTGAGCCTTTTATATTTGAATATCATTAATCTGTTACAGTCTTTGTTCCACCTGTTGTAAATGTGTCAGTGTAAACTGTTTGCCAATCTCCACCATTTACATAATCGCCTGCATCTGTATTTCTGAATTGCATAGCTTGTACAGTAAGGTCAATCGTTAAATGGCTTCCTTGATATTTGTCATTCTTTACCATGCCATCAAGAGAAGGATTTGTAGTTTGTGCAGAATCCATTCCTAAGAAATATCTGTATTCGGCACTAGCCTTTTTACTTGCGTCTGTACCTGCTGTAACCTTTACATAATCATTATCTACAACAACAGTATCGGCATCTTCTCCGTCACCAAAAGTACCACCGAGAGTAGCTCCTTCAATAATGTATCTAAGAACAAGTTTGCCATCGGTAACAGTATCCTTGTCATCTACTGGAACATAAGCAACTTTTCCATCCTTCATTCCTTTTACAAGAATAATAGGATTAGAAGTCTTTAGTCCTTCAACTTCTTCAATTTTTGTGTTTGTATAATTACCTTCTGTTCCTGTCTTTACATATAAATGGAAGATAGAAGGATCAAGGTTCACTCTGCCATCTTCTGCAACCTCAATATATTTCTTATTAACTACTCCATCTTCAGTAACTTCTGTTGTGGAAAGAGAACCATCAGCTTCTAACTGGTAATGTGAATCAACCATAATATCAATAATGTTACGGGTTACGATAGATTTTGTGCCATCATTTGTAATGCCAAAATTAAGTTCATGAGAGGTAGTGTCATCTCTATTTTCCTTACCAGGCTCTTCATCGCCAGGGTTGATATTCCCTGAATTGCTAAGTGTTAAATTTCCTTTAGAAGAAACATCTACAGTACCTACTGTACCATCTGTATTTTGCTCTGCACTGTCACTAAAAAATGCGAAAGCTCCAAATCCAACTGCTGCTAGACCAAGTGCAGATACTCCTGCGATTGCTAATTTCTTATTGTTTTTCATATAATTTTTTCACCAAAAACAAACTGATTTGTTTCTGGTTCCTCCTTTCATTTTTTCAATTATTTTATATTTTAAATTTTTTATTCTAAGCAAGTCTTTTTTACTTGCATTTCCAATAGTAGTAATTTATGCAATAAAAAAGTATAGATCTATCTCCCCCAAAAAAGATAAAATCTACACTTAAAATCGAACACTTATTTACTACTTACTGAAGTTTATAATGAATATATATTTTTGTCAAGCATTTGAAACAAAAAAATTTCAAAAACATTCAATCAAAAAGCCATAGGAATTAATCAATTTTTATTGATTTCTCCTATGGCTTTTTGATTCGTCTAATGTATGCAAACAAGAATCAAATACTCGTGCATTATTCTGTAAAATCTTTTGACCTGCTAAGTTTTCTTAATCAATCAACTTTTGTTTCTCTTTTGCAAAAGCCTTAATTTGCCTGCTTATAAACCCTATACGCAATATCAAGTTTTTTCATTAAATCGTCCATTTCATTCTCCTTATCTTTCTAAATTACAGCGCAAATATTCTAATAGATTTTAAGCATTTTATTGCATCTTAGAGTTATATTCTTCGATTGTGTTTTCCCAAAGTTCTGTGCGATAGCTGTAGTCTCCTTCTGGATAAACTGGCGAACCATCTGTATTTCCCATGGATGTTCCTGATGTATTTTCTGGTGTAAATTCATACGCCCAAATATAATCTGTAATAATTAGACTGTTGCTATTAACAACAAATTCAACACATTGAACAGGCTTTTCTATACTAGAAAGGTTTGGTACGATGCTTTTTCTATCATTATAAACAAGTGTTACATCGCTTACTATCTGGTCATCTGTTTCATTGTACATTAGAATACAAATGTTTTCATTATCATCATCAAAGAATTGTATCTTGTTATAGCTTTTTCCATAACAGTTTTCAAGATAATTTACTCTTGTTTGAAGTTCATTATCACTGATTTTTGCTCTACGAATATTATTGTTATTAAGCTGTTCTGAAGCAGCATATTCATCAACGAGATATTCTCCAATTGCGGCTTCCATGTATTTGTCATATGCTTTATTGAATTCTTCTGCTGCCTTTTTTGCTGTAGCTGAATCTGTGGCATTCATATAAATTTCTTCTTGCTCTTTCAAAGGCACCATCTCTTTGTTTTTTAGGCTTTCTTTGAACTCATTTTCATTAGCAATTTTCTTGTTTCCTGCTTCAAGTTCAGCATTGTATTTCTCAGCTTCTTCCTCAACCATCTTATCAAGGTCAACGCCATCAGCCGCTGCTTCATCTCTTAGATGCTCAGCCACCTCATCCATAGCTTTTTCTTCCTCAGATTTTCCGCAGCCAGCCAAAGCACTCATACCGATAATACCTACTAAAACCATCACTAAAATTTTTTTCATTCCTTTTATCTCCTTTTTGTTTTTTTATTTTCCATTATCTAGATGTAAAGTTTAAAAAAATTTGGATATTATAATTTTTATTCTTCCAAAAATAACTTCTTCATTTCCTTTTCATCTTGATAGAGTGGACTCATATCAATGCTATACTCTGATAACATCCCATTATTCATTAGACCATGTACCAAAAAATAACCTGTTACATTTTGATAGCTTTTTGTATACATTTCTTCATTAAAGTTTGCATTATCCCAATAGCTTTTCCAATTATTAATGTCTACAGAAAACGGAACATATAGATCACCACTATATTTTGATACTCTTGCCATATCGCTATTAATTGTAAAATTATCAAAAGATGCATCTTCTGATGTAATCGAATACTCTATGGCTTCTTCATCTTTGAAATCAATTCGATTATTTATTGCTTCTTGAAATTTATCATTTAGCGCATCTTCTACTATCCTCCTATTCTCTACACTTAACTCAGAAAGAGATTGTATACCCTTTTCCGTTTCATTATCTGTTTCTTCTTCCAGTGCAAAAGTCTCATCAGCTATTTCTACCTGTACAAATTCTGGCACATCTTTGTATGTAAGCTCCTTAACTTCATAGGTAACATTATCGCCGTCCTTTTTAACAACAAAAAATTCTTTTGCATTTATTTTGACTGTTTCCTCTTTTCCATCTACCGTAACAGAACTCTCCACCTTTCCATCAAGCAAGCCAATATAAGAAGTATCTCCACGAGATTCTACCCATCCGCATGTGCCACGAATACCACAGATTGTTGTAGAAGTACGGATATCCATGCTTTCATCATCTTCCAGCGGCTTTGTCACATTGAAAAACAAGCCCCCAGAATTTACAACTAATTCTAGTTTTTTGCCATCTTTTTTGATGTCAACATCGCTTTTTTCATCCATTTTGGTTAGCTTTGTATCATCAAGATCAATCCATGCAAAACTTTTTTTCTGTGTGCCTATGCCATAGCCATTGTATAACCCAAGGTTCTCAATCAGATCAACAGCATTTCCTTTTTCATTTTCCACGCCAACTTCCCCATCTGTTTTTATCAGTTTCATTGTAGTTGCCCTGTTCTTGCCACATGACGCACTAAGCAACATTACTAATATCAATAATAAAAACAGATTTCCCCGAAACAATTTCTTCTTCATGTTATCCTCTTCAGTCCAGATTAAGTTTCCCAACAACGGCTCTTTATAAATGAATCCGTCAGTGCCTTATCTAATTTCCC
>CANOZK010000019.1 GCA_947571775.1 uncultured Lachnospiraceae bacterium | reverse complement strand
GTGCATTTAGGGGTGCATCGTTGAATTGTATCAATTTCGTTGTACCGATGAATCCTTGCGCCTGCGGTTATTACCCAGATCTGAACCGCTGCCGCTGTACGCCGGCACAGGTGCAGCGCTACCAGGCAAAAATCAGCGGGCCGCTCTTGGATCGGCTGGATCTGTGCGTGGAGACAAAGGAACCTGCATATGAACAGATTTCCGGGGGACAGACTGGGATTTCTTCGGAAGACTTGCGTAAAAAGGTGATACGGGTGCAGGAAATCCAGCAGGAGCGTTATATGGAAACCGGGATACAGTTTAACAGCCAGTTGGACGGTGCAAATGTGGCCGAGTATTGTCCCATGAGCGGCGAAGCGAGCCAGTGGATGGAACAGATTTATAACAAGCTGCGGCTGAGTCCCCGTTCTTATCACAAGATTTTGAAGGTGTCTCGCACAATTGCAGATTTGGACGAATCGGAAATTATACAGGATATCCATGTCCGGGAGGCTTTTGGATACCGGCTCCTGGAACAGAAGCATTAGAGGTTGCAAAAATGGAAAAGACGTTGAGACGTATCGAAAAGGGGCAGACGGAATATCCCCGCAGGCTGCAGGATTTACCCGGAATGCCTTCCTGTTTATATGTAAACGGCCGTCTGCCAGAGGAAGGCAAGCTGACCGTGGGCATGGTGGGCGCGCGCAATTGCAGCGCTTACGGAAGGCATGTTGCCTGGGAATATGCCCGTATGTTCAGCAATTGCGGCGTTCAGGTAATCAGCGGGATGGCGATGGGGATCGATGGGGAATCGCATCAGGGGGCTTTGCAGGGACGCACACCCACATTTGCCGTGCTGGGCTGTGGTACAGACGTGTGTTATCCCAGAGGCAGCAGGGACTTGTTTGAGCGGATTCCATTAAGAGGGGGAATCATCAGTGAATATCCGCCGGGGACCCCTCCGACCGGCTGGCGTTTTCCGGCCAGGAATCGTGTGATCAGTGCTCTGTCGGACGCGCTTCTGGTGGTGGAGGCTAGGAAAAGGAGCGGGTCTTTGATTACCGTAGACTGTGCTTTGGAACAGGGCAAAACCGTGTTTGCCGTGCCGGGAAGAGTGACCGACCGTCTAAGCGAAGGCTGCAACGAGCTGATTGCCCAGGGAGCGGGAGTCGCTTTGTCGCCGGAAATGGTTCTAAAAGAGCTGGGGATGGATACATATAGAACAAAGGAGGATTCTAAAAAACGCCAGTTAGGTCTTGCAAGAGATTTGGATTTGGTGTATAGTTGTGTAGGTTTCCAGCCGACGGATTACGAAGCCTTAATCGCCAAATGCGGCTGTCCGCCGCAGCAGGTGCTGTCTCTTTTGACAGAGCTGCAAGTGATGGGACTGGTGGAGGAAGTCGGCAAGAATTATTATATAAGGTTGCCAATACATTGAGTATTTGCGTATACAGGAGACAGGATATGGCAAAGTATCTGGTAATTGTGGAATCGCCAGCTAAGGTGAAGACCATCAAAAAATTCCTGGGAAAAAATTATGAAGTGGCCGCGTCTCAGGGACACGTAAGAGATTTGCCGAAGAGTCAGCTTGGCATTGATGTGGAGCACGACTTTGAACCGAAATATATTACCATACGGGGAAAAGGGGAGTTGCTGGCAAAGCTTCGCAAATCTGCAAACAAAGCGGATAAAATTTTCCTGGCTACGGACCCTGACCGAGAGGGGGAAGCGATTTCCTGGCATTTGAAAACCGCCCTCCATGCGGACGAGGGTAAGATGCATCGTATCACTTTTAATGAGATTACCAAAAACGCGGTGAAAACATCTTTAAAAGAGGCGCGGGATATTAACATGAACCTGGTGGACGCCCAGCAGGCCAGGCGCACCTTGGACAGACTGGTGGGCTATCAGATCAGCCCGGTACTGTGGGCGAAGGTAAAGCGCGGATTGAGCGCAGGCCGTGTACAGTCTGTGGCGTTGCGGCTGATTGGCGACAGGGACGAGGAGATCAACGCATTTATCCCGGAAGAATACTGGTCTTTGGAAGCTGTATTCGATATTCCAGGGGAAAAGAAACCCCTGACTGCAAAATTTTACGGCTTTAAGGATAAGAAGCTTGCCATTCATAGCCAAGAGGAGATGGATGCTGTTTTAAACAAGCTGGAAGGGGTTTCTTATCAGGTAGAGGAGGTAAAAAAAGGCGAACGGGTAAAGAAAGCTCCGCAGCCGTTTACCACCAGTACTCTCCAACAGGAAGCTGCCAAGACCCTGAATTTCTCTACCCAGAAGACCATGCGTCTGGCGCAGCAGTTATATGAAGGCGTAGATATCAAGGGAAGCGGCACAGTAGCGCTGATCAGCTATTTGCGTACCGATTCTACCCGGATATCAGAGGAGGCAAAGGAAAACGCAAAGGCCTATATTATGCAAAATTATGGCCAGGAATACGTGGCGGATGCCAAAAAGGGTCAGGAAAAAGGCCGGAAAATACAGGATGCCCACGAGGGAATCCGGCCTACGGACATTGCCCGCACCCCCATCAGCATAAAGGAATCCTTGGCCAGAGATCAATACCGTCTGTATCAGTTGATATGGAAACGTTTCACGGCCAGCCAGATGCAGGATGCAAAATACGAAACCACTTCTGTGAAAATTTCTGGAGGGAAGTATTTCTTTACAGTGGCGGCGTCAAAGATTGTATTCGACGGCTTTCTGTCGGTTTATTCCCAGGATGAGGATAAAAAAAGCGGGGTAGTTCTGGCAAAAGGGCTGGATAAAAATACCCGGCTTGAGGTGCGAGAGTTAAATCCAGAACAGCATTTTACCCAGCCTCCGGCGCACTATACGGAAGCTTCTCTGGTAAAGACCCTGGAAGAATTGGGAATCGGGCGGCCCAGTACCTATGCGCCTACCATTACGACTTTGATCAGCAGACATTATGTGGCGAAAGAGAAGAAAAATCTGTACATCACGGAATTGGGAGAGGTAGTCAACGGTATTATGTTGCAGGCGTTCCCTTCCATTATGGACGTGAATTTCACCGCGAGCATGGAGGAAGAACTGGATCAGATCGAAGAGGGCAAGATAGAATGGAAAAAAGTGGTGCGCGATTTTTATCCCGATCTGAAAAAAGCCGTGGATGCTGCCCAGCAGGAATTGGAGCAGGTGAAAATAGAGGACGAGGTTACCGATGTGGTCTGCGAGCAGTGCGGGAGCAATATGGTCATCAAATATGGCCCCCATGGCAGGTTTCTGGCCTGTCCGGGCTTCCCAGAATGCCGCAACACCAAGCCTTATTATGAGAAAATCGGCGTCCCCTGCCCGTTGTGCGGAAAAGAAGTTGTTCTCAAAAAGACAAAGAAGGGGCGGAAATATTATGGCTGTGAGGACAACCCCGACTGTGAATTTATGTCCTGGCAGAAACCTTCCAAAGAGAAATGTCCCCAATGCAACAGCTATTTGTTGGAGAAAGGCAACAAACTGGTATGTGCGGATGAAACATGCGGTTATGTCGCGGTAAAAGAACCAAAAGAATAGCTGTCTTCTGGCATTGTGCAGGATCTGCGCAATGCCTTTTTGATATGACAGGAAATTGCTCCAAGTTCTTATCAATAAAAAATTTATCGTACTGCGACACATCAAAATAAGGCCGTTTATGCGGCTCGCCGCAGGCGGAGAGTCTCTTTGCATAAGGTTTTTTTACAGAAAATCTTGAAAAAAGGGACTTCTGACGATATATTTCGTATTATCTGAAAATAATGTAAATATATTATGAATAGAAAAGATATTTATTGATTTTGTTTTAATTGTGTGGTAGGATGATAACGTGGTTTAATTTTAGCAATTTCCAAGATAAAGGTTTTTGAAAAGGTACAACCAAATATTTTTTGAGAGAAAGGAGGACGGCTATGAGTGTTCAATTATTAGATAAGACAAGGAAAATCAATAAGCTGCTGCATAATAACAATTCGGGCAAGGTGGTCTTCAACGATATTTGCCAGGTATTGATGGAAACTTTGAGTTCTAATATATTGGTGATTAGCTGGAAAGGGAAAATATTGGGGGTCAGCCTATGTCCAGGAGTTGATGAGATTACAGATTTGATTGAGAGTCATGTGGGCAGCTTTGTGGATCCGCTGCTGAATGAGAGATTTCTGGGCGTGCTGTCCACCAAGGAGAACGTCAATTTGCAGACTTTGGGATTTGAAGGGGAAGATATGCGCAAGTATCAGGGAATTATCAACCCCATTGACATCGCAGGGGAACGTCTGGGCACTGTATTTATGTACCGCAACGACAATCCTTATGAAATTGAAGACATTATTGTAAGCGAGTATGGCACCACGGTTGTAGGGCTGGAGATGATGCGCTCGGTACACGAAGAAAACGCCGAGGAAGATCGCAAAAAGCAGGTGGTAAAATCAGCTTTCGGCACGTTATCCTTTACGGAATTGGAAGCGATTATTCATATTTTTGACGAGTTGAACGGTAATGAGGGAATCCTGGTGGCCAGCAAGATTGCAGACAGGGTGGGGATTACGCGTTCTGTGATTGTAAATGCCCTGCGCAAGTTTGAGAGCGCCGGGGTGATCGAATCCCGTTCTTCCGGTATGAAAGGAACATATATCAAGGTTCTCAATGAAGTGATTTTTGAAGAACTAAAGGAAATTAAAGAAACCCGCAAGAAAAAGGGATAGAGGAAAATGGAATCCGGCTTGCCGGATCCCATTCTTTTTCAGAAATTTGAGAAAATATGAGTATAATGGAGAAAATTGGATATCATATAAGATAAATGAAAATTGAGCGGATTTCCTGCACTTGCACAAACCAATCAATTTTAATAATATATACTCAGTGATTAGCACTCGGCAAAAATGAGTGCTAGTAATATGATAATAGAAAATAAGGAGGCAATGGGCAATGAAATTAGTACCTTTAGGTGACAGAGTAATATTAAAACAATTAGAAGCAGAAGAAACAACCAAATCTGGAATCGTACTGCCGGGACAGGCAAAAGAAAAACCACAGCAGGCTGAGGTCATCGCCGTTGGACCAGGCGGATGCATAGATGGAAAAGAAGTAAAAATGGAAGTAAAAACAGGCGATCAGGTAATTTACTCCAAATATGCAGGAACAGAAGTAAAGATGCAGGAAGAAGAATTTATCATTGTAAGACAGAGCGACATCGTAGCGATTGTAGAAGAATAAGAACCTTATATATAGAAGATGGAGGTATGGAAAAATGGCGAAAGAGATTAAATATGGCGCAGACGCCAGAGCAGCATTAGAGAGCGGCGTAAATCAGCTTGCAAATACCGTGCGCGTGACACTGGGACCGAAAGGCCGGAACGTGGTTTTGGATAAATCTTTTGGCGCTCCGCTGATTACCAACGATGGTGTTACCATTGCAAAAGAGATTGAGCTGGAAGACGGCTTTGAAAATATGGGCGCACAGTTGATCAAGGAAGTGGCTTCCAAGACCAACGACGTGGCAGGCGACGGCACCACAACCGCAACCGTTCTGGCACAGGCTATGGTAAACGAGGGAATGAAGAACCTGGCAGCAGGCGCAAATCCCATCGTTTTAAGAAAAGGAATGAAGAGAGCTACCGATGCAGCCGTAGAAGCTATGATGGCCATGAGCAAAGAAATCAAAGGCAAAGATCAGATTGCGAACGTTGCTTCCATTTCCGCAGGAAGCGCAGATGTGGGCAACTTGGTAGCAGATGCTATGGAAAAGGTTACCAACGACGGCGTTATCACCGTAGAAGAGTCCAAGACCATGCACACAGAGCTGGATCTGGTAGAAGGTATGCAGTTTGACAGAGGCTATATTTCTGCTTATATGTCCACAGATATGGAAAAAATGGAAGCCGTACTGGAAGATCCATACATCCTGATTACCGATAAAAAGATCAGCAATATCCAGGAAATTCTTCCTCTGCTGGAAAAAGTCGTTCAGGCAAATGCAAAACTGCTGATTATCGCAGACGACGTAGAAGGCGAAGCGCTGACAACTCTGATTGTGAACAAGCTGCGCGGAACTTTCCAGGTAGTTGCTGTAAAAGCTCCTGCTTACGGCGACAGAAGAAAAGCAATGTTGCAGGATATCGCAATCCTGACAAAAGGACAGGTAATTTCCGACGAGCTGGGACGGGATCTGAAAGAAGTTGGAATCGAAGACCTGGGACGTGCAAAATCTGTCAAAGTTAAGAAAGAAGATACCGTGATCGTAGACGGAATCGGCGACAAAGAAGCCATCAATGCAAGAATTAAACAGATCAAAGACGAGATCGAAGAGACAACCTCTGATTTTGACAGAGAAAAACTTCAGGAAAGACTTGCCAAACTGGCAGGCGGTGTGGCTGTTATCCGCGTAGGCGCAGCTACCGAGACAGAAATGAAAGAAGCAAAGCTTCGTCTGGAAGATGCTTTGGCAGCTACCAGAGCGGCCGTAGAAGAAGGCATTATCGCAGGCGGCGGTTCTGCTTATATCCATGCATCCAAGAAGGTTGCTGAGATGGCTGCAAAACTGGAAGGCGACGAGAAGACAGGCGCTAATATCGTGCTGAAGGCACTGGAAGCTCCACTGTATCACATTGCATACAATGCTGGTCTGGAAGGCTCTGTTATCGTAAACAAGGTAAAAGAGATGGAAGAAGGCATGGGCTTCGACGCTTACAAAGAAGAATATGTGGATATGGTAGAATCCGGTATTCTGGATCCGTCAAAAGTTACCAAAAGCGCATTGCAGAACGCAACCAGCGTTGCCTCTACTCTGCTGACAACGGAATCCGTAGTATCTACGATTAAAGAAGATGCTCCTGCAATGCCAGCAGGCGGCGGAATGGGAATGATGTAAGGATAAATTGAGGGCTGACATGATAAATGTTGGCCCTTTTGCCATTTAAAGCTCTAAAAGGAGAAAGTTATGAACGATTCATATGCGGAGGTATTGGTAAAAAAACAGGCGAGTGCCATGGACAGGCTCAAGAAAACGGGATTGATTGCGCTGCTTGCGCTGGCCGTATTGATCAGCCTGTTTTTCGATTTCCGATTTCTTCTGGCGGTGGTGATCCTGGGCGTGGCGACGTTTTTCCTGCTTCCTGCTTTTGATCTGGAATATGAATACTTGCTGGTAAACCGGGAACTGGATATTGACAAAATATATTCCAGGAAAAAACGGAAACAAGAGGCGCAGTTCCAGTTAGAGGAGATGGAATTATTTGCCCCTTTAAATTCCAGGCGGATGGAGCACTATAACAGCAATACACACCTGAAAATCAGGGATTATTCTTCTGGGGCCGACGGCGCAGGAGTTTATGCTATGATTATCCGGGACGGCCAGGAAGCCTGCAAGGTTTTGCTAGAGCCGGACGAGCAGATGTTGGATGCTCTGAGCAGAATTTTTCCCAACAAAGTATTTATGGATTGACAGCAAAGGTATCGGAACGGTTACGTTTGTGGATTGACACTCCTGTTGATTTTTGTTAAACTTAGCAGAAACAGAATTACCGTTCACTGGTAATATTTCGCCGCGAAGTGAATAGTAACGAAACAGATCATACACGAAAAGATGAGGGAGGTAGACCATGGGCAAAATTATAGGCGAGGGTATTACTTTTGATGATGTGCTGCTGGTGCCGGCATATTCTACTGTAACCCCGAACCAGGTAAATTTGGAAACTTGGCTGACAAAGAAAGTAAAACTCAACATTCCAATGATGAGCGCAGGGATGGACACCGTGACGGAACACCGGATGGCCATCGCTATGGCCAGACAGGGCGGCATTGGGATTATTCACAAGAATATGTCCATTGAGGAACAGGCAGAGGAAGTGGATATGGTAAAACGTTCGGAAAACGGCGTCATTACCGATCCGTTCTTCCTGTCTCCTGAGCATACCCTGGAAGACGCCAATGATCTGATGGCAAAATTTCGGATTTCCGGCGTTCCGATCACAGAGGGACGCAAGCTGGTGGGAATTATCACCAACCGGGATTTAAAGTTTGAGAAAGATTTTACCAAGAAAATCAAAGAGTCCATGACTTCAGAAGGCTTGATCACAGCCAGGGAAGGGATTTCTCTGGACGAGGCAAAGAAGATCCTGGCGCAGTCCAGGAAAGAAAAGCTGCCGATTGTGGACGAGGATTTCAATTTGAAAGGTCTGATTACCATCAAGGATATCGAAAAGCAGATCCGTTATCCTCTGTCTGCTAAGGACGCCCAAGGACGTCTGCTCTGCGGCGCGGCCGTAGGCATTACCTCCAATGTGCTGGAGCGTGTGGAGGCACTTGTGAAGGTAAAAGTGGACGTGCTTGTGCTGGATTCCGCCCACGGGCATTCAGAAAATGTGCAGCGGGCTGTCCGTGAAATCAAAGACGCCTATCCGCAGGCGCAGGTAATTGCGGGAAACGTGGCCACCGGCGCCGCGGCCAAGGCGTTGATCGAAGCCGGTGCAGACGCCATCAAGGTGGGGATCGGGCCGGGTTCCATCTGTACGACCCGTGTAATCGCAGGTATCGGCGTACCTCAGATTACCGCGGTGATGGACTGCTATGAAGCTGCTTCCCAATATGGAATTCCCATTATTGCCGACGGCGGCATCAAATATTCCGGCGATATGACGAAAGCCATTGCAGCGGGCGCCAACGTATGTATGATGGGAAGCATGTTTGCCGGATGCGACGAAAGTCCGGGCACCTTTGAATTGTACCAGGGAAGAAAGTATAAGGTATACCGCGGCATGGGTTCCATTGCAGCTATGGAAAACGGAAGCAAGGACCGCTATTTCCAGTCGGATGCCAAAAAGCTGGTTCCAGAAGGCGTAGAAGGACGAGTTGCCTACAAAGGACTTGTGGAGGACACCGTATTCCAGCTTATGGGCGGCCTGCGTGCCGGCATGGGATACTGCGGCGCCCAAGATATCGAAACGCTCAAGAACACCGGGCAGTTTGTGAAAATATCCGCCGCTTCCTTAAAAGAGTCTCACCCCCATGATATTCATATTACGAAAGAAGCACCGAATTACAGTGTAGATGAATAATTACAACGATCTGAGCAGTAAAGAAAAAAGAATTGCGGAGCGCAGAAGGAATGTTATCATTTTTTCCGTATGCGTGCTTGCCCTCCTTTTTTTGGGCCTTGGAATCTGGGGAATCCGAAACCATAACCAGAAAAAGGAGGAAGCCAAAAGGGCTAAGCTTGAGGAAACCTCCTGGGAAGGCGCGCCGTCTCTGGACGTGCAGCTTTTGACCGTGAACGACTATTCCAGGCCGGGGATTCCCTTAGAAGAGATTAAAGGAATTGCCATCCATTATACGGCGAACCCCGGAGCTACGGCCCAGCAGAACAGGGATTACTTTGAAAATCTCAAGGACAGCCAGATTACCCAGGCCAGCAGCCATTTTGTCATTGGGCTGGAAGGGGAGATTATACAGTGTATTCCCAGCAGCGAGATATCTTATGCCACCAATGCCAGGAATGTGGACACTCTGTCCATTGAATGCTGCCACCCCGACGAAACAGGCGAGTTTACCCAGGCCACTTATGATTCGGTGATGGAGCTGACCGCGTGGCTTTGCAGACGTTTTGGGCTGACGGCGGACGATATGATCCGCCATTACGATGTAACCGGAAAAAACTGTCCCAAATATTTTGTGGAAAACCCGGAAGCGTGGGAACAATTGAAAGAAGACGTACATACAAGAATGGAGGAAGAAGCACAATGAAAATGATTTCACTGGAACAGGATCTGAAAGGCAATGCGTATCCCGGAAGAGGCATTGTGATCGGAAGAAGCCAGGATGGCAAGAAAGCGGTGACTGCTTATTTTATCATGGGCAGGAGTGAAAACAGCCGGAATCGTATTTTCGTGGAAGACGGGGAAGGCATCCGCACCCAGGCGTTTGACCCGGCCAAGATGACAGACCCCAGTCTGGTGATCTATGCACCCGTGCGGGTACTGGGAAATAAGACCATTGTCACCAACGGGGACCAGACAGACACGATCTATGAAAGCATGGACAAGCAGATGACCTTTGAGCAGGCCTTGCGCAGCCGGGAATTTGAGCCGGATGCACCCAATTACACACCGCGTATTTCTGGAATTCTCCATATTGAAGACGGCAAGTTTAACTATGCCATGTCTATTCTCAAATCCAACAACGGCAGCCCGGACTCCTGCCTGCGCTATACCTTTGCCTATGAAAATTGCGCCGCAGGAGAAGGACATTTTATCCATACCTACCAGGGAGACGGCAGTCCGCTGCCCAGCTATGAAGGGGAGCCCAAGCTGGTGGGGATTTCGGACGATCTGGAAGATTTTGCCCAGTTGTTATGGAACAGCCTAAACGAAGACAATAAAGTGTCCTTATTCGTGCGTTACATTGACATTGCCACAGGAACGTATGAGTCAAAAATCATCAATAAAAACCAGTAAAGGAGCGATCACTTTGAAAGAATTACAGTTAAAATACGGATGCAACCCCAACCAGAAACCCTCCAGAATCTATATGGGCGATCAGACGGAGCTGCCTATCGAAGTATTGTGCGGCAAACCCGGATATATCAACTTTCTGGATGCGTTCAATGCCTGGCAGTTGGTAAAAGAGTTAAAAGAAGCTACGGGTCTTCCCGCAGCAGCGTCTTTTAAACACGTATCGCCGGCAGGCGCCGCTATCGGCCTGCCATTAGACGAAACTCTGGAAAAAATTTACTGGGTGGAAGATATCTGCCAGGAAAGACAGTTGTCTCCGCTGGCCTGCGCGTATGCCAGAGCCAGAGGTGCAGACAGAATGTCTTCCTTTGGCGATTTTATCGCATTATCCGATCCTTGCGACGAAGATACCGCGCTTCTGATTAAAAGAGAAGTTTCGGACGGCGTTATTGCACCGGGATATACCCCGGAAGCTCTGGAAATCCTGAAAACTAAGAAAAAAGGCAATTACAATGTCATCCAGATTGATGAAAATTACAAACCCGCTCCCCTGGAACATAAAGAAGTGTACGGCGTTACTTTTGAGCAGGGCAGACAAGAGCTTCCCATTGACGACAAGCTGTTATCCAATATTGTGAGCGAGAACCGCGAATTATCCAAGGAAAATCTCCGGGATCTCAAAATCGCCCTGATTGCTCTGAAATACACCCAGTCCAATTCTGTGTGTTATGTAAAAGACGGACAGACGATCGGAATCGGCGCCGGACAGCAGTCCCGGATACACTGCACCAGACTGGCCGGGCAGAAAGCAGACAACTGGATGCTGCGCCAGAGTCCCCAGGTATTGGGTCTGAAGTTCGTGGACAGCATCGGCCGGGCCGAGAGAGACAATGCGATCGACGTTTACATTGGAGAGGAATACATGGACGTACTGGAGGAGGGCGCATGGCAGAAAATTTTCACAGAGAAACCTCCGGTATTTACCAGAGAAGAGAAACGTGCTTGGCTGGATCAGATGGAGGGCGTTACCCTGGGATCCGACGCATTCTTCCCATTTGGCGATAACATCGAGCGCGCGCGCAAAAGCGGGGTAAAATACATTGCCCAGCCGGGCGGCTCCGTCCGCGACCAGGCGGTAATTGAAACCTGCAATCGTTATGGAATGGTCATGGCGTTTACCGGAATCCGCTTGTTCCATCACTAAAATATAAGAAGGCAATGCAGTGAGCATAAAATAAGAGAGTCCAGCACAAACGGACTCTCTTAATATATATAATTAAGATGGTGATTCATCATTAGCATCTGTGCCAAGCACGGCTGTTTATTCCAGATTCAATTTCCGGTTCAGTACATATCGGCACAGGAAATAAAATCCGATGGAATACAGGATACAGAAAATCAGGGAAAGAAGAACCGTCAGATTCAAAAAGCGTTCGGCCGGAGCGTAATATTGTACATACATATCTCCACCGGACAGTTCTTTTTCACTTAATTCAACAAGATAAGGGGAAGAAAAGCCTATTATAATCAGCCCCAGAACTTGTTGGGCAAAGCCGATGCCGATATAAGCCCCAATCGTGGCCAGCAATTTATGTCCGGTGAATAAATTTCCGATAGCCGAGGAAACATAGATTTGCAGCATCATAAAAAGCGGCGTCAGAATAACCGACAGCACAATCAGCCGGGCAAACATAGGCGTGGCTGGGCGAAACAGTCCGGTGAGCGCTCTTGGGAGTTCACGCAGGAAGCCGAAAGCCTCTTTTGAAGAGAGCGCCAGGATCATCACAGCGATAACGGCCCACAGGAAATCCAGGAAAGACCAAATCACCATTGTAAGACCTTTCCCCCAGATAAGCTGATCTGCGGTGATGGGCAGGGTGTTGGTCAGGTAGCCCTGCTGTGTGAATACGTTTTTGTAAAAACGGTAGCCGCAGTAGAAATGTGTGTACGCGACGATGCAGCCAATAGCTATAATGGCGGCAAACAGCAGAAGACAGGCCATAAGGTCAAGTTCTCCTTTGATTCCGCCGAGCAGTTCGATACCAATCCGGCAGATAACGGCGACCACCAGTCCGACGACATGGACGCCCATCAGCAGAGGAAAAATTGATTTCCATTCATATTTGAATACTTTTTTTAACATTTGAATACCTCCCGAAATAATTCATCGACGGATTTACCCTGGTTACAGCGGATATCGTCCACTTGTGCCTGCATACGGATATGCCCGTTCTGGATAAATACCACTTCATCCAGAATATTTTCTACATCCGAAATCAGATGGGTGGAGATCAGGATGGTGGCGTGTTCGTTATAGTTGTTGATAATCGTGGACAGGATATAATCCCTGGCGGCCGGGTCAACGCCGGCAATCGGTTCATCCAGGCAGTACAGGCGCGCCTGGCGGCTCATCACTAGAATCAACTGTACTTTCTCCTGCGTTCCTTTGGACAGTGTTTTGATGCGCAGTTCGGGATCGATATTCAGTCTATTGAGCATATCCACGGCGCGGCTTATGTCAAAATCTTCATAAAAATCAGCAAAATAGGAGATATAGCTGCTGACCTTCCAGTTGTCGTCCAGATAAGAACGCTCCGGCAGATAGGAGACGATTTTCTTTGTCTCCAAGCCCGGTGCATGGCCGTCGATGAGCAGGGTCCCTTCGGTGGGGCTGAGTAGGTCGTTGATCAGTTTGATTAGGGTAGATTTACCGCTTCCGTTCGGTCCCAAAAGACCGACAATCCGGCCGGATTCCAGCCGGAGATTGATGTGATCCAGAGCTGTTCTCGCCCCGTATTTCTTGTATAAATCGCTGCATTCCAGGATGGTACTCATGCTTCTTCCTCCTTAATCATTCTTTCAATAAGCTGCAAGGTATCCTGCGGCTGAAAACCCATACAGGACATTCTTTCCAGAAATTCCCGTATCTGATCGGCAGCCAGATTTTCTTTTAGTTGTTTGATCATTTCTTCATCCTCCGTGATAAATCTTCCGCTGGTTCTCATAGAATGAACCAGCCCGCTCCGCTCCAGTTCGGCCAGAGCCTTTTGCATTGTGTTGGGATTCACCTTCGCCTGGGAAGCCAGTTCCCGGACAGAAGGGAGTTTTGTCCCCGGCTGGTAGAGGCCGGATACAATATCCAGACGCACCTGTTCTGCGATTTGTGCATAAATTGGGCGGCTGGAATCTAGATTCCATGCCATGCAATCATCCCTCCATGTATTATTGTATTAATAAGATAATACAATAATACAATAAACTGAACGAGATGTCAAGAGAAATTTTTTGCAAGACTTTGGTCAAATTATGGACATAAGTCTCAAAAAGCATGGTATAATAAAGAAAACAAAAGGAGATGTCAGAATATGAAAATGTTGCATGTAACCATTCAGACAGACAAATTTTGAAGAGAGGAACGATCAGAAAAATGAGTGAAATCAAGAAAAATCCCAAGAGGGAGGAAGTGTCTCCCGAAGACTGCTGGCGGCTCGAAGATCTGTATCCCAGTGACCAGGCGTGGGAGGCGGATGCTCAGGCGATCCGTCAACAGCTCGAAGACTTTGCCAAATACCAGGACAGGCTGGGAGAGTCTTCCAGCAGCCTGTTTGCCGGGCTGCAAGCGCAGGACGCGCTTCTGCTTCGGATGGAACGATTGTATGTGTATGCCAGCCAGAAGTCCCACCAGGACATGGGAAATTCTTTTTACCAGAATATGGCAGACCGGGCGCAGGCTTTGATGGTGCAAGTTGGCGATGGAACTTCCTTTGTGGAGCCGGAGCTGTTGGAGATCTCGAAAGAGGATTGGGAGAAATTCCGAAAAGAAGAGCCAGGCCTTGCCCTTTACCAGAGATATATGCAAGAGAAGCAGCGCAAAAAAGTCCATATTCTGTCAAAAGAAATGGAAGGAGTGCTGGCAAAGGTATCGGAACTTGGACAATCTCCCCAGAATATTTTCACCATGTTCAACAATGCCGATTTGAGATTCAGTACGATTTTGGATGAAAAAGGCAGGGAGCAGGAGCTGACCCACGGACGCTATGTGCAGTTTCTGGAAAGCCCGGACCGCCGGGTGCGCCGGGAGGCTTTCGAGCAGCTTTACGCCGCTTACGATTCCTTCCGCCATACCCTGGCCGCCACATTCTCTGCCAATGTAAAACAAGAGCTGTTTTTTGCCCGTATGCGCAATTACGGATCTTCCAGAGAAGCGGCGCTGAACGAAAGCAACATTCCTGTATCTGTCTACGATCGGCTGATCGAGGCCGTTCACAGCCATTTGCCGGCAATGCACCGGTATGTGCGGCTGCGCAGGAACGCATTGGATGTGGAAACGCTGCACATGTATGATTTGTATGTTCCCCTGGTAAAAAAGCCAAGCCGGGCGTATACCTTCGACCAGGCAAAAGAGCTGGTAAAAGAAGGCCTTGCGCCTCTGGGAGAGGATTATATCCATTTGCTGGAAAAAGGTTTCCAGGAAGGATGGATTGACGTGTATGAAAATCAGGGCAAGCGAAGCGGCGCGTATTCCTGGGGCGCATACGGCACGCACCCGTATGTACTCTTGAATTATAATGGAACTTTAAATCATGTGTTTACGCTGGCGCACGAGATGGGCCATGCCCTGCACAGCTATCATTCGGACAAAAACCAGCCGTATCTTTATGCCGGGTACAAAATCTTTGTGGCTGAAGTGGCTTCCACCTGCAACGAGGCTTTGCTGATTCACCATCTGTTGGAAAAGGCTGAGGACGAGGATGAAAAGGCATATCTCATCAATTATTTCCTGGATCAATTTAAGGGAACGCTGTTTCGGCAGACCATGTTTGCGGAATTTGAAAAAACGGTTCACGAAATGGTGCAAAACGGCGAGGGACTGACGGCGGAAAATCTGTGCCGGATTTACTATGATTTGAACAAAGAGTATTATGGTGCGGATATAGAAGTGGACAAGGCCATAGAGATGGAATGGGCGAGAATTCCCCATTTTTACAATTCTTTCTATGTGTATCAGTATGCCACCGGATTCTCCGCTGCCATTGCCATCAGCAGCAAGATTCTGGCAGGGGAGCCGGGGATCGTAGAGAAATACAAACAATTTTTAAGCGGGGGCAGTTCCATGGACTGCATCGATTTGCTGAAAATCTGCGGTGTGGATATGACCTCCAGCGAGCCGGTGGAAAATGCCCTGCGGGTATTCGAGGAATATTTAACCCGGATGGAATAATTACTCCTTTTTTGCTTTTTTGGACTGGGGCGGATGTTTGCGGATCTGGCTGTATTGGTATTTGATTCCCAGAGCGGCCAGCGCAGCCCCGGCCACAATAGCGAGCAGCGTGGACTGCCAGTCAAGCAGCAGGAACCCGGCTTTGGCCGTGGTCAATCCCCCGCAAATGCCGGTAATCCAGGTTACCGCAGTGGTTTCCTTTTCAAAAGAAGCGATTCCGGCCACAAGTCCCAGAGCCAGAAATCCCATATGTACGCTTATAGAAGCCACCGGAAACAAAAGCTCCATCGTGAGAAATACCACCCCGCCGCATAAAACGACCAATCCCACCCGGTAAATCAGAGCTGCCGCCATTGCCACAGCAAACGCACAGACGGTAGCGCTCAAAAAGATGGCGTTCTTGTCATAAAAGTGCCGCAGGCCCAGATACCCGCCGATGCATCCTCCGATTCCCAGGCCGATGACCGTCATCCACAGCCGCATCAATTGATGCCCAAGAAAACAGTTCATAAGTGCAAACAGCAAAGCGGCAATCAGAACAATCATGACAATGGTATCCAGATGGTTCAGCAGCTTGTCCCAGTATCCCAGATACAATAATTTTTCTTTAAAAATTTCCCATTGAAGAATCATATTTTCCATGCACACAAGTATAGATGATTTTTCACGGTTCGTCAAGGATCAGCCTTCGTTTTTCCCTGGCGGGCAGGTGTTTGATCTCGTATTCCCTGCGCATTGCCTGGCTTTTGGTGGGAAATCCCTCATAATATACCAATTCCACGGGAGTCCGGCTTCGGGTATACTTGGCCCCTTTTTTGCAGTTATGGTCGTGCATCCGTTTCTGCAGATTGTTGGTCCATCCGGTATAGAGCGTTCCGTCTTGGCATTTTACAATATAAGTATAATTCATGATAATCTATGTACAGGCAGCCCGGTTTTGGGAAAACCTGGCGGCCCGGTTATTTATGTCAAGCAATCGGCGAAAGTAGATTACCATATTGAAGAAAGAGAAAATCTGTTTTATACAGACTGGTATTTCCGGGCCAAAGAGGCCCTTTTTGCAAAAAAGCGATTGCGGGTTTTCAATATGGTATGTTACTTTCTTATCATACGCCTTTTTCAGAAATTTGTGAATACGTTTTCCATTAAGGCAAATATTGAATGGGATCAATGGGAGCTTCGTCTTTGCTCATGGCAAAGTAAAGGTTGCTTCCCTCTTCCGTATAATATTTGGTGGGTTCGCTGACATAACCCAAAATCGTTCCCTGTGGTATTGTCTGACCCACAACCACGTTCAGATCGGTCAACTGTCCATAGGTACTCTGATAGCCGTTGCCCATATCCAGCACAACGGTGGTGCCTGTCTCTGACATTTCCTCAATGGAGAGCACGGTGCCGTTGGTGGCAGCCATGACAGGGGAGCCTACCGATGACTGGATGGCGATTCCCTTGCTGTATTTATAAAGATCCAGCGTAGGGTGGTAGATGGTGTGATCCATGCTGTAATCCAGAAGGATTTGTCCTTCCAGAGGCCAGGTCATCAGGCTTTCTTCTGTAAAAGAAACATCAATGGCGGGGGCTGCCGCCTCGGCCTCTGCAGAAGCGTCAGTGCTTTCTTCCTCTTCTGCGGACTCTGCCTCTGCGACTTCTAAGTCTGCTTCTGGATCGGCTTCTACATCCGCTTCCACGTCTGTGGTTCCGGCGTCCACCATGGGGGCTGCCGTCTCGGATATGCGGGTTCGCTCATCCTCTGCGGCAAGCTGGGGTGTAATCGGCTCGTCGTTGCTGGTTCGTGTTCCGGCTTGATATACGGTTACTGCCAAAGCAACGATGCCCGCCACAAGCACACTGTTCACAATCAACCGAATCATTCTCGTTTTCTTTGTCATACTCTTTCACCTCTGTTTTTTCAATTTCTTATAGCCATAGGATTTCCAAAATATGAAAGTCTATGCATTTTTTTCAGAAATTTTTTCCTGTGAAAGCGCCGGAGGATTATGGATTTCCCCCGAACCCCTTTCGGTTCTGATTTAGAAATTGATTTCTGTGGGTTTAGACAGAGGAAGGTTGAAGGAGTGGAAAATAATATTGTAAAATTTCGATACAGCTTTTTCCTTGGGCTGCCAGCACATTGCCGCCATATTGGGAAAAGCCCAGGCCGTGGCCTTGTCCGCGGCACAGAATTCGTGTCTGTCCGTGGAGTTCCTGGATGGTAAAGGAGCTGGAGGGCAGATCCAGCATCCGGCGAAATTCCTCCCCGGACATGAGTTGTTCCCCGGCTTTCAGGGACAAAACATAGTCCGCTTTGTCACGGGATACAATCTCTATCTGTTTGCAGTAATCCGTCCCCGGAAAATAGACGCTGGCCAGATAATTGGCAGCCTTCTGATCCTGCGGCGTCTTTACGGAAACCAGATATGCGTATTTTTCACTGTGCAGCAGGGAGGTGCCGTCTCTGGTGCTTCCGGTCGTTGCATAACAATAAGGAAGGACGACTTTCTGATTCTGATAGGTAAGAACCTGCCCGCTAGTTTCCTGGGCGGCCCGGCAAAAACGCTGATATGTATGAAAAAAACTGCTCAGCCCCTGTTCGTGGGCCAGATAGTCCAGCGGCTTTTTCAGCAGCGCGGACAGCGAGGCGCCGTTTTCCAGTTGGATTTGGAGATTCGTCCTCGCAAGGATGGTCTGCGCCTTGATGTTTTCTAGATGATGGCTGTAAGGAATCTGTAAATATACGATAATCGGGAGATATTTCTCCATGTCGGGGGACTTGTATAAGGCGCAGGAATTTTTACCTGAGAGAAGAAAGGTCAAAAGGAAAGGCAGCAGCAGGACAATAATCAACAAGGTAAAGTAGGTAGACAAATACTCTTTCATAAATACCGCCGGAATAGATGCTTACCTTTAATATATGAAAGTCTATATATCCTCATGCGTCATTTTTCTTCGGTGTTTTGCTTGTCCAGATTCCGAAGCTGGCGCTGCCGCTCCTCTATCTGCTCGGATTCTTCTGCGCGTTCCGGGTCAAAGAGCCGTACCAGGTGCAGAGAATTCAGCAGTGCGATGGCGCTAAAGCCCAGTACAAAGTAGAGAAAGATAATCTGTCCGAATTGACTGGGGAACAATAAAATGGCGAATACAGGAAGCAGGTTCATTACCATGATAAAGACGGTGAAGATTCCGTTTTTCATAGACAGGAAAAATGCTTTTCGGATACTTTCTTTGATTCCGGTGTCAAAATAGGCGAGCACTGGAAACACATGGCTGAGAACGGCCAGATAAAAATAAGACACCGACAGAATCACAACGACAATCAGGAATTTTATGGATATATTCCACTGCAATGCGCACCAGAGATCCAGAGCCAGGAAGAGTCCCGCCGCCAGGAAAATCAAAAACAATGCCGTTGCTTTCTTAAAGTTCTTTCGGAAGGCTTCAAAAAAAGTCCGTAAAATGGCCGGATTTCCATGAAACGCATAGCGCATCGTCACTTCATATACCGCGCAGGTAGAGGCGCCGAGCGTAAACACAGGCAAGCTGCATAAGAACCAGACAATATTTAAAAGAATCAAATCGATCAGCCTGCTTAAAAAATTTGCCAAGGGCCCTTCTTGCAGTATTTTCATAAAATCTTATCCTCAACTTTCCTGTCTTTGTAAGTTTGCATTATCATACCATTGTGAAACGGCTTGCGCAATACCGTTTTTAAGATATTGTGAAAAATATATAAAAAACAGAGTGAAAATTTGTCTATTTCCGTTTTTTTGTGTTTGAGGGTAAGAAAAATGTGAAAAAACTATGGACAAGGTTTGTTTAAAGTGTTAACATATAGCCATAGATATGGAAAGGGTTCCACTTTTGAATGGAATCGGTTCCATAAAATAAAGGAGGAATGTATAATGAAATTGAAAAAAGCAGCAAAAATGTTATTGGCATCAGCCTTGTCCTTAACACTGGCCCTGTCTCTGACGGCCTGCGGCGGTGGCGGCGGCTCATCCGATTCCACAGGCGGCGGTTCCGACAGTCAGGAAGCCAGCAGCGACGGCGCGGTGAATCTTACCCTTTGGCAGCCGACGGACAAAGAAGCGGTGGAGAACTGGTGGGTGGAAAAACTGGATGAATGGAATGCAGAACATCCCGAAATTCAGGTGAAACGGGAAGCGATTGACCGTTCCGACTCCTACGCTTACGAGAACAAGATTACCACAGCCGTTACATCCAATGACCTTCCAGACATTTTCTTTGTAGACGGCCCAGCGGTTTCCTACTATGCAGCAAACGGAATTATTGTACCGATTTCCGAGTATTTCGGGGAAGACGAATTGTCTGATTTCGCAGATTCCACTGTTGCACAGTGTACATATGATGATGAACTGTATGCGATTTCCGCAACAGAATCTTCCGTAGCTCTTTATTATAACAAAGATTACTTAAAAGACTGCGATGTGGATGTGAAAGATATCGAGTCCCGTACATTGGACAATCCGCTTACCTGGTCTGAGCTGGCAGAAATTGCCGAGAAATGCACCACAGACAATTATGTGGGCACACATGTGATTATGGATCACGGCGAAGGTCTTCCTTATGCGCTGGAGCCGATGTTCATCTCCAACGGAAAAGATTTCATCAGCGAAGATGGTTCTGAGGCAGAAGGTTATGTAAACAGCAAGGAGAGCGTAGAAACCGCAGAATACCTTGCAAAACTGATCGCAGACGGTTATGCAAACATTGACCCCATTCAGGACGAGTTCTTAAACGGCGCCTGCGCTACGATGCTGGGCGGTTCCTGGGATGTAGCGATTCTGGAAGGAAGCGCAGATTTCGACTGGGGTGTTACGTATTATCCGGTATCTGACAGCACGAAAAAGGCTGTTTCTCCATGCGGAGACTGGTCGGCAGCAGTCAGCAAAAACTGTGAACATGTTGCAGAAGCAGGAGAATTCCTGCAGTGGCTGATGAGCAAAGAAAACGTTGCTTCTTATGCCGCAGCAATTGCAAAACCTGCAACTCGCGCTTCCTCTTATGAAGAAGAGTCCATGGCAGAATACAAGGACGGACCTCGCGCTATGTTCGTAGAACAGCTTCAGAATACGGCCGTTCCGCGTCCGAGAACACCTTCTTACTCTGTATTTTCATCCAAATATGCAGAAGCGATGACCAACATTTTCTCAGACGCAGCTTCCGCACATGAGGTAAAAACAGATTATATCCAGGAACAGTTGGACAGCGTAGTTTCCGCTTTCCAGGAAGATTATGATATGTACTATGCGAATTAATAATAACCATTAATATCTGTATAAAAGAAAAATTGCCGAAAGGCCGCACCCCCTGCTGCGCATTGCGGTGCGGCTTTTCCTTTATAATTTTTTTGGGGAAAGAGAGGGAAAACATATGTCCAAACAAGTGAAATTGTCGGGCAGGAAGAAAAACGAACGGACTGCCGCGTATATCTTTACCATACCGGCAATGTTTCTTCTGGTTGCATTTTTGGTAGTTCCGATTCTGTACACGATTCGTTATTCTTTGTTTCAGTATCAGATTGTAAGACCGGATAATATCAGCTTCATCGGCCTGCAAAACTATACCAAACTGTTTCAGGATGAAAATTTCTGGATTGCACTGAAAAATACGGTATACTTTACGGTTTTGGTCGTACCGTTCCAGTGTGTCCTGGCGCTTGCCCTGGCGATGCTGGTTTCATCCAAATTTCGGGGCGTAGCTATTTTCCGTACCATGTATTTTAGCCCGCAGCTGACTTCCATGGTTGTTGTATCCATTCTGTGGACTGTGCTTTACAACTCCAATCCCAGCACCGGTTTGATTAACTCAATGCTCACCAGCCTGGGGATGGAACCGGTCAATTTCCTGAGTAATGCGAAGACAGCGATGAATTCCATTATCTTTATGTCCGGCTGGCAGGGCGCAGGCTACCAGATGATGATTTTCCTGGCCGGTCTTCAGGGAATTCCCAGAGACCAGTACGAAGCGGCTTCTGTGGACGGCGCTACCAAAGTACAGCAGTTTTTGTATGTGACGCTGCCCGGACTGAAAGGAACTATCAAATATGTAGTGATGATCACAATGATTCAGGCGATGAAACTGTTTACCCAGCCTTACGTTATGACCCAAGGCGGGCCGAAAAACAGCACAAAGACACTGGTTTACTATATTTATACCCAGGGCTTCCAGCAGGGGAATTTCGGCTACGCCTGCGCAGTGGCAGCCGTATTCTTTGTCATTGTGGTTATCATGTCACTGTCCATGAAGAAACTGATTGCGGCTACGGATTAAGAGGGGAGGGGACAGTAAATGAATAAATCTATGAAAACATCAAAATTTTTGACCAAGTTTTTGTTTTATGCAGGAAATATCATCATCGGCATTATTTTTATATCGCCCCTGCTTTGGATGATTTCCGCGTCCTTAAAGCCGGAGGCAGAGATCTTTGCAAACATGAATTCATTGAAGACCTTTGTCCCAGTGCAGGCGTCTTTGAATAACTTCAAAGAGGTGTTCTCCAGACTGGATATGGTACAGGTATTCAAGAATACTTTCGTTTACATTGCATTGATTCTGGTTCTGGATCTGCTGCTCAATTCCATTTGCGGTTATGCACTGGCAAAATACGATTTCAAAGGGAAAGGCCTGATGCTGAACTTCATCGTGGCATTGATGGTTATGCCGATGGAAGCAATCATGCTGCCGCTCTATATTGAGATGTCACAGCTTGGATGGGTCAATACACTGCCCGCCCTGGTTGTTCCGTTTGTTGCCAAATGTTTCTCGATCTATATGTTCCGGCAGTTCTTCTGCGATATTCCAGATGAGCTTTTGGAGGCCGCCTCTCTGGACGGGTGCAGTCCGGTGAAAACTTTTTTTATGGTGGTTATGCCGATCTCCAAGACTGTATATGCTACGGTATTTATCCTAGATTTCGTGGCGCACTGGAATGATTTTATGTGGCCGTTTTTGATTATGACCGGGGAAGACAAGAGAACCATCCAATTAGCGGTTCAGGTATTCTTCGGCACCCAGCCGATTCATTACAGCGCGATTATGGCTGCCCTTGTGGTATCCGCGATTCCGATGCTTGTCATGTTTATGTTCATGCAGAAATACTACATTGAGGGAATCGCATCTTCCGGTATCAAAGGATAGGAAAATATACGGGTATTTCTTCCGTCCGATTCTTTTTGCATCGACAGGGAAATACCCAACTTATTTTTTTAGGTAGTTGAAAATTATCTTTGATTGATTTATACTGTTACTTGAAACACTGTCTTCCCTTAAAAATGGGGAAGCCGTTTTTTATGTAAGATTTTTTACAGAGGCAATGAATATGGCTACAATTCAGGATGTTGCAAAGCATGCACATGTAGGTGTGGGAACCGTTTCCCGCGTACTGAACGGAAAGGGTTATGTAAAGGAAACGACCAGACAGAAGATTGAAGCGTCCATTGAAGCGTTGAATTATACGCCGAATGAAATGGCGCGAAATCTTTTTTTTCGCAAGTGCGGAATCGTGGCGGTGATTGTGCCGGAAGTATCACATCCTTTTTTTGCACAGTTTGTGAGTGCGGCAGAGAAATTTTTGTGTGAAAAAGGTTTCCAGACAATGATTTGCAATACATACTATGAAGAAAATTATGAGCAGCGTTATCTGGAAATGTTAAAAAGGCAGAAAGTAGACGGAATTATCTTTGGTTCGCACACGGTTTTGAATCAGTCGTCCCAATATGAGAATGCCAACCGGCCGATTGTGGCGTTGGACAGAGATTTAGGGAAAAATATTCCCTGTGTGTCGGCGGATCATGAAGGCGGCGGGTTGATGGCCGCTGAGGCGCTGATTCGCTCTGGGTGCAAAAATGTGTGTCAGTTCACAGGTTTTGAGGTGGACAAAGAAATCTCCATGCCGTTTAATCTGCGTCACAAGGTTTTTGAGGAGCATATGAAAGCCCACAACGTTGCCTGCCGGTCCGTTTACACCAGATGGGGATCTATGGAAGCCGAATATTATCAGGAGCTGGCAGAAGATTTCTTGCGGGATTATCCAGATGCGGATGGTGTTTTTGGTACGGATATGATGATTATGGCTGTTTTGCAGTCTGCAATGGCGCAGGGAAAGCGGGTGCCGCAAGACTTGAAGCTGGTGGCATACGACGGAACCTGCGGGGCGGGTCTGACATACCCGCGGATTACAAGAATTGAGCAGCCGATTACCGAGCTTGCAAAAGAATCGGTGCGGCTGGTAGTGGATTTGATCAATGGGCAGCCGGTGGAATTTAAAAAGACCCAGTTCCAGGTAAGGCTGCAGCCTGGAGATACAACACTGGGGTAAAAGGAATACTCAGGAGCGTGCAGGTGACAGAAATGATTTTTCAAACATGCTCCAGAATAATACGAGGTGAGGTAAAAATCATGAGTGCTACAAAATTAACTGCGGCAAGAGATTATGAAAAAAAATATGGAAGTCAAATCACCCCTGAAGAGCGTCCCTTGTTCCATGTCACGCCTATGGTTGGCTGGGTGAACGATCCCAATGGTTTTTCCGTTTATCAGGGGGAATACCATCTTTTTTTTCAATATTATCCATATGATATCAATTGGGGACCAATGCATTGGGGGCATGTAAAAAGCAAAGATCTGGTAAAATGGGAACACCTTCCGGCCAGTCTTGCACCCGATGAAGAATATGACAAAGACGGTGTGTTTTCCGGCAGCGCTGTGGAAACGCCGGACGGCCGCCATTTACTGATGTATACCGGCGTCGTGGGAAAAGACCCTCTCGACTGCCGCCAGACGCAGTGCATGGCCTGCGGGGATGGACTTCATTATAAAAAATACGAGAACAATCCGGTAATCACTGCAAAGCAGCTTCCTGAAGGCGGAAGTGCGATCGATTTTCGCGATCCCAAAATCTGGTGGGATAAAGAAGAACAATGTTATCTATCAGTAGTCGGAAACCGGCTTGCCGACGGCAGCGGCGCAGTACTGCTGTTTTCCAGTTCGGACGGGTTTGCGTGGAAGTATGTGTCAACCTTGGACGCCGGGAGAAACCAGCTTGGAAAGATGTGGGAATGTCCAGATTTTTTTGAACTAAACGGCAAAGCCCTGATTCTTATTTCCGCGCAGGAAATGCGGGCGCAGGGGTTAAAGTTCCACAATGGAAACGACGTTTTCTGCTTGGTTGGCAATTACAATCGGAAAGACCATAGATTTACAAGGGAAGAGGTATTGGCGGTGGATTACGGCCTGGACTTCTATGCGCCGCAGACGGTGGAAACGCCGGACGGCCGCCGGGTGATGATTGCGTGGATGCAGGCATGGGAGAGCAGCCGCTTCCACCCGGAAGGCGCAAAGTGGGCCGGAATGTTTACGATTCCAAGAGAACTGTCCTTTGTAAACGGGCAGCTTATCCAAAATCCCGTGCGGGAATTTTTGCAGTACCATGTGGAACCGGTTCTCTATCAAAATATGAAGATAGAAGGGCGGACAAAATTGCCGGGCATATCCGGCCGCGTGCTGGATATGACGGTGGAAATCCGGCCGGATGAAGCAGAACTGTTTGAAAACCTGACGATTCATATTGCGGAAAATGAGGAATATGTTTCTTCCATTGTTTACGATCCCCGTGAACATACGCTATGTTTTGACCGGACGGATTCCGGTTTCCGTTACAATATCGTATCCGTGCGCAAAGCCCCAGTGCGGGATCGGCAGGGGAAGATTCGGATTCGGATTATTTTGGATCGGTTTTCCGCAGAAGTGTTTATCAATGACGGCGAGCAGGTAATGTCCTCCTGCCTTTACACACCGCAGGAAGCGGACGGGATTTCCTTTGAGGCAAAGGGAATTGCCTGGATCGATGTAGAAAAATATACTCTGACAGACAGCCCGAAAGGCGCATCCTAAGAAAACAAAATGCCCCGCAGCCAAAGCCGCGGGGCGTTTTCGGATAAAATTTAGAATTCTGGTTCGATCAGGCCATAGGTGTTGCCCTTGCGTTTGTAAACCACGTTTACCTGTTCGGTCTCTGCATTGTGGAACACGAAGAAATTATGCCCCAAAAGCTCCATCTGGACACAAGCGTCTTCTGGATACATGGGTTTGATGCCGAAGCGTTTGGTGCGGATAATGTTTACCTCTTCATCCTCTTCGTATTCTTTTTCGATATAAGCCTTCTGGAAATTGCCGGCTTCCTGCTGTTTATCTACAATCTTGCTTTTGTATTTGCGAAGCTGCCGTTCAATGACTTCTTCCACCAGGTCGATAGAGACATACATGTCGTTGCTGGTCTGCTCTGAACGAATAATGTTTCCTTTTACGGGAATCGTAACCTCAATCTTCTGCCGTTCCTTTTCCACACTCAATGTGACAATCACTTCCGTGTCTGGAGTAAAGTATCTTTCCAGCTTGCCCAGCTTTTCCTCCACGGCCGCTCTGAGACCTTCCGTTACGTCGAGATTCTTTCCGCTGATGATAATACGCATATTTTCAACCTCCTCACTAGATGTATTTGACAGACAAAAAAATCCGTTTTTTCATTGCTGATAATTTATTATAACATATTTGATGGAAAATTCACATCATTTTATAAAAAATTTCCATATTCTCTATTCGGATATCTATTTTTTTATTTTGTTCGGATTTTTGGAGGCTATCCATTCTTTGAGAACCAAATTGATGTATTGGCTAAAAGAGCGGTCGTCTTTTTCCGCCATTTCTTTTATGACCTCTACTAAATCCATATCCAGGGTTATGCTTACTTTGGTTTTTAAAGGTTTCGTCATTTAAACTCCTTTTTATTAAAAAATACCACTTACTATGATAGAATATTGAATAATAGGATAAAGTAGTATAAAATAGGATACAATACAAGAATCGTTTTTGCGGATGGGAAGTTGCAGAATTATTGATAAAATATGGTTATATTTGTAAAAATATTGGTTATTTATAGAATGTTTTCTATTGATTGTATTTGTAAAATATTTTATACTAAAAATTAAATATATTTGGTAAATAGCTGTAAATGGGCAGAACGGGATTTCCTGATTCTGCCCTTGTTTTTTTAGCCAAATATGCATATACAAAATCGTTTATTTTTTACAGTATTTTAACACCCTCTCAAATTCCATCGGCCCGCCAAACAAATCCAAAGCGCTGCCGACTGTCACATCCAGCCGTCCTTTTCCAGCCTCGTAAAGCCGCGTCAAATCTTCATAACATCCAACCCCTCCGGCATAAGTAATCGGACAATCTGTAAACTCGGCCAGTAATCCAGCCAGTTCGGTATCAATGCCTGCGGCCTTGCCTTCCACATCCACCGCATGGACGAGAAACTCCGCGCAGCTTATTCCCAGCTCCTGCATCAGCGGCAAAGTAACTTTGGTATCGGTAAATTTTTGCCAGCGGTCGGTGACCACATAATACGCTCCGTCTTTTTTCCGGCAGCTCAGATCCAGTACCAGATGTTCCCTGCCGATTTCTTTTTTTATTTTTTCCAGATTATCGTAGGCAATCTGTCCGTTTTGAAACACATAGGAGGTTACGATCACATGGCTGGCCCCTTTGTCCAGGTATTCTTGGGCGTTTTCTGCGCGGATGCCGCCGCCGATTTGCAATCCTTTTGGGAATGCTTTCAGCGCTGCGAATGCCTGAGCGCGGGTGGCCTCGTAATATTCGGATCCTTTGGGATTGAGCAGGATTACATGGCCGCCGTTTAAGCCTTTCTCCCGATAGAGTCCCGCAAAATATGCCGCGTCCTGCTTGGCTACATAATTTTCTGCTGCCTGGTTGTCATTGTCGTTTAAACTGCCTCCTATGATTTGCTTTACTTTTCCATTATGTATGTCGATACACGGGCGAAATTTCATAAAATAATTCCTCCATAAAAAAAGTCAAAGGATGAGACGCGGTGCCGTCCCACCCTTTGACTGCCGGCATTTCAACCGGTCACATCTGGGTCGTCTTTGTCATCGGACTGTTTGTCCGTTGTGTTTTCTGTGGCATCATCTAAGGCGTTATCCACATCATCTCCCAGATCCTCTATGCCGTTGCCGATGTCGTCTACCACGCTGTCTCCGTTATCGGCACCGTTATTCTGGGTTGTGCCGTTGTTTCCGTTGTTGTTATCGTTTTGGTTGCTGTTGGAATCGGAGCCTCCTGTGACAGAGTTATTGTTTCTGTCCTTGTCGGAATCATTGTCCGTATCCATATCATTGTCGTCGATATCGGTATCATCTGCATCCGTAGCGTCGTCATCTGCGGCATTTTGTTCTGTCTGGGTGTCGTTGTTGTCGTCGGCATTATCGTTGTTTGAGCCGCAGGCAGTAGCCATGCACAACATTAGGGATGCAATTCCGCACAACATCAATTTTTTCATTTTCATGTTTTTTTCTCCTTTTCCTTTTGAAGTCATTCATACCTATAATATCTTCTTATTGGAGAATTTTATACATGAAAAATTTTTTTGAATATTTCGACTATTTAGAAATTACGTCGCTCATATGGTAGTAGCCCGCAGGTTTCCCGGCCAGGAATTTGGCGGCTTCTATGGCTCCTTTTCCAAACACAGCTTTAGAATATGCCGTATGGCTAAAGGTTACCACTTCGTCCGGCCCGGCGAAAATCACGTCGTGTTCGCCTACGATGGTACCGCCGCGCACGGCGGAAAGGCCGATTTCGCGGTCGTCTCTGGCTTCCATTTTCTGGCTTCTGTCGTAAACATAGTGATAAGCCCCGTCCATGGCGTCGTTCAGGCTGTCGGCCAGTGCAAGGGCTGTCCCGCTGGGGGCGTCTTTTTTCAGGCGATGGTGTTTTTCCACCACCTCCATATCAAAGCCTGCCGTGGCCAGAACCTTGGCTGCGTCCTGGATAAGCCTGAGCAGGGTGTTGATGCCCAGGGACATATTTGCGGATTTCAGGACGGCGACTTGTTTGCTGGCTTTTTCGATCTGCGCTAGATCCTCCTCGCTTAAACCTGTGCTGCACAGGACTGCCGGGATTTTCTGTTTGACACAGTAATCCAGCAGCCCCGGCAGCGCCAGAGGCGATGAAAAATCAATTACTACATCTGCTGGTACTTCACATCTGCTGATATCTGGAAATACCGGATATCCATTGTTCCGATCATCTATGATATCGATCCCTGCTGCGATGACTGCTTCCGGGTCGTCTTTTACAAGATTGGTGATAACCTGGCCCATATGGCCGTTGCAGCCGCACATGATTATTTTTGTCATAGTTTCCTCCTTGTTGACGCATTTGCTGCGTCATCCAGGTAGATACTTGGAAGTCTGTTTCCAAAATTTTTTCTCCCAAGATCTGTTTATCGTTTGTTTGGATCGTGTTTCGGGTTTACTTTAGGGGAATGCCGAATTCCTTCATTGCTTTTGCCAGCCGTTCCTGGTTAGCGGGTTCCATCTCGGTCAGCGGCGGGCGCAGTCCGCCCACTTCCATCCCCATCAGGTTTAAACCTGCTTTTACCGGAATCGGGTTGACTTCGCAGAACAGAGCCTCCACCAGATTTAAGGCCTCCAACTGAATCTTGCGGCTTCCCTCGATGTCTCCATCCATAAATTTCTGTACCATATCGTGAGTCTGGCGGGGTGCAATATTGGAAAGCACGGAGATCACGCCTTTTCCGCCCAGAGACAGAAGAGGAAGTACCTGGTCGTCGTTGCCGGAATACAGATCGATGCAGCCGTCGGCCAGCGCCATTAATTTTACTACCTGGCCGATGTTTCCGCTGGCTTCTTTAATCGCTACGATATTCTCCACATTTTTTGCTAAAGCTACTGCGGTTTCTGGAAGGATGTTGCATCCAGTCCGGCTGGGTACGTTGTAGAGAATGATCGGCAGGGAAACCGAAGAGGCAATCTTCGTGTAATGCGCGATCAGCCCTTTCTGTGTGGCCTTGTTGTAGTAAGGGGATACCAAAAGCAGGCCGTCGGCTCCATATTTTTCTGCCTCCTGGGACAGATAGACGGCTGTCTCCGTACAGTTGGAACCTGTCCCTGCGACTACCGGAATCCTTTTCTTTACTTTTTCTATGGTAAAGCGGATCGCCTCCAGATGTTCTTCATGGGTCAGTGTGGATGATTCGCCTGTGGTGCCGCAGATGATGATAGCATCCGTCCCGTTTCCAATCTGGAATTCCAGAAGTTCCTCCAACTTTGTATAGTTTACTGCTCCATCGGGCAGCATCGGTGTAACGATTGCCACGCCAGCTCCTGTAAATATAGCCATTACAATTCCTCCTTTTTTAGAAAACATTTCGTAAATAAAACAAAAAAAGCAAACAGAAGTTTGCTTCTAAAGAATATACGAACACAAGAAATACTCCCTAGATAGCGCCCCATCCTGAAAATCGGTTTTCAAAATCCATTTTCTTTTGGATGACAGTCATATGATTCTTTACCATATGCCCAAGGATACGGATTCAGGCACCTATATCCTTTCGGCGCCTTTCCCTTTCTCCTGTCTTCTCCTGTACCTGAAACATCCGACAGATTACTGATGAAAAACGCAACCTCTATCTATTCTATAAATTGTGATAACTATATCACGAAAACTTTTGATTGTCAACGAAAAAAAGTTGTCTTTTAATTTCCAGACTGATATACTAAATATTATACATTTAATTTAAAAAAATTCTTAAATAAACCCCAACGGCTGACCATATTTGTTACGGTCTGTCTTTTGGGGGCTATATATTTGTCGAAGTTTAATAAATTTTTGGGAGATAGAAACTATGGAAAACAGAACGACACATTTTTTGAAAATAAGCCTTGTTCTAATATCGCTTTTTTGTATATTTATATTTATCATTCAGACAATCTGCATGAATTTGATGGGGGAAAATGCCATTCGCCAGTTAGGCGTTTTTTATATGTCAGGAATCAGCGAGCAAGTCTCCTCGCATTTCGGAACCGCTATTGAGCTTCGTCTGTCTCAAGTGGAATCGCTGGTGGATGCCGTTCCGCCCGGACGCTTTACAGGTCAAACCTCTATGCAGATAGGGCTGACCTACAATGCCCGCTCGGTAGGGTTTGAATATCTGGCGTTTTACACGGATGACGGAAACTTTCATATGCTCTATGGTTCGCAGGTGACAGCAGATGTCCCAGAGGCATTGCACCGCTCTGTCCAAGGGGGCAGATATAACGTCTGTGCGGGAAAGGATGCGGCGGGGACTCCAATTGTATTGATGGGTGTGCCGGCTATTTATCCTATGAGGGACGGAAATACAAGCACCGCGCTAGTCGCAGGACTGCCTGCCAGTTATCTTAACGATATATTGGAAAATAATATTCAAAGCAGCGGCGTTGAATATTCGATTATTCGCGACGATGGTAGCTATGTTTTGCACAACAGTAACATGGAAGAAAAAAATTATTTTGAACAGGTGGAAAGCTTTTATGAGACATATGGTGGAAAGGAACCGATCCAGTATGCGCAAGAATTTCGTGACGCCCTGGAGGCCGACAGGGATTATACCAGTGAAGTCCTGATCTCAGGCGAACACTGGAATGTTTATTGTACTAATCTTCAGAATTCAGAATGGCATTTGCTTTTGCAAATCTCTCATAATACGCTGGATGAAACGGTAGATCTTCTCCGAAAAAGATGGTCTTATATTTCCATTGGCGGCTGCAGTCTGATCATCTGCGCGCTGCTTCTTGTTTTTGTCAGGTATTATCACCTGACAAAAGTGCAAATGCGTGCATTGGAGAAAGCCAGGGAGACTGCCGAACAGGCAAAGTTGTCCGCAGAACGCTCGAACAAAGCTAAAAATGAATTTCTTTCCAATATGAGCCACGATATCCGCACACCGATGAACGGCATTATGGGGATGACGTCGATCGCTATCAGCAACCTAGACAACCCGCCGCGGGTGCGTTCCTGTTTAAAAAGAATACACATATCCAGCCGGCATCTGCTGGGACTGATCAACGATATGCTGGATATGTCCAAAATCGAGAGCGGAAATCTGATATTGAATATGGAACCGCTTTCTCTGCGTGAAATTATGCAGAATATTACCACAGTTATTCAGCCGCAGATCCAGGAGAAAAAGCAGCATTTTCATATTTATGTACGGGATATTTACTACGAACATGTATGTTCGGATCGCGTCCGTTTGAGTCAGATTCTTTTGAACATTCTTGGAAACGCGGTAAAATTTACCCCGGAAGGCGGCACCATTGAGGCTGAATTGTACGAAGAGTCTTCTCCGAAGGGAAAAGGATTCATCCGTTCGCATCTGCATATCAAAGACGATGGTATCGGGATGTCGAAAGAATTTCAGGATAGGATATTTGATGCATTTGCAAGAGAAGATAATGCCCGTGTCGATCAAACAGCCGGAGCGGGAATGGGTATGACCATTACCAAGTACATCATAGATGCGATGGGCGGCACCATCGCCGTGGAGAGCGAACAGGGAAAAGGCAGCGATTTTCATGTTGTTTTGGATATGGAAAAAACAATGCAGCCGGAGAAAAAGCTGTATTTGCCGAGCCGCAGCATTCTGGTTATAGACGATGATGAAATCGCAGGGAGTCTCGCTGTTTCCTCATTGGAATCCATCGGACTGCAAGCAGAGTCTGCAACAGATATCAAACAGGCTTTTCAAATGATAGAGGAGCGCCGCAGCAATAATGAGCACTATCACATCATTTTGATAGACTGGGATCTGCAAGGGCAGGATGGGATACAAAGCGCCGGGGAACTCTCCAGCCGTCTTGATTCCAAGCTGCCGATTGTACTTCTTACAGACGGCGAATGGGATGAACTGGAGACGAGAGCTGAAAAAGTTGGAATCCGTCACTTTATTTCTAAGCCGCTGTTTCGTTCCAGTCTCTATTACGGCCTGCGGCCATTTACAGAAGAAACCGCTTCTTTGCAGGAACAGGAAGATGAATCCGACATTGATTTACAAGGCAAACACATTCTTATCGCCGAAGATAATGAGCTAAACTGGGAAATTGCTGATGAGATGCTCTCTGAATTTGGACTGGAAATGGACTGGGCGGAAAACGGCCAGATCTGCGTGGAAAAATTCAAACAGTCCGATCCGGGATGGTATGACGCCATATTAATGGATCTTCGGATGCCTGTTATGACAGGCTTTGAGGCGGCAGTCACCATCCGAAAGCTAAACAGGGAGGAGGCAAGGAGTATTCCGATTATTGCAGTCAGTGCAGATGGATTCGAGGATGATATCCAAAAATGTCTGGAGCACGGTATGAATGCCCATACAAAAAAGCCTTTTGATTTGCAGGAGGTTCTTTTCTTGTTAAAGCAATATCTGTGTGAGAATAATTGATAAAATTGAGGAAAAATTTTAAATTATGAAAAAAATATATATTTTATTATGTTTCCTGCTGTCTGCTGTTCTTCTGTCTTCTTGCAACGGCAAACCCGAAATGATCGAATCAAGGGAGAACAACAACAGTCAGGAAATTACGGAATTGGTTTTGTGGACATTTCCAGTCGGCAACTGGGGCAATCCCACCTCGGTAGCCAATATGCTGACCGGTTTTCACAAGGAATATCCGAATATCCATATTTCTGTGGAATATCTGGACTACGAAAACGGGGATGAAAGAGTCAATCAGGCTGTTTTGGACGGCAGCGCGCCGGATCTGATCCTGGAAGGCCCAGAGCGTCTTGTGGCGGCCTGGGGCGAACAGGGATGGATGGCTGACTTATCCGATCTATGGCAATCCGAGAAGGCCGGTATGATATACAATCATATCCGAAAAGCCTGCCAGCACCAGAACGGCGCTTATTATGAATTTCCAATCTGTATGTCCGCGCACTGTATGTCCATCAATTACGATATGTTTCAGGAGGCAGGAGCCCTTTCGTATATCGATGAAGAATCCCACACTTGGACCACAGAGGGGTTTATCGAGGCGGTTCGGGCGCTGACCGCTTACGGGCAGGAAAATGCAGGCATTGTATATTGTAAAAATCAAAGCGGCGATCAGGGGACGCGCGCTCTGGTAAACAATCTGTATGGCGGATCCTTTACCGACGCCGCGCATACGACATATACCATTGACAGCCAAGAGAACCGGAAAGCCCTAAAGCTTCTTTATGATTTGGAAGGCATTATCTTCGAGCCGGATTTTTCTTCTTCGGATGCAATTAATGCGTTTTGCAAAAAAGAAACTGCGATGTGTTTCTGCTGGAATGTTTCTTTGGAGGTGCAGCAGACCATCAACCACCCGGATTTGGATTTTGAAGTTTTTCCCATAGCGTTTCCGACCGATGAGGATACTCCGAAGCTTCAGGGGGGTATCTGGGGCTTCGGCGTCTTTGACAATGACAGCGAGGAGCGAATCGAGGCGTCAAAAGCCTTTATCCGGTATATCACAGAAAACGACGCCCCCTATATCAGGGCAGTACGTGCGTCTTCCTACTGGCCAGTGCGGGAGATGGAAGACATCTATGAAAATGATATGCTTATGACGGAATACAGCATTTTTACGCCATACATGGGCGATTATTATCAGATTACTCCTGGATGGACAGAGGCGCGCGCCGCATGGTGGCGGATGCTGAAAAAGGTTGGAGCCGGAACCGATATTTCGGAAGCGGTAAAGGATTTTCCTTCTTAATAGTGGGTGATTTTGATGATCAAGCTCCAATGGCAGGGGGCTTTTGGCGCGTAAAGATCCGTTTGATCTGATTTTTCTGGATATCTTTATGGAACAGCCTGATGGTATGGAGACAGCCCGGATCTTGCGCAGAAACGGCTGTCCGGCGCTTCTTGTGCATATGAAAGGAAGGTAGCACTGAAAATGGATGGTTTTCTTTTCTGTCTGGGTTATTTGTACATTACCGGGGAGGGCATCCTGCATATCTTTTTTGTGGGACGCTTTACGAAAAAGAACCCGGATTGGAAATCCTATCTTTTGTATCTTTTTTCTTTGTATGTCATCCAGGGAGTGGCGCTTGCTCTTCATGCCGGGCATTTGACCGTGCTCTGGGAGCTGCTCCCTTTATATCTTATCAGCCGCTTTGCCTTAAAAAAACGCCGCCCGGATGCTTGTATTGCGGCGGTTTTGGCCGTTTACATCTCACAGCTTTCTACTGGCATGATGAACGCCGTGGAATTTTTGCTTTTCCCAAAAACCGTCCATCTGATGCTGCTTATGTATGTTTTGGTGATTCTGGCGGATCTTTTTGCGCTGGCGCTGTGCATATGCTGTTACCAGTTGGTTCTGAAATGGTTTTCTTTGGCGGAGGGAGGGGAATCTGCTATCTGGATTCTGCTGCCGCCCGGCCTGTTTCTTTTTGCGGCCGAGCTGTATATTTTGGAGACTTCGTACAATGGGGTTCGTGTGGATTCGATAGAACCAGGAAAACAGGCTGCTTTGCTGGCTTTACAGCTTTTGAGCCTGAGCACGCTTCTGAGCGCCTTGTATGCCTGGCGGCGTATTTGCCGGAGCTTTCAGGCGCAGGCCGCGATTGCCCTGTTAAAACAGGAAACCCAGGCACAGAAAATGTATGTGGCGGAGGCCAAAATGCGCGATGAGCAGACGAAATCTTTCCGCCACGATATCCAAAATCACCTGTCTGTGCTGGACGGGCTTTTAAAATCCCAAAAAATCTACCAGGCGCAAGAGTATCTGCAAAAACTAGAAGCCACGGCGAACGCCCTGTCGTTTCCCTGGCATACGGGCAATCCGGTGGTCGATATTTTATTAGGGGAAAAAGAAAACCTTGCCAGAAGCAGGGGCATTCAAATAGAAGTTTCTTTGATTCTGCCCCAGCCATGCGGCGTGGAAGATCTGGATTTCTGTATTATTTTTTCCAATGCAATGGATAACGCCATACGCGCCGGGACAGCGGACAAGCAGGAAGATTCTCTTTGCCGGGAAATGTTTATCCGTATTACGGGAGAACGGCAGGGGGATTTTTATCTGCTGACATTTGAAAATACCTGCCTTTCCCAGCCGCGTCGGGAAATCGGCATCGGGCTTTCCAATGTGGGGGCCGTTGCCGAAAAATATAACGGCACAATGGAAATCGAAATAAAATCAGAAGCCGGCGGTTTTCTCTTTCGGCTGTATGTGCTGCTTGACATTTCAATACATGCAGATGACCGTTCAAGTCAAAAGCCTTGTAATCTTCGGAGGGAGGTTTAAAATAAGCTTTAACAAAAAACGAAGAAAGACAAAGATGGGAGGGCTTATATGATTACCATTTCCAACCACACACCTGTATCGGCAGCAGACATACAGAACAAAAAAATCGAAGAAGCGAAAGCAGAAAAGAAAGCGGAAGAAGAAAAACAGATGAACCAGGCAGAGGATTCCAAGAGCCCGAAAAGACTGACACGGGATACCTACACCCCTGAGGAAGAACCCCTTTGTGCAGGATTATACGACAAAGACGGAAAGCTTGATCCGCCCAAATCATCTGCCCCGGCAAAGAAATCCGCAGAGGAGAAAAAATGCATCGCCAACACCGACGAAGTGGACAGAGAAATCGAGAAGTTAAAAAAGAAAAAAGCGCAACTGAAACAGGAGATTGCCCAGACAAAAGACGATCCAGACAAACAGGAGAACTTGAAAAAACAGCTATCCCAGGTGGAAGAAGAGCTGAAAAGAAAAGACAACGATACATATCGGCGGCAGCACACCAAATTTACATATGAATAAAAGAGATTGGATTCAAACTTCTTTTCGGGAAGACCTTGAGAAATCAGGGCCTTCTTTTTTTCTGTCTTTATCCTCCAATCTTATGATATAATCAGAAAAAACGAAAGGGGGAATTTGATGCAGGATTGCGAGAAAATCGAGCGGTTGTGGCTTTTAAAAGAGGTCAAAGACGAAACCCGAAAGCGTTTTCTGCAGCTTGGCAGAATTGCCGTCTATTCCAAAGACCGGCTTTGTCTGCGCGGACAGGAAGAAAGCCCGGATATCTTTTTTATCCTAGATGGCAAGGTTCAGATCTATACGCTGACAAAATGCGGAAAAAAGAAAATCTTATTTATTTTAGGCAGAGACAACATTGCAAACGACAGCATTGTCTATCCTTCCAGAGTTATCTTTTGCGAGACAATGGAACTGTGCCGGTTTTACCTCATCCGGCGGGAGCTGCTCCTCTCCTTGATGGAAAAGGACTTTTTGCTCACAAAAGCGCTTTTGGAATACCAAGAGAGGAAAGTATTTCGGCTGGAGCATCAGCTCCAAAACACCGTGGGCAGCATTTATCTGGAGCGCAGGCTCGCCTCGAAGCTCTGGAAACTGGCCCGTGATTTTGGACGGCAGACAGACAAGGGGATGTTAATCGATATGGATCTAAGCGTTACGTTTCTGGCCGATTTGTTGGGCGTGCCCAGGGAAACCACTTCCCGCGTCTGCAAAAGACTGGCCAATCAGGGATTGATTTTCATGGAAAAAAAGAAAATCTACATTCCAGATATGGAGCGAATGGCTGTTTTTCACACCAAATGAAATCTGGAAATTTTGGCATGCTTTTTTCCATTTTGTGATCATTGTCACAGAATCTTTTTTGTCCAGCTTTTATAATTGGATCAATCATATTACAGAAGCAAAGGAGAGGGCCTATGGGATATCAGATATCAAGAGAAACTGCCAATCAGATATTTGCGCAGTTAAAAGAACACTATGATATTTTTGCACCGAAGGTTTTTGCCGGAGAAGGGTGCTTTTCCGATACGGACGTCATCCGTTATGGAAAAATCAATGCATTGGATGAAATAGAATGGGAGCGCAGATCGGAATACTCCTTCAAGGAGGCGTTGCTGGCCGTCAACGAAACGCTGTTTTATTTTACAGAAGAGGAAACCACTGTTGTGTCTTGCAGCGAAAAGAGACTTTTGATCTTCCTGCGAAGCTGCGATTTACACGCGCTCAAGCGGCTGGACGCGATCTATCTGGAAAACGGCCCGGAAGACTTCTATTATCGGCGGCTGCGGGAAAAAGCAAGTTTTGTGTTGATGGGATGCAGTACGACCTGTGAAAACGGATTCTGCGTCAGCATGGGAACCAACCGCTGCGATTCCTACGCCCTCTATCTGAAAATATCCGAGGAGAGCGTGTGGGCGGACTGCAAATCCCAAGATCTGCTGCCCTATTTTGAAAAGGCGCAGACCTGCGAAGTACAGCCGGAATATGTAACCGAGAATGCCGAAAAAGTAACGCTGCCCAAGAATCTGTCCGTGGACAGTTTTTCCAACCCCATTTGGGAAGAATATGGAAGCCGCTGTATTGGCTGCGGCCGCTGCAACTTTGTTTGTCCCACCTGTACCTGTTTTACCATGCAGGACATTTTGTACCGCGACAATGAAAATGTCGGGGAACGCCGGAGAGTTTGGGCTTCCTGCCAGGTGGACGGCTACGACGAGATTGCCGGAGGCATTGAGTTCCGCAAAACCCAGGGGGAACGGCTGCGCTTTAAAGTTATGCACAAAATCTACGATTTTGAAAAAAGATTCGGGTATCCGATGTGCGTAGGATGCGGCCGCTGCGACAGCGTGTGCCCGGAATACATATCGTATACATCCCTAATCAACAGATTGGCAAAGGAGGAAGCCTAGATGAAAAACGAATATATCCCTTTTCCCTCCCAGGTAAAAGAAATTATCCGGCATACGGACATAGAGTATACGTTCCGTATGAGCTTTTCCGGGGATGTAAAGCCCGGACAGTTCTTCGAGGTTTCGATTCCAAAGTTTGGGGAAGCTCCGATTTCCGTCAGCGGTATCGGCGAGGATACCGTAGATCTGACTATCCGAAAAGTGGGACGGGTCACCAATCAAATCTTTGAACATTACGAGGGGAATAGCCTCTTGATGCGCGGGCCTTATGGGAACGGCTTTGATATTGCGCAATTTCAGGGCAAAGAAGTCGTTGTAATCGCAGGCGGCACTGGATTGTCGCCGGTAAAAGGAATCGTGGATCATTTTTCTAAACACCCAGAAGACGCTGTGCGCACCACGCTGATTGCAGGATTTAAGTCCCCGCAGGACGTCCTTTTCAAAGAGGATTTTAAAGATTGGGAAAAGACATTAAACGTAATCAAAACCGTGGATACGGCGCCAGAAGGCTATGACGGGCTGACCGGAATGGTGACGAAGTACATCCCCGATCTGCCCCTTTCCGATATCCCAAATACGGTATTTATCACCGTAGGGCCGCCCGTGATGATCCAATTTACGATTCAGGAAATCTTAAAGCGCAAAGTGCCGGAAGAAAACATCTGGATCTCTCATGAGCGGAAAATGTGCTGCGGCCTTGGAAAATGCGGCCACTGCAAAATGGACAGCACGTATATTTGTCTGGACGGCCCGGTATTTAACTATGCCAAAGGCAAGAACCTGATCGATTAGGAGGTGGGAGTATGGGTTTGGATATCAATACAAAGAAAGCGAAAAAGAATGCGTTCAGAATCGGTAAAGTCCGGGGCGAAGGCGCGTCGCGTATCCGTGTCCCCGGCGGTTATTTAAAAGCGGAAATCTTAGGGCTGGTGCAGGAGATTGCCCAGAAATATGGAAACGGCGTTGTTCATCTGACCACCCGCCAGGGATTTGAGATCGAGGGCATCCGCTTAGAAGATATGGACGCGATCAACGAAATGCTCCAGCCGATCATTGAACTGCTGGACATCAACCAGGAAAATCCGGGCACCGGCTACCCGGCGTCCGGGACCAGGAACGTCTGCGCCTGTATCGGCAACAACGTCTGTCCCTTTGCCAACTACAACACATCCGAGTTTGCGAAACGGATCGAAGATGAAATCTTTCCCAATGACTTGCACTTTAAGATTGCATTGACCGGCTGTCCCAACGACTGCGCCAAAGTCCGCCTGCATGACTTTGGAATCGTCGGCATGACTATGCCCCAGTACGACCCCGGCCGCTGCGTAAGCTGCCAGGCATGCATCAAGGGCTGTAAAAGTCTTTCCGTAGACGCGCTGCGCATGGAAAATTATAAGATTGTCCGCGATGAAGAGAAATGCATTGGGTGCGGCGTCTGTGTGACCAAATGTCCTACCAGAGCCTTTACCCGCAGCAAAAAGAAATATTATAGGCTGACGCTTATGGGCCGGACCGGCAAGCGAAATCCCCGTCTGGGCGAAGATTTTCTTCTCTGGACGGACGAGGATACCATTGTAAAAATTATTTTGAATACTTACCGTTTTGTGAAAGAATATATCAATCCGAAAGCCCCCGGCGGCAAAGAGCACATCGGATATATCATCGACCGGGTCGGCTTTACCGAATATAAGAAATGGGCCTTAGAGGGCGTGGAGCTTCTTCCAGAAACTAAAATGAAAGAATGCGTTTACTGGAATGGGGTGCATTTTGACCGATAAAGGTTATTTCTAGTGCTTTATCTTTGTTTTTTCAGAAGGGACGCCAGTATGGAAGGGAGTTTTTGCGGCGTCCCTTTCTTTGCAGTCCAAATGCAGATTTGGATTTCAGGTAATCCTTGAAAGACATCTCTTTTTTTATTATAATAAAAGAAAAAATGTAAGGATAACAGTTCAGACAAGGAGGTGTCTTATGTCAAAGAGTAAAATTTATTCCTATGATTATGGAGAATACGAGGACGGCAGCAAAAGCGCCGGTACGATGGGTGCAGATATTATTGCAGACCCAGAGCTGCCGTCTCTGACAGAGTTGGTGATCGGCTGCTGGGGCGATGCATGGGACGAGTCCTGCCAACCGGTAATCGATGCTCTGATCAGTCATGCAGACCGGTTTTCGCAGATTGAAAAACTGTTCATCGGAGACATGGGTTATGAAGAATGTGAAGTTTCTTGGATTATGCAGGGGGATTACAGCCGCCTGTGGGGCGCTTGGCCAAATCTGAAGGAATTGACGATTAAGGGTTCCACAGAGCTGAAGCTTGGAGAGATCCGCCATGAAAAGCTGGAAACTTTGGAAATCATCTGCGGAGGCTTGCCAAAGGACGTGATTCAGTCGATCCAGTCTGCTCATTTGCCGTCTTTGAAAAAGCTGCTTCTTTACATTGGCGTGGAGTATTATGGATTTGACGGCGACATAGACACCATCCGAGAACTGCTTGCGCAGGCGGATTTTCCCAGTTTGGAATATCTGGGGATTGTGGACAGTGAGGTTCAAGATGATTTGACGGCGGTTGTACTGGAGAGTAAATTTATGAAACAGATTCATACCCTGAATTTATCCTGCGGTACTTTGACAGATAAGGGCGGACAGCTTTTGCTGGAAAAGCTTCCAGATTTTCCAAGTATTCAGTTCCTGGATCTGCATTATCACTATCTGTCAAATGAGATGATGGAGAAGCTTCAAAAGCTTCCCATAAAAGTAGATGTGACAGATCAGAATGAACCGGAATCTTATCAAGGGGAAATCTGGATGGATGCCATGCTGACCGAATGAAGCGCGTAGTCTTGCTGGGGGTTCCGGGCACGAAGCGGACGGTTTATCTAAAGAAAGCAGCGCGTCAGGCGGGAATCTGCGTCAGCCTCGTCTCCTGGGAGGAGTGGCGGCGAAATGGCTTTCATAACGTTCCTTTTTCAGAAGAAATGTTTCTCAAATGCGATCCGCCCGGATGGGACTGCTGTATGCTAAAGGAATTGAGCGCTTTGACCGGAAATTACCGGAAGCAGTTAGAAAAGCTTTCGCAGGTTCCTGCCTCCGCTTTTTTGAATCCCCCGCATAGGATTGCGGCGCTTTTGGACAAACGTCGGTGCAAGGAAAGGCTGTCGGCTGCGGGATTGCCTGTGACCGAGGAAATACAGCGAACGGTTTCCAGCGCCCAAGAGCTTTTGCAGCAGATGAGGGCGTGTGGTCTGCATCAGGTTTTTATCAAACCTGTGTATGGCTCCGGCGCGGCTGGAGTGGCGGCGTTTCGCTATCGGCCGCGGACAGGCAATATGGCGCTTTATACCTGTGCATATATAGATCCGGCGTCCAAAGAGCTGGTAAACACAAAAAGGCTGCGGCGGTTTGACAATCCTTCTCAGATCCTTTTGCTGCTGGATGCGATTTTGTCCATGGACTGTATCGTGGAGCGTTGGTATGCCAAAGCGCAGCAGGACGGCTATTCCTATGATCTGCGGGCAGTGATCCAAGACGGAAAGCTGGATTTTCTGCTGGCTAGGCTCTCCAAAGGCCCCGTCACAAATCTGCATTTGAATAATCATCCGCTGGAGGAGTCCAAGCTTTCCCTGCCGCTGTCTGTGCGGGAGGAAATCACACAATTGTGCCGCAGGGCGGCTGCCTGTTATCCCGGTCTGCGAAGCGCGGGAATTGATCTTTTGCTGGAGCGAGGCTCCAAAAAGCCGCGGATCATTGAGATGAACGGCCAGGGGGATTTGATTTACCAGGATATTTACGGGGAAAACCGGATCTACTGCCATCAGGCGGAAATGATGAAAGCGTGGTTGTCAAATGAGGAAAACCAAAATTGATATGAACCAGGTTGTGGGAAACCATGACATTTTGTTTATCTGCCTGGATACCCTGCGCTACGACGCGGCGGTACAAGAGGAGGCGCTCGGAACAACGCCGGTCTTGAACCGCTACGGCCCGTGGGAGAAACGACAGGCGCCGGGGAATTTTACCTATCCGTCGCATCATGCCATGTTTGCCGGATTTTTCCCGTGTCCGTTTGAGGCGAAGAGCAGCGACGAGCGGGAACGGCTGTTTTTTTCCCGTTTTGTCGGCATGAGCCGTAAAGTGCCGCCCGGCGCGTACGTTTTTTCGGGAAGTACGATTGTCGAAGGGCTTGCCAGGGACGGTTACGATACCTGGTGCGTGGGCGGCGTGGCTTTTTTTGACAAACGCTCGGATCTGGGGCGGGTCTTTCCCGCCTATTTTCAGAAGAGTTACTGGAATCCCTCGTTTTCCTGCCGGGTAAAGGACAGTACCAAAAACCAGGTGGATTTCCTGCTGAAAAAACTGGTTCATGTCGAGCGCGGCCGGCCGATTTTCCTCTATTTGAATGTGGATGCGATTCATTATCCGAATTATTTTTATCTGGAAGGCGCTGTCCCGAATGGACGGGACAGCTTGCAGAGCCATCGGGCGGCCCTGCGTTATGTGGATACGCAGCTTGGCCGTCTGTTTGACGGCTGGAAATCCCTGCGGAAAGATACGTTTGTCATCTGCTGTTCGGATCATGGCACCTGTTATGGAGAGGACGGCTGTTGGTCGCATGGGATTAGCCATCCGATGGTAAATACCGTTCCGTACAAACATTTTTTCTTATGAGCGTACACATGGCTTGCGGGAGGGAAAGATTTGAACAGATATATACAATATATGTACAGTTACCCTCATAAAACGGCCTATCGGCCTTTGGAGGGTATTTTTTTCGAGGATTATGCCGGCTGTCTGGCGGGTTTTGGAAACAGTTTATATCTTCATATTCCTTTTTGCCAATCCCGCTGCGGCTACTGTAACCTTTTTTCGGTGTATGGACAAGAGGCAGCCGCCATAGACCGTTACCTGGACGCGGTGCAGCGTCAGCTTTCCCAATATCAGGAGATGCTTCTGCCAGTGGATGCGTCTTTTTCTGATTTTACCGTAGGCGGCGGCACGCCGCTTCTTCTGTCAGAAAAACAGTTGACGCGGGTATTTTCTATGATCCGCGAATCGCTTTCTTTGGAAACGGGTGCCTGTCTGGCCGTTGAAACCGCGCCCAACCAGACCAGCCGCAAAAAAATTTCTTTGCTGAGAGAAGCCGGAACGTCTCGGATCAGTATTGGGGTTCAGAGCTTTTGCGATCAAGAATTGACGGCTCTGCACAGAAATCATAAGGCGAAAGATGCCCGCCGGGCGCTGGATCTGTTGGCGGCTTCGGATTTTCCTTGTCTCAATCTGGATTTGATTTATGGGATTCCGGGGCAGACGCAGGATTCCATGCTGCGATCCCTTCGGGAAGCGCTGGGCTTTTGCCCAGACGAGCTGTTTTTGTATCCGCTTTATGTAAAGCCGGGCACTCTGTTAGGAAAGGAGATGGGGCGCGCGCCGGATCCGGATTTTACTTACCGGCAATATCTGGAAGCTTCTGCATATTTGGTTTCGCAGGGGTATCGGCAGGATTCCATGCGCCGTTTTGTTCGCTGTCAAGGCAAGGATTATCGCAGGTATGCGGACTGCGGGACGCAGACTTCGCTGGCGCTGGGCTGCGGTGGGCGCAGCTATCTGGGGAGGCTTCATTTTTGCACGCCTTATGCGTTGGGACAGAGAGACTGTCTTCGGCAGGTTCGGATGTTTGAAGAAACAGAAGATTTTTCCAGAATCTCCTATGGATTCTTGCTGTCGGACGAGGAACAGAAACGGCGGTTTGTGATCCGGCATTTGCTGATTCGGCCCGGCCTTTCCCCGCAACAGTATCGGGAACGATTCGGCACTGAAGTTTTAGAGGATTTTCCCATTTTGAAATCTTGGATCCAGCAGGGATTTTTTAAACGGGTTTTGGACGAGGCGTCAAAAGAGTATCTTGCGCCGACGGATCTGGGGACGGGGCTTTCTGATTATCTGGGGCCGCAGTTGATCTCTTCGGATGTAAAAAAGAAGATGGAAGAATGGGAGAAAAATTATGGCAGGTAATACGATTCTGTACCGGGGAAGTTTAAAAAGCTGTAATTATCACTGTTCGTATTGTCCGTTTTCCAAGCATAAAGAGTCCATGCGAGAGTTGCAGACCGACCGCCAGCAGTGGATTCGGTTTTGCCGTAGTCTTGCCGAGCGCGCCGCAGTTTTGGATATTCGCGCCCTTCTGGTGGCGCCCTATGGGGAGGCTTTGATCCATTCCTGGTATTGGAGAGGCTTTGCCGAACTTACCCGTCTGCAAAGAACGGACGCGGTTGGCGCACAGACCAATCTGAGTTTTCCGGTGGCGTCTTCGATGGAATATTTCCGGCAGGCAGGCGGCTGTGGGGACAAGCTGCGTCTCTGGGCTAGTTTTCATCCAGAAATGGTATCGGTTTCCCGATTTGCCAAGCAGTGCGGGCGGATGCTCGACGAGGGAGTTCGGCTTTGCGCGGGCGCGGTGGCCAATCCGAAGTATCTGGAAGTCTGCCGCCAGATCCGGAAAGCTTTGCCGGCAGAAGTTTATCTCTGGCTAAACCGTATGGACGGACAGAAGCGTCCCTACACAGAAGAGGAGCAACGGGCTTTTGAGGAAATCGATCCGTTCTTTTTCCGGGAATTGTCTTATCCGCAGGCAGATTGTAAGCAATGCGAGAAGCGGTTGTTTGTGGAAGGGGATGGGACGCTGCGCACCTGTAATCTGGGAATGCGCCAGAAAAGAAACTGGTATGAGCTTGCCTCTGATTTTCCCAAACCGGAATGCAGACGAAAATTCTGTTCCTGTTATCTGGCTTATGCGGGGCGGGAGGATTTTGGACGGGCGGGGGATTTTGGGGAGTATCCGCTTTTTCGGATGCTCAAATGATTGTGTTGTGAAAGGCAGGGCGCTTGCCCTGTTTTACTCATGTAGCAAATCTGAAATCTTTATATGGAAATCTCCATAAATACAGACGGGGATGCTGTCGTCAAAGCTGTATTGACGGGTATTTTCTCCATGTTCAAAATCATAGGCATTTACAGTGCGCATCATGGGATTTACGATCCAGTATTCCCGTACTCCGGCAGTGCGGTATTTGAAAAGCTTTATGCCGTAATCCATCTGCTGGCTGGAAGGGGATACCACTTCGATGATCCAGTCTGGGGCGCCATTGCAGCCGCGTTTGTCTATCTTATTTTTATCGCAGATAACAGAGAGATCCGGCTCCACATAGTTTCTGTCGTCTCTGTTCAAAAAAACAGCGAATGGGGCAGGAATTACTTCACAAACACCTTTGTGAGAGTCGATATAATTCAGGATTTGATGGCTCAGTCTGGCTACCAGTATCTGGTGTTGTGTGCTGGGCGGATCCATGTTGTAAAAATGTCCGTCAATCAATTCTGCTCTTTCACCGTCCGGCAGAGCGGATATATCTTCAATGGTGTATATTTTCTCTTGTTGCAATGCCATAAGTTTCTCCTTTCTAAGCACCACTTCCAATCGTTCATAAGGTTTCCTATCGTTGGGAAATCCCCATTTCATGCGGTTTCGTGGCACTCCAAGATGTGTTTCGTCCCACTTCGTACCGGCTCGTTTTGGGGATTTAAACAACCAATAAACACCAGGGTTCCCGCCACTCTGTACCTGTGCGGGAACCCTGGTGTTTTCTGTGCATGTGCCGCCTAATGCTGTGCGCCTTATCCGTTCTCCCCTGCCAGAGCCTGGCTGATAGCGTCCGAGGTCTGCGCCAGCGTCTCCGCAAACACATGGGCGTAGATATTTTCCG
>CANOZK010000018.1 GCA_947571775.1 uncultured Lachnospiraceae bacterium | reverse complement strand
TCATTACTTATAATGTATGATTGTGTGTTTCGCTGTTCAGTTGTCAATGTTCTTTTTGCTATCGTTCAGTTGTTGTTTTCTTTAACAGAACAGTTGATATCTTATCATATCTTTTCGCTCTTGTCAACAACTTTTTTTGTTTTTTTCCAAATCTTTTTGATTCGGAAACGGAGAAGGAGGGATTTGAACCCTCGCGCCGCTATAAACGACCTATACCCTTAGCAGGGGCACCTCTTCAGCCAACTTGAGTACTTCTCCAGATGCCTAAATTATTTAAAATTTAAACTGTATTTTATATACCGTAGTATTTCACGGCACGGTTAACATTATACGAAATAAAACGCATATTGTCAACAGTTTTTTCCAGTTTTTTTTATTTTTTTAATTGCAATTCAGTCCTGTACACTCGTACTTCTTTGCGGAATGCAGGTATACAGGGCTAAATGTGCTTTTCTTTTACAAAACGGTTTCATTTCTGGCGATTGTTTCTCCAATTCTGCGCTTGACTTCTTCGGCTATCTCCACAGATTTCATATCCTGATATTCTTCATAAAGCAATGGCTCTAGAAAATGCACCTGCACCGTCAACGGCTTTATGGAATTGGTATCAAATGATTGGTAGGAATCAATCAACGCCACAGGCACAATCGGACATTTTGCTTTTATGGCGGCTTTGAAGCTGCCGCCTTTAAAGTCCAGCAATTGATTCTGGTTTCTGCTCCTAGTGCCTTCTGCAAAAATAAGAAAATTTCGGCCCTGCATCACTTCTTTTGAAACCTGGATGATAACTTTCATAGACTGTTTTACATCGTCTCTATCTATGGCATATGCTTTCATACATGCGAATACCTGTTTCAAAAAGGGAATATCCTGAATTTCTTTTTTCATAATGACCGAAAACGGCCTGGGGCATGCTTCTATAATGGCCAACACATCATATAACCCTTGATGGTTGGGATAAAAGATAAATCCATCCCGTTTCGGAATATTTTCTATTCCATAGGCGTCAATCCGAATTCTGCCGCCCCAGTTTGCTCTCGTGTCAATATATTTTAAAAGAGCATATCTCTGATCTGTGGTATATTTATCCACATGTGAGGCATAATAACAGAGCTTTATCCACCCATAAGGAACAAAAAGGAGATTACGAATGATCATCAGAAATATTCTCTTCACTGCCATCCTCCCCTGAGTTGTTTTCTTCGGATTTTCTCATTTTTTCCACACTGGCAATTACCACATCATCTTGTACATTCATTAATTTTACCCCAGAGGCAATTCTTCCCACAATGGAAATATCGGAACAATGCAGTCTTATGATGATACCTTCCATAGTAATCAGCATAATTTCATTTTCTTCATTTACCGCTTTAGCGCCTACTACATTTCCAGTTTTCTCTGTAATTTTATAACATTTTACGCCTCTCCCCCCTCGATTCTGAGCGGTAAATTCTCTCATCAGCGTCCGTTTGCCCAAACCTTTTTCCGAAACGGTCAGCAGATAATCTCCCTGGGAACTTAACTGCATAGCCTGGACGGTATCGCCGTCTATCAAGTTCATTCCCCGGACTCCAATCGACGTTCTGCCGGTACTTCTCACCGTCTTCTCGTGAAAACGGATGCACTGGCCAAATCTTGTGACTAAAACAATATCTTCATTACCGTCTGTACATTTCACCTCTATCAGTTCATCTTCATCCCGCAGGGAAATTGCAGCCAAGCCTACTTTCCGCACGTTTCCGTATTCCCGGATGGGTGTTTTTTTCACCAGACCCTTCTTAGTAGCCATTACCAGATACTTGCCGTTTTCATATCGATCCATGGGAATTACCGCGGTGATTTTCTCTCCAGGCTGTAATTGCAGCAAATTGATAATCGCCGTTCCTCTGGCGTTCCTTCCCGCTTCTGGAATTTCATACGCCTTTAGACGATACACTTTTCCCATATTGGTAAAAAACATGAGGCGATGATGGGTTGTGGTCATAATCAGATCTTTGATAAAATCATCTTCCAGGATCTGTATTCCCTTGATGCCTTTTCCTCCCCGGTGCTGGCTATGGAAATTATCTATGGTCATCCGCTTGATATATCCCATCTTTGTCATGGCAATTACTGTATCTTCCAGCGGAATCAAATCTTCGTTGGAAAGCTCTTCCTCCTCAAAGCCGATGGACGTCTTTCTCTCATCGCCAAATTGATCGCTGATTTCCAGAATTTCCTCCCGAATGACTCCCAGCAGTAGATTCCTATCTGCTAGAATCGCCTCATAATTGCAGATTTTTTTCCTCAGTTCCTGATATTCTGCCTCTAGTTTTTCTCTTTCCAGTCCGGTCAAAGCCCGCAGACGCATATCCACAATTGCCTGTGCCTGCGCATCTGTCAGCTCAAACCGCTGAGTCAATCCGCCCTTTGCATCGGCGGTTGTTCTGGAGCCGCGGATAACCCGAATCACTTCGTCTATGTGATCCAGCGCTTTTAGAAGACCTTCTAATATGTGCGCCCTTTCCTGGGCTTTGTTCAATTCGTATTTTGTCCTTCTGGTGACCACATCTTCCTGATGGGCCAAATATGCTTTCAGCATATCCAGAAGATTCAATATTTTTGGCTCGTTATTTACTAAGGCAAGCATAATTACGCCAAAGGTATCCTGAAGTTGTGTATGTTTGAATAACTGATTCAATACAATATTGGCATTTACGTCTCTGCGCAGCTCAATACAGATGCGCATTCCTTCCCGGTTGGACTGATCGCTCAGATCCGTAATGCCGTCTATTCTTTTTTCCCGAACCAGTTCTGCAATTTTCTCAATGAGTCTTGCTTTATTTACCATGTAGGGAAGTTCTGTCACAATGATACGGCTCTTTCCATTCGCCATGCTTTCAATATCTGTGACCGCCCTTACGCGGATTCTTCCCCGCCCTGTCCGGTATGCCTCCTCAATGCCTCTTTTTCCCAGAATCGTAGCCCCTGTGGGAAAATCTGGCCCCTTGACAATCTCCAGAATTTCCTCTAGTTCTGTGTCCTTTTTCCGCTCTACAATATTGTCGATAATCGCTACAACTGCCTGGATTGATTCTCGTAAATTATGAGGAGGAATGTTTGTGGCCATCCCTACCGCAATTCCAGAAGTTCCGTTTACCAAAAGATTAGGATACCTGGATGGCAAAACCACCGGTTCCCGTTCTGTCTCGTCAAAGTTTGGCGCAAAATCCACTGTATTTTTGTTGGTATCCGCTACCATTTTTACGGATATCTTACTGAGACGCGCCTCTGTATACCGCATAGCCGCTGCGCCGTCTCCATCCACAGATCCGAAATTCCCATGTCCGTCCACGAGAGGATATCGAGTAGACCATTCCTGGGCCATATTCACCAATGCCCCATAAATCGAGCTGTCTCCATGGGGATGATATTTACCCATGGTATCGCCCACGATACGCGCGCATTTTCTATGTGGCTTATCCGGCCCGTTATTCAACTCAATCATGGAATACAATACCCTGCGCTGAACGGGCTTGAGTCCGTCTCTTACGTCCGGCAGCGCACGGGCGGCAATCACGCTCATAGCATAATCAATATAGGAAGTTTCCATGGTCTTTTTCAAGTCCACATCATGAATTTTGTCAAATATAGTTTGTTCCATGTCTTCCTCCCTTAAATATCCAAATTCTTCACAAACCTTGCATTCTTTTCAATAAATCTTTTTCTGGGCTCCACCTCATCCCCCATCAAAGTGGTGAATGTCAGATCAATTGCCGCTGCCTCTGCTTCCTCCATGGTCACCCGCAGCAAAATCCTCTGCTCCGGATCCATCGTAGTTTCCCATAGCTGGTCAGCGTCCATCTCGCCCAGACCTTTATATCTCTGGATCTTATTATTGTTATCGCGTCCGATCTCTTCCAGGATATTTTTGAGTTCCTCGTCGCTGTATGCATACCAAACCTTTTGACTCTTCTCAACTTTATACAGCGGGGGCTGTGCCAGATAGACATACCCCTGCTTAATCAGTTCCGGCATAAAACGATACAAAAACGTCAAAAGCAGTGTAGCAATGTGAGCGCCATCCACATCGGCATCGGTCATAATGATAATCTTGTGATACCGCAACTTTGTGATGTCAAAGTCCTCATGGATTCCTGTGCCGAAAGCGGTAATCATCGCTTTGATTTCTTTATTCGCATAAATCTTATCCAGACGGGCCTTTTCTACATTGAGGATCTTACCCCTTAACGGGAGAATCGCCTGGGTAGCCCGGCTTCTGGCTGTCTTTGCAGAGCCGCCCGCGGAATCCCCTTCCACAATATAAATCTCACAATTTTCTGGATTTTTGTCGGAACAGTCCGCCAACTTACCCGGCAGGGACAAACCGTCCAAAGCAGATTTCCTTCTGGTCAGATCCCTGGCTTTCCTGGCTGCATCCCTGGCTCTCTGGGCTAATACTGATTTTTCAATGATATTTTTGGCCACCGCAGGATTTTGTTCCAGGAACAGTCCTAGCTGCTTGCTCACGATACTGTCTACCGCGCCTCTCGCTTCGCTGTTCCCCAACTTCTGTTTCGTCTGCCCCTCAAACTGCGGGTTTTCAATTTTTACACTTATAATTGCTGTCAGACCTTCCCGTACATCTTCTCCCGACAAATTGGGTTCATTGTCTTTTAACATTTTATTTTTGCGTGCGTAATCATTCAAAGTCTTTGTCAAGGCATTGCGGAAACCTATGATATGCGTGCCGCCTTCTGGAGTTGTGATATTATTTACAAATCCATACGTATTATCTTGAAAAGAGTCGTTATGCTGCATAGCCGCTTCTACCTGAATCCCGTCTTTTTCTCCCTCGCAGTAAATCACATCTGGGTAAAGTTCCTTCTTACTGCTATTCAGATATGTGACAAATTCTTTGATACCGCCCTCATACAGAAAATTCTCCTCTATCGGATTTTCCTGTCGTTCGTCTCTAAGACAGATGCATAAGCCTTTCGTCAGAAAAGCCATCTCCTGAAATCTCTGTCTTAAAATATCGTAGTTTATAATGGTTTCCTCAAAAACCTGGCTGTCCGGCTGAAAAATTACCTGCGTACCAGTTCGTTCTGGATCACAATCCCCGATTATCTCCAGTTTATGGATCACATTTCCTCGCTCGTAACGCTGGCTATATATTTTCCCTTCATGATAAATGGTAACCTCCAGCCATTCTGACAAAGCATTTACCACGGAAGCGCCTACCCCATGCAGTCCGCCGGATACTTTATATCCGCCGCCTCCAAACTTTCCCCCTGCATGAAGAATGGTAAAAACAACTTCCACAGCCGGTATCCCCGCTTTATGGTTAATGCCCACAGGAATGCCACGCCCGTTATCCGAAACAGTAACCGAATTACCTGGATTGATCGTGACTTTTATGGTATCACAGTATCCAGCCAATGCTTCATCCACGGAATTATCCACAATCTCATATACCAGATGATGCAATCCACGGCTGGAAGTGCTGCCGATATACATACCTGGCCTTTTTCTAACAGCCTCCAAACCCTCTAATATCTGGATCTGATCTGCTCCATATTCTGTGTTCATTCTCATCCTCCTGTTACTATCCAAAGTGTTACCATTTATTTCTAAACATAGACACAATGTTACTAGTCTAGTATACCATAAATCCCCTTTTTTTTAAATAAAAAAAGCAGTGTTCTTACAAATTTCTGTAAAAACACTGCTTTTGACTACTGATTTCCGCTCAAAACTGCTGCATCCTGTCGTGCCTGAGCCAAAATATCTTCTCCTGAAATCAAAGTCGTATCCCCAGTAAGCTCGTCATGCCTGTAAATGCTTTGCCCATCACTGGAAACATAATAAGTGCCGCCATAAATCCAAGTGTCTTCCGGCCCTTCCTCGTAAGCTCTGATATTATAGAAATCTATGCCTTCCAAAACCACTCTTCCCTGTATCGGAGTCATATCGTATTCAACCGTCGGTTTGGGAAGCTGGAGCTGTTCACGGGGCATTGTCTGAAGAGACTCTATTGCGTTGGATATGCTGAATCCACTGGATCCAGATCCTTCCCCTTCTTCTTCCGGTTCTGGAGGAATCAAATCATTCACCACACCGTTGGCCGTTGAAAGTCTCAGCGTATAGCTGTTATAATCATATTCCAGCCGGACGCGCTTAATCTGTGACGTTTCACCCTCTGACACAGTACTCTTGTTATCTATGGCCGCAATATAATAGCCTTCTTCTGGAGGTATAAAAGCATCTTCCTCTTCTTCCTCCTGCCCTTCTTCGTCGGTCTTTTGATCCTCCTCTTCTTCCTCAGCCGCTTGTGTGACCTTGGGCGCTTCTTTTGGAATTTCTCCTTCGGAGCCCTCTGGATAAGTCAGGATTTTAAAACCTTTTTCTTGCAAAAGATAAGCCATATACTTTTGCGCTTCCTCCACGCCGTTGCCCGGCGTAATATATGCCAAATGCTGATCTGTCAAAAGCCTTACATCCACTTCCGCAAGCTCTGGATCCTCTGTTTCCTCTGGATCTTCCTCTTCTTTTGATGAATCTTCGCTTTCTTTCTCGTCTTCTTTTTCGTCCTCTTTCTTGTCCTTTGAATCTTTGTCGTCTTCCGATTCATCCTCCGAAGCCGCTTCTGTCTCTTTCTTCTCAGTCAAATCCACAGGAGGTGTATACCCGCCTTTGATTTCCCGGTCGCCAATTTTGGATCGAATGGATTCGATGCCGTCTTCTTCCGCAAAATAATACATCGGCCCGTACATGGCGTCCTCTTTTTCTTCCTGCTGCTTCATCATCAGCATCCATGCTCCGGCAGCGGCTATTATCAGCACCACCAGAAGAAGAATCACAAGAATCAGCGGATTTATTTTCTTTTTTTCTTTTTTTGGTTTTGGCTTCTTAGGAGGTTTTGGTTTCTTCGGTGGTTTCGGTTTCTTCGGCGGTTTTGGCTTTTTCTCCTTCTTCGGTTTTTTTTCCTTTTCTGGTTTTGGTTCTTTCTTCTTTTTTTCTTTTTTTGGTTTTACCTTTTTTACTTTTTCTTCTTCTGTGTCTGAACTTTTCTTTTTCCCAAACATTATCCGTCCTCCACAGCTGCTTTTGACTTACAGATGTCTGTTTACACTGTTATCCCTGTCTAATTCTCAGGATTTCCCGATAAATTCTGGAAACCGGAAGCCCCACTACATTGTTATAATCGCCTTGAATACAGCGGATATATTTTGCAAAAATGCCCTGTATTCCATACCCGCCGGCTTTATCCATAGGCTCTAATGTATCCGCATATTCTTCCATCTCCCACATTTCCATCTCATAGATAGAGACTTTTGTCTCCTCGGCAAAAATGATTTCTTGTTCATTCCCCCATTCTTTTCGGACTGCGCAGACGCCCGTAAATACACTATGAGTATCTCCTTGCAGCGCGGATAGCATGGAAATTGCTTCCTGTCTGTTTGCAGGTTTCCCCATAATTTTTCCCTTATGTACCACAATGGTATCTGCGCCCAATATCCATGCATTTTGATCAAATTTATGCGCTACATCCCTGGCCTTTTGACAGGCCAGCTCTTTCACGGCCTGAATGGGATCTTCCCACTGAATCTGTTCCTTCACATCAGCGGGAAAAACCACAAAATCCAGCCCTATCTGTCTTAGCAGTTCTTTTCTTCGAGGGGAAGCCGATGCCAGTACAATCGGCAGCATGGCAGCTCCTTTCTTTATTAAGCTGGCAGATATTTTTTCAATGCATCTACTTTATCCAGCTTCTCCCAGGGCAGATCCAGGTCATTTCTTCCAAAATGCCCGTAAGCCGCCGTCTGTTTATAAATCGGTCTTCTCAGATCCAACATTTTGATAATTCCTGCCGGCCGCAAGTCAAAATTCTCACGGACAATTTCCACTAATTTCACATCATCCAATTTTCCTGTTCCAAACGTGTCTACACGCACAGAAGTAGGAGAAGCAACGCCGATAGCATAGGACAACTGAATCTCACATCTGTCTGCCAGGCCCGCAGCTACCAAATTTTTGGCTGCATAGCGGGCTGCATATGCTGCGGAACGATCCACTTTCGTGCAGTCTTTTCCAGAAAATGCGCCGCCGCCGTGACGGGCAAATCCGCCGTAGGTATCCACAATAATCTTTCTTCCCGTAAGGCCGCTGTCTCCATGAGGTCCTCCGATTACGAAGCGTCCAGTAGGATTGATAAAATATTTGGTATTTTCGTCCCGCATATTTTCCGGGAGAATAGGATCGAACACATGTTTTTTGATATCGGTATGGATCTGCTCCTGGCTAACATCCGGGTCGTGTTGGGTAGAACAAACTACCGCGTCCAACCGATACGGCTTTCCATCCGGCGTATATTCCACAGTCACCTGGGTTTTTCCGTCCGGCCTCAAATAAGGCAGTGTTCCATCTTTGCGCACTTTGGTCAACTGCAAAGCCAGTTTATGAGCCAATGCGATGGAAAAAGGCATATATTCCTCTGTCTCATTGGTCGCATATCCGAACATCATTCCCTGATCTCCAGCTCCGATGGCTTCGATATCGGAATCTGACATGGTATTTTCTTTGGCTTCCAGAGCCTTATCCACACCCATGGCGATATCCGCGGACTGTTCGTCAATCGCCGTGATCACTCCGCAGGTCTCGGCGTCAAAACCATATTTCGCTCTGGTATAGCCGATTTCCTTAATTGTATCCCGGACAATTTTCTGAATATCCACATAAGCTTTTGTGGTAACCTCGCCCATAACCAAAACCAGCCCAGTAGTCGTACAAGTCTCACACGCTACGCGGCTCATGGGATCCTGCTCCATCAGAGCATCCAAAATTGCGTCTGAGATTTGGTCGCACATTTTATCGGGATGTCCTTCCGTCACGGATTCTGACGTAAATAACAGTTTTTCCATCTCAAGTTTTTCTCCTTTAATTTTTTTCAATTTCTAAAATACTTATGTCATACAGTTAAGAAAAAAGGCCCGCGCAACTGCGGACCAATTATGAATCTTAACAAATAATTTTAACCAACCCGCAGCCTGAATTTTTGAATTTCTTTCTCAGTGGATACTTTTTCTATTTCAGCGCCAAGACTTCTCAGTTTAATTTCAAAATCCTCATAGCCCCTTTGAATATAAACGATATCATCTACAATTGTAATGCCTTCCGCCGATAATCCTGCAATTACCAAAGCTGCGCCGGCCCTCAAATCGGATGCGCTGACCCTGGCCCCGGTCAGACGATCTACCCCGTCTATGATTGCTGTATTTCCTTCTACTTTAATATTTGCTCCCATTCTAGCCAATTCATCGACATATTTAAAACGGTTTTCAAATATACTCTCCGTAACAATGCTTGTTCCTTTTGCCATTGTCAGGGCAGCAGCAATCTGGGGCTGCATATCGGTGGGATAACCGGGATAGGGCAATGTCTTTACATGAGTTTTTCTCAACTCCCTGGAAGCAATTACCCTCACAGAATCGTCGAATTCCTTGACCTCACAGCCAATTTCCTCTAATTTTGCAGTTGTCGCCTCCAAATGTTTCGGGATCACATTTTTGACCAGAACGTCTCCTCTGGTGGCTGCTGCTGCGAACATAAAAGTACCTGCCTCGATTTGATCGGGGATAATGGAATACTCTGTCTTGTGGAGCTTTTCTACACCTTTGATCCGGATCACATCTGTCCCTGCACCCTTGATATTGGCTCCCATACTGTTCAAAAAATTCGCTACATCCACCACATGAGGTTCTCGGGCGGCATTTTCTATAATCGTGCGTCCATTGGCCATAGATGCCGCCATCATAATATTAATGGTCGCACCTACTGAAACCATATCAAGAAATATATGACTTCCTTTTAACTTTTCTGCCTGTGTGACAATTGCACCATTCCGGATTTCCACGGAGGCCCCCAATGCCCGGAACCCCTTTAGATGCTGATCAATAGGTCTGCTTCCGATGTTGCATCCTCCCGGTAATGGTACTTCTGCATGTTTATATTTTCCTAATAAAGCGCCCAGCAAATAATAGGAAGCACGTATTTTTTTAATAAATTCGTAATCTACACTTACATTCGTAATTGTGGAACCGTTGACCTTCACCCTGGACTTGTCAACTCTCTCTACGATTGCCCCGATTTCCTGAATTGCTTCCAGCAAAACATTGGTATCTCTGACGTCCGGCATATTCTCAATCAATACTGTCTCATCTGTCATGATTGCCGCTGCCAAAATCGCCAATGCTGCATTCTTGGCACCTGCAATCTCTACTTCTCCAGCCAGGGGATTGCCGCCCTTGATCGCATATCGTTCCATACTGCACCTCTGCTTTATTTTATACTCCAGTATATTGCTCAAAGATTTAAAACAAGTTGCCTTTAAGACAACATAAATATATTTTATACCAATTAGGAGTCTTTGTAAATAAAAACTTTAAAATTAACTGTTCCCGAACCTATGCATATATATCTTGAGCGACTTCCATCAAAGCAGGAATCAACTGTTTTTTTCTGGAAACAACACCTGGCAATTTATATGTATCGTTCTCTTTTTTGACATGAAACGCCTGTTCTACCATCTGCTCGCTGTTTTCCCCATAATATAAGAGTTCTGTGCATTCTTCCATGATATTTGTCAACATAAAGAATACCTGAGAAACGCCCTGTCTCCCGCATTCGCTTTGCATAAAAGGAAGAATTTTCCCCTTTAATGTAGCAAGCTCTTCTGAGTTCATGGAGCTGATTTGTCCGACCCCAAAATTTAATTCTTCCGCCATAAATTTTTTATAATCTTGATAAAATATTTCTTCTGGGGATTTATCGCTCAGGTTACTTCCCGCCCGAAACATTTCTGTGGCAAGCTCTTCGATTTTTATATTCGCGATCAAAGCCAAAGCCCCCGCCGCCATTTTGTCCGCTACCGTACAGGTAGGGGAACGAAACATCAATGTATCGGAAATAATCGCCGCGCAAAGCAGTCCGGCAATATCCGGGGAAATCTCCAGCTTATTTTCCTCATAAATCTGATACAGAATAGTCGCTGTGCATCCCACCGGCTGATTCCGAAACAGCACCGGCTGTATCGTCTCCAGACTCCCAATGCGGTGATGGTCAATAATCTCCAGAATCTCTGCGTTCTCGATATTGTCCACCGCCTGGTCTTTCTCGTTATGGTCTACCAGAATAATCTGTTTTTTGTGCATGCCCATAAAATTTCTTCTGGAAATCGTCCCCACACATTTTCCTCTTTTATTGATAACTGGAAAAGCCCTGTGCCGCTTTTTTACCATAATTTCTTTGATATTATCTGTGTAGTCCTCCGTACTAAAGGTAACCAGATTTTCTTTTTTCATAATATGCCGTATTGGTATACTTTGATTAATCGAGGACGCCACCGTATAAGTATCCAGCGGGCTGGTAATCACGACACAGTTGTACTGCTGAGCCAGCAGACGGATTCTCTCGCTCACTTGGGAACCCAGACAGATAATGATACAGCTTACCCCCATGCGTATGACACATTCTTGGTCTTCCTCCCGGTTCGCCATAATCACAAGATCGTCCGGTTCCACATGCTCCCGCATAATCTCCAGATGGGCAGCTCCGATATTGACTTTTCCCTTTACAAAGTATGCATCTGCGTCTCCAACTACAATTTCCCCGTCAATGGTTTCCGCTATCTGGCGGTACTGTGTGCGGGCTTTTGCCAGAATCCGGTTATCGGGCATTTCCATAAAAATCCGGGCAATGTCTCCAACCGTAACGATTCCTTCCAAACAACCGTCCTTATTTTTAACAGGCAGGGTTACCACACCGTTTTCACGCATCATGGTCCACGCATTTTTGATAGAAAAATAACTGTAAGCATCTGGGCTTTTTCGGATATCCATATCCTTTACCTGGGTTCCCACATCAGAAATATACCCTGGAGGATTTATTCCAAACCGATTGAGTACATATTGCGTTTCCTGGTTAATCTGCCCGGCCCTTTTTGCCACATACCGTTTCTCATGGCTTCTGTTTTTGATATCCGCGTAAGCAATGGCAGAGCAGATGGAATCTGTATCTGGATTCTTATGGCCCACCACAAATATTTTTCTTTGATTCCCCATATAATATCCTTATATTTTTATTCATCCAATTTGATATTTGCAAACAAAGATCCCAGAGAGGTTGTCAACTGCTGGCTTTTTGGAATTTCATAGTCAAGTTCTTCTTCCTCGGGTTCCAGACTGTCATTTAAAGCTTTGATGCTCAGGCTGAGTTTTCCGTCCTGGATTTTCGTAATCTTCGCTGTCACCTCATCTCCCAGGCTGAGCACTTCCTGAACGGTTTTCAGTCTGCGGTTACTGATCTGGGAAATATGAACCAGCCCGGACAGGCCGTTTTCCAATTTTACAAAAGCTCCATAAGGCTGGATGCTGTCTACCACCCCTTTTACAACCATACCTACTTTTGTCTTTGCCAGTTCTTCCTGCTTCTTCGCTTCCTGTGCTTCTTTTAAAATTTCTCTTGCGGAGAGGATCAGCCTTTTATTCTCCACTTCTATATCAAATACTCTAACCTTCAAATGCTGCCCCTGGAACTCATTCAGATCTTCCACATAATTCAAAGACAGCTTGGATGCAGGAATAAAGCCGCGCACCTCATTTAAATAAGCCACAGCCCCACCTTTTACGATCTCTTTAATTTTTACCTCTACCTCTGTCTTGTCGTCTTTCATCTGCTTGAGTTCTTCCCAAACAGCCTGCTCCTCATCACTCATGGACTCAAACATATTTTGCTTTTCTTCCATCTCCTTGTAGGAAACTTCCAGTTCCTTTTCAAAATCTTTCATCGTTTCAGACATACTTGCAATCTCCTTTATCTTATATTTCCTTTTATTATAACACAAAATATGTTCCAATCAAACTTTTTGAACCAGAAATAACTGCTGATTCAGGATCTTATCAAGTTTTGAAAAATCGATTCCGCATATCGTTACAATTGCCCAGACAGTTTCTTCTGCCTGGGCACTCTTTTTGTCAGATTGCGTCTTAAAAATATATTTGAAGCCTTATTCCCTGACATTCTTTAAATCATGTCCTCTTCCTTCGATTCTGCAATCGCTTCATTTAGATACAGCATCCGCTCGTCCAGATGCCCCACCATCTCCGCGCACTCCCGAAGCTCCCTGCTGATATATTCCGGTGCATTTCCCTCGAATTTATAATATATTTTGTGCTCCAAAGTTGCCCAGAAATCCTGCGCCACCGTCCGAATTTGTATCTCCACTTTTGTATCAATGACACAGTCTGACAGGAATATGGGGACCGTCACAATCATATGATAGCTTCGGTACCCACTTTCTTTTGGAGACTTGATATAATCTTTGACGGAAAGAACCTGCAGATCGTTTTGGCTTGCAATCATATCCGCCAGCCGGTAAATATCAGATGTAAAAGAACAGATCACACGGACTCCCGCTATATCGTTTACGTATTTTACCATATTTACAATGGTGGTTTTATATCCATGTTTTTCTAGTTTTTTCTCAATGCTCTCGAATTTTTTTAACCTGGATTTCACATGCTCTATGGGGTTATAACGATGCCGGTGCTGAAACTCATCGTTTAAAATATCAATTTTTGTCCCTATCTCTTTTAATGCCGCATTATAGATAAAAATAACCGTATCCCAGTTATCAATTTCCTTAAAATATCTCAATGGCAATGATTTCATTGTCATTTTATCACTTCCTTTTTCTCTGTACCGGGATATTATAGCATAATTTTTTAAAGAAATAAGGAGTTTTAGTTTTTTTTAAGAAAGTACGGAATTCTTTAATTCTTTACCCTGCTCCAGAGCATAGGCATTCTCCAGGGTGATCTGGGCAATCGCTTTGGTGGCTTCCCTGGTAAAAAAGCCCATATGGGAACTGATTAAAACATTTGGAAAAGAGGTAAGTCTGGCCAGCTCCTCATCCAGCATAATATCATTGGAACGGTCTTCATAGAAAACCCCTTCCTCTTCTTCATAGACATCCAATCCTACTCCGGCAAAAACACCTTGAATCAGACCTTCTATCAGATAAGAGGTATCTATCAGCCTTCCTCTTGAAGTGTTGATCAGATAAACATTCTTTTTCATCTGGCTGATTCTCTCCTGATTTACCAGATGATAAGTTTCTTCTGTCAAAGGACAATGCAGGCTGATAACATCGGAATTTTGGAACAGTTCCTCTTTGGAAACATATTTTACGGACAGATCTGGATTGGGATAAGGGTCGTAGGCAATCACATCCATGGAAAAGCCTTCGCAAATCCGAATCATTGCCTGACCAATCTTTCCAGTTCCTACAATGCCTGCCGTCTTGTGAAACAGATCCCTTCCCATCAGACCATTAATATTCATATTAAATTCTCTAGTTCTCGTATAGGCTTTGTGTGTATAGCGATTGACTGTCAGCAGCATGGCCATAGCATATTCAGCGACTGCCTCTGGAGAATAGCTGGGTACTCTGAGAACTTCTATTTTTCCCTTAGCGGCCTTCAAATCGACATGGTTATATCCCGCGCTGCGCAATAAAATTCCTTTTACTCCCATCTGGTGCAGCTCTTCGATCATAGGCGCCGTTACATAATCATTGACAAAAATACAGATTGCATCGTAACCTCTGGCAAGGGTAATGCTTGCCTCCTTGCAGGGACTTTCGAGAAAATCAATGGTAAATCCGTATTTTTCCCGGTTCAGTGGTTCAAACCAGATTTTATCGTAAGGTTTTGTACTATAAAAAGCAATTTTCATTCTGAAAAACTCCTTTTTATTTTTTATTTTCTCCTCCCGCTGACAAAAATATACGGAGCAGCCGAGAAAAACCAACCGCTCCGTATCAGCATTACCCTACAATGCTGTACATAAAATGTTCCAATTTCTCCCACAGACGATTGAGAAAGCCCTTCGCCTGCTCCTTTTCCACACTAAGCCCTACGCTCTGCAACTGTTCATATATATGGGATACCTGCTGTTTCAAATCCTCTATATTCAGATCCAAATCGTTTACCTGGCTCATCAGATCCAGAATCTTTTGTTTGTCCTCCTCTGTCAAGCTAATCTGCATTTCCGCCGCAGTTTGGTCAATAATTTTGCCTAGTTCTTCCAGGTTATAATCATTGGAAATCACCTGTTCTTTTATCATGCTGACCAACTGTTCTGCCTGCGCCGGATTATCCAGAACCTTGCCCAATTCGCTGGACACCGCTAGTTCTCGATTTGCCGCATCTATCTGTTCACTATCCATGATCTGACCAGTCAGTCCTTCGTAAGATTTGATCGCCCCTACCAAAGCGGCTGTGCCAGAAATACTAAACGGCCCTGCTACCCTAATGTCTACATTTTTCAGTCCCGCAGTAGCCAGGGCGTTCTGGTACATGCCCACAGTACAATAAGAAATGTTCTGGGTCGTAACGTGAATTCCATATCCCTCTTCTTTGGTTGTCACCATAACGCTGGACAGAGCACGTCCTCCAATCACCCCTCTGTCCAAATAATCGCCCAGATACTGATGCTCTTCCTGATTGGTGACAGAAATCACCGGATAAGATTCCAGATCCTCCTCGTCTAGTCCAAAATAGGAAAGAACAATATTCCTCTCGGCATCCGTCAGATCCGCTCCCAGAGAAATATAAGAATTGTCTGAATTTCTGTCAAATTCATCCCCAGATACAGAAACCGCCTGTACAGAAAAAATCAGCAAAGCCATCAAAAAGGCAGCTTTTCTTCTCCTACCCATAATCGAAATCCCTCCATCCCCAATTCTTAACGTTTCCACCATTATACCACAGACTTACGAAAACAACCCTTAATATTTTATAAAGAATGCGGTTCACTAGTTCAGATAGATTCACTATTACGAATACGGTTCACAAAACATTCGACAATCGTTCATGGTTTCTTTACAAGTTCATCATTGTTTAATCATATTTCATGGATATACTAATCTCATAAAAATAATAACAATCAATCAATTATTTTTATCAAATTTCTTTTTCATATGTCGATAAAATTCGACACTCCTTCCTTTAAAAACAGGACGCTCCGCTATGGCGTCCTGTTTTTTGAATATTATTTCCGATAGTCAGGCGAAGATGTCTATTTGACTTTAGAAATCACATCTGATAACTGCACAAACTGTTCTAAGCTCAGATTTTCACCGCGAATATCTGCAGGAAGCGCGCACTTTTCCAGTGCATCCTGAATTTCTCCCTTTCTCAGAGACAGTTCCGCAAAATTACGCAGGCCATTAGCCAAAGTTTTTCTTCTCTGGTTGAACGAAGCCCGAATGATCCGAAACATAAGTTCGGGATCCTGGGGAGCTACCGGCGGTTTTTCATAAACCTTTAATTGTATAACTGCACTTCCAACTTTCGGCCGGGGCATAAAACAATTCGGCGGTACATTGGCTGCGATGGATGGCTTGGAATAATACTGTACCGCCAGCGACAATGCTCCGTATTCCTTGGAACCCGGTCCCGCGCACATCCGTTTTGCCACTTCCTTTTGCACCATAACCGTCATAGATGCAGTCGGTATTCTTTTTTCCAGAAGCTCCATTAGAATAGGGGTTGTGATATAATAGGGAAGATTTGCCACTACTTTTATGGGTTTTCCCTGATTTTTCTCCTGTACCAGTTTTTGCAAATCTATTTTCAGAATATCGCCATGGATCACTTCTATATTCGGAAAATTCTCAAGCGTATCTTCCAATACAGGAATCAGAGCCTGGTCGATTTCCACGGCTGTCACTTTTTTTGCCGCACAGGCCAGGTATTGGGTCAGCGTTCCGATTCCCGGCCCAATTTCCAGAACAAAATCATCTTTTCCAATTTCCGCCGCTTTCATGATTTTTTCCAGGACATGGGGATCAATCAGAAAATTCTGGCCATACCTTTTTTGGAATACAAATGCATATTTTTTTAAAATTTCGATCGTATGTTTGGGATCCCCAAGATAAGGTCTGGCCATCTCTGCTTCTCCTTTAAACTATTTAAAATCCTTCTCGTATAAAATAACTTTTCCCTCATCATCAAAGCGTTTCTTTGCAATGGATCTCTGTATTTTCCGATGGCTGCTCTCTGCTTTTGTGATTGCCGCGTCCATCATATCCTTGACTGTTCCGATGGTCATAGGCTCATCTTCCTTCTGGTTGTCGCCAATCAGATTATAAAGCGCCAGAACGCCCATGGTATCCATCACATAACCCATTTCATCCGCATATACTTTTGCAAAATGTACCAGTTCGTCGTTGGTAAATACTGGAATGTTGATGGTGGAGGTAAATTTTTTTGTAAATTTCTGGTATTTCGCAATAAACTTGCGCATACCAATCTTTTCATCTTCCAGAATGACCGTCAGCCCGTCTGTCCGAAATTCCATGGCTTGATTTAACTGAAAAACGCTGTCAGCAGTTAACTGATTGGTTTTTTGAATCACTAGAAATCCGCCTGCCAGCTTGCTGACAATTTTAGGAATATCCTCGCCGTTTAACTGGGAAGCGTCCACCGTCGCAACCCGCGCGGCCGGCATACGAAGCTCCCGGCAAATCGTCCGAATCAGCCCTTGGGTCAACCGGGTCTTTCCGGTGCGCAGATTTCCCATCACAATAATATTTCCAAATCTGGATGTTTTATCGGTGGCAGCTAACTGCGCGTCGGCCAGCACCTCGACCAACTGCTCTTTCATACCCGGAATTGTGGAAAAGTAACTAAACAGTTTGGTTTCCACTTCATCCAAAGTTTCTTCTCTGGGGATAATCACATCCTCGTCTTCGGAGTTTCTGGCGTCTTTGGATTCGATAAATTGAATCAGACTTTCCTCTTGGCTGAGTATTTCCTCCTGAGGTCGTATTTCCCCTTCCGGCTGTACCTTCTCGGCAATCACCACAGGCTCTGGATCCGGTTCTGGTAGTTCTTCTTCTGGTAGTTCTTCTTCAGATTTTTCTGGCTCTTCTGCTTCCTCTTCTAACGCTCCCGCTTTTTGTGTAGCCTCTTCTTCCTCATCTTCTAAAAAGTCTTCGGATAAATCTTCGTCCGGTTCTTCTTCTTGCGGATTCGTATCCGGTTCTGGATCCGGTTCCGGTTCTTCTTGTTCATTCGGCACTCCGATTCCCTGCTTCTCAGCAGCGGAGAGAATCACATCTTCCAGATTAAAATCCGGGAGTTCCAGTTTTGGAAGCTTGCTGGCATCGAATTTGATAATCTTTTCTCCTAATTTTTCTGCTTCCTCTGGATCCTGAATGGCCTCGCGCTGTTTTTTCTGGTCTTTTGCCGTTTGTTTTGTTTCTTTTTCTGTTTTTTCTTCTAAATCTGGTACAATTTCCGGCTCTGCCTCTTCTGAAAGTTTCTGTTCTTCTTCTAAAACGTTTTCCTCTTTCTGTTCGGACTCTACGAATTCCTCTGGCGCTTCCTCTGATGCTTGCTTAATATCCGAATCTTCTTCCGATGCCGCAACCTCCATTTCTTTTTCTTGTTTTTCCTTTACGCTTGCCTCAACCTTTTCTGGAGGAATCACATCTGCAATGTTAAGCTTGGGAATAGAAGGATAATCTCCCAGGAAATCATCTTCGCTTTCCCATTCCTTGACAATCCCCGCAAAGATATCTTTAATGCCTTTGCTGATCTTTTCCTGCAAAGAATCATTATCTTCCATAATCGGCGCCATCTCTTCAAAATCGCCGCTGTCCTCATTTTCGCTCACATCTATATCTGCCGCTTCAGCGGAGTTTGCACCCATCTTTTCGTTTTCAAAACTGTCCGCTTCCACGGGTTCTATAACCGAGGCGATTTTCTCCTCTTCCTCAAGGGGCTCCGGTTCTTCTGGTTCCAACAGCCTTTCATAAATTTCTTTCTGCTTTGGGCTTAGATTTGTTAAACGCTGCTTCAGTTCCAGAGCTTTTAACACATACTCTCCTTCGCTGAACCACAGTACAATATCATCGCAGATCTCAATGCAAATCTGCTCTTCTCCTGCTTTATAATATAATTTTGCCAGCTCATAGGACCATCTTTCGGTATACTCTTTTTCTTTATATTCCTCTAAAATCTGAATTTGTTCCTCTAAAGGAGCTTCCTGGGCACAGTAAATTTTATATTTCAGAATATACTGTGTGTTGTCATTGGGCGCGATTTCCAGATATAGCTGATAATACTTCCAGGCCTCCTCCAGCTCCTGCATTTTTATGGATACCTCAATCAGACGGTATAAAATATTTTTCCGTGCCGGTGAGCGTTCATAGGCCATAAGAAAAATCTCTTTACTTTCCTGATAACGCTTATTTGCCGCATAAACTTCTCCTGCCGTATAGAGAGCATGTGCTTCTTTCACCTTTTTCCATTCAATCGAATCCACAAGTTCCAAAGCTTCTTTATATTTTTTTTCATATACCAACTGGTTAATGATCTCCGTTTTCGCACGAAATTCTTCTCTGTCCAATTTTCCCACCAACTTTCTGTCCAATATCCACAGTGTATCATAGGGTATAAACCTTGTCAAAGCTCTTATTTTGTAAAAGTAAAGATGTCGTACCAAAAGCGGCGGGAGACTGCAATCTCCCCTGGAGCCCTTAAAACGCTGTTTTTCAAAGGAATGTATTCCGCAATTTTCCCATCTTATCGGATACTTCCATTTGATACATAGAATATTTTGTCAATTTTGAATCGGTTGTTCACAAAATCATCCAATCCTGTACATGTGATAAATGTCTGTATATCGTGAATGCTGTTGAGCAGATAATTCTGGCGATTGCTATCCAGTTCCGACAAAACATCATCCAAAAGCAGCACCGGCGTATCTCGGATTACTTTTTTTACCAGATAAATTTCCGATAATTTCAAGGATAATGCCGCTGTCCTCTGTTGACCCTGCGAACCATATTTACGGATATCAAAACCGTTTATTTTTACGCACAAATCGTCCCGGTGAGGGCCGGTGGCGGTTATACGCATTTTCAGATCTCTTTTTCGATTGCCGGATAAGGCGGTTTGGTATGTGTCCTCTGAGACATTCGGCTCATATTTTAATTCCAGGATTTCTTTTCCTCCGGTAAGACTGGCATGGATGTCCTGTATGATCTCATTGAGCTGCCAAATAAATTCTCTTCTCTTTGCAATCATTTGCTTTCCATATTGGAGAAGCTGGGCGTCCCACATATCCAGAGTTTCTTCTAACTTCGGCCGGAAGACAATATCTTTTAACAATTTATTTCTCTGAATGATAATTTTATTGTAATTCTGAAGATTGGATAAATAAATTTTATCTAATTGGCACAATTCCAAATCCAGAAATTTTCTTCTCCCGCCAGGGCCTTCTTTAATCAGATTCAAATCTTCCGGTGAAAAAAAAACCAGATTTACCACGCCGAATAATTCCCCTGCCTTGCGGATGGGAATCCCGTTGATAGCCGCCCCTTTGGGCTTGTGCTTCTTTAAATGCATATCCAGTTTATAAGGCAGATTATTCTTTATCAGCCTCATGCATATATGGGATTCTTCTTCCTGAAAACGGATAACTTCCCGGTCCTTACTGCCTCTGTGAGACTTGGTTGTTCCGCACAGATAAATAGCCTCCAGGACATTGGTTTTGCCCTGGGCATTGTCCCCGTACAAGATATTAGTCCCTTGATCAAATGGAAGGTCAAGGGACTCATAATTTCTGAAATTTTTTAATTGCAAAGATTTAATATACATCATTCACCTTACAATATAAATTTGATCTTCCTCGACGGCAACTACATCGCCGGCATACAGTTTGCGCCCGCGTCTGGTATCGACTTCTCCATTGACTTTTACCAGGCCGTCTTGAATCTTGTATTTTGCATCCACTCCGTCTTCTGCGAGATTTGCCGCCTTTAAAGCCTGCCCCAATTTGATATATTCTTCTCTCAAACGAATCTCAATTTTTTCTTTCATATTCTTCTCTTTTATAGGTCCTCTCGCCTAATTAATGTTTACTGGTAGGATTAAATATGTGTAATGCCGTTCTTCATCTCTGATAAAACAGGGAGCTTTTGGATTTACCAGATAGATATTTATGGTTTCATCATCAATCACTTTCAATGCATCCATCAGAAATTTGGGATTGAAGCCGATTAAAATATCTTGTCCCTCTTTCTCAATATCAATCTGTTCGTCCATAGAACCCATGGAGGAATTCATCTTTAATTCCATAATTCCATCCGAGATCTGTATGATAATCGGACGCTTGTCGCTTTCCCGGATAAACAGAGAAGCTCGGTCGATGCAGTCAAGAAATTCTTTTCTGTTGATGGATACCATTGTTTCATAATCGTTAGAAAGCATCTGCTCAATCTTAAAATACTCCCCCTCGATAAGCCGGGAGACGACAATGGTGGAATCGAATTCAAATAGAATATGATTTTGACCAAAATAGATGTTTACCTGACTGTCCACTTCTCCAGAGAGGATTTTGCTGATTTCTCCTAAGGTCTTACCCGGAACGATTACTTTTTTATCTGGATATTGTTTCTTTAGCTGCATATTGCGGATGGAAATCCGGTGTCCGTCCAGGGATACGATTTTCAAAATGCCATCTTTGATTTCAAATAGCTCCCCTGTCATCAACTTATTGTTCTCGTTGACAGCGATGGAAAAAATTGTCTGACGGATCATTTCTTTTAAGGTAAATTGAGAGATGGTCAGGGATTCCTCCTTTTCAATCACAGGAAGGTAAGTAAAATCCTCACCAGATTTGCCGGGTATATTAAATTTTGATTTTTCACAGGTTATCATCGTATTTAAAGAATCGTTTGTCTGAATGGTTACCAGACTGTCCGGGAGCTTTCGGATAATCTCGGAAAAGATCTTTGCATCCAAAGCGACTATCCCCTTTTGTTCAATAGTACCTTCTACAATCGTCTCAATCCCTAATTCCATGTCGTTGCTGATAAATTTAATCTGGTTTGCAGATGCATCAATTAGAATGCATTCCAGAATCGGCATGGTGGTTTTACCGGCTACGGCCTTCAACGAAATGTTGATGCTTTTGGACAAACTGGTTTTTGAACAGATAATTTTCATAGTTGTGCACAACTTCCTTTCTAAACGTTTCGGCGGGTAGGCCTTAAATAAATAAATAAAAAGAATTTAGAAGCAGTCTTCTTAGGCCTTGTGGATATGTGAATAAGTCTGGAAGAGCTTGTCTTTTCAGGCTTTCGGGGGAGGATAACTATGTTGATAAAGTCATTTTAACCTGTGTATAAATGTGTATAAGTTGTGTATAAAAAAAGTTCAAACACAAAATTTTTGGAACTTATACACCGTAATCCACAACAATCCACAAGATAAAGCAGAGAAATCCACATAACATTGTGGAAAACTAAAGTTGTTTTTGAGGGTTAAGCTTTTTCTTCAAAATCTCAATGGTATTCCGGGTGGAAGAAGATTTTTCAATTTCTTTTTCAATCTTTTCAATTCCGTGCATCACTGTGGTGTGATCTCGGTTTCCCATGTATTTTCCAATGGATTTCAATGCGGTATCTGTCATATATCTGCAAAGGTACATTGCAATCTGACGGGGGAATACAATCCGAGAACTTCGTTTGTTACTCAAGATATCTTCCACAGGGATGTCAAAATGTTCAGAAACTACGTCAATGATGTATTCTGGAGTAATAACCCTCTTTTCATCTGGAGAAATAATGTCTTTTAGCACTTGTTCTGCCAGTTCCAAGGTCACTTCCCGTTGTTCCAGATTGGCAAAAGCCATTACCTTATTTAGAGCGCCTTCCAACTCACGAATGTTGGATTTTACATTGGTTGCTATGTATTTGATGACATCTTCTCCCAGGTTATGGCCGTCAAGTTCCTCTTTTTTCCGCAGTATGGCCATACGAGTTTCATAATCAGGAGTGGAGATGTCTGCGATCAATCCCCATTCAAACCGGGAGCGAATGCGGTCTTCCAGAATTTCCATATCTTTCGGAGGTTTGTCTGAGGAAATAACAATCTGTTTTTTGGCGCTGTGTAGTGCATTGAAGGTATGGAAAAATTCTTCCTGTGTAGATTCTTTTCCTATAATAAACTGAACATCGTCGATCAAGAGCACGTCAATGTTCCTGTATTTTTCGCGGAACTTTGTCATAGCTGTATTATTGCCGTTGCGGATGGATTCAATCAGTTCATTGGTAAATTCTTCGCTGGTTACATATAAAACGCGGCTTTCCGGGTATGTATTGATCACAAAATGGGCAATGGAATGCATCAGATGGGTTTTTCCAAGTCCAACGCCTCCATAGATAAAAAGGGGATTGTAAATTTCACCGGGGGACTCGGCGGCGGCAAGAGAAGCCGCGTGAGCAAATTTATTATTGCTGCCCACTACAAAGGTGTCAAATGTATATCTGGGATTTAGTCTGGCTTCTTCTGCGCGGGCAGCGTTTTTATCCTGGATGGTAAGAGTCTTTTTTTCCCTGGCATTTTCTTCCAAAACGAATCGTACCTTGCAGTTTACGATACCTGTCACTTCCCCGATGGCGACTTGCAGGGGAAGGGTGTATTTTTTGCTGATATAATCTAACCCCACCTGTTTGGAGGGGACAATGATGGTCGCAATATTGTTATCCACATTTTGTACTTTTAAGGGGACTAACCATGTGTTGAAAGAAACATCGGATAATTCATGTTCTGTTTTTACTATATTTAGGATTTCGTCCCATTTTTCCTGTATTATGTTCATAGCAAACTCTCCAATTCTTTTTTACATTTTCCATATTATAATAAATGGCGGGTTTTCGCAATGATTAAATATTTGTGGGGTTACCATAATGTTACTAAGGTTTTAAAGATGTGTATAAGTGAAAAAAATGCAAAAAAAGCATATTTGTGAAATTTTTATCGAAAAGTGTGCAAAAAAAGTGGCTTTCACACAGAAAAGAGGATAGTTATCCACAAGTTATCCACATTTTGTGGATAACATTACGTAAACTGGGTGGAACTTTTTTTACAATACAGATTTCTCTAAATGCAGAATTGTAAAAAAATGTAATATTTTTATTGGTTTCTTTAAAGATTTTATCTTGACGAATGGAGTATTTATGCATATAATTGAAATGATGTTCTTTCAAAACTGCAGTAAAGGAGGTGCTGGATTATGAAAATGACATATCAACCGAAAAAAAGACACAGAGCAAAAGTCCACGGCTTTCGGGCAAGGATGAGTACGAGAGGCGGACGCAAGGTTTTAGCTGCCAGAAGATTAAAAGGGAGAAAAAAATTATCCGCATAAGACCGCATAAATTGTGGTCTTTTCTTCTTTGTAAGTGTAAGGCTCTGATTAGGACAGCAAAAACCGTCTGGGAGTTTGGGAATGAATGATTCGGAATCATTGAGAAAGAGCAGGGATTTTCAGAAAGTGTACAGGCATGGGATATCTTATGCCAATCGTTTGTTGGTAATGTATATTTTGGACAATGCCATAGATGGAAACCGTCTGGGAATTTCGGTGAGTAAGAAAGTTGGAAACAGTATAGTTCGTCATAGGGTAACCAGGCTGATCAGGGAAAGTTACCGGTTAAATGAAAGATTTTTTCAAAAAGGACTGGATATTGTAGTGGTCGCCAGGGGACAGGCAAAGAATAAAAATTACTGGGATATAGAAAATGCGTTGCTGCACCTGGGAAATATGCACCACATTGTAATAGGAAGAGAACAGTGAAAAAAATATTGATTCAGTTAATCCGATGTTATCAGAAGTATCTATCGCCTATGAAGATCAGTAAATGCCCATACTTTCCAAGCTGTTCCAGGTATGGGATTGAAGCCATAGAAAAATATGGAGCGTTCAAAGGGACTCTGCTGGCTGTATGGAGAATATTGAGATGTAATCCTTTTTCAAAAGGCGGGTATGACCCGGTACCGTAAAAAATTACCAGGAGGAAACTATTTTGTTTATTTTAGCTACAAAAAGCAGCGTGCCCATATTGGGACAGGTGGCTTATATCTTGGGCTGTCTGATGGATGGCATATTTAAATTGCTGGACAATTTCTTTGGAATTGAAAATATTGGCTTATGTATTATCATCTTTACTCTGATTGTCTATCTGTTAATGACGCCCCTTCAGATTAAGCAGCAGAAATTCTCAAAAATGTCTGCCGTAATGAACCCGGAGCTGCAGGCAATTCAGAAAAAATATAAAGATAAAAGGGATCAGGTATCCATACAGAAGATGCAGGAAGAAACGTCGATGGTATATCAAAAGTATGGGGTTTCTCCCAGCGGGAGCTGTTTGCAGCTTTTGATCCAGATGCCGATTTTGTTATCTCTTTATCAGGTTATTTACCGAATACCCGCTTATGTAAGCAGTGCCAGAGCTGTATTTACAGATGTTGTAAATGAAATATTAAATATCAATGGATATACGGATATTATACAAGAATTTCTGGATGAGCAGAAGATCAACCAGGCGCGTTTGATTTTAGAAAATGACGTGGCGACCAAAGAATCCGTCATTGATGTATTGTACAAGCTCTCTCCCTCCCAGTGGCAGGCGTTTGCAGATATCGATAAATTCTCCAAGTTTTCTGGAACGATTGATACCACAGCCGCAAAATTGGCCAAGATGCAGAATTTCTTGGGTCTGAACATTGCGGATACGCCCTGGGATATTATCAAAAGCGCCCTGTCAGCGGGAAGTATTCTGCTGGTAGTTGGAGCCGTGCTGATTCCTTTTTTGGCATGGTTTACCCAATGGCTGAATTATCGGGTGATGCCGCAGATTTCCTCGGACGATTCTGAAAATGCGATGGCCAATACCATGAAATCTATGAATACATTTATGCCGATTTTTTCTGCAGTTATGTGTTTTTCTTTTCAGGTAGGTATCGGTATTTATTGGATTGCCGGAGCCGTGCTGCGCAGTTTGCAGATGCTGCTGATTAACCGTCATATCAAAAAGATTGATATGGATGATTTGATTAAAAAGAACATGGAAAAGGCAGCAAAGAAGAGAGAGAAGGCAGGGCTTCCGCCCCAGAAGATTACAGACCAGGCACATCAGAATGTACGCAATATAGATAGGAATAAAAATTCTCTGGCGAATAAAAAGGTTGATCTTCCTCAGAACAGTCAGCCGAAACCGGGAAGCATTGCCGCAAAGGCAAACATGGTGAAAGAGTTCAATGAGAGGAATAAGGGGAAAAATTAAAGTATGGAATAGGTTTGATTTGAAATGGGAGGATGAAGGATGGATTATATAGATGTATCCGGCAAGACAAAAGAAGAGGCCATTATCAAGGCTTCCATGGAGTTGAAAACTCCTAGTGACGAGCTGGATATTGATGTGCTCAGTGAAGGAAGCAAAGGTTTCCTGGGATTTGGCAGCAAACCTTTTGTAATCAGGGCAAAGAAACGCCAAGCAGAAAAGACAGAAGAAGTTGAGAAGACAGAAGAAGCAGAGGAAACTGTAAAAGAAGAAGCGATACAACCGGAAATCACCGCTACAAGCGTGCAGGAGCAGGAACCAATAGAAGAATTTTCAGAAAAAAAAGTTCCAGAACAAAAACCCCTGGAACAAAAAGTTGCCGAAGAAAAAGTTTCGGAACAACACAGAACGCACAGGCCAAGAAAAGAGGCTCGGAAGATAGAAGTTCTCACAGACAACGAACAGATTGAAGAAGCAAAAAAGAAAGCAGAAGCATTTCTTTCGGATGTTTTTCAGGCAATGGGGATTCTGGTTCAGATGGAATCTGTTTACAATAAAGAGGACGGCAGCCTGACCATAGATTTTTCTGGAGAAAGTATGGGGATTTTAATTGGAAAAAGGGGACAAACCTTGGATTCCCTGCAATATCTGACAGGACTTGTCCTGAATAAAGGAAACAATATCTATGTAAAGGTAAAGCTGGATACGGAAAATTATCGGGCTAGACGCAAGGAAACACTGGAAAACCTGGCCAGGGGAATCGCTTATAAAGTCAGGAAAACCAGAAAGCCGGTCGTGCTGGAAGCAATGAATCCGTATGAAAGGCGGATTATTCATTCCACTTTGCAGGGAAACCGCAATGTGGAAACGTTCAGCGAAGGAGAAGAGCCTTACCGTCATGTGGTCGTAAGGCCAAGGAGTAGATAAATTTTGAAAAAAGAGACACCTGGGATATTTTCCAGGTGTTTTCCATTAGGAGCAGATATGTATAATGACACAATAGCGGCAATTTCCACCGCGGTAAGCGCATCTGGAATCGGAATCATTCGGGTGAGCGGCAGCGACGCAGTGGAAATCGCGGATCGGGTTTATAGAAGCAAAACGAAGGATAAAAAACTGACAAACGTTTCCACCCACACCATTCATTACGGCCATATTTACGATGGGGAGGAAATGGTGGATGAGGTTTTGGTAATGGTTATGCGCGCCCCCCGCACTTTTACGGGGGAAGATACCGTGGAAATTGATTGTCACGGCGGCATTTATGCCATGAAAAAGGTTTTGGATACGGTGCTAAAGCAAGGGGCAAGGATTGCAGAGCCAGGAGAGTTTACAAAGCGGGCATTTTTAAACGGACGGCTGGATTTGTCCCAGGCGGAGGCCGTGATGGATGTTATCGAGTCAAAAAACAGATATGCGTTAAAGAATTCCATTCAGCAATTAAAAGGCTCTGTAAAGAATAAGATAGAAGAAATCCGCAAAAATATTCTTCATGAAATTGCCAGGATCGAATCCGCCCTTGACGACCCAGAGCATATGAGTTTGGACGGATATGGCATGGAATTACGCCCAGTGGTGGAGGAACAGGAGCGGCAGATTAGCCGTCTGTTATCGACGGTGGCCAATGGAAAAGTCATCCAGGAAGGAATCCGAACCGTTATTTTGGGAAAGCCAAACGCTGGAAAATCTTCTCTTTTAAACGTGCTGGTGGGCGAGGACAGAGCCATTGTGACAGAAATTGCCGGCACCACCAGAGACGTTTTGGAGGAGTATATTCATTTTGGAGGAACTGCCCTGAAAATCGTGGATACAGCGGGTATCCGAAATACGGCCGATGTGGTGGAAAGCATTGGTGTGGATAAGGCGGTGGATCAGGCAAAACAAGCGGATTTGATTCTATATGTGACGGATGCGTCCGTACCACTGGATGAGAATGATTTTCGGATTATCGAGATGATTCGGGACAGGCAGGCAGTAATTTTGTTAAACAAATCGGATTTGCCGCAGGTGGTAAAAATAGAAGAGCTTGCGGATTTGACCGGAAAGACCGTTATCGCTGTCTCGGCAAAGGAAGAATCTGGATTTGAAAAACTGGAATCCTGTATCGAAGCTATGTTTTTTCAGGGAAATCTGGATTTGCCCGAAGACATTTATATCACAAATCTGCGCCACAAGAAGCTGCTGGAGGAAGCGCTGGAAAGTCTAAAGCAGGTACAGGCCAGCCTGGATGCAGATATGCCGGAAGACTTTTATTCCATTGATTTGATGCATGCTTATGAAACGCTGGGAAATATCTTGGGTGAATCTGTGGACGAGGACGTAATTCAGGAAATTTTTGAAAATTTCTGTGTGGGAAAATAGGAGGAAGCAATGAGCGGATTGATACGGGAATATCAAGTTGTTGTGGTAGGTGCAGGCCATGCGGGCTGCGAGGCAGGACTAGCCTGCGCCCGGCTGGGGCTGGAAACCGCTCTCTTTACGGTTAGCGTGGACAGCATTGCCCTGATGCCATGCAATCCAAACATTGGGGGAAGCTCGAAAGGGCATTTGGTTCGGGATCTGGACGCTCTTGGCGGGGAAATGGGAAAAAATATCGACGCGACTTTTATCCAGTCAAAGATGTTAAACAAATCCAAAGGCCCGGCCGTACATTCCCTGCGGGCGCAGGCGGATAAACAGGCTTATAGCAACCGCATGAGAAAAACACTGGAAGAGACAAAGCATCTGACTGTCAGACAGGGAGAAGTGGCCCGGGTTTTGACAGAGAACGGGCAGGTGACGGGCGTGGAAATGTATTCTGGCGCTGTCTATCGTTGCCAGGCAGTGATTTTATGTACCGGAACTTATCTGAAGGCACGCTGTATTTATGGAGATGTAAGCATGAATACAGGCCCGAACGGTCTTCAGGCCGCCAACTATCTCACAGATTCTCTGAAAGAGTTGGGGATCGAAATGCTCCGCTTTAAGACTGGGACGCCTGCCCGGATCGATGGAAATACCATTGACTATGATAAGATGGAAAAACAGGCGGGGGATGCGCGGATCAGACCTTTTTCCTTTTCTACAAAGATGGAGGAAATTCAGAAAGAACAAGTCTTGTGCTGGCTGACCTATACAAACGAAAAAACGCACGAAATTATTCGGCAGAATCTGGATCGCTCGCCTCTGTATTCTGGTATTATAGAGGGAACTGGCCCCCGCTACTGCCCTTCCATCGAGGACAAGGTAGTCCGTTTTTCAGATAAAAACCGCCATCAGGTGTTTATTGAGCCGGAGGGACTGTATACATCGGAAATGTATGTGGGCGGAATGTCCAGTTCCCTGCCGGAGGATGTTCAGTACGAGATGTATCGCTCTGTTCCGGGGCTGGAACATGCGGAGATTGTGCGCAATGCCTATGCGATCGAATACGACTGTATCAATCCGCGCCAGCTCAATCCAACTCTGGAGTTCAAATCGATTCAAGGATTGTTCAGCGCAGGCCAGTTTAACGGAAGCTCCGGTTATGAGGAGGCGGCGGCGCAGGGATTGATCGCCGGGATCAACGCCTCTATGAAAATATTGGGAAAGGATATGATCACCCTGGATCGCAGCGAATCTTATATTGGTGTTCTGATCGACGATCTGGTAACAAAAGAAAACAAAGAACCTTACCGCATGATGACCAGCCGGGCCGAATATCGTCTGTTGTTGAGGCAGGACAATGCAGATCTAAGGCTTCGGGAAATCGGCTACCGAGTTGGACTGGTTGGAAAAGAGGCATATGAGTATGTGTTATGGAAAAAAGAAAAGATTAAAGAAGAGATAAACCGAATTGAGCACACGCACATCGGGCAAAATGAAGCCGTCCAGGAATTTTTAAAAGAACACAATAGCGCTCTGCTAAAATCCGGCGCTACTTTAGCCGATTTGATTCGCAGGCCGGAGCTGAATTACGAGATGTTGGGCAAGTTTGACGGTGAGCGTCCCGATCTTCCCTGGGATGTGCGGGAGCAGGTGGATATCCATATAAAATACGAAGGATATATCAACCGCCAAGAAAAACAAGTGCGTCAGTTTCAAAAGCTGGAGAAGAAATTGCTGCCGGAAGATCTAGATTACGAACACATCCCAAATCTGCGCATCGAGGCTAGGCAGAAATTGTCTTTATACAAGCCGGTTTCTTTGGGACAGGCTTCCAGAATATCGGGAGTTTCCCCGTCTGATATATCGGTGCTGATGGTTTACTTGACGGCGCGTAACGACAGCACAATTACGCAATCATAAATCGGAGATGAGAACATGGAAATATTGACAGAAGGCTGCAAGAAGCTGGGAATTTCGCTTACCGAGAAACAGGAACAGCAGTTTCTAAATTATTATCATCTGTTGTTGGATTGGAACAGCCGGGTAAATTTGACCGGAATCACTGAATATTCGGATGTGATGAGGAAACATTTCCTGGACAGCTTATGTCTGGTACAGTTGTCCGGTATAGACAAAGCTCATTTGCACAAAGTAATTGACGTAGGCACGGGCGCAGGTTTTCCAGGCATACCGCTGAAAATTATCTTTCCAGATTTGCAGTTGGTATTATTGGATTCGCTGAATAAACGGATTAAATTCCTGGATGCGCTCAAGGATGAATTGGGATTGAAAAATGTGACGGCTATACACGGCCGGGCGGAAGAATATGGGCGGAACAAGGAATATAGAGGACAGTTTGATCTGTGCGTATCGCGTGCAGTTGCAAATCTGGCTGTTTTATCCGAATACTGCATTCCGCTTGTGCGCGCAGACGGAGATTTTGTGGCATATAAATCTGGGAAAATCCAGGAAGAGTTAAAGGATTCCCAGAGAGCCATTGATCTATTGGGAGGAAAAATTTATGAAAAAGCGGACTTTACAATTCCTGAAACGTATATAACCAGATCCCTTATTCATATCAAAAAAATCCGTGCCACGCCTGGAAAATATCCAAGAAAAAACGGCATACCCGCAAAAACACCTTTGCAGTAAAAAAAGAGCCTTCACAACCCTGAATTGTGTCTGGAAAATCTTCCAGTTTTAAGAGGGTTGTGAAGGAAAACATTTTTTAGTTTAAAAAAAGATCGGCCTGTTTTAGAAATTCTTCCGGGTTTTCCAGATGCGGAAAATGCTTTGCATATTTGATAAATGTTGTCTCGATTGCCGGATTATAATTGGTGTATGTCTTTACAATCTCTTTTGCTTTTTTTTCATAATTTCCTTCTATTATATAGATGCTGTGATCGGTTTTGTGGATACAGTTGGCAATATTGATGTTTGTGTATTTTCCAATTCGGCTGGCATATAGATATTTTCCTTCGCAGTGATCGATATGCGCGTTTTCGTAGTAGGCGTCCAGAAAATCAGGCTCTATCCGAAATGGGTTGAAGAACATCTCTTCGGAAAATATATGGTCGATGTTTTGGCGGCACATCAGTATATTGTAAATCATTGTGCCGATAACCGGAATTTCCAATAATATTTTCTGTAAAGCAGAATTTTTACTGGGAATCTCGTTTAACTCTTTAAAATCGGGCGGATTAATCAACAGAATTTTTCGGAATAAAGTTTCATCGTTGCGGCAGGCCATGATGCTAAAGGAACCCGAATATCCGCTGGCAATAACGTCTGTTTTGCGGCCGATAACATTTTTTATAAAATCACATAGAAGCTGGACATACAGAAAATTGGTATAAGTTATTTTGGGTTTATCTGATTTTCCACATCCTAGTAAATCCAGGGTGTATACTTCATGATTCTTTGTTAAATCGGCTTCAATCTTATTCCACTCGTAATTGGATAAACCTGTCTGTAAGTCGTGAATGAGCAACAAAGGTTTGCCGCTGCCCTGTTTCGTGTAAAAAATTTTACCAAATTTCCACTTGTAGAAATAATGGTTTTTGGAGCGTGGATGTACATCATAAAAAGATGAGGATGCCATAATGGCTTTATTTGCGAGATGAATCATCCCGATTGCGATGGTAAATAAAATGCCAGGAGTAGAAAATTTATGTTTGCGTTTGTTCATGTTAAACCTCCTTAATTTCCGCAAGCAATGGGCCAAGCAGATACGTTTGTATGTCCATTTGGCGACTGCCGTGAGAGTCAAATGCCCCGTTGCCTGTGGCAGGATATTTGACTTTATTGATTTATGATTATTATACGTGAAATAGATTTCATATACAAGAGGCAAAAATGTTTCACGTGAAACATTTGTTGCAGTCAAGCCTGTAAAGAGGAATTGTTACAAACATTTCTTTTTGTATGGATATTCAAATAGAAAAGTGATATAATATGTTAGATACAAAGCAGAGGAGGGATCATGATTTGGGAAGAGTAATAGCGATTGCAAACCAAAAGGGCGGAGTAGGAAAGTCTACAACGACAATAAATCTGGGATCTTGTCTTGCTGAGATGGATAAAGAAGTATTGGTGATAGACATTGATCCCCAAGGAAACACTACGAGCGGTGTTGGTGTAGACAAAAACAAATCGGAGAACACACTTTATGAACTGATGTTGGGAAAGAAGACGATTCAAGAGTGCATTCTTCCAAATATTCAGCAGAATCTGGCTTTGATACCATCGAATATGAATTTGGCTGGCGCTGAGATTGAATTGATAGGCGTTGACAATAAAGAGTATATATTAAAGAATGCAGTGGAAGAAGTGAAAAATAATTTTGATTTTATCATTATGGATTGTCCTCCTTCTTTGAGTATGTTGACGATTAATGCCATGTCGGCTGCTGATTCTGTCATTGTGCCCATTCAGTGTGAGTATTATGCTTTGGAGGGATTGTCTCAGTTGGTTCATACCATTCAGTTGGTGCAGGAACGGCTGAATCCGAAGCTTGAAATGGAAGGTGTTGTTTTTACCATGTACGATGCCAGAACGAATCTGTCTTTGGAAGTTGTAGAAAATGTGAAAGACAATTTGAAACAAAATATTTATAAAACAATTATTCCGAGAAATGTACGTTTAGCAGAGGCGCCCAGCCATGGAATGCCCATTAATTTATATGATAAAAAGTCAGCAGGAGCAGAGAGTTACCGCCGTCTGGCTGAAGAAGTCGTTAACCGGGATAGAAACGGAGGAGAGGATGGCTGTTAGGAAATCTGGTCTGGGTAAGGGATTGGATTCCCTGATTCCCAATTATTACTCGGAAAAAACAAATTCGCATGAGGGAACGGAAGATACTGAAAAAAAGAATGAGATTCTCTCGATAAAAATTTCAAAAGTGGAACCGAATAGGGAACAGCCCAGAAAACAGTTTGACGAGGATTCTTTGCTGGAGCTGGCAGAGTCCATCAAACAATATGGCGTATTGCAGCCTTTGCTTGTCCTCCAAAAAGATGATTATTATGAGATTGTCGCAGGGGAGAGAAGATGGAGGGCGGCAAAGCTTGCCGGGATAAAAGAAATCCCGGTTGTGATCAGAGAGTATTCCCAGCAACAGATTGTAGAAATCTCCTTGATAGAAAATATCCAAAGGGAAGATTTGAATCCCATTGAAGAGGCGGCGGCTTATAAAAGGCTGTTGGAGGAGTTTCATTTGAAACAGGATGAAATTGCTGATCGAGTGGCAAAGAGCAGGACTGCCGTGACAAATTCGCTTCGTCTGTTGAAGTTGGAGGAAAAAGTTCAGGAAATGCTGATCGATGAAATGCTGACCACCGGCCATGCCAGGGCTTTGCTTGCCATTACAGATCCAGAGCAACAGGTGGAGCTGGCCAATCAGATTTTTGATAAAAAGTTAAGTGTGCGGGAAACAGAAAAGCTGGTTAAAAGTATGCTCAGCCCAGAGAAAAGAAATGAAGTGAAAGAAACCTCCGCTGAAGACGCCATTTACGAAAAATTAGAAGACAAAATGAAGGGGATTATTGGGACTAAGGTAACAATTAACAGAAAGAAGAATCATAAGGGGAAAATAGAAATTGAATATTATTCCCAAGAGGAATTGGAAAGGATTATTGAAATATTTGAATCCATTGGGTAGGGGAGAGTACATATGAGTGATTTCTTTACAAGTGTCGGGATAGATCCGGCTATTATCATTCTAATATTAGCGGTGTTTATCGTGATACTTTTTTTAATCGTGTTCCGCATGGGTATGCGCGTGAGGCGGTTAGAAAGAAAATATAAAGGGTTTATGAGAGGAAAAGATGGGCAATCTCTAGAGAGAGTGTTCGTTCATCGCTTTCGGGATTTGGATCAGTTGGTGGAGGCCAATGAGTCGCATGAACAGGGAATCGATATTTTGAAAAAAAATTATGGACGGCTGTTCAGCAAATACGGCGTCGAAAAGTACGATGCCTTTGACGATGTGGGCGGAAAGATGAGTTTTGTCCTGGCCTTGCTGGATAAAAACAATACGGGGGTTATTTTAAATGCCATACACAGCAGGGATAATTGCTTTTTGTATTTAAAAGAAATTGTAAAGGGAGAATCTTATGTGATGTTAAGTCAGGAGGAAGTGGAGGCTTTGCGAAAAGCTGTGAATTTTGGATTGGCTGAGAATGTAGAAAATGTTGCAGAGTAATAGATAGGAGAAAAGACAATGCTTGATATAAAATTTTTACGGGAGAATCCAGATGCAGTAAAAGAAAACATCCGCAAAAAATTTCAGGAATCAAAATTAGAGCTGGTGGATCAGGTGTTGGTTCTGGATCAGGAGAACCGGGAAATTAAACAGGAAGTAGAGGGACTGCGGGCAAATCGAAATAAAGTATCCAAACAAATTGGAGCTTTAATGGGACAAGGCAAAAAAGAGGAAGCAGAAAAGATCAAACAGGAGGTGTCCGCAAGCGGAAAAAGAATCGAAGAACTCACCGCAAGAGAAAAAGAAGTAGAAAATAAAATAAGAGAAATTATGCTGGTTATTCCAAATATCATTGACGCATCGGTTCCCATCGGCAAAGACGACAGCGAAAATGTGGAAGTGCAGCGATATGGGGAGCCAGTTGTCCCGGATTTTGAAATCCCTTACCACGCAGAGATTATGGAAAGCTTTGACGGTTTGGATTTGGACAGCGCCCGGAGAGTTGCGGGAAATGGCTTTTATTATCTGATGGGCGATATTGCCAGACTCCACTCCGCAGTGATTAGCTATGCGAGAGATTTTATGATCGACAGAGGTTTTACCTATTGTGTGCCCCCGTTTATGATCCGCAGCGATGTAGTGACTGGCGTTATGAGTTTTGCGGAAATGGAAGCGATGATGTACAAAATCGAGGGAGAAGATTTGTATCTGATCGGAACCAGTGAGCATTCTATGATTGGAAAATTCATCGACACCATTGTACCAGAAGAGAAGCTTCCGCTGACACTAACCAGCTATTCCCCTTGCTTCCGAAAAGAAAAAGGGGCGCATGGGCTGGAAGAAAGGGGCGTATACCGGATTCATCAGTTTGAAAAACAGGAAATGGTGGTAATCTGCAAGCCAGAGGAAAGCATGAAATGGTTTGACGAGCTGTGGAAAAACACCGTTGATTTGTTCCGCTCTCTGGATATACCGGTGCGTACTTTGGAATGCTGTTCTGGCGATCTGGCGGATTTGAAGGTAAAATCCATTGACGTGGAAGCTTGGTCACCTAGACAGCAAAAATACTTTGAAGTGGGAAGCTGCTCCAATTTGGGCGACGCGCAGGCACGCCGCCTAAAAATTCGGGTAAATGGGGAACAAAAGAAATACCTTGCCCATACCTTAAACAATACCGTAGCTGCTCCGCCCAGAATGCTGATTGCATTTCTGGAAAATAATTTAAATGCAGACGGTAGTGTGAATATACCAAAAGCATTGCGTTCTTATATGGGCGGCAAAGATAGAATTGTAAAGAAATCATAATAAAATCGGGAGGTGGAAGTATGCATAAATTTCTACGATCCATAGGTTTTTCCGGTTTGACAAAGATCAAGGATTTGGAAGATCTTCTAAAAGAAGTTGTCTGCTCTTACGATGAAAAAGTCGTGGTGGATTCACATCCTGACTGCCATTTTGCGGAATTTTCCAAAAATTACGGATGCGACTGTGGAATCACGGTCTGTGGCGAATACGATGAAAACAATCAGTTTCATATTGCGTATTATTTCCCATTTTTTCGAGGAACAGGAATCACTACACAGGAACAGTTGATCGTCGAGCGTCATGCCAGCAAAGAGTCTTATGCGGGAGTCTGCGACGATGTGCGCATCGGCGTCACCTTGATTTTCTATATCCAAAACGCAGGGGAATATTTAAGCAGTTTGGGCAGGAATATTTTGTCAGCGGAAAATTTACCAGTCAGTTTGTCCGGGCTGGCATACGAGGGAAAAATTCTGCTTCCGGTAAAAAAGGACAAGGAGCAGGTCCGCATCGCACAGGAAGCTGCGCAGAATAGGAATCATTTGATTGCTGAAGCGCGCAAGGGCGATGAGGAAGCGATGGAAAGCCTTACCATTGATGATATTGATACTTACTCTATGATTTCCAGGAGAATCGAAACCGAAGATATTTTTAGCATCGTAGATTCCTATTTTATGCCCCATGGAATCGAATGCGACCAGTATAATATTATGGGTGAGATTATCGAATGTATGGATTTTCAGAATACCATGACAGGGGAATCGATTTATCATATGACGGTGGAATGCAACGATATGCAGTTTGATCTCTGCATCAATAAAAAGGATTTACTAGGAGAACCAGAGAAGGGAAGACGGTTTAAGGGAACGGTCTGGCTCCAAGGAGAAATCTATTTTTAAAAAATATCAGCAAAAAGCATCAGTCGTTTCGGCGGCTGATGCCTTTTGTTTTCAAAGAGTTTATGATAGTTTTTGTATGATTCCGTTTTCCATATCATCAATGCTGTAAATCGTATCCATAACTTCAAAGGTTTCTCTTAAATTTCCTCTTGCACTCTTCCACCCGATTCCGTCTGTAAACCACACAAACGTAAATCCGGCGATGGTATCGGCTTCCTGGGAAAGCATCTTATAGCTCCTGGCTGTCTCATTGAGTTTGGAGCCGCCTCCGGCATAAAAATTGGTTTCCACACCGTAAATCATCGAGACGGTTTTTATAACAAAATCAAATCTCTTTGCCGCTTTGCCCTGATTGGAAAGTGCAGATAAATCAATGTTCCATTTTTTCTCAACATCCTTTAAATACATTTCCTTAAAATAAGTTATGTCCTTTTCAAATCCTGCCTCTAAGATATATTTTTCCACCAAATCTTCCATCTGATGACCGCCCCTGTTTTTTCGGCCGTTGGAGTCCAGTCCGGTTTCTACGCCGAGCGCGTAATCGACCAGATTATTGACCAGATGGTTGGCAATCAGATCAAACAAACCAGTTTTGCGCATAAAAACCTTATACTGCTCCACGGGATAATTCATTTTTTTGAAATTATATAGAAACAGACCTTCGTCATCCTGCGCATAAATTTCATTTCCGCGCACGGCGAGAAGCAGCGGCACGCAGGACAGCGTTTCTGGATATTTTGTCACAATTTTTTCAAAATCTTCCTCAATGTTTTTTGAGCCAATCAGGGAATTTAAGATATTTAATTCGATTTTGATTTTCTCAACATTTTTGATAACCTTCTCAAAATCAATGTAATAGTCATAACGGGAAATGCTTGGTCTGAATTTACTCAGCCATTCGTCAAAATTTCTGTTTGTCATTTTCTGCTTTCTCCAATCTTCTCCTGGATATTTCCAGGTATTCTTCGTTTATATCCATTCCAATAAAATTTCTTCCAAGGCGCACGGCCTCAACTCCGGTAGTCCCCGAACCGCAGAAAGGATCTAAGATGACTTGTCCTTCTTCTGTGGAAGCCAGTACAATTCTCTCAAGCAAATATCTCGGTTTTTGTGTCGGATGTTTTCCTTCCTTTTTCTCAGAAGGTTTGGTAAGGGAACCGCTCCAGACATCTTTCATTTGCTTTCCATGATTCATTTCTTTCATTTTCTGGTAATTAAAAAGATGCCGAGACCTCTTTTCATTCTTTTTTGCCCATAAAATGGTTTCCGTAGAATGTGTGAAGCATCGACATGATAAATTCGGCGGTGGATTTGTTTTTTGCCATGTGATGTTATTGAGAATCTTGAAGCCTTCCTGCTCCAATGCCATACCAATGGAATAGATATTGTGCAGGGTTCCCGATATCCAGATCGTGCCGTTGGGAGTCAGCACCTTTTTGCACAGTTTGATCCATTTTCTGTTAAATTTATGTTTATCGGCGATACCATTTCCGTTTTCCGAGAGTTTGTCCCAGGAGCCTTTATTTACGGAAACCATCCTTCCGCCCTGGCAGGTAATTCCGTCATTACTCAGGAAATAGGGCGGATCTGCAAAGATCATATCTACGGATTCCGACTGCATTTTCGGTAGAATCTGACAGGAATTTCCCAGGATTAACTGTGATGCGTCTGTCTCAAAATACAAACGTACTTTTTTTGCAAACAGATTTTCCATTGCTTCGGCTCCTTTAATAATTGCAGATGATTACTTCTTTGCCTACCCGCTTGGAACCATTGGAATTAATCAGACGCTTTACGTCTATTACATCTATTGTATAGCCTTTTTTGCCGTATAGCTCATTTATCAGATCCGTGTTGTGATTGGTGAGCATACAGTAGCAGCCCCTGGCTGTCAATTCATCGTAAAGTCTTGCCAGACGTCTATGGCTTTCGATGTCAAAGCCTTCCTTTGTGTAGGATTCAAACGAGCTGGGATTCAGCGGTGCATAGGGGCTGTCAATGAATACGAAATCGCCTTTCTTGGCGTCTGTACAGGCAATTTCAAAATCGCCTTCCAGGATGGTTATTTTCTGCAAATATGCGGAAATATCTAAAATGACGTTCTCATCCACAGATGGCCTGCGGCTGTTGTTGTAGGGAACATTGAACAAGCCCTTACCGTTCACCCGATACAGGCCATTAAAGCAGTGTTTGTTGATAAATACAAACAGAGCGGCCAATTCCGCATCATACTCTGCTTTCATCAGCTTGTCGTTGTAATGTTCTCGGAGAGAATAATAATATTGCTTTCCATCTTCCCATATTTCAGAGTCAAACTTATGAATTACCTTTAAAAATGCTTCCGGGGCATAACGAATCTGCTTATATGCGTTAATCAATGCCTTGTTGATATCGTTAATCAGCGCATTTGCAGGCAGCAATTCAAACACGACTGCACCCCCACCCACAAACGGTTCATAATAATGGTTGTATTTTTCAGGCATTTTTTCCTTTATCTGCGGAAGCAACTGGCGCTTTCCGCCAGCCCATTTTACAAATGGAGCGATATTTGAATTGCTCATTTAGACTCCTCTTCTCTATGTATCTGAAAGGATCTTTCCTCACCTGTCTATTATACTGGTAAATAGAAAAAATAACAACCATAAGTTCTGTTTTTTTGTGGGTGGATTTTCTGCAATGAAGAACAAGAAAAGAGAGTATTGGTGAAATATTATTATTCTTTTGTATCTTCATTTCTTGGCTTTTATTTAAAAAAATCTTCCATTGGGGTAGAAAGTACTTGGGATAATCCGAACAATTCAATATCCGTGACGGTGCGTTTTTGATCTTCTATACGGGAAATCGATCCCCGGCAAATATAGATGGCTAAAGTTTCTAGTTTGGCAGATAGCTGCTGTTGGCTCATATGTTTTTCTTTTCGCAGTTGCTTGACTTTTTTGCCAACCATATTTTTTTCTTTTTGGTCAATAATACGTGCCATGATAGACCTCCTTGTCTTGTAACAGGACAAACTCTATGTTATACTAATATCTGGAAAAAACGTCCTATAACAGGACAGAATATGGATTTCATAGACAAAATATGTCCGATATAAAAAATAGAAAAATTTTTCAGGAATGACAGAATGTGTCTGGTGTATCCGTTATAATTAAGAATGCAAGAATGAACAGCAGAAAAAATTTCAATGAGGAAAGGGGAAACTATCAGACATGAAAAAAGAGGAAGATAAGGCAGAGAGAGTTTTGTCCATGTATTCGCGGCTGAAACAGGGAAAGACAATCAAGAAAGAAGAGGAATGTCTCCAATATGGCATATCCGATCGGACATTTCAGCGGGACATATCCACTATTCAGAACTTTTTACAAAATCAGAACAATAAAACAGGAGAAAAACAAAAGATTAAGTTTAAAAGTGAATTTGGAGGATACCGTTTGATAGTGGAAAAACAGACGCAGCTGGAGTCAAAAGAGTTGCTGGCGATCTGCAAAGTGCTTCTGGAGAGCAGATCATTGGTAGAAGAAGAAATGTTTCCGATTATCAATAAAATTTTGAATCTATACGGCGTAGAAGATGAGCAAAAATTAGTAAAAGAATATATTGCTAATGAAATGCATCATTATGTGGAATTGCAGCATCAGGAGAAACTTCTGGACAGACTGTGGAAGTTGGAAGGAGCGGTGAAGAAACGTCAATATGTGGAAATTCGGTATAAGAAATTAAAAAATTCGCAGGAAGTAACCCGCAGGATAAAACCTGTCGGGATAATGTTCTCTGAATTTTACTATTATCTCACAGCGTTTATAGAAAATATCGACAAAGAAAAGGAGTTCCATAATCCAGACGATATGTTTCCGACCATTTACCGCATAGACAGGCTGAAGGAGATGAAGGTTCTGGAAGAGACGTTTTATGTCCCATACGGAGATCGGTTTGAAGAGGGGGAATTTCGGAAACGGATACAGTTTATGTATGGGGGAAGGCTGAAGAGAATCCGATTTAAGTACAGAGGAAATTCTTTGGAATCTATTTTAGACCGCCTTCCCACGGCAAAAGTTATCAAAGAAGAGAAAGAGGGGGTTATGATACAGGCGGAAGTTTTTGGCGAGGGGGTGGATAGATGGATTAAGAGCCAGGGCGATGCTATTTATGATTTGGAAAGCTTTACAATGGCATAAGAGAGATTTAATAGACATGCCAAAAGCCCACAGAGGATAATTTTGCTGCTCTGGCTAGCTTTATGGCATGTCCCGATTGAAATTTAGTGAGGATGGAGAAAAAGGGTTGGAGGCAATATAGCTTTTATGCGCGGATAGATTTTAAGAAAATACGCAGATTTTCACGTTGGAGGGGGGTAAGCTGTGATATTTCCGTTAAAAGCGAGTCTTCTGTGTCCCGTAATTTTGCGTTCTGGTCAAAAAATTCTTTCAAAGAGATACCAAGAGTATCGCAGAGGGCATCGAGTATGTCAACAGAAGGGTTTGTATAATGCCCCATCTCAATCTCACGCAGATAGCTCTGAGAGACACCCGCTTTGTTTGCGAGATAATTTACGGAAAATCCTCTTGCAGTCCTAAAGTAGGTGATTCTCTCACCAATATTGATATCCATTGAAAAATCCCCCTTTCATGGCATTCATAGACATAATCTGACTGTATACAGAAAGATTATCAAATATATGCCGAAAATATTACAGAAATACCGATTGAAAATAAAAGGTATATTGTGTTAGAATATAGGTTATAAATGGATTTTTTGGTAAAGGATATAACAAGATTTAAGGAGGGATTTTCTTATGAGAGTTCAGTGGAAACCTATATGTATGCAATGTGGCAAAGTTGGTGCATCATTGACGTATACTGATGGAGGACAACCCAAGCATAGCGCAAAAATGTCTGGTTCATGTCCTAAAAATCCAAATGGTGGACATTTCGGACATTCTCCTATGTGGACAAAAGTTAATTAGGCTTTTGAAAACCCCATAGATTGTAGTGCATCGTTGATGTTTAATATTGGTGTTTTATTTCCGATTGGATGAAACCAATGTATAGTTTTTGGCAAATTAATTATACACCAGAAAGTCTTGTACAGTATTTTTTTGAAACAAAAGTTGTAAAGCTATGATATGAGATAATATCTACTTATAATGTAGGAGGGGATATACGAATGAGTACTTTTGTAGCTGAATTAAATTCTGTTATGGGTCCAGAGCCGCAACATAACGTATTCAGTAGTATTTGGGATGAATATGAACGGGTTATTGTACAAAGTCTTATTACATCATTTGGATTGGATTTTCTGATACATGACCAACATGGAGGGGATGTTGATACTATTCATAATGTACGCAAAATAGGAAGCGATCCCAATATAAAATATAAAAATAAACAAAATGAGAAAGATTATGAAAATAGGAATCCCTATGATAGAGTCGCTTATCATTCTGATGATAGATATAAAAATATTGTTAAGAATGCAAAAAAAAATTTTAATCAAAAAGGCATTTGGACTGATGATGCATACATAGACGGAAATACAGTTGCACCTGTTAGTAATAAAACAATTCCTCGCAATCGACAGGGGCAACTGGATCATGTAGTGTCAGCAAGTGAAATACACAATGACGCGGGAAGGATTTTGTCAGGTCTAGATGGAATTGATTTGGCCAATTCACCTGAAAATTTGCGCTATACGAATGCTTCGTTAAATAACAATATGCGTGATAAGTCAATGGAAGAATATATAAAATGGTGTGAAGATAATCCTGATAAAGTAAACTGGAACGGAAAAAAAGGGGAACCATTATCCGAAGACGTAAAGAATAAATTAAGAGCAGAATATAATCGTGCAAAAAAAGAATATGATACAAAACTAGTAAAAAACTATTATACTAGTTCTAAATTCATAAAAGATACAACACTTGCGGCGGCTCACTGTGGCGGACAAATGGCGGCAAGGCAGGCTCTAGGGTTTGTTTTTGTTGAGATTTGGGATTCCGCTAAAAAGGAATTGCAGTCCATGCCACCACATAGTGATTTAAAAGATATGTTAAATGCAGTTCAAAATGGAATTCAAAACGGAGTTAATAACGCACGGTTAAGATATAGAGAAATTATTTCAAAGTTTGAGGAAGGATTTGCCGCAGGAATATTGTCAAGCCTTACGACAACACTTTGCAATATTTTTTTTACAACAGCCAAAAATCTTGTAAAAACCATTCGACAAATATATGCGTCAGTTATACAAGCTGGAAAAGTCCTTTTATTTAACCCTGATAATCTTATGTTTGGCGACAGGATAAAAACTTCATCTGTAATACTGGCAACGGGCGCAAGTGTTCTTGTCGGTGCTTCCATTGGTGAATTAATAGGATTAACTCCAATAGGAAAAATTCCAGTGATTGGGGAGGTTGTTCAGACATTTTCTTCCACTTTGGTTAGCGGACTTTTGTCATGTACACTATTAGTTTTTTTAGACCGAAGCAAATTTATGAATCAAGTCATTAATGGATTAAACAAAATACCTTCTGAAGCAAATAATTATAAACAAATTGCTGATGCACTGGAACGTATAGCGGCAAAACTGGCAAATTTGGATATAGTGAAGTTCAAGAAGGATACTGAAAAATATCAGGATATTGCTTTGAGATTGGATAGAGCAAAAAGTGAAACAGAAGTTAATAGAATACTTTTATGCGCATATGAAACGCTTGGTATCAAAATTCCGTGGGAGGGAGATTTTGATACTTTTATGGGAAATAGGTCTAATAAGTTGGTGTTTGAATAATGTTCGTTTGTAACCAATGTGGAGAATGCTGCAGAAATTTAGATAAATCAGAGATATATCGTAAATTAGACAGAGGCGATGGTATTTGCGTTTATCTTGAAAAAAACAAATGCAGTATTTATGACAACAGGCCATTATTTTGCAGAGTGGATGATTGTTATAAAAAATATTTTCAATCAAAATATACCTTGGAAGAATTTTATAGATTGAACTACCAAGTATGTGAAAAATTACAAAAAATAAAAGGAGGATGAATTTATGCCATTACCATTCATAATCGGAGGAATCGCTGCGGCGGCAGGTGCAATAGGGGTTGGCTCAGGTATACATGGAGGAGCCAAACTAATCGAAGCAAATGCAACCATGAAAGAAGCTGAAAGAAAAAGGGAAGTAGCTATAAAACGTTTTGAAGCAAACAATGCAGAAACTGTTGACGTAATGGACGAATTAGGAAAACAAGAATTGGAAATTCTCAAAAGCTTTGATAAGTTTTCCGATATTATTGGCAAAATTCAAGGACGGCCAGAATTTAAGCTGTATTCAAAAGATTCTATTAATCCTGTAAAATACGAAGCTGAAGAATTAAAAAAGGTATCTGCAGGGGCAGGTGCACTTCTTAGCGGGTTAGGCGGAGCTGTTGTGGGCACTGCAGGAGGTTATGCAGCAGCAGGAGCAACTTATTCTGCTGTGATGGCATTAGGAACGGCTTCAACAGGGACAGCAATCTCATCACTAAGTGGGGCCGCGGCTACAAATGCCGCTCTTGCCGCATTGGGAGGCGGTTCTTTAGCAGCAGGAGGCGGTGGAATGGCTTTGGGTGCTACTGTTTTAAGTGGCGCAATGTTAGGAGCTGGTCTGCTGGTTGGCGGCGTTATAGTTAATATCACTGGTTGTAAACTTTCCGAAAAAGCAGATGAGGCAGATAGACAAGCCCTACAAATATGTCAAGAAGTAGCTAAGATAGTTGATTATCTAGTAGAATTAGCTCGTACTGCACGAAGGTTTCGACAAAATCTTGCAAGAGTTGAACGGCAATATAGTGAAAGTCTTGATTCACTTAACCATATAGTGAATGTGTCAAAAAAAACATATTGGTCTCAGTTTACGGATAACGAAAAACGAATAACAGAAAATACTGTATTATTAGTGGGTCTTTTATATAAAATGTGTCAAGTAAATTTAGTAGTGAAAAATAAAAATCAAAATGCTATAAATTCCGTTAATAAGGATGCTGTTGAGAAATCAATAAAAGATGCGGAAACAGTTTTAAATGATTTAAATTAGTATAGACCCCTTAGAAATATCAGATGAGAAAGATAGTATCATGAAGACTCAGATTGGTATTAGAGCAAAAAATGGCCATGCAGATTCGCAAAATGAGCTTGGAATGCGTTATTTTGAAGGAAAAGGTGTTACACAAGATAAATCTAAAGCATTCAAATGGTTTATGATAGCCGCTGGACAAGGCCATCCTGAGGCTCAAAATAACGTAGGAATGTGTTATTATAACGGATTTGGTACAGACAGTAATCGTCAGAAATCAATAGAATGGTTAGAGAGATCGGCAGCGCAAGGATTTGGTTCAGCAAGAGACAATTTACGAAAATGGTATGGTATGTAATAAGCTAGTGAATAAACATTCATGTGTTTGTCGTGAGTAATGCGGCAAACCGCTTGCAGATTACTTCCAGATATGATATACTCAAGATATGAAAAAGGGAAGCCATAAAGCGGCCTACCCTTAGTAATAGCTTAAACCCTCCGAAAAGGGTCAGCCGTCGCTATTGGTGGTAGTGGCGGCTATTTTTTGTCCTTAAAAATCTGATAAATCAGACTAATCAAGGATACAATGAATATTCCAAGCTGGATTAAGTATGAAACTAGATAAGGAGAAAACTCAAAATTGTGTTTAAGACAGCAGACACAACAAAGTGGAGTGAATATCTTATTTGGAGGAAACAGAAAATGGCAAAATCATTATTTGAGGAAAAGGGCGGCAAATACGAAAGGCAAGGCGATTACTTATTACCGTGCTTAACTGTATTTACTGAAGAAGAACAGCCGATAGGCACATGGGGACAGCGGCATCTGGACTATCTGAAGCAGTACCGCAAGGTTACATACACCAATCTTCTCACAAGCGGCAAGCTGAATACATACCTTGCCGACATCAACAGACAAGCACAGGAACGCTTTGAAAGGCTCATAGAGTGCTTGAAACAGACACAGGATATAACGGAACAGCTAAAGGAAGAAAACGCCTTAGAATGGGTACAATATTTAAATAACATAAGGGCGTGTGCGAGGGAGATTGTGAACGAGGAAATCATCTTCGTGTAGGTATACAAAGCGGCAGAGTGTAAAAGCTCTGTCGCTTTTTTGGGAGATTACAGGTATTTTTTAGAAAAAGACAAAAGAATATTGACACGCAAGTGCTGTATGTATATAATGTGTATGTAGTAACATCACACTAAAGGAGGCAAGATATTTGAAGATTGTAATATCTAACACATCGGAAGCCCCCCTTTACCAACAAAT
>CANOZK010000017.1 GCA_947571775.1 uncultured Lachnospiraceae bacterium | reverse complement strand
AAATATAGGCGTGGCAGGAGAAAGTCTATGCTCCTGCCCATACATATCTATTTTTGTCCTTATCTAGTATCAATCAAGTCAGAGTATGTAACGTACATTGCATCGTCCTCCTTTCTTTTGTACTCAGTGAGTATAATGGTTTGGAGGGCTTTTACACTCTCCAAAAACGGAAGGGCAAAACCGTCTTGGCTCCACGGTTTCCCATGCTGCCAATTATATCATATCTTTTATCGCTCAGCGATATCCCCATTTTCCACAGCACGGAAATCAATTTTTTAAACTCAGAATGAATTTCCATAGCGCCTACGCAAAAAAGCATAAAAAGTTGTGAAATTTGATTTCTGTGTTTCCACAACAACCGTATTAGCATCTCTTAAACGGAGATAGTAAAATTGTGTATGACAATCACCCTTTCCCGCATATATTTAACAGAATATGCGCAAAAAGGATATTTTTATCATGAAATCAAAGAGGGCTTTAGAACTGTGTATGGGAATTCTTCTGATCGCGGGTGCGTTTGCACTTTCCAGGGAGGTGGTGCAGGTGGTCGCCCAAAACCGAAAGGCCGCGAAAACCATCGTGGTGGATGCAGGGCATGGAGGAGACGACCCAGGGATGGTGACGGACGCGCTGCGGGAGAAAGATTTGAATCTGGCAGTTGCAAAGAAATTAAAAGTGTATTTGGAGGAAGCGGGATATTGTGTGGAAATGACGCGGACAGATGACAAAGGATTGTATGAGGAGGGAACCAGGAACCAGAAAGTACAGGATATGCAAAACCGTGTGGCTTTTATTGGGGAAAAAGCCCCGCTGCTCACAGTGAGTATTCATCAAAACAGTTATCCAGATTCTTCAGTGAAAGGCCCCCAGGTGTTTTATTATGCAGATTCGGTGGAGGGCGAGCGGCTGGCAAACTGCATACAAAACCAGATGAATGAAACACTGCAAATAAAGAATCCTCGTGAGGCGAAAGGCAATACTACATATTATCTGCTGAAAAAAAGCCCAGGGATTTTGAATATTATTGAATGCGGGTTTATGACCAATCCTGAGGAGGCTGCCCTTCTTCAACAGCCGGAGTATCAGGAAAAAATCGTGGAGGCTATCGGGGAAGGGATTCAGGAATATCTAAAACTGAAAGATGGGTAAAAGCATAAAATTATGTAATCTGCTCTAGCTTGTCATCTAATTATGTGATATAGTAGATGGGGTATTGCTACTGCTCACTGCATGACCAGTAACGAAGTGTTCAATAAATGTAAACGGGTACTTCCGAGACACAAAGAGTTTCTGGAAGTATCCGAAAAATGGAGGGATATATGGACAAGCTGTATATAATCATACCTGCATATAACGAGGAGGAGAACATTAAGTCAGTGATAGCCCAGTGGCATCCGCTGGTGGAAGGGATTGGGCCGGAGAGCCGTCTTGTGGTGATCAATGACGGCAGCCGTGACAACACTTATCAGGCGGCGTCAGATCTCAAGGATATTTATCCGCAACTGACTGTTCTCACAAAAGAAAACGAGGGACATGGGCCGACTATTCTCAGGGGCTATAAATATGCAATCCGCCATGGAGCGGACTATGTGTTCCAGACGGATTCAGATGGACAAACCCTGCCCTCGGAGTTTTCTAAGTTTTGGAGAAACCGCAAAAAGTGCGGGCTTTTGATTGGTTACCGCAAGAAGCGTGAGGACGGTCTTTCCCGGCTGTTTGTAACTAGGGTGCTCCGTCTTGTGCTGTGGTCGGTTTTTGGAGTCTGGGTAAAAGACGCCAATTCTCCTTACCGGTTGATGCGTTGCAGCCAACTTCGGGAGGTGCTCAGAAAGGTACCGAAAAATTTCTTCCTGGCAAACGTATTGATCACTGTGATTTATACAAAAAAAGAGATGGGGGTCTGTTATTATCCCATTACGTTTCTTCCGCGGCAGGGAGGCGAGAATTCCATCAATATTAAGAAGATTTTCCGAATCGGCTGCCAGGCGTTGCGTCAGTTTATGGCACTGCGCAAAAGGATAAACTAGTATTGGAGGGCAGGCAATGGAGATGCAATGGATGAAGATACGGGAGAAGTTGAAAGTACGGCTGGAAATTAAGATTCTGATCGGCATTCTTCTGGCGGGGCTGGCCGTTTTCCTGCTGCGCGATGACAGTAAGGATTTTCTTGTCTGGTGGCTGATGATGTGGATTTTAGGCTGCGCGTTTATGCCGCTGACCGGCGTGCTGTTTGCGGGATTTCAGGATCGGGGGTGGTTGTTTTCCAAGGTTCTGGCGGTGGCCGTTTCCGGTTACCTGACCTGGCTGTTGGTCACCTTGGGAATTCTGAAATTTACGTCCCTGACATGTATCGGCGTCGCCTGTGTATGTGTGGCGGCAAATGTTTTGCTGTCCGTTTGGCTGAATCGGCAGAAACGGTTCGTCTTGCCTGTAAACGAGGGAAATTTAATTTTCTGGGAAGAGCTTCTTTTATTTGTGGCCTTTCTTCTGTGGACGTATGTGGCAGGCTTTCATCCCCAGGCGCATGGCGTGGAGAAATTCATGGATTATGGCTTTATGGAGGCCATGATGCGCAGCGCCGAACTTCCGGCTACGGATATGTGGTACAGCCAGGAGCCGATGAACTATTATTACGGCGGTCAGTACTATGCGGTATTTTTGACCAAACTGGCCGGAGAGCAGGCGGCGATCACGTATCATCTGATGCGCACCTGGGTGGCGGGCCTGGCGTTTGCCCTGCCTTTTTCCATTGTGCGGCAGGCGGCGTCAGATTATTATGGAAAAGCAAAAAAGGCTCTGCCCGTCTGGTCTGGTCTGCTGGCTGGAATGGCGGTTTCCCTGGCCGGAAATATGCATTACGTCATTTATGCAAAGCTTTTGCCCCTGCTGGGAAAATCCGAGAAGGATTTTTGGTTTCCCAATTCCACCCGTTATATCGGATTTAACCCGGAGAACTCGGACCGGACAATCCACGAGTTTCCGTCCTATTCGTTTATCTTGGGCGATCTGCATGCGCATGTGGTCAATATCTTTTTTGTACTGACCGTGACAGGGCTTTTGTATGCATGGATGCAGAGTGAAAAAGGCGCGGAAAAAGAGGACAAAAAAAGTGCGTTTTTGCAGTGGCCACTGCTGATGTGCGGCGTGTTTCTGGGGATTTTCCAGTGGACCAATGCCTGGGACTTTGCCATCTATTTTGTGGTATCCTGTGGAGTATGCTTTTTTGGAAATTTAAAGCAGTTTCAGGACTGGAAAAAAGGAATCGGCCGCAGTGTGATACAGTGGATCGAAATGCTGATCCTGGGTTTTGTCATCGCTCTGCCGTTTACCTTGAATTTTGACAGCAGCATGGCCGAGGGCGTGCGGCTGGTGAAAAATCACTCGGCCTTTTACCAGCTTTGTATTCTGTGGGGGCTGCCCGTGGTGCTGGTTCTTTTTTATCTGGTAAAATTGTTCTTGGAGCGGGGCAAGTGCAAGCCTTTGGAGTGGTTGGAACAGACCAGAAGGCAGGATGTCTTTATCGCCGTTTTGGGGCTGTGTGCGCTGGGATTGATTGTACTGCCGGAAATCGTCTATGTGCGTGATATTTACGAAAAGACTTCCGCGCGCGCAAATACCATGTTTAAGCTGACCTACCAGGCGTTTATCCTGTTCGGGATTAGCTTGGGATTCCTTCTAATTCGTTTTCTGGTGGCAAAGACCCAGAAATGGATTCGCGTGGTGGGCGTTTTGGGGATTATCGGCGTGCTGATGACCGTCGGCTATACGGCAACCGGGATCCGTCAGTGGAACGGAGAGGTGTGGAAGCGCTCCGGCTATCAGGGGCTGAACTGCACGGCCTATCTGGAGACGCAGTATTCTCAGGATGCGCCGGCTATCCGGTGGTTACAGGCCAATATAGAAGGAAATCCGGTGGTGCTGGAGGCCAACGGGGACAGTTACAGCGATTACTGCCGGGTGTCGGCGATGACTGGGCTGCCCACGGTTCTGGGCTGGTATACCCATGAATGGCTGTGGCGGCAGGATACCGATGACTTAAATGAAAAAGCCGCGCAAATCCAGACCATCTACACATCTGCGGATGAGGCGCAGGTGCGCAGTCTTCTGGAAGAATTTCGGGTGTCGTATATTTTCATCGGGCAGATGGAGCGGGAGAAGTACCCGGAACTAAACGAAACGCTGCTCAGAAGTCTGGGAACCGCGGTATTTGACGACGAGGCGCTGATTATTCAGCTTACACCGGCAGAGGACGAAGGAGAATGAAGGCACAAATCATAAAGATCGATCCGAAACATCCAGATCCAAAGAGCATAGAAGAAGCCGGACGTATCCTCCGCGGCGGCGGGCTTGTGGCGTTTCCCACGGAAACGGTTTATGGTCTGGGCGGTGACGGTCTGAATCCGAAATCTTCTGATAAAATTTACCAGGCGAAAGGCCGGCCCTCGGATAATCCGCTGATCGTCCACATTGCACGGATGCAGGATTTATCCAAAGTGGCCGCGCAGATCCCGGAAGCGGCTCTCGGGCTGGCAGAGAAATTTTGGCCTGGCCCGTTGACGATGATTTTTCCGAAAACGCCGGTTGTGCCTTATGAGACAACCGGCGGTCTGGACAGTGTGGCTGTGCGTATGCCCGATCATCCGGCGGCTCTGGCGCTGATTCGAGCGGCCGGCGGGTTTGTGGCGGCTCCCAGCGCCAACCGTTCCGGGAGGCCCAGCCCTACGCTGGCTTCCCATGTGGCGGAGGACTTGGGGGAGGAAATCGATCTGATTCTGGATGGTGGGATGGTGGGGATTGGCCTGGAATCTACGATTGTAGATTTTACGGAATCGCCGCCTGTGATTTTGCGCCCAGGGTTTGTCAGCCGGGAGATGTTGGAGCAGGATTTGGGGAACATACGGATGGATCCCGGATTGGATCAGACTTCGGAGCAGAAAACCCCACCCAAGGCGCCAGGGATGCGTTATCGGCATTATGCGCCGAAGGCCCCTTTAACCATTGTGGAGGGGACGGCGGATCAGGTGGCGGAATATCTGAATGTCCTTGCCCGGCAGGAGGAACAGGCAGGAGGTTTGGCCGGTATTTTGGCCTGTGACGAGACGGCCAGGCTGTATCAATCCGGTCTGGTAAAAAGCATCGGAAGCCGCAGCTCCGATCAGGCCATTGCCCGGCATTTGTATCAGGCCCTGCGGGAGTTCGATCAGGAGCGGGTGACTTGTATCTATTCGGAAGCTTTTGACACGCCTCAGATGGGACAGGCAATTATGAACCGGCTGCGAAAAGCCGCGGGACACTGTGTGATACAGGCTCCCGATAAATAGAGATGAGAGGGTAACAGAAAAGAAGGTATCCGAACTGTTACGAGAGAGGAGAAGAAAATGGCTAAGGACAAGAAATTTGTGGAGGCGATTACCTCTATGGAGGAGGATTTTGCCCAGTGGTATACCGATGTGGTAAAGAAAGCGGGTCTGGTGGGGTACACCAGCGTAAAGGGCTGTATGGTGATCAAACCGGCCGGATTTGCCATCTGGGAAAATATACAGGCAGAGTTGGACAGAAGGTTTAAGGAAACTGGCGTGGAGAATGTATCTATGCCGATGTTTATCCCGGAGGGACTTTTGCAAAAGGAAAAAGACCATGTGGAAGGATTCGCGCCGGAGGTGGCGTGGGTGACCCACGGCGGGCTGGAGCCTTTGCAGGAGCGCCTTTGCGTGCGTCCCACCTCGGAAACGCTGTTCTGCGATTTTTATGCAAAGGATATTCAGTCTCACCGGGATCTGCCCAGGGTATACAACCAGTGGTGTTCGGTGGTGCGTTGGGAAAAGACCACCCGGCCGTTTCTGCGTTCACGGGAATTTTTATGGCAGGAGGGACACACGGCCCATGCAACCGCCCAGGAGGCCCAGGAGCGGACGATCCAGATGCTGCATGTCTATGCAGACTTCTGTGAGGAAGTGCTGGCGATACCAGTAATCCGCGGAAGAAAGACGGATAAAGAGAAATTCGCCGGAGCGGAGGCGACTTATACCATTGAAGCATTGATGCACGATGGAAAAGCTTTGCAGTCCGGCACCAGCCATAATTTCGGCAACGGATTTGCCAAAGCATTCGGCATCCAGTATACCAATCCAGAGAATCAATTAGAATATGTACATCAGACGTCCTGGGGATTATCCACCCGGATTATCGGCGCGATTATTATGGTTCATGGGGATAACAGCGGACTGGTGCTGCCTCCTAAGATTGCGCCTGCCCAGGTGATGGTAATTCCGATTCAGCAGGCAAAAGAAGGCGTGTTGGAAAAAGCCGGAGAGATCTGCGCAGAATTGAAAGCGGCTGGTCTGCGGGTAAAATTGGACGATACGGATAAGAGTCCTGGATGGAAATTCTCTGAGCAGGAGATGCGAGGGATTCCGGTAAGAGTAGAATGCGGGCCGAAAGATATCGCCGCCGGGCAGGCAGTCATTGTCCGCAGGGATACCAGAGAAAAGATTGTGGCGCCTCTGGACAAAATCGCAGAATGCGTCGGACAAACATTGGAAACTATGCAGCGGGAAATGCTGGAACGCGCCAGAGCGCACCGGGATGCGCACACATACACCGCCACAGATTACGAGAGCTTCCAGAAAACCGTGGAGGAAAAACCGGGGTTTGTAAAGGCTATGTGGTGCGGCAGCCTGGAATGTGAGGAGAAAATCAAAGAGGATACACAGGCCACTTCCCGGTGTATGCCGTTTGAGGAGGAACATTTGGCGGATACCTGCGTCTGCTGCGGCAAGCCGGCAAAGAAAATGGTTTACTGGGGACGGGCATACTGATATGTTTCTAAAGCTTCCGCCAAAGGTTGTCCGAATTTTGAACGTGCTGCAAAACCATGGCTACGAGGCATTTGCGGTGGGCGGCTGTGTTCGGGACACGGTTTTAGGGCGTGCGCCGGATGACTGGGACATTACCACATCGGCCCATCCCCAGGAGGTAAAGCATCTGTTTGTCCGAACTGTGGACACTGGGCTGGCTCATGGGACGGTTACCGTACTGTTGGGAGAGGACAGTTATGAAGTCACCACCTACCGCATAGACGGGGCCTATGAGGATCACCGTCACCCCAGCCAGGTACAGTTTTCCGCAGAACTGGCGGAGGATTTGCGGCGGCGGGATTTTACCATCAATGCCATGGCGTATAACCAGGAACAGGGACTGGTGGATCTGTTCGGCGGTATGCAGGATTTGCAAAAGAAACGGATTTGCTGTGTGGGAGACGCGCATGAGCGGTTCCAGGAGGACGCCCTGCGGATTCTGCGGGCGGTGCGGTTCTCGGCCCAGCTTGGTTTTTCCATAGAATCCGATACGGAAGAAGCTCTGCGGGAGTTGGCGCAGAGTTTATCCTATGTCAGTGAAGAACGCATTCAGTCAGAGCTGGTAAAATTATTGCTGTCTGCACACCCAGACTATGTACTGCGGCTGTTTGATACAGGGATCGCCTCGGTAATTTTGCCGGAGATGGAAGCCTCGGAGGAGACTGCCCGCAGTCTTTGCAGAATCCCTTCTGAAAAGCCGTTGCGCCTGGCGCTTTTTTTGCATGCATTGGGAGAAAAAAAAGCCGAGCGCCTGCTGCGCCTGCTGAAATTCGATAACCATACGATCGATACCGTGCGCAAACTGGTGCGGTGGCGAAAGGAGCCGATCACTGCCAATCCGGCGTGCGTGCGGCGTGCGGCGGCAAAAATCGGTATCCATTTATTCCCAATGGTTTTGCAGATGCAGGAGATTGACCGGGATGTATCGGAGATCCGCGCCGTTTGGGAGGAGGTTGTCCGAGAGGGACAATGTATTTCCTTAAACTCCCTGGCCGTTTCTGGAAACGATCTGATTGCTTTGGGCATGAAGCCAGGCCAAAGAATCGGGAAGGCGCTAAATGAGCTGCTAAAAGAAGTGTTGGAAAAACCCGAATACAATACAAGAGAATATTTATTGGAATCTGTCAAAAGAAAATGGCTGCAATGACATTTTCAATTTATCCCCCTCATAGAATAGAAGGTACGAAGCTACGGGAAAGTGAGGGGGATTTTATTGTATGACCGCGGGTTAAGTGTGCTGGAACAATATAATTTATCTGCAAAGTCGTCTTATCGGGGGAGAGGAGCGCTGCTTTGCCAGACACAGATGGGACTGGTAATCATCCGGGAATGCGTGGGATCAGTGAAAAAGCTGCAAAAGCAGCAGGAGCTTTTGGCACAATTAGAGAAGGGCTGCCCCCATCCGGTAGACCAGATTCTGGCCAACCAGGAAGGGGAATTGGTCAGTACGGACAAGGACGGCATCTCTTATGTAGTGCGCAGATGGTACGAAGGACGGGAGTGCGATACCAGATCCCGTGAGGATATTCTGAAAGGGGTTGCCGCGCTGGGAACCATACATAAATTTATGCGTCTGGAACCGGAGCCGGATTATTTTCAGGTTTCGCTGGAGGAAGAATATGAAAAGCACAATCGGGAGCTGCGCAAAATCTGGAAGTTCATAAGAACAAAAAAGAGAAAGAATCCTTTTGAACAGCGCTATCTGGAAAGCATCCAGTGGTTTCTGGAACGGGGAGAGGAAGCGCTGGAAAAGCTGCGGGCCAGCGGGTATGAGGCGCTGCGCCGCGAAGCGTTGGACAAAGGCGAGATCTGCCATGGAGAGTACAACCAACACAATGTACTGCTGTGCGGCAATCAGACGGTGATCACGAATTTTGACAAATTTCATTACGACACCCAGATATCAGATCTTTATTGCTTTATGCGGAAAATCCTTGAAAAGAACGGCTGGGATCGGGAGCTTGCCAAGGAGATGACAGAGTGCTACGACCAGACTTGCGGTCTGTCGGATGCCCAGCATGAAAATCTGAGGGTGCGTTTCCTTTATCCAGAGAAGTACTGGAAGCTGGCGAATTATTATTATAATCATAACAAGGCGTGGGTATCCGAAAAAAATATTGAAAAACTTATGAAGCTGATTGATTGCAGGGACGCTTGGTATGAGCTGGGAAACGCACTGTGAATTGGCCTTACGGATTTTCCGTAAGGTTTTCTTTATAGTCTCTTGCGATTTCTGGTAAATCCGCTATAATATACTTAGAACATGGAAACACAATATGGAGGTGTAAATATGGATTACAAGGAAATATATAGCCAATGGCTGCAAAATCCCTATTTTGACGAGGATACAAAACAGGAATTAAAAGCAATCGAAGGCGACGATAAGGAAATCAAAGAACGGTTTTACAAAGAGTTGGAGTTCGGTACTGCCGGGCTTCGCGGCGTGGTCGGGGCCGGAACCAACCGCATGAATATTTATGTGGTGCGCAAGACCACTCAGGGTCTGGCCAACTACATCAAATCCGTAGGCAAGGAGAGCCAAGGAGTGGTCATTGCTTACGATTCCCGGCACATGTCCCCGGAATTTGCCAACGAGGCCGCCCTGTGCCTGGCAGCCAACAAAATCAAAGCCTATATCTTTGAGTCCCTGCGGCCCACGCCGGAGCTTTCCTTTGCCCTGCGCCATCTGGGATGTGCAGCGGGTATCAATGTGACCGCCAGCCACAATCCGCCGGAGTACAATGGTTATAAAGTATACTGGGAAGACGGCGCGCAGATTACGCCTCCTCATGATAGCGGGATTATGGAACAGGTTCAGAAAGTGACCGATTACAGTCAGGTATATACCATGGACAAAGAGGCCGCCATCGCCCAGGGCAAATACGAAGTGATTGGACAGGCCGTGGACGACGCCTATATGGCAGAGCTGAAAAAACAAGTTTTGCATATGGACGCCATTGAAGCGGAGGGAAAGAACCTGAAAATCGTTTACTCGCCTCTTCACGGAACTGGAAACATTCCGGCACGGCGTATTTTAAAAGAACTGGGTTTTGAACAAGTATATGTGGTTCCAGAACAAGAGCTGCCAGACGGTGATTTCCCAACGGTCAGTTATCCGAATCCAGAGGCGGACGAGGCCTTTGAGCTGGGGCTGAAGCTGGCAAAGGAACTGGAGGCAGATCTGGTTCTCGCCACAGACCCGGACGCCGACCGTCTGGGAGTACGGGTGAGGGACAAAGACGGGGCATACCATACACTCACCGGAAATATGTCGGGCTGTCTGCTGGCAGATTACGAGATCGGGCAGCGCAAGGCTCTGCACGGACTTCCCGAAGACGGCGTTCTGATCAAGACCATTGTGACCACCAACCTGGCCGATGCCATTGCAAAAGGATACAACATTGATCTGATCGAGGTGCTGACCGGGTTTAAATTTATCGGACAGCAGATTTTAGGTTTTGAACAGGGCAAAAAGGGCGAGTACCTGTTTGGCTTCGAGGAGAGCTATGGATGCCTGATTGGCACCTACGCCCGCGATAAAGACGCGATTGTGGCGACTATGGCGTTGTGCGAGGCGGCCGCCTACTATAAGACAAAAGAAAAAACGCTCTGGGATGCGATGCTGGATCTGTATGAGAGATACGGTTATTATAAAGATGATATCCAATCCGTCACTTTAAAAGGCATCGAGGGCTTGGAGAAAATCCAGAATATTATGAATTTGCTGCGCAAAGAACCGCCGGCACAGATCGGGGAGTATTCCGTGACGGCCGCCAAGGATTATCAGACAGGAATCAACGGCCTGCCAAAATCCAACGTATTGTATTACGAACTGACAGACGATGCCTGGGTATGCGTCCGCCCGTCAGGGACAGAACCGAAAGTGAAATTTTACTATGGAATCAAGGGCAGCTCCCTGGCCGATGCCGATGAAAAATCGGCCGCTCTAGGCAAGGCAGTGCTGGCTTTGGTGGATGATATGATGAAGCGTGTGTAAAGCATTGTGTAAAATTCGGGAATTTCCTTGACAAATCGGATAAAACAGGATATAAATATATTCTGAGGGCGATTGCGGGAGCCTGATAAACATAAGAAACAAGTCCGCAGGATTGGCATGGCTTTAGATCAGTAGGAGGAAGTGCTATGAATAAGACAGAACTGGTGACTGCAATGGCGAAGGAGACCGAGCTTTCCAAAAAAGATGTGGAAGCGGTACTGAAAGCTTTTATCGATGTGGTTTCCGAGGAATTAAAAAACGACGGCAAGGTTCAGCTGGTTGGATTCGGTACCTTTGAGGTAACCCACAGGGCTGCAAGAGAGGGCAGGAATCCGCAGACCGGAGAAATGATGCCAATCGAAGCCTCTAAGGCTCCGAAATTCAAAGCGGGAAAAGCATTGAAAGAGATTGTGAACAGTTAAACAGTTTTTTATTCATGCAGGGGGGACGCAGGCGTTCCCCCTGTTCGTAGTTATAGAGAGGATGTGATTTTATGAGGCTTGATAAATTTTTGAAGGTTTCCCGTCTGATCAAGCGCAGGACTGTGGCGAATGAAGCCTGCGACGCCGGAAGAGTTCTGGTAAACGACAAGACGGCAAAGGCTTCCGTAAATGTGAAGCCGGGAGACATCATCGAGATCCAGTTCGGCTCCCGCCAGACGAAGGTGGAGGTGCTGGAGATCAAAGAAACCTCCAAGAAGGAAGAAGCGGAAAAAATGTTTCGTTACCTGTGAGTATTAACATATCTTCCGCTGTTTTCACATAAACTTAGAGGAGGAAAACAAAGAGCGGGGGAATTGTTTGGAAGAAAAACGGCCGTCAATGTCTCACAAGATTTCGTTTACCAACCGCCGCCAGGGCTTGCTCACAGGGGTTCTGGACGTATTGTCTTTTGATGAAAAGCTGGTCGTGCTCAAGTCGCAGTGCGGCGTGCTGACCCTAAAAGGGGAAGAAATGCATGTCAAGCAGTTGGATTTGGAAAAAGGGGAACTGGAGATGACAGGAAAAGTGGATCAGGTGATTTATACGGAGGAAAGCTCTATTGGCCGCAAAAAGGGCAAATCCGTGCTGAAACGTCTGTTACAGTAGCCTATGAGTGCATATATGAACCATGAACTGGCCTTCTTTTTTCAATCCGTTTTGTGGGGCGTGTGTCTATTATTTTTTTACGATCTGCTGCGCATTGGGCGCAGGCTGTTTCCGCGGCGGGTTTTGCTTGTCAGCGCGGAGGATCTGCTGTACTGGTCCCTGGCCGGCGTCTTTTTATTTGGAAAAATGTATCAGGCAAACGAGGGAAGCATCCGCGCGTATTCCGTGATTGCGGTCATTCTGGGTATGGTGATTTATTCCAATTCCATCAGCGCGAAATTTGTGTCCATGGCTGTGAAAATCCTGGGAATACCCATAAAATTTCTAATTTCTGTGGAAAAAAGGTTGCTATTTGCCATCAGACAATGTAAAATTTTAGTATGGAAGAGGCTACGCGCAGTAAAGCGCAGTCTGAAAAGGGGCAGGACAGTTGAAGAGAAGAGCGGAAATCAGGCGTAAGAGGCGGAACAGAGCGGCCATGCTCTGTATCAGTCTGGTTGTTTTACTCCTGCTGGGTATTCTGCTGTGGCAGGGGAATGCTTTGGAACAGGAACTGGCAGCCTACCAGGAACAGGAACGGGTCCTCAGCCGAAAGGTTGAGGAGGAGAAAGCCAGAACCCAGGAGATTGACGGGCAAAAAGAATATATGCAGACAGATGAATATGTGGAAGAAGCGGCACGGGATCGTCTGGGTCTGGTAAAAGACAATGAGATTATTTTCAGGGAGACCGAGGAGTAATCCTTGCAGCAGGGAAGCATGTTTGAAAACTGCTGCGAATAATTCCTCAGATTATGTCTGGAAATTTTATACCTCATTCGGCACTGTTTGACAAAGATTTTAACGAAAATCCTCTATAATTCCCTGTTAAAAGAGACGTACTGGAATATATCAGGGAAGGGGGATATAAATGCATGTATGGATTGTTGCCATGCTCCTGATCAGCGTACTGCTGATTGTACGGGACATGGCAAAAACTATTTTTTCTTTGCGCCAGAAGCAAGAGGATGTGCCGGCCGGGCAGATATTCGGACAGCCCCAGAAGGAACGGGTGGAGCGGTATGCCCAGGCATTTCGCAAGCTGGCAGATACTTTTTACGGAATGCCCTACCGCAAGGACTATCTCTCCAACGAGCAGGCCGAAGATGTAGTCTGGCAGACTTATGGACAGGTATGCGGAAACTGTCATCAGAGGCAGGAATGCTGGGAGGGGGAGGAACGTCTGCGTCTGGGGGAAAAGCTGGTGCGCGCCTTAGAAAGCGGACAAGAGGAGAAGCGAAAAGCGCTGACAAAACAGTGGAAAAGCCAGTGCGTACATTCTTACCAATTTACCCAGGAGCTGAATCATTTCTTCCAGAGGGAGCGGGAGAAACTGGTGTGGAACAATCGGATGATTGAGAACCGTCTGGCGGCAGCCCAGCAGTTTTTGGAGATATCGGGAATGCTCAATCAGGTGGCCAAGGAGCTGGCGGAGATCACGCAGCCTTCCCGTGAATTTACAGATGAACTGCGGTATAGTCTGAAGAAAAAAGGGGTTTTGTTAAAATCCATCTGGGTCATGGAGCGGGAAGGCAACCGCAAACAGGCATATCTCACCTTGCAGGCAAAAAACGGCCAGTGTGTGTCGTCCCTGGAGGCGGCAGAGGTTTTATCGGAGCTGTGGGAAACGCCGATGGTTCCGGTCAATACCAGCCGCTGTACCATCAATGGAGAGTGCCATACGGTGCATTTTACCGAAAAGATGAGTTTTCAGGTGATGCATGGAGTGGCGAAGGTGGCAAAAGAGAAGGAACGGGTATCCGGGGACAATTACGTCTGCTGTCAAGAGGAGGAAGGCAAGTTTGTCCTGTGTCTGTCCGACGGCATGGGATCCGGCATGGACGCCTGCAAAGAGAGCGAGATGGTGGTGGAGCTGTTGGAGCAGTTTCTGGAATCCGGTTTCAGCAATGAGGCCGCTGCGAAGCTGGTAAACAGCGCGGTCATTTTAAAACGCCAGAACGACATGTTTTCCACGATGGATCTGTGCACCATTGATTTGTACACGGGCATCTGCGAGTTTCTGAAAGCGGGAGCGGCGACGACGTTTATCAAGCGGGATCAGTGGGTGGAGGCGATTGCATCTACCAGTATGGCGCTGGGCATGGTTGACCAGATTGATTTTGAGACAGCCTCCCGCAAGCTGTACCATGGGGATTTTCTGATTATGGTCACAGACGGGGTTTTGGACGCGCTGCCCATGGATAAAGAGGAAGAAACTCTAAAAGAAATGATTTTGCAAATACATAGCCAGGTGCCCAGGGAAATCAGCAGAGGGATTCTAGATCGGGTTCTGGCCTATTGCGATTACCGGGCCAGAGACGATATGACGGTTTTGGTAGCCGGGATATGGAAGCGGTAAATAGGAGTGTACATGATTGAGAAAAAGGTATTGGAATATATCGGGAAGTATCATATGATTGAAAAAGGAGACAGGGTGCTGATTGGTTTGTCCGGCGGGGCAGATTCGGCAGCCCTGTTTCATATATTGCGAAAATACCAAAAAGAGCTGGGATTTGAACTGCTGGCGGTGCATGTCAATCACGGGCTGCGGGGGGCAGAGGCCCAACGGGATCAGGAGTTTGTGGAAACTCTGTGCAGAGAATACGAGATTCCCTGCCAAGCGGTGGAGATGCCAGTCCGGCAGATGGCGGCGCAAAGGAGGATTGGCCTGGAAGAAGCCGGGCGGGAAGCCCGCCGGGAAGTTTTTCAGATATGGAAGAAGAATGGCAAATGCACAAAGCTGGCGCTGGCCCACCACAAAAATGACCAGGCCGAAACCATGCTTCACCACCTGGCGCGGGGAACCGGACTTGCCGGGCTTTCTGGGCTTTCTCCGGCCGATGGTTTTTGTATTCGCCCGCTTCTGTGTTTAGAACGGGAAGAAATTGAGCATTATTTACACGAGGCGGGTTTTGCCCATGTGGAGGACAGCAGCAACCGGGAAGATACCTATACCAGAAATCGCATCCGCCATGAAATTCTTGTGGGAATGAAAGAGCAGATCAACAGCAAAGCCGTAGAACATATGGCAAAGACGGCCGAAATCCTGCGGCAGACGGATCGTTATCTGAAAAGGCAGGGAAAAGAGCTTCTAAAGAAATATCAGCGGCAGCGCCGCTTGGGCGAGGTTTTTCTGGAGGAGGCTTTTTTTTGTGAGGAGGAGGTTCCGGCTTATTACGGTTTGCGGGAGCTATTAAGAGGCTGTTTTCAGGCGGGAAAGGACATCGGCGCAGACCAATTTGACAGGCTTTGGGACTGGATACAGATGCCGGTGGGGAAAATCTTGCAGCTTCCCCACGGGATTCGAGTACGAAAGGAATACGGCGGCGTTTCTTTTTACCAGGAGAAAGAAGTAAAGGGAAAACAAGAAGGTTTTTGCATCCCGCTTCCGATTCCGGGAGAGGCGACAGGGCCGGGAATGCGGCTGCGCTGCAAAATCATGGAGAATAATTTTGTAATAGCGCGGGACAGCATATCTCCAAACGATAACAATAATTTTTCGCAGCTTTTGCAAAAAACATATACGAAATGGTTAAATTATGATAAAATAAAAGGTACGGTAGAAATACGAACCAGGCGCCCAGGGGATTATCTGGTGGTGGATGCTTCGGGCGGGCGCAAGAAACTCAAGGATTATTTTATCGACTGCAAGGTGCCAAGACAGGACAGAGATCGAATGATACTGGCGGCCCAGGGCCAGGAAATCCTGTGGGTGGTGGGTTTGCGCATAAGCGAGGCATACAAGGTGAGGCCAGATACCAAGCAGGTTCTGGAGATGGTGTACGAAGGAGGATATGGGTATGGAGAATGATATCCGCGTGTTGATTACGAAAAAAAAAGTGGAAGAAAAGATTCAGCAGATGGCGGACAGAATCAACGCAGATTACCAGGGAAAGCAGCTACATTTGATCGGCGTGCTCAGAGGCAGTGTGTTCTTTGTGTGTGAGCTGGCCAAGCGGCTGACCATTCCGGTGACGATAGACTTTATGTCGGTAGCCAGCTATGGGGACGGCACGCAGTCAGGCGGGGTGGTGCATATGATAAAAGATCTGGAGGATCCTTTGGAGGGAAAAGAGGTGCTGCTGGTCGAGGATATCATTGATTCCGGCAGGACGCTGTATTATTTGATGAAACTTCTGAAAGAGAGGCAGCCGGCGAGTTTGAAATTAGCGGCGCTTCTGGATAAGCCAGAGCGGCGTGTGAGGCCGGTGAAGGTGGATTATACCGGTTTTGAGATCCCGGATGAATTTGTGGTGGGATATGGACTGGATTATGCACAAAAATATCGGAATTTGCCTTTTATTGGAGTGGTGGAAGATGTATAATAGACGGAAAAAGTATTTGGATAAAGAAGGAGGCGTAGGAAAGCGTGTATAGACAACCTGGCAGAATAGGGCTGTATCTGGTGCTGGTGATTGCCCTGATCACAGGGTATTTGTTCTTGAGCCAGCAGATGGAAAACAGCGAAAATTATTCCAAAACCCAGATGGAGGATGCTGTAAAAGAGAATCAAGTGCTGGGTATAAAGATTTATCCCAACAAGGAATATCCCACCGGGCGGGTGCGGGTGGAGCTGACAGACGGCAGCCAGAAGCATTTTTATGTAACGGACGTGAGGGAAGTAGAGGAATATCTGGAATACCACGGAATTTATCCAGAGATTGCCGATGTGCCCCAGGAGAGTATCTTCTCTAGTATTTTCCCGATGTTAATCACCTGCGGCCTGGTGATTTTCCTGTTTGTGTTTATGAATCGGCAGATGGCCGGAAGCGGATCGAATTCCAAGATGATGAATTTTGGCAAGAGCCGCGCCAGACTCTCCACAGAGGAGGACAAGAAAATTAATTTCTCTTATGTGGCAGGGCTTCAGGAGGAAAAAGAAGATTTGGAGGAGGTTGTGGATTTTCTGAAAAATCCGAAGAAATTCACGAAGGTAGGCGCGCGAATACCCAAAGGCGTGCTGCTGGTAGGGCCTCCCGGAACCGGAAAAACCTTACTTGGCAAGGCGGTGGCCGGAGAAGCCGGCGTGCCATTCTTCTCAATTTCCGGTTCGGATTTTGTGGAAATGTTCGTGGGCGTGGGAGCTTCCCGTGTGCGGGATCTCTTTGAAGAGGGAAAAAAGAACGCGCCCTGTATTATTTTTATCGATGAAATCGACGCGGTAGCCCGCCAGAGAGGCACCGGCATGGGCGGCGGCCACGACGAACGGGAGCAAACGCTTAATCAGCTCTTAGTGGAAATGGACGGGTTCGGCGTCAACGAAGGGATTATCGTTATGGCGGCCACCAACCGGGTGGATATCCTGGATCCTGCGATCCTGCGTCCGGGCAGATTTGACCGAAAGGTAGCTGTGGGACGCCCGGATGTAAAGGGACGGGAGGAGATTTTGAAAGTCCATGCAAAAGGCAAGCCGTTAGGCGACGATGTGGATCTGAAACAGATTGCCCAGACCACAGCCGGATTCACCGGGGCGGATCTGGAAAACTTGTTAAACGAGGCGGCAATTGTAACGGCCAGAGACGACCGCTCTTATGTGACCCAGCAGGATATTCGCAAATCTTTTATTCGTGTGGGCATCGGCGCGGAGAAAAAGAGCAAGGTGATTTCGGATAAAGAGAAGCGCATCACGGCCTATCACGAGGCGGGGCATGCGATTTTGTTCCATCTTTTGCCGGATGTGGGTCCCGTATATACGGTTTCCATTATCCCGACGGGCATGGGAGCAGCGGGATATACTATGCCGCTGCCGGAAAAAGATGAGATGTTCAATACCCGCGGCCAGATGCTGCAAGATATCATCGTCATGCTGGGCGGCCGGGTGGCAGAGGAATTGATCTTTGACGATATTACCACAGGCGCGTCCAACGATATCAAACAGGCCACGCAGACGGCAAAGGCCATGGTGACCAAGTATGGTATGTCGGACAAGATTGGCGTGATTGCATACGGCGATGACGGGGACGAAGTTTTCATCGGAAAAGATCTGGCCCATGCCAGAGGTTACAGCGAGCATGTAGCCAGCGCCATTGATGAGGAAATCAAGAGCATTATCGATGAATGCCATGAGAAAGCCAGACGGATGATTCTGGAGCACAAGGACGTGCTGGAGCGCTGTGCCCAGCTCCTTTTGGAAAAGGAAAAGATCAATCGGGATGAGTTTGAAAGCTTATTTGTATAATGTGCATAACTGGAAAATGAAAATTTTGTAAAAATTATGCACACTTTTTTGAGGGAGCATGTTATAATGATAGCTGTAATGCCCCCATACATTATATAGTTTTTTTGCTACACCCCATAAGAGAGAAATATACCTTCTCCGAAAGAGGCAGCCGTCAGGCTGCTTCTTTTATTTATAAAAGGATTATGCGATTCGCCGCGGGCGAAGAATAAGATTTGTAATGGTTCAGATACAATATCATAAATTTAAGTTTATGACATTGTGTCTGAACGATTACCAAGATTCTTTTTTATACAAAATATTTTGTGTGAAATTCATTGATATTTAACAGCCTTAGTAATACAATGGAACAGGAGAAGAGAAAAGGAAAAAGAAAATATGTATCAACATTATGAATACAGCAAACAGAAAAAAAGAAGGCAAGAATATATCCTTCAGATGAGGCCTGTCTTTAACAAAGATGCGCTTTTCAGCGATAGTACAGAGAATTATCGGATTCCTATGGAGCCGGTTCCGGGCGATAGGGTGACCATTCGTTTTCGGACATTGAAAAACAATGTGGATGAAGTCTACTTGGTGGTGCAGGGTTTTCGGATTCCCATGCATGTGGAGGAGACAAAGGGCGGTTTTGACTATTATGAGACGGATCTGGCCGTGGGGGAGGAGGCCGTCAATTACTTTTTTGAGATTGTGGCGGGGCAAATCCAATGCTATTATTATTCCAACGGCGTGTTCCCGGAACAGCAGGACGATTATCTGTTCCGTATCGTGCCGGGCTTTCGGACGCCCAAATGGGCCAAAGGAGCTGTGATTTACCAGATTTATGTGGATCGGTTCTTTAACGGAGATCCGAAAAACGATGTGCTGACGGGAGAATACTTTTATATCGGGGATACCAGCGTCCAGGTGGACGACTGGAACAAACCGCCGGCGGTTATGGGCGTGCGGGAATTTTACGGCGGGGATCTCCAGGGTGTGCTGGACAAGTTGGACTATCTCCAGGATCTGGGGGTAGAGGTGCTGTATTTGAATCCAATCTTTGTATCTCCCAGTAACCATAAATACGACAGCCAGGATTACGATTATGTAGATCCCCATTTTGGCGTGATTGTAAAGGATGCCGGAGAGCTTCTCTCACCAGGGGATACGGATAACAAGCATGCCACCCGGTATGTGTGCCGGGTTGCGGACAAGGAAAATCTGGAAGCCAGCAATCAGTTGTTTATTCGTCTGGTGGAAGAGATTCACAAGCGCGGGATGCGGATTATCCTGGACGGGGTTTTTAACCATTGCGGTTCGTTTAACAAGTGGATGGATCGGGAATGCATCTATGAGGACCAGGAAGGGTATGAAAAAGGGGCGTTTGTCTCTGAGAATAGTCCTTACCGGAATTTCTTTCATTTTCACGATCACTATCATTGGCCTTACAATGACAGTTATGAGGGCTGGTGGGGACATGACACGCTGCCCAAGCTGAATTATGAACAGTCCCCGGAATTGTATCAATACATTTTGCAGATTGCGCGCAAATGGGTTTCTCCGCCTTTTAACGCAGACGGATGGCGTCTGGACGTGGCTGCGGATCTGGGGCACAGCAGCGAGTTCAATCATCGGTTCTGGAAAGATTTCCGCAAAGCCGTAAAGGAGGCGAACCCGGAAGCGCTGATTCTGGCGGAACATTACGGCAATGCCGAGAGCTGGCTGCGGGGGGACGAATGGGACAGTATTATGAATTACGACGCCTTTATGGAACCGGTGACCTGGTTTTTGACGGGCATGGAGAAGCACAGCGACGAATTCCGGGAAGATCTGTATGGCAACGGAGCATTCTTTTTTGAAGCTATGACTAGCCATATGTCGGAGTTTCTAATGCCGTCCCAGATGACGGCGATGAACGAATTGTCGAACCATGACCATTCCCGGTTCCTGACCAGAACCAACCATAAAGTGGGCCGGGTGGCTCATTTGGGAAGCCAGGCGGCCCAGGAGGACGTCTGTGTGCCGGTGATGCGGGAAGCCGTGGTGATTCAAATGACCTGGCCGGGCGCGCCCACAATTTATTACGGGGATGAGGCCGGGGTCTGTGGTTTTACCGACCCAGACAGCCGCAGGACGTATCCCTGGGGTCAGGAAGATAGGAATTTGGTTCGTTTTCACAGAGACATCATTGCGATTCATAAAAAGTACCGGGTATTTGTTGATGGCTCGATCCTTTTCTTGGGACATCAATACCAGGGCATCAGCTATGGAAGATTTACGAAAACAGAGCGGTCAATCATTGCGGTCAACAATAGTCCGAATGTGATGCAGATGGAGATTCATGCATGGCGGGTGGGAATCAGCCGCTTTCGGGATGTGCCACTTCAGAGGATTTTTTTGACGCATCATAATGGATATTCCCTGGAGAATGTGGAAGTTATGGCAAAAGGGGGATATCTGGATCTAGAGCTTCCGCCGCTGTCGGCAGTGATTTTGTACCACGCTGACGAGCCGTGACAGGAGAACAGAAAGATGAGCTCGATAATGGATGATATAGTGGATTGGGAGGCAAAATTCACCACCTCTCGTCAGGCAGCCCTGAAACTGGATATTGCGCTGGAAAGGCTGCTGCAAGATTCGCAGCTTTCCGAGCATTGGAAGCAGGTTTACCGGGAGTATCTCTCTGCGCGGGTACGCCCGGCCCTACTGCGTCTGATCGGGCAAAAGGACGCTCGGCGGCTTCGGCGTTTTCTTGAATGGAATCTGGCGACTCCGTCGCAGTGCCGTCAGGCTTTGGAGCAGTCGGGGACGGATCAGACGGAGATCCGTCTGCTTTTGATGGGTCTGGACGCGCCGCAGCCGTCGCAGGCCGTCTTTACCATGGAAGAAGCTGCAAAAAAAGCCTGGGAGCTTACGGGACAGTCGTTAGCGCAGGAGATTCCCTATCTGCATTTGTTTTTCACAGATTTTGAGATGAGCGGCGCATGCGGCTCCCAGCAGACGGGCACCGACGGGCTGCAGATTTACCTTCAGGCGCCGCAGATTGTGCAATGCTTCCGGGAAGGGTGTCTCAGAGAACTGTATCTGCATATGATGCTGCATATCTTATACGGGCATCTGCTTCTGAATGCAAAGTACTCCCGTGCTTTGTGGGATTTGTCCTGCGACGTGAGCGCATGGGCGCTGCGGGAGAAGGCGTTTGAGCTGCCGCTGGCCCTTGGAAGCCGGAAAAAAAGTCTGGAAGGATTAAAAGATCTGTTTTCTGATTTTGGGAATCTGGAGGATGCAGAGGCTGTCTATGGGTATCTGCTGGAACATCCCCATAAGCAAGAACCGGCACGATTTTTTCTGAATGAACTGCCGGGGGATGCGCATGATTACTGGTATGGGAATGCTTTGGAATCGAAGGAATATTTCGGCGGTGAAGGCGGCGAAGGCATTCAAGGATCGGCCGGGGAGCGTTACCTGGAACGGCTGCACCGGAAGCTGGCCCAGGCGGCAGTCTGGATAAAACAGCAGCGGCCTTCTGTTTCGCGGCGTTTTGGGCTTGCGCCAGGGAGCCGCCGGGATCTGCTGGAACTAAAAAAAGCGGGACAATACGATTTCCGGCAGCAGTTAAGACGATTCGCCTCTGTCCGAGAGGAGATGCAGACGGACGAGGACAGTTTTGATTATATTTATTATGTGCTGGGGCTGCACCGTTATGGAAATATGCCTCTGATTGAACCTTTGGAATATATGGAAACGCAGCGGGTGGAGGAACTGGTGATAGCCATAGACACCTCCGGATCCTGCTCCGTGGAGGTTGTTCGCAGATTTCTGGAAGAAACCAGAAATCTGCTGACCCGAAGGGAAAATTTTTTCCGAAAAATGAATGTGCATATCATTCAATGCGATTCGATCATTCAGCAGCATCGGGTGATTACCAGTGTGGAGGACTGGCAGAGGTATGAGCGGGAGCTGACCATAGAGGGCCGGGGCGGGACAGATTTTGGCACGGTTTTTGTGTTTGTGGAAAAGCTGAGGGCAGCAGGAGCGCTGAAAAAGCTCAAGGGTCTGCTGTATTTTACCGATGGAGATGGAATCTATCCAGAAGATCCAACAGATTACGAGACGTTCTTTGTATTTTCCAGAAGAGATTTTCTGGACGGGGAACAGGCGGATCGCGTGCTCAAGTGGGCTGGAAAACTGTATCTGGATATACCGGAGGAAGGAAACGTTTGGAAGTAAACTTCCAAATCTGCCTGGACGACGCAGCAAGTGTGTCAGGGGGAGGAAAGGATGAATATTCAAGAAGCAAAAGAGGAGATTAAGCGGACGCTGCGGGCGTATACGAGAAAGAAACCCGATGGCTCTGGCTATCAGATTCCGGTGGAAAAACAGCGGCCCATTCTGCTGATCGGACCTCCTGGCATCGGCAAGACGGCGATTATGGCGCAGATTGCCAAAGAAGAGCAGGTGGGACTTGTGGCTTATACCATGACTCACCATACCCGCCAAAGCGCCATTGGTCTGCCTGTCTTAAAAGAAAAAGAGTATGACGGAAAGCTGTTTTCTGTGACCGAGTATACCATGAGCGAGATCGTGGCTTCCATCTACGATGCCATGGAAACGACCGGGCAAAAAACCGGAATTTTGTTCCTTGATGAGATCAATTGTGTGTCGGAAACGCTGGCGCCGGTGATGCTGCAGCTTTTGCAAAACAAAACTTTTGGCAGTCATCCCATTCCCGGCGGCTGGTTGATAGTGGGCGCGGGGAACCCTCCCGAATATAATAAATCTGTACGGGAAATGGATATGGTCACGCTGGATCGGGTAAAATACATGAACATTGAGGCGGATTTGGAGATCTGGCGCAGCTATGCGGCGGTCAGCAGCGTCCATGGCTCTGTGCTCACGTTTCTGACCGTATATCCCCATTCTTTTTACCAGACGGAGCAGACGAAATTGGAGCGTTCCTTTGTCACGGCCAGAGGATGGGAGGATTTATCCTGTATTCTCTATGTTTATGAGGAGATGGGGGAGGCGGTCACCGAGCATCTGATTTCGCAGTATGTACACTCTGCGGCCATTGCGCGGGAATTTTTCTTGTTTTATGAGCTGTTTCATCATTATGAACGGGAATACCAGGAGAATTATCCGGCGGTTTCGCACAAGAACCGGCAGAGACTCAAGACGGCCGGGGCTGGGGAATGTATGGCGGTTGCTGCGGTATTGGCGGCGCAGGTGACGGATCGGGCAGATGCGTGGGCGCAGGATGACCGCCTGACCAGACAGATTTGTCAGGGCACAGAAGCCTTTCTAAGAGGACGGACGTGCTGCCAGTCCCAGGACATCGAACAGGAGATTGACCGTCGGCAGAAGGCTTTGCGGGTAAAAGAAGAACATGATCTGGCGAAACTGGAGGAAGTGTTGGAGGAGGAGGCTCTTCTTCGCTTCCTGGAAGAATGGAAACAGGATCTGGAGCGGGCGCATGGCCAAAAAATACAGACGGCGCAAGATATCCGAGAGAACCTGCTGGATACCAGAATTCGGTTTCGGGAAAGTCTGACGGCACAGATCGGAGCGCAGATACAAAGGGCGTATAAGCTGCTGGATTCGGCTGCTGTGGGGGCGGCGAAGCAGTATTTTACCGCAGCGCTCACCCTCCATCCGGCGTGCAGCCGTTTTCTGACCGAGCATCCGCAGGAAGCCTTTTCCCAACAGAGCAGGGAGCTGCTTTTGAGCCGCCGGGAGGAGGAATTGCGGCAGCAGGTGGAAGGCATGATCGAAAAGAGTTGACAAAAAAGGCGTTCAATAATATAATCCTATTAATTTAATAGGAAATGAAATTCAGAAAGGATGTGAGGATTTGGATACGGGATTTATGAGTGAATATGCCCATTTGTATGTGGAGGCGGCGAAGCTGACGCTTGGTCTGGGCGCGGCGGGAATTCTGTTTTCCCTGATAATTGGGCTAGTCTGTTCCCTGGTCCAGTATTATAAGATACCTGTGTTAAAAAGGATAGTTTCTGTATACATAGAATTATCCAGGAATACCCCTCTGCTCGTGCAGTTGTTTTTCCTGTATTTTGGCCTGCCAAAAATCGGAATTATGATCAGTTCTGAGGGCTGCGCGGTGATCGGGCTTAGTTTCCTGGGGGGAAGCTATATGGCGGAGGCATTCCGCAGCGGTCTGGAGGCCATTGAGAATAGCCAGATGGAATCCGGGCTGGCTATTGGTTTAAGCCATGCGCAGGTGATGCGGTATATTATTTTTCCCCAGGCATTGTCGATATCGGTTCCGGCACTCTGTGCCAATGTGATTTTTTTGATAAAAGAAACTTCTGTGTTCAGCGCGGTGGCGCTGGCGGATCTGATGTATGTGGCGAAAGACTTGATTGGCTTGTATTATCAGACCGACGAAGCCCTTCTGATGCTGGTGATTGCCTATTTGATTTTGCTGCTGCCCATATCCTTAGCGGCGGCGTGGCTGGAAAGGAGGCTCCGCTATGCAGGATTTGGGAATTAGGGTATTGTTTATGGGCAACAATTTCATCCGTCTGCTGGGAGGCTTATGGATTACCATAAAAATATCCCTGATATCGGTGGTGCTCTCCATCTTTCTGGGAATTCTGCTGGGAATGGTGATGACTCTGAAAAACCCCATTACCCGGTGTATTACAAAAGTATATCTGGAATTTATCCGGATTATGCCTCAGCTTGTATTATTATTTCTGGTATATTTCGGAGCCACAAAGACTTTTGGTGTCCAGTTGTCCGGGCAAGTTTCGGCAGTTGTTGTATTTACCCTCTGGGGAACCGCGGAGATGGGGGATCTGGTGCGTGGCGCGCTGATTTCCATTCCCAAGCATCAGTATGAGAGCGGCGCGGCGCTGGGATTGGAAAACATACAGATTTATCGCTATATCATCATCCCGCAGACGTTGAGAAGGCTGATTCCGCTGGCTATCAACCTGACCACGAGGATGATCAAGACCACTTCTCTGATTGTATTGATTGGCGTGGTGGAAGTACTCAAAGTCGCGCAGCAGATTATCGAGGCGAACCGGTATACGGTGCCGGACTCTGCGCTCTGGATTTATGGAACGGTCTTTTTCCTGTATTTCCTGGCGTGCTGGCCCATATCCCTGCTGGCGACGTGGTTGGAAAAGAAATGGAAGAATTAGGAGGTGGCACGATTGGAAAAGAATGAAAAACTGCTGGAAATCCATCATCTTCGGAAAGATTATGGAAACGGGCCTGTCTTAAAGGACGTATCCCTGGATGTACACAAAGGCGAGGTGCTGGTTCTGATCGGCCCTTCCGGCTGCGGAAAAAGTACGTTTCTGCGGTGTATGAACGGGCTGGAATCGATCCAGTCCGGGGAAATCCTGCTGGACGGCCAGGTAATCAGCGGCGATAAGACAAAATGGAGTGAAGTGCGCCAGAAAATCGGCATGGTATTCCAAAGCTATGAGCTGTTTCCCCATATGACGGTCATAGACAATGTCCTGCTCGGACCTCTGAAAGTGCAGAAAAGAAACCGCCAGGAAGCAGAGGAAGAGGCAAAGAAGCTTCTGGAGCGGGTCGGCCTTCTGGATAAAAAAGACGTCTATCCCCGGCAGCTTTCCGGCGGGCAGAAGCAGCGGGTGGCTATTGTAAGGGCTTTGATTATGAAGCCGGAGATCATGCTGTTTGACGAGGTGACCGCGGCGCTGGACCCGGAGATGGTGCGGGAGGTGCTGGATGTCATGTTAGAGCTGGCAAAGGGCGGCTCAACGATGGTCATTGTCACCCATGAAATGCAGTTTGCCAGGGCGGTAGCCGATCAGGTGGTCTTTTTGGACGGTGGGGAAATCGTGGAGATGGATGCGCCGGAAGCGTTTTTTAACTGTCCAAAGACCAAGCGGGCGCAGAAATTCTTAAATACCTTCACGTTTGAAAGCAAAGACGAGTAATGTAATATCTATACGTATCACCGCTTTTCTGGTAAAATGAAAAATCAGAAAGGCGGTGTTTCTTATAAAGTGATAAGCTTTGCATTCTTTCTCCTAAGCTGCCAGTTGCTTGCTTTGAGGATTCTTTTTCAGTTCTTTTAACCGGACTTTCAATTTATCACTCTCGTATTTAGAAAAATACTGATTCAAATTTTTGGTTTCTTTCAAGATACAGATAAGAGCCATGTCATGTGGAGAAATCTCACCATTTTAGGAAACAAAAACGTGCGTACTTGTATTTTTGTGTACTTAAAGTTATACTTGAATTATAGCAAAAAAATTTTGTATGTATTATAGAGAGGAAATTTAGTATGAAGGCATTGGCAATTAACGGAAGTCCAAGAAAAGACTGGAATACCGCTACTCTTTTAAGAAAAGCCCTTGAGGGAGCCGCTTCGATTGGCTCAGAAACACAACTGCTTCACCTTTGTGATTTGAATTTTAAAGGTTGTTGCAGTTGTTTTGCTTGTAAGAGAAAAACAAGCAACGTTAACGGACTTTGTGTAATGAAAGACGATTTGACACAAATATTAAAGAACGTACTATCAAGTGATATTTTAATATTGGGTTCTCCTATTTATTTAGGCAGTATTACCGGAGAAGTGAAATCGTTTATTGAGCGGTTAATATTTGCAAATCTTTCTTATGATTCAGCAGAGCGCACAAATTTTACAGGCACAATACAGACCGGATTTATTTATACTATGGGTTTGCCACATGAGATGATAGAGTCGTCTGGTTATCCATATATTTTTGAGAATAACAAAAACTATTTACAACTTTTAAATGGACATTCTGAATATATGATTTCGGCAGATAATTACCAGTTTGATGATTATTCAAAATATGCGGCATCAAATTTCAATGCAGAACATAAGGCGCAAATTAAAGAAAAGCAATTTCCGATAGACTGTCAAAACGCCTTTAAAATGGGGGAGAAATTAGCCCTGTTATGTAAGTGATCAAGGCGCGGCAGTCTAAAGAGTCTGTCTCTTTTGGCTGTCCAATAGCGAAGAAATTAAATGTTCTTTTCATGCTTTTGATAAGAATGGTATGCTTTGCCCCAATCGCATAGCTGAGATAAGATTGGTTTGAGAGTGGCTCCAATTTCACTTAATGAATATTCAACTTTGGGCGGAACTTCCGGGAATACTTTTCGGGTAATGATTTCCTGTTCTTCTAATTCCCGGAGTTGCTGCGTCAATGTCTTTGTAGTAATGCTTCCTAAAAGCCGCTGCAATTCATTAAATCGAAGTGTTCTACTTGATAAAAGCCATAGTATTTTTAACTTCCATTTTCTGCTTAGAATATTTAACCCGGCTTCAATAGGGCATTGGTTATCAACTGCTTGTGATTTCGCCATATTTTATCCTTTCCTTATTACAGTGTCAAAAAAGATACTTTATTTCAAAAAAGTGCGTACTTAACTTTAACCTTTATTAGTGCTATCTTAATTATATCAAACATGTCAAGGAGGCGTAAATATGGTTATTGATAGTCACGAACACATCATGTTTCCAACAGAATTGCAGTTGGATAAAATGGACGCTGCGGGAGTAGACAAGGCAATCGTTTTTTGTTCTGCACCACATCCCGAAAAGGCTGCCAACTTAAATGAGCTTGAAATGGAGATGAATGCATTATACAAAATCCTTGCGGGAGCAAACGGCAAAGAGGATAACATCAAACGATTGAAGGAAAATATTTCAGAAATCACCATGGCAATAAAAGAATATCCCAACCGTTTTTGGGGCTTTGGCTCTGTTCCCTTAGAGTTAAACTTAAAGGAAACGCAAGATTGGATAGATACGCAAATCACAGCCAATTCTTTGTGCGGCATAGGAGAATTTACTCCTGGAAACGAACAGCAGATTCTGCAACTGGATATAGTATTTCAAGCAATAAGAAACACAAGGTTATATCCTGTTTGGGTGCATACCTTTCATCCGGTTAGATTAAACGGTATTAAGCTGTTAATGGCATTATGTGAAAAATACCCGGAGGTACCCGTTATCTTCGGGCATTTGGGAGGTTCTAACTGGATAGAGGTAATCAAATTTGCAAAGGAACGCGAAAACGTCTATTTAGACCTCTCAGCGGCATTTGCTTCTATCGCTACCAAAATGGCATTGGTTGAGCTGCCGGAAAAATGTCTGTACAGTTCCGATGCTCCTTATGGTGAACCCTATTTGTATAAACAGCTTATTGAATTTGTAAGTCCCGACCAAACGACAGAAAAAATGGCGTTGGGCGAGAATGTTTTAGGATTACTAGACAGTCTGAATCTAATTTGAAACATAAGAGAACTGTTTTTTGTTGTGGTTTCAAATTCAAATGATAACTGATCGGGCAGGGTTAGATGGATATTCTCGTTCTTGTTGAAGAAGTATAAATCCCGGGTTACTTCTACATAATTCACATTCAGTTTGCCGGAATTATTCGCTTTATAGCTCCCAGAACCAGCCGCTAATTTTTGCATTGGTATGCAGATAGGATATTATCCAAGCAAAGCTCTTTGGCAATGCCGGAAGGGATATCCTGCGTTTCAAATGAAGTATAGCGTACATCCATAGCCCACCATGATAAAATCTCGATAATCAAGGTTGTGGACAATTCAAGATGTTCCAGCGGGCGTACTGTACCGCGTTTAATAAATGCCCCCATATATTGTGTCATAGTTTCAAGAAATCTTTTGCGATATTGCTTGTAATGTTCAGCTAAAAATGGAAAGTCAAATTGGTTCTTCTCGATGAACAGACAGCCCACGGCATATTGAGAAAGCATATCAAACGCGTCTGAGATAAGCGCTTCCAAAGTGTAATCTGCCACATTATCTAAAAGATGTTTTGCAAAATCACTACTTATTTTCTCAAACATCGACACAATATCGTTTTCCAATCCTGCAAATAAATTGTCGGTAATAGGCCTGTCAAAATTTCTATTGATAAAATCCGGTTCAAGCGTGCATTTCAAAATAAAGTGCAGAATCTCTTTTTTTCCGGTAAAGTCAAGGTATATTGTACCGACCGAGACACCAACGGCTTTTGCAATGTGACTTATTTGTGTTTTGGAGTAGCCCTGTTGTAAAAAAAGATAGGTTGCTGCATCGGCAATCGACTTGATACGACCATTCATATCTGATCCTCCCCTTTTTTGTGAATGAATTGCTCATTCATAATAACGCAAAAATTAAAAAATGTCAAGGCGATTCATATAGATTTCACCAAGCGCACTCCAAATTTTCCTCCTCTTTACATTTTTGAGCTTTTCATAAATTAAAGTTTCATTTTTTCATACTTGTAAATCTCAGATATTTGTAGTATAATCACCTTTGTTATAATTTTACAAGAGATGGTCCTCTGTTGCAGATTCTGCATTAAGAACATCCAAATAGAAATAAAGGAGCGAAAGCAATGAACGAGATTATCAGAAAAATTGAAGCTACTCAGTTAAAGGAAGAGCCGCCGCAGTTCCGCGTAGGGGATACGGTAAGGGTACATGCCAAGATCAAAGAGGGAAACCGCGAGAGAATCCAGGTATTTGAAGGCATTGTGCTGAAAAGGCAGAACGGCGGAAACCGTGAGACTTTTACAGTCAGAAAATCTTCCAGCGGCATCGGAGTGGAAAAGACTTGGCCTCTGCACTCACCGAATGTGGAAAAAGTAGAAGTTGTCAGATATGGTAAAGTAAGAAGGGCAAAACTGAATTATCTGAGAGGCCGCGTGGGCAAGCGTGCGAAAGTAAAGGAACGGATAAGGTAATGGATTTTATGAGGGGCTGTAAAAACAGCCCCTTTGTTTCCTTTAGGGGAAACGGCGTCTTTTCGGAGGTTGTCGGATGACAGGAAAAAAAATATCAAGTACGAAAGTTTTTTCTGAGAACGATTTGATAAAAGAGATTCTGATCTGGGCGTTTCAGATTGCAGTGGTGCTGGCCTGCTCGGTGGTGGTGGCGATTTTATTTTTCCAGTCGGTAAGTATGCAGGAAGGATCGATGGAGCCGACCCTGGCAGTGGGGGATCGTTTTTTTATCAATAAAGTGGCGTACAAATTGGGAAGCCCCCAGCGGGGAGATATCCTGGTATTCAAAACCAGCACGAAGGAGGAGGCCAGTCTGCATATCAAGCGGGTGATCGGGCTTCCCGGGGAGACCATACAGATCCGGGACGGGCAGATTCTCATAGATGGAGAAACCTATAAAGAGGGCAAGGATTTTCCCAGCATCACCAATTCCACTTTGGCGGAGGAGGGGATCTCCTTGGAATCAGGAGAATATTTTGTGTTGGGGGACAACCGCAACAGCAACGACGGCAGCCAGTATACGGACGCAGGAAGCGTTCAGAAAAGAAACATTATAGGGAAGCTGTGGTTTGTGGCGGGACCTCTTAAAAAGATTGGATTTTTGAAAGGATAAGCGATTATGAATTTACAGTGGTATCCGGGGCATATGACGAAGGCCAGGCGGATGATGCAGGAAAACCTGAAACTGATCGATCTGGTCATTGAGCTTTTGGATGCACGCGCGCCGCAGAGCAGCCGCAACCCGGACATCGACGAGCTGGGAAAACAGAAAAGCCGGCTGGTTTTGCTGAACAAAGCGGATCTGGCGGACGAGAAAAAGAATCAGAAATGGAGCGCTTTTTTTCAGGAAAAGGGTTTTTATGTGGCGATGGTGGATTCCAGAAACCGCGGGAGTCTGAAAACTGTCCACAGCATTATCCAGAAAGCTTGTCAGGAGAAGATTGAGCGGGATAAGCGAAGGGGCATTAAGAATCGACCCATACGCGCCATGGTGGCGGGGATTCCCAATGTGGGCAAGTCTACCTTTATCAATACTTTTGCCGGAAAAGCCTGTACAAAGACAGGAAACCAGCCGGGGGTGACCAAGGGCAAACAGTGGATACGCCTAAATAAAAGCGTGGAACTGCTGGATACGCCGGGAATTCTCTGGCCGAAATTCGACGATCCCCAGGTGGGCGAGCGGCTGGCGATGATCGGTTCGGTAAAAGACGATGTTGTAAATATAGAGGAATTGTCGCTGAAGTTGCTGTCTTATCTGCGGGAGGAATATCCGGGAGTTTTAAATAGACGGTATCACATAGAGGAAGATGGGGAGCCGGTCAAGCTTCTGGAGGAGGTCGCACGCGCACGCGGCTGTCTAAAAAAAGGAGCAGATCTGGATTATGAAAAAGCAGCCGCCATGCTGCTGGAAGAATTCCGAAGCGGAAAATTAGGACGAATTACATTGGAATAATCTTTGGACTTTGCACATAGGAATATACTCCAATCTTAGTAGTAGGCGGTAGATCCTTTATGCAGATCCATGTTGTGACAGAAGGGGAAACAGTGGATACAATAGCCCAGGCATATGGTGTTCCTGCGGATATATTGATTTTTGACAACCAACTGGTTTATCCCTATAAGCTGGCCATTGGCCAAGCTTTGTATATTCCTACTTACGACTCCTTTCAGGAGCGTTCTCTGGCTCAAATCTCCGGTTATGCTTACCCCTATATCAGTCCCTGGGTGCTGGGGCAGACCCTTCCCTATCTGACAGAGCTTCCTATTTTTTCTTATGGATTTACGTCTGAGGGGTGGCTGGTTCCGCCTGCCGTTTCGGAGGACTGGATGATCGAAATGTGCCGCACCCAGACTGTGATTCCTTTTCTTACCCTTACCCCGTTGGATACAGAAGGAAAATTCAATAACAGCTTGATTGCCTCGGTGGTATGGGATATGGAAAGCGGCAATCGGCTGATCCAGGAGTTAATCCGAACCATGCAGGAAAAAGGATATGGCGGCGTGGATATTGATTTTGAGTATATCCGCAGGGAGGACCGAGATGCTTTTACGGAGTTTGTCCAGCGGACCGCGGACGCTATACACGCGTCGGGATACCGAATTAGCATTGCGCTGGCACCGAAAACCTCGGCGGATCAAAGAGGGCTTCTCTATGAGGGGAAAGACTATCCCGCATTGGGGGCCATTGCCGACAGCGTGCTGCTGATGACTTATGAATGGGGTTATAAATACGGGCCGAATATGGCGGTGGCTCCGATCAACAAAGTGGAACAGGTGGTTCGGTATGCCGTTACAGAGATACCCGCCGCCAAAATCCGTCTGGGTATCCCCAATTACGGATATGACTGGCAGCTTCCCTATGTGAGCAACGTCACAGTGGCAAACACCATCGGGAACGTGGAGGCGGTGCAGATTGCGATCACGCATTATGCCCGCATCCTTTACGATGAAACCTCCCAGTCTCCCTATTTTCGCTACTGGCAGGACGATGTAGAGCACGAGGTCTGGTTTGAGGATGTACGCAGCCTGGAGGCAAAGTTTCAACTGGTAAAAGAATACGGATTGCAGGGAATCGGCTACTGGCAGATTATGCGCTGGTGGAGGGCTAACTGGCTGGCGCTGGAGGATGCGTTTTGGATAGAGAAGATGTAAAAGGATGAAACAATGGAAATTACAAAAACCATACAGGAAATACAAGAGGAGTTTGCCCAGGCATCGGAAGAAGAGTACGAGGCCCTTTATCAAAAGTATCAAAAGGACTGTCGCAAGGGCGTGCAAAGCCTGCTAAATAAATATCGAAAGATACAAGAAAAATTAGAAAAAGAAAAACGCCGAATCTGGCAGATGCAGGAATATGAGCGAAAATATGAACATCTGGGATTTGTATGCGGAGTGGACGAGGCGGGCAGAGGCCCGCTGGCCGGCCCGGTGGTGGCCGCGGCGGTGATCCTGCCTTCTGGCTGCCAGATTTTATACATAAATGATTCCAAGAAGCTGACGCCCAAAAAAAGAGAGGAATTGTACCCGGTGATTCTGCGGGAGGCCGTGGCTGTGGGAGTGGGGCGCGTCGGCCCGGAGCGGATCGATGAAATCAATATCCTGCAAGCGACTTATGAGGCCATGCGGGAGGCGATTGGGAATCTTCAGGTGGAGCCGCAGATTTTGCTCAACGACGCGGTGACCATCCCACAGATAGACCTTCCGCAAGTTCCTCTGATCCATGGGGATGCCAGGAGCCTTTCCATTGCGGCGGCCAGCATTGTAGCAAAGGTGACCAGGGATCGGCTAATGATTCAGTACGATAAAGAAATGCCCCAATATGGTTTTGCCGCTCACAAAGGCTATGGCAGCGCCGCCCATATGGAAGCACTGAAAAAATATGGGCCAAGCCCGATACACCGCAGGAGCTTTTTGAAGCGATGAACAACCGGAAGGTGGGCGCAAGTTATGAGAAACAGGCGGCGGAATTTCTGGAAAAGCAAGGATACCATATCCTAGAGCGGAACTATCGGAACCGTATGGGCGAGATTGACATCATCGGATGGGATGGCAAATATTTGGCTTTTATAGAGGTAAAATACCGCGGAAGCGACAACAAAGGCGGGGCCTTAGAGGCCGTCGATTTCCGAAAACAGCAGCGCATTTCCAGAACGGCTCTTTTTTATCGAATGCAGAAAGGGATTTTGGAAGAAACACCTTGCAGGTTTGATGTGGTAGGAATTGAACGGGAGAAAATCTTATTGGTAAAAAATGCGTTTGATTTTTGCTATGGGAATCTTTATTAGAAAAGGAAAGAGGACATGATGGATATCAAATGGAAAGATGACAAACAGCCCAAGCTGCAGATCTGTCAGACAGAGGGCGTGGTTTATCTGTCTTATCCCAGTTTGGAGAAAACGGGCATGGTGCGCCATGGATTCAGCACGCGTCTGGGAGGCGTAAGCGAAGGCGTTTATGCGTCTATGAACCTTAGCTTTTCCAGAGGGGATAAAGAAGCGGCAGTCCAGGAAAATTATCGGCGTATCGCTAGAGCCATCGGATTTGACTGGGAAAGCGTAGTTACGTCGGATCAGACGCACACGGCCAATGTACGGGTCGTTACAAACCGGGACAAAGGCTGCGGGTTGACGAAGCCCAGACCCTATCAGGATGTGGACGGCATGATCACCAATGAACTGGGGATTACGCTGGCGACTTTTTATGCAGACTGCGTGCCGCTGTATCTGCTGGACCCGGTAAAAAAAGCCATCGGACTGTCACATTCCGGCTGGAAAGGCACAGTGGGAAAGATCGGAAAGGCCACGGTGCAGGCGATGGAACGGGAATATGGAACAAACCCCGAAGATCTGATTGTGGCCATCGGGCCTTCCATTTGCCAGGACTGTTATGAAGTCAGTGAAGATGTGATAGAAGAATTCCAGACGGCATTTCCTAGAGAACAATGGGATGGTCTGTTTTATCGGAAAGAAAACGGGAAATACCAACTGGATTTGTGGGAATCCAATCGGCAAATCTTCTTGGAAGCCCGGGTAAAACCAGAGAACATCTCCATACCGAATCTTTGTACCTGCTGCAATCCGCAGCTTCTGTTTTCCCATCGGGCGTCAAAGGGGAAAAGAGGGAATCTGGCTGCGTTTTTGGCATTAAAATAGCGCGCGCGGGTTTTGGAGAAGCGAAAGCCGCCGGACATGCGGATCGGCGGCTTTTTCAATGGTTTTATCTGTAATACTTTTCAATATCTTCTTTTAGTTTTTCAAACAATGGGTAATATACTTTTGTAATTTCCTGAAATTTTTCTGCCGCAAAAGTTCCATCGTAATCATGAGCCAGTTGGTTTCTTACCCGCAGCATCTGCATCCATTGATCGTTATGAATGATTCCATTGGTAAAAGCCTGTTTCAACGTTTCCCTGGGTGAACCAACTGCAAAATCAAGGATTCCAAGTTCTTTTAGCAATATATCCTTCATCACTTTCCATGAAATATCAAAAGTGAGATTAAAATTCAAGACTGTCCCCGCCAATACGAAATCTGCTTTTGGATCGGCTTTCAGGCTTTTCTCCAGATTTCTCAGACTTCTACAAAACGTATTGTACCGGTTAATATATTTGCTTTCCATATTTTTTTATGTCCTCCAGCAAAAATTCATTATGAATACTATTATAATCAAAAATATCGATCTTCCGAAGTGTATCGATCTCTAAAATGGCTTCTTCCAGCCCCAGTATATCCTTGCATCCGTAAACAACAAAATCTATGTCACTCGTCGGCGCCGCCGTACCTGTGGCGAAAGAGCCGAATAAGTCTAAACGTTCTACGCCATTGGCTTTACAGATTGCCGCAACTTTATCGATTACTTCTGAAACCGGCATTATATTTCCCATTGGATTTCCCCCTTATGTTTTATCAAAATAATAGATTATTCTCTCGGAAGTTTTCTTGCGATTTCGCAGAAATCCTCTTTTACGGCCTCATATTTTGACGGATCACGCAGGATTGCCGAAGGATGATATGTTGCAGTAAGCGCACAGTTTTTTCGGTATGTCCAGGTGCCATGTTGTCTGGTAATTTTGAAATCCGGCGAAATAATCCGCTGTGCGGCAACACGTCCGAGACAGACGATGATTTTTGGCTTTAGAAGAAACGTTTCGTATTTCAAATATGGAAAACATGCTTGTTTTTCCTCTTCTTTGGGATCACGGTTGCCAGGAGGATGACATTTTAAAATATTGGTAATATAAATTTCTTCTCTTTTCAGTCCGCAATCTTGCAAAAGGCTGTCTAATATTTCCCCAGAGCGCCCAACAAATGGAATTCCCTGACGGTTTTCCTGTTCTCCAGGCGCTTCGGCAATCAGCATAAGATCCGCCTGGTAATTTCCACGCCCCATAACAGGCCGATGCCTGGTTTGACTCAATGGGCAGTTGGTGCAGACGGCAACATGCTGTTCAATGTCGTTCCATGTATATTGCATAGGTTCTCCTTTGTGATTGGTATTATAGAAACTTGGCTTTATGGATTATATTATACACTATATTTTTTAATAAATATAGGTTGACTTATGCCGTAACCATTATTTATGTTGGTATGCTATCCCTTACACAAAGTGCCCCATACCCCACCTGCGCGTTTGGATATATGTCAAATCCCGGCAGGGGCTTCGCCCCGCGTCTCAGATAAGCTTTCACTTTCTCCCCATACAAATAAGCGTCGTTGCCTTTCACAATCCCCCACTCCATCAACAACGCTGCCGCCCCGGTCACAAAAGGCGTAGCAAAGGACGTTCCGGTTACCGTGGTATAGCCGCCGCCCACCTGAGCAGTACGGATGTTTACGCCTGGCGCAGCCAGATCCGGCTTCATCTGGTATCCCATATTCAGAAATCCTCTGCCGGAAAAATCAGCGTATGACAGAGTTCTGGAATTATAAGCGCCTACGCTGATGATTCTGGAGGCGGCGGAGGGAATGGTCAGGGTTGCTTCCGGTGTGGGAAAATAAAAACGCGTGCCGGAGTTAAGCACACCCCCTCCCGGAAGCCACAAATTGTATCCGCCATCCACCACCTTACGGGGCTGCAAAGTGATCGTCCAAATCCCTCCATCCACATAGCTGCCGTTGGGAATGAAATCAAAATAAATTTCCTGGGAGGCGCTGTAAGGGGAAGGCTTTCCGTAATAGATCAAAAGCTGTGTCTGTCCCAGGCGGTGACGCTGAGGGCCAAGATCTTCGTATAAAGGTCCTACGGTAGTGCCGTCAGGATGAGTGAGGAAAATATCTATCTGGTCAGCATAGCTTTTCCATAGCTGAATGTTCAAAGACGGCTCATAATCTCCCACCAGCACCTCCACCTGTTCCGTTCGCCCCATTTCTATTTGCCCGGAAGTGTGCAGCGCGTCCGCTCCATTGTTTCCCATTCCCACGCAAATGCAGCTTCTTCCCAGGTTTGCTACACTGGTAAGGTAGGTTTCCAGCAGGGTATCCCCTCTGTGCGAACCGTAATTGTTTCCAAAACTCAAGTTTAACGCCAGCGGCATCCTCATAGAAATGGCCTGCCGGATCACGTAATCGATCCCTTGAATTAACTCTGTGGTTCTGGGAAAAGAATCTTTTTTTGGGTTTCCCAATTTTACGACCAGCAGAGAGCTGTCTGTGGCTACGCCCCGGTAAACCCCTTCCGAGGCCCTTCCGTTTCCAACAGCGATCCCCGCTACCGCCGTTCCATGGCCGCTGCTGTCCCTGCTGGGCACAATCTGGTAGGCTTCTTGCTGGGTGGGCGCTTCCAGCGCCTGATTTAACTGTTCGGATCCGTATTCGCTTCCCATTGCATATCCCTGGGGCGGATTTCCCGGCACGCTCTGATCCCAAATTTTAAGAATCCGGGTCGTTTTGTCCGCTTTTATAAAATCTGGATGGCGATAATCAATCCCCGAATCTACAATTCCTACGAGAACGCCCTGTCCGTTTAAATTCCAAGGAGAGATCTGCACTTGGGTAATACAAGAGGCTGCCCTTGCCTGATTTACGGCAAAAGACAGCCTCTTCGGTTTCTCTACATATTCAACAAACGGCTGGCTGATAAAAGCGTCCAAACGGTTCTGAGGGACGGTGGCTACTGCGTACTCATTGAGCAGGGGAACTACCGTAATCCCATCCATTTGCAGGGACGAGAAATCCCCAGAATATTTTACAATCACATCCCACATTCGGGTTTCCGGTTCAAAGCCCACATCCAGCTCCAGAGACTTTTCTCTCTCCTCAGATGTGGCGTTTACCGCCAGATTTAACAGATTATCCGTTTTCTGATTTTCTATAATCGAACACTTCCCATTCTTTTTTAATGCTTTATAGTATATGAAGCGGCGGTAAAAAACTTTCATGAATCGAATATTCTCACCCGATGATAAGACATTCCATAGGCATCCAGGATCTGCTGTTCCCTTTTGTGGCAGGTAAATAATAAAACCTGTTGTTTGTGCGCAATCAGCCACTGGAGCGTTTCCATCAGTCGTTCCTCGTCATACATGACAAATACATCGTCAAAAATGACTGGCAGCGGCTCTTGGCTGCACAAAATATCTCCCACAGCCATGCGCAGGGCGAAATATACTTGTTCCATCGTTCCGCGGCTCAACTGTTCTAGCGGAATATACCGTTCCTGGGAGGCAACTCCCATCTGAAGGTCTTTGTTGAACATCACCTGGTGGTATGTTCCATTGGTCAGTTCCGCCAATATGTTTGAGGTACGCTCACAAATTTGACTGTCAAGTTGTTTTTGCAGCCGTTGGCCAACTACTCCAATAGCTTCCATCGCCATCTTGATTCCCTGGATTTCCCCTTCAATGGGATCTTTGTGGGAAAACGCATCGTGATATTGATGCAGTTTTTGGGTCAATGCTTTCTGGTCTGCGATTTTTTCCTGGTAACTTTTTTCTTGGGTGTGCAGCCGACTCTTTATCCGCCCTATCTGACGGGCCAGTATTTCCCGATCCTCCGCCAGCTTTTCCTGAATCGCCAGAGCTTTTTTGCGGATCTTTCTGTGCAGGAACAGGCCGCCGCCCTCCAACAATACTCCCGCGAGAACAGCCCCGATCCGAATCCATCCTGGCAAAAAAACTGCCGCCGCTGCCGTCAACACAATTATAAGTATTAAGAAAATATCCAACACTCTGCGCTGGAATCGTTTCTTTTTTAAAATCTTTGGGGGTTCCGAGCCTTTCTGCTGCTGTTCCAATTGGGCAAGCTGCTGCTGTTCTAGCTGAATCTTTTTGTGGAACTCCTGGTTCTCTTGCCTTAAATAAAGGAGCTGGGATGTTAACTCGTTTTTTTGGGATTCTTCCTGCGCTTTTTTGAGCTGCAGTTCTTTTTCAAACGTTTTCTTCTGGCCTTTTAAGATCTGTAAGGTCTTGTCTAGATCCAGATCACTGTCTCCAGTGCCCTGGTAATTGACCATGTAATTTTTCAGCTCCAGCGCCAGATCCTGGTCTGTAACGCCCTTGCTCTGCCCCACGGATATGGTGTCGTCATAGACGACTTCGCTGATATTTCCCAGGAGCGTAGTCAGTTCTTCCAGCTTCATCGGAAGCTTTTCCCCGTCTGTTACACGGAAAAGCTCCGCCGTTACGTTATCTTTGTGAAAATTTCTGTCCAGACAGAATACTTTCCCGCCGCTTGAAAAACGTATGGAGCCTGCATAGTAATCGCTGTATTCCCACGGTTCGTATCGGGCGTAAACATCGGTTTGATCCCTTTTTCCCTTGGCGCGATGAATCCCGAACAGCATACATTTTAAAAACGTGTGCAGTGTGGTTTTGCCGCTTTCATTCGGCCCGTAAATCAAATTTAAGCCCTCCTGAAGAGGGACTTTTGTATCCTGCAATTTTCCAAAATTTTTTACGTGTAGTTCTTCAATCACCATAATCCATAGAGTCCCCTGTCATCGCTCTCCCCTGGACTGCAGAAGTGCCTGCATTCCATAATACAATGCCTTTGTCTCCAACTCTGTCCGCTTTGCCGGAAAATATTCAATGAATTCTCCGATCAGCGTCCCGCGGTATCGTTCTTTGAGCTTTTCAAAATCGTAATCTGGCTCCGTTCGATCCACAACTTCCAGCACATACCCCAACGCCTGGATTTTCTCTGGGTAAAACATTACATCAGCGTCCCGCAGCCCTACCAGCGTAATGTGGTAGATATTTTCCATGCCATGCTCCTGCATTCCCTGCTTTAGCGTATCCTCTAAAGAAAGCTGCGTGCTTTCTCTGTCTGTCTCAACCTCCAGGGAAATATACTGCCTTTTGGCGCAGGGACAAAACTGAATCTGTACCTGTCCGTTCGCATATTCCCCCAGGATGTATCCATGCGCCCCTGTCTCCGTTCGATCCAGCGGCTCTGGTGAACCGGAATAGGCGATGGCATTTTCCTGTAAGATCTGGGGATTGTGCATATGTCCCAGAGCAACATAGTCGAATCCTGCCTGTTTTATTCGTTCTATATGAATGGGGATGTGATGGGTATCGCCCCCATGAGCCAGTAGGATGTGGCAGGCATCTTTTTTCAATGGCCGAATATTGTCATAGTATGGTTTGCTGATTTCCTGGGAATAATAGCTCAGTCCGTAGACATATGTATTTAATTGTTTTAGATAAACCGCATCGCAAGCTTCCCCAAACAAGCAGACTACATTTTTGCTCCACGAAAAAGACAGGTAATAGGAATCTTCTTTTAAGTAATCGCGGTTTCCTGCAATCAGTACCACCGTTGTGTCGGGAATGGTGGTAAACAGATAATTTGCATCCCGCAGTTCCTTTCTCAAAGGCTGCCGGTGAAACAAATCCCCGCAGATCAGCAAAAGCTCCACCTGCTTTTCTTTCACGTCCGCAATCACTTTCTGGAACGTCTCCCAGATATCGTTTTCCCGTTGCTCACACCAGGGGGAGTCCGCGTCTGGAGCCGCTCCCAAGTGTACATCCGCCAAATGAATAAAACGCATGTCATCCTCCTAAATTTATCCAAAAGTACACTCAAAAAAGCAGGCCGCCGTCCGCACACGACAGCCGCCCGCCCCTTTTGATTTTTTCTTAATCAGGCAGTGTATGTTCTGTTTGCCAAGTCTACCTGCTGAACGGTTCCTGCCGTTCCAGTGCTTTCTTTTAAGTAAACGCCCGTAGCGCGGACTGCTCCCTGAACCGTATTGTCCTTTTGGTCGGTAATGCTGAACTGGCTGGTTGTGCTGCCGAGGTAGATAGCGCCTACATCTGCTTCTTTCAAAGTTTTAAGCACATCGTTGCCGTCCTTGTCCTTGGACCAAATCCGCAGTTTGGAGAAAATCTCATCGTTTTCATCAATCCAGCCGTTTCCGTCCTCGTCGTAAACGGCCAGATCCGAAAAGCCGTTTCCAGACTTGGTTCCGAACAATTCGCCGCCGTCATTGATTTTACCGTCGCCGTTTTTATCAAGGGCGAGGAAACCGCTGCCTTCCCGCAGCATGGAGATCTCATCCATCTTGCCGTCGCAGTCAATATCAAACTGGAACGTCATATCGCGCGTGCCCGCCGGAAGGTTATCCATATTGATCACCAGCGGATCGGTCATCACTACCTGCTGGGTGGTCTCTATGCTCACCTGGCTGGCAAATGCGCGGCTCATATTTAAGGTCACCCCAAAAGAGATGCTCCGTCCGTCCTCTGTCTGAACATATCCTCCGGCCTGAACCTGAACCGCTTCCGCTTCCACCAAAGAGGAGGAAACCCGCTTGGTCTCGGTCACCAGGTTCTGTCCCCCTCCGGCAAAAGAAGAGATATCTGGATTGTTTTTGGACGAAGTGTAGATGTCAAACATCTGCGCCATTAAGTTGTCGGATTTGCCGCTGGTCCGGTTGCCCAGATAATCTTTCAGAGACAATTTGGTGTTTCCGAATCCAGTCTTTAACAGATCCAGCAGTCGGTCAAAAACACTTGTGAAAACTTTGTTTTCCAGACCGGACATACCGCCTGTCACCATGGAAGCCGACTGGCCGCGGACAGACTTCAGCGTATAGGTTTTGCTTTCCCCGGACATATCCAGGCTGTTGCCTTTGGTGTCCTCATAGTTTAAGCCGAACTCTCCCTCCCGGACTTCGGTGGACAGATAATTCACGGTTGCCCTGGTAAGTCCGGTTCTCTCATTTTTCTGAAGTGTCTCTGTGCGCACATCCACTTTTTTGTAATAACTACGTTGCGAACTTAGTGCAACATTCCCTGTTGCAATTCTCATAAGCGAACCTCCTTTTTCACTTGTAATACTGTATAAAGGTACTTCAGGCTTTTGTGTAAAATACATTCGCCTATATAGATTATCGGCAATTTCGTTATGACAAATAATGGTTGCTGTTTTAAATTGACAGGTCTGCTTGCGCAGAATTACTATAAATACAAATTAGCTCGTCCAACGTCAGAAATTTTTACAATAAATGTTCTGGATTTAAAGATTCCAGTTCCGGCACTACAAACCGGCCGTCCTTGCGGATCAGTACATCGTCGAAATAGATTTCGCCGCCGCCATACTCTGGGCGCTGGATCCACACCAGATCCCAGTGGATGGCGGATGTGTTGCCGTTGGATGTTTCTTCATAGCAATTGCCCGGCGTAAAATGAATCGACCCTTGGATTTTTTCATCAAACAGAATGTCCTTCATAGGTTCTAAAATATATGGATTTACGCCGATAGCAAATTCTCCGATATAGCGTGCGCCTTCGTCGGTGTCGAGTACCTGGTTGATGCGCTGGGTGTCGTTCGCCACAGCTTCTATGATTTTTCCGTTTTCAAAGGTAAAAGATATCTTCTCGAAGGTAAATCCTTGGTAAACCGAGGGCGTATTGTATGTGATCTTTCCATTGACGGAATCTCTCACTGGCGCGGAATACACTTCTCCATCTGGAATGTTGCGCAGTCCAGAGCAGGGAACTGCCCCAATGCCTTTGATGGAAAACGTAATATCCGTACCTGGTCCGACCATATGCACCTTGTCCGTTTTCTTCATATATTCCACCAGCGGCTGCATTGCCCGATTCATTTTTGCATAATCCAGCGTACACACGTCGAAGAAAAAGTCCTCAAAAGCTTCTGTGCTGGTGTTGGACAACTGGGCCATGGAAGCGTTGGGATAGCGCAGGATTACCCATTTTGTCTTGGGTACCCGTATGTCGTGGTGGACTGGCGTGGAATAATAGGTTTCGTATAATTTCATCTGTTCAGACGGCACATCTGACAATTCCGATACATTGTCGCTGCCGCGGACGCCAATGTATGCATCCATCATGGACATCTCCATAGCATCCACCTTTGCCATCAGTTCCATCTGCTCCTTTGTGCAGGAAAGCAGCACTTCCCTCTGCATCTGCGGGTCGGTATGATGTACAAAAGGAACGCCCCCTGCCTGATATACTTCCTTGACCAACTGTCTTGCCAAATCCTTGGTGTCTTTTCCAATATAATGAATGTAAACTTTCTCCCCTTGCCGTACGTTGCAGGAATAATTGACCAGAAGATTTGCCAGTTTGTGAATTCTGCTGTCCATATGTTTTTTTGCTCCTTTCGTTTTGGGTGTCCAAAAACTTTTCAATATTTGTATCATTTTATCAGTTCCATATAGCTGTAAAAAACATTTCCAGCTGCTTGGAATAACTCGGTGCTGTCATCCATAGCCATGTATTTTGTTTCCTGATTGTCGGGATTGTAGACAATGGTATTGTACTGGTCGTATCCGACAATTACGTAGCTTCCGCCGTCTCCTCTGGAGGCAAGCACCGGCCGTTGGGCGCTGACCCAGTACAGCACTTGCTCCAGCGTACATCCCGCCAGGTTCATAGGCTGCCCTATGGAACTCAAATCGCTGCTGAAGGCTTCAAAATCCAGGGTTCCTTTCAAAAAGGCCTCCGGCACGTCGCTTAAATTGAGCTGGATTTTTGTCTTTTTGTTTCCGCGTTCCCAAACATACTGCTGTGCTCGGTTCAGAACCACGCCGACCTTGGCGTCGGCCTGCGCAACGGCCTGGGCCGGATCGGTATACATATTGTCCAGATTTCCGCCGGCATAAACGTAATAAATTTCCTCCATCGGCACTTGCGTATCTACATCCAGCACGGTTTGACCAGTGTTTGCGCGGTATTTTGCCGAAGCTACGGCAGGCGGGCTGTTTTTGACTGTCTGTTCAAAGTCCAGATGGATGATAAAGCCTCTGCGGGAGGTATAGGAGGTGCTCAAGGATACCAACTGTTCCTCCGCCTTGCGGTTATTCATAATATTGTCCAGAGAAGTGGAGACATATGCGTTTCCATCCCGTCTTGCCAACTGGATTTCCATCAGGGAATCATTCATCTGCACGTCTATGATAAATTGATCCGGCTGGATGTATTCTTTTACCAGGTTGCCCGCAAAATCCTCAATCCGAAGTGAGTCCATGGCGAACACTTTCTTCCCGGATGTATCCGACACAATATTTTCTTCCCGCGCCATTCCGTAAACCAGGTCTTCATTCAGAAAGCCGTGCGCCTTCATATAAACCCCGTCTTCCGAACGGATTCGCCGGGTTTTCCCAGTTTCAAAATTAATGATTCCAATTTCCGTGCAGTGATAGATATCGGTACCTGCCATCCATGCGCCGCTGGCGTTGGAAGTGGAGGAGACGAAATGCCCTGCTTTGATTCCATCCCGGACAATCTGGTACGTATGCCCCTCAATATCTACCTGGTATAAATTTCCGCCCATAAACAGAAATAGCTGATTTTGCTCATTGATATAAGATAGATTACCCAGATCTTTTTTCAAAAATTCATACGATTCCGTGCTGGGGATAAATACTTGTTCTTCCACGATGTTCTGGTCGTTGATGTACCGATAGACCCCTACGCCAACCTCTCCCTCATGAACGCCTCGGTTAAAATATCCATAGACGACAAAATCCATATCTCCTGATTTATCCATACGGACAATCTTCATGTCGTGGGAGTGATTGGCATCTCTCTCATCTCCATTCTTTGTCTGACGGAAGCTGAAAATCCTGGTGAACCGGTTGGCTGTGCAGTGATAAGCCCACAAATCGCCTTGCTGCACGAACGCGATGATTTCCCCGCTGGGATTGCTCATATACTGGATGTCCTTGGAGCCTACGCCAATCGCCAGACCTTCGTTATCTACCACCGGCAGATTGCCGTCAAAGACTTGCTGTGCGTTTCGGTTAAAATCCAGCAGCCAGACGCCGTTTTCCGTATAACGCATTCGGTAAAATTCGGTGACATCGTAGACTTCTGTTTTTCCGTCCTCATTGAACGCCGTGATCTCATAGTCCAGGGAAATACTTCCGGTTGTCTCATTGATATCTTTAATCGTTGGCACGGCTCTCCTGGAGATCGTTGGGGAGAGTTTTCCCCAGGTGACCATGTCCAAAGAGGAATGGATATTTACCGACGTAAAGCTGTTGTCTGCAACAGAATCATCGGATTCCACATAGGCGGCCAGCTCTGTGGTTGCGTCCTTGTTCATACATTTTTCATAAAAATTTTGTACAAATCGGATGTACTGCTCGGTATTCAGTCTGGAACGCTGAATGATCCGGGTGTAATAATATACCTCTCCCACGGAAGTATCCAAGGTTACTTGCAGTGTGTATTCCTGGTTCATCCGCATTTCGTCGGCTTTCAGATGCAGGACAGCCTTCAGATAGGAATCCTGACTGGACAGCTTGCGTGTGGAGCTGTTCTCAATTACCTTGCTTCCGTCAGAAGTGCGTATCTCATAAGACAGGTTATACAAGTCGCAGGAAAACGGATTTACGATCAGCGTGATATTTTTTGACGTATCCATAGGAGTCAGACTGTCTCTGGTAAAGTCCATTTGCATTTTTTGGGCGTAGCCAAACATGCGGTTTACATATGTACCGCCGATCTCAACCATCACTTCGGGAAACGATGCGTCGTTCAATTCCATGGTATCGCTGGACATTTCCCCATTCATAAGTAGGGAGGTTCCCGCCACGCCGACAACAAAGACGGCCAGCAGCACCAATATTCTAATCGCAATTTTTTTCATAATACGATGTCTCTCCTGTACGGCCTGAGTATTCCCCAGAGCCTGTCTGAACGAATATTCAAACACGCTCTGGTTTTCCTGTACTATTGTAATAGTTTTGCGAAAAAATCACAACCCTTTTTTCTCAGAAATACCTGCGCCTGCAGGTTCTGCACCGCCGTCTGTGTATTTCGTGAAACAGCAGTACCTGAATCAGTTCTTCCATCGACGCTGCGGACACGTCCTCGGTTTCCATCTCGTCGGATATTCGTCGGCAGATCCGGTTCAGCGTCAACCGATCCGGATATTCGTCGTAAATCGGACTTCCCGGATAATCCATGTGGTCGCAGATCTCCTCCACCTTTGTCTGGATTTGCCGCGCCTCCTCTGGATAATAGGACTTCATCAATTGAAATTCATTCTCCTGCTGGCTTTCTCCTTCGTAAAAAACTGGCGTGGAATAGGCCATATAAAAAGGAAAGTATCTATCGTAATGCATATATTATCTTCCTTTCCAATCTCATTTCCAATGACAATTATAATATTACTATATGCATGCAAGGCAGATTGCGACATGCATATTGATTAGGGAGCGGTTTTGCGCAGATTTTGAAGAGATTTATTTGGGATAGTATTGAATGAATTTGTGAGATATGGTAAAATATTTATAATCTGAATAGACATGATTATATTTTCTAGAAGGATTACATACCATGATCGATTTGAATAGAATCTTACCTGGATCTGTTCTGTCTGTCTGCCTGAAACGGGGAAAAAAGATTGTCCATATGAGCTTTGCGGAGAAAGTCTGTCTAAAAACAAAGTTTGAAACAGATCTGTCCTTAAGATATAAATATGATGATGATATTTGGCAGCAGAATCATATGCCAAGTTGCCCCTTAAAGAAAGCTTCTGAAATGAGTGGGGGGGGGTATAACAGATTATATTCCCTGAACTATTATGGGAATGGAATACGTTCGCCTTGCTTTTCTTAAATCGTTAAATAATAAGGAAACCTAGAGTAATTGATAAAGAGGATTTAAGAAAGGTTAGGATAATAAGTAATGAGAAATAATAAAAAGTGGAGAACACAGAAAATACTTGCTTCTGTATTATCGCTGAGCATGGCTCTTTCGTTCATGCCAGCAACCGTAATCGCTGGAGAAATGGCTGAAAATTCACAGATAGAAGCACGGTCAGAATCTGACAATGATGTGTCAGGTGGTGATGTATCAAATAATACAAGTGGTAATGAGACACCAGGGGCAACTGGAACACCAGGGACAAGTGGCAATGAAACACCAGGGGCAA
>CANOZK010000016.1 GCA_947571775.1 uncultured Lachnospiraceae bacterium | reverse complement strand
ACACCAGGGGCAACTGGAACACCAGGGACAAGTGGCAATGAAACACCAGGGGCAACTGGAACACCAGGGACAAGTGGCAATGAAACACCGGGAGCAACTGGAACACCATCCAACCCAACTGGAATCGTTACACCCGGAGCTACAAATACGCCAACGCCAACCGGTACTCCAGCAGCTACTGACACTCCAACACCAGACGAAAGCGGTACACCAGCACCAACTGGTACTCCTGGGGCCACAGATACACCAGCACCAACAGGCACTCCTGGAACTACGACTACTCCAAACCCGACAAGCACACCGAATCCGACACCGGCAGTAGGTACAGAAATTGAGGTGGGCAACGGTACAGGAAGTGTTGTTGTAACCGATACATCCAAGAAAACGGTAACTTTTGATGAAGCAGACAAGTCAGCTAAAAAAGTAACCATCCCAAATACAGTAAAAGTAGATGGTGTTACTTACAAAGTAACAAAAATCGAAGACGGCGCGTTTGCAGGCAGTAAGAATCTGACAAGTGTTAAGATTCCGGTAAATGTAACAGAAGTAGGCACCAATACTTTTAAAAACTGCACAAAACTGACCAGCGTTACCATTCCGAAGAATGTAACTAAGATTGGAGCATCCGCATTTGCAGGCTGCACAAAACTGACCAGCGTTACAGTGAAATCAACCAAACTGAAAACAGTTGCGGCTAACACCTTTAAGAACTGTACAAAACTTCAGACGGTTGCACTTCCGAATACCATAACAAAAATTGACAAAGCGGCATTCTCAGGTTGCAAGAACATAAAGAAAATCACAATTAAGTCAACTAAGGTAAAAACATTTGGTAAGAATGCGTTCAAAGGTGTTTCAAAGAATGCTGTAATCAGAGTTCCGAAGAGCAAATTGAAAGCTTACAGCAAGAAGTTGAAAAACGCTGGATTCAAAGGAAAAGTAAGAGCAATCTAATCAGATTGCCAAATAGAACATACAGTCAAAAACCAGGCTGTGGCAGATAATTCCAAAGAATTGGGAATGGTGGGGGCTGCTTATATAGAGCAGCCCCCCATTCTTACTGCAAAAATATTTGGGTTATTTTAAAGAAAGGCGGTTTACCATGAACATTTATTCTGTGCGATTTACACTTGCCTGTTATGTATATGTGTATATAGGTATATGCATATTCTTGTTGGGATGGGTAAAAACTGTCTTTGCAGTACCCGCGCTTGTTCTGATAGCATTGGCCTTGTGGGAACATAGAAAAAAACTGCAGGCCGAGGACAGTGCCAGCAGCGTCATTTTGATACATCCTGTTATGCTTATCCTGGTAGGGGTTTTTTGCGTCTTTTTTTGTGTTCTCTGCGGGCAGGGGGCCTTCTTGCAACAACCCAGCGACTGGGACAAGCATAATAGAGTTTTAAATGACCTGGTCTTTAACCAATGGCCAGTATGTTACCACAACGACAGTGGGGAAGCCATGCTTACGTATTATATAGCCCAGTATCTCCTCCCTGCTCTGTGCGGAAAAATAACATCCAGCTTCCGGGTGGCAGAGATTGCCCTTCTGTTGTGTAATGCCGCGGGGCTTTTCTGCGTGGTATTGCTGCTGTTCCGGGCAGTAAAGGCTGCTACGCCAAAAAAACAAATCATCACAATTTTGGTGTTTGTCTTTTTTGGTACCTGCTTGTTCTTGGCAAAAGCGCTGTATGGGGCGACTGGCGTGGGAGCGGCAGATATATCGGCGGCGCGCCACTGGATCAGCAACTCCATACAGTTGCAGTATAGGTCTTTGTATGTGAATCTACGCTGGGCTTTTCCCCAGGCCATTGTCCCATGGATTGCTACGCTGCTTTTTGCGGAAAACTATAAAGATGTAAGCAGATACTGTCTGATTGGTGCTCCGCTGCTCTTACACGCGACATTCCCTTTGCTGGGGTTAGCTGCCTTGATGTTTGGCGTTGTCCTCTTCCGGGCATTTACGGAAAAGAATCTCAAAGCGCTGGCGAAAGAAATTTTCTGTTTGCAGAATATGTCGATAGCCGTAAGCTTTTTCATACCGTTATGTTATATTCTAGGGAATGTATTGCAGAAAAAAGCAGAGGAAGTCGGCTTTGCTTATATCAAATACGAGGCAAAGACGGTATTGTATTTTTGTTTTATCGCTGCGTTTTTGGCGTATTCTGTCATCATTTACAAACAACATCAGACAAAGCTGTTGTTTTACCTTGTAAATCTTTCGCTTTTGATTTTTCCGTTTTTTCGTATGGGCGTTTACAACGATTTTAGTATGGGAGCGAGTATTCCGGCTATTTTGCTGCTGATGGTCTTTGTTATCCAAGCTCTGTTCCAATATGGAAGCCATGTAAAAAGAGATTCCAAACGACTGATGGTATTGCTGCTGCTTTTGGTCATAGGGAGTATTTATCCGATGGAAGAGATGGTAGAAGTGATCAAAACACCCGTTTCTTTTCAGGGAGCGCAGCATGGAACGCTTGGCGACTGGGCCCACAGGGACGGGAGCATCGGAGCGGCGGAAGCGTATAATTATTTCACATATGATTATGAAACGTCGTTGTTTTACCGTTTCTTTGGGAATAGATAAAACAACGAGGAAGAAAGGAAACCGCTATGAGCGATAAATTATATATTGTGATTCCGGCATACAATGAGGAGATGAATATTGAAGAAGTTGCTCAGGACTGGCATAAAGTTGTGGAAAGTATCGGCCCGGATTCCCGTTTGGTGATTATCGATGATGGCTCAAAGGACCATACTTACCAGAAGCTGTGTGAATTAAAGGAATCTCTGCCTCAGTTGGAGCCTGTCACAAAACCGAACGGCGGGCACGGGGCCGCCGTTTTGTATGGTTACCATTATGCGCTGGATCATGGGGCTGACTATATTTTTCAGACAGATTCCGACGGACAGACATTGTCCAGTGAGTTTTCCCGTTTCTGGGAGGTTCGGGAGCAATATGCCGCAGTCATTGGACACAGAAATCATCGGGAAGATGGATTTTCTCGTATTGTTGTGACAAAAACGCTGAAGTTTGTATTATGGTGCATTTTCCATCTTTCCATCACGGATGCCAACACACCTTACCGTCTGCTCAAGCGGGAAACCCTGGAAAAGTATATTGAGCATATCCCAAAAGATTTTAATCTTTCTAATGTGATGCTTACGGTGTTGCTTGTAAACAACAACGAGAAGATTCAGTTCTACCCTATCACTTTCCGTCCCAGGCAGGGCGGTGTTAATTCCATCAATCTCCCCCGTATTGCCAGGATTGGGTGGCAGGCGGTCAAAGATTTTTCAACCATAAAGAAAAATATGAAGCCCTTGTAAAAGCCACGGACTGCGGACAGGATACCGATGCCGTCCGCAACGCAGAAATCAATTTTCCAAGTATTTGTTGTGCACAATTCTGGGGAAATTGATTTCTGTGCTTATGTCAGTTTAGACAGTTGTTTTTTGGTAGTTATTTGTGATACAATGTGATTGAAACTAGAACCCCAGCCCAGAGAGGCTGGATTAAATATGGATAAAATGCAATATTGATACTTTGTTATTAATGAGAGTAAGACTATAAAAACAATCCTGTATTTTTCTGCGGGAAAAGTACCAAAAGCGCAGGGGCGGTAGTGGGATATGAACGCCAGCAGGCAACACTAACAATGTGATTTTCGGATAAATGTAAAAAGGTAAATTTTCATATGAGTTTTTGGTTTGAATACAGTTTTGCTTTAAAAATCTTCCATGAACTCACATTAACAAAGGGATTGAAAGAAAATATATCTAGTATGAAAGGATATCGACACAAAAACAGAAATCAGATATCGCACAGTAATTTAGGAAAGTCCGCAGAATAAAGGAGGTGCTGGAAGAAGATGGATATACAGAGAGTGGAAAAGCATATAATCAAACCGTCAAACAAATATTATGCCATGTTAGACAATTTCTGTTTTCTGTCTAAAAACTTGTATAACCATGCGAACTATGTACTGCGCCAGGAATTTATAAATAATGGCAGAACAGTCCCTTATGGGGATCTGGATAAAATGTTAAAAGCGGACGGGGAGCATCCAGATTATAGGACAATGCCAACAGCACAATCAGCCCAACAGGTTTTAAAGCTTCTGGAAAACAACTGGAAATCATTTTTCAGATCTATAAAAGATTGGGCAAAACATAAAGAAAAATATACAAGCAGACCAAAATTGCCAAAATATAAAAAGAAAGATAGCAGGAATATTCTTATCCTGACAAATCAGAATGCAAAATTAAAAGACGGCGTTTTAAAATTCCCAAAAACGTTCAATGGTTTTGAACTAAAATTAAGATGTGTAAAACTAGAACATTTCCACGCATTCAACCAGATACGCTTTATCCCCAAACAGGGATATATCATAGCAGAAATTGTTTACAGTATTTCCATTTGTGAAGCAAAACCGGATAACCACAGATATTGTAGTATTGATATTGGCATAGATAACTTAGCAGCCGTAACAGCAAATATAGGATGCAGGGCATTTATCATTAACGGCAAAGGTCTTAAGTCAGTAAATAAATATTATAATAAACAGATGTCCCATTATAAGGAAACGGCAAAGCGGATGAATGGCATGGATTTTACAAAACGGATGGGAAAGATTACAGCAAAACGAAACCATAAAATAGATGATTACATGCATAAAGCCAGCCGTAAAATTGTGGACTGGTGTATTTGTAAAGAGATAAATACAGCAGTGATAGGATATAATAAGGGTTGGAAAAAGAATCCAGGATTAAGCAAGAATGTGCACCAGAGTTTTGCCGGAATACCCACACAGCGATTTATAGAAATGATACAGTATAAAGCTCAGGAAGCAGGGATAAATATTATTTTGACAGAGGAATCCTATACATCCGGGACAAGTTTCTTAGATAATGAAATGCCAATAAAGCAGAATTATAATATATCAAGACGTGTCCACAGGGGGTTGTTTGTCAGTGACAGCGGAAGAAGAATAAATGCGGATACCAATGCTTCTTACCAGATATTGAAAAAAGTATTCCCGGAAGCATATGAAAATCTACATGCGGACAGGATAGAGGGTGTGGTGTTACACCCATTCAGAGTAAATGCGGCTTTTGTATAAGGTGCATTGACTGGCAAACAAATTTTATTAAATTTTGTATCAAATAAGATTTTTTAATAAATTTGATAACATAACAATGCAGAAGATACGTTATAGAGGTTGAAGCACATGGTGATAAAGATAGATTTTAACAGCGACGAAGCTATTTATATGCAGTTGCGCAATCAGATCGTAATCGGGATTGCCACAGCCAGAATCCAGGAGGGGGATGTACTGCCTTCTGTTAGACAGATGGCGGAGCAGATTGGCATTAACATGCATACAGTGAATAAAGCTTATTCGGTACTGCGTCAGGAGGGTCTGGTGACCATCGACCGCAGGAAAGGCGCTGTTGTTGCCATTGATGTGGATAAGATCGAGGCATTGGAGGAATTGAAGGAGCAGATGCTGATTCTGTTGGCAAAAAGCTCCTGTAAAAATATAACCAGGGAGGAGGTTCATCAGCTTATCGATGAGATTTACGAGGAATATCGGATATGACTGCTGGGCCGATACCCGTGATGCGGTAAAGTTAGGAGGATGACATGCAGGAAAATTACACCAGGCAGGCCCAGGAGGCAATTAAGCTGGCAGAAGAAACCGCCAGAAAATATAAGCATAATTACGTGGGCACAGAACATCTTCTCATGGGCTTGCTGAAGCAGGAGGATGGGACAGCCAGTGCGGTGCTGGCTGATTTTCATATAGATGAAGAACGATTAGCGGGGCTGATCGACAAACTGATCGCCCCTCCGGCGTCGGTCTTAACAGAAGGGCCGAAAGGATACACGCCGCGGGCCGAGCGGGTCATAGAGGCCAGCTTTCAGGAGGCGGCCAATCTGGACGGAGATAAAGTGGGAACGGAGCATCTGCTGATGGCTCTCTTAAAAGAGACGGACTGCGTAGGAACCAGACTTTTGCACACTCTGGAAGTAAACATACAGAAATTGTATGTGGCGGTACTGGCGGCCATTGGAGAAACCGGCCGTTTTACTAAGGAGGAGTTAAGCAGTGCGCGGGTGATGAAGATGTCCGGCAGCGCCAGCAGCACCCAGACCCTGGATCAGTACAGCCGCGACTTAACCGCCCTGGCTGCTGAGGGAAAATTGGATCCGATCGTGGGAAGGGATGAAGAGATCGCCCGCATCGTCCAGATTTTGAGCAGACGTACTAAGAATAATCCCTGCCTAATTGGAGAACCCGGAGTGGGAAAGACAGCCATTGCCGAGGGACTCGCCCAGCGGATTGTGTGGGGGCTGGTGCCGGATACGGTTCAGGACAAACGGGTTGTGGTGCTGGATTTATCCAGTATGGTTGCAGGTTCTAAATACCGCGGGGAGTTCGAGGAGCGGATCAAAAACGTAGTGCGGGAGGTTTCCCAGAACAAAAATATCTTATTGTTTATCGACGAGCTGCACACAATTATCGGCGCAGGCGGTGCGGAAGGCTCTCTGGACGCCTCCAATATCCTAAAGCCTTCCCTTTCCAGAGGGGAGATTCAGCTGATCGGGGCGACTACGATTGAAGAATACCGCAAATATATTGAGAAAGACGCGGCGCTGGAGCGCCGGTTCCAGCCGGTGATGGTGGAGGAACCGGACGAAAAAGCCACTATGGAAATTTTGCGGGGGCTGCGGCCATATTATGAAGATCACCACGGCGTTACGATTACCGATGAAGCCATTGAGGCAGCGGTAAAAATGTCGGTGCGCTATATCAACGATCGCTTTTTGCCGGACAAGGCACTGGATCTGATCGATGAAGCGTCTTCCAAGGTGCAGCTTTCTGGATACCAAGCCCCGAAAGCGGTGCTGGACGCGGAAACGCAGGTGCAGCAGTTGTATATGGAAAAAGAACTGGCCATCAAGAGCGGAGATTTTAAAAAAGCCAAGGAGCTTCAGGCAGAGCAGGAGGCAAAAGAAGGCCAGGTGGAGAAGGAACGCCAGAAATACAAGAAGAAAATCCGAAGCGGCAGTCTGATCGTGGATGAAAACGCCATTGCGGATATTGTATCCGACTGGACGAAGATTCCCGTAAAACGTCTGGCAGAAGGGGAGACGAAGCGTCTGGCGAAGCTGGAAAAAGAACTTCACAAACGGGTGATCGGCCAGGACGAAGCTGTCCGCGCCGTGGCGCAGGCGGTCAAGCGGGGCCGTGTAGGACTAAAAGATCCCGGCCGCCCGATCGGTTCTTTCCTGTTTCTGGGTCCTACCGGCGTGGGAAAAACAGAGCTGTCAAAAGCACTGGCGGAAGCCGTGTTCGGTTCCGAACAGGCCATGATCCGAGTGGATATGTCTGAATATATGGAAAAACACAGCGTTTCCAAGATGATCGGCTCTCCTCCGGGATACGTAGGCTACGACGAAGGCGGGCAGCTCAGTGAGAAAGTTCGCAGAAACCCATACAGCGTGATTTTATTTGATGAGATCGAAAAAGCCCATCCAGATGTGTTCAACATTCTGCTTCAAGTATTGGACGACGGGCACATCACGGACGCCCAGGGACGGAAAGTGGATTTTAAAGAAACCATCATCATTATGACCTCCAACGCGGGTGCACAGTCCATTGTGGAGCCGAAGAAGTTAGGATTTATCTCAGAAGAAACCGAAGAGCAGGATTATGAAAGAATGAAATCCGGGGTTATGGATGAAGTTAAGCGGATATTCAAGCCGGAATTTATCAACCGAATTGACGAGATTATCGTATTCCACGCATTGAATAAAGAACACATCCGCAAGATTGTCACCCTGCTTTTGAAAAATTTGATTAAGCGCTGTAAGGAACAGATGTCCATTGACCTGAAGGTTTCCTCAGCAGTCAAAGATTACATTGTCCAGGAAGGCTACGACACCAAGTACGGAGCCAGACCGCTGCGGCGGGCGATCCAGTCCAAGATTGAGGACGCCCTGGCAAATGAGGTTTTGGAGAAACGCATCAGCAGAGGCGATGAGGTACAGGTGAAATTGAGCAAGAACGAAATTGTTTTCATAACTGGGTAACAAGACAGGGGGGATGCCAAAACGGCGTCCCCTTTCCAATACAGAAATTGGTTGAAAAAACCTTTTCCTTATGATACACTTTCAAATGATAAAAGACTCGAAGAATGTCTTTTTTTTTGCCTAGAAAAAACCAGCACTTTTACGGAGAAGGGAGAATTTATGAAAGCATTCCTTATTTTGGAAGACGGCCATGTGTTTACAGGGACAAGCATTGGCTCCACCAGGGAAGTAATCAGCGAGATTGTGTTTAACACATCAATGACTGGGTACTTAGAGGTTATGACGGATCCCTCATATGCCGGGCAGGCGGTGTGCATGACATATCCGCTGATTGGCAACTACGGCATCTGTTACGAAGACCAGGAGTCCACAAGGCCCTGGATCGACGGATTTATTGTGCGTGAGCTCTCAAGGATTCCCAGCAACTTCCGCAGTGAAGACACCATCTGGAATTATTTAGAAAAAAACGATATTCCGGGAATTGCGGGAATCGACACGCGGGCGCTGACCAGGCGTCTTCGGGAAAAAGGTACCATGAACGGTATGATTACCGTTGACGAGAATTACCAGTTAGAGGAAATCCTTCCACGTTTAAAGGCATATACCACAGGCAAAGTGGTGGAAAAAGTGACCTGCAAGGAGAAGAAAGTCCTGCCGGGCGCTGGAAAAAAAGTGGCGTTTATGGATTTGGGGGCAAAGAACAACATCGCCCGATCCTTAAACGAACGGGGCTGTCAAGTAACGATTTATCCAGCCTTTGCATCTGCTAAAGAAATCCTGGATTCCCATCCCGACGGTATTATGCTGTCCAACGGGCCGGGCAATCCAAAGGAATGTGTTTCTGTGATAAAAGAAATCAAAGAACTTTACGACTCGGACGTTCCCATTTTTGCCATCTGCCTGGGACATCAGCTCATGGCGCTGGCCACGGGGGCGGACACCAAAAAGATGAAATACGGCCATCGGGGAGGCAACCATCCGGTAAAGGATTTGACAACCGGAAAGGTCTATATTTCCTCCCAAAACCACGGATATGTGGTGGACGGGGATACGCTGGATCCGAAAGTGGCGGTTCCTGCTTTTGTCAATGTCAACGACCAGACCAACGAGGGGCTGTCCTATGTAGGAAAAAAGATTTTTACCGTACAGTTCCACCCGGAAGCCTGCCCGGGGCCGGAGGATTCCGGTGATTTGTTTGACCGATTTATAGAAATGATGGGAGGGGAAAACGAATGCCAAAAAATCTAGATATTAAGAAAGTGCTGGTGCTGGGGTCTGGCCCGATTGTCATTGGCCAGGCAGCAGAATTTGACTATGCAGGCACCCAGGCCTGCCGTTCCCTAAAGGAAGAAGGGGTGGAGGTTGTTTTGCTCAATTCCAACCCTGCCACCATTATGACCGATAAAGACATTGCCGACTGTGTGTACATCGAGCCGCTGACAGTGGAAGTGGTGGAGCAGTTGATTTTGAAAGAAAAGCCCGACAGCGTACTGCCGACACTAGGCGGCCAGGCAGGGCTGAACCTGGCGATGGAGCTGGCGGAAAAAGGGTTCCTGGAAGAACACAACGTGCGTCTGATCGGCACCACGCCGGAGACGATCAAGAAGGCTGAAGACCGCCTGGAATTCAAAAAAACTATGGAAAAAATCCAAGAGCCGATTGCCCCCTCTCTGGTGGTAGAGACGGTACAGGACGGCGTGGATTTTACCAACAAAATCGGGTATCCGGTGGTGCTTCGCCCGGCGTATACCCTGGGCGGAAGCGGCGGCGGAATTGCCAACAATGAGCAAGAACTGCGGGAAATTCTGGAAAACGGTCTGCGCCTCTCAAGAGTGGGGCAGGTTTTGGTGGAACGCTGCATTGCGGGATGGAAGGAAATTGAATATGAGGTGATGCGCGACAGCATGGGAAACTGCATCACGGTCTGCAACATGGAAAATATCGACCCCGTGGGCGTGCATACCGGGGACAGCATTGTGGTGGCGCCCTCTCAGACGCTGGGCGATAAAGAATATCAGATGTTGCGCACCTCGGCTTTGAATATCATCAGCGAACTGAATATCACCGGGGGCTGTAACGTACAGTATGCGCTGAAGCCGGACAGCTTTGAATACTGTGTCATTGAGGTAAATCCCCGCGTAAGCCGTTCTTCGGCGCTGGCCTCCAAAGCGACCGGATACCCGATTGCCAAAGTAGCGGCCAAGATCGCCCTGGGATATACGCTGGATGAAATCCCCAACGCCATCACCGGAAAGACTTATGCCAGCTTTGAGCCAATGCTGGATTACTGCGTCGTGAAAATCCCCCGGCTGCCGTTTGACAAATTTATCGGAGCGCAGCGCGCGCTGACCACACAGATGAAAGCCACGGGCGAGGTTATGAGCATCTGCAACAATTTTGAAGGGGCCTTGATGAAAGCCATCCGTTCCCTGGAGCAGCATGTGGACAGTCTGATGTCGTATAATTTTACGGATTTGACGACGGAAGAGCTTCGGGAGAAGTTAAAAGAGGTGGACGACCGGCGGATCTGGGTAATTGCGGAGGCTTTGAGAAAAGGGATTTCCCAGGAAGAGATTTGGCAGGCGACTAAGATTGATTTGTGGTTTATCGATAAGCTGGCAATCCTGGTGGAGATGGAACAGGAACTGAAGAAAGGGCGTCTGACCGAGGAGCTATTAAGAGAAGCCAAACGCATGGAATTTCCCGATTACATCATTGCGGATCTGGCTGGCCTGACAGAGAGTCAAATCAAGGAGATGCGCCTGAACTACGGCATTACAGCCGCCTACAAAATGGTGGATACCTGCGCGGCAGAATTTGCGGCCACAACCCCCTATTATTATTCCGTATACGGCGGTGAAAACGAAGCGCATTCGAGTGGGGCAAAGAAAAAAGTGCTGGTGCTTGGATCCGGGCCGATTCGGATTGGCCAGGGAATCGAATTTGATTTCTGCTCGGTGCATTGTACCTGGGCTTTTTCCAAAGAAGGCTACGAAACCATCATCATCAATAACAACCCAGAAACCGTAAGTACGGATTTTGACATTGCGGATAAACTCTATTTTGAACCGCTGACGCCGGAAGATGTGGAAAACGTTGTCAACATCGAAAAGCCGGACGGCGCGGTGGTGCAGTTTGGCGGTCAGACGGCGATCAAGCTAACCGAAGCGCTGATGAAGATGGGAGTCGAAATCCTGGGAACTTCCGCAGAAAATGTAGATGCGGCGGAGGACAGAGAACTCTTTGATGAAATCTTAGAGCAGTGCCAGATCCCGCGCCCTCAAGGTCTGACGGTCTTTACCGCAGAGGAGGCGAAAGAAGCCGCCAACAAGCTGGGGTATCCGGTGCTGGTGCGCCCGTCCTATGTATTGGGCGGCCAGGGAATGCAGATCGCGATTAACGACCAGGATGTGGAACAATACATCGGAATTATCAATCAGATCGCCCAGGAACACCCGATTTTGGTGGACAAATATTTGGTGGGCAAGGAGATTGAGGTGGATGCGGTCTGCGACGGGGAAGACATTTTAATCCCTGGAATTATGGAGCACATCGAGCGGGCGGGGATCCATTCGGGCGACAGCATATCGGTGTACCCAGCCCAGACCATCAGCGAGAAAGCGAAAGCCACGATCGAGGAATACACCAAGCGTCTGGCAAAATCTCTGCATGTTGTGGGCATGATCAACATACAGTTTATTGTGTGTCAGGAAGAAGTGTATGTGATCGAGGTAAACCCCCGCTCCAGCCGGACCGTGCCCTATATCAGTAAGGTGACTGGGATTCCGATTGTCCCGCTGGCTACGAAAGTAATTTTGGGGAAAAAGCTCAAAGATTTGGGTTACACGCCTGGACTTCAGCCAGAGGCGAAGCATTTTGCTATCAAAATGCCAGTGTTCTCCTTTGAAAAAATCCATGGGGCGGATATCCGTCTGGGGCCGGAGATGAAATCCACAGGCGAGTGCTTAGGCATTGCGGAGACGTTTAACGAAGCGCTTTACAAAGCGTTTCTGGGAGCTGGGATCAAACTTCCCCGCCACAACAATATGATCCTGACCGTGAAAGATTCGGACAAAGAGGAAGCAGTGGAGATTGCCCGCCGGTTTGAGGCTCTGGGCTACAAAATCTTTGCAACCAGAAGCACCGCAAGGGTATTGAAAGAACATGGAATCAAGGTGATACGGACAAACAAGCTGGAACAGCCGTCCCCCAATCTGCTGGATCTGATTTTGGGACATAAGATCGATTTGATCATCGACACGCCGTCTCCAGGGGTAGAGCGGGCAAACGACGGCTTTTTGATCCGCAGGTATGCGGTGGAAACCGGGGTAAATGTGCTGACCTCCCTGGACACGGCGAAAGCGCTTGTCACCAGCTTAGAAAACACCGATTTGAACCGTCTGACTCTGATTGATATTGCGACAATTGATACAAAATGACATGTCTGCTTGTGCAGACATTACCATGAATAAAAGTCGGCCCGTCCAATGTCAGAGCGCTTGTGCGAGTTGCTCATCCGCTCTGACGCTGTCCGGGACTTTTACAGTAAATAAGGGGAATTTATGAGTATAATTGAATTCGTAAAAGTGGTGATTCTGGGGATTGTAGAAGGCATTACAGAATGGCTGCCGATCAGCAGCACAGGACACTTGATCCTGGCGGATGAATTTATCCAGTTGGATGTTTCACCGGACTTTATGGAGATGTTCCGGGTGGTGATCCAACTGGGGGCCATTCTGGCAGTCGTGGTATTGTATTTTCCCCGGCTGTGGCCTTTTTGCAATCGAAAGAAAGCGCAGAACTTTTGGGAGCGTCACGTAGACCGGGGAAAAATGATCCTGTGGTTCAAAATCGTAGTGGCCTGTCTGCCGGCGGTCGCGATCGGCCTGCCCTTTGACGATTTTCTCGAAGAAAAACTTTATAATTATGTGGTGGTAGCCCTGATGCTGGTTTTGTACGGCGTGCTGTTTCTGATTATCGAAGATTACAACGCCAGGCGCAGGCCGGTGATTACCAACCTAGAGGAATTGACTTTTCGGACGGCGTTTTTGATCGGCATTTTCCAGGTATTGTCGCTGATTCCGGGTACCTCCCGCTCTGGTTCTACTATTATAGGAGGGATTTTACTGGGTACTTCCCGGACTGTGGCGGCGGAGTTTACGTTTTTCCTGGCGATTCCTGTGATGTTCGGGGCCAGCTTGTTGAAGCTGATCAAATTCGGGCTGCATTTTACCGGGGCGGAAGCGGTCATTTTGCTGCTTGGAATGCTGGTCGCTTTTTTGGTATCCGTGCTGGCTATCAAGTTTTTGATGGGTTATATCAAAAAGCACGATTTCAAAGCGTTCGGCTGGTATCGGATCGGGCTGGGCGTGCTGATATTTGGCTATTATATCGGAAAAAATGTGCTGACTTAATTTTGGGAAGGAAAAAGAAATGAAAAAAGGATTAAAAAACAAAAAGATACAAGGGCTGCTGGCGTTGTTGTTATGCTTGAGTCTGGCAATTCCGGCGGTACGTGTACAGGCGGCTTCCGAGAAATCTCAGGCAATAATGGCTTACAAACAATACCTGAGCAGTAAAGAAAACAATGGCAGTTTCGATTTCGCCATGATTTACCTGGATAACGACTCTGTGCCGGAGCTGCTTGTGGGCGGCGTAAATTTATATACCTTTGAGGACGGAGCGATGGTGCATCATTCGGCCACGTTCGGGGATAGCGGGTATGGCTATTACAAGAAAAAAGGCGTATTCGTGTCAATGCATACACATTTTAATGTTTTTGACAGAAGTGCATATGAAAACTGGGATTACAGTAAATTTGCCAAGTCCACAATCACTAAAAAACTTTTCAGGGATTGCGTTTATAAAACAAATTCCTCTGGAAAAGTGGCGGGAAAGAAAAAGTATACTTACAGTAAATATAATACAAAAGGTACGACGGTCAAGACTTCCAAAAGTAAGTTTCGTTCTATTCTAAAGCAGATGGTGGGCAAAGAAAAGATGACGAAGATTCAAATGCATCACAATACAAGCGCTAACAGGAATCAGTATCTGAAATAAGAGCGCGTGGGAAGATGGGAGGCAGATAAGATGAAGAAATATATTATGGCCATGGATCAGGGAACCACGAGCTGCCGGACGATTCTTTTTGACCAATCTGGAAATATTTGCAGCATGGCGCAGAAAGAATTTCCCCAATATTACCCAAAACCCGGCTGGGTGGAGCATGACCCCATGGAGATCTGGGCCTCCCAGTTCAGCGTATCCACAGAGGCGATGAGCAAGATCCGAGTATCAGCGGAAGACATCGCGGCGATCGGCATTACCAATCAGCGGGAAACGTCTATTATCTGGGAAAAAGAAACCGGAAATCCGATTCACCCGGCCATCGTCTGGCAGTGCAGACGCACTGCGGATATGGTGGAAGAATTGAGAAAAAGCGGCTTTGATAAAATTATATGGGAGCGCACCGGGCTGGTGCCGGACGCCTATTTTTCCGGCACAAAGATCAAATGGATCTTAGATCGGGCAGAGGGAGCCAGGGAGCGGGCCAAAAAAGGGGAACTGCTCTTTGGAACCGTGGATACCTGGCTGATCTGGAACTTGACCAAAGGGAACGTGCATGTCACGGATTATACCAACGCCTCCCGCACGATGCTCTATGACATTCATAAGATGCAGTGGGATGAGGAAATTTTGGAAAAGCTTGAGATACCCCGACAGATGCTTCCCCAGGTGGAGCCGTCCAGCAAAATATACGGTCATACCGAGGCTTTTGGCTGTCCGATTCCCATCGGCGGAGCGGCGGGAGATCAGCAGGCCGCATTATTCGGTCAGTGCTGCGTTCAGCCGGGGGATGTAAAAAATACCTACGGCACCGGCTGCTTTCTGCTGATGCATACGGGAAATCAGCCGGTTGCATCCAGACAGGGTTTGCTGACAACCATCTGTGCGGACGCCAAGGGGAAACCGGCCTATGCCCTGGAGGGCAGCGTGTTCGTGGCTGGGGCGGCGATTCAGTGGCTGCGGGACGAGCTGGGCGTGATAGCGAACGCCTCCGATTCCGAAGTCTGCTGCAAGGAGGTCGAGGATACCAACGGGGCGTATCTGGTTCCCGCTTTTACCGGAATGGGCGCTCCTTATTGGAACCAGGACGCACGGGGTATTCTGGTAGGTCTGACACGGGGCGTAAACAAGAATCATCTGGTGCGGGCGGCAGTGGAATCCCTTGCCTATCAGGTCTGCGATTTGATCCGCACGATGGAGCAGGAATCCCGGATTCGGCTGCGGGAACTGAAAGTGGACGGAGGCGCCAGCGCCAATGATTTCCTGATGCAGTTCCAGGCAGATCTATTGGAAACCCAGGTGGTGCGCCCAAAATGCATTGAGACAACGGCATTGGGAGCCGCCTATCTGGCGGGCCTGGCGGTGGGATACTGGAAAGACATGGAGGAAATCCGCAAAAACTGGGCAGTCCAGGCAGCGTTTCGGCCGAAGATGGAAGCGCACAGACGGGAAAGTCTGATCGACGGCTGGAACCGCGCGGTAAAGACGGCCCTGCATTGGGCGGCAGAAAAGTAAAAGAGCGTTGAAAAAAACAGCCTGTACAGAAAGTTTCTGCGCAGGCTGTTGTCTGTCGTGGGAAATCACTGGATGATCGTCCCGGTTTTGCCCAGATATCCCGCTTTCGTGTGGGGGATATCCGTGATAATCGCCCGGCGGTCTTTGCCGTTTTCCACAAAAGAGGTGCCGGCTTCAAATTTCGGAAGCATGGAGCCGGGGGCGAAATGGCCTTCCGCCATGTATTTTTTTGCTTCTTCTACGGAAAGCGTTTCCAGGAATGTTTCCTGGCTGGTGTCTTTGTTCAGGCTGACTTTTTCCACGCCGGTGAGGATCAGCAGATCGTCGGCGTTGATCAATTCCGCCAGTTTGCCGCAGAGCAAATCTTTTTCGATAACTGCGCTGGCTCCTTTTAATTCAATGCCCTGTTCCATTACCGGGATGCCGCCTCCGCCTCCGGCGATGACTACTTGATCCGCGGCCAGCAACGCTTTTATGGTATCCAGCTCTACAATGGCTTGTGGTCTGGGAGCCGCGACGATTCTCCGGTAGGTGCCGTCCTCCTGCTCGATGACAAAATTCCCTTTCAGTTCTTCCTCCTCGGCCTCTTCTTTGGTGAGGGTTCGGCCGATAATTTTCTCAGGCTCAGCAAACGCATCGTCATAGGGATCGATAATCACCTGCGTCAGCACGGTGCTCACCGGTTTATAGATGCCTCTGGAAATCAATTCCGCGCGGATGGAATTTTGCAGGTCGTATCCGATATATCCCTGGCTCATGGCGGAGCATACAGACATGGGCGCAAAGGTATAATGAGGATGGGATTTGCCAAATTCATTCATAGCAGTGTGGATCATGCCCACCTGCGGGGCGTTGCTGTGGGAAATGACGATCCGCAGCCCCTGTTCCACCAGGTCGGCGATGGCCTTGGCGGACTCCTTGGTTGCCTCTTTTTGTTCCGGCAGCGTGGTTCCCAAAGCCGTATGTCCCAGAGCTACTACAACTGTTTTATCACTCATAGGTTTTTCCCTTTCTTCTTTTTCTCTATTATAACGGAGACATAAAAAAAAGGCAAGCGGCCCGGTGTCTTCCAGGCCGCTTGCTCTTTTTGAGGGGGGAGATAGAGAGTGGTTATTCATCTATCCGAGAATCATTATATACAAGAAATGTGAGTAATTTGTGACCGAATCCTTAAAGAATCGGAAAAAATCTAAACAAATCCTAAAAAAACATAAGAATCTATTTTGTGCTTGTATATGCATATGATATATGTTATATTGATATAAGTTATCTTGAGTGTGCCAATCAAATCTGTTTTGGCATCTGTCCAGGCCGTTTCGGGCCGTTTTCCAACCATTTTTTCTAAGAATCCATTTTTCATAGGAAGGGGGAATGCCTATGGATGCAGAGGGCTTTCGGTCATTTTTTTAATAAAGATTTTAAGCGTACAGGAAATGAATAAGGAGGAAGATTTCATGAAAAGAAGTAAATCAAGAAAGCAGCGGTTCACAGCAAGTCTTCTGGGGATTCTCTTAGGGGTTCTTTCGGTCGTGCCGACGTGTATCCAGGCAGAGCCGCAGGAAATTTCTCTGGAAAAAACAGCGGCTTGGGAGTCCACAGAAGATTACCAGGCGGTTATCCGCCTGAAAGCCAGCGGCATTGAGAAATATACACAAAAAGAGGTTCCTATTTCGGTTATCCCGCTTCTGGACGTGACCGCGAGCATGGATCACTGCGAAACGCCGGGGCATTACCACAAGATTTTTTATCATTGGATGGGAGCCTTTGAGGGAGCGGCACAGCTTTGGAAAAACAGCATTGTGCCTGTGCTTCCCACACCGGAGGAATACGAGCAGATGGGACAGGAGAACGCAGACGCAATGCTGTTAAAATTCCCCGAAGAGATCGATCCTTCTGGGAAATGCCGCCTGGTCTACCAGAAGGGCAGAAGCGAACAAAAGGACTATTATTCTATGTTCAACTGGATGGTTTTTTATGTCGCCGATGACGGGACGCCGCTGTATCCGCTGCGGGAAGGCTATGAGATGAGTTATGATTTCGGTCACACAGTTTTTACCGACGGGGCGTATCTGCCGGTGGGCACGGCGCAGGAAGCAGGCGGCTACATAGCCTGGGCTTATACGAACTACAAGGAGCCTGGCCATGGCTGCGAGTATTCCCGCCTTGACCAGCTAAAGGAAGGATATTCCCAATTTATCCAGTCGCTTTTTGAAAATCCCGGCGCCCGCGTCTGCCCGGTTGCCTTTGTCGGGGGCTATTATATCAATGGATGGACAGATAATGCCCAGGAGGCAATTGATTTCATCGCCCAGGAAGATTATCTGGAAAAAGAGCAGGTGATGCCGGATTATAATTGCGGAACCAATTATGAGGCGGCATTGGCAGGGGCCATGGATGCGGCTGGCAGGCTGGAGAAAAAAGAAAACACCTTTGCCATTCTTTTTACCGACGGGGTGGCTTCCAGCGGGTATGACCACACGTTTGGGGAAGCCGATCTCGGCCGTCTCGATACCCACAGCTATGAAATGCCAGACCATGACGAGAACTGGTATCCGGTTTTTGCAGACTGGGCGATCCAGGACGCGCAAATGCTGAAAGAATCCATTCCGATTTACAGTGTGGGATACGGCTCCGCTCTGGATCAGGAAGACGCAATGAAGACTTTGCAGAAAATCAGTTCTGGAGGCGAGTATTTTATTGATACCCGCTCCACATCGATCCAAACCGTCGCGGATATCTTCCGCGTCATCTATTCCGATCTTATTTATAAGGCGACAAAAGTACATATCGTGGATTACATTTCCGAGTTCTGGGAGATCGAGGAGGAAAAACTGCCCGAAGGGTGCAGCGTGGAACAGATTTCCATTTTCAATCGAAACGGCCAGCCAGATACGATTTCCAAAATCATTTATCCAATCACCAAGGAGATGGGTGCAGACGACCAAGAGGAGCTATTTGTGCCCATTGTCCTGCGCGAAGCATACCGAAAAGTCACAGAGAAGACGCTGTACGAAACCAACCAGGACGCTCCGCTGCACAAAGACCAGGAGGGTTCAGGGGCCTATCTGGAGTATGTGAATCTGGAAGGGGAGGAACAGCGGACGGATGCAAAAACCCCCAAACTGGACGTCTGCCCAAAACAGCCAGATTTCCTGCTGGAAAAAAGGGCGCTGGATTTGGAAATCAAAGCGGGAGAAATAGCCCAGTATGAATTTCGTCTGGTAAACTGCGGCCAGCTAGATTTGCAGGAGATACGGCTGGAGGATGTTTTTTCGGAAAAAGGCATCACGCTTTCGTTTGCGCAGGCAGAGGGCGTTGTTCAGGAGAAAACGGGAGTTCTTCGGATCGAAAGCCTGAAAAAGGGCGAGGAGAAAATCCTGACAGGCACAGCAGAGATCCCAGAGGATTTTCAGGGCAGTTTGGAAAATACAGTTACGGCTGCGGCCAAAAATCCCCTGGAACCGGAAAAAGAGATCCGAAAAGAGGCGAAAGCCAGCGTTACAGTACTTCCATTTGTCCCGGAACCGGAAAAAGAACCGGAGCCAACGCCGGCGAGCGGCAATTCTAAACCATCAGTATCGGAAAATACGGTGAGTGATAATTCCAAGCCGTCACCATCTGAAAATATAATCAGTGATAACTCCAAGCCGTCGGTATCTGAAAATACAACAAGTGGTAATTCCCAATCATCGGCATCCGAAAACACAATATCCCAAAACACAACATCTGAAAATTTTGTCAGCGGCAATCTAAAACAACAGATATCTGAAAATGCGCTAAGTGAAAATGTCCTGAGTGACAACTATGGGCAGCAGATTTTACAAAAAAATTATGCGGCTGTCACAGAAACGCCAGACCCATCGTCCGGCCAGAAAGGAACATCTGCAACAACAGCCGCGCCCAGGACTGCAAGCAGCACGGGTACTTTCGGAACCGCAGCAGGCGCCGGCACAGACGGAAAAGGGACTTTAGCTACCGCCTCCCCAAAAACCGGAGATGATGCGCCTCTGCTTGCTCTGACAGCGCTGACGGGGATTGCCGCAGCGATGATTGCAGCTTTATGTTTCCGCCGTTTTTGCCGAAAAGAGTAAGAACGCGGTAATTGTCGTGGTTCACTGTGTAACAGTAACACGTTTTGCGATGCGCCCGAAACGATGCATTTACGTCGTTTCGGGCGGTATGTCTCAAGGTTTTCGTGCAAAAACCGCACGAAAACACTTCTCGGAATCTTACCTGTGAACAGTAGCCGATGATTTTTTCGTGGCATAAGATGAAAAGGGAAGATTGAAATGTGGGGGCAGTTATGATATTCTTAATAGAGTAGGTGACTTTTTTATGATAGTATCAGGGAAGGACGACGGGAGATTCTATGGGTAGTGGAGGTATTTTATTAAAGACATTGCTGGCGGAGCTGGATTACCAATGCTGCCAGGGCGATCTGGATGTGATCGTCACAGATGTGGTCAACGATTCCAGAAAGGCCGGGCCGGGTTCTTTGTTTCTGTGCATTCACGGGGCGGTGTCCGACGGCCATGATTATGCCGCCCAGGTCGCAGAGCAAGGGGCCTGTGTCCTGGTGGTAGAGCGGCCGGTGCAGGTGCCAGATCACGTAACTGTGATACAGGTCAAAGACAGCCGGTACGCCATGGCCTGCATATCCGCCTGCTGGTTCGGGCACCCGGCCAGGGAGTTAAAAACCATTGGCATTACTGGGACAAAAGGAAAAACCACCGCCACTTATATGATTAAATCTATTTTGGAAAATGCCGGGTATCGGGTGGGGCTGATTGGAACCATAGAGACTATTATCGGGGATAAGCGGGTTCCGGCCTCCCATACCACTCCGGAATCCATAGAGGTGCAGCAGACATTCCGGGAGATGGCAGATTTTGGCTGCGACTGTGTGGTAATGGAGGTTTCCTCACAGGGATTGATGTTACACAGAACGGCCGGCTTTGTATTTGATTACGGTATTTTTACGAATATAGAGCCGGATCATATCGGCCCCAACGAACATACAAGTTTTGAACATTATTTGTCCTGCAAAGCGATGCTGCTGCGCCAGTGCAGGACAGGAATTGTAAATAGGGACGATGCGCATTTTGAGCAGATGATTCAAGGGCATACCTGCGAACTGGAAACGTATGGTTTTTCGGAGACTGCGGATCTGCGCGCGGTAAATCCCCGGTTGATTTCCCGGCCTGGACAGTTGGGAATCGCCTATCAGGTGAAGGGGCTGTTGGATTTTCCAGTGGAGATTGACATCCCCGGAACCTTCAGCGTCTACAATTCCCTGACGGCAATTGCGGTCTGCCGCCATTTTCAGGTGTCCCAGGATAATATTGTCCGCGCATTGAAATATGCGAAGGTAAAAGGGAGAGTGGAACTCGTTCCGGTGTCGGATGCCTTTACGCTGATGATTGACTATGCCCACAATGCCATGGCGCTGAAAAGCTTGCTGCTCACGCTGCGGGAATATCAGCCCGGCCGTCTAGTCTGTCTTTTTGGCTGCGGGGGAAACCGTTCCAGGGACAGGCGCTTTGAAATGGGAGAGATATCCGGGGAACTGGCGGATCTGACCATTATCACCTCAGACAACCCAAGACATGAGGATCCACAGAGTATCATAGACGATATCAAGGTGGGAATTGGCAGAACCAAGGGCGAATACGTAGAAATCATCGACCGAAAGGAAGCGATTGCCTATGCCATTCATCATGGCCGGCCGGGGGATATTGTTATACTGGCCGGCAAGGGCCACGAGGATTACCAGGAGATCAAAGGAAAGAAATATCCGATGGATGAACGGGTGCTGATTCAGGAAATATTGGAAGAAGACAGAAAACAGGGGGCACGCTGACTGTCATGCGGTATGCGGACATTGTAGTAGATATTTCCAATAAAAATCTGGATAAAGTGTTCCAATACCGGGTTTTGCCGGAAATGGAAGATCGGATTTGCGTCGGCATGGTGGTAAATGTGCCGTTTGGCCAGGGGAACCGACAGGTGGCCGGGTATGTGGTGGAACTCAGCGACATCCCCGCCCTGGAAGCCGGGAAAATCAAAGATATCCTGTCTTTGAAAAGCGACGCAGAGACGACCGAATCCAAGATGATTCTCCTGGCGGCCTGGATGAAAAGGCAGTACGGCGCGTCTATGGCTCAGGCTCTGCGAACCGTATTTCCGGTAAAAACCCGGATGAAACCAAAAGAAAAGCGAATCCTAATCTTACAGGCTTCTGAACAAGAGGCAAAAGAAACCGGCGATTTGTGGCGAAAGAAACATTACCGGGCGCGGATTCGGCTGCTGGATTATATGTTGCAGCAAAAGCAGGCAGATTACGGGGATACCCTGCGGCTGCTGGGAGTCAGTAAGGATGCGGTAAATGCCCTGGAAAACGCTGGCATTATAAAAGTGGTGTCCCAGGAATATCTGCGCAATCCTCTGGATTTTGCGGCAGATATGGAGCACCAAAATGTCCTGAACAGCCAGCAGGCGCAGGCGATGGAGGAAATCTGCGAAGAATGGGAGGGGCTAGACCGTCCCTGTCTGCTGTATGGGGTGACGGGAAGCGGAAAGACCAGGGTTTACATGGAACTGATTGCCCGTGTGCTGAGACAGGGAAGACAGGTAATCGTCCTGATTCCAGAGATTGCCCTCACCTATCAGGTGGTGATGGAGTTTTACGGCAAATTCCGGGATCGGGTTTCGGTCATTCATTCACGGCTGTCCCAGGGGGAGAAATACGATCAGATGAAAAGGGCGAAAGCCGGGGAAATATCCATTATGGTGGGTCCCCGTTCCGCCCTTTTTACCCCGTTTTCCAGACTGGGACTGATTATCATCGACGAGGAGCACGAGCAGACGTACAAAAGCGATCAGGTTCCCCGTTACCATGCCAGGGAAGCCGCCATTTACCGGGGGCGTTTGGAGAAGGCGCATGTCGTCTTCGGGTCCGCTACGCCCTCTCTGGATTCGTATTATCAGTGCGAACAGGGAAATTATCGAAAATGCGTGCTGGACAGCCGCTATCAGAAGCGGCCCATGCCTGAGGTATCCATTGTGGATATGAGAGCAGAGATTCGGACAGGCAACCGTTCGATTTTAAGCCGAAAGCTGCAAGAGGAGATTCAGGTAAGACTTGAGAAAAAAGAACAGATTATTTTATTTCTCAACCGAAGGGGCTACGCCGGGTTTGTTACCTGCCGTTCTTGCGGCTTTGTACTGAAATGCCCCCACTGTGACGTGGCCTTGGCCGATCACAACAACGGGACAAGTGTCTGTCATTATTGCGGATATATACAGGAACAGACGCGAGCCTGTCCCCAGTGTGCTTCCCCTTATATCGGCGGCTTTCAGGCTGGAACCCAACAGATTGAGCAGGTGGTAAAAAAGATGTTCCCTGTGTGCCGGGTGCTGCGGATGGATTACGATACAACCCGCGGCAAGAAAGGGCACTGGGAAATTCTGCATGCCTTTCAGAATCACGAAGCCGATATTTTGATTGGGACGCAGATGATTGTAAAGGGGCACGATATGCCCAATGTGACGCTGGTAGGGGTGTTAGCGGCTGATTTGTCGTTGTTTACCGGAGATTACCAAAGCAGCGAGCGGACGTTTCAGCTATTAACCCAGGCGGTGGGGCGGGCGGGCCGGGGGGAGCGGGCGGGAAGCGCGGTGATACAAACTTACCAGCCGGAGCATTACAGTATTATTTGCGCCGCGCAGCAGAATTATGACAACTTTTACCAAAAGGAAATTGCATACCGGGAGCTGCTGGACTATCCCCCAGTTTCCGGTATGATGGGGATTCTGGGCTTCGGCAAGGATGAGCAGCAATTGGCGACGGCCATGGACTACATCCGGCAGTTTATTTGTCGGGCGGACAAAAACCGAAATTATCAGATAATTGGGCCGACGGTTCCGTCTGTCGGCAAGGTTCAAGATGTTTACAAGAAAATCCTGTATGTAAAGGACAGGGAAGAGGACAGACTAAGAAAACTGAAAGATCAGGTAGAATCTTATGTCCAGATTAACTCAGGATTTCGGGAACTTCATATACAATTTGATTTTCACATTTAAAGGAGTGTAAAAAAATGGCGATTAGAAAAATCCGTTTGGAAGGCGATCCGGTGCTGGCAAAGAAATGCCGGCCGGTGGAAAAAATGACAGATAAAATCCATGAATTGATTGAGGACATGCTGGATACTATGTATGAATTAAATGGAGTGGGATTAGCTGCGCCGCAGGTGGGTATATTAAAAAGGATTGTTGTGATTGATGTGGGCGACGGCCCGATTGTACTGATCAACCCGCAGATTTTGGAAACCGACGGGGAACAGACCGGAGATGAAGGATGTTTGAGTGTGCCGGGAATGGCTGGAGAGGTGACCAGGCCCAATTATGTGAAAGTAACGGCTCTTAACGAAGATATGCAAGCGTTTGAGGCAGAGGGTACGGAGCTGCTGGCACGGGCATTTTGTCACGAGATTGACCATTTAGACGGTGTTATGTATACATCCTTAGTCAAGGGCGGCCTGCATCCCATCGAATATGAGGATGAATAATTTTGTCGTGGAATTGTATCAGGGAGGTATGGTATGAAGCTTGTTTTTATGGGAACCCCGGACTTTGCAGTGGGGACACTGCAAGAGATTGTAAAAGCCGGCCATGAAGTGGCGGGGGTCGTGACGCAGCCAGACAGGCCGAAAGGACGCGGAAAGACTCTTCAGCCGACGCCGGTGAAGGCGGCTGCCCAGGAGCTGGGGCTTACAGTCTATCAGCCAAAAAGCATCAAGGCCCCTGAATTTGTGGAAACGCTGAGGCGATTACAGCCGGAGGCAATCGTTGTCGTGGCGTTTGGACAATTGATTTCTAAGGAGATTTTGGAGATTCCACCGCACGGATGCCTGAATGTTCACGCTTCGTTGCTGCCAAAATACCGGGGAGCCGCGCCTGTCCAATGGGCGGTGCTCTGCGGGGAAAAAGAGTCCGGGGTCACGGTGATGCGCATGGACGAAGGGCTCGATACGGGGGATATGCTGGCCAAGGAGTCTGTTCCTTTGGAGCCGGATGAAACGGGAGGCAGCCTGTTTGGGAAATTAAGCGCTCTGGGGGCGAGGCTTCTGGCGGAAACGCTGGGAGAACTGGAAAAAGGGAAGCTTACCGCAGAATCTCAGCCTGCGGACAGCCCTACGCCTTATGCGGCGATGATCCAAAAGAGTATGGGCTGTATAGACTGGCAAAAAGACGCCAAGGAGATTGAACGGCTGACCAGGGGATTGGATCCCTGGCCGGGCACGTTTACGCATTTTAAGGGAAAAACTCTGAAAATTTTTAAAGTTCGTGTGTGCAGTCAGAACGCTTGGGAAAGCTGCAAAGAGGCGGTTCCCGGACAGGTGGTGGACGCTAATGCAGAGGGCATTTACGTAAAATGCTGTCAGGACTGCCTGCGGATAGAGGAATTGCAGCTCGAAGGGAAGAAACGGATGCAGGCGGCGGATTTTCTGCGGGGCTGCCGAATCGAAGCCGGGGATATTCTGGGATAATGGTAACCATTTGGATAGCTTTGTTATTTATCTGAACGGTTCACGATAATGTTCTGTGAAAAGAGTTGTAGTGCCGCGATTCTGCGGCAGAAATGGAGGTAAGAATGGGGCATTATGGATATGGATTTTACGGACTGGACTGGACGGTTCTTTTACTGCTTGCAGGAATGGCGCTTTCGATGATTGCTTCTGCAAAATTAAAACGGACGTTTTCTGTATATTGCAGGATACCCAGTGCGTCCCGCATGACAGGAGCGCAGACAGCCCAGAGAATTTTATCGATGGCAGGGCTCTCCGATGTGCAGGTATGTCCCGTCTCTGGACAACTGACGGATCACTATGATCCCAGAACCCGGACGGTTCGTCTGTCTGAGGCGGTCTATAACCAGACCTCGCTGGCGGCGGTCGGTGTGGCCGCCCATGAGTGCGGCCATGCGGTACAGCATCATACCCAGTATGCCCCGCTTCGGTGGAGGAGCGCCATTGTACCCATTGCAAATTTTGGCTCAGGGCTTTCCTGGCCGATTTTCCTGGTTGGATTGCTGACCTCCATCCGTCCTCTGTTGTATCTGGGGATTATACTGTTTTTGGGCGCCGTCCTGTTCCAGCTTGTCACGCTGCCTGTGGAGCTGGACGCATCGGCCAGGGCTTTGCGCCTGCTTACGGAAGATGGAATTTTGGCGCAGCAGGAGGTATCCGGGGCGCGAAAGGTGCTGAAAGCCGCAGCTTTGACGTACGTGGCTGCTTTGGCGGCTTCGATTTTGCAGCTGCTTCGTTTGTTGATTTTAGCCGGAGGGAGAAATCGTGAGTAAAGGGTATAATGCAAGAGAGATTATACTAGAATTGTTGTTGGAGATTAATGAGGAAGGGGTGTATTGTCACACTGCAATCGGCAATGCATTAAAAAAATACCAGTTTCTGCCAAAGCAGGACAGGGCGTTTATTACCAGAGTCTGTGAAGGAACGGTAGAATATGCCATCCAGATTGATTACATTATCAATTATTTTTCCAAAATCAGAACGACAGACATGAAGCCTGTGATTCGTGAGATTCTAAGAAGCGCCGTCTATCAGTTTCTGTATATGGACAGCGTTCCAGATTCTGCGGCCTGCAATGAGGCTGTGAAGCTTGCGCAGAAGAAAGGGTTTTATAATCTGAAGGCCTTCGTAAACGGCGTGCTGCGTACCATTGCCCGTCAGGCAGGCGAAGTGAAGTATCCGCCCAAGTCCGATCCCGTTGCCTATCTGAGCGCCCAGTATTCCATGCCGGAGTATTTGGTAAAAAAATGGGTGGAAGCATATGGTGGGGACATTACCCGCGAAATGCTCAAAAGCTTTCTGAGAGAATCGCCGACGACCATTCGCTGCGTACAGAATCATAATGCCCAGGAAAAAATTCTGGAGAGCTTGAGAAAACAGCGGGTAAAAGTCGAGAAGGCTCCCTATCTGGACTATGCGTTTTATATCTCCGGGTATGATCACGTTATGATGCTGGATGCCTTCTGGAGCGGAAAAATTTATGTGCAGGACGTCAGCTCCATGTTGGTGACGGAGATTGCCCAGCCAAAAAGAGGGGATTATGTGATCGATTTGTGCGCAGCCCCTGGAGGAAAAGCCCTGCATATGGCAGACCGGATGGGGGATTTTGGAATGGTGGACGCCAGGGATGTGACGCCTCATAAGGTACAGGCCATTCAGGAAAATATTGTCCGATCCGAGGCCATTAACATTCAGGCGCGGTGCCAGGATGCCACAGTCTTTGATCCAGATTCTGTGTTCAAGGCGGATATTGTGCTGGCGGATGTTCCCTGTTCCGGTTATGGAGTGATTGGGAAAAAGCCGGATATCAAATACAAAATGACGGCCCAGAAGCAGCAGGAAGTAATTATCTTGCAGCGCAAAATTTTGTCGATGGCTGTGGATTACATAAAGCCCGGAGGCGTATTGATTTACAGCACATGCACCATTGCCAGGGAAGAGAACCAGGACAACGTCCAGTGGTTACTGGATAATTTTCCCTTAGAGGCAGAAAGTCTCAATCCATATCTGCCCAGGTCGCTGCATTGTATGACCACAGCGAAAGGTTATCTCCAGCTATTGCCCGGCGTACATCACACAGATGGATTTTTTATGGCAAGGTTTAAAAGGGTGAGCACATGACGGAGCAGGATATCCAATCTCTTTATCCAGAGGAAGTAACAGAGCTTGTCCGAAAACTGGGGGGAAAGGATTTTCAGGGAAAGCAGTTGTTTGAGTGGCTGCACAAGAGACAGGCGGACAGCTATCAGCAGATGACGAATCTGCCCAAGGCCATGCGCAGCCAGCTCGAACAGGAATATCCGCTTCTGCGTCTGAAACCGGCAGATCTCCAAGTATCCGCTTTGGACGGAACCAGAAAATATCTGTTTGTATTGCCAGATGGGCAGATGGTGGAAAGTGTGTGGATGCATTACCGCCATGGGGATTCTGTGTGCATTTCTTCCCAGGCCGGGTGCCGGATGGGCTGCCGTTTCTGTGCCTCTGCCATCGGCGGACTCGTGCGGGATCTGACGGCCCAGGAGATGCTAGAGCAGGTCTACGCTATAAGGCGCGATGTGGGAACACGGGTGTCTCATGTGGTGGTTATGGGAACCGGGGAGCCTCTGGATAATTACAGCAATCTGCTGCGGTTTATCCGGCTGATCAGCCACGAGCAGGGAATGCAGATCAGCCAGCGAAATCTCACGGTATCTACCTGCGGGATCGTACCGCGGATTTATGATCTGGCCAGGGAAAAACTTCAGATTACGCTGGCGCTTTCTTTGCATGGGGCGACGGACGAGAAAAGGCAGGAGCTGATGCCCATAGCCAAAAAGTACAGCCTAGATGAAGTGATGAAAGCCTGCGATTTTTATTTTCAGAATACCAAAAGACGGATGACCTATGAATACAGCCTGGTCGGCGGCGTAAACGATACCCAGGAGGATGTGCGGCAGCTTGCCCAGCTTTTGCGCGGACGCAACTGCCATCTGAATCTGATTCCCGTGAATCCTGTGAAAGAACGCAGTTTCCGGCAGCCTGACCAGAAAGTTGCAGGCAATTTTAAAAATAAACTTGAAAAATATGGAATTAATGTTACTATTAGAAGGGAAATGGGCCGTGATATTGATGGCGCCTGCGGGCAGCTTCGGCGGCGCCATATGGCCCCGAAAGAGGAGATGCCCTTTGGCGGCAGAGTAACGGAAATAACGGAAAGAGAGAAATGACGATGAGAGTGTACTCGGGTACGGACATCGGACAGCGAAGGCAGGTGAATCAGGATTATGTGTATGCCTCCACAGATACCGTGGGGAACTTGCCCAACTTATTTGTGGTGGCAGACGGGATGGGCGGACATAATGCGGGAGACTTTGCTTCATCCTGTGCAGTCCATGTTTTAGTAGATACGGTTAGGGAGGATGCCAATTACAATCCTGTAAAAGTCATGCGCCACGGCATTGAATCCGCAAACCTGCAGATTTTGGAGGAAGCGGCGAAATCGGCGGACAGAAAAGGGATGGGGACGACAATCGTGGCTGCCACAATCGTTGGGAGCTCTGCGTATGTGGCAAATGTGGGCGATAGCCGCCTCTACCTGATTCATCAGGGAATCCGACAAATTACGAAAGACCATTCTCTTGTACAGGAAATGGTTCGAATGGGAGAACTACGAGAAGAAGAAGCTTTGAATCATCCGGATAAAAATATCATTACCAGAGCACTGGGCGTCGCTCCGTCTGTGGATGTGGATTTCTTTGATTTTGAGATTCAGCCGGATGCCATGATACTGATGTGCTCGGATGGATTGAGCAATATGGTCACCAATGAGGAGATTGCGAAACTGTTGGAACAACCGGGCAGTTTAAAGGAAAAGGGAAAAGCTTTGATTCGCCTGGCCAACGCTAACGGCGGCAAGGATAATATTGCAGTTGTGCTAATAGAACCATTTACCAAAGAGGTGGAAGAATGATAAAAGAAGGAATGATTGTAGGGGAGCGTTATGAGGTCGTGGGCAAAGTCGGCACAGGCGGCATGGCGGATGTCTACAAAGCAAAAGATCATAAGCTGAACCGCTTTGTGGCGATGAAGGTTCTGAAACAGGAATTTCGGGAAGATACGAATTTTATCAAGAAATTCAAAACAGAGGCTCAGTCTGCGGCAGGCCTGACTCATCCCAATGTAGTAAATGTATTTGACGTAGGAGAAGATCAGGGAGTCCATTATATCGTAATGGAACTAGTAGAAGGGATTACCCTGAAAGAATATATTTCCAAAAAAGGCAAACTGAGCGTAAAGGAAGCTACCAGCATCGCAATCCAGGTTTCCATGGGGCTAGAAGCTGCCCACAACCATGGGGTCGTTCACCGGGATGTTAAACCTCAGAACATTATTATTTCGACAGACGGAAAGGTGAAGGTAACGGATTTCGGGATCGCCAGGGCTGCGTCCTCCAATACCATCAGCTCCAATGCCATGGGCTCTGTGCATTACAGTTCGCCGGAGCAGGTGCGCGGAGGGTACAGCGATGAGAAAAGCGATATCTATTCCCTGGGAATCACCATGTATGAGATGGTGACGGGCGTTGTGCCTTTTGAGGGCGATACCACTGTATCCATTGCAATCAAGCATTTGCAAGAAGAGATGGAGCCGCCCAGCGATTATACGCCGGATCTGCCTTTTAGCTTGGAACAGATTATTTTTAAGTGTACGCAAAAAAGCGTGGATCGTCGGTATCCCAATATGGAAGAGGTGATCGCGGATCTGAAACACTCTTTGATCGATCCGCAGGGGGATTTTGTAAAATTGGTGCCTCTGAATACAGACGGAAAAACCGTGGTTTTTCAGGGGGAGGATATTGACGCGATTCGCAAAACCAATACAGTAAAAGAAGTGCCCCCTCTGCCGGCGGAGGAGGATTATTATGATTCCACAGAGGATTTCGACGACGAAGAGCTGATCGATGACGACGATGAAGATTCCGGCGGCGGGCTAAACCACAGGCTGGAAAAGGCGATGACCATTGGCGGATTTATCATCGGGGCTTTGATTATCGGCGTTCTGATTGTGTTTATCGGCAATGCGGCAGGGCTGTTCAGCTTCGGCCCTGGCAGCGGCGATTCCGACGATAAGACGGCAAAAGAAACGGAAAACCCGGAAGGAGATATGGTAGAGGTGCCAGATCTGACGGGAAAGACCGAGGAAGAGGCTACGCAGATTGTAAAAGAGCTGTATCTGGGGCTGCAGTATACAGAGGAAGAAACTTCGGACACATATGCCAAGGGACTGATTTCCTCTCAGGAGATTGAGCCGGGAACCGAAGTCCAGAAATATACAACTATCAAATACAAACTTAGCAGCGGCAGCGCAGTGCTGACCTTGCCGGATGTAGTTGGGGAGACCCAGGAAACGGCAGAGCGGACGCTCAAAGAGATGGGCTTTACGGTGAGCACCACCAAGTCTTACAGTTACGATTATGAGATCGGGACGGTCATGAGTATGACTCCGGCAGCCGGGACACAGAGTACTTCTGGTGAAATGGTAACCTTGGAAGTGAGTATGGGAAATGAGTATGAGGATGCCATGGTACCGAATGTGATTGGAATGGATGAGACGGCGGCAAAAGCGGCTTTAGCGGCCTTCAATGTGCTGGTAGAATCTGCTTCCAGCGATACAACCCCAGAAGGGCAGGTTATGTCGCAGAGTATTGCGGAAGGCGTTTATGCAGAAAAAGGATCCAGCATCACCATTACGGTGAGCACCGGACCCGAATCCACACCGGAAGAGTCGCCGGAAGCGGAAGCTTCTCCGGATCCAGACGCCACAGCGACGCCGACACCAGAGGGCGGAAGCACAGATGCGTCCGGCACCTGGAAATGTACGCAGACCTTAGATACTCCAGCTACTTATACCGGAGGAATGGTAAAAATGGAACTGGTTCAGGAAGTAAACAGTTCTCCAAAGGTAGATACGATTATGGAAGGAAAAACCGTAGATTTTCCGTATCAGTTAGACATTACCGGAGAGCCGGGAGTTGGCGAGGGAACGCTGTATCTGTATGAGCTGATCGGAAGCGACTATGTAGAGCTGGGGCATTATCCCATCGCTTTCCAGAAGGTAGACTGATGCAGGGCAGAATCATCAAAGGCGTTGCGGGATTCTACTATGTACACATTCCGCAAAAGGGCCTGTATGAATGTAAAGCAAAAGGAATTTTCAGAAAAGAGAATAGAAAGCCGTTGGTAGGAGACGAAGTTCAGATCTGCATTTTGGACGAAGAAGACCAAGAGGGAAATATCCAGGAAATCCTGCCCCGCAGGAATCAGTTGATACGGCCTGCTGTGGCAAATGTGGATCAGGCGATGCTGATTTTTTCCCTGGACGATCCGAAGCCCAATTATATGCTTTTGGATCGCTTCCTGGTGATGATGCGAAAAGCACAGGTTCCCGTCTGTCTCTGTTTTAACAAGAAGGATTTGGCACAACCAGAAGAGATGGACGCTGTGCGGGAGATTTATGCTGGCTGCGGCTGCCCCATGATTTTTACCAGCACCCGAACCGGAGAAGGGGCGGACGCGCTGAATCAACTGCTGGAAGGGAAAACTACGGTAGCAGCAGGCCCTTCCGGTGTGGGAAAATCTTCTCTGGCGAATCTTTTACAGAAAGAAATACAGATGGAAACGGGGACGGTGAGCAAAAAGCTGAAAAAAGGCAGGCACACCACCCGCCATTCCCAGCTCATTCCCGTGAGGGAGGAGACTTACCTGATGGACACCCCTGGCTTTAGCAGCCTGTATCTGGATGCCATAGAAAAAGAAGATTTGAAGTGCTTTTTTCCAGAATTTGCGCCATACGAGGGACAATGCCGGTTTCAGGGGTGCGTTCACATTTCGGAACCAGGCTGTATGGTGCGGCAGGTTTTGGAGGAAGGGCGCATTCACCCTTCTAGGTATGAGAATTATTGCAATCTATTTACCGAGTTAAAAAATAAAAGGAGATATTAAATTCATGGAATATCAGTTATGCCCGTCTATTTTGTCTGCGGATTTTAACCGTCTGGGGGAACAGATCCAGACGCTGGAGAGGCAAGGGCTGAAATGGCTGCATATTGATGTGATGGACGGAGACTTTGTGCCCAGCATTTCATTTGGAATGCCAGTGATTCAGTCCATCCGAAAGGAATCAAATCTGTTTTTTGATGTGCATCTGATGATTACGGAACCGGAACGGTATATTCAGGATTTCGCAGCGTGCGGCGCGGATTCCATCACGGTTCATGCGGAAGCGTGTGAGGATCTGGAGCGGACGGTAAACCGGATTCGGGATGCAGGCATGAGAGTAGGGATTTCGGTAAAACCGGCGACGCCGGTGAACGAAATCAGCTACCTTCTGCACAACATTGACATGCTGCTGATTATGACTGTGCAGCCGGGCTTTGGGGGACAGGAATATATTGAAGATTCCACAGAGAAAATCCTCCAGGCCAGGCAGATGCTAAAGGACGAAGGGGCAGATATTCCCATCCAGGTGGACGGCGGAATCGACGAGAAGACACTTCCGATTGTGCTGGAGGCCGGCGCCAGTTGGATTGTGGCGGGGTCTTATCTGTTTTGCGGCGACTTGGCTCAAAATGTGGAAAAGGCCCGAAGGATCATGAATCGGTATACGGAAAAAATATGAAAAAAATATGTGCTGTATTACTTAGCGGGGGCAATATCCAGGGTGATTTTGCCCTTGCATTTTTACGGGAACAAAAATATGATAAAATCATAGCGGTGGACAAGGGACTGGAATTCTGCTATCAAAATCAGATCGTTCCGCATGGAATTGTAGGGGATTTTGACAGCGCCCCAGAGGGATTGCTGGAGGAATACCAGAACCGCCCGGAGATTCTTGTGCGCAGGCTTAATCCGCAAAAAGACGACTCGGATACCCAGTCTGCGTTTCATCTGGCGGTTGAGATGGGAGCGACGGAGATCGGAATTCTGGGCGGCACCGGAACTCGTCTGGATCATGTGCTTGCCAATCTGGAACTGTTGTCTTATGGTCTTTCCATAGGCGTTCACAGTTACCTGGCGGACGCCCACAATTATATCTGGGCCGCCGATCAGCCGATCACGCTGTGCCGGGAGCGCCAATGGGGGAAGTATGTGTCTTTGTTTGCCCTGGGCGGTCCGGTGGAAGGATTGACTTTGCAAGGGTTTGTCTATCCTTTGGAAAATTACTGTTTGACCAGCCAGGACTGTGGCCTGACGGTCAGCAATGAGATTGCAGAGGAAGAGGCGGCAATCACCTTTGAGAAAGGGTGTCTGCTGGTAGTGATGTCGCGGGATTAATGAAAAGAGAAACCAAAAGAGGAGAAAAAACCGGACGGGGGTATGAAAGTATGCCCATCCGGTTTTTTGCATACCCGGCAGCGGGAGAGGCCAGCTTCAAAAAAAGCTGTGCAGGAATGGAATCTGGGAATACTTTAGAGATGTTCAATATAAATTTTTTCTTTTCGTTCCCAAAAAGTAACCCTTTCGTTCCATTTACCCGAAAAATGAGAAATTTCTGCCGATATAACAAAGTAGAAGCCTTTTTGAGATTTGGGGTGATAAATTTTGGATATAGCGGTCATAGATGACGAAGAAGTAATCAGAGAGTATCTGTGTGGACTGATAGAGAAGCAAAGGCCAAGAAGTCGCATAGAGTGTTATGCCACGGGTGAGGAATTGCTGGCGGCAGAGAGGCGGTTTGACATTGTTTTTCTTGATATACAGATGGACGGCATAAATGGCATTGAAGTAGCAAGGCGTCTTCGCAAGAACCAGGAGGAAACGGTTCTTATATTCATTACAGGACTCAAGGAGTATGTGTTTGACGCGTTTGATCTATATGCGTTCCAGTACTTGTTAAAGCCTGTGGACGAAAAGAAATTTGCAGAGGTTCTTGACAGAGCGGTAAAAGAGGCAAGGAGAAAGAAAGACAAACAGGAGCTTTTTATCAAAACAAAAAATCTGACGCTTGACCAGGCTGATATTTTGTATATTGAGAGCAGGGGAAAGAAAGTAGAAATACACACAGCCAGGGGGAAGAATGGTATAGAGATCTATGCGACGATGGAGGAATTGGAGGGGCAGCTTGGAGAAGGGTTTTACCGCTGCCACCGGGCGTATATCGTGAATATGGCGTATATTACAGAATATGCAAATGACAGCATTATCCTTACAAATGGAGATACCGTGTATTTGGCAAAAAAGAAATATAGTGAGTTTGTAAAAGCGTATATGTGGTATCTGCAAAGCGGAGGTGTGTCCAGTGTCTAAAGCGGTAAATATCATTTTTCCCGTATTTCTATATGCGTTTCAGGGATACTGTCTGCAATATTTTTATGGGAGTTTTCTGGAAATCAAAGGGAAGGCTAACTGGTGGAACGCCGGGGCAGTTGTCGTTTTGTATACGGTATTGAGGCTGATACTGTCTTGGATGGGTTCCTCCGATCTCTGGGACTATAAAGTGGCGATTGGAAGAATGGCGCTGGCGCTTGGTACATTGGCTTTTCTTGCCGTTTGTTTTTATAAAGCTTTTTGTTTGACCACTGTTTTCCTTGTTGTGGCTTTTCAAGCCGTTGCAGACATCAGCCGTTATGCGGTGGTCATTTTGTTGGGAGAGCTTGGGGATGGAATGATTCATATCTGGAGCTGGTGCGCAGAAAAAGGCGTATTTGCATCGGAAAGGGCGTTTGGGGTAATAGTGAACGCCGGTTTGATCGGCGAATGGATCTTAGAGTATTTAGCCATTGCGCTGCTTATGTATGGGTCTTTGAAAAAAATTGTCCGGGATTTCCATGAAAAGGAATATGACATTAACCGGGCGGAACTTCTGTTTATCCTCACTCCGGCTGCGGTCGGGCTGATGATCTGTCTGCTGCTGCGGATTATCATAATTACAATGGAAAACGGCATCCCCAAAATATTGTATGACAGATATCCGGTATTGATCGTTCTGATTCCGGCGATTCTGCTGTTGTCGCTGCTTTCGATCCTGCATGGAGTAAAGCTGTTTCAGGACATGGTTTACTCGAACCGGGAAAGGAGCGCAAGGATTATTCTTGAAAAACAGGTGATGAATCTGCAGGAACACATAGAAGAGATGGAGCGCGTCTATTCGGGTATCCGAAGCATGAAACACGACATGAAGAATACGCTCTGTGTTATTCAGCGTCTTTTTGACAGGGACAGAGAGGAAGAAAATCAGGAACTGCAAATTTATCTGGCGGATTTGAACCGGGCGTTTGAAAAACTGGAGATTTCATTCAGGACCGGGAATACAATCGTGGATATCTTGCTGAACATGAAATATCATGAAGCAGTACGGCAAGTCCCGGATTTAAAAATGGACGCGGAGCGGTTGTTTTTTCCACAAAATCTCAAAATCCGCAGCTATGACATCGGCGTTGTTTTGGGAAATGCTTTGGACAATGCGATAGAGGCTTGTCAAAAGCTGAAAAAGGAAGATGCACAAGCGGATACCTTCATTCGCCTAAGTTCTCTGCAAAAAGGCAGTCTTTTGATCTTGAAAGTTGAGAACAGCTTTGACGGACGTCTGGTGAAAAAACAAAAAGAGGATTTCCCAGCAACAAAAAAGGCGGACAAAAACGCTCATGGCATAGGGCTTGCGAATATCAAGAGCACAGCAGAAAAGTATCAGGGAACGATGGATTTTAGAATCGAAGGCAGGGTGTTTATCCTGTCCGTAATGATGAAAAGTGAAAGGAGAAATGAAGATGGATTTTGGAGTAACCAGTAATTTAGAGAGGTATTTTTTGACAGAGCAGTACAAAAAGAGTGGAACCGCCGAAAAAAGTACGGGAAAAACGTTTGCGGAGCTTGCGGCTGCAAGGACGGCGCAGAAGACGGCAGGCCAGAAAACGGATGTAAATGGGGTTCAATCCGGCTTTTATATGGGCCAGTCCTATCAGGAACATTTAAGCAAAATAACGGATAAAAATGCGGCAAGCGCCTATCAACAGGCATATGCCATGAAAATGGCCGGCTCTACGGATTCTATTTCAGCCATCGGCAGAGTTTACAATACCGGAAAAGCAGGCGCAACCAATTTTGCAGACGCTTTCCCATTGTATGATGTCGTGACCCATGTGGGCAATGCCAATATTTCTTCCGCCAACTGGCAGAGAAACGACTTTCCTTTTTGGGAATATTTCAAAAAGAATACGAGTGCGGATGCCTTGAATGACTGGCAGCCTGTCGGTGCGAATCCGCCGCAGACTCGAAGTGATCTGCAAAGAAATTACAGCAGTATCGGCTCTGGGCGGATTGCAGTTCTCATACCAGAGAGCTTGCAGCAGAAAATGGATGCAGATCCCGCCTATGCCCGGCAGATTATGGCAAAGCTGCAAGAGTGGAAAGAAGATTACGACCGTTGGGACAATACGGTGGCCGCGTCCTATGGCTACAATGTGGCGGAGCATCAGGCAGAGAAAAGCTATGTGTTTGATCTGGATGAAAACGGAGATGTGCGAAATTGTACGGTTAGCGGAGGCGGAAGGCTCACCGGTCCGACGAAGGAAGAACAAGAACAGTTTGAGGCAGAACAGAAAAGAAAATGGAAGCTGCGTGTAAAATACATACAGATTATGGAGGAAAGCGCCGAAAAGAGAAGCATACAGGAGCGGGAGAATTTGCGTTTCTTTCAGAGTTGGCTCGCCAAACAAAACAGTTTTCTAAATCAAAATTGATTTCCGAGCTTTAGCTTCTTAAATGCTTGAATTTATTCGTCTTGACGCATATAATGATTCTGACAGAGGAAGATAATATGTTCCTGGAAGCAGCGAAAAAACGGCTTGCGGCTGATACCAAAGAACACAAAAGAAGCCTGTTGGCGCAGGAAGAAGAGGAATAGATTTCATGGCGAAAATTCTAATTATCGAAGATGAAAAGAAGATGCAGGAAATTATTGCTGAATATATGCAGCGCGGCGGTCATACCTGCTTTACGGCGGACGATGGGATGGATGCGCTGCTGATGCTGAAAAACAATCCGATGGATTTGATGATACTGGATATTATGATGCCCCACCTTGACGGGTTTTCCGTCTGCAAAATAGCAAGGGAAATGAGTAATCTCCCCATTATCATGCTGACCGCCAAGGAGAGCGAGGACGATAAGCTGAAAGGTTATGACCTCGGTGCGGATGATTACATGACAAAACCCTTTAGCCCTAGAGTGCTGCTGGCAAAAGCAAACGCCTTACTGCGCCGTTCTTCCGTCCTTCCAGTAGACGCCGTAAACGCCGGAAAAATTTCAATCATTCCAACTTCCCGTAAAGTCTTTCTGGACGGGCAGGAAATTACGTTGACCTATAAGGAATATGAGCTGCTTCTTTTTTTGATGTCAAACCCAGATCAGATTTTCAGCCGGGAACAGTTGCTTAACCGGATATGGGGATACGACTTTGAGGGAACGACCAGGACGGTGGACACGCACATCAAAACCCTCCGCCAGAAATTGGGCGACGAGGGCAGACATATTGTCACGCTTATTCGGTCTGGCTATAAATTTGAGGTGGCAGTATGAAAATAAACGATCGTATGCATGTTTTCACCATTCGCAAGAAAATACTGCTGGCTTCTAAACTGATGGGCGTTATTCTGGTGTTATCTTATGCATTTTCTACCAGGCCGCCTCTGAACGCAGATGTTTCCCTTGGAATCTGGCTTGCTTTTGTTGCCGTCCTAATTTGCATAATTGACTTATGGATGGCCCGGTTTATTTCAAAGCCTGTGTCTGAGCTGAATGAGGCTGCCCGGAGCATGGCAAATTTAGATTTTTCTCAGCCTTGCAGGGTGGCAGGACACGATGAATTTGGGGAACTTTCCCGCAGCCTGAATGTGATGTCTAAAAGTTTACAGGAAGCGTTTCTAAAATTAGAAAATGCTAATAGAAAGTTAGAGCAGGATGTGGAACAAAAGAGACGTCTGCTGGCCGAGCGAAAAGAGTTGGTAGACAGCCTATCCCACGAAATGAAAACCCCGTTGGGCGTGATCCGGGCTTATGCCGAGGGATTACAGGATGAAACGGACGAAACAAAAAAGCAAAATTATTCCGAGGTTATCATAACGGAAACGGAGCGTATGAGCGGCTTAATTACTACTCTGCTTGATCTGTCTGCGCTGGAAAACGGAGCGATACAGCTTCGCCCGGAACGCTTTGACTTTGTTGAATTATTGGAAACGGTTTCTGGAAGATTGCTGATGGATACCCCGGACGCTGATTTTGACCTGCAATATGAACTGCCAAAACTGCCTGTCTATGTCAATACCGACAAGGGCCGGATGGAGCAGGTGCTCAATAACCTGATTGTCAATGCAAAGAGAAATGTCCAACCAGGCGGCGTTTTGAAACTGCTGCTGAAAGAGCGCGACGGTCTGTTAGACTTTTCCATCTATAATCAAGGAATGCCTATCCCGCAGGAAAATCTTTCAAAAATATGGGCGAAATTTTATCGTGACAAAAATACAAAATACAGCGGTTCAGGACTGGGACTTGCAATTGTCGCACAGATTCTTTCTATGCAGCGCTTGGCGTACGGAGCTGCAAATCAACCCGGCGGAGTGACATTTTACTTTTCCATTCCCACTGTAAAATAAAAAATCAATCATTACTGAAAGGCTTTGGTTTCTGAAAAAGAAATCGGAGCTTTTTCTTTTTTGCCATGGTATACGGATTGACATTGAAAAGAATTTCACACCAACTTCACACCGATTTCACATGGACTTCAACCCACTTTTTTATTCTTGCTCCATCAAGAGGGAATTTTCTCAGAAGGAGGTAACGGTTATGCTTTTAGGTTTAAAATGGTACTGGTGGCTTGTAATTCTGGCGGCGCTGGCAATCTCTGTCCCGTTTAAGGTAACGTTTCTGAAATGGTGGAGCAAGCGGGAACAGGGAAAGAAAAAAGGACAGCATGGGAAATGGGGGGGATGACGAATGATTGAGGTAAAAGACCTGCTCTTTTCTTATGGGAAAGACAAACAGGCGTTGCATGGCTTGAATTTTACGGTAGAGGACGGGGAAATCTTTGGCTTCTTAGGTCCCAACGGTTCGGGGAAGTCTACGACACAGAAGATATTGACCGGCATCCTGAAAGGATATGGCGGTATGGTATCCCTGTTTGGGGAAGACTTAAAGCGCGTACATACACGGGGTTTTTTTCAGAAAATCGGCGTCCTGTTTGAATTTCCCTACCTGTATGCCAATTTAAGCGCCCTTGACAATCTGAAATATTTTTCTTCATTCTATCCCAGGGAACAACTGCGGGATGCAAAAGAACTGCTTGACGAGCTGGAATTTAAATGGGACTTTCTCAAAAAACCAGTCTCCTCTTATTCCAAAGGGATGCGCCAGCGCGTCAGTATGGCGAGGGCTTTAATCAGCAATCCAAAGCTTTTGTTTCTGGACGAGCCGACCAGCGGTCTTGACCCGACTGGGGCTGTCCTTTTTCGCAAAATCATAGAGAACGAGAGGCAGAAAGGCACAACCGTGTTCGTGACGACCCACAATATGCTGGACGCCGATCTGCTCTGCGACAGGGTAGCGTTTATCTCAAATGGGAACATTGTCGCTCTTGATACGCCGAGAAATCTAAAGGATCAGAATAGTAATCACAGTGTTGTTGTGGATTATCTGTATCAAGGCAAACAGGAGCAACAAACGATGGAAGCATCCAAGCTGAAAACAGGGATTCCTTTTGCATATGATAAACTGATAAGCATCCATTCTCAGGAACCGACTTTGGAGGATATATTTATCCAATACGCAGGAAGGAGGCTGTTTTGATTTGGAAAAGCCTTTATTCTGTGTTCAAAAAAGATTGCAGGATGATGGCGTCAGGAAAATTTTTCTTTGTAGCTCTGGGATCGCTTGTGTTTTATACAGTGTTCATTAATTTTGGCTATCTAAATTTTATGCATATGGAAATCTACAATGTATATCTCTATGACCCGGCGGGAACACAGGCCCAGGTTTCCAATCTCATCTATGCAGTGGATTCTCTGGAGGAAATGGACGCAATGCTTGTCAGAGACACAAACGGTGTGGGAATCAATGCCAGCGACGGCAAGCCGGATATTGTACTTTATGCGGGAGCGGAAAAGGTTGACCGCCACAGAGCGGATTATGCACTGTCTTTGCTGCATACCGACGATGAACATACGCCGGAGATCGTGGGCGGCGACAGCCCGGAAGGGAAGAACCGCAAAGATATAACCTGTGAACTGCTGTTTATTGAGATTGTTGCCGTGGGATTTTTGGGAATTGCATCTGTCCTGTTCAAAGAGAAGCGAATGGGCGTGATTCGTGTCCATGCCATTATGCCGCTGGAAAAGAGCCTGTTTGTATTTTCTAAGATCTTTCTCTTTTTGCTGACGGATTTGGTTTTTGCAGCTCTGATGACTTTGTTCAATATCGGACCGGCGGAGATGGCAAGTATTCTGCCTGCCGTATTGGCGCAGACTGCAATCTTATCCCTGATTATGTCGCTTACGGGCTTTGTCTGTGCGATGCTGTTAAAAGACTTCAAACAATTTTCGCTGGCTTATCTGGTGATTGCGCTTTTTGCGACAGCCCCTGTTTTTTTGTCGGCCAACACTTCGATTAAAATGCTATGGATTGATTATTATCCGTTTTATCATGTATATATGGGGCTAAAAAACGCATTTTTCGGTATGCCTGCTATAAACCTGGCTTATTCTATTTGTGCGGCGTGTGCAATTCTCCTGCTCTTTGGAATCGCTTCCGCTGCGTTTTGCAGGGAAATGCGAAAGGAGGGTTAACCATGAAAGGATGGATCTATCAACTGAAAAGCGTCAGGAAAGACAAGTTTTGTATGATGTCGTTTCTCCTGCCTATTGTGGTAGCCATTGTATTGAATTATGTCGGCTCCATTGACCTGTCTTCTCTGGGGGAATTACACTTTGGCGTGGCAGCAGGCGGTGTTGACCTCGAAACAGAAAGCTGGCTGAAACGATACGGTTCTGTTACGGTCTGCCAGACGAGAGATGAACTAGTTTCGGCGATCAATGACCCCTCCACCAATCTGATCGGTGTGGAAATGGACGGAGATGGTATTCAGACCATATTATCCGGCGATGAATTGGCAATATGGCATCAGACCGCGGGTACGCTCCCGGCACTCTATGGGCAGCGTGAAATGGCGGCGCAGGCCAGTGTGCAGATTTTGGAAAGGCCCGATATATTGGCGGGCTATCGGTACATTTTTGCTGCAATGACACTGGTTGTGGCGATGTTCATGGGATGCACCTTTAATGCAATGAACATCATTTCTGAAAAAGAAGATGGTGTTGCATTTATCAATGAAATACTGCCTATGACATCCAGACAATACGTGCTTCAAAAAATTTTTATCGGTTTTGTATTTGGCTGTTTGTCCGCTATTGTCACGGCGGCGATTTGTTTCAGGTTTCCCGCTGCTAAGGCGGCGGCTATGTTGGCGTTAATCGTATTGTCGGCCTTTGTAGCGGCGCTGATTGGCCTGTTTGTTGGCCGTATTTCAGATGGGCTGATGGTAGGCGTGGTTTACATCAAAATTGTTATGATTGTGTTTATGGCGGTTCCTCTGTTGAAGTACCTGGCGGTGGAGGGAAACAAGATTGTCTCGTACATCTGCTATTTTGTCCCGTCCAGCGCTACCTTTGAGGGAATCATGGATTTGGCGAATGGCGGTGCGGTAACCGCCGGTAAAGATATGATTATCCTTGGGGTTCATTGTGCAGTATGGTTTTTGCTTTATCTGTTTATATCCAAGTGCCAGAAAAAGCACGCATAATGATAACGGTTCGTAGGGCAATGTCATTTACTTATGTTTAAGAAAACGCTGATTCATCGATATTTACTTATGTTTCAAATCTTGTATTTTTTCTACGAGAAAAGTACCAAAAGCGCCGGGGGATTGCGGATCTCCCCCGGACCCCTTAAAACGCTGTTTTTTAAGGGAAAGTATTCAATAATTTCTGTTTTACTTCTTTAAAGTAAATGAGATTGGCGGTGAACAGTAACAAGTGTTTGTCGGACTCATGTTAATAATAATTCCCCAGTAACAGAATGTTTCTGGGGAATCTTCACGATATATTATTTATATTTCCTATAATTCTACTTTATCCAGATGCCAGATTTCGGTAGCATATTCCTGGATCGTCCGGTCAGAGGTGAATTTGCCGCTGCTTGCGGTATTCAATATGGCGCTTCTCGCCCAGCCCTTTTCATCCCGGTAAGCTTTTTCCACCCGTTGCTGGGCTTCTGCATAGGAGCGGAAGTCTGCCAGTATGAAATACATATCCGCTTTGCTGCTGCTATTGGTATTCAGCAGGGAGTCGTAAATGTCGCGGAATAGTTCCGGGTCATTGGGGGCGAAGGTACCGTTGATCAATTGCATCAGCACCTGGCGGATCTCGTTGTCGGAGTTGAAGATATCCATCGGGCGATAACCGCCGTTGTTTTCATAATTGATGACTTCGTCGGAGGACAAACCAAAGATAAAGGCATTTTCTTCGCCCACTTCTTCTACGATTTCCACATTCGCTCCGTCCATGGTGCCCAGGGTCAGCGCGCCGTTTAACATAAATTTCATATTTCCGGTTCCAGAGGCCTCCTTGCTTGCCGTTGAGATCTGCTCGGAAACGTCTGCCGCTGCAAAAATCATTTCTGCATTGGATACCCGATAGTTTTCGATAAATACGACTTTAATTTTGCCCTTGATAGAGGCGTCGTTATTTATTACACTCGCTACGGAATTGATCAGTTTGATAATCAGTTTTGCCCTGCGGTATGCCGCGGAAGCTTTTGCCCCGAAGATAAAGGTTCTGGGATAAAATTCCATTTCTGGATGGGTTTTTAACTGGTTATACAGGTACATCACGTGCAGGATATTCAAAAGCTGGCGTTTGTATTCATGAAGGCGTTTGACCTGGATATCGAAGATGGAGCGGGGGTCAACTTCCACGCCGTTGTGTTCTTTGATATATTTGGCCAGGCGTACCTTGTTCTGGTATTTGATATTCAAAAATTCCTGCTGGGCTTTCTCGTCGTCTGCATAGATTTTCAACTTGCGAATCTGGCCCAGATCGGTAATCCACTCGTCTCCAATATATCTGGTCACCCAGTCGGCCAGAAGCGGGTTGCCGTGGAGCAGAAAACGCCTTTGAGTGATTCCGTTGGTCTTGTTGTTGAATTTCTCAGGCATCATCTCGTAGAAATCTTTCAATTCCTGCTTCTTGAGGATTTCCGTGTGCAGTCTTGCTACGCCGTTGACAGAATAGCCTGCGGCGATTGCCAAGTGCGCCATTTTTACCTGGCCGTCGTAGATAATTGCCATTTTGCGTACCTTGTCATAATTGCCAGGATACTTTTTCTCGATATCCAGGATAAAACGGCGATTGATCTCTTCGATGATCTGATAAATTCTGGGCAGCAGCCGGGAGAACAGCTCAATGGGCCATTTTTCCAGGGCTTCCGACATAATCGTATGGTTGGTATAGGCGCAGGTTTTGCTTGTAACTTCCCAAGCTTCGTCCCAGTTTAATCCTTCTTCATCCAGAAGAATCCGCATCAACTCTGCCACAGCCACAGTCGGATGGGTGTCGTTCATCTGGAACGTTACTTTTTCGTGGAATTTGCGGATGTCCGGGTGGGTTCTCTTATATTTGGTAATGGCTGACTGTACGCTGGCGGAGATAAAGAAATACTGCTGTTTCAGGCGCAGCTCTTTGCCGGCGTAGTGGCTGTCGTTGGGATAGAGAACTTCCACGATATTGCGGGCCAGGTTTTCCTGTTCCACGGCTTTGCGGTAATCTCCTTTGTCGAAGGATTCCAGTTGGAAATCCACAATCGGCTGGGCATCCCAGATACGCAGGGTATTTACAATTCCGTTGTTGTATCCCACAATGGGCATATCGTAGGGAATTGCCTGCACGGATTGGTAATTCTCCTGGATAAACTTCTGGCTCTTGGTTCTCTCGTCGTATTCCACTCGTACATGACCGCCGAACCGCACTTCTATGGCGTATTCGGGACGGCGCAGCTCGAAAGGATATCCGTCCTTTAACCAGTTATCCGGTACTTCCACTTGATATCCGTCTTTGATTCCTTGTTTGAACATCCCATAACGGTAGCGGATGCCGCAGCCATAAGCGCAGTAGCCCAGCGTTGCCAAGGAATCCAGGAAACAGGCGGCCAGGCGGCCAAGGCCGCCGTTGCCAAGCGCGGGATCCGGCTCCTGGTCTTCGATGACGTTCAGATCAAAGCCCAATTCATCCAGAGCCTCGCGCACTTCTTTCATGGCCATAAGGTTCAGCAGGTTATTGCCTAGGGCACGGCCCATGAGAAATTCCATGGACATATAATAGACGGTTTTTGGGTCTTGCTTATTGTATATTTCCTGGGTCTTAATCCATTGATCCATGATTACATCTTCTACTGCGTAAGACACCGCCTGGAAAACCTGCTGGGGCGTTGCCTCTTCCAGAGTTTTGCGGTATAGGGATTTTACATTTTCCCGAATTTCTTTTTGAAATGTCTCTTTGTTAAATTTTTCGTTCGCCATGCATAACCTCCTGAACTTTACATTTTTTCAACACCTAAAACTACTTTTTCAGAATTGATATTCCATTCTTTTTGATAACCCGTTGTCTGTCCCAGGCACATATCCTCAGCCAGAACTTCCGGGCAGATCTCTTGTTCGCGTTTTTTCATCAAGTTTTCGATCTTCTCATTTTTCGCCGCAGAAACCCGGATTTTATCCATTACCTCAAATCCTGCTTCTTTTCGCATGGTCTGCACCTTACTGATGATTTCCCGGATAAAGCCTTCTTCGATCAGGGCGTCCGTCAGTTGGATATCCAGGACTACCGTCACTTCCCCGTAAGAGTCAGAGCTGTATCGTTCCATCTGGGCCGTCTCGATCAACAGATCTTCTTCGGCGAGAGAAACCGGATCTCCGTTTACCTCAAATTGCAGGCTTCCCTGGGATTTCAGCTCTTCCATGGCTTTTGTGCCGTCTAAGGATGACAGATATTCGCGGATGCCGTTTAGCAGCTTGCCGTATTTCGGCCCTACGGTTTTGAGCTGCGGCTTAAAGCTGTAAGAGATAAAACCGGAAACATCATCGGTAAACGTTACTTTCTTGATATTTAATTCATCGGCGATGATCTCGGTGTAAATTCCGTCCAGCGCTTCCGGCGCTTTGACAAACATTTCCGCCAATGGCTGCCGGTTCTTGCGGTTTGCACTGTTTCGGCATGCCCTTCCCAGTACAACGATCTCCAGAAGTTCATCCATTTTCCGTTCCAGCTCTTTGTCAATCCAGTCTGGATTGGATTGGGGATAGCTGCACAGATGGATGCTCTCCGGCGCGTCCTTGTCAATGCTGCGCACCAGGTTTTGGTAAATCTCTTCGGTCATAAACGGAATCATGGGGGCGGCAAGCTGGCATACTTTCACCAAAGCCGTGTACAGGGTCATATAGGCGTTGATTTTGTCCTGGGGCATATCCTTTGCCCAAAAGCGTTCTCTGCTGCGCCTTACATACCAATTGCTCATGTCATCCACAAAATTCTGCAAAGCCCGCGCGGTTTCCGGTATCCGGTAGTGCTCCATATGATCGTCTACAACAGAAATCAGTGTATTCAGTTTGGATAACAGCCATTTATCCATAATATTCAAACTGTCGTAGTCCAATTTGTATTTTGTGGCGTCGAACGCATCAATATTCGCATAGAGGACAAAAAATGCGTAGGTATTCCACAAGGTTCCCATAAATTTGCGCTGGCCTTCGGTGACGGCTTTCCCGTGGAACCGATTGGGAAGCCAGGGCGCGCTGTTTACATAAAAATACCATCGGATAGCGTCCGCACCGAACTCCTCAAGCGCCTCAAATGGATCGACTGCGTTGCCTTTGGTCTTGCTCATCTTCTGGCCGTTTTCATCCTGCACGTGTCCCAGCACCAGCACGTTGCGGTAGGGAGCTTTGTTGAAAATCAGCGTGGAAATGGCCAGTAGGGAGTAGAACCATCCCCGTGTTTGATCCACGGCTTCTGAGATAAAGTCTGCCGGGAACTGCTGTTCAAAGAGTTCTTTATTCTCAAACGGATAATGATGCTGGGCAAAAGGCATCGCCCCAGAGTCAAACCAGCAGTCAATGACTTCCGGTACCCGGTGCATCTCTTTGCCGCATTCGGGACAGCGGATGGTCACCTGGTCAATATAAGGACGGTGCAGCTCGATATCGTCCGGGCAGTTGTCCGACATTTCCTTTAGCTCCTGGATGCTTCCAATGGCATGCATGTGGCCGCAGGAACATTCCCAGATATTTAAGGGCGTACCCCAGTAGCGGTTACGGCTGATACCCCAATCCTGCACGTTTTCCAGCCAGTCGCCGAAGCGTCCTTTTCCGATGCTTTCTGGAATCCAGTTGATGGTATTGTTGTTGCGGATCAGATCGTCTTTTACCGCAGTCATTTTGATAAACCAGGATTCCCTTGCGTAATAAATCAGTGGAGTATCGCATCGCCAGCAGTGCGGGTAGCTGTGCTCAAACTTGGGCGCGTCAAAGAGAAGTCCGCGATCTTCCAAATCTTGCAGGATCGCTCTGTCAGCCTCTTTGCAGAAGGTTCCGGCCCAAGGGGTTTCGGAAGTCATTTTCCCGGCTTCATCCACCAACTGCACGAAGGGCAAGTCATACGCTCTTCCCACATTGGCGTCATCCTCGCCGAACGCCGGAGCAATGTGAACCACGCCGGTTCCGTCTGTCAGAGTAACGTAAGAGTCACAAGTTACATAAAATGCTTTTTTCTTTACGTCTGCAAAAGGAAACAGCGACTCGTATTCCTTATATTCCAGATCCTTGCCAGTATAAGTCTCCAGGACTTCATAGGCGGGTTTTCCTTCTTCTGCCAAACGGCCCAATACCGTATCCAGCAGGGCCTCCGCCATATAGTAGACGGATCCGTCGGCGGCTTTTACCTTTACATAAGTTTCAGCGGGATTTACGCAGAGGGCTACATTGGAAGGCAGTGTCCAGGGTGTGGTGGTCCATGCCAGGATATAGGCGTCCTCGCCTTTTACCCGAAACCGCACAACGGCCGAGCGTTCTTTTACGTCTTTATAACCCTGGGCAACCTCGTGGCTGGATAAAGGCGTTCCGCACCTGGGGCAATAAGGAACGATTTTATAGCCTTTGTAGAGAAGCTTTTTTTCCCAGATCTGTTTCAGCGCCCACCACTCGGATTCGATAAAATCATCGTGGTAAGTTACATACGGGTCATCCATATCTGCCCAGAATCCTACGGTCCCGGAGAAATCCTCCCACATGCCCTTGTATTTCCATACGCTGTCTTTACAATGCTTGATAAAAGGTTCCAGCCCATAGCTTTCAATCTGTTCTTTCCCGTCCAGTCCCAGGGAACGCTCCACCTCCAGCTCTACTGGCAGACCGTGGGTATCCCAGCCGGCCTTTCGGGGAACCATATTTCCTTTCATGGTGCGGTATCTGGGAATCATGTCCTTTATGACGCGGGTCAGTACATGGCCGATATGCGGTTTGCCATTGGCCGTCGGCGGCCCGTCATAAAAAGTATAAAGAGGGCTTCCTTTGCGCTCTTGCATACTTTTTTCAAAAATATGGTTTTCCTCCCAGAATTGTTCAATCTGCTTTTCTCTGTCTACAAAATTCAGAGTTGTATCCACTTTCTGGTACACTAAAATCTACCTCCTGATCAATATAGCTGCAAATCAAATATAGTAACGAAATCTACATGCGCCTGCATCTGGCAGCCCTGAATACATGCCGCCTGTTCGGCGGTGGACTTTCACAGTAAAAATCCGCCCTGTGATGAGGACGGAAGCCATCTTGCCAATTACAATATAACCTATCGGCCCAAAGCAAAAACGAAATTTTGTGTTTCTACTTATAATCTTCTACCATAAATATAACTGTCTCCCGTCATTTTGTCAAGAATCTTTGGCTTTTTCATGTTGTGGAATGTGTAGAAATGGTGTTATAATACTAAGACAAGCGAAAGCAGAGGGAGGAGAAAAGTGAAAAAACTGATTTTTGCCACATCAAATGAGGAAAAGATGAAAGAAATCCGAGCGATTTTAGCGGACACCGGATATGAGATTTTGTCTATGGCTCAGGCGGGCATCCAAACGGACACAGAGGAGACCGGGCAGAGTTTTGAGGAAAACGCCCAAATCAAAGCCCAGGCGGTCCATCGGATCAGTCATACGCTGGTACTGGCCGATGATTCGGGCTTGGAGATCGATTATCTGAATCGGGAGCCTGGGATTTATTCTTCCAGGTATATGGGAGAAGACACTTCCTATCAGATAAAAAACGCCAAATTAATCGAGCGTTTGCAGGGAGTTCCGATGCAGCAGCGTACGGCGCGTTTTGTCTGTGCCATTGCCGCTGTTTTTGAGGACGGACGCTGTGTGACCATCCGGGAAACCATGGAAGGATACATCGGATATGAATCCTGCGGGGAACATGGATTTGGGTACGATCCCATTTTCTATATTGATCCGAAGGGACCGTCTAACGCCCAGCTTTCTATGGAGGAAAAGAATCGGTTAAGCCATAGGGGAAAGGCGCTTAAAGCGATAAAAAAGGAATTGTTATGAAAATATTAGTGGTGAGCGACACCCATGGCAAGGATGGAAATCTGGAAAAAGTGTTAAAGAAGGTAAAGCCCATTGACGCGCTGATTCACTGCGGCGATATCGAGGGCAGGGAAGATTATATCGCTGTATTGGCGGAATGTCCGTCCTATATGGTAGCGGGGAACAATGACTTTTTTACAGATCTGCCGCGGGAGATAGAGCTGGATCTGGGCGGGCACAGACTTTTGATCGCCCATGGGCATAATTATGGAGTGAACATGGATTTGAGCCGGATCGTGGAAGAGGCCTATGCCAGAAAAAAAGATATCGTATTATTTGGGCATACTCATAAGCCGGTGATTGTCCGCAAAGGCGCGGTGACAGCCGTCAATCCGGGCAGTCTGTCTTATCCAAGACAGGAGGGCAGAAACCCCAGTTTTGCGATTATGGAAATCGACCACAAAGGAGAAGTCCATTTTACTTTAAATTATTTGTAAAAATGTGGTTGACAATCTGTGATTCTTGTAATATAATACATTTTGTCGTCGGGAAGAAACAGCAAGTTCTTTAGAATTTTATGTGAATTCCCTTCGTTGCGGGGTGTGGCTCAGTTTGGCTAGAGCGCCTGGTTTGGGACCAGGAGGCC
>CANOZK010000015.1 GCA_947571775.1 uncultured Lachnospiraceae bacterium | reverse complement strand
CAGATTAAGGGTAAAAAACCAAAAATGAAAAAAGCGCCGGAAAGCTTGAAATATCAAGGTTTGAAGGCTTATGAAGGGATATAAAAGATATGATAAAAATTTTATTCGTCTGCCACGGCAACATCTGCCGCAGTCCAATGGCCGAATTCGTTATGAAAGATTTGGTTAAAAAATCCAATCTAGAAGCTCAATTTCACATTGAGTCCGCCGCTACCAGCCGTGAAGAACTCGGCAACCCGGTCTATCCGCCAGTCAAGCGAAAGCTGGCAGAGCACGGCATCGACTGCGCTGGAAAGACCGCGCGCCAGCTTCGGGCCAGCGATTATGCGAAATACGATCTGCTGATCGGCATGGACAGTGCCAACCTCCGCAATATGCGCCGCATCTGCGGCGGTGATCCGGACAGAAAAATCCACTTGTTATTGGATTATACCAGTCGCCCCGGCGATGTGGCCGATCCCTGGTATACCCGTGATTTTGACGCTACATGGCGGGATGCAGAGGAAGGCTGCCGGGAGTTGCTGAAAAAGTTATCTCTCACAGATACCCCCTGAACTCAGCTGTCTGCCGGCCGCTCCCAGAATTTTTTCATCTGCTCCCCCGCCGTTTTCTGGCTGCATACGATATAATCCGACCATTCCACAGGAAATAGCCGGCGGTATTCCCTGTGGAGGAACCGTTCATCGAGCAGCAGGATTACCCCTCTGTCTTCCGCCGTGCGGATCACTCGGCCTGCTGCCTGCAAGACTTTATTCATTCCCGGATAGCGGTAAGCATAGTCGAATCCCTGGCCTTCCTGCTGGTCATAATAATTTTTCAGAATTTCCCGCTCATGGCTGATCTGGGGAATTCCGGTTCCTACTACCACAACCCCGATCAGACTTTCCCCAATCAAATCAATCCCTTCGGAAAAAATCCCGCCCATCACGCAGAAACCTACTAGGCTTTCCTGCTGCGCGCTCTCGACCTCTGCCTCCGTCTGAAAAGCCCTAAGAAACTCTTCGCGCTCTCTTTCATCCATGCCGGTTTTCTGGCAAATACAACGCACTGGTTCGGCGGTATAGGCCGTCAAGAACTCCTCAAAGACTTCCTGAAGCATCTGATAGGAAGGAAAGAAAACCAGATAATTTCCCATTCTGGCCATAGCAGCGCTATATATATATAAAGACATTTTCTGATATTCTTCTTGGCCGCGCCTGGTATAGAGACTGCTCACATCCCGTCCCACACAGAGACAACGCTGATTCTGATCAAACGGCGATTTGACATATACGGCGTAATCGTCGTTTCTTTGACTGAATAACGTCCGGTAATAAGGCATTGGATGCAGCGTTGCAGAAAAGAATACGGTACTGATTCCTTTGTCCAGGCAAGCCTGCAAGTTTTCAGAAGGGTTGACACAGAAAAGCTTCAGCCAGAACCTGCCGTCTGGTTCCGTCTGCGTGTAAACCACATAATTTTCATCTACCAGCTCCGAGATATTCAGAAAATCCCGCGCCTGAAAATAAAACTCCAGCAAGTCCTCCCGATCCGAAAGGTCAATCTCCCCTCGCTCCTCCCCAAGCAGATTTTCCAATTCCCCCACGACATTCATAACCAGCACTGGAATCTCTCCGGCATTTTTCCATACCCGGTACGTTTCACATGCATCTTTCAGAAGCAGAAGTTCCCGATTCAGCCTGTCCAGATACCGCTCCAGCTTTCGGAAATAGACGCCGAATTTTTCGTGTGCCTCCAGCACGGCCTCTCTATAAAGCACTGCGCTGTACATCTCCCTCCCCCGGTCTACCAGGTTATGGGCTTCGTCTATGAGAAAAATATAATCTTCTTTTGTGCTCTCGCCAAAGAAGCGGCGCAGACGGGCATTGGGATCAAAGACATAATTGTAATCGCAGATAACCCCGTCCACCCACTGAGCCAGATCCAAGCTCATCTCATAGGGACACACCTGCCATTTGACTGCCTGGGTCTCTATCGCTTCCCGATTCAGCACAGTCTCGCTAATCCACAGTTCGTAAACCGCATCGTTTACCCGGTTAAAATGTCCTTTGGCGTAAGGACATTCCTCAGGATTACAGGCCGGCTTATCCATGGGGCAGATTTTCTCTTTTGCTGTCAGCGTCAGCGCCTGAAAAAGTAAGCCGTGCTGTTCCAGTAGGGAAACCGCTTCTTCTGCGACCGTGCGGGCAACGGTTTTCGCCGTCAGATAAAAAAACTTTTCTCCCAGCCCTTCTCCTATCGCACGCACAGCCGGAAAAATGACGGACATGGTTTTTCCAACTCCGGTAGGAGCCTGCACAAACAATTGCTTCCTGCTTGCGATGGCATGGTAAACGCCTCTTACAATATCCCGCTGGCCCGGCCTGTAAGGGAAAGGGAATTCTAGGCCCTGCATAGAAGCGTTCCGCCTATCCTGCCACCGCACCTGATAATCTGCCCATCTATAATAGGAAGCCAGCAGCTCCTGAAACCACTGGTACAGAGCATCTGTCTCATATTCCTTGCGAAAACGGCGGATCTGTTCTGTTTCCAGGTTGCAGTAAGTCATCTGCACCGCGACTTGCGGGCCGTCCTGGGCAGGTTTTTGCAAATCCTGGAAAATATACATGCAGGCATAGCATTTTGCCTGGGCTAAATGCACTTCGATGGGTTCCGAAAGGTAGGCCAAATCTTGGAAAACACCCTTGATCTCGTCGATGACAGCCATCTCCTTTTCCTTCCCCTTCTCTTTTTTTGCTGGTATGATGCCGTCTGCGCGCCCCTCCAGACGAAGAATAAATCCTTCGTATTCCTGCTCCCAAACGAGCGCCACTTCCGCCTGATAATCTCCGCCCATCTGCCGTTGGATCTTTCTGTGCATCCGGCTTCCTTTTTGCATCGCTTCTTTGTCTGCCAGTAATCCCTTTCGGTTGTCCAGATCTCCACTGCGCAGGATAAACTCTACCAGATTTCTTACTGACAGCTTGATTACTTTTTTCTCCACAACTGCCTCCTGACTTTCCGAGCGCGCACTTCTGTATTCAAGAACGCCTTGGCTCTCCTGCGGCTGGGATAAAAAAAGCCCATTCCCTTTCTATGACTGAAAAGGAACAGGCTTTATATATTTAAGCTGCCGCCTTCTGTGCGGAATATTTTTCCAGAATCTTACAAAATTCTTGGTCTGTACCATAGGCCCTGACGGTGAGCACTCGGTTTAAATCCATACTCAAGACACCGAGAATCGACTTGGCATCAATAACAACACGGTTATAGAAAATATCAATATCAAAGTCGCATTTTCCTGCCGCTGTCACAAATTCCTTCACGTCTTGAATTCCGTTTAATTTAATTTTCTTATCCATAACAAAATCTCCTCCTTGTGGATGAAACTGTAACATAAAATCAGCGTCTGCAATGATTTCTAAAATGCAACACTTTAGTTTGACCCATTATGCCACTTGAGGAATATTTTGTCAATGGTGATTTTCAACAAAACTCATTCAGGTATTTTCTATAATTTATTGGATATTTTCTTCCTGAATCAGCATAGACAAACAGCCCCAAACGTTCACTCCTTTTGAACTATTATAGAACGAGCGTTTGGAGCTGTCAACTGTTTTTTATGAAATTATGACGACTGTTTTTATAGGCATACGGCCGACTTGTCATACCTCAAAGGTGATGGTCATGCATACGCTGTCGGGAAGGCTTACCATCGTGGTGCTGATTACCAAGAAATTCGTGTAGGTACGCCCCATAAATTCGTAGAACTCGTTGGCAGCGTTCGTCACGTAGTTTACTGTACCACGGAGGGTCTTAGTATATGTGCCGTGCGGTAACCCTAGATCGCTGCTGTAACTGTTATATGCCATAGCGCAATGCTCCTTTTGTGTATTTCTATCATGGCCATTTTATTAACAATGGACACGATCTTCATGTGTACTTGCTATATTTCACAACTGCAAATTATTTGTTGATTTCCGGCATGGCCTGTACGCCGCCTGTCAGATAAGAATTTTTCACATTCTCGAAGCATCCTTTATCTGCGCAGGACGCAAATTCCGGCTCCATAGGCATTTTGCCCAGCAAGGGCACCTTTAACTCCTCTGCAATTTCTTCTATATGGCTTTCCCCAAACACCTTGAGTTCCTTCCCGCAGTCGGGGCATTTTACATAGCTGTAATTTTCTACAATTCCCAGCACCGGCACATGCATCATATCTGCCATATTGTAGGCTTTTTTGACGATCATCCGCACCAGATCCTGCGGTGAGGTTACGATCACAACCCCGTCCACAGGCAGGGACTGAAATACTGTCAAGGGCACATCACCGGTTCCTGGAGGCATGTCTACCAGCAGGTAATCAATTTCTTCCCAGACAACGTCTGTCCAGAACTGTTTTACCATATTGGCAATCACTGGTCCGCGCCAGATCACTGGAGTTTCCTCTGTGGGAAGCAGCAGATTTACGGAAATGACTTTGATGCCGTTTTTCGTCACCATGGGTTGCAGTCCATTCTCATCTGCATATGCAGTTCCGGTCAATCCGTACATTTTCGGGATGGACGGTCCAGTGACATCCGCGTCCATAATTCCAACCCGGAACCCTTTTTCTGCCAGTTGATTTGCCAGAGAGGCCGCTACAAAGGATTTGCCCACGCCTCCCTTTCCGCTGATGATTCCAATCACCCGATGGATTTTGGAAAACTGGTTGCAGACCTCCTTGGGGATTCCGTTGGTCTTCCTGTCTTTGCAGGTAGAGCAGTCCTCCTTCGTACAAGTGGTACTATCACATTCTCTTGCCATATCGCATACACTCCTTTTCATTTGATAAACCGGTCGATCGCTTTCTCCAGCTCCACCAACGCCTGGGTGTCTCCATGCTCCACCGCATCCACAATGCAGTGCTCGATGTGATCCTGAAGAATCACTTTCCCGGTATTATTGATGGCGGATTTTACCGCAGACAACTGAACCAGCACTTCGCTGCAATCTCTGCCCCCCTCTACCATCTTCTTAATAGATTCCAGATGGCCAATGGCCCGGGACAGCCGGTTCAGCACCGCCTTCGTCTGGGTGTGGCTGTGGGTATGCCCATGGCCGTGAACATGTTCATGCGCATGCTCCACAATCGTCCCATTCGGCAGCACATGTCTGTGGACATTCTCCTGTTTATCCTGGTCCATATTCCCTCCATCTATCACTTATTTTTGCCTCATGATAACAAGCCGTCAAAGTTCTGTAAAGGAATACCTTTGCCGGATCTGAGATGTCTGAATATCAAAAATGACTGTGCCGTCTTCACGGACGGTTTTCTCATAGCTTACGTCTTCGCCTTTGAACTTTTCCTGAATAAAAGCGTCCAAATCGTCCAGCTCCAGCTCCTCTACAAATACGTCCCTCATCTGATTCCCGGAACATAGGTTAAAAATCTCCCATACTGCTTCATATTCCTTCAATTATTATCCCCGCCCTTCCTGATTTTATAGGTAAGATCTGCCTTTTTTGCAGTCCGCTTTCATAGTAACACCATTTGAAACTTTTTGCAACTTACACCATTTCCGAATTCAGAAACTATATATAGTTATTCTGTATAACTTTCTCGTCTGCCGTGCTGAAAATTTCATGCATTAAAAGAATTGTCAGATTTCATGGAATATTGTACTATGGTATAGAGAAAGGATGAATAACCAGAAGAGGGAGGAGCACTATGCAGCTTTTAAAAGAACGTATTTTAAAAGACGGAACCATAAAACCGGGAAATATCCTAAAGGTGGATAGTTTTTTGAATCATCAGATGGATATTCCTTTTATTAACAAGCTGGGTAAGGAATTTAAGCGCAGATTTGAGGACTGTCCCGTTACCAAAATCCTCACCATCGAGGCTTCAGGCATCGGCATTGCGGCGTTGACCGCTCAGTATTTTCAGGTGCCCGTCGTTTTTGCAAAAAAGGCCCAAAGCCTGAATCTTGACGGTGAAATGTACACGGCAAAGGTGGAATCTTTTACCCACAAAAAAGTTTACGATGTGATTCTATCCAAAAAATTCTTAACCGCTCAGGATCATGTGCTGATTCTCGATGATTTTCTAGCCAACGGCTGCGCGCTGAAAGGACTGATTCAAATCGTCCAATCTTCTGGCGCGGTGCTGGAAGGAGCCGGCGTGGTGATTGAGAAAGGCTTCCAGGGCGGCGGTGACGAGCTTCGCCGCATGGGTATCCGCCTCGAATCCCTGGCAATCATTGATTCCATGAAAAATGGCAGCCTAATCTTCCGGGAATCCCATTGATTCGTATAAATATCTTCTATCACAGAAAGGAAATGACTCAAAATGAAAAAAACAAAAAAATTAGTATTGGCCGCATTGTTTGCCGCCCTGGCTTGTGCGGCGACGATGGTAATCCGTATTCCTACGCCCGGTACCGGAGGCTACATCCATCCGGGAGACGCCATTGTCATCCTCTCCGGCGTTTTCCTTGGGCCTGTCTATGGGGGGCTGGCCGCAGGCATCGGCTCTGCAATGTCTGACCTTCTGGGCGGCTATTTTCTCTATGTACCCATCACGTTTATCATCAAGGGAGCCATCGGATACCTGACCGGAAGATTCTTCCAATTTGTGAAATCAAAAGGAAAATCTGCCTGGGCAGGCGTGATTGCCGGAGGGATTTTTGATATTCTGTTGGTTGTATTTGGCTACGGCATTTGTGAAATCTTTCTGTATGGACTTCCCGCCGCTGTTGGAAGCATGTTCCCGAACTTGATCCAGGGAATCGGCGGTCTGGTTATCTCTGTGTTTCTATATCCGGTGCTGTCAGCCATCCCTGATTTTTCTTATACAGTCGGCGCTGCATCCCACCGCGATAAATAATTCTGACAATACCTGTCATCACGGCAGTTGTTCTTTTGTATAATACTGACTGTCGAGAAGAATTTTCTGATAATTTTCTTTGTCTATTGCCTGCGTGTCGCACAGATACGCAGGAACTGTTTTTGTTCCGTTTTTGTATTGCTTCTGTTCATTGAGTTCCGGTTTTTCTCCTTTCATACAGTCCTCTGCCATTTGGGCGCACCGCTCCGCCAATACGCGGAAATTGCGGAACACGGACATGGTTTGATATCCGTTCTTGATATTTTTTACAGCGTCGAGCTGCGCGTCCTGGCCGGTGACCAAAGGCCAGTCCTTTCCTGAAGAATATCCCCTATTTTCCAGTGCTGTCCGAAGTCCATAAGCAAGAGTGTCCGACGACGCGCAGGCAATGTCCAGATGTCCGTCCAGATAATTTGCATCCAGCAGGGCTTCGCAATTCTTCTGGGCTGTGTCCTGGGAGTCGTATAGGATAGCTGTATCTTCAAATTTTATGCGCCCGGATTTGCATACCAGACGGCCTGAATCCAGATAAGGCTTTAAGATTTCCATGATTCCCTGATGCACCATCTTCGCGCTGTAATCCTGGGGATCGCCCATAAAGAACTCAATGGTGCTGGCGCCGGATTTTTTCAGCTCTTCTTCCTCGACAATATATTCCCCGATCTGCCTGCCTGCCTGGAGATTGTCAAAGCCCACATAATAGTCCACCGCTTCCGTGTCTGCAATCAGCCGATCATAGGAAATAATCGGGATCTCCTTTTTATGGGCCGTTTCCAGAGCTTCCGTCAAATCCGCCAGCGGAATGGGCGCCACAATCAGACAGTCCACTTCTTTTTCTGCAAATTCCTGTATCTGGCTGATTTGTTTTTTGGCATCGTCCTCTGCAAATTCGACCTCTACTTGATAACCGGCTTCCCGCAGGGCCGTATTCATGACCGCGGCGGCGTTGATCCATTTGTCATCTGCCTGGGACGGCATAGAAATTGCCGCTACCTGTTTTTCTTGTGCATTTTCCGAAATAGCATCCTCCAGAATGTTGCTGCTTTCTGATTTTGTTTCATCTGGTTCACTGACCACTGTGTCTTTCTTCCCGCATCCAGCCAGCCCCAGAATCAGGGCCAAACAAATGAGGCCGTTTTTGATTTTTGTTTTCATAAAGTCTCCTCTCTGCTGTTATTTTATCAATCGTTTTACCATGTATGCATTTGCCTCCTGCTCCTGCTTGTCGTCCAGGGGTGTCAGCTCTGCTGAATGATATTTCCTTTCCAGTGCCTTTTGAAGCAAATGATCACAGATCTGGGGATTTTTCGGCAACAGCGGGCCGTGCAGATACGTACCAATGACATTTTTATAGATCACCCCTTCATAGCCGCTGCTGCCGTCGTTGCCGGAGCCATAAAGAACTTTTCCAAACGGTTTGTTTCCATTGATATAGGTTCTTCCTCCATGGTTTTCAAACCCTACCACCGGCATTTTACACAGCGGGCTTTGCAGGACAATGTTGTCAATGAGCCGCCTCTCCCCCTGCTCCGTATACAGATCCACCAGATGGAGCCCTTCTATCGTGCCTTCCCGTGTCTGATAATATTTACCCAGCAACTGGTATCCGCCGCATACGGCAAGAACCACGCCGCCATCTTCTACATAATCTTTGAAATCCTGGCGGATTTTCTTTAGCTTTTCACAGACCAGCATCTGTTCCCTGTCGGAGCCGCCGCCTAAAAGCACAATATCCAGACTGCCAAAATCCACACGGTCTTCGCTCTCAAATTCCACCGTTTTGGCCTGGATGCCCCGCCACTGGCAGCGCTTCATCAGACAGGCAATGTTCCCCCTGTCCCCGTATAAATTCAGCAAATCCGGGTAAAGATGCCCGATGACAAGCTCCCGCTTCTTTGCGCCCTCTCTCATGACTTCTCACCCTCCAGTTTCTTCAAAATATTCCTGGTGCTAAACAACGCGGTATAATTCACCAGCACATACAAATTCCCGCAGCCGTCCACCACCCTGCCCCAGATGGCCGACTCCACGTCCTCTTCCAGTATGGAAGGAATGTCCGTGTATTTCAGCCGCAGGCGCATATCCTGGCAGCGGATGCCGCTGACCGTAATGGAATGAATCCGATCCCCGCAAAAACGGTCAAAGTCCACGTCCCACAGCCAAGATACATCCGTGCCGTCCTGGTCGTTGTCGTTGATCACGATAATCAGATCTTTTAGACTTTCGTCCGCCATTACCGCTGAGATATTCTGGTTAAAACCCGCCGGATTTTTCGCCAGGTTCAGGACAATGCTGGTATCCCGGATGCGAAACTGCTCCATCCTGCCGTTTTCCGGGTGAAATTCCTTTAACATCTGATTAAAATGCGTCAGCGCAAACCCGGCGTTTTTGGCCGCCGCATACGCCGCCAGAATATTGTAAACATTGTAAAAGCCCCGGTAATTTGCCACAATCCGTTCTTTGCCCACGCGAAAGGAGAGCTGATCCCCAAGCTGTACTTCTCTGGCGTCGTAATCAATGGGCGGCCGGGCAAATCCGCACTTTGGACAGGCATAATCCCCCAACTGGCTGTAATGGTAAAACCGGTACGACAGCCGGGCGCCGCATTTTCGGCAAAACCGCCCCTCCCGCATTTCCTTGGAATCGGAAGTGTCCGCCACCTGTTCGCCGATTCCATAGGCTATCCAAGGGTTTTTGCACTCCATGGCCAGAAACGCAGACAGGGCGTCGTCCCCGTTGACGATTACCTCCATCTGGGGCGCGCTGTTCATAACCCCTTTTAGAATGTCTATGGTAATGTCAATCTCCCCGTACCGATCCAACTGATCCCGAAACAGATTGGTCAGCACCATATAATCTGGGTGAAACTGGGGAAAAATATGACGCGTGGAAGCCTCATCCACCTCAATGCAAGCATAATCCGCATCCACATTTCCCCATAGATCCGCGGCCAGCACAAACGCGGCGGCCACCCCGTTTAACATATTGGAGCCAGTATGGTTGCAGATAACCTTCTCTCCCTCCGCCTCCAAAGCGGAGCAGAGCAGATTGTTGGTGGTCGTCTTTCCGTTGGTTCCGCAGACGATAAAGATCTTCTCGCGGACTTCCCCGGCGAGTTCTTGCAGGATAGGCGGGTAAATCATCAGGGCCAGCTTCCCCGCCCAGGTCACCCCCTGCCTGCCTATATGCCTGCAGATCCCGCAGGCCGCTTTTGCGGTCCAGACCGCCAAAATCCTTCTTACCTTCATGGTTTCCTCCATTGTGTGAATTTCGATGATATATAGAATTATACTGCCTGTCGGCCATAAAAACAATCCATTTCTGTAACAGTTCCAATAGGCTATCCATTTCTTTTCTGGATATTGCACCGCAGCTCTGCATAAACATGAATAGAAAGACCATTGGCAGAGGCAAAGTATGAAAATCCTCCTTTTTTTATCCGAAATCCTGATCCCCCTGATTATCTTCTATATCGTCGCCTTCGGAATCTTGCAGAAAGTAAACGTCTATGAATCTTTTATCGCAGGCGCGGCCGACGGGCTGAAAACCGTGGTAAAAATCCTGCCTACCCTAATCGGACTGATGATGGCCGTGGGCATCCTGCGCGGATCCGGCTTCCTGGATATGCTGGGCAATCTCTTAGGCAAAATCACCGATCCGCTGGGATTTCCCGCCCCTTTGGTGCCGCTCGCCTTCGTCCGCATGTTCTCCTCCTCGGCTGCTACCGGGCTTGCACTGGATCTGTTCAAAGAATATGGCACCGATTCCCGTATCGGAATCATCGCCTCTTTGATGTTAAGCTGCACGGAGACGATTTTCTACACCATGTCCGTATACTTCATGACGGCTAAAATCACTAAGACACGATATACCCTGGCCGGCGCGCTGCTGGCTACCTTCGCCGGACTTGCCGCGAGCGTGGCCCTGGCCAGTCTTTGAAAATAGGAACGTAGATAAAAGTCAAACCATCCTCTTGACAAACATACCAATGGTATGATAATATCAATATATACTCAGAGTGTTTTAAGGAGGAGAGGAGACAATGGCAAGGAATAAACATCCAGAAGAAACCGTTCGTTTAATATTGGATGTTTCTTTTCGCCTGTTTGTGGAGAAGGGGTATGAACATACTTCCATTCAGGGCATTATTGATAATCTAGGCGGCCTTAGTAAAGGCGCTATTTATCATCATTTTAAGTCAAAGGAAGAGATTTTACTTGCTGTTACGGACAGAATAACGGCTGAATCGAATCAGATGCTTGCAGTCATTCGTGACCGCTTAGACCTCAGCGGCAAAGAAAAGCTGAAGACCATTTTTAGAGAATCCATCAACCGGCCTGTACAGAACGACATCTTTACAGTAGCCCCGGATTTTCATAATAACGCGAAACTTCTTTTCAGTCTTTTGCATGATACCATAGATAACGCGGCACCGAACTATATTCTGCCGATTATTCAGCAGGGTATTTCAGACGGTTCTATCGAAACGGATTATCCAGAGCAATTCGCTGAGTTGATTTTGCTTGTGGCAAACGTCTGGATGAATCCGATGATATTTGATAGTTCTGAGGAAGAATCTTACCGCAAGTTTATGTTATTTAGACAGATGCTGCAAGGCTTTGGTTTGGATATTATAGATGATGAAATGTTAGAAAGGTTACAGGAGTTAGCGTCTATCTATCAAAAAAACAAGTAACAATCTGCCCTGTTAAATGGGCAGATATATTTTAAATATATACATACCGACGTATGGTATTGAAAGGAGAGAATAAGAAACCGATTTATCAGTAATACGCTGGTTATCGGTATGATGTATATTTCGGCCCATGTTTTTGGAATTGTGCCGCAGATGGACGCAAAGTATTTTGTCTTTACGGTTTTGCTTTCTAGTTCTTTGATTCTGGTATGTGTTTCGGCTAATTGGATTGCGATTTCCCCAAGCAGCAGTATCTGGGTAATGTTGGTGATGAGTGTGGTTTTCGTTATCGCTGCGAACTTTATATATCTTATTTCTGGCAAACGGAATAGAAAAAATGGAGGTTTAGAAGATGAATCAAAAACTATTTTCAAAAGATTTTACGTTAGTTGTCATTGGCCAGATTGTATCATTGTTTGGCAATGCTACTATAAGATTTGCATTGCCATTATATTTATTAAACCTAACAGGGTCATCGGCGCTTTACGGAACTGTTACAGCATGTGCTTTTATCCCTGCCATCCTACTGTCGCCTGTCGGCGGTATTGTTGCAGACAGGGTAAATAAAAGAAACGTTATGGTAATCTTGGATTTCTTTACAGCGGCGGTTATTTTAACCTTTTCTCTGCTTATGAATGGAGGAAATCTCATCCTCCTTTTGACGGTTACGCTGATGCTTCTATATGGCATTGCGGGTGCATATCAGCCGTCGGTGCAGGCGAGCATCCCCGCGCTTATCAATCCGGATCATTTTATGGCGGCAAATTCTATTATCAATACCATCAGCTCTTTTGCATCCTTAATAGGCCCTGTACTTGGAGGTGTTTTATATAGTGCGTATGGGTTAGAGCCTATATTGTGGGTTTGCGTGGCATGTTTTACTCTGTCGGCGGTTATGGAAATCTTCATTCAAATACCGTTTCAGAAACCGGCTTCAGACTGCGGCATATTCAAGACAGCCAGAACGGATTTTGCAGAGAGCATTCGCTTTATCCGAAACGAAAAGCCGGTAATCGGAAAAACCCTTCTTGTAATCTGCGGAATGAATTTGTTCCTGTCTGCAATGATTATGGTTGCATTGCCTTATCTGGTGACAGAAGTATTGGTTCTGGAAGCTTCACAGGCAAACAAACTTTATGGTTTTGCAGAGGGGACATTGGCGGCAGGAGGATTGGCGGGGGGCATTGGTGCAGGTATTTTCGCAAACAAACTGGCGATTCGTAAATCGGGCAACCTGGTAACCGCCTGTGCAGTATGCGTATTTCCCATCGGCGCTGCATTGATCCTGTTTTCATCTGGAATCATAAATTATATTGTCATAACCATATGTTGTTTTGCAATTATGGTGTTTTCAACGATTTTTACCGTGCAGATGATGTCCTTTATCCAAACGGAAACGCCGCAGAATTTAATTGGAAAGGTGATTGCCGTCATTCTTACCGTTTCCATGAGTGCGCAGCCGTTGGGAAACGCATTCTATGGCGTCCTGTTTGAGGTTTGTCATGGATGTGAACATGCGGTTATTTTGTTTTCGGGAGTTGTGTCGCTGATCATTGCTGTAAGTACAAGAAATGTTTTTAAAAAACTTCCAGCAGAGTAAACGTGCAACAGCAATCCCGGCTCATTTTGCAATGCAAACAAATGCACCCAGACTTTTCCATAAAATTCCATAAATTTCTCGCAATGCCATTGATTTTTGTTTTGTAATCGAATATAATGTAAGAGATTAATAGAAGGTAGGGTTCTTTTTTGCCAAATTTTATAAAAAATTTCTCGGTTGGGCTTATCAAAATGATGAATAACGTCGATGCTATTAATGGGTATGCTTTTTGAAATGGGAGTTTTATAGTAGATTCCTTCTAACGTATCATATCAGTTAAAGTAGACGGGATTTCTGCAGTTTCCTGTATTTTCAAAAATGCATCCATGTTGTGGATGTATTTTTTTGTTTAACCAGGAAATGTTTTGCAGCTTCCGATAAGAAAAGCAAGAATCTGCCGAAAAAAAACAGGAAAGGGCGGATGCAGCGGAAATGGAAACATCTGTTTTCTGCGGTGTTTTCATAAGATTAAATAGTGCAAAAATATTATGTAACATTTCATATTAAAGTGTAATAGACTAGAGTGTGGAAGCCCGGATATCCCTTGTTTCTTCCTGGTTTAAATTAGTGGAGAATGAGGGCGGGCTTTCGGAAAAGGGGCTTAATGTAATGACTGAGAAAGAATTCCGTAAACTGCGGCGGCGTGATCTTCTGCAGCTTCTGGTAGCGCAGGGCAAGGAAAACATCCAGCTTCAGGAGGAGCTTGACACAACCAAAGGGGAGTTGGCCCAGTCCCAGGAAAGCAATGAAAAGCTGAAAGCGAGGCTGGATGAAAAAGATCTTCACTTTCAGGAAAGCAACGAGAGGCTGAAGGCAAAGCTGGATGAAAAAGACGCTCGTTTTCAGGAAAGCAATGAGAGGCTAAAGGCAAAACTGAATGAAAAGGACATCCTGATTGAGAAGTTAAAAGGGCGGCTGGATCAGAAAGATGCTAGGATTCATGAACTGCGGGAGCAGATGGAACACTGGCTGAACAGCAGGCGAATAGAATTGGAAGACGCCGGATCGATTGCGGAGGCGGCGCTTCGGCTAAACGGCATCTTTGAGGTGGCGCAGCAGGCAGCAGAGCAGTACCTGTACAACATCCGGGTAAACCGGGGGCTGGAGAAAAGTGATTTATTATATGAAATGAAACTGGAGCCGGAGCCGAAGGACGAACCTCTGGAAGAGCCGGCGCCTCTGGAGGAAATAGAATGGGAATCGGACGAGGATGAAAAGCCAGATCCGAAGCCGGAACCAAAAGAACAGCCTGAGGAAAGGAAAACCTGTGAGCCTGAGGATAAATAATGCAGAGGGGATGGATATGGAATCGAAAGGATATGAAATCCCAAGCCTTGAATTGCTTGAGGCAGAGTTAAAAAAGGAGCAGTACAAACATAATTACGGCCAGGTGTTTCGCAGCACGGTGTTTTCACTTCTGGTCGTGGCGGCGGTGGCGGTATTGATAGCGGTGTTGCTGCTTCCTGTGCTGCAGATCAACGGGTCGTCTATGACGGAGACTCTGCAGAATCAGGATATCGTAGTGGCAATCAGCCGAGCCAAATATAAGACCGGCGATGTGATAGCGTTCCATTACAATAACAATATCTTGGTAAAACGAGTGATAGCGCAGGCGGGCGACTGGGTGGACATTGACAAAGACGGAAACGTGACGGTCAATGAGAAACCGCTCGATGAGCCGTATGTCAGCGACAAGGCTTTAGGCAACTGCAACATTGATTTGCCATATCAGGTGCCGGAGGGCAAATGGTTTGTAATGGGGGACCACCGGGGAACCAGCATAGACAGCCGGAACACAGCCGTAGGCTGCGTGGCCAAGGACATGGTTGCAGGCAAGATTTTACTCCGGGTCTGGCCGTTGTCGGATATTGGAGTGGTAAAATAAAAAAGAGGGTGCAAGGAAGGGGGCAGCACAATGAAGTTTTTAACACAGGCCGCAAAGGCCCTGCAAGAAAAGAAAAGATATCAGCACCGACTGGCAATATTCTTGTGTCTGGCGGTTGTTGTCACATTGGGGACGTTCGCTGCGTTAAAGCTGAGCGGCCAGGCAATGACACATCAGCGCAAAGTGCTGAATTGTCAGTTGGAAATACATCGGCATTCAGAAGAATGCTATGACAAGGAAGAGGAAGGGAAGCTGATATGCGGTCAGGCAGATTACGTCGTACACAAGCATAATGACGACTGCTATAATCTGGACAGCGGCGAGTTGGTCTGCCGTATATCAGAATTAGAAGTACATAAACATGATGATAACTGTTATCAAGAAGAAAAAGTTCTGGTATGCAAGGAAGAAGAAAAGGACGCTCATACGCATATACCAGAGTGTTACATCCGGGAAAAAGGCGATTTGCAGTGTGTATTAGAAGAACATGCACATGTGGAAACTTGTTATATCCGGGAAAACACCGGACTGCAATGTGGATTTGAGGAACATATACACGTGGATAGATGTTACGACGAAACCGGCGTGCTCACCTGTCAGCAGGAAGAACATCAGCACAGCGACGACTGCTATGCATGGACAGAAACTTTGAATTGTTCTTTAGAAGAGCATCAGCATAATGATGACTGTTATACATGGACAGAAACTCTCGCCTGTCAGCAGGAAGAGATGCAAGACGGACATATGCATACCGACGAGTGCTACGAGACAAAGAAAACCCTCGTATGTGAAAAAGAGGAAGTCGAGCTGCACACGCATGACGAGAACTGCCAAGATGAAACAGGCGTCCTTATCTGCAACAAACTGCAGGTGGAAGAACACATCCATGGCGCGGAATGTTTTGAGACTGTGGAGTTAAACGACGAGGAAGTTGCGGCGCTGAATACGCCGGAGCCAGAAGAAGAGCCGGCGGGCGATAACTCCGCAAGCAGCAATTTTGCAAGTGAGGATTCCGCAAGTAAGAATTCTGCAAGTAAGAATTCCGCAAGTGGAAATTCCACAAGCGATAACTCGGCAAGCGGAAATTCAGCCAGCGATAACGAAACCGGACATGTCCACGACGAGAGCTGTTACGACAGCGCGGGCGGACTGATGTGCGGATTTGAAGGCGAAACGCCCGACATTACCAAAGTCTGTGAGACAGAAGATTATATCGTTACCGCTGTTTACAAAGAGAGTGCAAACATCCCGGAAGAGGCCGAGCTGCTGGCAGAGCTGATTACCGCAGACAAGGACGAAGCGCATTACGCCAAACGGGAAGCCGAGATCAAGGAAGCCTTAAAAGACGAAAACGTCAGCATGAACGCTCTGTTTAAAATCGGCTTCTATGTAGACGGCAAGGAAGTAGAACCGGAAAGCGATGTGAGCATCACGGTACAGTTCCTGGATGAAAATGGTCTGGCAGAGGGCAGCCCGATTGCCATTATCCATTTTGCGGACGGGGGCAATCAGGTATTAAACGGCGGTAAAGCAAAGAATAAGAGCACCACGTTTAAGACTAAAAGTTTTTCGGAATTTGGAATTGTAGAAGGGTTTGAGGTGCCGGAGGAGACAGCAGAGACAGCGGAAGATGAGGCAGAGGAAAAAAAAGACGCAGAAAATGATATTCGCTCTGTGAGTATCAACGAAGAGTATGATTTTCAAACTGAAAAGTTTGCAATGAGATTCACATTCAGTGGTAAAGCGACTGTTGCCGCTCAGAAAGAGACAGAGGAAAAAAAAGAAGAAAAGAACATCTCGGTTAATTCTTTGCAGGAAATAGAAAGTGCAAATGAGGAAGGCGGGGATGGCATAGAAAAATCGGATGATGTGAGTGCTGAATTAGAAGGGGAAAATACGGAAGAAGCAAATGCATCAGAAGGCGAAGAGGACAGTACAGACGCTGCGTCCAATCCAGAAGGCGATTCGGAAGATTTTTTAGAAGAGGATAATGGCTCAGATGAAATAACAGAAACGGAAACAGATACAACTCTGCCGGAGGAAAGCGACGTTGCTGAAGATGAACCGTCTGGTGCTGAAAAACCTACAATCACTGGAGAGCCGATAAATCCAGACTCAGATGGATCTCAGAAATTTGAATTCACAGCAAATCTTCTGAAAGAAGATTCTGAGGAATATAAGATAGGTGCTGCTCATGCAGAAGAAACCGCACGGGGGGAAATATTTGCCCTTGAAGCAGTCACATATAACTTGAAGTATGAAGGGGAGGAGTTAGATCTTTCGGATTGTAATGTTACGATAGAGATTGTTCCGACAAGCACATTCAGTTCTTATATGGCGAGTGTTGCAGCAGAAGAAATAGAAGAAACTGGTATAAAAGCCGATGAAAGCGAGATTGTCAATATAGCTGTAGTTGAGTTGGATGAAAGCCAGCAGCAGAAAGAGATCACTTCCGAACTTCATGGAAAAAATCAAATGGTGAAATTCCGCTCTACAAGCAGCACATTTGTGACCTATGGAAGCAAAACGGCTAATCCCAAATATAAGGTGCAATATTATGCGACGCTTGAACGGATAGATAAACAGGGGCCTGTGGCAGGGAACCCAAAGGCTGGAACTGCAATAAACTCAACAAATTACAGTGATTTATTTACAAATAAATATCAAGGAAGTATCAAGAAAAACCTATTGCCCTTTATTAGTACAGCGGGCGCAGGAAATGGCGGTGGTGGTGTTTTACCTCAAAATGGTAAAGTTCCAAATACGATTACACTTCCGATTGTGGACGGAAAAGTAAAAACGAAATCAGAAGATACAAAGGTATATGAAACAAAAGAATTTGATTATATTTTGGCTCCAACGCTTAAGTATGTGAATGTTTTAGCGGATAATCCTGGTTATGACTTGAAAGAGATATGGGTTCAGGAAGATGGGAAAGCTCCCGATAGCACACAAAAGGCGGATTGGGTTGTTTATGAAAAAAAAGATAGTTCATTTAACTATATCCATTTTACGAATCGGCAAGAAACAGTAGAGGAGCAAAAAAAGTTAAATCCGAATGATACATTTATTCTTATTCAGGATGAAAAAACAGTTATTCGGATGCTCTATACAGTGACAAAAAATAAGCGTAATAGCCCTGCAGTATTCTACGATTATGACATCGGTGATGGGAATAACAAAACATCAGGCACAGTAATGACAATGAATACAAAAGCGTCGGGGATTAACAGCCCAGCAAATTGTGGTAACGAATATAAAGATAGTAAATATGCATTCGGAAATTTTAATACTGGTACGGATTTTGGATTGAACATATGGGATGGAAGCCTTTTGAATGCAACGAACAGAGGTGTGCCTTTAGGTACAGATGAAAAAACTGGTAGCTACGGCTATGCTGGCTGTACTTTTGGATTAGCTAAAAATCCAGATGGCGAAGGATTAGTATTCAATGCCCCAGCACCAAAAGTATTTGGAACGGATACGCAAACGGGAAAGTATCGGATGGTAGGAGAACAAGACCAGAAGTTCAGTCTTGATTTTGCAAGAAAGGGTGATACGTATACGTTAACTGCGGTAAAAGGCACAGGTGCAAAGAATTTAGATATTTTTGAACATCCACAAGCTGGCTCTCGGGCTCCATATGCTCACATTTTAACCAATAATTTCTGGCCAATGGATGGAGAGCAAAATGGTGATATACATTTTGGAGAGAGCGGACAACAAAGTAATCAGAAGGGTTCTAGTGGAGATTTGCCAGAGAGTGATGACGGCAAAAATCACAATAGTTACTTCGGCATGTACTACACAGTAGATTTCGACCTGGACAAAAGCTATGTAGGCCCTCTGGAGTACCTATTCTATGGCGATGATGATATGTGGGTATTCCTGGACAACACGCTTGTATGCGATATCGGCGGTGTGCATTCTTCAGTTGGCGAATACGTGAATCTGTGGGATTGGATTAAAAGAGATAAACTCTGCGACCATACGGCTCCTAACTGTCGTGATGGCAATGGGGATATAATCTGTAAGAAAAATGTACACAAATTATCATTCTATTACACAGAGCGCGGCGCGTCTGGTTCAAGTTGCTGGATGCAGTTCACTTTACCATCAATTACCACCATGACGCCAGAAACAACTGGAAAAGATTATGGCAAGCTGAAAATTCAGAAGACAGTTACTGTCAACAATCCAGGCGCCAACTTTGACGAAGACCAGGATACCTTTAAATTTAAGATTAGATTGGAAAACGCTAAGGATGATTATGCTTATATAAAATATGATGCAGATGGAAATGTAGTTGAGCGAGATCTTGTAATATGGAATGGAGGCTCCTTTACTTTAAAAAATGGGGAGTATATTATCATTGACAATCTGCCCGTAAATACAAAGTATACGATTATAGAAGAAAACAAAGCTGCATCCCAATATGATGAAGATGGTGAAACTGGAACTGTTACAGAAATCATGAGTGAGTATGAATATTTCACAGATGTGACAGTCAATGGAGAGCTGCAGGGGGGCGGTTTGACAGATAACAAACAGGCAACAGGCACAATCAAACCAGTATCTTCTGGTGCGATGGATAAGGTAGTTTATATCAATCAATATCGCGTTTATGAACTTCCCGAAACGGGCGGTACCGGCGTGATTCCATATACAATAGCAAGTATTTTCTGTATCGTGGCAGGCGCAGTCCTGGCATACAGGAAGAGGATTATAACCAAAAGAGCCTAATCCACCATATAGAGTTTGCACAAAAGATGTTCCAACATGTAATTTGTATACGCAGCAGTCACACTGTTGGCAGGTTCAGCAGAGCTGCTTAAGTATAAATAATTAACTATAAATGAGCAAATACAAGATATTGCACAATAAATTCCGTATATTACGGATAATCCAACAAAAATGCAGGGGAAAGTTTTCTCTGAAAAGACAAAATGTTAAGTTTTTTGTGCATTTTTCGGAGTTTGCTCGTTGATAGAATTTAAGATGCAGAAAGGAGGGGAGGCGCTAATAGATTCTGAATAGGTAGCTTTTAAAAAGTGTTTTAGGAACAGGTAACAAAATAATCAAAAAAGGAGAATGAGATTATGAAGACAATGAAAAAAGTGATGGCATTAATGATCGCTATGGTTATGACATTAGCGATGGGCGTTACAGCATTCGCCCAGACGAAAGCGTTGGAGCCTGCGGACACAGATAACGCTAAAATTACAATCAACAATCCAGCAAAGGGTGAGACTTACAAAATATACAAACTCTTTGATGCAACTGTTGTTGGTGGCGACAAAATCGCCTATCAGAGCACGGAGGACATTCCTGAAATCTTACAGGCATTCTTTACAAAAGATAGCTCTAACAATGTACTGCCAACAGATAAAATCGCTACAACAGATAAGGGTGGCAACATCACAGGCACTGAGATGACAGAGGAATTAAAGGCTGCGCTTGAAGCTTGGGCTGGGACTGCTACTGTAATGCTTGAAGCAGTAAGCGAAGGCGATAAACTTGAATTTACAGGACTTCCCTACGGTTATTATGTAGTAACTACTACGCATATGTCAGACGCTGAAGGGGACGAGGAAGCTAAATCAGCGATCACTGTTACATCCACTCAGCCAAATGCTGAAATTATTGACAAGAACGTAAATGAGCCAAGTGTAACTAAAACAGTTGAAAAAGACAGCTATTCTATCGGTGATACTGTAAAATATACAGCAACATTTGATACTACTAACTACATGACTGATGAAGAAGGTGAGTCTAGTCAGGTTATCAATTACCTGATCGAAGATACTCTGCCGGAATTTCTGTCCAATGCTAGAGTGACGAGTATCACAATTGGCGGTGAAGAGTACAAAGTAAATGGTGCAACACCGCAGTTTGATAAGAAACAGATTATGATTCCATGGGCAAACCTGGAAAGAACAAATGAGGATGGAACAAAAGAATATACTAGCATTTATGCTCAGGGCGCTCAGATTGTAATGACCTACGAAGCAGTCCTTACATCAACAACGAATATCAACGCTGACGATATAAATACAGTTTCTATTAGACCATATGTTTATAAAGGAAGTGGTACTACTACAAAAGATGGCGATCCTTGGGATGAGTCATGGGAAGACACAGCTGTGATCAAGACTTATGCAGCAGCGATCAAGAAAGTAGATGAGAATAAAGAGGCTCTTGCTGGCGCTGAATTTACAATCGCTGGACTTGTTGTAGAAGCAGTAGAGGGAGAAAAAGGCGTTTATAGAGTAGTTTCTTATGACCCAACAAGCACTACGGCAAGTGCAACAATGCTTACAGATAATGAGGGTAAATTATACATTGTTGGTCTTGCTGAGAATGTAACCCTTACAGTAACTGAGACAAAAGCTCCAGACGGATATAACAAGCTGACAGAAACAAAACAACTTTCGGTTCAGAAACTTAGCGAAACCATCTACGAGACTTCCGGTGAAAGATATTATGATAAAGACGGCAACCTTATAAGTGAAAGTGTTACAGGTGGGGAAACTAAAACAGTTGAAAAGAACCTTAGCAGCTTGGATGTGGCTGCTCTTGAAATTGTAAACAACCAGGGTTCACTTCTTCCTTCTACCGGTGGTATCGGTACTACAATCTTCTATATTGTTGGCGCTGTTCTGGTAGTTGGCGCAGCTGTTCTGCTGGTTACTAAGAAACGTATGAGCAAAGAAGCATAATAGAAGAATCAGAAATCTTAGAAGTTACATAAGAGTTTGATAAAACACAATTCCCGGGGCAGGCAGCGGCCTCCCCGGGTTATGCCGCACAGGTCTGACACCTTCCCGTGGTGTGCGGTGAGCAACGGACATAGATCCGGCCAACGTCAGCGAGTGGGATTTTATATCAATAACTGCAGATGCCGGCAGTGGCTGTATCGCCTATTTTATAGAAAATTACAAATCGCCGTCTGCCGTACCTGTTTTGATTTTGACAGATGGTTCGGTTCCTGGAACCTGTGTATAAATGAATGCGGGGGGATCAATGAAGAGGAAAGCGAAGACACAAGAAACCTCACATAGTAAAGAGGAGACGTCGAAAGGAAAGAAGAAAAAAAAACATGTCTCTTTTTCAACAATTTTATTGGTTGTGATTTTGTTGGTAGGGGTGGTGGTTTTTCTTTATCCTATGATCAGTGACTGGTGGAATTCTATGCATGCAACAAAAGCTATATCAAATTATGTAAATGCCGTAGAAGAAATGTCAAAAAAAGAAAAGGCCAAAATTCTGAAAGCAGCAAAGAGATATAACAATTCTCGACCAAATGGAGTTAATTTTAATTTGTCAGAGGAGGATTACGCGAAGTATGAGAAGATTCTGGATATCACCGGAACAGGAGTTATGGGATACATACAAGTCCCGTCCATCGGAGTGGATCTGCCTATCTATCATACGGTAGATGAAGGTATATTACAGATTGCAGTAGGTCATATTCCGGGTTCGTCTTTTCCAATTGGCGGTAAACGAACCCATGCAGTTCTATCCGGTCACCGCGGTCTTCCCAGTGCGAAGCTGTTTTCCGACCTGGATAAATTAAAAGAAGGGGATATATTTACTGTTACTGTTTTAGATAGAGTAGTGACTTACCAGGCGGATCAGATTCGGATTGTATTGCCGGAAGAGACAGATGAGCTGGCCATTGTAGATGGGAAAGATTATTGTACTTTAAGCACTTGCACTCCCTACGGCATCAACACCCACCGTATCCTGCTCAGAGGCCGACGCATCGGGAACATCAACGGCGACATCGCGATTACTTCCGAGGCAACGATGATTCCTAACTACATTGTGATGCTGGCCGTGGGAATTCCGCTTTTGTTCCTGATGCTGCTTGTCATGCTGATTTATTACCGCTGGAAGGGGCCGATTCGGACAGAGCAGGAGCTGTTGGAAGGAATCAGAGAGCAAGAAAAAGATGAGGAAAAGGAGGAGAGATCTGAATGAAAAGGAAAGGAAATCTATTGCTGGCCTTTGTGCTGGCGGTCTGCGCCGTGCTGGCCACACCGGCCCTGGACGGAGCGGCAAAGGCGGTTGACGTCAGCAAGTCCTGCACCCTGACGGTAAGTCCGGGCGGAGCAGATTTTGCTGAAGATTTGGCAAAGGCTAATGTAGTCATTGATTTGTATAAGGTGGCCGACGTAGTTGCGGACGACGGTTACGATACTTACAACTATAAATTTTTGGGCGGCTATACCGGCCTGAAATATTCCGGCAAGCCGGACAACGCGGAGTGGACGGCGCTGGCGAAAGAAGCGGCGAAGATTGCCTTAAACGGCGATTCCCCCGTTGTCAAAGACGCGCCAGTGAATAAAGCGATGAACATTCCGGGCTGCGGCCTGTATCTGATTATCGCCAGAGGGGCGGACATCGCCGATTATGTCACCGCAGAGGGAAATACGATTGCCCGTACCCCGGAATATACTTATACATTTGCCCCGTCGCTGGTTTCCCTGCCGAGCAAGGAAGCGGACGAAAACGGCAATATCAATACAGCCGGGGACGGCGAATGGATCTATGACCTGTCCGTAACGCTCAAACCGGAGCGCGACCAGAGAAACGGCTCCCTGGAGATTGTCAAGACGCTTCAGACTTATGAGAGCAAGGACCCGGCTACGTTTGTGTTCGAGGTGAATGCGGTTCTGGACGGACGGCTGGTTTACAGCGATGTGGTTTCTCTGTCCTTTACCCAGCCCGGACAGAAGTTCAAATTGATCGAGAACCTTCCGGTGGGCGCAGTCGTTACGGTCAAAGAAATTTATTCCGGCGCTGTTTATCAGTTGGTGACAGCCGAGGAACAGACGGTGGAGATTTTGGCTAACGAAGTTGCTTCCGCTGCTTTTACCAACGATTATGATAATTCTGACAAAGGCGGCGGCGCGGTAATCAACCAGTTTGACTACGACGCAGAAGCCCAGCATTGGAACTGGACACAGCATACCGATACAGAGTAAGGAGGGCAAGAAGCGATGAAAAAGAACACGATGATACTGGCTGCCTTGGCTGTTGCCCTGACACTGACGGCGGGCGTCGGCAGCGCATGGGCTTATTTTACCACTTACGCAGAAGCCAGAGGCAGCTATACTCTGGATTTGGGGGATAAGACCACCGTCAGCGAAAATTTTTCCGACTGGACGAAGCATGTCTCCATTGCCAGCGACGCGGATTCGGAGCCGGTGTATATCCGGGTAAAGGCTTTCTGCGGCAGTGAATACAACTTGGTTTACAGCGATACCACAGGCAAATGGACGCCGGGGGAAGACGGTTATTATTATTACAGCGATATCGTAAAAGGCGGCGAGTCCACCGATATTCTGGATATTAAGATTGAAAATGTCCCAGAGGGCATGGAGGATGCAAGCAGCTTTAACGTTGTGGTTATTTACGAGAGCACTCCGGTCCGGTATCGGGAGGACGGCACGCCTTATGCGGACTGGTCAGCCAAGTTAAATTCCAGCAGGGTAGAAGGGGGCGTTTAAAACATGGATAAAGTAAAAAAAATGATCACATCCCCGAAGGTGTCGGTGGCAGCCTTTGTCCTTGCAGTGGGATTGCTGCTGTTCTCGTCTATCGGGGGCGCACGGGCGGCGCTGACCTATTATTCGGAAAATTATTCCACGCGGGTGGAGATGTTCGACATCGGCGTGACCTTGCAGGAAAACGGCAAGAGCCTTTCCTGGCGCAATTATGACACCAACGCCTCGGACGGCACCTGGGATGAATCGGCGGGCCGCTTGCTCTCCACGATGCTGCCAAAAGGCGAGGATTTGAAAATCGGAGCAAAATATACGGAGGAGCTGGATGTGCGCAACAGCGGTACGATTAACCAGTATGTCCGTGTGAATATTTACAAGTATTGGGTGGACGCAGACGGAAATAAGCTGCGGAATTTATCCCCGGATCTGATCAAATTAAACCTGGTCAATCTGAAAAAAGACTGGATTCTCGACGAAGAGGCTTCCACACCGGAGCGTACCGTTCTGTACTATTCCAAGCTGCTGGAATCCGGAACAGTGACGCCGCTGTTTGCAGACAGCTTAATCATCGACGAGATGGTTGCTACAAAGGTAACCCAGACCAGAACCGAGGAAAACGGCTATACCACGATTACGACCACCTATGATTACGACGGCGTAAGTTTCTGCGTAGAGGCAAAGGTGGACGCGGTGCAGGAGCACAACGCGGAAGACGCTATCTGGAGCGCATGGGGCCGGAGAGTGGCTGTCAAGAACAACGTTTTGAAACTGAAATAAGGAGGGGAGAGGGATCATGAAAAAGAGACTACAAAATCATCTGCTCAGTTTTTTCCTTGCGGCTGGCCTGGTGGTTTCTATGCCCATGGCAGCTTACGGGGAAACCTCCTATGGCAGTTCCGACTGGAATGTTTCTTTTACGGAAGATAACAAGATGGAGAGTACGTTCCGATCTTCAGATTTGGATGAGGTCATCTATGGAATGCAGCCCGGTGACAATGTGATTATCGAACTGCAGCTTAGAAACAAAAACCCGGAGACAACCGACTGGTATATGACCAACGAAATCCTGTATTCTCTGGAGGACCGCAGCGCCAATTCCGGCACAAACGGAGGCGCGTACACATATAAGCTGACTTATACGGACAAAAACGGAGAAGAAAATTCCCTGTTTGACAGCGATACCATAGGCGGCGAGGGCAGCGAGGAAAGCGGAGCCGGAGAAGGGCTTCATCAGGCCACGAATGCCCTGGAAGAATATCTGTATCTGGATACCCTGGCAAAGGGCGACAAGGGCCGCATTACTCTGGAAGTGGAACTGGATGGCGAGACGCAGGGAAACGATTACCAGAATACGCTGGCCGATCTGCAGATGAATTTTGCAGTGGAGTTAAGCAGACAGCAGGAGCCGGAAAGGACAAATACACCCACCGTCACTCCGCAGCCGAGCAGAACTCCAGGCAGCACGGTTACGCCGACTGCACCGGCGGCAACGCCCACAGGTCAGGCGGTAAGGAGGATTCCAGAGATCGGCACGCCTACTGCAATGGTTCAGACCGGCGACGACACTTCTCTGGATAAATATATTCTTGCGGCTTGTATAAGCGGCGGTGTACTGCTGATTCTTTCGATTTACGGAACGGCTGTTCGCAAAAGGGGAAAGGAGGAATAGGAATTATGAAACGACTCAGAAAATTATTCGGTTTCCTGCTCTTCCTGAGCCTGCTGGCTTTGCAGTTTACTCCAGTGATGGCGGCGGAACAGGTATCTGCTTATACTTATACGGTGCGGTTTTTCTCCGGCGCACAGGGAACGATCAACGGGGAAGAGATGGTGGTTCACCAGAATCTTCAAGACGGCGATCGGGTGACCTTTAACCAGAGAACCGTAACCTTAAACGACGACAGCAAGTATTATATCAAAGGCATCCGGGAGAGCGGAAAAGATAACAACACGGCGAACAGCAGATCGTCTTTCTCGGTCAGTTGCGATATGGATTATGTCGTGGTGTACGGCCTTTTGACGGATGCGGTATCTTATACCATCAATTACGTAGACCAGGACGGCAATACATTGGCTCCCAGCGAGACTTATTATGGAAACGTGGGGGATGCTCCGGTCATTGCCTATCTGTATATCGAGGGCTATCAGCCCCAGGCATACAACCTGACGGGGGTTCTGCAAAGAAATGCAGCAGACAATGTATTTAACTTTGTTTACAGACGTATAGACACCGGCACTCCCGGCGGCGGTGAACCAGAGGGCAATCCTACGACAGCGCCCGCCACAGGCCCGGCGACACAACCGACAACCGCGCCTACAACTGCACCTGCCGGAACCCCGGCCGTTCAAGGCGCAGCCCCGGCGACTGCCATCCCCGCTCCGGGCACAGCCGGAACCGCAGTAGAAGGCGCGGAAGGTGCTGAAACTGGTGAGGAAGCTCCAGACGCAGAAGGTGGAGGAGAAGACGAGGAGGCCAATGCAGACGCAGAGGCCCCAGAGGGCGAAGCCGCCGCTGAAAACGACGAACCGGAAGAATTGCAGCAAATCGGCGACGAAGAGGTGCCGTTGGCCAACCTGAATGACGACGGTTCGGGTCTCTTCGGGCTGAACGATGATTTTGCAGAAAGAATCGGGGATTTCCCGCTGGCTGCGAAAATAGGCATTTGCTCCGCAGTTTTGTTGGCCGTAGGCGTTGCCGCATGGTTCCTGCTGATCCGCAATCGGAAAAAGCAGAAAGAAATTGGGTGACAGGCCGCTGCCGTCCGGGCAGCCTTCCAAAACAAAAAAGAGGAGAGTTGTCCCGCTCCTGTGCAATTTGATAGGGACGTTGATGCTGCTGGCCGTGATCGCGGCCAGCCTGGCGATCACCGCGCCGCGCTTTATGGGATACAGTATTTACAACATTGTCAGCGGCAGTATGGAGCCGGAAATTCCGGTCAGAAGCGTGATCTATGTGGAATCCGCAGAACCGGAAAGCATCCAGCCAAAAGACATCATCGCCTTTCAGGGCGGCGATTCTATCATCGCCCACCGGGTAGTGGAAAATCGGGTGGTAGAAGGAAAATTCATCACGAAAGGCGATGCCAACGCCGAGGAGGACATGCAGCCCGTAGACTACGCGGAACTAGTGGGACGGGTGGCCGCCCATTATCCGCTGCTCGGCGGACTTATGGCGCTTTACACCAGTAACATCGGCAAAGCCTATGTGATCTGCTTTGCTGCGTGCGGCGTAATGTTCAATTTGCTGGCCGGGAAAATCCGGGGGCAAAAGAGGTAAAGAAAAAAGACATTTCTGGAAAGAAGTATCTTTTTGTGTTATACTCAATAAAAATCAAAGGCTGAACTGTTACAGAATCCCCGAACTGTACTGCAATACGGTTCGGGGATTCGTTTCTCGTCCTGTGGACTTGTCATCGCTTTCTGTCTTATAGTTTCGCAGAACGCTGCCTGTTTTTTTGTTTATGCTGATTTACTTATTTTCTGCTGGTTTTTCTTCAACATTTCGCGAATAATATTCTGGGTATACTGATCCAGATTTTTTTTCTCTTCTTTGTCCAGTTCATCTGGATAAATCGGTTTTCCATATTCCAAGATTACATGAGCCGGCTTAATCAGCGGCAAATGGTCTTCAAAGATTTTGGAGGTGTTGCACAGTGCAATGGGCACAATGGGACAGTTGCTCTTTGTGGCAATCTTAAAGCTTCCTTTGTGGAAGGGGAGCATTTCCAGATCCGGCACATCTTTCGGACGGGTTCCTTCCGGGAAAATACAGATGGATACTCCGTTTTGGATACTCTCAGCGGCGGCCAGGATGGTTTTCATTCCCTGCCGGATGTCCTCGCGGTTGAGAAAGAGACAGTGGAGCCTGCACATCCAGGCGTGAAGCAGAGGGATATGTTTCATCTCATATTTGGCAATATAGCCAGTGCATCGGGGAACCCGCACATACGTAAGCAGGATATCGTAGAAGCTGCGGTGGTTGGCTATGTATAACACCGCGGTATCCTTGGGCACACGTTCCTCGCCGATAACGGTCACTGTGGAGCCGGTGATGCGGATGCACAGCCGGAAAACCGCCAATACAATTTTGAGAGAGCTGGTGTCCCGAAGCTTGGGAGAGAATTTTCCGATGATCCATTCTGCGATTAGAATGGGGATAGACAGAACCAGGAATCCTATGACTACTACACAGGTTAATAAAAATCGTATCATATGTGTCACCTTCTTATCGTTTTTTAGAGCGTATTTGAAAACGCATTTTAACTTACAGAAAGCAGTTTTCAAACACGCTCTAAATTTATTATACGTAAAAATGAAAGGGGATGCAATCCTAAGATTGGAGAGAATTTGACAAACAGAAAATAAAAATGCTATTTCTCTTTTGCAAATGAAGTAGAGTTGTGTCGAAATATGTGGTATAATTCTGATGTTGTCATACCTATTCCGGCAACGGAAAAGGGGGTGTTGATATGAATGCAAAGAAATCCCAGGAGACACCACCTCCTGGGATTTTGCTGTGTCAATATGAACATAGCAATAACTGCTTTTATACTGCTAGTATAGCATATATAGATTTGCTTTTCAAGATACTTTTTTTATTTGGAAAAATGAATCGCAAGATACTAAATCTTTTCCGTCTCTCATACAATACTTATAAGAACAAGATATGGGTATTGCCATGAAGAAAACTGCCATTACCCTGTTTCTGCCGGGGCTTCTTATGTGCCTTCTGTTATGCGGATGCAAGGTGGTCAATATGAAATCCGAAGAAAAGCAGCCCCTGGAATACACGGTGGTAAAACAGGAGGATATTCCGCCGGCCATCGGCAGTCTAATTGAGAGCAAAAAACAAGAGGAATTCCAGATCACGTATCAGGACGGGGAGTATCTCTATCTGCTGAGGGGATATGGCCGCCAAAAAACAGGGGGTTACAGCATCCAGGTGGAGGAAGTGTCCATGTTCGCGGAATCCATTTTGTTTCGGACGTCTCTGACAGGGCCGGATAAGGAAGAGGAGCCGTCCCTGGAACCCTCTTATCCGTATATCGTTGTGAAGCTGGAATACCGGGAGGCTCCCGTGCAGTTTGAAGGTTGATAGGAAAAGGAGTAGACGAGTGGAAATTGTAAAAGAAAATGTGCAGATGCTGCGTGTGAAAAGCAATGCAACTAATCAGATTACATTTGATGAAGATTACAATGTGCCGGACGCCAAACCGGATATTGGGAGGATGATCCAGCACAAAGGGACCGTGCAGGTGGATGAGGTTAATTTAAATGATAATCAGGCATATGTAAAGGCGAAGCTGGTGGTAGAGCTTTTGTATGTGGAGGAGCAGGAGGAAGGGCGAATCTGCAGCCTGACGGCCGACCTGCCCATTGAGGAAACGCTGAATCTGGAGGGCATCGAGAGCGGGGATAAAATGTGTCTGAAATGGGATATTGAGGACTTGAGCCTGCATGTTATCAACTCCAGGAAATTAAACATAAAATCCATCCTGTCTTTTTTTGCAGTGGTGGATGAATTGGTGGAGCTGGCACTGCCCACCGGACTGCGCCCAGAAGAGATTTCGATGAAAAAGAAGACTGTGAAAGTTCTGGGGCTGTGTATACATAAAAAGGATACGGTACGGATGAAAGAGGAGGTGGCGCTGGCCTCCAACAAACCCAATATTGCGCAAGTGCTCTGGAATACGGTGGAAGTCCGGGGCATGGATATCCGGCCGGAGGAAGATCGCATTTTAGTAAAAGGCGAGCTGTTTGTATTTCTGCTTTACCGGGGGGACGACGAGGGCGAGCCGCTGCAATGGCTGGAACATTCCATCCCGTTTTACCAGGAAGTGGAATGTCAGGGCTGCCGCATGGAGATGATTCCCAATGTGGAGGTCAGCATGATTCATCAGCGCCTGGATGTGCAGCCCGATTCCGACGGGGAGGAGCGGATTATTCAGGTGGATGCGGTTCTGGAACTGGATATCCAGATTTACTGTGAGGAGGAACACTCCCTTTTGATGGATGTGTATACGCCGCTCAAAGAATGTGTGACCAAGGGAGGGCTTGAACCCCTTGACAGCCTTCTGGTCAAAAACTTTTCCAAATGCCGCATCGGGGAACGGCTTCAGATACGGGAAATTCAGGGAAAAATCCTTCAGATCTGCCACAGCCAGGGGACGGTGAAGGCAGATAAGACCCAGATTGTGGAAAACGGGGTCCTTGTGGAAGGTGTGGTATCGGTCAAAGTCCTGTATATTGTCAGCGACGATTCCATGCCGTTTTATTCTATGGAAGCGCTGATTCCGTTTTCGCATACCATTGAGGCGGTGGGCATCGACGAAAACTGTATTTACCATCTGCATACAGATCTGGAGCAGTTATCCACCACGATGGTGGACAGCAACGAGATCGAGGTAAAGATTGTCCTCAACTTAAATGCTCTGGTCTTAAACCGGCAGCAAGAATTTATCATCCGGGAGATTGAGGAACGTCCGCTGGATATGGAGAAAATTCAGAACATGCCGGGTATTACCGTGTACATGGTGCAGCCGGAAGATACTTTGTGGGATATTGCCAAGGCTTTTTATACCACGGTAGAGGACATCTGTCAGCTCAACGATTTAGAAGAGCAGGAGGTGCCTCCTTACCGCCCGCTGCTGCTGGTGAAAAAAGTGGAAGAGGAATAAAAAGCTTGCAGTATTGTGGTATTTGGCTTAAAATATAAACTAGATAAGTCAATGGATTTACAATTAAAGAATAAGAGGTAAGCATATGGATACAAGAGTGGAAAAAACGTTGGAAAAAAGAAAACACGGATATAACTGTGCACAGTCGGTTGCTTGTACATACTGCGATCTGGTAGGCGTGGACGAGAAAACCATGTTCCAGATGACCGAAGCTCTGGGAGCCGGTATGGGGAATATGGAGGGAACCTGCGGGGCCGTTTCCGCTGCCTGTGTTCTGGCAGGAATGAAGAACAGCACCGGAAACCTGCAAGTTCCCGACAGCAACAAGGATACGGCAAAATTGTCCGGCGCGATTTTGAATCAATTTTTGGAAAAGAATCAGTCTGTGATCTGCAAGGATTTAAAAGGTGTGGATACGGGAAAAGCCCTGCGCTCCTGCCCAGGCTGTATTCAGGATGCGGCGGCTCTGGTGGAAGAAGTTTTGTTTCATGAATAAGGGCTTTTTGAAACGGGGCAAAGGAATGAACAAAGACGCGGAGGAATGTAGAAGTGGGAAAATGGTTTGAGGAAGCGGTGTTTTACCATATGTATCCCATCGGGATGTCCGGTGCTCCCCGGCAGAATGAGCAGACAGAAATTGTACACCGATTTGAAGAACTGGAGCAGTGGATTTCGCATATTTCCTGGCTGGGGTGTACAGCGATCTATATCGGCCCGCTGTTTGAGGCTTCCAGCCATGGATACGATACCAAGGATTATAAGCAGGTGGATCGCAGGCTGGGGGATAACGGCGATTTCAAAAGATTTGTAGAGAAAGCCCATGAACAAAATATCAAGGTGGTGGTGGACGGCGTATTCAACCACACAGGCAGAGAGTTTTTTGCGTTCCAGGATATCTTGGAAAAACGGGAGCAGTCCCCCTATTGCTGCTGGTATAAAGGGCTTAATTTCGGAGGAAATACGAATTATAACGACGGCTTTTGGTATGAGGCGTGGCGCGGCTGCTATGAGCTGGTCAATTTGAATCTTCAGAATGAACAAGTGCGGCAGTATCTGCTGGATGTGATTGGCTTTTGGATCGAAGAGTTCGATATCGACGGCATTCGGCTGGACTGCGCGGACTGTCTGGATTTTGGATTTATGGAAGCAATGCGCCGATTTACCCAGGAGAAGAAGGCGGATTTTTGGCTGATGGGAGAAGTTATCCATGGGGATTACAGCCGGTATATTGCGGATCATCTGCTGCACAGCGTGACCAATTACGAGCTGCATAAAGGTCTGTATTCCGGGCATAATGACCATAATTACTTTGAGATTGCCCACAGCATCCGCCGGCAGTTTGACCAGAACGGCGGGATATACCGGGGCACGTTCTTATATTCTTTCGTAGATAATCACGATGTGGACAGGATAGCCAGCAAGCTTGTGAATAAGGAGCACATTTATCCAGTATTTACGCTGCTGTTTACGCTGCCTGGCATTCCCTCTATTTATTATGGAAGCGAGTGGGGGATCGAGGGCAGAAAAGAGGGACCCAATGACGATTTCCTGCGTCCGGCGGTGGAGATCGGCTCAATATCGCAGCAAGTCCAGCAGGAAAAGCTTACGCAGTGGGTGCGCGCGCTGGCCCGGATACATACCAGCCGTCCAGAGCTGGCGTATGGCGTTTACCGGGAACTGTTTCTGACAAACCGTCAGTACGCGTTTGCCAGGATTCTGGGAGAAAGCTGTGTGCTGGTGGCCGTGAACAACGATGAACAAGAGGTCGTGGTTCGGATTCCGCTCCCGATGGGCGGCGGTTCCTGCCGAGATCTGGTCAGTGAAGAGGAAATCGCATGTGGGGACGGACAGCTTGAGCTGCGTTTGGAGCCCTGCGGCAGCCGTATATTTTTATATGAGACGGTTGGCGGGATTTAAAAACAGGAGAGAAACACATGGGAAAGAAATTAAAATTTTCGGACTTGGATCAATATCTATTCGGTCAGGGGACGCATTATGATATTTACAAGAAACTGGGGGCACATCCCACAACGGTAGGGAAGCGGGACGGCGTGTACTTTGCCGTCTGGGCGCCCAATGCCAGGGAAGTGTATGTAGTCGGGGAATTCAACCAGTGGGATACTGCGGCCAATCCTATGAAAAAAGCAGGCAGCATCGGCGTGTTTGAAGCGTTTGTTCCAGGCGCCTGCGAAGGACAGCTTTATAAATTTTTTATTGTCGGGGCGCATGGGGAGCAGCTTTACAAGGCGGATCCTTTTGCAAACGCCGCGGAGTTAAGGCCGGGGAACGCCTCCCGGATTGCGGATATCAGCAATTTTCACTGGGGCGACGGAATCTGGCTGAAGAAACGAGAGAACTTTGATGTGGAAAAAGACCCGATGGTGATTTACGAGGTACATCCCGGCTCTTGGAAAAAGCATCCGAGCAGCCCAGAGCGAGAAGAGGGCTTTTACAATTATAAAGAGTTTGCCCATGCCCTTGTGGACTATGTGAAGGACATGGGTTATACCCATGTGGAACTGATGGGGATCGCGGAGCATCCGTTTGACGGATCCTGGGGATATCAGGTGACCGGGTACTATGCGCCTACTTCACGTTATGGAACTCCTCTGGATTTTAAATATCTGATCAATTATCTCCACAAGAACAAAATCGGCGTTATTTTGGACTGGGTTCCGGCCCATTTTCCAAAGGACGCCCATGGGCTGGTGGAGTTTGACGGCACGGCCTGTTATGAACATGCGGATCCCCGGCAGGGAGAACACCCGGACTGGGGGACGAAGATTTTTAACTACGGCCGCAACGAGGTCAAGAATTTTCTGATCGCCAATGCGCTGTATTGGATCGAAGAATATCATGTGGACGGCCTGCGGGTGGATGCAGTGGCTTCTATGTTGTATCTGGATTACGGCAAGCAGGACGGCCAGTGGGTGGCAAACAAATATGGGGACAATAAGAACCTGGATGCGATTGAGTTCTTTAAGCATCTCAATTCCTGCGTGCTGGGGCGCAACAAGGGTGCGCTTATGATCGCCGAGGAATCCACGGCCTGGCCGCATGTGACTGGGGATGTGGAAGAGGACGGCCTTGGCTTCAGCCTGAAATGGAATATGGGCTGGATGAATGATTTTCTGGAATACATGAAACTGGATCCCTATTTTCGGAAATACAATCACCATAAGATGAATTTTTCTATGGTCTATGCGTACAGTGAAAAATATATCCTGGTGCTCTCCCACGATGAAGTGGTGCATCTGAAATGCTCGATGGTAAATAAGATGCCGGGAGAACTGGAGGATAAATTCAAAAACCTGAAAGCGGGATATGCATTTATGTTTGCCCATCCGGGGAAAAAACTGCTGTTTATGGGGCAGGATTTTGGGCAGCTTCAGGAGTGGAGCGAAGAACGGGAGTTGGATTGGTTTTTGCTAGGAGAAGAAAGTCATCGGGATCTGCAGCAGTATGTACACCAGTTGATCCACCTGTACAGCCATTATCCGGCGTTTTTCTCCACAGACCATGACCCGGACGGCTTTGAGTGGATCAGCAAAGACGACGGGGAGAGGAGTGTTTTTAGTTTTATAAGAAAATCGCCTACCAAGCGCAACAACTTTCTGATCGTGTGCAGCTTTACCCCAGTGCATCGTGAAGACTACCGGATAGGGGTGCCGAAGAAAAAGGACTACAAGCTGGTGTTTACCCAGGATGGCCTTTTGGAAGAACCAATCACTTATAAGGCTAAGAAGCAAGAATGCGACGACCGGAAGTTTTCGCTAAAGTATGACTTGCCTCCCTACGGAGTGGCAATTTTCCAGTACTAAGGGGAAAAGTCATGACAGGTAAAAGAAACGGGTTCAAGAGCGAATCCAAAGATGGATTGCGCATTGCATTGATACAGATGGATACCCGGGAGGATAAGCAGGCTAATCTGGAGACAGCCCGCAGGTTTGCCGGGGAAGCGGCGGACAGACAGGCAGATCTGATTCTGTTCCCGGAGAGGATGGAGTACATTGGAGCAGATCTGCCAAACAATGCCAGCGATCCGAAAGGAGAAGCCACACAGTTTTTCGGAGAACTTGCCAGGGAGCACGGCGTGTATTTGATGGGCGGCATTACCGAAAAACTTCCGGGTATCCGGCAGGCGAATACCAGTCTTCTGTTTGGGCCGCAGGGAAATTTGCTGGCCAGTTACCGGAAGCTTCATATGTTTGACGTGGACATCGCAGGCGGCCCGGTTTACCGGGAATCGGACGAGATAGAGCGGGGAGGGGAGATCGTGGTTGCCCGGACGCGCCTGGCGGATTTCGGATTTGCCATCTGCTACGATTTGCGTTTTGGGGAAATGTTCCGGCTGATGGCGAAGGCGGGGGCGCAGGTGATGCTGCTCCCGGCCAATTTTACCAGGGAGACAGGCCGTGCCCACTGGGAAGTGCTGCTGCGGGCCAGGGCCATAGAGAACGGCTGCTATGTGGCCGCCTGCAATCAGACAGGAGAGAAAGATGCGTTTGCGGCCTACGGAAATTCCATGGTTATCGACCCCTGGGGACAGGTGATTGCCCGCGCCGGGGAAGAGCCTGGCGTCATAACGGCGGACGTCGATCTGCGTTGTGTAAAAAAGGCGCGGCGGCAGATTCCCTCCCTGGAGAACATCCGGGAAGATATTTACCGTCTGGAATCTTGCCATATGAAAATCTATGAGGAATGAATGGTTGAAATTATAGTGTTTCCAGAGTATAATGAGGGCAGGTAACAATTAGGCAGCAAAAAGGAGAGGTGAGGGCTATGAAAATATCAAATATCAAGAACATTGATGGATTTTTTCAGGTAATTGACAGTTGTGTGGGAAAGGTGGAGCTGGTGACCGGCGAGGGCGACCGGCTGAATCTAAAATCTAAGCTTTCTCAGTATGTATCCCTTGCAAATATTTTTTCCAACGGAGAGATTCCAGAGCTTGAGTTGGTTGCCCATGAAAAGGAAGATGTGGATAGGCTGATGAATTTTATGATTAACAGCTAATGGAAAGTGAGTGTGGGGCTGTTGGACAAAGTGCTGATGAAAGCATTTTTGTGCAACAGTCTTTTTGTCATTCTTATGATGGGAGGTAAGGACATGACGAAAATTGATATTATTTCAGGTTTTTTAGGCGCGGGAAAAACGACGCTGATCAAGAAATTGTTAAAAGAAGCGTACCAGGGAGAACAGGTTGTGCTGATTGAAAATGAATTCGGAGAGATTGGCATTGACGGCGGTTTCCTCAAAGAAGCCGGGGTGGAAATCCGGGAAATGAATTCTGGATGTATCTGCTGTTCTCTGGTAGGAGATTTTGGGGAAGCCATGAAAGAGGTGGTGGAGACCTATCATCCAGATCGAATCGTGATTGAGCCGTCCGGGGTGGGCAAGCTCTCGGATGTGCAGGGAGCGGTGCAGAAGGCGGCAAAGGATATTGATGTGACGTTAAGCAGCAGCACCACCGTAGTGGACGCCAATAAGTGCAAAATGTATCTGCGCAACTTCGGGGAATTTTTTGAAAATCAGGTGGAACATGCCCAGACGGTCATTTTAAGCCGCACCGATGTGGCAAAGCCGGAAAAAGTACAAGAGGCCGTACAGCTTTTGACCGGGAAAATGAAAGACGGGGCGACTCTGATTACCACACCGATTATCCAGCTTAGCGGAAAGAAGCTGTTGGATACGATGGAGGAACATCCGGTATCTTTGGCGGAAGAAGTTCTAAAAGAAGCAGCCGAGGGACACCATCACCACCATGAGCATGACCACGACCATGATCACTGCGGCCATGACCATGAGGGACACGAGCATCATCATGATCACGGCCACGGCCATGAAGAGGAACATGGACACCACCATCATCATGAACATGACCATGAGCATCACCATCATGACTATGAGGAGCATGGACACCATCATCACGACCATGAAGGCCATGACCACTGCTGTCACGATCACGAAGGGCATGACCATCATCACCATCATCATGCGGACGAAGTATTTACAAGCTGGGGACGCGAGACGGCCCATAAATTTGAGCGGGCGGATTTGGAGCGGATTCTGGACGCGCTTTCTAGGGAAGAAGAATACGGGATTGTGCTCCGTGCGAAAGGCATGGTGCCGGATGCGTCAGGGACATGGTTCTATTTTGATATGGTTCCCGATGAGGTGGAGATTCGGGAAGGCGAGCCGGATTATACCGGGCGGCTGTGCGTGATCGGTTCTAAGTTAAACGAGGAAAAACTTGCAGAACTGTTTGGGGTTTAGGAGGAGGAACAGATGGATGAAATTCAGGTCCCTGTATATCTGATTACAGGGTTTTTGGAAAGTGGCAAAACGTCTTTTCTGAAATTCACCTTGCAGCAGGACTATTTTGCATCCCCGGAGAAAACGCTGGTGATTCTTTGTGAAGAGGGGGAGGAAGAGTATGAACCGGAACTGCTTGAGAATGCAAATGCGGTGCTGGAGGTCATCGAAGACGAAGAAGATTTGACCCCGGAACGCTTAAAGGCTCTTGCCGACGCCCACGATCCGGGACGAGTTCTGGTGGAGTACAACGGAATGTGGCTGGTGAGTAAGCTGGAGGAAATGCAATTTCCGAAAGGCTGGGGAATTGTGCAGCATATCACGACCGTGGACGGCAGTACCTTTGAAGGCTATCTCAACAATATGAAATCGCTGTTTATGGAGATGGTGCGCCATGCGGATATGGTTCTGTTTAACCGAAGCACCTTAGAGCAGCCGCTGGCTACTTACCGCAGAGGGATTAAGGTGGTCAATCAGAGAGCGGAGATCATCTTTGAGGATGAAGAAGGCGAACTGGAGGATATCTTTGAAGGGGAAATGCCCTTTGATATCAATGCCCCAGTGGTGGAAATTGCGCCGGAGGACTACGGCCTGTGGTATGTGGACGCTATGGAGCATCCGATGAGATATCAAGGTAAGGTGGTGCATTTTCAAGCTAGAGTATTAAAGCCAAGCGATTTTCCGGCAGGGGAATTCGTACCGGGCAGAGTGGCTATGACCTGCTGTGCCGATGATACAACCTTTATCGGATTTGTCTGCAAGAGCGAGAACGCTTTGTCGTTAGAGGAAGGCGGCTGGGTGGACGTGCAGGCGAAAATGCTTGTGGAATACCGGGCGGTTTATTATGGGGACGGCCCAGTGTTGGACGCCCAGAAGGTGAAGCCGTGTGAACCTCTGGAAGAAGAGATGGTATATTTTAATTAAGTTGGAGAAGAGATGTATTTGATTGCAGGGCTGGGAAATCCTGGCAGAAAATATGAAGCTACCCGGCACAATATGGGATTTGATGCGGTGGACGTTCTGATCGACCGGCATCAGATTCCCGGATCTGGGGTAAAATTTGATGCGATGTACGGAAAAGGCAGAATCGGCGGGGAACCGGCGGTTCTGCTGAAACCGCTTTTATACATGAATTTAAGCGGCGCGCCGATACGGGCGATGTGCGATTATTACAAGATAGACCCGGAAGAAGAGCTGATTGTCTTATACGACGACATTGACTTGAGTCCGGGCCAGATCCGCGTCCGCAAAAAAGGAAGCGCAGGAGGCCATAACGGCATCAAGGACATTATCGCTCATCTGGGCACACAGAAATTTGCCAGAGTAAAGATCGGCGTGGGTGCGAAACCAGAGGGATGGGATTTGGCGGATCATGTTCTGAGCCGTTTTTTGGCCGAGGAGAGGAAAGTAATTGATGAGGCGATTGAGCGGGCTGCGGATGCGGTGGAAATGCTTATACGGGATGGTGCGGATGTTGCCATGAACCAGTATAACCGGAAATAACAGTGAAGGTATCTGAACGGTTACGTAGAGGCGTAAGGAAAAGGATAGGGAAGGCATTATGGAAGCGTTTGTGAAACCGATGGAAGGGTTGGCGGAATATGAGGAGATCCGCAAAAGCTTAACAGAAAACCGCGGAATCCTGCAGGTGGCTGGATGCTTGGATTCCCAGAAGGCCCACTGGCTGTACGGGCTTTCGGATCTCCACGACTGCCGCCTGGTGGTAGCGGAGGATGACCAGAAGGCAAAAGAATTTTATGAGGATTATCGTTTTTACCAGCCGGATACGCTTCTGTACCCGGCAAAAGATTTGCTGTTTTATTATGCAGATATTCAGGGAAACCTTCTGACCAAACAGCGAATGCGCGTGATCCGCGGGATTCTGGAAAAGAAAAAGGTGACTGTGGTGACCAGCATGGAGGGCTGTATGGAACGGCTGCGCCCGCTCCAGGAGATCGCCGCAAGCCGCCTTCATCTTACCAACGAAAGTTCTCTAAATCTGGAAAAACTACTGAAGGATTTGACGAGCCTTGGCTATGAGCGGGCGGGACAGATAGAGCGTTCGGGGCAATTTTGCGTGCGCGGCGGCATCGTGGATATTTATTCCCTGACAGAGGAAAATCCCTGGCGGATCGAGTTGTGGGGGGATGAGGTGGACTCTATCCGCAGCTTTGATGTGGAAAGCCAGAGATCTTTGGAAAATTTAAAAGAGATTACCATTTACCCGGCGGTGGAGAAGTACCGCAAAGAGGACATGGTAACCTTTATGGACTATTTTCCGAAGGATCGGACGCTGTTTGTGCTGGATGAGCCAAATCGGCTGAAAGAGAAGGGGAACGCTCTGGAAGAAGAGTTCCAAAACAGCATGCGCAATCGCGGAGAACAGGGCTATGAGAATCTTCAAGAGGAATTGCTGTGCAGTTTTTCCCAAATTTGCAAGGGCTTCAACCAATGCTGCTGCATGTCCCTGTGTATGATGGAGCCGCAGCAGGCGGATTGGAATGTGACCGCCAAATTCAGTCTCATGGTAAAATCCATCAGTTCTTACAACAACAGCTTTGAGCTTCTGGTAAAAGACCTGCGCGAGTGGAAAATACAGGGCTACCGGGTCGTTCTGCTCTCCGGCTCGCGCACGCGGGCCAAGCGGCTGGCCGGGGATTTGCAGGATCAGAATCTAAACAGTTTCTATTCGGAAGATGCAGGACGGACGCTGGCTCCTGGGGAGATTATGGTGGCCTACGGACATGCCCTGCGGGGGTTTGAATATCCGCTGATTCAGTTTGCTGTGATCGCGGAGACGGACATCTTTGGCCGAAAACAGAAAAAGAAGAGAAAGAAAAAAGAATACAGCGGCCAGCGCATTCAGGATTTCTCGGAACTCTCGATAGGAGATTATGTGGTGCATGAAAACCACGGACTGGGCATTTACCGAGGCATTGAGAAGGTAGAGGTGGACAGGGTTTCCAAGGATTACATTAAGCTGGAATACCAGGGCGGAAGCAATCTGTATATTCTGGCCACCCAGTTGGATATGCTGCAAAAATACGCCGGGTCGGATGCCGGAAATGTGAAGCTGAATAAGCTGGGGCATCCAGAGTGGAACCGCACCAAGAAAAAAGTACGGGGAGCGGTTCAGAACATCGCCAAAGAGCTGGTGGAGCTGTACGCTGCCCGGCAGGATACGCAAGGATATGTTTACGGGCCGGACACGGTATGGCAGCGAGAGTTTGAGGAAATGTTCCCATACGAGGAGACAGACGGCCAGCTTCAGGCGATCGAGGATACCAAGCAGGACATGGAGAGCACCAAGGTCATGGATCGGCTGATCTGCGGGGACGTGGGCTATGGAAAAACGGAGATTGCTCTGCGCGCGGCGTTTAAAGCCATCCAGGAAGGCAAACAGGTGGCGTATCTGGTGCCCACAACGATTCTGGCCCAACAGCATTACAACACGTTTGTCCAGCGGATGAAAGATTTTCCGGTGACGATTGATCTGCTCTGCCGTTTCCGCGCGGCTTCCCAACAGAAAAAAACTATCGCAGAACTGAAAAAAGGTATGGTGGATGTGGTTATCGGAACACATCGGCTGCTGTCTAAGGATGTGGAATTTAAGGATCTGGGTCTGCTGGTAATCGATGAGGAACAGCGATTTGGCGTCCGGCATAAAGAGAAGATTAAGCAGTTGAAAAAAAATGTGGATGTGCTGACCCTGACGGCCACGCCGATTCCCAGAACCCTGCATATGAGCCTGATTGGAATCCGGGACATGTCGGTATTGGAGGAGCCGCCCATGGATCGGGTGCCGATCCAGACTTATGTGATGGAGTTTGACGAGGAGACTGTCCGGGAGGCCATCCAGAGGGAACTGAACCGAGGCGGCCAGGTTTATTATGTCTATAACCGGGTCAACGATATTGTAGAGATGGCGGCCAAGGTAAGCCGTCTGGTGCCCGATGCCCAAGTATCTTATGCCCACGGCCAGATGAATGAGCGGGAGCTGGAAAAAATCATGTACGGATTTATCAACGGGGAAATCGACGTGCTGGTGTCCACCACAATCATCGAAACGGGCCTGGACATCTCCAATGTCAATACTATGATTATCCATGATTCTGACCGGTACGGCCTGTCGCAGCTCTATCAGCTTCGGGGGCGGATTGGGCGTTCCAACCGAACCGCGTATGCTTTCCTGATGTATCGAAAGAATCAAATTCTCAGGGAAACCGCAGAAAAGCGATTATCAGCCATCCGGGAATATACGGAGCTGGGAAGCGGATTTAAGATTGCCATGCGGGATCTGGAACTTCGCGGTGCGGGAAATCTGCTGGGGGCGGATCAGCACGGGCATATGCTCACCGTCGGATACGATCTGTACTGCAAGATGCTCAGCGAAGCAGTAAAAGAGGCGAAAGGCATACATACCGTGGAGAGTTTTGAGACCACCATCGATCTGAATATGGATGCCTTTATCCCAGATACGTATATTGCCAACGAATTCCAAAAGCTGAATCTCTATAAGCGGATCGCGGGGATTTCCAACAGGGAAGAATATGAAGATATGCAGGAAGAACTGCTGGATCGATTCGGGGAGCCGCCCCGGACGGTATTGAACCTGCTCTCCATCGCTTTTCTGAAAGCATTGGGCCACAGCGCCTATGTGACTGAGATCAAGCAGTTGGGAAAAGAAGTGCAGTTTCGGATTTTTCACAAAATTCGGGTAGGCTCCCAGGGCCTTATCCAGCTCAAGGAAAAATATGGGGAGAAGCTTCATTTGGCCAAAGGGGAAAAGCCTGGTATGTTCTTGGAAACCGGGAAAAATGTGGTAAAAGAGACAGAGCAGTTTTTAGTAGATTTTGCGCAGGTTTCCTGCGACAATTCAAACAAGTAGTATCCCGTGAAGCGTAAACTTACGAATGCAAGCCGATCCTGACACATATAAGCAAAAATCCTATTGCCGACGATAATTTTCAAATGGATTTTTGCTTGTAGCAGCGAAGTTGTCGGAACTGTTACGAATGTGTGAATTTTCGGGGAATTTCCTTGCCCAAGATGAAAAAAAAGTATATACTCATTAATGATTGCAGATAGCGGCTGTAAGAATTGTACACTCTCGGAAGATTCCAAGAGTACAAAATACAGGAAATACGGGAGGAAGTTTATGAAATCTATCAGAAAGAAAGTAGTTCTGGGATGTCTGGCGGGCGCGCTCGCCGCCACAGGGCTGACCGGATGTTCCAATAAGCTGGACGGAACCAGCGTAGTGGCTACGGTAAATGGAGAGGAGATTCCCCTGGGTGTCGTCAGCTTTATGACCAGATACCAGCAGGCTCAGACACAGGCCATGTACGATTTGTATTTCGGCGGCGCGAATGCGGACATGTGGGATCAGGTAATGGATCAGGAAACCGGAGAGACTTACGGAGAATCTGCCCGCGGCGACGTGCTCGAGCAGGTGGAAACGATGTATCTGCTCAGGGAGAAGGCCAAGGACTACGACGTGACGCTCACAAAGAAAGAGCAAGAGAAGATCACCGAAGCGGCCGAGGCATTTATTAAGGCCAATACCGAGGAGACTCTGCAAAGCTTGGGAGTTTCCCAGTCCGATATCGAAACCGTCCTGGAAATTCAGACTTATGAGAAGAAGATGTACGATCCGATAGTGGCGGATGTGGATACCAAGGTCAGCGACGAAGAAGCCCAGCAGACCTCAGTGACCTATGTCAAGGTGGACATCGAAGAGCCGGAGGAGGAAGACGAGGACAAGAAAGAAGAGAACGCGGCCGAATCCAAAGAAAAGGCCCAGCAGATATTGGATGAAGTGCTGGCCACGGCTGATGCGGATATGGACGCCATTGCCAAGGATGTAGACGAGGCGTTAAGCGCTGATGAACAGAATTTTACAACCAATCCAGTAGAAGAAGACGAGGATGAGGATGGAGAGGACGAAGACAGCGATATCATAGGGGAAGATAGCATTGTTCCTCAATCTGTCCGGGATATGGTAAAAGACCTGGCCGACGGAGAGGTTGCCAGCGAACTCGTGGAAGAGGACGACGCCTACTATGTGGTAAGGCTGGAGAAAGCTTTTGACGAAGATGCTACCGAGGATAAGAAAGAGTCCATTGTTTCCCAGCGAAAAGACGATGCGTACAACGATATTTTGGAGAGCTGGAAAGACGAAGCAAAGATTCAGTCAGATGAAAAAGTTCTCAAAACGTTAAAGGTAACCTCCAATCTGAAATTTACATTTAAGCAGGAAGAAAAGACAGAATCCGAAAACGAAACAGAGGACTTAGAAGAAGTGTCCGCTAATGAGGAAGAGGAGTCCGAAGAAACGGAAGAAACCGAGGAGGAAAGCGAAACAGAAGGATCCAAGGAAGAGTCTGAGTCCCCGTCTGAAAATGCAGCGGAGGAAGACGAAGCACCAGAACAGGAGTAACGGTCAAAGTATCTGAACGGTTACAACAACAGAAGGGAGTGCAGGACTATGAAAAAAATATTAGCGGCTTCGCTGTCATTGTCTCTCATGGCGGTATTGTCAACCAGCGCTATGGCCGCCACTCTGGATTACAGGACCGCTATCAATAAAATTGAGGCCAAGGGGTCCCCGGCAGTGATACAATATTTTGAAGACGGAAAAGGCCACAAAGGAAAGATGGTGGCTACAACTGGGAAGGTCTATTGCTCCAGTTCTTCTCTGAAAGTTCGGGAATATCCAAATGCGGATGCGTCCGAGATCAAAAGCCTTCCGTTCGGGGAAACCGCAGAGCGGGTAGGTCTGTGCGACAACGGCTGGAGCAAGCTGGTTCTTACCATAGATGACAAAAAAGTATATGGATATGCGGAGTCTTACTATCTGTCCAGCGATCAGTTAATTAAGGAAATGAATGAAAAGCTGTCAGTCACGGAACCCACAGAGGTTTTGAATTTCCCCGGTATGCGGGATGGGTTAAGCATTGGGGAACTGTTCCAGGGCGATATTGTAACTTGCACCGGAATGAGCAGCGATAATAGTTGGAGCAGAATCAGCTATGACAACAAACAGGGAAAAACAATCACCGGATTTGTACAGAATACGGTATTGTCCGAGATAAAGGAAGCTGCAAAAAGCCAAAGCGCGAATACCGCATCGGAAAACGGGGAAGCTGCCGAAAACGAGGATCTGGAGGACGAGTGGGTGGAAAGCGAAGCGCTGATAGAGCCCTCCTCCTCTGGTTCTGAGAGCATTTGGGCCAAGGCGGCGGTGGAAAACCTTCAGGACAACACGGATGCCGCCAATGCGATTATCGTCAACGAAGGGGAGGCAGTCAATGTCTCCGCCTCGGCAAAACTGGAATCTCTGGGGAAATTCCGCATTACCCATTACTGTGCATGCAGCATCTGCTGCGGGCCGTACTCTGGTATGAATTCCACAGCCAGCGGCGCGATTCCGGTGACCAACCACACCATTGCGGTATATCCGAAACAGATTCCTTACGGCACCAAGATCGTAGTCAACGGACAGGTATATGTGGCGGAAGACTGCGGGTCAGGAATTAAGAAAAACTGTATTGATATCTATGTGGCCAGTCACGAAGAGGCGTCCTCAAAAGGAGTGTATTATACGGATGTCTATCTTCTGGTGGACGACGAATAGGGAAAGAGAGCAGTTGGAGATAAAAAATCCGGCTGCTCTTTTGCGGTCTTCATACGCTTTTTTCTAAAACGCCGCGGCGTTCTTGAGAGGAATTTCATTGAATTTTATCCAGGAATCGGTATAATAGTAGTATGACAATGAATCAGTTGGAATATTTTCTGGCGTGCGCCAGACAGGCTTCCCTGACAAAAGCGGCAGAAGAGCTGTACACCACCCAACCCCATGTGAGTATGGTAATTAAGTCCCTAGAGGAAGAACTGGGGGTTACACTGTTTCACCGAAAGGCCAGAGGCGTGGAGCTTACGGAGGACGGCAGGCGTATTTATGGTTACGCGGCCAATGCGCTGAAGAATACAGATTTGATCTTTTCGGCCTGTAAGGAGCGCAAACATTCCGATTTGCGGATTGCGACCAATCCCAGCAGCCATATGGCGGTTCTTGCGACCAGTTATTACCAGAAACATCAACAGGAGGATCTTTTTTTACAATATACAGAATGTGGCATTGAGGAAATGCTGTCGCTTGTCTCGGAACAGGAATATGACCTGGGGTTTTTATTTCTCCCGCACCATAAGAAACCGGCGCTTTTTCACATGCTGGAGCGCAGGCATATGGAATACATTCCGCTCTATACGGCGGATCTGGTTCTCCATGTGGGCGGCAACCATCCTCTTTACGGAATGCCGTCCATTGCGCCCGAGAGTTTGTCAGAGTTGAAATTTGTCCAGTTGGAGGATGATTTTTTTGCGGTGGAAGATTTGTTGCAGGGCAGGAGGCTTTTGAACCGAGTGGTTCTCACAAACAGCAGCCGGATGATGATTTATATGCTGGAACATACAAAACTGTGCAATCTGGGGAGCTTTTGGCTAAAAGACATGTTTCGTCGGCACGATTTTGGCAGGATTGTGGTGGAGGGATTCCAGGGAAAAGTCTCTTTCGGCTACGTCCGGCGCAGCGGTTGCCCGCTGGGCGCCCAGGAAAAGGAATTTTTGGAGTTTCTCAGAAATGTGATGCAGCAGGATGGGTAATCAGCCATAACAGTTTCTTATGGGTTTTGTATAAGAAACAGAAAATATGCGGTTTTATGTTTTTGCTATATACTGTTTATCAAAGGGGGTAAACAGTTATGTGCAAAACGGCAGCAAATACGGAAGTTCATATGGAAAAAGGGCCGATCGGCAGAACGCTCTTGGCCTACACGGTTCCCGTCCTTTTGTCCCAGATTTTACAGCAGTTTTATAACATTGCAGATTGTATGGTTATCGGGCGCTTCGGCGGCGGCTACGGTCTTTCGGCCGCTGGGGTGGCTGGGCTGATTCTGGCGGTGCTTGTAAATTTTTTTGTCGGGTTTTCCACAGGAATCAGTTTTATCACGGCCAGGCTTTTCGGCGCGTATGAGTATTCCCGTCTGAAAAGAACGGTTCAGTCTATGATTTACTTAAGCGTTCTGTTGGGGATTTTATTTATGGCAGTCGGGATTGCAAACGCCGGACGGTTTCTGGTGTGGCTCGGCTGTCCTCCAGAGGTATTGGGCGAGGCCAAACAGTATTTGTGTATCTGCTTTTGGGGAATGATCCCGCAGTTGCTTTCCAATACGGGAAACGCGGTGCTGCGCTCTATGGGCAATACCAAATCACCGCTGGTATATCTGGCAGGCTCCTCGGTTTTGAATCTGATTCTGGATGTAGTGCTGGTGGTAAAAGCGTCTATGGGACTTTCAGGAGCCGCTGCGGCCACCGTAGCCGCCCAATGGCTGATGGCGGTTTTGATTTTACGCAAATTGTATACGTTGGAGGAGGCTTACCGGCCGGGATTTGGCGAAAAGCTTTTGTCCTGGAAAGAAGTCGGGGAAATTGCCCATATGGGGATTTCCTCCGGGCTTCAGGCAGTATTTATGAGCATTTCTTCCTTGATTATTCAGGTGAGCATCAACCAGTTTGGGGCGGACGCTATGGCGGGCATGACGATTTATGCAAAGGTAGAGGGCTTTTTGTATTATCCGGCCTTTTCCTACGGCATGGCGTTAACTGGATTTATCGGTCAAAATCTGGGAGCCGGGCAGACCGATCGGATCCGGCGCGCTATGGGTATCAGCCTGAAAGTGGCGGTGGGATTTACGCTGGCGGCAAGTCTGTTTCTGGTGGCGGCTTCCCGCTATATCTTGTTGTGTTTTACAAAGGATCCGGGTATTCTGGCCTGTGGACAGGAGGCTATCCGCTGCGTGCTTCCGTGGTATTTTCTCTACGCGGCAGATCAGGTATACATCGGGGGGTTAAAAGGGCTGGGACATACGGGCTATCCAATGGTCTGCTCGATTATCTGTTACTGCCTGTTCCGCGTTGCGTGGTGCCGGCTTCTGCTTCCAGTCTGGTGGGATATGCGGGTGATTTACCATTGCTACAATGTAAGTTTGCTGTTGATGCTGATACTTCTGGGGAGCCGCTACTATAAAATATCGAAAAAAATGGAACACGCTTTGCAGTGATAGGAGGTTTCCATGGAATTTTGCAAAAATCAGGTGGTCGCCGTGACCATTGAAGATATGGGAAAAGACGGGGAAGGAATCGGAAAGGTGGACGGTTTTACGCTGTTTATCAAGGATGCCGTGATTGGGGACACCGTGCAGGCCCGGATTATGAAGACAAAAAACAATTACGGATATGCCCGCCTGACGGAAATCCTGACCCCGTCGTCCCACCGGGTAGAACCCCGCTGTCCATTCGCGCGCCAATGCGGCGGCTGCCAGCTTCAAGCTCTGGCCTACCCGCAGCAGCTTGCTTTTAAAGAAAACATGGTGCGCAGAAATTTGGAGCATATCGGAGGCATGCAGGAAGTTCCCATGGAATCCATCATCGGCATGGAAGAGCCGTTCCATTACCGCAACAAGGCGCAGTTTCCCATCGGGCTGGACAAAAACGGCTGCATCGTCACAGGCTTTTACGCAGGCCGTACCCATCAGATTATCGCCAATAGGGAATGTCATCTGGGCGTGCCCCAGAATCGGCTGATCCTGGACATTGTGATCCACCATATGGAAAAATATCACATAGCTCCTTACGACGAAGCCAGGGGAAAAGGATTGGTCAGACATCTTCTGATCCGCTACGGCTTTCGGACCGGGGAGCTTCTGGTCTGCCTGATTCTAAACGGGAAATCTTTTCCACACATAGAAGAGCTGGCCGAAACATTATCCCGTCTGCCGGGCATGGCCAGCATTATGCTAAACATCAACAAGCGGCGCGGCAATACGATCCTCGGAGAACAGACGGTTCTGGTTTGGGGAAAGCCTTATATTACCGATTATATTCAGGACTTGCAGTTTCGTATTTCCCCGCAGTCCTTTTTCCAGGTCAATCCCCAGCAGACAGAGAAAATGTATGCGAAAGCCCTGGAATACGCCAACCTGACGGGAAAGGAAACGGTCTGGGACTTGTACTGCGGAATCGGAACCATCTCTTTGTTCCTGGCAAGGGCGGCAAAAAAAGTCTGCGGCGTGGAAATCGTACCACAGGCGGCAAAGGACGCCAAAAGAAACGCAGAATTAAACGGTGTGAAAAATGTGGAATTCTTTGCAGGAAAGGCAGAAGAAATCCTGCCTGAAAAATGTCAAGGGGGCCAGGTACATGCAGACGTCGTTGTGGTAGACCCGCCGCGGAAAGGATGCGATAAAAAACTGCTGGATACGGTTGTGAGAATGGGACCGCAGAGAGTTGTATACGTAAGCTGCGACAGCGCGACACTGGCCAGGGATGTGAAGTATTTGCGAGAGGGAGGATATGAAGTGGAAAAGGTTTGCCCGATTGATAACTTTCCGATGACCTGCCATACAGAATGTGTGGTATCCATACAAAAAAATTCAGCAAACATATGAATCTAAATAAAGGAGATTTTATAGTGAGTGATTTAGTAAAAAATCTTATGTATAAAAGGACAAATGTCTACGAACAGGCGGATGAGAAATTGATGACTTCCATCTTTGAGTTTGCAGAGGATTATAAAGAATTCCTCGACAGTTCCAAAACGGAGCGCGAGGCCTGCGAATATGTGGTAAACGCCGCAAAAGAGCAGGGTTATCAGCCGTTTGAGTTTGGGATGCAGTTAAAACCAGGAGATCGCATCTACTACAACAACCGCGGCAAAAATGTTTATCTGATAAAGATTGGAGAAGAAAACATTGCCAAAGACGGAATCCGGATCGTCGCTTCGCACATTGACAGCCCAAGAATTGACCTAAAACAGGTGCCGCTCTATGAATCCGACGGCATAGCCCTGGGAAAAACGCATTACTATGGAGGTCTGCGCAAATATCAATGGACGGCGATTCCCCTCGCTCTGCATGGGGTGGTTGTGCGGATGGACGGAAGCGTGGTTCCGGTAAAAATTGGAGAGGACGCGAACACACCTGCTTTCTACATCAGCGATCTCCTGCCGCATCTTTCCGCTAAACAAAACAGAAAAGCGCTTTCCGAAGCGATTGGGGGCGAGGATTTGAATATCTGGTTTGGAAACATCCCATACCAGGCTGCGGAAAATAAGGAAGATAAAACGGTCAAAAACAATATCTTAAAAATTCTAAACGAACAATATAGAATCACAGAGGCAGATTTTCTCAGCGCAGAGCTGTCCCTTGTCCCTGCTTTTAAAGCCATGGATATCGGATTTGACCGGGCATTGGTAGGCGGGTACGGCCACGATGACCGCGTTTGCTCCTACGCCGCACAGAAAGCCATATTTGACGAGGCGTCCGATTCGCATACGGTTATGGTAATCCTTGCGGATAAAGAGGAAATCGGCAGCGAAGGGCCGACCGGGATGCAGAGCGCGCTCTTTACGGACTTAGTGGATGCGCTGTGCGATTCTTTTGGCGTTTCCTCGGCTGCGGTGCGGGCAAACTCCAAATGTATTTCCGCAGATGTGACGGCGGCGTATGACCCGAATTTTCCAGATGTCTGCGAAAAAGAAAATTCCGTTTACCTTTCCTGCGGAGCCGGCATGATGAAGTTTACCGGAGCCAGAGGAAAAAGCGGCTCCAACGATGCAGACGCCGAGTACGTCGGATTTCTGCGGCGGCTGTTCGATGAATACGGCGTCATCTGGCAGACTGGCGAATTGGGGAAAGTAGACGCCGGAGGAGGCGGAACGATTGCGAAATATATTGCCAATCTGAATATTGATACGGTTGACTTGGGCGTGCCGGTGATATCCATGCATTCCCCATATGAAGTGATTTCCAAAGCCGATTTGTATGAAATGTACCTTGCATTTCGAGCTTTTATCCAGTAGAATAATCGACTGTGTTCAGGCGAAGTTTACTTTCCAAAAAGGAAGCATAAAAAGTTGTGAAATACCCTTCCGTCAAGGACAGCGTTTTAAGGGGGCCGGGGGAAAGCGCAAGGTCTCCACTTCGTTCCGATCGTTGCTAACCAAGCGCCACTGGCGCTTAGCAACCCCGGCGCTTTTGGTACTTT
>CANOZK010000014.1 GCA_947571775.1 uncultured Lachnospiraceae bacterium | reverse complement strand
AGAGCGCGCGGCTGTTAACCGCGTTGTCGTAGGTTCGAGTCCTACTCGGGGAGTTAAAAAGGAATGGTCTGTTTCTATTTTAGAAGCAGGCTGTTTTTTTATTTCACAGAGAAATTTGCAAAAATAGCTTATTCTTTTCCGAAAAAGTACGATATAAAAAATAGGAGAGGAGGCAGATTATGAAACAACTTATACAGATTACTACGATACCGATTGCTTACGAGCTGCAAATAGAAAAAGCAAGAGTCGAGCATCATGAAGGGACGGCGAATTTGGAGATCAGCGGCAAGCAAGGGGAACCAGTACAGATTAAGAGTCAGCCAATTAAGCTGAATTTGGACACATATGAGTCTGGAAGTTCTATACTGGGTGCAGACCTGGGTATCGGCGAAAATGGGAAAGGTTTATCAGCAGTTTACCAAGCCACTGTTTCTATGGATAGTGAGGGACAATTGCTATTAAAAGGGAAAATCAGTGATAATTTAAATAAAGCAAACACTGCTCATCTATCTGCATCTAATGGGAAAGCTTCGATGAACCAGGCGGATCTGACCATTCGTTATCAAATGGACAAAATGAATTTTGATATGAAGGTGGCAAATGGAAATTTTGAATTTGTACCAGGTAATATCAGTATAGAGATTACACAATATCCTGGTGTACAGATTGAGTATGTGGGAGGTCCTATTTACGTTCCGCCCAGCGCAGACCCTAATTATGAAAGTGTTGATGTAAAGGCATAAAATTTAATATGTGTGAATTTTAATAACTTCTCGTGGAAATTATGTACGCGGGAAGTTTTTGTTATATATTTTATAGTAAAAAAAGAGTCCGGTATGCCGAACTCTTTTTTATAAAAATGTCTGATTATTCTAATAAGTAACAACTGGTGTAAGTCATGGTGCTTGGGCCGTAATAATACAGCATCCCGTTATCTGTGCATATTTGATTTACCAATAATCCGTAGGCTTCCATAGAGGATACAGATTTTTCTGGAAAGCGGCACGGAGCATCGGGATAAGTACACTTTTTGCACAAAGTACATGCCCCAGCACCTAAAGAAAGCAAGTTGGGATAGTAATCAGCCAACACAATTCGGAATTTCATAAAATTTTCTTTATGCAGAATTTCCAACTTCATCATTGCTTCATAGTCGAAACAATCCTCCAGCTTGCTCATGGTTTGTACCAGAATTCCCGAGTGATAAGAAGACACTTTTTGTTGGCATTCCTCCAATGTTCCACAACCAGGAGGGCATGACCAATTTTTATCGTACATTCCGCAGCTATTGGATGAGCACATCTCCCGTACTTCTGGCATAAGTATCAGAGTGTCTGGTTTTAAGGCAGCAGCATGAGTAAAGCCGTTCTTTTTCGCAAGATCCAATGCAGTATCAAGATCGGCCATTTCATTAATCCTCGAAGTCAAAGCCTAATTCGTCAACAAAGGTATCCTGGAATTCGGGTCTGTTTGCCAGCTCCAGGAATTCTACCTGCGTAGCCAGTTCGTGTGAACGATGGAATTCTCTTTCGTTCAGGATTGCAAGTTTTGCGCCTTCTCCGGCAGCATTTCCGATAGGAGTTACTTTGCCAGACAATTCCATGGGTAATAAGCCGATGGCACAGGCACTTTCTGGATTCATATAGTTTCCGAATGCTCCTGCAATCAATACTTCCTCGATGTCATTCAGTGTAATTCCCCAGAGCTGACACATGATGCGGATTCCGGCTGCGATAGCGCCTTTTGCCAACTGTAATTCCCGGATATCCTGTTTTGTCAGAGAAACCTTATCGGTAATCTGGTAATCTTCGTCCATAAAGCCAGTTTCGTCAATCACTTCCAATTCCAGCAGACAGGCAACTAAGTCAATCAGTCCGGAACCGCAGATTCCGACAGCTTCGACGTCGCCGATTACGCTATAACCCAGTTTCTTGTTTTCATCCAGAAATACATGGTCGATGGCTCCAGTGCCGCCTCTCATACCATAGGTAATCTTTGCGCCTTCCAGAGCAGGACCGGCAGCGGTGGAGCAGGTAAGGAGCTTACCGCCTTTAGAAAGAACTAACTCGCCGTTTGTTCCAATGTCAATCATCAGGGACAGTTTTTCCCGTTTTTCCAGATCGGTTGCGATGATACAAGCTAAGGTGTCGGCGCCGACAAAGCTCTCAATAACCGACAAAGCCCACAGCCGTCCTTCTGGATGGATATGGATGCCGTACTCGCTGGCCGGGGCAACCAGAGGATCTTTGCAGTGTGGGTAATAAGGTGCTGCTGTCAGGGTGTCTACCGGCCAGTGCAGGAACAAATGCATCATACAGCTATTTCCAACAAGGGAAACGCCGGCGATCTGTTCCGGTGAAATGCCGGCTTCCTGAGCCATTTCCTGAATCAACTGGTTGATTGTCTCGCGAACACAATTTGCCAGGGTGTCAGAACCGCCGGCCAGTGCATATTCGCAGCGAATGATAACGTCTGCGCCATAAGGAGACTGAGGATTCAGACAACTGTTTACCGCTACGCGATGGCCGTCTTTGGCGTCCAGAAGGTAAGCGGCAATGGTCGTGGTTCCCAGATCCACGGCAGCAATGCAGACTTGTTCCGAAGAATCTTTCAGTGCGTCCGGCAGCCAGGGCTGTATTTCTATTTCACGACTAACACCTTTTTCGAGAATCTGGTTCTTCATGGTGCGCTCAGAAAGACGGATAGTCATGTCGTTCTTAACTTCGATGGTGCAGGACTTGTGTTCTCCTGGTGTGCCTCCTTCTAGGATTTCTACCATACATTTTCCACATTTTCCTTTTCCGCCGCAAGGAGCTTCTGGTGCATAGCCGGCCTGACGCTGGGCAGCCAGCAGGGTTGTGCCCTCTTCTACTTGGATAGATTTGTTGTCGGGCATAAAAGTTACAGTGTAAGTACTCAAATTGATAATCCTCCCTTCAGTATTACTATTTTTCCATTATACTATATTTTTTGTAAAAAAGAAATGAATAGTTTTATTTCCTTTGATAAGTCTTCTAGAAATGTGACCGTGGCTTTTTGAGGCGATTCGGGCTAAAGTATAATAGGCTTTTGGAGAGATCTCCAAAAGCCTAAGTTAAATGGTTTAAAACTTTTTATTTGCTTAAAGCTTCTTCCTGAAGCTTATCAAACGCTTCCATACATTCGTCTACCGTAGCGCCGTTCAGGAGATCGCGCACGATCAGGCAGGTATTTCCCCATTGTTCTACATTCATGCCGGCGTTAGAGCCGAGTACGTATACATTATCATTTATCCTGTCGTTCAGCGGTTTTAGGGCATCGATACACTCTACTTCTACATTTTTTGACGGGGAGATAACTTTATTGGTCTCAGCATACAATTGAAGCGCCTCGTCAGAAAGAATGGTGTCCAAAACGGCTAATGTATCATCTAAATGTTCAGCTTCCGAACCAATTGCGTATCCGGTCATGGATACAACCGGCATAGGCCCAAGCTTGCTGGGGAATCCGATAACCTGAAGATTAAAATCAGGATTGCCGTAAGCGGTATCTGAATTCGCGGCAGCCCAGTATGCCATTACGATAGGAGTCTTTTGAGCCAGAAAGTCAGCACCTTCTTCCTCTATCGCTTCGTAAGTATAGGCGGTTTCGGCATCTATATATCCTTTGTCAATCAGTTCCTTTAGATATTCAAAACCGGGACGCATGTAATCGCTGTATTTGGCTTCGCCTTTATTGAGCGCTTCAATCAGGGCTTCCGTATCATCTCCATTGTACAGATCCGCATAAGCCTGCGCAAAGACAAAGTTTTCCAGCCACCAGCGGTTTGCGCCGATCGGAGTTTCGATGCCGTTTTCCTTAAATATTTTGCAGCATTCCATAAATTCTTCGGGAGTATTTGGAAGCTCAAGATTGTATTCGTCGAACATATCTTTATTTAAAAACAGACCGTGGGCAACTACCTCTTGCGGTATTGCTACCAGTTTACCGTTGACTGTATTTGCGGTTTTTATAACATCCCGCAGATTTTTTGCGCTTTCAAGCACAGACAGGTCCAGAAGCTTGTCTTCCGAGCCTAGTGTTTGGATGGTATCTGGATTCAGAAGATATAAATCATCCATATTATTGCGTACCCGGTCAAGTGTTACTTCGTCATAAGTTTTTTCCTGATAATTTTCCGCGGTGTAGGTTCTGTATCGAACGGTCAGGTCAAGGTCTTCTTCTGCCATTTCAACGGTTAAGTCAAAAGCAGTTCTTGCGATGTTGTTCACATTTGGCTTTGATTTTTCCATAGGTCCGAACAGATTGATTATCTTTTTGTCGTCACCATCATTGGAAACGAGATTTTCGTTGATATTTGTTTTGCTACTGCAGGCAGTGAATGTCAGTATTATGATTCCAATTATGCAAACCGCCGATAATTTGTTGAGGTTTTTCTTTTTCATCTTATTCTCCTTTCATGTATATTAAGGCGTGTTTAGGATACATATTGATGAATGGTTTTCTTTAATAAACTCATATCAATTGGTTTTGCTACATGTGCGTTCATGCCGGCATTTAAAGCATCTTTTACGTCTTCCGCGAAAGCGTTTGCCGTCATAGCGATAATCGGCATATTTTTTGCGTCAGGGCGATCTAATAACCGGATTTTTTTGGACGCTTCATAGCCGTTCATAACCGGCATTTGAACGTCCATCAAAATAGCGTCAAATTCGCCTATGGAAGCCCGTTCAAACCGCTCTAATGCCAACTGTCCATTTTCGGCTATTTCACAGGTTGCGCCTTCGATATCCAAAAGCTCTGACAGAATTTCCGCGTTGATGTCGTTGTCTTCAACAACAAGAAAATGCAGTCCGCTAATTATAGCGTCTCCTTTACTCTCAGATTCTGGTTTATCCTTATCCTGCATCAGACGCATATTGAGAAGCGCTTCTTTGAATGCAGATACAAAGAATGGTTTAGCGAGGAATCCGACATTTTCTGTAAAAAGAGTCTCGGTATGCATATCATCACCATCACAGTCTGTAAGGAATAAAATCGGAATCGTATCCGCAATGATTTCCTGAAGTTTCTTAACTGTCTCGGCCTCATCCGTATCTTTCATTGTAATGTCCAGTAAAACTGCCTGATAACCGGATTCGTTATCACAGGCATGCTGTGCCATGCACAGGGCTTCCTGCCCGCTGGAAGCGATATCCACAGATATACCAGTATCTTTCATAAGTGTCTGGATATTCTTGCAGATTTCAATGTTATCATCCACAACCAGAATCCGGGTGATTCCGCTATCTTTCCAAAACTGTCTATCTGACTGTTCACTAGGTATGAGAAGCTCTAAATCAACCCTAAAAAGACTTCCTTTATTGACTTCGCTGAATACATCAATTGTCCCGCCCATAAGCTCTACGATGTTTTTGGTAATCGCCATGCCAAGTCCAGTGCCTTGAATCTTGTTTGTAGTGCTGTTCTCCGCTCTGGTAAATGCATCGAAGATGGTTTCCAGAAATTCCGGCGTCATACCATATCCGTCATCCTCGACTTCAATCTGAATATGTTCATACTGAGCAGAATGCTGCTTCTGCCCGATAATACGGAACCAGATATTGCCATTTGCAGGCGTATATTTTACTGAGTTTGAGAGAAGGTTAATCAAAACCTGATTAATCCTGGTTTCGTCTCCTATCAGATACTCGTGAGTGATATCTGTCACTGTGACATAAAAGTTCTGTGCTTTTTCTCTCGCCATCGGACGGATAATGGCGTCCACAGAAGATACCAGGTCATTCAGGGTAAACTCTTGGGTGGTAAGTACCATTTTTCCGCTCTCGATTTTAGAGACGTCCAGAACATCATTGATCAGGCTGAGCAGATGCTGGCCAGACGAAGTAATCTTTTTCGTGTATTCCCTTACCTTGAGCGGATTATCCGCGTCCTTGGAGAGCAAAGTGGTAAATCCAAGAATGGCATTCATAGGTGTACGAATATCGTGGGACATATTTGAGAGGAAAGTCGTCTTGGAATTGCTTGCAATTTGTGCTGCCTGCAATGCCTCTGCTAATTGTTTGTTATGAATTTCCCTTTCTGCTTCCCGTTCTTTTCGTATCGTTTGCTGTTGTTTTTGGTTAAAATAGTACAAGATACAACATAGGAAAAAAGCAATAAGCATGACAATCACAACGATAAGGATATTCTGATTTACAGATTGCCCTTCCTGCTGAATGGCTTCAATCGGCACATATCCAATCAGATAGAATGCCCCGTCATTTACCGACCACATATAAATCAAAGAGTTTTTATTTCGAATATCATGGTAGAACATGATATTATGCCCAGCGTGGACCGTTTCGGCGACCTTTGCCTGAAGGGTTTCGTCCATAATATTATTGGCGCGGTAAAAATCTGCTAAGTTCAGGTGCCCCGCGTCCCGTTCGCCCATTCCCGTAGGTTTTAATACAAGCCGTTCGCTCTTGCTGTCCATAATATACAGCATAGCGCTTCCATCATAAAAATTATCTGGAAATGACGCTTCCAAAGAGTCAAAGGTATACTCAATGTAGAGAACGGCTATCTCTTTGTCATTTTTCATAACAGGACATTTCATCGTGTATGCCCACGTTCCCATATCGTTCAGATAGGATTGGGTAAGCGACAGGTCGCCTATCTTTTTCCCAGTGGAGAAGTCCAGAGCGTCTTCTGAAAATGTTTTTCCTGAACTGGAAATCCCTTTTGTTTCACCTTCCAGTATCAAGGATATCTTAGCTATCGTCTGATTTTCATCATAAAATTGGATGAATTCATAGGGATCTTTGGAAATGGCAATTTCCTGTGCGATAAGCTTCTGAAATTGTGCTTCTTTAACTAAAATAGCCTCTATCGTTCCCTTAACTAAGCCAAGACTATCACTTAGATTGTTAATTGCTGAGGACGACATCTCTGCGGATGTTTTCCTTGCGACAGAGAATACAACTGCTCCTAAAATACAAAAAACTAATATAATAGAAATAAGCAAAGAGCCTTTTCTGTTTCTTTTTGGCCTTTTTTTCATTACGCACTCCGATTTTGATATCTTGGTTGAAGATTTATCCATTTTCTGTTTTCATGTTCTTACATATATTGTATCAAAATTTACTTTGTTAGGCTACATATTTTTGTATTATCTTCCCTGAGAATTAAAAGTTTGTATCACTAAGAAGCTGGTGAATCTCCCGTAAATTCAACATCTAAATTTGCGGGAGAACTTTATATTTTCTTAATATTATGTGTTTTCTTTGCACAGGATCGTTTCAACGTATTATTCTCAGGGGGACTTGTGGAAAGAATTGTGTGTCTTTGCCAGAACGCGCAAGATAGAATTAAAAAGTACGGAGCAATCGGAGAATTTTGATTGGGAGAAAGTTTTCAATTTTTTGGATTGAATGAAAGGCCGTCTGTGGACCGCAGACAGTATCGCCATTGAAAGCCAAGATCTATTCAGGGAAAAATGCGGATAGACTCAAATTTTAGAAAACGGAGAGTATCACACTCCCCGTTTCCTATCCATCATCTTACAAAAGACAATCGCTACCATCGTGCTCACCGCTGTCGCTGCAATTCCCGGCCCTACGATTGCGGTCGGATTCACACTTCCATACTGACTTCGATAAGCAATAATATTTACCGGAATCAACTGCAGCGAGGAGATATTTAAAATCAAGAACGTACACATCTCATTACTGGCTATGCCTTTTGGCATAGCTTCGGGCTGTATTCTCCTGCGTTCCTCTTCCAGTTCCGCTAACTTTTCCATCGCCTTTAATCCCGCCGGAGTAGCCGCCCATCCAAGGCCCAGGAAGTTGGCGATGATATTCATAGCTATGGGGTCTTTTGCCGGGTGATTTTGGGGGATGCCGGGGAAGAGAAAATGCAGAAGCGGGTCGATGGAGTCTTTTATTTTATCAATCAGGCCGGAGTCTTTTGCAATTTCCATCAGTCCGACCCAGAGCGCCATCACTCCGCACATGGTCAGCGAGAGCTGTACGGCCTCCTGGGCAGAGGAGAGCGCCGCATCAGCCGCGCCTTGCAGATTTCCGGTGACAGAAGCATAGACAATCCCAATCAGTATCATAAACGCCCAAAGATAATTCATAGTACACTTCCTATACACGCTTTATTTTAAATAAAGTATATGTGTATGCACACCAAATCTATGAGCCATTTTTTATGGCGATAAAAAGGGGTGGAATAAAATCTCTGGAAATAGGTTACTTTAATAGGAAGATACAGGGCAGAAAGGATATGATAAAAAATGGCGTTGCATATTATAGATGAAGCGAGCCGATGTCTGAATTGTAAGAAACCCAGGTGCCAGCAGGGATGTCCCGTTCACACTCCAATCCCGGAGGTTATACAGCTTTTTAACGAAAATAAGCTAACGGAAGCTGGTGAAAAACTGTTTGAGAATAATCCGCTGTCTGCGATTTGTTCCACCGTCTGCAACCATGAGATGCAGTGCGCAGGCCATTGCGTCTTGGGGAAAAAAGGAAATCCAATTCATTTTTCCAGTGTGGAAAATTTTATTTCCGACGCTTATCTGGACAGGATGACATGCGAGAAGGCAAAGCAAAAAGGAAAAAGCGTGGCGATTATCGGCGGCGGCCCTGCCGGAATGACAGCGGCGATGCTTCTGGCAAAGGAAGGGTACGGCGTTACGATTTTTGAAGCAAAGGACAAAATCGGCGGGATTATGCAATATGGGATTCCCGACTTTCGGCTTCCAAAATCAATTCTCACTCGATACAAAAAGAAAATGCTGGAGATGGGAATTCAGATACGGCCAAATACCACTATGGGCGGAGCTTTGAGAATCGAAGATCTGTTCCGCGACGGTTATTCCTGCGTGTTTATCGGGACAGGCGTGTGGAGGCCAAAGACTCTCGGCATCCGCGGGGAGAGTCTGGGAAACGTGCATTTTGGTCTGGATTATCTAGCGAATCCCACGGCGTACAATCTGGGGGAAACCGTTGCAATCATTGGGATGGGCAACGCGGCAATGGATGTGGCGCGCACAGCCCTGCGGGGCGGCACGCAGAAGGTAATGCTGTTTGCCAGAGGAAAAAACGCCACAGCCAGTTCCCATGAAATGTCTTACGCCCGCCTGGACGGCGCAGAATTTATTTTCGGAAAGGCCATTGACAGTATTACGCCGGAAGGGCCTGTTTTTAAGAACTCTATCTTTGATGAAAATGACAAGGTGGTGGGGTACGGTGAGGAGACAGAGCTGGTGCGTGCCGACTCTACCATTATTTCCGTAAGCCAGGGGCCGAAAAACAAATTGATTTTGACGACGGAAGGGCTAAAGGGGTCGGAACAGGGGCTTCTGATTGTGGATGAAAATTTGATGACTACATGCAAAGGCGTTTTTGCAGCCGGGGACGTCGTCCATGGCTCCAAGACGGTTGTTGAAGCCGTAGAGGAGGCAAAAAGGGCCGTAAAGGCAATGATTGAATATATGGAATCCATGAGTGATGAAAAAGAGTAATCGTGAAAAAATCTAAAGCGTTACGAAAAAGAACCGGTTGTCTGCCGGTTCTTTCTTTTATAAAGAATTTAGTTTCTGCAATGCCTTGTTCTTAATCACAATGTCTGCATGTTCCAGTAAATGAGCTTCTCCTGCATAATTAAAGCTGCGTCCCTTTCCGAATTCCGATAAGATATTGCATACTTTGTTAAATTCTTCCGGGCTGTAAGAAGACTGATGTACAACCAGCATATAGTCGCTGCTGCTGGGTTCCTGGTATAAGGTGTTTATCCCTGAGAAATAATTGTTCAGGCCGTGGGCTGCTTTGATAACAGTGTCCAGGTTCGGGAATTGGAAAAGGCAAATCAGGTTCAAAGGGGCGTCTGTTGTAGAAGTGTTGCCTGTGTTTTCCACAGACTTACCGTCTGCCTTTTTCCGTGCTGTCTCGCTCTTGACTTTTGCCTCGTAAAGCTTCCGAAAAATGTCAATGATGCTGTCGGCTCCATCAATTTGTAGTTCACCCTCGTCACTATCAGAGGAGGAAGAAGGTGCGAATTTTGAAAACCGGGTGTCCAATTCTTCGGGATCTTCCACCTTGGTGATGATCAGAATAATGCTGTCTCCGTTGATGGGAATGGCCTCGATCATCAGGGGTATGTTATCTGCCTCAAAGCCAAATTCGTTATGTGCCTGGCGCATCATGTCGCGGAAAAGATTCTTGGCTTTCTCCGTGCCATAAGCCAGCTCGCTGAGGTGGATCTGATGGCTGTCCAAATCCTCTCTGGTCAGGGTGCAGCGTATTTGGTTTTCGTTAATTTTTTCTATCTTCATATCATCACATCCTATTCTTGTAGATGAAAGAATATCATCTTTTTGGCCTAGTTACAAAACTTTGTGACAGTGAAGCCGGAATGGCTGAACTGTTACGTCTGCTGCTATCATATTATATACCACTTCGTGTAAATATGTAAAGGAATTCATAAATGTTTCATAAAATTTTGGACACCGTCTGAGCCTGTTTTCATTATACACGCTAATGCAGAAAAAGACAATACGGGGATAAATGTTAAAAAAAATGCAAAGATTGTAAATATTCTATAAAAGGTGTTGTAAAAACAAAGATATACGTTATAATGGTTACAGAAAGGATGGCTGACAAAACGATTATGTATCAAAGAAGCCATATAATCCTGCCGCCGTGGCCCGCAGCTACGTTTTATACGGGTCGGCTTGTCAAGTAAACATATCAATGGATCTGCGAGTTCTTTTTAAATTCTGTGGCTGTCGCCGCACACGATTTCAATGATTGAACAGCCGTTTTTTCTAAAATCTATGGCGTTTTTTGAATTACCAAGGAAAGGAGAAGGCAAAACGAGTATCGCACGAAAGAATACGAAAAGGGAGAAAAGCGTAGACCCCTACTGCCTGCAACATGAACTGGAGCAATACCGGAGGAGGGGAGTGTCTTTGAATCTGGAAGGTCAGCCCAGCAGTCCCTACGAGATTGTTCAGGCGCATCTGGTTGCAGAGAAATGTGGGTATATGCGGGATTATGTGCAAAATAAGAAGGGAGAGATTCAGGAAATTGATTTTGACAAAATAAGGATGGATTAAGATTTTATTTCCACAAAAAAAGCGTTTCCACAGGCATATCATGACCCGCAGTTTTAGACAGATGTTCATGCATAACCAGCCTGTGAAAACGCCAAAAATCGGGGCCAAATACCCGAAGGACACCTTTTTTGCGCACCGCAAAGCGGGCCATACAAATAACATGAATGATTTTTCAAACATGCTCTGTATCGAAAAAAGTCGGAAAAAATAGATTTTCTTAATGACGAAAAGCAAAAATGTGCTATAATGGAGTTCTTAGGAGGAGAGCGAATGTTATACAGAAACAGAAAACAGAAACTTACTCTAATCATTGTAGTCACTTTATTGATTCTTTTGATCGGCCTGATTGGCTTTGCGGTGCATCTGATACAAAAATATACCCCCACGAAAGATCGGATGGATCCAGTTGCCTATTATGGGATTTCGGATGCTCAAGAGCTTCCGCTGATTTTCGGCACAGAAGTTTTGCAAATGTCAGGAAAGCTGTTGGACGGAGCGGCTTATGTGCCCTTGGAGGCGGTAGACAGTTATCTGAACCATCGGTTTTACTGGGATCCCAACGAAAATATATTGATTTACACGACACCGACAGAGAAACTGATCATTACCCCGGAAACGGATTCCTACATGATTGGCGAACAGAGAATGACAGCGGATGGGATTATCTGTAAGGTAATGGAGGAGATTCCTTATATTCATATCGCTTTTGTAAAACAGGTGACGGATATCGAATACACGCTTCTGCAGCAGCCCAGCCGGCTAGTCGTGCAGTACCAGTGGTCGGGCGTGCCTGTGGTTGAGGTAAAAGAAGATACCCAGGTGCGTTACCAGGGCGGTATAAAAAGTGAAATCCTGACGGATGTGACAAAAGGAACCCAGCTTAGAATGGCTGACGATCTGGACGACTGGAAATGCGTGGTGACGCAAGACGGCTATGTGGGATACATAAAATCAAGCAAATTGGCAGGGGAACCGCAGAAACAGGATTTTGAACGCCAGTTTCAGGCTCCCGAATATACCAGCATTTCCAGGGAATATCCCATTAATCTCACTTGGCATCAGGTAACGAATCCAGATGCCAACGATACGTTGGATGCGCTTACGGCAGATGCCTCCGGGATCAATGTGATATCGCCCACCTGGTTTTCCCTTATCAGCAACCAGGGGGAAATCAGCAGCCTGGCCTCTGAGGAGTATGTGCAGAACGCCCATTCAAAAGGGATGGAAGTATGGGGGCTTGTAAGCAATTTTGAGGAAAATGTCAGTACCTATGAAGTGCTGTCTCACACGACTTCACGGACGAAGCTGATCAATCTTCTGGTACAGGCGGCGCGGCAATACGGATTAGATGGAATTAATGTGGATCTGGAAAATTTAAGTGAGGACACCGGCCCGCATTTTATTCAGTTTTTGAGGGAATTGTCGATCCACTGCCGGCTTAACCAGCTTGTGCTGTCCGTAGACAATCCGGTTCCCAAGGAATATACTTATCATTATGACCGAAAAGAGCAGGGAGTTCTGGTAGATTATGTGATTATTATGGGGTACGATGAGTATTATGCCGATTCTCCAGAAGCCGGTTCCGTCGCCTCTTATCCCTGGGTAAAACAGGGGGTAGAAGATACCGTAGCCGTGGTGCCTGCTCAGAAAGTAATCAATGCGGTTCCTTTTTACACCAGAGTCTGGAAAACGACGGGAAGTATTTTAAGCAGCGAGGCCCTTGGTATGGCGGATGCAGCAGGATTCATCCAAAGAAATCAGATAGAAACTTATTGGGATAAAACAACATCTCAGAATTATGGAGAGTATGATGACGGAGAAACGCTCTATCAAGTATGGCTGGAGGATGCGGAATCACTGGAAGTAAAAATGGGACTGATAAAAGAATATAACCTGGCCGGAGTTGCTTCCTGGAAACTGGGTTTTGAACAGAAAAATATTTGGAAGGTACTAAGCAACGGACTGAGTTAGGCCGTTGACAGTACAAAAAAACATCTCCTTTTTGGCAGCGTCAAAAAAGAGATGTTTTTTATCTTATGAGAAATGGAAAGAGATTACTGCAAAATGCGGACTGGATAATGGATGGCAATCCGCATTTTTTCAATATGTTTCCATATAAAAATTTCCTCTAAAATATAAAAAATTTTATATAAGGAGGAAATTTTACCAATGAAAGGGAAAGTTTATGGATACATACGAGTATCCACAAAGGAACAAAATGAGGACAGGCAGAGGATTGCTATGCGAGAATACGGTGTGCCGGAGGAAAATGTGTATCTGGACAAGCAGTCAGGAAAGAATTTTGACCGGCCGGGGTATCAGGGGCTTATGAATGTCCTGCAAGAGAACGACACCTTTGTAATCAAGAGTATTGACCGTCTGGGACGCAACTTTGATGAAATTCTGAAACAGTGGAGGATTATCACCATGGAGAAGAAAGCGGGTATCATTGTGTTGGATATGCCTATTTTAAATACAGGGTTGCAGCATGACCTCTTGGGAAAGGTGATTGCTGAGATGATGCTGACGCTGATGTCTTATATGGCAGAAACCGAGCGGCAAAATATACGGCAGAGGCAAGCGGAAGGCATCGCGGCGGCCAGGGAAAAAGGGGTCCATTTGGGCAGAAAGCCCAAAGAGATTCCCAAAGAGTTTGAAACGGTCAAGGCGTTGTGGGAAGAAGGGGTATATTCCGCTACGGCAGCGGCTAAGAAGTTGGGAGTAGATTTTCATACCTTTAAGCGGTGGGTCAATAAAAAATAATGTATTCTTGTAGGAAGTAACAACAACAGTTCTGATAATTTGTTTGAAACAACAACAAAAAATGATATGATAAAGTCAATGAGATTGAAACAAGCGCACGAAGGCTGCCGATTGAGGAGGTTGTACAATATTCTGGACTCAGTATTGCGGAGCTGGAGCGGCTTGCAGAGATTCAAACAGTATAAAAAATATTTTGTAAAAATAGAAATATTTATGAAATTAAATTCTATACATTTTTTAGCGGCCTTTAGGGCCGTTTTTTGATTTTGGGAATATTGTCTAAAATTAGGAAGCCAATTCGCTCATTATTTTTTCCATAAATATAGACAAACAGAACTAAAAGATTGGAAAAATATGGAAAAAGGTATACTTTTTTCCGTGGGGAGTGTTGCAAAAGAAAATCAGATATGTTAGAATCAAAATCGATATTTAAGTTGCCATTTTTATGTAATTTGATTAAAAATAGCTGTTTTTATATAATTTTTTTTGTTAGAATTTTTTACATCAAAGTTTCTAATAACAGCATAGAAAAAAAGTATAGCATTTTCCATACTTTCGGTGTTGAAAGTGCTGGTTTGACAGAATTTTTGAGAAACAAGGGGTGTCCTTTCGAGGTTTAGATTCATACAGGAAAATTACTCAGCCCCCGTTGAAACAACGGTGTTTCAAACCGTTGTCTTGGGGGCTTTTTGAATTGGATTTCAAGAGAGGTAAGGTGCGAAATGGGAGCGGCCGGAAAATCAGAACAATCTGGAAAAGAGCATTCGGACGCTTGTCAGGCGCCAGGAAACCAGAAGCGACCCAAAATCGGTATCGGCTATCGTGTCGGGCGTCTGACGGTGGCGGAGTCCACCACGCAGCGTAAAAACGGATATACCGTCTGGAAATGCCGCTGTGACTGCGGCGGAGAACTTCTGTTGGATACCCGCTGTTTGCAGAGGGGGACAGTTACAGATTGCGGTTGTCTGTCCAAGACAAAACCCGGACAGCGGGACATTACCGGGATGCGCTTTGGGAAGCTGGTTGCCGTCGAACCTACGGATCTGCGTGCCGAAGGCACAGTAGTATGGAAATGCCAATGCGACTGCGGCGGGGAGGTACTTACTTCCCTGCATCAACTATGCTCTGGATATCGCAAAAGCTGCGGTTGTCTGAGCCGTCCTCCGCTGAAAGATTTCGTGGGAAAGCGTTTCGGGTATTTGACAGTGATGGCTTATGTGGGCAAACGGGACGGGATGCACCGTTGGAGGTGCCGCTGTGACTGCGGGCAGGAGACAGTCGTAGGACAGACCCTTTTACAGACAGGGCGGACAAAGAGCTGCGGCTGTCTACAAGCCGGGGTATACCGAGAGAATCTCAAGTTGGTGGACGGTACGTCGGTGGCGATTCTGGAAGCCAATAAGAAAAGGCTGAACCGGAACAATACCAGCGGCTACACCGGCGTTTATCTGGATGAAAAGCGCGGCAAATGGATTGCGCAGATTGGTTTTAAAGGGAAGACTTATTATCTTGGGGCGTATTCCGATAAGCAGGATGCAGTGAAGGCCCGTCAGAGAGGGGAGAAGCTGCACGATGATTTTCTGGAATGGTATTACTCGGAGCGCGCCCGCTCGTAACAGTTTGGTTACCAATTAAAAGTGTATGGAGGGTTTGAGATGGATAGAAAGGAAAAACTCCTGGAAGTCCAAATGTTAGGCGGATTTCAACTAACTTACCAGGGGCAAGAATTTCAAGTGGGGAAAAAGCAGACCACGAAAGCGCTCCGTATGCTTCAGATGCTGCTTCATGCCGGGGCGGCAGGCGTCTCCAGGGAACAGCTCATCCTGAATTTATTTGGCTATGAAGCCGAAAGCGATGTAAGCAATAATTTAAGCGTAACCGTGCATTATCTGCGAAAGCTACTAAAGGAAAGCCTGCTTCCAAAAGAAAATTATATCTATATTAAAGGCGGACGTTATGGGTTTTCCAGCTCGTTTCCGGTAAAAGTGGATGCGTTGGACTTTCAAGAACAGATGGAACGGGCAAAAAAAGAATCCGAAGAAAGCCGTTTGGAGCTTTTGAAAAACGCCTGCTGGTTATACCGGGGGCATTTTCTTCCGGCGTTGTCTGGGGAAGAATGGGTGACGGTGGAAGGGGCGTACTATCGGTATCTGTACACGGAATGTATGGAAGAACTCTTCCAGTTGATGATGGCGCGCGGAGAACAGGAAGAATTGTTTGAACTGTGTGGGCGAGCGGCGGCGATTTACCCGTTTGACGAATGGCAGATCTGCCAGATGGAATGTCTGATGGCGCTGAAACGCTTCAAGGAGGCGCGGGCCTTATATGAGAAAACCGAGTCTCTGTATTTGGACGAACTGGACGCCGCTCCAATGGAGCGCATGACGGAATTTTTTCACAAGATGAGCAGGGAAATCCAAATGGAGTCTGGAAATTTTAACGAGATCCAAGCACAGCTCAAGGAAGAAGGTTGGGAACCAGGAGCCTATTACTGTTCCTATCCCAGTTTTGTGGATACTTACCGCGTCATGGCGCGTGTGATGGAGCGTTCCGGCCAGTCGGTTTACCTGATGCTCTGCACCATATTGGATGAACGAAAAAAGCATCAGGCAAACTCAGAAGGTTTGAAAAAAGTGTCAGATAAGCTGCGCGAGTGCATACAGCAATCCCTGCGCCATGGAGACGTCTTTACCCAATATAACAAGAGCCAGTTCCTGGTACTTCTGATGGGACTTAGAAAAGAAGAAAGCACGGTGATTATCAACCGCATTGATACTTGCTTTCGGCGGCAGGAGAGCAGCCGACGGGTACATGTGACTTACCGGACAGCGTCTATTGCATATATATATCAGAAGAAAATTCAACGTTTACCCTTACATAATCTTAAAAATTATAAAATTTTGTTTGAAATTTGTGTGTTTTTTAAGGCTTTTTATAAGGGGTGTAAGTTTAGAATAGGATTTAGAAATGAGAGTATAAATATGGATGAAACGTATGTAAGCCCCGCGGTGGGCAGTATAGTAAGAGTTTGCTGTGACAATATGGAAGAGTATGACTGGAAAGGCAGGCTTTATACACGATACGGGCAGGAACCAGTGTGTTTTCGCAATGCAGGAGAACTTTTGGGGATTCTGGAACGATTTTACAACTGGCTCGGCTATCCTGAAGCTTCCATGATTGGCCGCAGTTTCCGAGAAGAAAAGAAAAAGCCAAATAGAAGGCAGGACGGAAAGGAAAGACAGGTGGTAGTAATGAGCGGAGAGGAAATGGAAAGACTGCATGGAGAGAAAGCTACGTTTGTCGTGCGCATACAGTATCGGCAGAATGCAACCTGGCAAGGTCAGGTGACTTGGGCGGAAAAGAATAAGACAATGAGTTTCCGCAGTGCATTGGAACTCTTAAAGCTGATAGACAGCACGGCTACCGGGGCAATTGAAGAGAACTGGGAAGAATAGGAGGGGTCTATGGGCTGGGAGGGCAAAGAAGTTCCTACCCTGGAGCTGCTCGAAGCGGAACTTGAGAAAGAGCTAGACAAATGCGACCGGATACGCTTGCTGAAGAACACTATCTTTTTATTGTTGGTGGTAGCAGCGGCGGCGGCATTGACAGTGATTTTGTTCCTCCCATTTCTTCAGATAAATGGAGCCTCCATGGCAAAGACTCTATACAGTGGAGACTTAGTGGTGGCTGTGAATAATTCCCGGTATCAAGACGGGGATGTGATTGCTTTCAATTATAACAACAGCATCCTGGTAAAGCGGGTGATTGCTTTGCCGGGGGAATGGGTAGATATAGATGAAGACGGCAATGTATACGTAGACGATCAGCTTTTAGACGAACCGTATGTGTATGAGAAAGACCGGGGCAGGTGTAACATCGATCTTCCCTATCAGGTTCCAGAAGGAGAAATCTTTGTTCTGGGGGATCACAGGACGGTTTCGGTAGACAGCAGGAATACGGCGGTAGGATGTGTGAAACAGGATGCGGTAGTCGGAGAAGTATTGTTCCGAATCTGGCCGCTTCAGAAAATTGGATTGATAGAATGAATGCAGATTATAAGGAAAGGAGGGGGCACAATGGGATCTTTGATGAAAAAACAGGCAGAAAGGTTCTTGCGTGAGAAAAAAAGACACAGGAGGTGGCTGGCTCTGTTCTTATGTCTGGCCCTGCTGGTGACGTCAGGTACATTTGCAGCGCTGAGGATGAACGGCCAGGCAATGGATCACGGAGGCAAGGAATTGGACTGTAAACTTCGGATTCACACGCATGCCGAAGAATGTTTTGACCAAAAGGCAGAACTGGTATGTGGCAAGGCAGATTATGTCATCCATACGCATAATGGGAAGTGCTACGACGAGAACGGAAACTTGGCCTGTCAATTGCCTGAGAGGGAAGCCCATGTGCATGACAGTAACTGCTATACAGAAGAACAGGTTCTCACTTGTAGGGAAGAGGAATCTGCCGGGCATCAGCATTCCGAGCAGTGCTACATAGAGGAAAAAGGCGATCTGCTGTGCGCTGTGCCAGAGCATGAACACGGCGAAGGCTGTTACGACGAGGAAGGCAATCTGCTGTGCGGCCAGGAAGCGCATATGCACGACGATAACTGCTTTGCAGTCAATCAAGTCTTAATCTGTACACAGGAAGAGGGAAGCGGCAGTCATACCCATACGGAAAGCTGCTATGAGACAAAGAAAACCCTGACCTGTGAAAAAGAAGAACTGGAACTTCATAGGCACGACGAGATCGCATGTTATGACGAAAACGGAAACCTGACCTGCGGTAAGCTGGAATTGGAAGAGCATGAACACGGCGCAGGATGTTTTATAGATGTACAAGAAGAACTCCTCGGTGATGAAATAGAGGAAAGCGTATCCAAGGACGAGACATCCAATGACGCTAATGCATCTGAGGAAAAAGATTCCGATAACGATACAGGCAAAGACGATACCGTTAAGGAAGAGCCATCCGAAGAGCCTGCACCCGACGATGAAAAATCCGAGGACAACGTATCCGACAACAGTGTATCCGGCGACAGTGTATCGGGCGGCAATGTATCCGATAACAGCGTATCCAGCAATACCGTATCGGGCGGCAATGTATCCGGTAACACCCTGTCAGGCAACACCGTATCGGGAGACAGTCTCTCTGAGAACAGCGTATCCGGCAACGGCGTTTCGGGGAACGGAGTCTCCGGTAACTCAGTCAGCGAAAACACCATTTCACTGAGCGCAAACGTAGGCGGAACCGTCATTACGTTAAGCGGCCCGGAAAGCTCCTTTGAAACAGACAAAGAACTTTCCATCCAGGCGGAAAAGGTAAAAGACGGCGAGCAGATAGAAGCAATTGAAAAAGCAGTCGATAAGCTGGCCGAAAAGAAAGATAAAGAAGTTAAAGACTATCAGGCTTTCGATATCAAGCTTTTAGCAGACGACAAGGAAGTACAGCCTCTTGGTCCGGTGGAAGTAAAATTCTCCGGCAAAAAAGTAGAAAAGGCTGTGGAAAATGAAAAGACCGACGTAGAAGTGCTTCATGTAGACGATGAGACAGGAAAATCACAAGATATGAAAGCCTCTGCCACAGAAGAAAAGGAAGTGGTGATTGAGACAGAACATTTTTCAGTGTATGTATATGTGAATCTGGAAAATATTTTTGGGAAAATCAATGTTACGGTACAGCACTGGGGTGATGGTATCAAAGTACTAAAAGGTGAAGCAAAAGCTTCGGCTGGTACAGATACGATATTGCAAAATGCTTCTGAGGATAAGAAGAATGCTGTGGCAACCATACAGACAGAAGAAAAGAACTGTGAGTTATATTCAGCAGATACTTTGGAGATTCCCAACGAATATTATTCAGACGTGGAAAAGTTAAGCAAAGTGTGCGAAGTAAAGCCGGAATCGGCCAAGGCTTACACGGTATCCAAAATCTGGATTAGCCAGGAGGACACAAATAGCAATAAAAAAGAAACTTGGGCAGAGGGAAGTTATGCAGAGTATACAAACAACAATGGCAATTGGTCTCTTACAAAAACGCCAAACTCCAGCAGCAGTAACAGTAATCAAGCTGAGCAAACAAAGATTACTCTGAAAGACAATTCGATTATTCGCTTTTGGTATAAACCGAAAGATAAGCAGCCTAATAAAGAGTATGATGTTACTTTTTATGACTATGATATTACAAACGGGCAAACACAAACAGTAGGCGACAAAGAATGTTATTTATCGGACAGACAGGGAATTAATTCAGATAGCAACTATGCTACAACAAAAGAGAGTAATAGGCTAGGAGTAGGACAGTGGTCAGCAGGAAATTTCAGTTCATGGGTAAAGACAAATGAGGGCGCTACGCTAACAGGTGGATCAGGCACTCCTTACCTTAATCAGAGACCAGTTCCAGGACCGATTCTGGAAGGTATTGTGCAAAAAGAACTGGCAGGCGGAGCCGAAGGAACGCTGCAGTTTAGCTCAAATGTTACAGCGCCAAAAAATCTTTTTAGCACTCCTGCCGGCACTAAAGGGACAACAGTGCATTCAGATTATCAGTTAAGTTTTCAGCGATATGGCGATACTTTTGTATTAGATAAAGTCTATAAAGGAAAAACTGAAGTTGAAAGCAATCTGTCAAAAATGACGTATATGCAAAGCGCTTGGGCTAAACCACCGGCAGTCGGAGCCCCAATGTATTCAAATAATTTCTGGCCAATGGATGCTGAGCAGGGTAAAGATCCTCATGCAGGGAAGGGGAAGACAATTAATTTTACTAATGGTACAGATGTAACTACTCCTGTTGATAATGATGACCAGCTAAATTATAGCTCTGAGGAAAACGCTCATAACTGGTATTTCGGAATGAGGTTTTCCGTTAAGTTTAAAGTAGGCGATTACACAGGCCCGATGGAGTATTATTTCCGAGGAGATGATGACTTCTGGCTGTTTATCGATGGGAAATTAGCGGTAGATATCGGAGGAATCCATCAGGTTGCTGGTGAGTCTATCAATTTAAGGAAATGGATGGAAGATAACCACAAACTTGGCACAGATGAAAATGGAAATCCTATCGACAAGAATAAAGAACACACCATGGATATCTTTTACATGGAGCGTGGGGCGTGGGGTTCCTGTTGTTATATGCAGTTTATCCTGCCAAATACAGAAGTTGTTGACATTCCTGATATGCAAACCACAGAGTACAGTGTCACAAAAGATTGGGACGACAGCGATAGCCCATACAGACCAGAGAGTATAAAAGTTCGTCTGGTACAGGAATGGGGCGAGGCAGAAGATAAAGCAACCAAACCGACAGAGGAATATCAAATTCTCAGTGAGGAAAATAACTGGACGTATCATTGGGAAGGTCTTCCGCTGATTAATGGAAGTACAGAAGGTCAATACAATTATTCTTACAAAGTCGAAGAGGTCAATCTTCCGCCGGGATATACGCCGGTTCTAGTAAACGGAAAATTGACCAATCAGCTAAAGCCTGTAAAAGTTGAAGTCGAGAAGAAATGGCAGAATGATGAAGGTTTAGAAAACTATCGGCCTGAATCTATAACATTACAGCTGTATGCTAATGGTGAAGTATACAAAGACAAAGAAGGGAACACAAAAACCGTTACCCTGACTGCGGACAACGGCTGGAAAGGTGTGTTTGAGAATCTTCCAGAATATTGTAATTACCGACTGATTGATGATGGCAATACCTACGATGCAGACAAAGTTGTATATAGCGTAAAAGAAGTGAACACAGACGGAAGTACAACAATCAGCGACAACGAATATCTGACCACCGCAAACGGTGTGCAGTATAAGGTGACTTATGAGCGCGAGGATTATAATCTCGAAGATACACCAACGTCGTTGCCAGAGGCGTCCGCACCCCAGCAGGATGAATCGGGAACAATTGAAAAGGATGAGGTGGACTCCGAAGATTCAGAATTGATTGAACCGGATGAAGAAGATTCCAAAAATGAAGAAGCAGGTGATATGGGAAGCGCAGAGGAAGACTCTACTTTGGAAGATACTGCCTACGGCGACGCCGCGGAAACAAATTCCGATGCCTCCGAACAAAAGACCGTAAGCAAACTGACAGTAACCAACACCTTAGACAAAAACTTCAAAGTTGTCAAGAAAGACAGCAATAGTACCAGCGAGAACGCCATTCCATTATCAGGAGCCGAGTTTAAATTAACACCATGTAACGATTCTGGTATTCCTACACAGGGAAGCGATTCAGAAACAATCACCTCTGGTGAAGGTGGAACGCTGAATTTGGAGTGGGAAACACTGGAAATAGGTTATTACTTAATGGAGGAGACAAAAGCTCCTGCGGGTTATATGTTAAGCAGAACCAAGTGGATCATCCAGATAGTGGAAAAATTTGGCATGAAAGAAATCGGAGAAGTAAAAAGCTTTGAAGATTATTCGGCGGATTATCCAGACGTACCAAACTCAGAATCCGTAAGTGAAAACTTTGTTGACAGCGCAGTTAGTCCAGACGGATTGGTACTGACTTATACATTCTACAACGATGAGATATACGAACTGCCGTCCACCGGCGGTATGGGAATCTATTGGTATACGATTAGCGGTATGCTGCTGATGTTAGGCGCGTCCCTGATCTTATATAAAAACAAATACGGAAAGTCAGTAAAGGGGGTGTTCGGAAAATAAAAGAGGCCAGTAATTTTCATTGGTTTTCGTGTAAAAGTTTGTGATTATAGCCAATGCACGAAAAACCGCATCAGTAACTTGCAACGGAATAATAAATATGGGTGAAGCCCTAAAAAAAGAAAAGGAGAATGAGACATGAAAAAGATGAAAAAAGTTTTAGCCATGATCGTATCATTGGCAATGGTACTCGCAATGTCTTTGACAGCGTTTGCAGCTAGTGAGGGAGATCCAGCAGCGACCGCAACAAAACCAACAGCAGACGATAAAGCAACAGCAACAGTAAAAAACGTAGAAGCAAACGCAACAGTAACGGCTTATCAAATTGTAAAAGCAAACTACAATGAAAACGGATTTCTTGGATATGTAAGAGCGGATGGGATAACAGAAACGACTCTTGTAGATTTAGAAGTACCGACATCAACTGAAATCACTTCAATCGCAGCAAATAAAGATTTATTAGACACTTTAAAGAAAGAAGCAATGACGGCAGGCACAGCAGACGATAAGGGTCTTGCTACTTTTACAGCGAATCTTGCACCTGGTTACTGGGTAGTAGTGGTAACTGGTTCTGACAGACAGGTTGTTTATAACCCAATGTTAGTTGGTGTGTATTACAGCAAGAGTGGTAGTGATAATACTCTGACAAATGATCCAGTAGATGCAACTACTAATTGGAGCCTGAACTCAGAACCAGCTTATGCAAAATCCAACACACCGGATTTTGACAAAAAGATCACAGGAAGCACAACAGAGGATGGCGATGATAATACAGACTCTACACTGGAATCAGCCAACAACAAAGGAAACGATGTAGCGATTGGCGATATTGTACAGTATCAAATTGATACAGCTATTCCTGCTTACAGCGATAGTTATACAAAAGTAAAAGTAAACATTACTGACCAGTTAAGCAAAGGTTTGGAATTACAGGGCACTCCTGCTGTAAAAGTAGATGGCAATGTAGTTGAAGCGGGAGCCGATACTTTTACGTATACAAAAGGCACACCTGAGAATGGTTATACAATTGCATTTGTTTCTGCATTTGCACTTGCTCACAGCGGAGAATCCGTAGTTGTAACTTATGAAGCAAAATTAACAGAAGCCGCAGCAACAAACTTTGATCCAAACACCAATACAGCTACCTTTGAATATTCAAACGACCCGCAGGATGAAAACAATACAGAAACAATCGAGAAAGAGACTTATACTTATACCTTTGAAATCGACGGAAACCTTTATGGAGACAATGAAGGCGAGTGGAATAAGGTAACCGAAGAACTCTTAAAAGGTTATAAGAAAGAGACAACAGAAACTGGCAAATGGCATGAGTTTGGACCGCTGGCTGGTGCAGAATTTACATTAACAAATAAGACTACTGGAAAAGTATATACAACAACTTCAGATGCCAAAGGTCTGATGAACTTCAAAGGTCTGGATGCAGGAACATATGAATTAGTCGAGACAAAAGCTCCAGAAGGTTACACAATTAACAGTACACCAGTTCCGGTAGTGATTACTGCAGAGTACAACGAAGATGGTACATTGAAGAATTATAATATCACAGTAGATGGTAAAAATTCTTCTACGTATACCGCTACTTACAAAACAAGTGATGCAGGCATTGTAGACATTGAAAAAATTGAGACATCCGTAGAAGTTAAAGAAGAGAATCTGGGACACGACATCTCTGATTCCTATATCTTCTGGAACACCAAACTTTCCGAACTTCCTTCAACCGGTGGTATCGGTACAACAATCTTCACCATCGGCGGATGCATCATCATGATCATCGCAGCAGGTTTATTCTTCGCAAGCCGCAGAAAAAAAGCTGCTAACTAAAACATACACACGATTTTACTGAACATAGAAACACAAAGAAAAACCTCCGGGGCGGCTCTTCCGCCCCGGAACAAAAAAAGAAAAACATACATTTTAGAGCATATACAGCAATAAGGAGAGTTAAGATAAAAAAGAATATCCACAATCGTAATTCCCATCATTTTTTAGCTGAACTGTCCTTGCTGCTGTATCCACTCGCAGCAAACCAGACGAGCAAATCGTCCAAAAAGAAAAAACAAAATAATTGGATAAACTCCCAAAAAGGATAGCGTTTTAAAGGGGTCCGGGGGAAATCCGCAAGGTCTCCATTTCGTTCCGGTCGTTGCTAAATAAGCGCCACTGGCGCTTAGCAACCCCAGCGCTTTTGGTACTTTTCTCGCAGAAAAGTACAAATAAATACAACAAGGAGAGTCAAGATGAAAAAAAGAATCTCAACAATCATAATCTCATTATTTTTTTTAGCTGGACTGTCCTTGCTGCTGTATCCTTTCGTGGCAAATCAATGGAACAACTACCGGCAAAAGCAGTTGATTTCCAATTACGATGAACAAATCGCCCAAAAAGAGGCCGCAGGCGAGATCGACTACAAGGCAGAATGGAACCGGGCGCAGGATTACAACGCGGCCCTGCTTCCCAGCATCCTTCCCGATTCGTTTGCAAAAGCGGCGCAGGGAGAAGGCGAAGCTGGATATATGGCCTGCCTGAACCTGACCGACAACGGTATGATGGGGTATGTGCAGATTCCGAAGATCAACATCAAGCTGCCGATTTTTCACACCACAGATGAAGAGGTGCTAAAAGAAGCCGCGGGCCACTTGGAAGGAAGTTCCCTTCCGGTCGGGGGCGAAAACACCCATGCGGTTATCTCCGCGCACCGGGGGCTGCCCAGCGCCGCACTGTTTACCGATCTTGACAAGCTGGAAGAGGGGGACTATTTCCTCCTTTACATATTAGACGATGTACTTTGTTACCAGGTGGATCAGATCCATGTGGTAAAGCCAGACCAGACGGAAGACCTTGCCGTGGAGCCGGGCCAGGATCTGGTGACGCTTCTGACCTGTACGCCCTATGGCGTAAACAGCCACCGGATGTTGGTGCGGGGGCACCGGACGCCTTATAACGGGATCGAGGACGAGGAGACGCCAACCTCGCTGATCGGCACAAGTCTTCGCACCAGCTATCTGCTGTGGGTACTGGTAGGGCTGGCGGTGACCGGCGTGTTTATCCTGTTCCTTTACCTGCATGAGAAGAAAAGAAAGCAGAAACTGCTTTCTAAGGAAATATTGGAAACGCCGGATCAGACAGAGGACACACAACAGACAGAAGAATCGGAAGATGCGGAAGATTCCGTAGACTCTGAGGACTCGGAAGATTTGGAGGATTCCGCAGAAGGACAGGACGGTGAGGATAAGGAATGAAGCAGAAAATAACGACGGTTTTATTCGGCTTGCTGTTCCTGATAGGTTTCGGCGTTCTGGCCTATCCCACCATATCCAACCAGTGGAACACTTACCGGCAGAATCAGCTAATCAGCAGCTACGAGGGAAAGATTAGTGAAATGAAGCCGGAAGACTTTTCCGAAGAATGGAAGAAGGCCCGCAGGTTCAACAAAACCTTAGAGCACAACAACCTTTACGGCGATGTGTTCGGAGCGCAGCATCAGGAGCTGGAGAATACCAAATATTGGAAAGTCCTCAACGTGGCGAATGACGGGGTGATGGGTTATCTGTCCATTCCAAAGATTAACATCAAGCTGTCGATTTACCATGGCACAGGGGACGACGTTCTCCAAACCGGAATCGGCCATTTGAGCGGTACGAAGCTGCCAATCGGCGGCAAGAGTACCCACAGCGTCCTGGCCGCGCACCGGGGACTGCCCAGCGCCCGGCTGTTTACCGATATTGACCAGATGGAGCGGGGCGACCAGTTTTACATCCATGTGTTGGATAAGACGCTTGCCTACCAGGTGGATCAGATCTTGCCGATGATCGACAAGGACGATTCCGAAGCGCTGGAAAAAGCCTTACAGATCGAGGCGGGCGAAGATTATGTCACGCTTTTTACCTGTACGCCTTATGGTGTGAATTCCCACCGGCTGCTGGTGCGGGGCTACCGAGTGCCCTATACCGGAGAGGATGGAGACAAAGGCCCGGTGGATACCATGCTGCGGGCGGTGCAGGATTACTATATGCTGTACCTGATTCTTGGGTTATGCATAACGCTGCTTGTGATACTTATCATGAAGTCCCTTTCTAAGATCCGAAGGAAGAAGTAACGGGGCTTAAAGTTAGTCAGAGGAGGGTGGAATGTGAAAATGTTGAAGAGATGCAAAAAAGGATGCGCATGGGTGCTGGCTCTGCTGATCCTGCTCCCGCTGCTGGTGGTGCCCCAGGCTTACGGCGCTAACGGCATTGAGGTAGGAAGAGTCTGTACCATTACGTTTAAGCTCGACGGTCAGTACCCGGAACTGGATAATCTGCCCATTCCGGTGAAATTATACCAGGTAGCCAGCGTGGCCACGGACGGCAGCTACACTGCGCTGGATGCATTCAAAGGATTGGATTTTTCCAAAGCGAACAGCGAAGCTACCGCGCAGATGTGGTCTGAGATGGCGCAGCAGGCTTCCAAGATGGTAACAGCGGACACACCCGCAGCCGCCCAAATCCAGATTCAGAAGGCAGAAGGGCAGGAACACGCGACAGGCCGCGCGGAAGGGCTTTCCACAGGTATGTATCTGGTCATCGCCGAATCGGTGCAGTCCGAACAGTATGTTTATGACTTTATCCCGTATCTGGTGGCTTTGCCTAATAATTATTACGCGACTACCGGAGACGATACCTGGGTGTACGATGTGGACACAGAGCTGAAACCGGAACAGCAGGAGCAGTTCGGAAGCCTGATCATCGACAAGACGCTGACTTCCTATAACGCCACTTTGGCCGGCGCAGAGTTCGTGTTCCAGGTGGAAGCGATCAAAGACGGAAAGAAAGTATACAGCAATGTACACACCCTGTCGTTTGACGGGACGGGAACGAAATCTTTGCAGATCGATCGTCTCCCGGCAGGCGCGCAGGTGACGGTGACCGAGGTATACAGCGGCGCAAGCTACCAGGTGACCACAAGCCCAAAACAGACCGTTACGATTATCGCAGACGGTCAGGACGGCAGTCCGGTTCGGGTTTCCTTTGAAAATGAGTATGACGATCATCCCAACGGCGGCAACAGCATTTTGAACCATTTTAAATATAACAACGGTGCCTGGGATGTAGAACAGTTAAAAGACAGCACAAGTGAGTAAAGGAGGGGAAAGGAATGAAGAAGTGTTTGAGTTATTTCAATAAAAAATCCCTCTGTCTGGCGGGAGCCGCCCTTGTGCTGGCAGCAAGCCTGACGGTGGGAAAAGCCGCGGCTTATTTTACCACCTATGCCACGGCTACCGGCGGAGCAGAAGTGGATTTGGGCTTTACCCGGATCGTGCCCGACGAGGAAGTGTATGATTGGACCAAGCACATCCAGATTGACAACACCGGAAACTATGCCTGCTATGTCCGGGCGAAAGTCTTTGCCGGGGAGAAGTTCCAGGCAGGGCTGGTGATATCCGGCGAGGGCTGGACGCTGGGCGAGGATGGTTATTACTACTATAAAGATATGATTCCGGCAGGGGGGTCGACTGCGAATGAACTGCTGGTAAAGATTGACAATATGGACAGCAAAGAAGATTTTAACGTGGTGGTCATCCAGGAATGCGCCCCAGTGCTTTATGATGAGAATGGAAATCCTTATGCAGACTGGGATATGATTCTGGATTCCAGCACGGACAGATATCAGTAAAGGGAGGTGTGAGACATGAAAAAAAAGATAAAGTCCTTTTTGCTCAAACCTGCATTCCTCCTTTCCGCAGCGGCTTTGTTGCTGGCGGCGAGTGCCCTGGGAAGCGCCCAGGCGGCCCTGACTTATTATAGTGAAAATTATTCCGCCCAGATGAACATTTCCAGCATTGGTGTCAGCCTGATGGAAAACGATCAGAGGGTCAGCTACCGGGATTATGAGCATCAGGGCGATTCCTGGAACCAAGGTCAAGGCAAACTGCTGGAACATCTGCTGGACGAGGAAAAAGAGAAAAAAATCATTCCGGGCAAAGAATATCGGGAGCAGATCAGCGTCAGCAACAGCGGGGATATCGACACTTATGTAAGGGTGATTTTATATAAAGATTGGCAGGACGCAGACGGCAGGAGGGATACCTCCCTTTCCCCAGATTTAATCAATCTGAAACTGAATTTGGGAAGAGATTGGATCATAGATGAGAGAGCGTCCACTGCGGAGCGCACGGTTCTCTATTATACCGGCGTCCTTCCGGCGGGAGAAAGCACCGGATACCTGTCCAAGACCCTGAAAATCAATTCGGATATCGCCACTAAGGCAAACGAAACGGTTTCGGTCAATGAGCAGGGTTACAAAACCATCACGACGGAATTTGCCTACGACGGATACCGCTTCAATCTGACCGCAGAGGTGGACGCCGTGCAGACACACAATGCCCAGGACGCCATCAAGAGCGCTTGGGGCGTGGATGTCAATATAGCGGCGGACGGCAGTCTGAGTCTGCAATAGGAGGTGATGGGAATTATGCGAAAAAAAATAATGTGCCTGATGATGGCGGCAGTCTTGGGGCTTGGCGCGGCGGCTCCGGCCTATGCGGAAGTACACAAAGGTTCTAAGAGCTGGCTGGTCAATTTTGACGGCAGCAAAATGGACAGTAATTTCAGTTCCTCGGAAATGGCGGAGGATATTTACAGTATCCAGCCGGGAGACAGCATTGAGCTGGAAGTAGCGGTGAGAAACTCCAGCGGCGAGGCGACCGACTGGTATATGACCAATGAAGTGCTGGCGACTCTGGAGGAGAGCCAGAACGTAGCCGGAGGCGGCGCCTATGCGTATCGGCTGATTTACCAAGGGCCGGATGGCACAGAAGATGTCTTGTATGACAGCGAGGCCATCGGCGGCGAGGGAAATAAACGGGCGGCAGGCGAAGGGCTTCATCAGGCGACCGATTCTTTGGAAGACTTTTTCTTCCTGGGAACGTTAAAAAGCTCACAAGAAGGGCTTGTCGGTCTGACGGTAAAACTGGACGGAGAGAGCCAGGGTAATACGTATCAGGATACGCTGGCAAAATTGCAGATGAACTTTGCGGTAGAAAAAGCCCGTCCAGAGGTGCGGGAAGTAACCATCACACCCACACCGATCGCCAATACGGTGCGCAGGACGTTACAGCAGGATTCTCAGAATATCATCGCCCGCAGTGTAAAGACGGGCGACCCCACAGATATTTTGCCCTACTGCGCGGTAGCGCTGGCCGCCGGGATCGTCCTTCTGGTTGCCGGGATTACGATTGTAAAACGCAGACAAAACAACGAGAAAGAAGGAGGGGGACAGGAATGAAGATAATTAAGAAAATGCTGTCAGTTCTGACTGCGGTCTGCCTGTCCTGCAGCCTTTTGTCGGTAAATGCATTTGCGGCGGATGCGGGCGGATACACTTATACGGTGACGATCTATGCAGGCAACCAGGGAGCGTTTACCGAAAACATTCAGTTGTTCGTGGATCATACCAGGAGCGGAAACACCAGACAGAGCGAAGTGAATTCGCAAGCCGGTATTGTGACCGTTTCCAATTTGGCAAAAGATGATATTGTGACCGTAGATTTGCAGACGGATGCGCTGGAACTTCACGAAAACAGCCGTTATTATGTAAAAGGGATTCGTAAGAGCGGCCGGGATAACAATACCGTGGCCACATCGATTTTCCAGGTAGACCGGGACGCCGACTATGTGGTTGCTTACGGCGTACAGGGGGATATGGTTGCTTATACGGTCAATTACCAGGATGCAGCCGGAAATGAACTGCTCCCCAGCAATACCTATTACGGCAATGTCGGCGACAAGCCGGTGGTCGCCTATCGATATATTGAAGGCTATGAGCCGGAAAATCTGGCTTTGACCAAGACTCTGGTAACCAATGAGGCGGAAAATGTGTTTACGTTCGTCTATGCACCGGTCAGCGAGGGCGGTGTAGTTACACGTCAGGTGGGAACGCCGGAAACGACGACCACAACGGTTACAGAAGTGCTGCCGGGAACCGTGACGACAACCACCACAACCACAGAAATCGGTGGTGAAGATGTAGACGCCGGCGAAGAAGCAGGCAACGAAGAGGCGGACGCCGGCGAGGAAGCAGCTCCCCCAGAAGAAGCGGAGGCGGAAGGAGGAGAGGAAGAGGCTCCTCTGACGCAAATCGGAGAGGAAGACGTACCTTTGGCCGATCAGGATCTGAAAGATCTGGATGAGGAAGAGGTTCCGACCAGTGACATTCAGTTAGATAAAGTGGTAAAAAAAGGCCTGCCCTTGGCAGCATGTATCGGGATTGCAGTAGCGGCTGCGGCAGCTCTCGGCGTACTGCTGGTATTTTTGAAAAAACGCAAAGGTAAGAAAGGGAACGCTGTTTAATCCGAGATGAAAAAGAGTAACGGTGAGGGTATCTGAACTGTTGCAAAAAGGCTGTCGTATGGAACGGCAGCCCTTTTTCAGCTAGAGCACGCTAGTCGGATAAAAGCGCTCATGGTACGTTTCATTGAGCAGAGAAAAGAAGAAAAAAAGCCCAGCGGCTGCTGTATGCAGCATACTGGGCACTGTTTTATTAGTGGTTATGGTGGCGGCCTGTCTGCCGCTGACCGTCCCTCGTGTATTTGGCTATCACATTTACACCGTGGTCAGCGGGAGCATGGAGCCTGCCATCCCCATAGGAAGCCTGATCTATATTGAAAAAACCCAGCCGGAGGACATGAAAGAGAAGGATATCATCGCCTTCTATGGAGGACGGGACTCCGCGGCAATCATTACCCATCGGGTGGTGGAAAACCGGGTGCTGATGGGTGAATTTATCACAAAGGGCGATGCCAACGCGGCGGAGGACAAGAACCCGATCCCTTATGAAGATTTTATCGGTAAAGTGCGGCTGTCCATCCCTATGGTGGGCGGCGCGGCGCAGGTATTTACCAGCACGCCGGGCAAGATCACAGCGGGCAGTCTGATTTTGCTGGCGGTGGTTTTGCAGGCGCTGGGCTCTGTGCTGGAGCGAAGAAATGCTCAAAAAAACTCTTGAAATAAAAAACATATATGGTATAACAATAATTAGAGAACATATATAGTCCATGTTAATGTACACATGGCAACGAAACGAATCCCCCAGAGGTGTTGACTCTGGGGGATTCTTCTTCTTTATACGGCGAAGTCTTCCAGGGCTGGTTCTTATTTCTCGTCATCACTATCCAGCCGCTTGATGATATAATGAGAAATTACACCACCCACAATAGTGACGATAAGTGACCATATATGGTCCATATGATACCAGTATAGAGGAGACAACGTCTACATTATACCATGTACTTCAACACAATTCTACATTTCCCATAGAAAAGTCACAGAAATCAATTTTGTCAATAATACATTTTTTTTGCAGACTCATGGGCAATCATGTACTTTTTTGCGTGGGCGCTACGGAAATCCATTCTGATTTAGAAAATTGATTTCCGTGTCTCGTAGAAAAATATAGGAAAGATAGAGAAAACAATAAGTCTTGCTTTAAAATTCTCCGCCGAACTCACGTTATTTACAGAAAACATCCGCTATGGTAAAATATAGTTATCAACAATCACAGGAGGCCGCGGGCAGATGCAGAGCGAACAGCAGGTAAACAATGCCGTCGAAAAATACGCTGATATGATAAAACGTATCTGCTTTTATCATTTAAAAAACCAGGCGGACACAGAAGACGTGTTCCAGAATGTCTTTTTGCGGTATATGCTGCACGATGAGCCTTTTTTCGATGAGGAACACGAGAAGGCGTGGCTGATCCGCGTAGCCATCAATGCCTGCAAAGATCAGTTGAAAAGTTTTTTCCGGCGCAATACCGTCCCCTTGGAACAACTGAACGAGATAGCAGCGGCAATTCCAGAAGACCACAGGGATGTTCTGGAAGCTGTGTTGTCCCTGCCCAATAAATACAAAGATGCTATCTATCTGCATTATTATGAGGGCTATACCGCTTCTGAGATAGGAAATCTCCTTGGCAAAAAAGAAAACTCTGTATATTCCCTCCTCTCCAGAGGACGGGCACTCTTAAAAGAAAGGCTGGAAAGTGATGGGATTGGATAATAAGATACAGCAGGCATTTGACAACATTCAGGCAGACTCCAAGTTGATAGAATCCACCAAACAAGCCCTGACCGCGAAACGCAGTAAAAAAGCCCGTAAGAAAACAAGGATGATACTTACCCTGGCCTGTATGGCGCTTTCTTTTGTAGCAGGGATGCAGGCATATGCATGGATCCAGACGCCTGTCTCCTATGTGGGTATTGATGTAAATCCTTCCATGGAACTCGCTCTGAACAGGCTTGACAGAGTTGTATCTACTTTTTCTTATAATGATGAAGGCGCTGAGATCTTAGACGGCCTGCGGCTGAGAGGGAAAAAATATACCGATGCGATAAAAATGATCATGGAAAGCAGCACCATGGGCACATATCTAACGGTTGATCCAGAACTTCTCTTTACGGTGGCTTCAGACAAAGACCGGGAAACCACCTTAGAGACCGGGATAACGGATGCGTCAAGAGAAACGGGTCATAACTGCCACAGCGTTTCCACAGATATGGAAACCGCTGCTCTGGCCCACGACAGCGGGCTTTCCATTGGAAAATATAATGCCTATCTATTGCTGCTGCAATATGACGATGCGATAACGATTGAACAATGCACAGATATGAGCATATCTGAGATATATGCGCTGATCCAGGAACTTCAGCAGGAAGAAAATCTCCCCCAGGAAGAGGAATTTCTTGAAGAAGAACTGCCTCAAGAAGAACTGTTTCAGGAAGAACAGCCCCAGGAGGAAGAACCTCAAGTTCCAGAAGAAAACATTGTGGATGATCCAAACAACATTTCCACTCACGATCAAGGGGAGCAGCACCATCACGGAGGGCATCATTGAACCCTCCGTCTTTTGGGAGCGGCAAGAAAAACAGGGACAGGTGTCCTTTACCTGCCCCTGCTTTTATAAAAGTCTCTGCCCATACCTAGGATTCTTAATGATGTCTTACTGCGTGCCGCTTGCCATTTCTATGGATTGTTTGATGCTTCTGGCAATATCTTTTGCAGCTGCTTTTGCTCTGGTGTGTTGCATCATGATAAACGCAATAAACACCTGTATATTGACTGCTATGATGGCTGCTGTGATGGCCGCCCCCATGACCATGTGCCATGACCGGTGCCGTTAAACTGCCCGACAGCATGACTGCCGCCATCAATGTTGCTGCCGTTTTTTTCAAATTTTTTGAGACTTTCATTTGGAAAACCCTCCTCACATCTTTGTTGTTTTTCTCACTACATAGATAACACGATCCAGGAACACAAATCCTTGCAAAAAATCTTATTTTTTATGAAAGAAATATCGGAAGTGACATTCTAGGAAAAATATGTTAAACTAAAGAAAAGACTTTAAGAAAGTATAGGTAAAATCCATGGCAGACAAAAAATCAACCAATATGGAAATCAAAAAAAACAACCGAAACAGGGTCTATCGCTATATACGCGAATCCGACGTAACCTCCAATCCAGATATCTCCTATGACTTGAAAATCAGTTTGCCGACGGTGACACAGAATACAAAGGAACTGATCGAAAAAGGGCTGGTTCGGGATGCCGGGAAGTTGAAATCCACAGGCGGAAAAAGAGCCGCGGCATTATCTGCCGTCTCTGATTTTAAGCTGGCTGTCGGATTGGATATTACAAGAAACCATATCAGCCTGGTACTGGCAGATTTGAAAGGAACGCTTTTAAAGTGCGACCGGATGTTTCTGCCGTTTGAGCATAGCGAGGAGTATTATCTGAAATTAAATGCACTTTTGGAAGACTTCCTAAGGGAAAACAAGGCCGAGCGGCAGCGGATCCTTGGCGTCGGAGTCTCCATTCCCGGAATTGTAAACCTAAAGAGAGAAGAGATTTCCTATTCCCATGTTCTAAAGCTTGAGGCGGTTCCCTTTGCCTATATCAGCGGCTTTTTTTCCTATCCTTGTTACTTCCTCAACGATGCAAATGCCGGCGCATACGCAGAAGGGATTTATCAGAAATCCATAGAACGTTTCTTCTATCTTTCACTCAGCAGTACCGTGGGCGGAGGTATTTATGACGAATCGGAGCTGGTTCAGGGAAAGGAATACCGATGCGGGGAAGTCGGACATATGACCATCATGCCAAACGGCGCGCCCTGCTACTGCGGCAAAAACGGGTGCCTGGATGTCTACTGTTCGTCGGCGCGCCTGTCCGAGATGGCGGGCGGAAGCCTGGAGCGTTTTTTTCAAAGACTCGAAGAGGGGGAAGCAGAATTTACAGAAGCCTGGGATACCTACACTTCCTACCTGTCCATAGCGCTCGACAATATCCGCATGGTATTGGACTGCGACATTGTGATTGGAGGATATGTGGGCGGCTGTATTGACAAACATATGCAGGATGTGCGCCAGAAAGTCGCGGAAAGAAACATTTTTGAAAAAGGGGGAGCTTTTGTAAAACCATGTGTGTTTAAATTTGAGGCGGCCGCGTTGGGGGCGGCACTGAGCGTGATCGAACTTTATGTTGCACAGATTTAGTGTGCCAGCACATTCATTTTCAGTCAATCACTTTAGAGATTCCAAAAGGGGGTCTCTTTTTTTTGAAATCTATTGCAAAAATCAATAAAAACATATTGACAAAATCCTCGGAAGATAGTATATTAAATACATAATAAAATACTTTAATTAAGTTCCTTTAAATAAAAAGGGAGATGAGGTGGATGCCGCTGTCCGTGAGATCATCAAACGTTCTGGAAAAATCGATATTCTCTTTAACAACGCAGGTATCTGTATTCACAAAAGTACGCTGGATGCTACCGTTGAGGAGTGGAAAAGTGTCATCGACATCAACCTCACTGGGGAATACATCATGGCAAGAGCAGTCGGCAGGACAATGATTGAAAAAGGGATCAAAGGCTCTATTGTAAACATGGCGTCTATGTCCGGCACTATCGTAAATATTCCACAGTGGCAGGCTTCCTACAATGCCTCAAAGGCAGGCGTGATTCATCTGACGAAATCGCTGGCGGCGGGATATACGACAGGAAGCGATATTATTATAGACGGGGGATATACCTGCATATAGATATAGGAGGGAAAAAGCATGAAAGGAAAAATGAAAACAGCAGTTATGTTGGGAATCGGAAAGATGGGTTTCGAGGAAAGAGAGATTCCAACGCCCAAGGATGATGAGGTATTGGTCAAGCTGGAATACGTGGGAATCTGCGGAAGCGATCTGCATTATTATGAAAGCGGAGCCATCGGAGATTATGTGGTAAAACCTCCTTTTGTTCTGGGGCATGAACCCGGCGGAACCGTTGTGGAGGTAGGAAAAAATGTCACCCATTTAAAAGTGGGAGATCGTGTGGCATTGGAGCCAGGAAAAACCTGTGGGCATTGTGAATTCTGCAAAACTGGACGTTACAACCTCTGCCCCGATGTGGTTTTCTTTGCAACGCCTCCAGTAGACGGCGTATTCCAGGAATATGTGGCCCACGAAGCCGGCCTGTGCTTCAAGCTTCCAGAGAATGTCAGCACACTGGAAGGAGCCTTGATTGAACCGCTGGCGGTTGGCTTTCATGCGGCTATACAGGGTGATGCAAAAGCCGGACAGACAGCAGTGGTTATGGGGGCCGGCTGCATCGGACTGGTATCGATGATGGCTTTAAAAGCGATGGGCGTATCAAGAGTATACGTTGTGGATATTATGGAAAAACGTCTCCAGAAAGCACTGGAGCTGGGAGCCGACGGCGTGATCAACGCAAGTGAAACGGACGCCGTGGAAGAGGTCAACAAGCTGACTGATGGGAAAGGCTGCGACTTAGCCGTTGAAACCGCGGGAACACAGGCTACAACCGTGCAGACCATCCATATGACCAAAAAAGGCTCAAATATCGTTCTGGTCGGATACAGCAAAACCGGCGAGATGACCCTGCCAATGAGTTTGGCACTGGATAAGGAATTAACTTTCAAAACCGTTTTCCGCTATCGTCACATCTATCCTATGGCCATTGACGCAGTTGCAGCAGGAAAAGTAAATTTAAAAGGCATTGTAACCGATATCTTCGGACTGGACGAAGCACAGAAAGCCATGGATTACAGCGTAAACAATAAAGCAGATATCGTAAAAGCAGTGATTAAAATTTCAGAATAAAAGAAAAAAGCGCTTTCGGATGGAAGAGAAGCAAATCGATCCGAAGGTGCTTTTCTTTTTTTACGTTGCTGGGATTATTAGCTCCTGAAATTCAAAGAGAATCTCTTGTATTTTATAATACTTAATAGTATGATGGATCTAGATTTCAAGTTAAATGATAAATGAGAAGGGAGGCGATGGATTATGAAAATATACGATATTTCCAGGGAGCTTTTTTCTGCTCAGGTTTATCCGGGCGATCCGACGCCGTCTGTGGAAACGCTGCTGTCTTTGAAAAAGCCATATCCAGATTCTTACCAATTATCCAGGCTCACTGTTGGGAGCCACAATGGAACCCATTTGGACGCCCCGAGGCATTATTACAAAAATGGTCTGGATGTGTCTGAAGTGGATCTGTACCGCTGTGTCGGCCCATGCAAGGTGGTGCAGGGAAAAGGAGAGCTTTCCCCCAGGCAAGTAGAAGAATTTCTGCAGGACGGGACAAAGAGGTTGCTGATCAAAGGCGAGGGAAGCGTGATTTCCTGGGAGTGTGCGCGGGCGGCGGTGCGCTGCGGATTGTACTGCCTGGGCGTGGAGGGCATGACGGTAGGGCTTCCCGAGAGTCAAGAGGAAGTACATCTGGAACTTCTTGGTTCTCAGGTGGTTATTCTGGAATCTCTGTGCTTGAGCGGAGTACAATGTGGAAATTACTTCCTTGCCGCCCAGCCTTTGAAAGTGAGCGGGCTGGACGGATCGCCCATCCGGGCTATTTTGCTGGAGGGCATGGTTTAGGAAAGGGGCAAAGAGAAAATGAAGCGATTAGTATTGGCAGAGAAGCCGTCCGTTGCACGCGATATTGCGCGGGTGTTAAAATGTGGCAAAAAATCAAACGGCTGTATCGAGGGGAAAGACTACGTAGTCACATGGGCTTTGGGACATCTGGTCACTCTGGCAGACCCGGAGGGCTACGATAAGAAGTATCGGGAATGGAAGATGGAGGATCTCCCGATGCTTCCGAAGAAAATGGAGCTGGTAGTTATCAAACAGACGGCCAAGCAGTACCAGGCTGTAAAATCCCAACTTTTTCGCAGTGACGTGGGGGAAATCATCATTGCCACGGACGCAGGAAGGGAAGGGGAACTGGTGGCGCGGTGGATTTTGGAAAAGTCCGGCTGCCGCAAACCGATCAAAAGGCTGTGGATCTCCTCGGTTACAGACAAAGCGATCCGGGAGGGATTTGCTCATTTAAAGGACGGGCGACAGTATCAGAATCTATACGCTGCCGCCGTCTGCCGGGCGCAGGCGGACTGGCTGGTGGGTATCAATGCCACCCGTGCCCTCACCTGCAAGCACAATGCCCAGCTTTCCTGCGGACGGGTGCAGACGCCGACGCTTGCTATGATTGCAAAGAGAGAAGAAGAGATCCGGAAATTCCGCCCCCAGGAGTATTATGGGATCACGGTAAAGGCCGGAGACATCGACTGGATCTGGCAGGAAGAAAAGAGCGGGAGCGGCCGCACATTTTCCAAAGAAAAAGCCCACGAGATTCAAAAAGCCGTCCAGGGTCAGAGCTTAAAGGTTTATTCTGTGGAGAAAAAGGCCAAAAAGGCTTATGCTCCCGGCCTGTATGATTTGACAGAACTGCAAAGGGACGCCAACCGGCGGTTTGGCTATTCGGCAAAAGAAACGCTGAATATTATGCAGCGGCTGTACGAGAATCACAAAGTCCTGACCTATCCCCGCACCGATTCCCGGTATATCGGAACCGATGTGGTGGGGACGTTAAAGGAACGCCTGAAGGCAGTCAGCATCGGACCATACCGGAGCCTGGCGGGGCCGCTGTCCATGAAGCCCATCAAGGCCAGTCCGTCTTTTGTAGACGACAGCAAGGTCAGCGACCATCACGCCATCATCCCCACGGAGCAGTTTGTCCAGTTGGAGCATATGACGGCGGAGGAACGCAAGATTTACGATTTGGTGGTGCGGCGGTTTTTAAGCGTGCTGTACCCGCCGTTTGAATACCAGCAGAGTATTCTAAAGGCAAAATGCGGGGACTATTCTTTTACCGCAAGGGGCAAAGAAGTGACTGCTCCAGGCTGGAAAGCGGTGTATGGAAATCAGGCGGAGGACTGGGAAGAGGAGGCGGAAGGCCAGCCGGATCGTCCGGCAGACCAGACGCTTCCTCCGATGGAGAAAAACAAGGTTTTGAAAGCGGAGTCGGTCAAGCTTACCACCGGAAAGACAAAGCCCCCGGCTTATTTTAACGAGGCCACGCTGCTGTCTGCCATGGAAAATCCGGTCAAATATATGGAATCCCAGGATGCAAAGGCCAAAAAGACATTGGGAGAAACTGGCGGCTTAGGAACCGTGGCAACCAGGGCGGATATTATCGAAAAGCTGTTTCATTCGTTTCTGATGGAAAAAAGAGGCCAGGAAATCCATCTCACATCCAAGGCGAAACAGCTTTTGGAGCTGGTGCCGCAGGATTTGAAAAAGCCGGAGCTAACGGCAGACTGGGAGATGCGCCTGGGAAGCATTGCTAAGGGCGGACTGAAAAAAGAGGCATTTTTGGGGGATATCCAGAATTATACCAAAGAGCTGATCGGCCAGATCCGGGCCGGGGAAGGCAGCTTCCGCCACGACAACATCACCAATACCAAATGTCCGGTGTGCGGCAAACGGATGTTGGCGGTCAACGGCAAGAATGCCCGTCTTTTGGTCTGCCAGGATCGGGAGTGCGGCCACCGGGAGACAGTCGCCCGCCTGTCCAACGCCCGCTGCCCGAACTGCCATAAGAAGATGGAATTGATCAAAAAGGGCGAGGAAGAGGTCTTTGTATGCGGCTGCGGCCATAAAGAAAAGCTGTCGGCTTTCAAGGCCCGCCGGGAAAAGGAAGGGGCAGGCGTATCCAAAAAGGATGTGCAGAATTATCTGAGAAAACAAAAAGAGGAGCCGGTAAATACCGCCTTTGCAGATGCTTTTTCAAAGATAAAGTTGTAACTTTCGGACGGATCGTTTATAATGGAGAAATGGTTTACTGTGAAAGTCCCGAATGTTTTGACATGACTTTCATTTTTAGGAGGAGTCTTATGATATCAGAAGAAGAGTTTTTGGAAATGTTGGATGATATTGCAGATGAGATTCCCAGGGAATTTTTTCAGGAACTGAACAACGGCATTTTGCTCATGCTGGAAGCAAAGCTGCATCCCGCCAGCGATCCCTGGAATCCTCTGTGGGTGCTGGGGCAGTACCGGGTGAGTCCTACGCTGGGCCGATCCATTCATATTTATTACGGCTCTTTTGAAAAGCTGTATGGAAATTCAGATATTGAAGTGCTGAGAAAGAAAGTCCGCCATACGGTTTTGCATGAGTTTCAGCACCATCTGGAATCCTTGGCCGGAGAGCATGATCTGGATCTGGAGGATCAGCGGAGAATGGCAAGCTATAAACGCGGGGATTATTTTTTGAACGGAAGAAACAGGAGGAGAGAAAATATATGAAATTATACGAAAAAGGCGTATATCTGAAAGGCGGCCGGGAGATTGTGGAGGAGCCGGCCAAAGCCGGCATCGAAATCTCCAGGGAGGAAGCGGCGAAACATACGATTGCCTATGGAATCTTAAAGGCGCACAATACATCGGATTCCATGGAAAAGCTTCAGATTAAATTTGACAAGCTGACCTCTCATGATATTACATTTGTGGGAATCATACAGACAGCCAGGGCTTCCGGCCTGGAGAAATTTCCGGTTCCTTACGTGCTGACCAACTGTCACAATTCCCTGTGCGCAGTAGGAGGAACCATCAACGAGGACGACCATATGTTTGGCCTAACCTGTGCCAAGAAATACGGCGGCGTCTATGTACCCCCGCATCAGGCGGTCATTCACCAATATGCACGTGAAATGCTGGCCGGGGGCGGAAAAATGATTCTGGGTTCCGACAGTCATACTCGTTATGGGGCGCTGGGAACCATGGCTATGGGGGAAGGCGGACCGGAGCTGGTCAAACAGCTCTTGGAGCAGACCTATGATATTCCGATGCCGGAAGTAATAGGCGTTTATCTGAAAGGGGAACCTGTGCCGGGCGTTGGGCCTCAGGATGTGGCTTTGGCGATCATTGGAGAAGTTTTTGACAACGGCTATGTCAAAAATAAAGTCATGGAATTTGTTGGGCCGGGCGTATCCAATCTGTCCGCAGATTTCCGCATTGGCGTGGATGTGATGACCACAGAGACGACTTGCCTGTCCTCCATCTGGAGAACCGATGAGAAAATTCAGGAGTTTTATGAGATACACGGAAGAAGCGAAGAGTACCAGGAGTTAAATCCAGGTCAGATTGCTTATTACGACGGAATGATCGAGATCGATTTGAGCGAAATACGGCCGATGATTGCGATGCCGTTCCATCCCAGCAATACCTATACCATAGACGAAGTGAACGCCAATTTAAAGGACGTGCTGGCAGACGTGGAGAAACGGGCGCAGGTAAGCCTGGACGGCCAGGTGGAGTTTTCCTTGCAGGATAAAATCGTCGATGGAAAGCTCTACGTGGAGCAGGGAATCGTCGCCGGATGCGCCGGCGGCGGTTATGAGAACATCTGCGACGCAGCGGATATTTTGCGCGGTTCCAGCATCGGCGCAGACCGGTTTACATTGAGCGTTTACCCAGCCAGTACGCCGATTTATATGGAACTGGCGAAAAACGGAGTGCTGGCGGATCTGATGCGCACAGGCGCAGTGGTAAAAACCGCGTTCTGCGGGCCTTGCTTCGGCGCAGGCGATACGCCTTCCAACGGGGCTTTGAGTATCCGTCATTCCACCAGGAATTTCCCTAACCGGGAGGGCTCTAAGATCCAAAACGGCCAGATTTCCTCTGTGGCATTGATGGATGCCCGTTCCATAGCGGCCACCGCGGCAAACAAGGGCTTTTTGACTCCGGCGACCGAATACGACGGCACTTATCAGAGGCCGAAATATTTCTTTGACCAGGCGATTTACCAGAACCGGGTATTTGACAGCAAAGGCAAAGCCGATCCAGACACGGAAATCCAGTTGGGGCCAAATATCAAAGACTGGCCGTCTATGGCGGCGCTGCCCGAACATTTGATTTTGAAAGTGGTTTCCGAGATCCACGATCCGGTGACTACCACCGACGAACTGATTCCGTCTGGAGAAACTTCTTCCTATCGCTCCAATCCGCTGGGGCTGGCAGAATTTACCCTCTCCAGAAAAGACCCGGCTTACGTGGGAAGAGCCAAAGAAGTGCAAAAAGCAGAGGACGCTATCCGCCAGGGAGAAGACCCCGTCCGGGCGCTGCCGGAGCTTGCGTCTGTGCTGGAAAAGATACAGAAACAATATCCGCAAATAAAAGCAAACGATGCTGCAAATCTGGGTGTGGGTAGCACGATTTTTGCAGAAAAACCGGGAGACGGCTCGGCCAGGGAGCAGGCGGCCTCCTGCCAGAAGGTGCTGGGCGGCTGGGCGAATATCGCCAGAGAGTATGCCACCAAGCGTTACCGCTCCAATCTGATCAACTGGGGAATGCTGCCTCTTTTGACAGCGGCGAAGGAGCTGCCTTTTGAAAACGGGGATTATTTATTCCTGCCGGATGTGCGCAAAGCTGTTTCGGAAAAATCCGATACCATCCAGGTATTTTGCGTAAGAGACGGTCTCAAGCCTTTTACGGTTACCATGGGGGAACTGACAGACGATGAACGGGAAATCATTCTCCGGGGATGTCTGATCAACTATAACAGGAAATCCAAATGAAGGTAAAGGCACTGGCAAAAATCAATCTGGGCCTGGATGTGATCCGGAAACGCGAAGATGGATATCACGAGGTACGGATGATTATGCAGACGATTCAAATGTATGATGTGCTCCATCTGTACAAAGCGGCCCGGCCGGGAATCCGTCTGCATACGAACCTCCCTTATATACCCACCGATGAGCGGAACCTGGTTTACAAGGCCGCTCAGCTATTGATGGATGAATTCCATATCCGGCGTGGGCTGCGGATTGATTTGCAGAAATTTATACCGGTATCGGCGGGCATGGCGGGCGGAAGCTCCGACGCCGCCGCCACGCTGGTCGCGGTCAACCGTCTGTTTCATCTGAGACTGACCAAACGCGAGTTGATGCAGCGCGGGCTGGCTATCGGCGCAGATGTGCCCTATTGTGTGATGCGTGGGACAGCTCTGGCAGAAGGGATTGGCGAGAAATTAACCATGCTTCCTGCGGCGCCCGACTGCTATGTACTGGTTGGAAAACCGGCGCTCAACGTTTCGACCAGGCAGGCATACGAATCGCTGCGCCTGTCCGAAATCACCGGACACCCCGACATTTATGCTCTGGCACAGGCAATCCGGGACAACGATTTATCCGCAATGATCCCCCATATGAAAAATGTATTTGAACCAGGGCTTACAAGAGAAAACCCGGTTATCGGACAGATTAAAGATTTGATGCTGGAAAACGGCGCGTTCCATGCCATGATGAGCGGAAGCGGGCCTACGGTATTCGGTCTTTTTACCTCCTGGGAGACACAGCAAAAAGCAGCCAACGCTCTGCGGGAAAGCCAACTGGCAAAGACTGTCTTTGCCACTCGTTTTTTTAACAGCAGAAGAAGAAAATAATAGAATGGAGCAAGGCAGGATTTGCAGTGAAATAGGCTATACGTAAGAAGATATTCGTGGAGGAAAAGGTATGCCCCCTAAAACCTTACAAACATCAAAGCAGCTTTCTTTAGAAATGGAATCTATGAAAAATTGTTCTTTTACGGAATCAAAACTTTTTCATTTACAGGTTTTTCACACAGAAACAAAAAATCAGCCCACTTATATTAGAAAGAATGGGCTGATTTTTACAGATGATAGTTTACAATGGCTAAAAACATTACAGGATGAATCGGTTGATTTAATTTTTGCCGATCCGCCTTATAACATAAAAAAAGCAGATTGGGATAAATTTGATTCACAAGAAGATTATATTGAATGGTCATTGCAATGGATAAGCGAAGCTTCACGAATTCTTAAACCTACGGGCAGCTTATATATTTGTGGGTTTAGTGAAATTTTAGCTGATTTAAAGCACCCTGCAATGCGCTATTTCTCAGGATGTAAATGGCTAATTTGGCATTATAGAAATAAAGCTAATCTCGGAAGCGACTGGGGAAGAGCCCATGAAAGTATTTTGCATCTTAGAAAAACTAAGAAATTTGAGTTAAATGTGGATGAAATTAGAATTCCTTATGGTAATCATACTTTAAAATATCCTGCACACCCACAAGCGGAAAGCAGTCAGTATTCAAACGGTAAAAAGGCAACTCCAGTATGGACGCCGAATCCGTTAGGTGCTAAACCGAAAGATGTATTTGAAATTCCAACTACTTGCAATGGGATGGGAGAAAAGACAAAGCATCCCACCCAGAAGCCCGAGGAATTGCTTCGGAAACTTATACTAGCGTCAAGCCAAGTAGGCGATATTGTACTTGACCCTTTTTCTGGGTCAGGAACAACCTTGGTAGTTGCTGAACAATTACAACGACTGTGGATTGGCTGTGAAATGAACGAAGAATATAATTCTTGGGCAATCAAAAGAATAGACCATGTTTTTTTGCAACCAATAGAAAAATGGATCGAGTATGATAAAGAAAATGTAAAAAGGAGAGAATCCATAAGATGACTCTGTCACAATTAGTAGAGTGGGCAAAAAACAAAGATCGCTTTCAAACCATTGACGATTATTCTGCGTTTTGTGAAGAATATTTATCTTTTATTTTTGATGGCCTACAAGCCGTCATCGTCTCTCAGAATGAAAATCATTACCACTTTTTTCAATATCGTGAAGATGGAAATTTTAATGTTTCGCGTCCAATAAACAGCAATCTCTTGATTTCTGTTGAGGATTTTCAACTAGCAAAACAAGAATTTGGCTATGTAATGCAACATGTACGGGAAATCAAAGAGGAGCCTCGCCTTAGAGACTTGATAAACAAATTTATATATACATGTCAACAAATGATTGGTGTCACATTAGATGCGCTTCCGGCGGGAGAAAGCAACAAAGCCCGAAAAATCAACGGAGACTTATTTGAGCGTTACATAAGATTGATTTTGTGCGATATTGGAATTCCTGTTCATGATGGAGTTGTGTCGGTTCCGGTTATTGTAGACAATGAGGAATTGTTTAAAATGTCTTATCAGCATGATATTATTGTTGAAGAAAGCGGCGAAGTAAGGGCTATTGGTTCTGTAAAGACTTCCAGTAAAGACAGGATAGACAAAATATTTATTGATAAGTTTTTGTACAATCGCTTGACAAATAAAACTACGCCGCATTTTGCAGTATTTCTCAACGATGTTCAACGAAAAGGAAGAGAACCCCGCTTTGGTGTCAATACAACTTTTTTGACGGGGCATTTCAAAGGGTATACTGTCAAATTAAATCCTTTAGATGGCGTTTATTATTGTGATTTAAGACCTAATATGCTGACCGATAATATTTTATCATCTCAAATTCGATCCCTTGATGCTTTGCTTATAGAAGATATTTGGAGATTTATTGAGTAATTTCACCAATGTCTGGTCTGTTTAATAAGGTTCATGATCAAGGTATGAAACACATTTATGTGCTGATATTGATAGTTTTATCTATCTTTACTGCTAAGTAAAAAGGCGGGAAAGCCCCAAATGGCTTCTCGCCCATTTTCATTTTGGGACTAGTGTGTCTGCAAGGTGTATATAGAATAAGCTCCACAAACAAAAAAGAACGAAAAAAGAGCCAAAAAGCAATGAAAAGTGTCGGGTTTGTCAGATTCGCCGGAATATTTTTGGGTGAATAAGAATCCATGAAACGGTTCATAATAAGAAAACTATTTTATGTGTCCATCACAGGAAGGAGGTATGGCATGGATACTTGCGAAACCCCCGTTTCGGCCAGTCTGCGTGTCAACGAAGATTATATCCGTCAGAAATTAAACCATTGCGACGATATCGTTATCCGCCCCATGCGTCTAGGGGAGGGAAAGAAGGTGGACTGCCTGGTGGTTTATATTGAAGTGGCGGTCACCAATATGATGCTGGAGGATTCGGTGATTGGCAAGCTGATCAATCATTTCTGGGAAATTCCCCCTTCTCAGATGAAAGAATTTCTAAAATACAATTCCCTGGGCATTTCGGATGTGACGGAGATTCCCACCATGGAGGCCGCGCTGAAAGCTATGCTTGCCGGAAACGCGATCTTTTTTATGGATGGTTTTGACCAGGCGATCAAAATTGCCAGCAAGGGCTATCCCAACATGGGAGTGACACAAGCAGATCGGGAGAAGGTGCTTCGGGGCTCCAAGGAAGGATTTTCCGATTCGGTAAAAACCAATTCCGCTCTGATCCGAAAGCGGGTAAAGGATACGCGCTTGAAAATTGTCGAGTCTTACAGCGGCGTGCGCTCCGATACTCTGATGCATCTGCTGTATGTGGAAGATCTGGCGCCTGAGGAATTGCTGGAGGAAATCAAAAACCGCCTGTCCTCGTTTGAAATTGACGGGGTGATGGACAGCGGCGTTATCCAGCAGCTATCGGAAGAAACCTGGTATTCTCCTTTTCCGCAGTTTCAGACAACGGAAAGGCCGGATCGGGCGGCTATGGAACTTCTGAATGGGCGGATTGTGCTGATCTGTGACAACTCCCCGATTGCCTTGATTCTACCCACGACGTTTCACAATTTTATGCAGGTCAGTGAAGACCGTTACCAGCATTTTGAATTGGTTTCTTTTTTGCGCTGTCTGCGCTACCTGGCTATGCTGACGGCCACGCTGCTGCCTGGCCTGTATCTGGCCGTCACTCGTTTTCACACACAGGTGCTGCCTACGAATTTGCTGCTGTCCTTTGCCGAAGCCCGACAGGGGGTTCCGTTTTCCAGTGTTGTGGAGTTGGTGTTTCTGGAACTTTCGTTTGAGCTGATCCGAGAGGCGGGCGTGCGGATACCTGGGGCGCTGGGAAATGCCATTGGGATTGTGGGCGGGCTGATCATCGGTCAGGCTGCCGTGGAGGCGAATCTGGTCAGCCCCATTGTGGTGATGATTGTGGCGCTGACGGCGTTGGGTTCCCTGGCCATACCCAGCGAAGAATTTTCGGCCCCGTTTCGTCTGCTCAAGTATCTGTTTATCTTTTTGAGCGGTTTCCTTGGAATTTTCGGAATTTTGCTGGGCGTCTATGGGGTAATCAGCCATCTGGCCGGACTGAAAAGTTTCCAGATCCCTTATCTGATGCCGTTTGTGGGCAAAGAGCTGGATAGAAAGCAGGGTGATGGTGTCCTGCGCTGGCCGTTGCGGTATATGAATGAGCGTCCCATCTTTGCCAACCAAGACCAACGGGTACGGCTGAAAGGAAGGTAATGCGTATGTTTGCTGATAACCAGAGAATTTCCCATCGGCAGATGAGCCGTCAGATGATTTTAAGCCTAATTGTTCCGATTCTTCTGTGTCTTCCGGGCACGCACCATATTTTGGGGGCAAATGGCCTAATCGGGATTCTGACAAATTTTGTCATTTATTATTTTGTGATTATCCTGTTGATCCGCATTGCACCTGCTTATCAGAACCTGCCGAAAACGATTGCCCTTTTGTATCTGATTCCGCTGGTGTTTACCGGGGCGTATCTGTTGGCTACCACAGCCCGGCTTGTCTGCACGTATCTGATCAGCGGGGTTCCCCAGTGGCTGGCCGGACTGCTGATCCTGACGGTCTGCGCGACAGGGAGCCATATGGGGATGGAAAAGAGAGGACGGATTGGGGAAGTTTCCTGCAGTTTGGTAGTAGGAGGATTTTTGCTTTTGTATCTTCTGGCCTGTTTTCAGGGAGACAGTGTTTATGTGAACAATCCGGTACAGGGGGCTTTTCGGTGGACGGATAGCCTGGACAGCTCTTACACGATTTTTTGCGCGCTGTCTTATCTGGGATTTTTGCCCTTTTTGCTCTCCAGAGTGTCCAAGCCTAATAGCTCCAGAAAGCCGGTATTTGCCGGGGTATTGATTCTGGGAGCTATGCTGGGGATTGCGCTGTTATTGTCTCAGGCGGTTTTCGGATGGGAACGTTTGATTCGTGAGAAGTTTCCGATTCTGCCGCTGATGGCGGGTACGAATTTGCCAGGGGATATTCTGGCCAGGTTTGATGTGCTGTGGATCGCGCTTTTGATTTATGGGCTGTTCTTTTCTCTGGGAAGTATTTTCTTCTATGGAAGCCATATCTTGGAGCACGCCGGGCTTCAGCCGCTGCGCCTGTGGATGCTCTTGCTGGTCTATATCATCGCAGTCAACTCCTTTTATGGCTATCAGATTGAGGAATGGTTCGGCTGGCTGCTGAGCTGGGTGGTCACACCGCTGATTACAGCGCTTACCCTGTATATGTGCCTTTGGTACAAGAGCAAAAGCAAAGGAGGTGTGCCAGAGAAATGAAAAAGATTGTACTCTTGATGATGCTGGCCTGCCTGACTTTTGCCCTGTGCGGGTGCAGCGGAGTGGACCCGGAAAAAAGGCTGTATCCGCTGGTGATGTCGGTGGACTATGAGAACAGCCAGTACCGGATTGCCTATGGGATGGCGAATCTGCCGGGAGCAACCGGACAGGACAAGCCGGAGGAGGACAGGGCTACGAATGTATCGCTGTCCGGCCGGACGTTTGACGAAATCGACAGCGAATACGACAGAAGCCAGGAGAAATATCTGGACATCAGCCATTTACAAGTATTGATCCTGGGGGAAGAAGTGATACGCCAGAACCAGTGCGCGTCCCTGTTTAATTATCTGAAAGGGAATCCTCTGGTGGGAGAGGATTTGTATGTGTTTCGGGCCAGCGATGTGGAAGAGGTGATGTCTTATCAGGGAAAAGACAATCAGTCTATTGGGGAATATCTGGTGGGGATCTACGAGAATCGCCCGTATTCCCAGAAAAAATCCGGCGTGACGCTTCGGCAGGTGTACAATAGCTGGTATGGACAGGAAGGATTGCCGGCGCTTCCGTTGATTAAACTAAAAGAAGATGGGCCATACTTATGATAGAGTAATCGAGAAAGGATGGCCTGTTTGAAATTGAAGAAAATAGTTGCTGTGGCACTGATTGGTATGTTCCTTGCACTGGCTGCTTGCCGCCCGGATTATCTGAAAACTCCGGTGTACGGCTGGTGGGGGAGTATGTATCCGAAATATTGTTTTTCTCAGAATATGGATGAAAAAGTCCCTGTAAAGATTGGATTCCGGTGGTTGCGCATAAAATAAAAGAATGATAGAATAGACAGTGGTTTATGATTACTATCTGCGACAGGCAGAGGAAGGACGGACAAGATATGAACCGAGAATTGGCCGAAGCGCCCATAGGGGTTTTTGACTCCGGAGTGGGAGGGCTGACGGTGGCCAGGGAGATTATGCGTAATCTTCCTGCGGAACACATCGTATATTTTGGCGACACGGCCCGGCTTCCTTACGGCAGCAAATCCAGAGAAACGATATTGACGTATTCCCGCCAGATTATCCGGTTTTTGCAGACGCAGAATGTAAAGGCAATCGTGGTGGCCTGCAATACGGCCAGCGCATTTGCCCTGGATGAGATTTCAAAGGAGAGCGATCTGCCAATGATCGGGGTGGTAAAGCCCGGTGCGCGCACAGCGGCCGGGGCCACGTTCAACCGGCGAATTGGCGTGATCGGAACAGAAGGAACGGTGAATAGCCACATCTACCGGGATTTTATCAAACAGATCGATTCCGGGATTACAGTAGTTGAGAAAGCATGCCCGCTGTTCGTCCCATTGGTGGAAGAACATTGGATTGAGGATCCGATTACCAGACAAGTGGCGGAGCGTTATCTGGAGGAGATGAAGCAGCAGGAAGTAGATACGCTGGTGCTGGGCTGTACGCATTATCCCCTGCTGCGATCGCTGATCGGGGAGGTGATGGGCAGTTCCGTCACTTTGGTAAATCCTGCCTATGAGACTGCCCAGGGCTTGAAACGGCTTCTGCAATTCAGAAATCTTGCAAATCCGGGAACCGACACGAAAGAATTTCCATACCGTTTCTTTGTCAGTGACCTGGCGGAAAAGTTCAAAGTCTTTGCCAATAGTATCCTTCCCTACGATGTAGGGATGACACAAAAAATTGATATCGAAGAATATTGAAAGGGATGTACATATGACAAAAGATGTATTTGTAAGCGTCACAGGTCTGCAAGTAATGGGGGACACGGAGAGTTACGATCCGATCGAGATGGTAACAGTAGGAGAATATTATTTCCGAAACGGCAAGCATTTTATCAAATTCGATGAGGTGTTTGAAGGATTTTCCGGAACTACGGAGAATCTGATCAAGGCCAGCAGCGAATCAATAGAAGTTCGGAAAAAGGGGACGGCGAATGTACATATGATATTCAATCCCCAGAAAAAGAATGTGACTTTTTATCAGACGCCGTTTGGCAGCATACAGATGGGGATTTCCGCCACCAGAATTCATTGCAGCGAATCGGAAGAGGAAATTGATATCCAGGTGGATTACTCTCTGGAATTAAATGAGGAGGCAATTGCCGACTGTTATATTTCGGTAAATGTACGGCCCAAAACCGCTTCCCAGTTTTCTTTAACGAGTTAAAACAGGTTTCACGATACAAAACAAAGATCATAGGATAGGAAGGAAGGTATATTTGTATGAGTATGCGCATTACAACGCAAAATTTTGACAGCCAGGTGCTAAAGGCTGAAAAACCGGTATTGGTTGACTTTTATGCAGTATGGTGCGGACCTTGCCAGATGCTGGCCCCGGTTCTGGAAGAACTGGAGAACAGCCGGGATGATGTTCTGATTGGAAAAGTCAATGTGGATGAGGAGCCGGCCCTGCTTAGGCAGTTTTCCATTACTGCGGTGCCGACGCTTGTGTTGTTCAAAGGGGGACGCAGTGTGAAAAAGGTCGCTGGTTTTCAGTCCAAGGAGGCCTTGGAACAGCTGATTGGCGAGGTATAAATGTATGAAGATAACTTTGAATCCCGATGAAAACGTAGTAAAAACAGTCCGGGAAGGACTGGAGCGGACAGGGGGCTACTGCCCCTGCCGCCTCGAACGCACAGAGGAAAATAAATGCATGTGCCAGGAATTCCGGGAACAGATTCAGGACCCGGAATTTGAGGGATATTGTCATTGTATGCTGTATTATAAAAAGAAAGAAGCTTAAAGACGAATCTCGCTTACGCGGGATTCGCTGTTTTTAGGGAGATTTTTATTCAAAAATAAAAAGCAAAGGCAAAGAGGAATCACAATCAGACAGAGGAAAGGATTGTAATTATGGAAAAATCAACGGCTGTTAAAGATACAGATTATAAAGAGAACGTAAAAAGAGTCCAGGATTCCAAGACAGAACAAGTCTATGTGATACGTCCCCAACACATCAATCCGCAGGGCAGGTTATTCGGCGGCTGTCTGGTGCAGTGGATTGACGAGATGGCCGGCATCGTTAGTCGGAGACATTCGGAAAAAATGATCACAACAGCGATGATTGACAGCCTGGATTTCAAGGAGGGAGCTTATCAGAACGATATGATTGTGCTGGTGGGCAGGCTGACTTATGTGGGACGTACTTCCATGGAAGTACGGGTGGATACTTATGTGGAAGATCTGCAAGGACAGCGCAGAAGCATCAATCAGGCGTATCTCGTTATGGTGGCGGTGGATGAAAAGGGTCATCCGGTGGAAGTACCAGGAATTGTGATTGAATCGGAAGAAGAACGAGAGGAATGGCTGGGCGGACAGAAGCGCTATCAGCTTAGAAAACAGAGAAGAATAGAAGGATTTTGATATTAAGATGGATAAGATTGAAAAAAGTGGGATTGGAATCTGTATCCAATACCACTCTTTTTCTAATGTTAAAAAGGGCGCTGCATGAATGCCTTTTTATGATTTTTTTAATTTGGAAAGGAATCCTTTCTTCTTAACGGGGGTTTCCAGCGTGCCGCGCACTCCCTTTACCCCTACGATATAAATCCCGCTGACCTGTGCTTTTACCTCTTTTTTGACCGGAATCAGATCAAAAATCTTCTCGTCGCTGACCAGTGTCATAACTTTTGGACCTACCTTTGCCTTTACCACAGGCAGTTTCATTCTCCGCATCAGCTTTGGAGTCTGGTCGATCACCATCTGGGGAAGTCCGGTTTCTTTAAGGGGCATTCGCTTCTTATCAATAATCAGCATGGAAACTGTCTGCTTGGCAGCTTCAATCTGTGCCTGTTGTGCTTCCTGTTTTTTTTGTGCCTTTTTGCCCAGAAAATAGAGGACAGCCAGCACGATTACAAGGATAACCAGTATAATCAGCAATACCATCCAGAGTTTCATTTTCATCCTCCTTTTCCCTTGTGTTTCTATCTTTTGAGAACAGCAATTTTATTCTAACATTCTTTTCTATAAAAGGCAAATAGAAAGTTGAAAAAGTTTGAATCTATGCTATAATATTTGCATACCATAGACAAAAGATGTGAAGGAGAACAAAAGCGGATGGATCAAAATGAACCTCCTATCAGTTATGATGAGCAGAGAAGGCGTACAGTAAGCCAGCAGCGGGAACGCCGTGAGGCGCAGGTACGCAGAAACAAGTATATTTTAGTAGGGGTAGTCGCTGCGATAGCGGCAGTCAGTGCGGTGGCCGGAGTACACTCTGTTATCGGGGAATCCGCCGAGAGAAAAGAAGCCCAAGCAGTTCAGGCAGCTCATCAGCCGGCACAGGGGCATTCGTCGTCGGATCAGCCGCTGAGTAAGCAGCAGGAACCTAGTATCTTAGAGCAAGCGGACAGGCTGGCGGCTATGTACGATTATGACCAGGCCATTGCTTTGTTGCAGGATCACAAGGACTATTCGTCCAACAGTGAAATGCAGCAGAAAGTCAGTCAGTATCAGGCTGACAAGGATTCCTGCGTTTCCTGGCCGCTTGAGCAGGTAACTCATGTGTTTTACCATACGTTGATTGTCGAACCAGCCAAATCCTTTGACGGAGACAGCAAGGCGGACGGGTACAACCAGGTGATGACCACCATTGATGAGTTCAATAAGATTACCCAGACCATGTACGAAAGAGGATTTGTCATGGTCAGCCTAAAGGATATGGCAACCGTGGTGACGGACGAGAATGGAAATCATGTGATGCAGAGAGGGGAGATTCTGCTGCCTCCGGGAAAACAGCCGTTCGTACTCTCCCAGGATGATGTGAGTTATTACCATTATATGGAAGGGGATGGTTATGCCCGGAAGCTGATCGTGGATGAAAACGGCGATATCAAGAATGAATATGTTCAGGATGATGGCACAGTGTCTGTGGGAGATTATGATATGGTTCCGCTGATTGACCGGTTTGTGGAGCAGCACCCGGATTTTTCTTATCGGGGCGCTAAGGGAATTGTGGCTTTGACCGGATATAACGGCGTGCTGGGGTATTTTACGGATAACGTGTATAAGACGCGGGAAGATCTGGACGAGAACCAGATAAAATATCTAAATGAGAATCCAGATTTTGATTACGATGAGGAAGTGGCCCAGGCTAAAAAGGTGGCCAAAGCAATGCATGAGGACGGCTGGGAGTTTGCCAGCCATACCTGGGGTCATATGAATGTGGGCGAACGCTCTCTGGAGGATCTCCAGGTGGATACGCAGAAATGGCTGGATTACGTAAAGCCGATTGTGGAGCCTGTGGATACCATTATCTTTGCTTTTGGGACGGATATCTGCGGCCCGGAGGATTACACCGGATATGACAAATTCGAGTATCTGAAAAGCCAGGGGTTTGACTACTACTGCAATGTGGATTCCAGCCAATATTGGGTGCAGATTCGGGATACATACCTGCGTATGGGGCGCAGAAACCTGGACGGATACCGGATGTATTACCACCCGGAGCTCTTGGAAGATCTTTTCAACGCCGCAGAAGTTTTTGATGCCGCCCGGCCCGTACCGGTGGCTCCAATGTCATAAGGAGGAAAAACGAGGGGGGAATGTTTGTTGACTGTTCACAGGTAATACCCTGGTCACAAAAGTGAATGAGCAGAGAACGAATTTTTAAGAAAAAAGGGGAGAACATAATGAACAAACGACGGATTCTGGCGGCCTCTTCTGTGCTGTGTTTAAGCGCGGTACTGCTCGGCGGCTGCCAGCATCTTATGCCGTTTTCGGAAGATTTGACCACTTCCGGCACGGCATCTGAAGAGACGGCCGCGTCCCCCACCGCGGGGATTGCATTTAAGAGCAGGCCCCGTGACAGCGGGGAGGAAGTATCCGAAAATACCCAGGCTAAAGCAGAAGAGTCCGAGGACTTGGCGCAGGGGGATACCGAGGAGGAATCGGTTTCCGGCGCGGCAACAGGCACAGCAGAGGAGATTTTGCAGCAGGCGCAGCGATTAGCGGCTATGTATGATTATGACAGCGCGATTGCGCTTCTTCAAAGCCAACCGGACGACCCGGCTTGCGCGCAGGCGGCAGCCGAGATAGAGGGTATCCGAGATTCCTGCGTTGCCTGGGGGCCGGAGCAGGTAACTCATGTGTTTTACCATACGCTGATCAAAGATTGCGCGCTGGCTTTCGACGGAGATGAAGATACGGCAGGATATAACCAGGTAATGACAACCATTGAGGAGTTTGAAAAAATCACCCAGTCTATGTATGACCGGGGATTTGTCATGGTGTCTCTGGAGGATATGGCGAGAAAGGACGAGAACGGAAATATGGTTCCCGGTGAAATTTTGCTGCCTCCGGGGAAACAGCCGTTTGTGCTGTCTCAGGATGATGTGAGTTATTATCATTATATGGAAGGCGACGGTATGGCCAGCCGTCTGGTCGTGGACGAAAACGGCAAAGTAAAAGCGGAGTATATACAAGAAGACGGAAGCGTATTGGTAGGGGACTATGATATGGTGCCCCTGATTGATTCCTTTGTGGAACAGCATCTGGATTTCTCTTATCGGGGCGCTAAGGGCATTATTGCGCTGACCGGATATGACGGGGTCTTGGGTTACCGCACAGACGGGGTTTATCAGACCCGCCAGGAGCTGGATGAATTTCAGGTGGCATATCTGAATAATCATCTGGATTTTAACTGGGACGAAGAAGTGGCGCGGGCCACACAAACAGCGACGGCGATGAAAGAAAACGGTTGGGCGTTTGCCAGTCACACTTGGGGTCATATCAATGTGGGAGAGAGTTCCTTGGAACGTCTGAGAACGGACACGGAAAAATGGCTCACTTATGTATCGCCGATCGTGGGAGGCACCGATAAGATTATTTTTGCATTCGGTGCGGATCTGGCCGGCGCAGAAAATTATTCTGGCGAAAAGTTTGATTATCTGAAAAGCCAGGGGTTTGATTATTATTGCAATGTAGATTCCAGTCAGTATTGGGTACAACTGCAGCCGAATTACTTGCGTATGGGCCGCAGGAACTTGGACGGATACCGGATGTATTATCACCCCGAACTTTTGGCGGATTTGTTTGACGCCCAGGCGGTGTTTGATCCATCCAGGCCCACGCCAGTACCGGAAATGTCTTAAACGAGAAAAAGGAGATTATATTTTATGAAACGGAAATTATGTATTTTATTTTTATCCTTGTGTGTGGCCTGTACAGCAGTCGGCTGCGGCGGCAAAGGAGGAGCGTCCTCGGCGAAATCCGAGTCTGCGACATCTTCAGGCGCCCGTCTGGTGTCCGTATCGGAGAAGAAAATGGCCGATCATGTGGAGCTGGGCGAGTACAAGGGTATTGCAGTGGACAAGTCTGTGCAGGAAGTGACCGAGGACGATATTGATTTCCAGATTGAAAATACGCTGAACATGTCTTCAGAGGAAGTGGAGGACGCCGAGGCGCAGTTAGGAGAAGGCGACATTGCCAATATCAGTTATGTGGGGAAAAAAGATGGGGAACC
>CANOZK010000013.1 GCA_947571775.1 uncultured Lachnospiraceae bacterium | reverse complement strand
TTCGCAGAGTAACCCACTCTACGAAAATACAGGAAAAAGGCTTCCATAATACAGTATGGTTTACAAAGCTAAATTTTATGCAGGAAAGATAAAGAACTGGAAGTATGAATACAGGAATTTGCACTGCCGGCAAACCGGACAGCGAGGAGGTGAAAAGGTATGAAATGAACGGCTGTCGGCAGGTTTTTTCGTTTGTTCTATCTTATCGGATGGCAAAAGCGGTAATTTAAGCAAGGTTCTGAGATGAATTTCTGCTGTTGCTGCCAAGATAAAGAAGAAGGAAACGGATGCAAATAGAAAACTGATCATTTCAAAATGAAAAAGGAGAGGAAAATGAGGAATAAGTTTTTAGCGGCGCTGCTCACGCTGTGCATGACGTCGGCGCTGTTCTCGCCTGCAGTATTCGCACAGGAAAATGAAATTATAGCGAATATGGCGGAAGAAGTTGTAACAGAGGAAGAAAACGCTCTGTTAGAAGAAGAGTCAGGAACAGAAGAAGCGGAAGCAATCTACTTCTCAGACGGCCAGGAGATCCGCAGGGTAAGCCGGGAAGCGCCACAGGAACCGGAGAGAGCGGACGCAGGCGAGGCGGTAAATGAAAATCCGCAGGAAGATGGGAATGTACAGGAGGAAGTCTCGGCGGAACAGAATGTGGGGGAAACGGAGCTTATCCAGTTAAAGGCACCTACGGATTTGAAATGGGGAGTAAAAATAGAGCGTTGGATTTCAGATACAGAGCATATTACTTCAAATGTACCAGGTCATATATTTTGGAAGGCAGATGGTAGAAGTGATGGCACGGAATTAAAATTTTATCGTGAGGGAGAATCTAAACCAGTTATTTCTGTATATTATGACACTAGAACTGGAAGACAGTGGGATGTTTGCAGCAGTGGGATGTTTAATCTAGAAGATCTCGATAGTGGAAAATATTATTTTACCGCTCAGTCATGGGGAGATGGGATAGAATATTCAGATAGCGAGATTGTTAAGTCTGATATTTGGGAATACAAAAAACCAGAAGCTCAGATAGAGGCATCTATAATCGGATTGGAATGGGAGTGGCCCAAGATAAAATGGATATCTCCAGACAACATGTCTGAAATAGAGTCTTTTCAGATAGAAATTTTCTTTTCAAAAACAGAAAATGGAGAAGCTACATCGATACTTAGTATGACTGGATATAATGGAATAGAAGAATGTTCTATAAATGATGCTACTATACTTAAGTATGGCAAAGGCTATTACTATTTTAAAGTGCGTGCTTTAAGTAATGATATTACAAAATATCAAAATGGCGCATGGTCAGCACTGAGTCCGGCATATAATTTGACTGAAATAACAGAAAGCGTATCCGATTCACTGAACAATATCTTAAACAGTTCCAGCGGCGATGATCCTTCTGAAATTCGGCAGCAGGTTGCAAGTATAAACCGAACCGATCTGCGTTCCTCCATGCTGGCCGATCCTGCGGTTTTAAATTCCATCCAGCAGTTGGAACAGAAGATAACAGATAATGATGGCGTTGACGTTGAGGTAAATGTCGCAGATTCCAATGTCGCAGAGAATTTTCCAGCAGACAAGGTTCAAATTGTTGGAGCCAAGCTCAATAACCCGAAAGCGGACGCGACAAAGATTACTTTGCAGATCGATCAGCCAAAGAAAGAAGATCTGGTGATTCCCAGCCGCTATAAAAATACCTTGGCTATCAAGTTCTCCATGGATATTAACGGATTGGAGGAAAGTGCGGATCAGACATTGACGGTACCCGTTCGCATTACCCTTCCCGTTCCGGCAAATATCAATCCGAAACGTCTGTCCATTCTGCATTATTCATCAGACGGCAGCTATGTTCCTTATGAAACACCGACAAATATTTACACTTATCAGGGAGAAGATGGTCAATGGTATGTTTCGTTTATATTGGATCATTTCAGCGATTTTGTTATGACCGAGATTGTATCAGCGATTGTTGCATTCGACGCGAACGGGGGCGCCTGCGGCACACAGACGTTATCCGTCAATGAGGTCGGCACCCTGCCGGAGATTCCCATACCGACTCGCAGCGGCTACACCTTTGACGGCTGGTATACGCAGGATGGAATCAAAGTGGACAGCACCACAGTTTTCACAGAAGATGCCACAGTAACCGCGAAATGGACGCCATCAACAACAAATCCTACGGCGGCACCAATCTCAACGCCGATTGCGAGTCCGTCTGTAACGCCTGGCGGGAATACAACCCCGACTCCAAGCGAGAACGAGACGCCCGCGGCAACTCCTACGCCCAGTGAAAATGAAACACCCGCAGTCACGCCGGAGCCGACACAGACGCCAACGCCTCAGCCAAAAACGGCGCAGATTTTGAAAACCAAATACAATTCCGAAAACGGCCAACTGAAAAAACAAATCGGTTCTACGCTGACCCAGAAAGTTACCGGAGCGAAAACCGCCGTTACATTTACGTCTTCCAATCCAAAAGTAGCAAAGGTAAATAAAACCAGCGGCGCAATTACCTGTGTAGGCGTGGGAAAAGCCATCATCACAGCAAAAGCAGAAGAATCCAGCCAATACAAGGCGGCCCAAAAAAGCATAACAATTGTTGTCATTCCCAAAACCGCAGGGATAAAATCCTTGAAGTCCAACAAGACCGGAAGAGTAACCCTGAAAAGCACCAGTAAAGCAAACGGTAACGACGGATACCAGATCCAATACAAACACAATGGAAAAAACAAAAAAGTCAGCGTAAAAAGCAGCAAAGCCATCACCAAGATTTTCAAAAATCTGAAATCCGGGAAGGCTTTTAAAGCGAGAATACGCGCTTACAAAAAAGTGGGCAACAAAACCTACTATGGCAAATACAGTCCGTGGAAGACGCTGAAAAAAGTGCGCTAAAGCTCCATAAGTTGATGTTTGCCTGAACATATACGAGAAAATCCGCCCGTTTTTTGCAAAAGGGAAAAATAATCCTTTCAAGCGGGCGGGTTCTGGTGCTGTAATATATTTATGACTATTTAAAACCTGTAAATTTGGAAAAGAAAGGTGAAGAAAATGAAAAAACGATGGCTTGCCATGAGTATGGCATTTGCTCTATCCATCTCTATGATTGGACAAACAGGCGCGACCGCAGTCTATGCAACTCCGACAGATACAGAAAATGTTGAGGAGAGGCAAGACGAAAAGGAATTAAGCGACCTGGAAATCGCCAGTCAGATGGTAAATAATTATGAGGATATCGATATAGAACCTCCTCTTAGCGTCAGTGAATATGCAGGTGGCATTCCCAGTACTATTGCAGACAGCAAATCCTTGGCTTCTAAGTACGATCCCAGAGGGGATGCAAACATTCCCGCAATAAGAAACCAGGGTAGCTTGGGTACCTGCTGGGCGCACGGCGTACAGTCTATGATAGAAATGGATCTTTGGAAGCAAGGCAAACTGAATGGGAATGACATGTCAGAGTTCCAGACTGTATACTTTATGAATCATGACTGGGAAGATCCGCTTAATTTGTGCACAAACGATAATTTCCATGCAGTTGACAGTAAGGGTGATTCTGCTTTGTCTAAAACTTGGTACACTCAAGGCTGTAATACTGCATATACAAAATTTATGCTTATGGACTGGGTAGGAGCTGTATCGGAAACAGAACATTCAAATACAGCATATAATGTTTTATTAACCAATAAAGAAAACGCTGTCTTAAATAAAGATTTTGCAATTAAAAATGATGCGGCCCATATGCAAGACGTAACTGTAATTAATACAGAGGATATGGATGTAATCAAGAAGATGGTGCAAGAACATGGTGCAGTTGAAGTTGATTACTGGAGTGATCAGACAACGGCTGATAACGGAACAGGGGAGGAAGTATATTATAATGAAGCTAATGCTGCCTACTATTTCGATGGCTACAAAGGCGTGGATAAGAAGGATAGAACGATAAATCATGCGGTTACTATTATAGGATGGGATGATGATTTTCCAAAAGAAAAATTTAATGAAGACCATCAGCCAGAGAGGAATGGCGCGTGGCTTGCCAGAAATAGCTGGGGAACGTGGGGTGATGATGGATATTTCTGGCTTTCGTATGAGGATACATCAATAGATGAGGTGGCGTATGTCATGCAGGCAGCGGCAAGAGATTCAGAAAATTATTATGATCATAATTATCAGTATGATGGAGGGATTTCTCTAAGCTCTATCAGTTATGCGTCTGCGGCTGAACAATATGGGGATAAATACGAAGGGATCCAGATGGCAAATGTATTCACTGCTCAGCAAGATGAGGTATTGAAGGCTGTCGCGATTTATACAGGAGCAAATTATGGTTATACTGTACAGATATATAAAGGTATTTCTGATCAAACAAATCCAATACAGGGGGAGCCTGTCTATGAACAGTCTGGAATACAGCCGTTTGAAGGATATCATACAGTAAAGCTGGATTCGGAAGTAGAATTGAATACGGGGGATGTTTTTTCTGTTGTTGTAACACTTCGGGATCAGAACAGCATAGCGAATACAAGCATTTGGGTGGACAGAAATCTTTCGACGGACTCTCGTTGCTCTGTAATAGAGGCAAAGGCTGGAGAGAGCTTTTATCGTTGTCTTATAGAAGGGTATGATTTTAATTGGAGTGACGCTTCTCAGGCATCAGATCCTCGTAATGTGCGCATCAAAGCTTATACTGACGACATAGCACCTAAAATACCAGCAACTATATCAAATAAAACAGATAAAGACGGTTACCAATTATCTTATACATATGGTATGGATCTTCCCACTCCGTCGCAAGAGCATTTTACGACTACAAACCAAGACACAGGCGCTGACTGGACTTTCGCATGGTACGCAGGAGATCAGACAGCCGAAAACATCGATCTATCAAGCAGACCAAAATTAGAGGACATTCCATCAGACGCAGGCACATACACCTTAGTAGCAATGGTTTCCAGCAAGAATTATGAGACAGCGTCTGTCAGGCTGAAAGTTGAGATCGCTCAAGCTGTACTCACAAAAGATGACTTTAAGACAACCTTACCTGGAACAGACGGAGCAGTCGTATACGACGGAAAATCTCACCCAGCCGCTGTTACATGCAGCATACTTTCAGAATCAGATAAACTTACCTGGAAATATCAATACAAAAAGGACGCAGATTCAGAGTTCGCAGATTTAGCCGAAAATACAGAACCCACGGAACCAGGAACTTACAAAGTCATGGTTCATTTTGCAGGAAACAAAAACATAGCAGCTATCGACAATCTGGAAGTGGGAACCTTTACCATCGCCAAAGGGGAAGCTCTCACCATCGCTCCAGAGAACAAAAGTTACATCTATTCATCTGGAAGCAAGGGAGCAGTCACGCTTGACCTGTCCGAAAAACTTTCCGGCACAGATATGGGAAAAGTTACCTACACCGTAACGAAGACAGAGGACACCCAAAACATACTGGACGGCAATCCAACCATATCCGATAAGGGAATACTTCAATACACAGTAAAGGCTATGACAAACTATCAGGCCGGTGTAAAAGCGGTCATTACCGTAACCATTGGCTCGGATCGTTACAAAGACTCTACGTACACGCTGACGATCCAGTTGTCAGAGAAAAAGCTGGTAAAACCGCAAAATGATGCAGCAGTAACTTTGCAGAACAGCCAATTGATAGAAGGCCAATCATTATCAGTTCTTACCTTTACAAATGTTGCATTTGCAGACATCCAGAGCGGACAAACCGTTGCGGGCAAGTTGACCTTTACAAACCCAGAGACAGTACCAGCAGTGGGAACCACAACGGCCGAGTGGGTATTTACACCGGATGATTCAGAATATGCAGCCTACACAGGAAACGTTTCCATCACGGTGCTGTCCAAGACGATCAACATCACAAACAAGGACTACACGGCATCCTATACTTATGGGGCTCCGATTCCAACGCCCACAAAAGAGAATTTTACCACAGATCCAGCTATCGAATCCGCAGATGAAAATCTGACCTGGAGCTTTACATGGAAAAACAGCGATGGAACAACGTTGACGACTGCCCCATCGGATGCAGGTACCTATACCTTGGTGACAGCCGTTTCGCACAATGATTCCCGCAGCGGAGTACTTGAGACGACCATTAGCATCCTTCCGCTCACACTTACAGCCGGCGATTTCCAAGCTGCACTGCCAGGAAATGGAACCGTGAAATACAGCGGACAGTCTCACACAACGGCGGTTACCTGTACGAAACTATCGAATTTTACAGATTTTATGGTAAAATACCAAAGAGAAACAGCTTCCGAAATAGAGACAGCTCCCACAGAGCCGGGGACTTACCAGGTAATCGTCAGTGTTCCCGGAGATGGGAAGAATATCACTGCGGCAGATATTTCCATAGGAACTTTTACCATCACCAAAAAGACAGCTTTTGAGGTGACAGAAACCAGAAAGCATACCTATTCTGAGGGGAACGTTCAGCCAGAGGAGGGAAGCATTGATCTGGTTGCAGATCTGGAGTTGCCGGAAGATATGGGTGAGGCGGAATACACAATAACAGTCGAAGATACAGAAGGGATTCTTGCCAGCGATCCGGCTTTGGTTATCCAAGATGGAATCCTGACATATGCCGTAAATACAGGAAAGGAAGAATCCGTCGGTTCGGAAGCGATTCTCACCGTGACCGTGCAGTCCGCGCATTACGAAGATTTCACAATCAAACTGACTATTCGGCTAATGCCTTATAGAATTCCGGTTACCCTGTCAGGCGTAGAATTTCCGCAGACAGGTGTTTACAGCGGGCAGCCCTTTGCTTACAGCGGTGAACCTGTTTGGAAAACACAAGCCGGTGAAGCGGTTTTTGTCAGCAGCACAGAGGTATTGTATAAAGGCGTAAATGGAACGGCCTATTCCTCATCAGACGCGCCTGTCCATGTGGGCGATTACCATGTGGTAATTTCGGTCAAAGAAATTGATGAGACATATGCCGGAGAAATGACATCTGAGACTTTCCACATTACGAAGAAACCGATCACCATTACCGCAGCGGATAAGAGCATTACCGTGGGGGATGAACTTCCTTCTCTGGAAAATGCAGCGCAAGGCACAGATTATACTGTGGAGGGATTGATATCTGGGGATACCCTAAACGGCGCGCCAGTCTTTTCTTACACAGATGAGAGCGGCGCAGCCGTGCAGCCGGACAACAGCAAAGAAGGTACTTATCAGATTCGGATTTCCGGTCTGGAACATGCAGATTATGAAATCGGTTATCGGGCCGGCACGCTGACCATAAAGACAAAAAGCAGTGTTATACCGATAGAGTCACCAAGCCCAGGCGCAACGAATACACCAACGCCAGGGGCGACCGATACACCAAGCAAACCGACTATCCCAAGCACTCCCGACACCGGAACCATTACGCCAACGCCAGGGGCGATCAACACACCGGCTCCGACTCCAGGCGCAACCGATATTCCCAGCGAGCCGACACTCACCCCAGGCGTGACCGATACGCCCGTTGAGCCAACGCCCACGCCGGAGGAGCCAAAGACAACCGTGACAGAAAATCCCGACGGTTCCAAGACGGAGACGACTATAAGTACAAAGACGACCGAAGACGGCAGCGTTATCCAGACGACAGAAGTCGTACAAAAGGATCCAAGCGGAAAGACAACTGGTTCTTCTATCACGAGTATCATTACCGCAGGCTCTGAAAACGAAGGAATGTCCGTTACAGTCACGGTTACGAAAAACGCGAAGGGAACCATCACGAACGCCACAGCAAGCATATCTGGCAAAACTGCGTCTGGAACACAAAGGGCACTGATTCAGGGAAATATAGTTAGACAGATTATCCAGACGGCAAGCACAAATAAAGTAGAGATAAGCGTCAAGAATCAAAACAGCGCTTATACGGTTATCGCGAATGCCTCTGACCTGACAGCAGGAAAGAAACTAAACATTGTACAGAAAAAAGCGAACGGAACATATGTACTGGTCAATGCAAAGACCTACACTGTGACAAAAGATGGAGATGTTTTTGCTTTCATAAATGGAAAGAAAACCTATGAGTTTATCAGCAGCTCTAAAATGAATAAACTGAGCACCAGCATTTTAAAGACCATAGCGGTAAAAAAGGCATCTAAGACGGTAAAGAAATCCAAAACCGTAAAGATGGCTCTGAAAAACACCCTAAAGATGGCAAATGTCAAATCCATCCAATATACAGTTTCCAAAAAATCAGTTGCCAAGGTAAATCAAAAAGGAGTTATAACGGGTAAAAAAGCCGGAACTGCCGTAGTAAAGGCAAAAGTCACTTTAAAGAACGGCAGGACAAAGACAGTTAGAATGAAAATAATCGTAAAGAAATAAAAAATCAGAAAATAGGGGCAAATCTGTATCGCAACAACAGATTTGCCCCTGCTTTTCATTCAGCGCGTTTTTCAATGCCTTTTTCGGTAATTTTTTTCTAATAAATTCAAAATTCCATACAAAGCGGTGGCCGCGATACACAAGATAACAATAGACATCATCACCCAATCCAGCTTAAATACCTGAGTTCCGTAGATAATCAGATATCCAAGCCCCTGTCTGGCTCCGATAAATTCGCCGATGATTACGCCCACCAGGCACAGGCCAATATTGACTTTCATCACGCTTAAAATCAGCGGGATAGAAGCGGGCAGCACTACTTTAGTCAAACAGTCCCATTTACCGCCGCCTAAAGTAGCGATGAGCTTTAGCTTATCTGGGTCGATTTCCAGAAAACCAGAATACAGACTGATGATAGTACCGAAAATAGCTACGGACATGCCGGCCACAACGATGGTGCGTGTATTTGCGCCCAGCCATACGATCAACAGAGGAGCCAGAGCGGATTTGGGCAGGCTGTTCAAGACTACCAGGTAAGGCTCCACAATCCTGGAAACCAGAGGAAAACTCCACAGCAGTACGGCGCAGGCCATTCCCAAGACTAGTACGCAGGCGAAGCTAAGAAACGTTTCCAGAAGGGTTACGCCGATGTGGGGCAGCAGGGCGTGTTCCTGGTACATTTGATATATTGTGCGGCATACCCGGCTGGGACTAGAAAAAATAAAGGAGTCTAAGATATTTAAGTTTGTGCTGATTTCCCATAGACACAAAAAGATCAGGAAAATAAAAATGCGGACAAAAACAACAATCCGGTTATCTTGCTTTTTCTTTTTCAGATATTGCCGCTGTGCGGACGAGATGGGAGTCATCGTTATTCAGCTCCTTCCAGATCAGATTGAAATAATGCTTGAATTTTGGGGCGTTCCTGGAGGACATCGGCGTGCGGTTTGCGATTTCCAGGTCGATGGTGATTTGTTTTTTCAGGTGTGCCGGTCGGCTGGTCAGGATAAGCACCCGGTCGGCCATGCTGATGGCCTCGGAGATGTCGTGAGTAACCAGGATAGCCGTTTTTTTCTCCTGGCGGATGATGATACCGATATCGTCGCTCACGTTTAATCGTGTCTGGTAGTCCAGGGCGGAAAAAGGTTCATCCAGAAGAAGGAGATCCGGTTCCATAGCCAGGGTGCGTATCAGGGCGGCCCGCTGGCGCATACCGCCGGAGAGCTGAGAGGGATAGGCGTCTTTGAATTTGTCCAATCCGTAGGCAGCAAGCAGATTATCTACATATTTGATTTTTTCTGGAGTGGTCTGATGCTGGATTTCCAGTCCCAGGAGCACATTTTTGTAGATGGTGCGCCAGTCGAACAGATGATCTCTCTGGAGCATATATCCGATGTTCATATGAGACTGGGCAAGGGGAATGCCATGAATGCGAATCTCCCCTTGTTCGGGTTTCAGCAGCCCGCAGATCAGATTTAACAGGGTGGATTTGCCGCAGCCGCTGGGGCCGACGATGGCAAGGAATTCCCCTTCTTTTGCACAAAAGGAGAGATGTGACAACGCATAAGTCTCCCGTTCGGGAGTATGATAAGAAAGACAGACGTCTTTGAATTCCAACAAATTTTGCAAGGTGAAAACCTCCTGTTTGTCATTGCCAATTGTGAAGAAAACGTGTTTTCGGATACATTCTATTGAAATTGCAGCATTTTCTAAGTATACTATAATTACTTTTGTGGGTAATCCTAAATCACCATCTATATATTTAACATATGTACAGGGATGGGATCAGTGCATGGGAAAGGCAGGATGGGATCAGTGAATAAAGTCAATTATCAGATCCAATTGGATAAAATTTTAAAAAAACTGGAGGAGGATCATACCGCGCCCCGGCTGCTGCTGCATAGCTGCTGTGCTCCTTGCAGCAGTTATGTTTTGGAGTATCTGTCAAATTATTTTCGGATTACGGTGTTTTATTATAATCCCAATATCTCGCCCGAGGCAGAGTATGTCCAGCGGGTTCAGGAGCTGAAACGGTTGATAGAGGAAATGCCGCTTCGGCATCCAGTTACGTTTCAGGAAGGGGCGTATGAGCCGGAGCGGTTTTACGAGATGGCCAGGGGTATGGAAACGCTGCCGGAAGGCCAGGAGCGGTGTTTCGCCTGTTATAGACTGCGCTTGGGCGAGGCGGCGATAATTGCAAAAGCGGGGAACTACGATTATTTTACCACGACTTTAAGCATTAGCCCTCTGAAAAACGCCCAGAAGCTCAACGAAATTGGAAATCAGGTGGGGCAGGAACAGGGGATTGCGTTTCTGCCGTCGGATTTTAAAAAACGCAATGGTTACAAACGTTCTCTGGAGCTGTCGGCTGAATATCATCTTTACAGACAAAATTACTGCGGCTGTGTGTTTTCCAAAAGAGAGGATACGGCCCAGGAGGAGAGGTTATGAGAAAATTTTACAAAAGCCTGCTGTGGATTCTGCTCTTAGGAATACTTGTGAGCCAGGGCGGATGCAGTTTTGTGAAAAGCACAGTGAACTCGGCAAAGGAAACGGTAAACGCCGCCAAAAAGAAGGTGCAGGTTCCCACGCCCACGGAGGAGCCGGTAGCGGAGACAGACGGGGTTCACCAGGAATATTATTTTAAGCAGCTTGCTATGAATGAGAAACGGACGTACCGCCAGCTTTTGGAGGGCATCTTGGCCTTTGAGGAGCAGATTCGGATTACCGATATTGACAACGACGCCATTGACAAGGCATATCGTGCGCTTTTAAAAGATCACCAGGAGCTTTTCTGGGTACACAACGGGCAGACATACTATAAATCCATCAATGCTTCCTATACAATGTTTACGCCGGCCTATGGATATACACAGGAGGAGGCCGCCCCGGTGGAAACCAGTATGGAGGCCGCTTATCAGCAGGTGGCCGCTGTACTGCCGGAGGGTTCCAGTACCTATGATAAGGTGCGGACGGTCTACGATTATGTAATCGGATCTACTGATTATGTGATCAATGAAGATGACCAAAATATTGCCGGGGTATTTGCCCAAGGACGAGCCGTCTGTGCCGGGTATGCGGGAGCTGTTCAGTATCTTCTGGAACGTCTGGGCGTGGAGTCGATTTATGTGTCGGGAGAAACAAAGATGTCATCTGGCGGACATGCCTGGAATATAGTAAATATAGATGGAAATTACTATTATGTGGACGCCACCAACGGGGATCAGCCGAGCTTTCTGGAACTGGAGGGTTCTGTTCCCCTTTATGATTATCTGGCTCCTTTTCCGGGAGAATACAGCCAGATTTGCTGGCCGGACGAGGAGTTTGCCCTTCCAGCGTGCCAGGCCGTGGATTACAATTATTATGTCTTAAATGGAAGCTGTTTCTCCGGTTATGACTGGAATACGCTTTATGGCTATTTTACCGCACAGATCGACCAGGGAGCGCATCTGATGCGGGTAAAATTTACCGATGCGGCCAGCTACCAGGCCGCTTACGGGGAGCTGATCACTGGCGGGAGGATTGCAGAGATTGCCAGCTACTATATGAATACACAGGGAATCCCGCAGGTGGAATATCATTATAGCAATATGGATGATTTACTGACGTTATATGTGATGTTGTAACAGTGAAAATATCGGAACGGTTACGTAACAGGCGGTGGAAGATGGAAAAAATGATCGACTTTTTGTCCATGGTCGCGGAGGAACTCGGCAATGTGCAGATCAGTACGGCTGGGGTAACTCTGGTGATTGGCGTATTGAATTGTTTTTTGGGATATCGGCTGTTGAAGGCATGGGTTGGGCTGACTGGCTTTACCGCGGGCGCGGTGCTGGCCTATTCTCTGGTTTCCCGTTATACCGGAAACAGTCTGGTGCAGATTGGTGCGATTGTGGCCGGGGGGCTGCTGCTTGGCCTGCTGGCGTTTCATATCTACCGGTTTGGAGTATTTCTGATGTGCACCGCGATCGGCACCACGGCGGTCAGCATTCTGCTGCAGCCTAAGGATTCTCTGAGATTTATGATTTGTCTGGGAATCGGCGTGCTCATTGGTCTTTTGGGAATGGCTTTTGTAAAACCGATGGTGATTTTGAACACCGCCTTAGGAGGCGGATTTTCCATTGCCGCATCAGTAGCAGGGCTTTTGAAACAGGAGGCAGATCTAAAAATCCTGATTCTGGGCGCGGTGCTGGCCTCGACAGGGATCGGCGTGCAGATCGCAGTCTCCAGAAATCAGGATAAAAAGTCAAAGCATTAATTGTCTTCCTCGTTCATCGTGTAAATATGGCGCTTCTTAGCCATCTCATCGCTGGCCAGATATTCGTCATAGCTCGTAATCTTATCGATCAACGTGCCGTCGGGCAGGATTTCCATAATCCGGTTCGCTGTCGTCTGCACAAACTGATGATCGTGGGAGGCGAACAGGATCACGCCTGGGAATTTTATCAGCCCATTGTTCAAAGCGGTGATGGCTTCCATATCCAGATGGTTGGTTGGCTCATCCAGAATCAGGACGTTGGAGCCGGAAATCATCATCTTGGAAAGGAGGCAGCGGACCTTTTCGCCCCCAGAAAGCACTTTTACTTTCTTTACGCCGTCTTCCCCGGCAAAAAGCATCCGGCCCAAAAAGCCGCGGACATAGGTAGCGTCTTTAATCTCTGAATACTGGGTCAGCCAGTCGGCGATGGTCAGATCGCTTTTGAATTCTTCGGTGCTGTCCTTCGGGAAATAGGACTGGGTGGTGGTCACGCCCCATTTGTAAAATCCCTCGTCCGGTTCCAGTTCGCCCATTAGAATCTGGAACAGGGTGGTCTTTGCCCGTTCGTTGGAACCCACAAAGGCAATTTTGTCGTCGTGGCCCAGCGTAAACGTCAGGTTATCCAGGATTTTCTCGCCGTCTATGGTTTTGGAAAGGTTTTCCACCATCAATACCTCATTGCCGATTTCACGGTTTGGACGGAAGTCAATATAGGGATATTTCCGGCTGGAAGGACGCATCTCGTCTAACTGGATCTTTTCCAACGCCCGTTTACGGGAGGTCGCCTGTTTGGATTTGGAGGCATTCGCGCTGAAACGGGAAATGAATTCCTGTAATTCCTTAATCTTTTCTTCTTTTTTCTTGTTGGCTTCTTTCATCTGTTTGATCAAAAGCTGGCTGGATTCAAACCAGAAGTCATAATTTCCCGCATAGAGCTGAATCTTTCCGTAGTCAATGTCTGCGGTATGGGTACAGACTTTGTTTAAGAAATACCGGTCATGAGACACCACAATCACGGTATTGGGAAAATCAATCAGAAATTCCTCCAGCCATTCGATGGCGTTTAGATCCAGATGGTTGGTCGGCTCATCCAGCAGCAGGATATCTGGGTTTCCGAACAATGCCTGAGCCAGCAGCACCTTTACCTTTAAGCTTCCGTCCAGGTCTTTCATCAGGGTATAATGATATTCGGTATCGACGCCCAGCCCGTTTAGCAGAGAAGCCGCGTCGGAGTCGGCCTCCCAGCCGTTCATCTCCGCAAATTCCCCTTCCAGTTCGCTGGCCCGTATGCCGTCTTCGTCGGTAAAATCTTCTTTGGCATAGATGGCTTCTTTCTCTTTTTTGATGTCATAGAGCCGCTGGTTGCCCATGATTACGGTATCTAAAACTTGATACTGGTCGTATTTGAAATGGTCCTGCTGCAAAAAGGACAGCCTCTGTCCGGGCGTAATGGCAATGTCCCCTTTGGTGGACTCCAACTGCCCGGATAAAATTTTCAGGAACGTAGATTTCCCGGCGCCGTTGGCTCCGATCAGTCCGTAACAGTTGCCTTCTGTGAATTTTATATTCACATCCTCAAATAGAGCTTTTTTTCCGATACGCAAAGTGATGTTATTCGCTGAAATCATATCAAACCTCGTTTATTATTTTTTATCATTGACAATCGCAACTTTTATTTTACCGTAAATCGGGGAATATGCAAGAGTTAATTTTTTAAAGGCAGCAGGATTTTGAGGTTTTGGAGGGAGGGATGTCGAAAACGGGAAGCCCCGCGGCGTCCCCTTGCAATCACGTACATTTTGACAGATTAAAAAAAATATGGTATCTTCAATTAAGAAGATGAATATTTATGCGCAGAAAACAGACGGTTATAATTTAAGTAAGTTTTCAAAAAAGTGTGCATAAGAAAGGAGGAGACAATATGAATGAATGGTTGGAGACTATTGCCCGTCTGTTGACTCAGAATATATGGGCAGCCCCTGTGCTTTGCTTGGCGGCGGGCGTGATCACTTCCTTTACGCCCTGTTCCCTTTCGACGATTCCCATGGTGTTGACCTATGTGGGAGCTGCTGCAAAGGAGAACACCAGGCGGGCGTTTACCGTTTCTCTTACGATGGCGTTGGGGATGGCCTGTACGTTCGGCGTTTTTGGCTCTATTGCGTCAGCTATTGGCCATTTCATGCATCATGCGGGAGAGTGGTGGAGCATCCTCTTGGGCGTCCTGATGATTCTGATGGCTTTGCAGACATGGGAAGTGATACATATTATTCCCCATGTCCATCTGGAAGGGGACAATAAGAAAAGGGGATATATCGGGGCGTTTCTGACAGGAGCCTTGGGCGGCGTTTTTGCCTCTCACTGCGCGACACCGGTGATGATTGCCCTGTTGGCTATGGTTGCAAAGGCGGATAAAGGTACCTGGTGGGGGATTTTCCTGATGATCCTCTACGCAGCGGGCCACAGTGTGCTGATGGTTGCGGCGGGTACTGCTTACAGCAGTATGGAAGGCATCATAAATAATGAGAAATATGTAAAAGCCGGAAATGTTTTGCGGATCATCCTGGGCTTTTTGATTTTATTGGTAGGCTTGATCATCATATTTTTCCGGGACTAAATTTTGCCGATTTATGAATAACAGCTGGGAAAAAGGAGAAATAATATGAAGAAACAAAATGTTACAACACAATCTATGGTAAAAATTGGGATGTTTACCGCTGTACTGGCGGTACTGTCCGTCTTGCAGATTCCGATGCCTACTGGAGTTCCGCTCACTTTGCAGACCTTTGCTGTGGCTTTGTGCGGATACGTGCTGGGGGCTTGGCCGGGGGCCGGTTCTGTGGCTTTGTATCTTGCCGTGGGAACCGTGGGGATCCCGGTGTTTGCCGGCATGAGAGGCGGGATTGCAGTCCTGACAGGGCCTACCGGGGGATTCCTGTTCGGATTTCTGTTTCTGGCATGGTTAAGCGGTGCGTCCGTGGGCAAAAATAAAATCACAGCGATCGGCTCCGGTCTGGTAGGACTCGCCTTTTGCCATCTGATGGGTATTCTTGGATTTGTCCTGGCAGCCGGAGTCGGCATTCCCCAGGCCTTTGTGACGGTTTCCCTTCCCTATCTGGTAAAAGACGCCCTGTCGGTAGTTGTGGCTATGCAGGTGGGAGCAGTTTTGAGAAATAGGCTGTCTGGATATGTTTATCAGTAGCCAAAATGTTATTGGACACGTTTCCCAAAATATGGTAAGATGATAGAAAATAAATTTTAGTTATTCTTTGAACCATGTTTTTATCATTTTCTAAGGAGGAAAAGCAAAAATGGCAAGAAAGATGAAAACCATGGATGGTAATCATGCTGCTGCCCATGCTTCTTATGCATATTCCGATGTAGCAGCGATTTACCCCATCACTCCTTCTTCTGTTATGGCAGAAGCCACAGACGAATGGGCAACACAAGGGAGAAAAAATATTTTCGGACGGGAAGTCCAGGTGACAGAGATGCAGTCGGAGGCAGGGGCGGCAGGTGCAGTACACGGCTCCCTGTCGGCGGGGGCATTGACCACCACCTACACCGCTTCCCAAGGTCTGCTTTTGATGATTCCCAACCTTTACAAAATTGCAGGGGAGCAGCTTCCCGGTGTATTCAATGTGTCTGCGCGTGCGCTGGCCAGCCACGCACTTTCTATTTTCGGCGATCACTCGGATGTGTATGCCTGCCGTCAGACCGGGGCTGCCATGCTCTGTGAGTCCAGCGTACAGGAAGTCATGGACTTGACTCCAGTAGCTCATTGTGCCGCAATCAAGGGCAAGGTTCCTTTCATCAATTTCTTTGACGGTTTCCGAACCTCCCACGAGATTCAGAAAATTGAAACCTGGGATTATGAGGATCTGGCGGATCTGGTGGATCAGGATGCCATCGATGCATTCCGCAACCACGCGTTAAATCCCAATCATCCCTGCCAGAGAGGTTCCGCACAGAATCCAGATGTATTCTTCCAGGCCAGAGAGGCATGCAATCCTTATTATGACGCGCTGCCCGCAATCGTGCAGGAATACATGGATAAGGTGAACGCCAAAATCGGCACCGATTATAAATTGTTTAACTATTATGGAGCGCCAGACGCAGAGCATGTGATCATTGCCATGGGTTCTGTCTGCGATACCATTGAGGAAACCATTGACTATCTGACGGCTTCCGGCAGAAAAGTCGGCGTCATCAAAGTTCGTCTGTATCGGCCGTTCTCTGCAAAAGCCCTGGTGGAAGCAATTCCGGCCTCAGTTAAACAGATCACGGTTCTGGATCGCACCAAGGAACCTGGTTCTCTGGGAGAACCTCTGTATCTGGATGTGGTTGCTGCCCTAAAGGGAACGGCTTTCCACAACACGCCAATCTTTACCGGACGTTACGGCTTAGGCTCCAAGGACACGACGCCGGCACAGATCGTTGCCGTATACGACAACAACGCTAAGACGCCGTTTACCATCGGCATTGTGGACGATGTGACCCATCTTTCTCTGGAAACAGGCGCTCCTCTCGTGACCACTCCCGAAGGGACGATCAACTGTAAGTTCTGGGGGCTGGGCGCAGACGGCACCGTGGGCGCAAACAAGAACTCCATCAAGATTATCGGCGATAACACGGATATGTATGCCCAGGCTTACTTTGACTATGACTCCAAAAAATCCGGCGGCGTCACCATGTCTCATCTGAGATTCGGAAAAGCGCCGATCAAGTCCACATACCTGATTCACAAAGCAAATTTTGTGGCCTGCCACAATCCCTCTTATGTGAATAAGTATCATATGGTACAGGAACTCGTGGACGGCGGCACGTTCCTGCTGAACTGCCCCTGGGATATGGAAAACCTGGAGAAACATCTGCCCGGACAGGTGAAGGCATTTATCGCGAATCACGGAATCAAATTCTATGTGATTGACGGAATCAAGATCGGAAAAGAAATCGGTCTCGGCGGCCGGATCAACACCGTTTTGCAGGCGGCTTTCTTTAAGCTGGCAAACATTATTCCGGAAGAGCAGGCCATTGACCTGATGAAAGCTGCGGCAAAAGCAACTTACGGAAGAAAAGGCGATGCCATTGTGCAGATGAACTACGACGCCATTGAGGCCGGAGCAAAACAGATAGTAGAAATCCAGGTGCCGGAAAGCTGGAAGAACTCAGCGGACGAGGGTCTGGCTGTCTCCCATGCAGAGCATGGAAGAGCGGAAGTCGTAGAATTTGTCAATCACATACAGGTGAAAGTGAATTCTCAGGAGGGAAACAGCCTGCCTGTATCTGCTTTCCAGGACTATGTAGACGGCAGCACTCCTTCCGGTGCGTCCGCTTACGAAAAGAGGGGGATCGCGGTAGATATCCCAGTTTGGAAGCCGGAAAACTGTATCCAGTGCAACCGCTGTTCCTATGTATGTCCGCATGCGGTTATCCGTCCGATTGCGCTCAGTGCAGAGGAAGCCAGCCAGGCTCCAGAAGGTATGCAGACCCTGGATATGACTGGTATGGAAGGGTACAAATTCTCGATTGTGGTATCCGCTTATGACTGTACTGGATGCGGTTCCTGTGCCAATGTCTGCCCTGGAAAGAAGGGCGCGAAAGCTCTGGCTATGGAGAACATGGAAGCCAATGCAGGATCACAGAAATATTTCGACTATGGTGTAGAAAAACCAGTGAAGCCGGAAGTTATCGCCAAGTACAAGGAAACAAGCGTAAAAGGAAGCCAGTTCAAACAGCCGTTGCTGGAGTTCTCCGGCGCTTGTGCAGGCTGCGGCGAGACCCCATATGCCAAACTGGTGACCCAGTTGTTCGGCGATCGGATGTATATCGCCAATGCAACCGGATGCTCTTCTATCTGGGGCAACTCCTCACCGTCCACTCCTTATACGGCCAACGCGCAGGGCAGAGGTCCGGCATGGTCAAACTCTCTGTTTGAAGACGCCGCAGAGTTCGGCTACGGGATGCTGCTGGCACAAAACGCAGTCCGCGGCGGTCTGAAAGAAAAGGTGGAAGACCTTGTGGAAAACGGAAACAATGAGGATGCGAAAGCAGCCGCAAAAGAATGGCTGGAGACTTACGGATGCGGTGCAGAAAACGGCACAGCCACAGAAAAATTGATCGCGGCCCTGGAAGCCTGCGGATGTGACAAGGCACAAGAGATCCTGAAGCAGAAAGATTTCCTGGCAAAGAAATCTCAGTGGATCTTCGGCGGCGACGGCTGGGCTTACGACATTGGTTTCGGCGGTCTGGATCACGTTCTGGCCAGCGGAAAAGACATCAACATCATGGTATTTGACACCGAAGTATATTCCAACACCGGCGGTCAGTCCTCCAAGGCGACGCCGACAGGAGCTATCGCCCAGTTTGCGGCAGGCGGCAAAGAGGTAAAGAAAAAAGATCTGGCCAGCATTGCGATGAGTTATGGTTATGTGTATGTGGCACAGGTTGCCATGGGTGCAGACTTTAACCAGACGGTAAAGGCCATCGCAGAGGCAGAGGCTTATCCCGGCCCGGCCCTGGTGATTGCCTATGCTCCGTGTATCAACCATGGTATCAAAAAAGGCATGAGCAAGGCACAAACTGAGGAAGAGCTGGCGGTAAAATCCGGCTATTGGCATAACTTCCGCTATAATCCCGCATTGAAGGCGGAAGGAAAAGACGCGTTCATTCTGGACAGTAAGGAGCCGACCGAAAGCTACCAGGATTTCCTGGACGGCGAGGTGCGCTATAACTCCCTGAAACGCTCCAACCCGGAAAAAGCGGCAAGACTCTTTGAAATGTCAGAAAACCAGGCAAAAGAACGCTACGCTTATCTAAAAAAATTAATTACCCTGTACAGCGGACAGGAATAAAAGATTTCCCTATGTATGGCGCGGGCAAACAAAGGCTCGCGCCGTTTTTTCATCTAAATAATGATGTGAAAGGATGATTTGAGTGAAAACTAAGATTGGAAAGAAAATCCTGTTTTTTTTGACAGCAGTTTTGGCTGCCGTTTGGATGCTGGGAGCGACGAGTATCCTTGCCGCAGCAAAAACCATTGATTTATCTCCAAATACCTGGTATACCGATCGAACCGCAGATGCCAGACATGTCGTCTACTATAAAATACAGGTCGGAGACACAGGCTACCTGACTTTTTCTGGATATGGCTATTCGCATGCCAGCGACAACAAATACAAGCTGGATATTCGGCTGTGCGACAAAGACAAACAGGCCGTCATGACAGAGAAAATCCGCTTGAACAACTCCAACCTTTTTTGTAATTATGCAGCCGTAAAAAAAGGAACATATTACATACGTGTGAACGATTATCTGTATAAATTAAAGTACAATTTCCGAGCTGTTTCGGAGAAAAGCGGCTCCAGCCGCCAGAACGCCAGAAAAGTTCTTCGCAATGAGACGATGCAGGGCCGGACAGTCCTGGGGGAAGCCGGGGCAAAAATAGACTGGTATCAGTTCTATTTGCCCACAGCCAAAAAAATATCCTTTACCTTTGGGGCAAAATCGAACAACTGGATACAGTTTCGGCTTGTGCCGGCAGACAAGGGGATGGCGGTCACAGACAATTCCATTTACCAGAAAAATACAGCCCAAACTTATACAACGCAGAGTAAGATGCCGAAAGGGCGATATTATATTCAGGTAAAACGATACCAGAACAATCCAAATATTTCCGGGTTTTATTCCCTGAGATGGAAGTAAAGGGGATTTGAAAAAAATGTAACAGGGAAGGTATCTGAATTGTTACAAAAAGATTGTGAAAATTCGGTGACGATACATCTGGTACGGTTGATTTCAAAAATGCTTTGTGATAGAATAAACTAATAATTATAGATATTAGGCGACTGATAGCAAATATTTTTGAAATTTATGATATTGGGGAGATAAGGTGCTGATCAGGAAAGAAGGGAGTCTTGAAAGATGAAAAATAAACATATCAGGAAGCTGCTGTGCTTAACATTAATTTCCGGCATGGTTGTTTCCACCAGCTTCCGTGCGCTTGCCAGTGAAATGGGAAGTACATCAGGAGACGTGACAGAGGACGCGGGGGTATTGGAAGTACCTGAAATACCCGAAGAACCAGTGGTAACGCCGGACGCACCAGACGTACCGGAACCAACAGAAGAACCAGTAATTACGCCGGAACCGACTGCGGAGCCGACGCAGGCTCCGACGGAAACCGAGATTCCTGTTCCAACGGAAACCCCGTCCGCAAAACCGACGGCGACGCCCACCAGTATACCGGGCGAGGACGATATTAACGGGGTTCCTGTTATAGACGGAGAAGAAAAACCAGGCGACAACGATGGGAAACCGGGGGATAACAACCCCATTACAGTTGCCGAAGTTATTGCTGCGATTGAGGCTATCGGGGTAGTTACTTTAGACAGTGAAGGGGCGATTTTAAGCGCCAAGAGCGCATATGAGAGCCTGAGCGACGACCAGAAAGCGCTGGTTTCCAACTATGGGCTTTTGGCTGCGGCCGAGGAAGCTCTGAACCAGTTGAAAATGCAGGCACAGCAGGGAGTAAACAATGCGCTGTCTGAAAATGCGCTTGCGGAAGGCACAGAAAATGAAGCTCTGGAAGTGAACGAGGGGCCGATAACCAGAATTTCCTCTGGCACTTATGTGGTAAATTTAAAGGCCGGGCGCAGTTTTTACTTAAAGCAATTAAAGTCCAATTATTCTCTGGCCTTTGATGAAAAGTTTGAAGAAGTGATGGATGAAATCGAAGAGGAATTCATCAAAGCCAACAAATTGGATGAAGATGATGAATATCTGGTACATAATTGGCAGGATATCCTGTCAGTCTATGTCATGCAGCAGGAGCGCAACGGCAAGAAGTCTTTTAAATTAAACAATAAAGCAAAAGAAGATCTGGCGGCTATTTTCGCAGAGATGAATGCGGTGGAGCGGGATAAGAAGAACATCGCGCTTGTCGATTACAAAAATATGCATGTAGAGGATTATATCCAGGCTCACAAAAAAGAACTGACCAAGGAAGAGATCGCAACGCTGCGCAAGTACTCCGATCAGGACTGTGCGCTTCTGTGCGCTACGATTACAGCGGCAAAAGGCTTCATCCGCCAAAGCGCCGGGGAAGAAGTGTCCGAAGAGCGTGTGGCCGTAATTCAGGCAGGTTACAGCCTGGTAGGCAAAGTGGCTTATTTCTGGGGCGGCAAATCCTCTGTACTGGGATGGGATGACCGCTGGGGAAGCGCAGCCAAGGTCAGCTCAGAAGGCAGTTCCAGCACAGGCCGTGTGCGCGCCTATGGATTGGATTGCAGCGGTTTTGTAGACTGGGCGTTTAACAACGGTTATCAGGATACCGCAATGGAAAACCGGGTAGGCCACGGAACGTCTGACCAGTGGAATAAGGCGGATACGATTGCGGCAAGAGAGGCACAGGCCGGGGATCTGGTATTCCAGAGGGGGCCGGAGGCCGGCAGCGACAATCATGTAGGCATTCTGGTGGGAAAATCCAGCAGCGGAGACTGGATTGCCGTGCACTGTTCCGGCAGCCAGAACGGCGTGACCGTAGGCGAAGCGTATTCCGCAAGCTTCCGCTATATCCGCAGGCCAACCGTATTCCCCACAGAGGAAGAGATGAGGGCGAGAAAAGCAAAGAAGAAATCGGAACTTCTGGCAGCCGCCAACAAAAAGAACGTACTGCTTCAGGCAGCGGAAAAAGAAAATCCCAATAAAATGGTACAGGTAGATTAATTCGTAACAGTTCAGATACCTTCACTGTTACAGGAATTCAGTTTGGCACAAGAAGATGAATGTTATCAGCATACTTGCGGGTCCTCTGGTGGGCTCTGTCATAGGATACTTTACGAACTTTCTGGCCGTTAAAATGCTTTTTCGGCCACTGCATGAGGTAAAAATCGGAACTTTCCGTCTCCCGTTTACGCCGGGGATCATACCCAAGGGAAAAGACCGCCTGGCGAAAGCCCTGGGCACGGCAGTAGGAGATAACCTGCTGACCAGGGAAGACCTGGAGCAGATTTTTTTCAGCGATTCCGTAAAACAGGTGGCGGCGGACGCCCTGATGGAATCCATATACAGCGAGAAGAACCGGGAAACTCCGGTAAAAGAGCTGCTGGCGGAGCATATGGAAGCCGGGACTTACCAGGCAGAAAAGGAACGTCTGGAAAATCTGCTGTGTGAGAAGATCCAGAAGGGAATCAGCGGCCTGGACATTACCAGACTGATCAACGAGGAGAGTAAGCGGGTCATCCGGGAAAAAGTGCAGGGAAGCTTTTTTGAGATGATGATCAGCGACGATCTGATTGAAAGCCTGACCTCGCATATCGGAGTACGGGTCGAACGCTATATCGAGGAAAACGGCAGAGATTTACTCTTTCCGGTCATCGACGAACAGATAACGGGTCTGGAACAGAAGACCGTCCAGGAGATCGCAGAAACCGCGAATATCCGCCAGGAAAACGTGCGGGCATGGATCGAGCAGGCATACGAAAAGCTTGTCCGGGAAAAAATATCCGATTTGGCAGATCAATTTCCCATCCAGAAGATGGTAGAGGAGAAAGTCCAGCAGATGGATGTGCTGGAAATCGAAGAATTGGTTCTGTCTGTAATGAAAAAGGAACTGGACACCATCGTAAACCTGGGAGCGGTGATTGGGTTTGTAATTGGAATCATCAATATTTTCTTATAGAATATAGAAACGGGAGGGCAAAAAATATGCCCTCCTGTTTTTCCATTGAATCAATATTCTACCGCTTCAAAAACAGCTACCGTTCTGGGACCCATAACCAGAGTATTCTCAGAGAGCGAACGCGGATCTAAACTGTCTGTATAGACTGCCATTTTCCAAGTATAAGGCTTGGGCAGAGCCGGCAGCCAGATCTGTTGATCTTCCCAATAAGAATTGATGGCCATATAGACCAGATCGTCTTTGGCGGAGTGCTCTTTCTGAGAAGTATAAAATACGCAAACGACTTTGGATTCTTCGGTAAGAGGAGCTCCTGGACGGTTTCCGTGAGTGCTGACCATGGGATAGTTTGTGGAGCTTGGAAGCCCGCCGCCCCGGATACAGCAATGTTTTTTTCGGAATTGGATCATGAATTTACAGTGCTCAAACAGTTCGCGGTTTTTATCCAGTAAAGACCAATCCAGCCAGGAGATTTCATTGTCTTGGCAATAAGGATTGTTGTTTCCGAAGCGAGTATCGCCAAATTCGTCTCCTGCCAGGAACATCGGCGTTCCCCGGCTGCACATCAGAACAGAGACCGCATTTTTCATCAGCCGCATCCGAAGGGCGTTGATCTGGGGGTCGTCGGTTTCCCCTTCTGCGCCGCAGTTCCAGCTTCGGTTATCGTTTGCCCCGTCGGTATTGTCCCAGCCGTTTGCCAGGTTGTGTTTTTCGTTGTAGCTGTACAGATCGTACAGGGAGAACCCATCGTGGCAGGTGATAAAATTGATAGAAGAATTGTATCCCCGGTACTGTCCCGTATACAGATCCATGGAACCGCTGATCCGCTGGGCGACAGCCGGAGCCGTCCAATAATCTCCTTTTAGGAAACTTCGCAGATCATCCCGGTATCGGCCGTTCCATTCGGCCCAGCGGTTCCAGGCTGGGAAGCTTCCGACCTGATACAATCCGCCTGCATCCCAGGCCTCTGCAATTAATTTTACATCCGCCAGAACCGGGTCAAACGCCAGGCTTTCCAGCAAAGGCGCATTCTGGCTGGGAAGCCCGTTTTTATCTCTCCCTAAAATACTGGCCAAATCAAAGCGGAACCCGTTGATCCGGAAAGTGGTTACCCAGTAGCGCAGACATTCCAGAATCATCTGACGGACAATGGGGTGATTGCAGTTCAGCGTGTTTCCGCAGCCGCTGAAATTGTAGTATTGTCCGTCCGGCGTGAGCATGTAATAAACGTTATTGTCAAAGCCCTTGAAACAGAAATAAGGGCCCTGTTCGTTTCCTTCCGCCGTGTGGTTAAAGACCACGTCCAGAAATACTTCAATACCGTTTTCGTTCAGTTCTTTTACCAGAGATTTTAATTCATAGCCCTCATGATTGTATTCCTCCCCTGATGCGTAGCTGGTGTTGGGGGCAAAGAAGCTTACGCTGTTATATCCCCAGTAATCCAAGAGTTTTTTGCCGTCTACTTCTCTGGATCCCATGGTTTCGTCAAATTCAAAAATAGGCATCAGCTCCACGGCGGTGACGCCCAGTTCCTTGAGATACGGGATTTTTTCCCGCAGACCGTCAAATGTTCCCGGATGTTTCACGCCGGAAGATGGATGCATGGTAAATCCGCGGACATGCATCTCATAGATAATCAAATCCTGCATAGGTAACAGAGGAGGATCCGCCGTTCCCCAGTCAAAATTGTTTAGGACTACTCTGGCCCGGTAGGGGGATTGTTCGTCAGGACTCTGGCCCCAGATATGCTGTCCGGTCACCGCTTTTGCATAAGGATCCAGCAAAACTTTTGTCCGATCGAAAAGAAGTCCGTTCTCTGGTTCGTAAGGTCCGTCCAGCCGGTAGGCGTATTCAAAATCTTTTACATTTAAGTGGAATACAATCATGGAATACACATCTCCGATGTGATAATTTTCTGGGAATGGAAGGACGGCGAAAGGTTCTTTTTCTTCTTTGCGGAAAAGCAGCAGTTCGCAGTGAGTAGCGTTGCGGGAGTGTACAGTAAAGTTTACTGCATTTGCTGAGAGGGCAGTGGCTCCATATATTTCATAAAGGCCAGGGCGAACCTCAAAACCGCTGATCGTATCCAGCGGCATCAGATGATACTCTTGGGGGGCTGCCGAGGGAATGGTTATCATAATTTCCTCCTTCTGACGCACTTGCTGCGTCATTCAGGTAGATTTAGAAATTTACTTCCAAACTTTTACCTGCTTTCTTAAAGTTTTTATGTTACCTGTCTATTCTAGCATATTTTGCGGGCAAAAGCCATACCTCACAGCGGACTGATTGTGGGGTATTACTGATCCGTTGGGTAAGGATGGTTCGGCGCCTTCTCTTGTAATTTTACAGTAAAAACCTTATACTGAGTGTAAAGTCAAAGATTGAAACCGCCCAGGAAGCGCTGGCGCTTACCAATTTTTCAGCATGTGTGGTAAAAGGAATTAAAGAAGAACTTGCAATATAGTTAGAAAGGCGGAATTTAGAAAATGAAAACCAAAGACGAATATGAGCAGTTGTCCGGTGAGAAGCAACTGGAATACATCACCGAACTATTGGGGATAAAAAACGGGAAGGTCGGCGGAAAAGTAAGAGCAACGGCGAAGAGTACAGGGGGAGAAATATTATTTGTCGTTCCCTATGATTTTCAGGGGAACCCAGTACGGCTCTTTCGCGATCTGCCGGATGGAATCCCTGCGCGTGTCAGTTCAGAAAAAGATTCTATTTTACAAAATGACTATGTCCAAGGAGATTTGGGAATCCACACGAGATTCAGAAAAGAAGAAGTACAGCTTTTTAATATCAAAAAGATGGAATCCTTTGAGGAGTTAAAAAAAGAACTGTTTGATTCGTTAAGAGAAATTTGGCAGAGGGAAGGATTTGTTTTTGGGGAAAAAGAGATTGCCAAGTTTGACGGAGAAACGAAGTTCGGGGAATGGGTTTCCAAGGAAGTGGCTTATAAACTAAAGGACAGCTACGAAAACTTTATCCGGGAGAAAATGGAGAAACAGGAGAAGAAGCTGCACGATCTTCAAGAAGGAATCCACAGACTGGAGGCTCGGCAGCAGGAAGCGCAGGAAGCGCTTACTTACTTGGAAAAAGAATATCAACGTTACATCGATCTTGGGATTTTCTCCGAAAAGAAAGAAAAGCCGGACGAAAAAGAAATGTATGACTACGCCACATATGGGCAGCTTGCAAAAGATGTATGGAGTTATCTCTGGAAGGAGAAGAATCTTTATTATGAAAAGTCCACGGTGGAACAGTTTCTGAACGCATTGCGGACAAGGCAGTTGATTCTTCTGTGGGGAAGGCCGGGAACGGGCAAGACGAGTCTGCCCCGTGGGGTGGCCAAAGCGCTTGGAGCGATGTGCGTGCGTGTGCAGGTGCAGTCCAATTGGACGGACAATCAGGATTTGCTGGGATTTTACAACATTGTAGACAAGAGATACATTTCCACACAGTTTTTGGATGCGCTTGTAGAGGCGCGCAAGGATTCGGATCGGCTGTATCTGATTCTTCTGGATGAGATGAATTTATCCAACGTGGAATATTATTTTTCCGAAATGCTCAATGCGTTTACCTGGGAGGAGAATAAGGCATATACCCTGCATCTGTATTCCAGCAAGCTTTGGGAAAACGCGCAGAAAGAGCAAAAAGATTTGGAAGCACAGCAAAAAGATTTCTCCCATCTGGTTGCTATTTTGGCGGATATGGCGGACTACCCACCAGAATTTGCTATTCCGAATAACGTGAGATTCGTGGGCACTCTCAATGCGGACGCCACCACAAAAACCATCAGTCCCAAGGTCATTGACAGAAGCGCGCTTATAGAACTGGGGACAATCTCTGGGGAAACAAAGAGACGCGAAGAAGAAGCCTTGCCGGATACTGTGTCGCTGGATGGAAATCTTCAGGTTCCGGCCTGTCGGTTTGAAATTCAGAAACTGCCGCCGCAAGAGGACAATCCCATAAAACCGATTCTGGAGGAAATCCGGGAGCTTTTGAAAGAGGCGGGACTGTCCGTATCCAATCGGCTGGATTCCTATACGGCTCAGTGGCTTGGCTGGGAGGATAACCATGTAACGGTTGACGAGATTGTGTTAGAGAAAATCCTTCCGATTCTGGATTTGGAATATACTGGAAAGAAGAAAGAGGCGCTTAAAAGGCTAAAAGACGAAATCCTGGAAAAGCACGATTGCAGAAAATCTCTGGCTAAGCTAAAAGCCATGGAAGAACAGGGCAAAGATGATAACCGGATTCGGTACTGGGAGAATTGAGGATGGAGAAGAAGGGCATAGAAGTCATTCTTGTTTACATAAAATATGACTATGACAAAAAAGAAAGGGAATACAGATGCAAAGAATTATTTGAGGTGGAACCTTCGGAATATCCTTTTTTCGTAAAAGTGGGACCCTGGATCCACGGCGGCGAGCTGTTGACGCAGACCTATCTGAAAGCCAAGGTGCAGGGGAGCTATCAAAACGTGGATATCGCCGTCAGGATGCCGGAAGATCAAGCAGTTTCGGTGAAAGCGGTGAACACGCAGCCGAAAGGATATCCCTATCAAAAATACGCGGACAGGGAACGGGGGCTGTTTTATTTTACGCCTCCAGGAAAGCGCGATCTCACGGGGCATTACACAGCAGGCGGCAGCGAGACTATACAGATTTCTTTTGCGGATGGCCAAAAAGAGTGGATGCGTCTTGTGGCGAAGGTTACAGAGGAAGAAAAAGATTTCTATCGGGAATTGGTTTTTGATTTGATATCTATGGAGCAGCAGCTTTGCATAGATGATAAAAGCTCTATGTCCATGGCCGTGCGGTGGTCGGACAATCTGTATAAAGAGACGGAGACTCTGATTGCAAATTTTTGCAATGTATTTGACGCCCTAAAGAACAATGCCCAACCGGAGCTGAAACCTTTTCAGACAAAAGAATCTTTTCATAAGATAAAGAAACTGTCGGTCAGGGCACTGATTGAACATGAAATTTTTCATAAAGATAAAGTTTCCGCAATTTCTTACAGAGAAGACCTGGACACATTCGAGCACCGCGCCATAAAGACCCATCTAAACCTTTTGAAAAAACTGGTGAAAGTTCGCAGGGATATGGAAATCTCTGCATTGGAAAATGAACGAGCCAGGATGCAGATCCGTTTGAATCTCAGTGAGTCTGAACTGGAAAATCGGATTGGCGATCTGAAACAAGACTTGAAAGAGCAGATAGAGGAGTGGGGGCGCAAGCCAGAGGAATCGAAAGCTCTTTGCCAGATGGGTGTATATATTCAGTTTCACGTGCAGGATTGGTTCGGGACGGAGCAAGGAATTCTGGAATTTCGTCATTTTAGAAAGAAAGCGCAAAACAGGCCGGAAGTTTTCGTGAAATGTTTTGCGGATTCTCAGGATTTTGTTTCCAGACAACAGGTGATAGATATTGAGGGCTGCCGGCATAGAATATGGGAGGGAGAAGGGAAAGGCTGGTCAGGGTGGAAAAAGTATGAGCTTCCTGGCGCCAAGGACACGAAATACATTTTTGTCTCTGTGCCGATGTATTGCACAGAGGCGGCCGCCGGACTTTTTTACTATCTGCAATCCGATGAACGAGTGATTGCAAAAGGCAGTATTGTGGGCATCTGCGGGACAATTGTCTGCAATGAAAAATATTATAAAAAGAAGGATGACGGTTATGCGGAATTTCGATTTCGATTTAAAGAGATCCACTTTCTGTCTCTATTTGATCAGAAGGATGGAAAGATTTCCGAGATTGAAAGAGTGAGATATCCAATCAGCCGGGCAAGTGAAGAGGAAAAGCTTCAGAGAAAAGAAGCATTTTACAATTTTATAAGTGAATCGGATAGCCTGGGATTTTATGAAGAGGCGCTGGAAAAAAAGACAGCGTTTGCTGACTTGGATTGTCGGATTCGGGATGAACAGAAGCGAAAGAAACGATGGACGAAGCTGGAGGAAAAGCTAAAACAAAGAGAAGAAACTCCTCTTATGCAATCAACAAAGTCTGTGAGAACGCCCGTCCAAACTTCCAATCTGTTTACTTTTCACCCAGATTATCGGAAAATGTATGCGGTGATGCTGGCTGACGCCCAGAAGATGGAGGGTGTGGAATATTATGCAAAAGACCCAAAGAATGAATTCTCAGTGGCGGATTTGCCGCATCTTTATGAAATATGGAGTTGTCTGAAGCTGGTTCGGATTTTTGTGCAGGACTATGAATTTAAACTTCTCAATGATCAAAGCGGGGACTACGAGACTGGGACGGACAGTCTGAAAAGATATATCCGGGAAATCTTAAAGGGCGGTGAATTTAGCGGAAGCCGGTTTGATCTGCAAGGGGATGTAGGCGGTCAGACGATGACGGTAACCATATGGTATGAGCGAAGATTTTTCCTGGACAAAGAAAAATTAAAGGCGGGCGGTTATTTTGCCAAAAGAAAAGACGGAACGCTGCACGAAAGAAAATCTTTGGTGCCGGATATTGTTATGCAGATGCAGATGGGCGGTAAAAACTGCATGTTTATTCTGGATGCAAAGTGCAAGGGCAAACGGTTTTCAAATGGAAAAAAATTTTCTGATGAAAGGCAGCCGGAAGAGAAATTTAGTGAGACATTGGATTCCGCTGATAAATGTGAAATCCAATATTACAACGGAATCCAAGAACTCTGCGAAGTGGCGTTCCAGAAATATACATGGGAACTCGGCAATGGAATGAACCCTGCGCAAGATCCCTTTTACAATTGGCTCACAGACGGAAGGATCGATGGCTCGTTTATTCTTTACAGTTGTACAGATACCATAGAACCCAAAAGTGTAAATCTGGATGATTCCAATGGTGAAAAAATTGAGGCGACCTACGATCCGCAAAATTATTTGGGGGCGTATCCAGATGCGCTTGCCACTCACTTGTGGAAGAAAGAATGTGAGGAAAACAAATGGGAAGTGTCCACAGACGGTCTTGCAAAATGGGCCAAGTGGTCGGGCGGACAAGACAATCATGAGAATCGGTTGGGGATTGTGATCGCGAACCCGAAGCTTAATCGGCTGCCGCATCTTCTGCAAATGATTATGGAGCGACATTTTGGCGCATATAGGGCCAGGTGTTGGATTTGCGGCAGTAATGATTTGCACATAGAGCAGAAAATGACCAGGGGGAATTTTCCAAAATATTATATTCGGTGTAACAAGTGCAAGATGCGTACAGTGGAAACCCACTGCGCAAACAGCGTCTGCCACTTGAAACTGGGCAAGCATCTGGAAAACTATTTTGCCCAGCAAAAGAGTAAAAATAAAAAGGAAGACAAGAGTCCATGCTGGAACGTATCTTGTCCCAAATGCAGAAAAATGGCGCCTCGGACAATGGAAAGCGGGCTATTCCCGAAGGGACAGCTCCGTGGATAAAAAGTCCGTATGCGAAATGCTGGATAAAATTATCAACTATGCGTTAAAAGATCTAGACGAATCGGAAGAGGTTGTGTTTCAAAACAGTACGTTCGATTTTGTAGATCATTTCATGAGGGAATCTTCCGGCAAAAACCCAGACGCAGACGGCTGAACGCTTATGGAAAAGAATCTGGTGGGAATCCATGAGATTAAGCAGCAGGTCTACGATGTGGAAAATGTGATGAAATACAACCAGATGCGAAACCGCCGTTTTGTTTGCAGCCAGGAGAGTTATGGCGAAAAACAAAGAAACTTATACGGAAAGTGAGCTTATGAACATTACGTTGGAGGACATAAAGGCGGCGGCGGAAAAAATGGGGCAGGGTTTTGGAAAAAATCAGAATTTGCAGGACAAAAGGAACTCCGAGTGATGGTATACCCGGAGTTCGTTCAGTTTGCCAGGGATTAGAGGAGAGCTATATTGTGTAAGTGTGGGTCAAGTTAAGAACGGGCTGCGGCGTATCGGTTATTTGTCAGGGAAGGAGTTCCATTTGTTCGTTGGCAACAATCTCGCCGCAGGCAATTTTTTTTCCAGAGTTCCCAGAGGGCTGGGTGGTAAAATCATCGAGCATATCGTGAACAATCAAAGTGTGTCCAATCGTTTCTTCCGGCAGAAAATTACGTGTGTAAAAGAGGGTCAGCGCATATCCGCAGCTTCCGAACAGAGGAGGAAGATCCCCGGCATGGGCAGGGTGGGGGCATTGTCCGGGATTCCAGTGTTCTCCTACATGGGAAAAGAAGTCATCTGGCGTTTCGCAGCAGACGGCGCCGTTGTGGATATGGAAACCGTAAATATCTTTGCCGCAGGGTTCATCTTTCGACGGCAGCCCTTGTATTTCGGCCAAAAAGAGCGTACCGCCCCAGCAGGGGTACATCAGGGCAGTTCCCCAGATATTCGGATAATCTGGGCTTCCTTTGATTAGGGCATAGGCTTGGGGTGGAACCTCGGAGAGCTGGCTTAAAGCCAGACGAAGGTCATGGGACATTTGCACTTTTATCATCTGGGTCATTCGCATTTCGTCGGCGCGTCAAAGCTGGGGTTAAACGCATAGAAGTTCTTGGCATCCAGTTGTTCTTGCAGGGAGCGCAGCGCTTCACCGAAACGTTGGAAATGGACGATTTCCCGTGCCCGCAGAAAACGGATGGGATCGGCCACCTCTGGCATGTTTTTCACAACCCGCAGAATGTTATCGTAAGTGGAGCGTGCTTTCTGTTCCGCAGCCAAATTTTCAAATAGGTCGGTGATTGGATCGCCCTTGGACTGGAACTCGCAGGAATTTAAGGGGACGCCGCCTGCGGCCTGGGGCCATACGCCGATGGTGTGATCGATGTAATAGGGACCGAAACCGGAGTTCTCAATTTCGTCCATGCTTAAATTCTGTGTGAGCTGATGCACGATTGTGGAAACCATTTCCAGATGGGCCAGTTCTTCTGTACCCATCTTGTGCTCAGAAATGTTCCAAATTAAGCCCTATGCGGACAAGCCCAATGCTTTCGTCTTATCTGTACATAGCTTTGTCAGCTATGAAAGAATCGGCAAGTGGGATGAGGAAAGATATAGGAAAGGTGGCAGAAAGCCTTATTTTATCCAGCTTGGTGGCACTCCGAGATGGATAAACCTCTATGCGGTAGCGGATGCAGATGTCTATTATAATTATGAGGCGTGATAGAATGAGCTTGTCTGAAAGAAGTTGGACAAGCTCATTTTTCTATAGGAAACCACACCATCGTCAGCCTCAATCGCGTGTACTTTACTAAGTTGACTTTTTGAAAAAATCGGATATACTATAGTAAAGCACACAATCGTTGATAAATTTGCGTGTGGTTTAGTAGAGGTGAGACAATGCTTGATGAAAAATCGATAAACGCTGTTAGGAAGATTTTTTCCAAACACGATTATATAATGACGACAGCACAGCTGGATTCCTACAGAATTTACTATGCTGATATTCAGCAGCTATTAAACGAGGGATTCATTGAAAAAATCAAACGGGGCTATTATCATTGGACGGAAATCTATGGCGAACAGGAAGTTAAAATTATCAACCGTCTGTTTCCCGATGCGGTGCTTTGTATGGAAACTGCCCTCTTTTACTATCAGTACAGTGACCGCAATCCTGCCGAATGGAATATTACGATTGATAAAAATGTCTCTAGAAGCCGTACAAATATCGACTACCCCTTTGTAAAGGCATATCGGGTTGAGCCTGTTTTAGTACCCCTCGGCGAAACAAAAGGCAGTATCAACTTTGCTGATGTCCGTATCTACGACCGTGACCGTACCATTTGTGATGTACTGCGGAATATGAACAAAATGGATAAAGAGATTTTTAATAAGGCAATACAAGGGTATGTAAAAGACCCGAAAAAGAATATACCAAATCTGATGGAGTATGCCAAAGTATTGCGAATGCAAAAAAGAGTAAAAGAATTAATTGGAGTGTGGTTGTGATGGCTGATGTAGCGGCATCTGTTTTGGCAAAGCTTAAGAATAAGGCGAAGGCGGCTGGCATCAGCTATCAGCAATGCCTGCAGCTTTTTATACAGGAAGAATTTTTGCGGAAGCTTTCAAAGTCTGGATATGAGGATACTCTTATTCTTAAAGGCGGATTATTTATCTATACGTTGACCAATTTTGAAAGCCGAGCGACGATCGATGTAGATTTCTTGCTTCGTAGCGTCTCCAATTCGTTGGATGAGGTAAAAGCCCTTATCCTAAAAATTCTTACTACGCCTACGGGCAATGATTATATTGAGATGAGTGCTAAAGGATTTGAAGAAATCTCACCACAAAGAAAATATCATGGCATCAGCACACAGATTATCGGAAAGATAAAAAATGTTCGAGTTCCTTTTAATGTGGATATTGGTGTGGGCGATGTGATTGTTCCCCGTGCCGAGCAGCGGACTATCCATACACAGCTCCCCGATTTTGAAGCTCCTGTTATTATGACCTATTCTCTTGAAAGCACTATTGCGGAAAAGTTTGACGCTATCCTGCAACGGTTTGAACTAACAGGCAGAATGAAGGACTTTTACGATATTTACTATCTGGCAAGGACTTTTGATTTTGACGGAGCAAAATTGCAGACGGCAATATCCAGAACATTGGAACGGCGAGGGACGCCCTACGAAAAGTACAGCTTCAAGCGTATTCTCACACTTGCCGAGGATTTGGATATGCAAAAGCGGTGGAAATTCTTTTTGAAAACAATAAAAAATGATACGCTTGAGTTTTCGGTGATTATTGAGGAAATACAGACTTTCCTTGAGCCTGTATTTGATGCGATTGTGAATGAGGATGAGTGGCAAAAACAATGGTACTCGATAGAATGTAATTGGAAAGTGGTAAAAGAAAATGAGTGATTTATTATACAGTACAGAACTCGGAAAATACTATATAGGAAAATGTGAAGAAACCATTAAAGAATTGGATTTACAGAAGAAAGTACAATTGATACTTACTTCTCCCCCCTTTCCTTTAAATAACAAAAAACAATATGGAAATCTTAATGGGGAAGAATATTTAAAATGGTTTACGGGATTAGCGGAATTATTTTCAAGTGTATTAGCTCCAAACGGTTCAATAGTAATTGAAATGGGAAATGCGTGGGAGAAAAATCGTCCTGTTCAGTCTCTACTTCATTTAAATAGCCTTCTTAGTTTTGTAAATAATGAAAAGGCGGGACTAAGGTTGTGTCAAGAATTTATTTGTTATAATCCTGCCAGATTGCCGTCACCTGCTCAATGGGTAACAATTCATAGAATAAGAGCGATTGACAGCTTTACACATGTATGGTGGATATCTAATTCGGACTATCCTAAAGCAGATAATCGTAGGGTATTGCGACCTTATAGTAAAAGTATGAAAAAGCTACTTAAGTCTGGAAAATTTAATTCTGGGAAAAGACCTTCAGAACATGTCATAAGTGAAAAAGGATTTTTAACTGATAATCATGGAAGCATCTCGCACAATGTTTTGGAATTGGAACAGATTAATGAGGATAAAGAATTACGATTACCCTATTCCATGTTTAGTATATCAAATACAAAATCAAATGATTTCTTCACTAAAACCTGCAAGAAACGAGGAATAGTACCTCATCCTGCACGGATGCCACTCGAATTAGCCAGTTTCTTTATTGAATTTTTAACTGATGAGGGTGATTTAGTCTTAGACCCATTTGGAGGCAGTAACACTACAGGTTTTTGTGCTGAAAGGCAAAAACGGAAATGGATAAGTATAGAGGCAAATATGGATTACGGTAAGCAATCTGTTATTCGTTTTGAGGAACCATCTCTAAATTCTGATATAAAAATGGAGGAAAATATATTATGAGTTTAACACAGGAATTGAAAAATCTCGCTATGGTGGATATTTTTACAGAAGCTAAAAAAGCGGATTTATTTATCGGTAGACCATATTATCTGGATTTTGATAAAGCCTATTTATTGATAACAGATGCATGGAAAGAAAAAGTTGGCGGTATACCCCAAGGTACTTTTTTGCTCGCATTTTATGAAAACGAGAATGATGATGTAGATGAGTGCTTGTTACTCTGAGCTATCAAACCTGCAAAGCTACCAACCGATAATGATGTCATTGCCTCCATGGTAGAATATTATAAAGATAATCTCAAGACATCAGGTAAAAAGAATCAGCTCGATGACTTCACAAAATACACTTTTAGCTTTTCTGGACTCGAATGCAGAATTCTCGGCACCTTTTATCGTGATTCAAACGGGAAAATTCAGTTTGGTGCTGATGTTGAGAATTATTATAGTGCTCATAATTATGTGGCGTATAAGCCTGTTGGGGATATCCTTGAGCAGATTGTAAATTTTAGGGATGGAAATACTTCAATTGGTTGCAGTACAGATTATAGGATAGGAAAAATCCGTTATAGTTCCAGCCGTCGTTTTCAAGATAAACATCCAGATGTCCCCGTATATGTCAGCCCGAGCGATTTTTTAGGTAAGCGAACTGCTTTGTTCGGTATGACAAGAACAGGTAAGTCTAATACAGTAAAAAAGGTAATCGAAGCGACTACAGAAATAAGTAATAAATCAACCGATACTTGCATTGAGGCATCGGTATCTTCTGCTATTGACAATGTGAAGCAGTTTAAAGATAATGGTATTCCAAAATATAAAGTGGGACAAATCATTTTTGACATGAATGGTGAGTATGCGAATGCTAATCTTCAAGATGAAGGAACGGCAATATTTGAAAAGTATTCTCAAATAACGACTCGCTACAGTGTGCTTGACAAGCCAGGTTTTAAAGTGTTAAAAGTGAATTTTTACAACGAAATATCAGTGGGTTTTGAATTGATTTGCAGTTTGCTCGCTGATGAGAGCGGAGATTACATAAAGAGCTTTACTTCTATAGATTTGGAGGAGCCAACAGACAAGTTTAGCTCTGCACATACCAGATGGGCACGCAAGTCTGCGGTTTATCAGTGCTGTCTGAAAATGGCTGGTTTTACCGTGCCTAATAACTATAAAGTGAAATTTACAGGGAATAAGGAAATAAATAACCGTATTGTTGATGGACGAACCATCGACCCTGCTACTGGCATTAGTCTGGATGATGCTATTGCATTTTGGACTTGGATTGCAGAAAATCAAGATGACCAGTTTTTTGTTAATTATAGAAGTAAAAATGGACATGACTGGATAGATGAGGACTTAAAGGCGTTACTTGTATTTTTAACAAGAAAGCGTAATTTAACTGGTGCAGCAAGTTTAACAGGATACAGAAAACTGGTGCCTCTTAAGGATTACCATACAATTCAATCTGATTCGCCGTTTGAAATTGATATTGTAAACCAACTTAGAAAAGGTAATATTGTCATAATAGATTTATCGCAGGGAGACCCTGTTATCCAACAAACATTTGCAGACAAAATTTGTTTAAGCGTATTTAGAAACGCTATGGACAATTTTGTTAACAACCGTCCTAACAATTTTATTCAATTCTATTTTGAAGAAGCTCATAATCTGTTCCCCAAAAAGGATGATAAAGATTTAAGCGGTATTTATAATCGAATTGCGAAAGAAGGAGCTAAACTAAATATTGGACTTATCTATGCAACACAAGAAGTGAGTTCGATATCTTCAAATATATTAAAAAATACACAGAATTGGTTTATTGCACATTTGAATAATGATGATGAATTAAAAGAAATCAAGAAATTTTATGATTTTGCAGATTTTTGTGATAGTTTGATTCGCTACAGTTCAGGAAGTGATAAAGGATTTATTAGGATGAAAACATACTCTAATGCCTTTATTGTTCCAGTACAAATTGATAGATTTACCGCACAGGGAGATTGAAGATATGAGTTATGGAAATGATTACTCGAACAAGCCATTTGAACGAGCAAGCAAGACATCGCACACAAATATTATAAACGATACCACGGTTCAGTCTTTTTTATCAAAATGTAAAATTCCCCCTTATCATGAGGAAATAGACGATAAAGATATTGAGCTTCTCAAGCTTGAAGAACCTACAAAAAATCCGATTAAAAATATCATTACTATTGATGGCGGTTATACCAATGTTTTTGTAAAAGAAGATTTTCCTTCATCGACGATTGCTTTCTTTCAATTTGGAGCATTGTTTTTTAAACACCAAGACTTACTAGATTTGAAAGAAAAGCCATTTATAGACCCAGAGGATTTTTCCAAGCTTCAAAATATTCAAAGAATAAAGCTCGTAGTCCCGACGAAGGGAATCTCTCTTGATGGTGAGATTGACTTTGTATCATCGGTCAGAAGAACTATATATGAGTTCTTCATTTCCCAACCAGAAAGAAATGGTTTTATAGATGCGCTAAAATGGCTTATATTTGAAGAATATAGTTCTTCTGATAACAGTAAGATTTGGCATTTAGCAACTTGTCCCCATTGTAGTGTAGGCGTTGATATACAGAAAAAGAATGTTCAAAATGACTACACTATAACTTGCCCTCATTGCGGTGATAAAATATATCTTACAGATATTTTAAGACTTCATGAGGTCATTGATAATGAACTTGGTGCAGGAGGTATTCTTGGATATTTAACGTCTGCGGTTGAACAAATAATCATCGTATATCTTATTAAGCAAATGCTAAATATAAGACCGAGTTTATTATCCCAGACCTTGTTTGTAAAGGATGGCCCCCTTGCTTTTTTCGGTCAAACCGCCAATCTTCATAAACCTATGCGAAAGCTGATGACTTTCTTAAATCAAAACCATTCAATTTATCTGGTTGGACTTGAAAAAAGCGGTTCTTTTGTTGAGCATGCAGTGCAGGCATCTAAAAAAATGTTGCCAAAGCAGATGCTACTACTTGGAAATAGTTATATTTACAAGTATATTATTCCTGGAAACGGAAGGGATAGCGAGCCATATGCCATTTCATCATATTATGGGCATAAGGTTATCTTTAAATCCGAGCACAACAATGTGTATGTGGCAACAATACCAAATGTTCAAGCAATGGTTGAACCCCAAATAAGCGACTATATTAATATCAATGAGATTTTATATAATATTACAGCTTTAAAATGTGACTTATATTATAATTCACTTGTTCCTGTTGTAATGGCTAATAAATTGGTATCTTTAGCTGACCATCCAAGTTCTGATTTGTTAAAAACATTTGCTCAAGAAAAGATAATCCAATAGAAATTATGAAGTGAGCCATTTCCATGACCTCGACCCACTGAAGCATCTGAAATGTTCCGCAGAGAAACCCAATATAATTTTAGAAAAGCGAACTTTGATGAAAGATGTATTATTTGGAGGAACCTATGTACAGGAATAAAAAAAGAAAAAAGCAAAGCACCAAGGGGGTAGTTGTAAAATATATGCAAAAAGAGTAATCAACATCAAAAGAATACTAATATCATATTGACTTACTAATATATATGTCGTATAATATTTTCAGACACTTATGTCGGAAAGTGGGGCTGCATATGAATAAAAGAGGACAAGAAACAAGGAAACATATAAAAAAATGTGCATCTTCTTTATTTTCTGAAAAAGGTTTTAAACAAGTAACAATGAAGGATGTTTGTGAAGCCTCACAATTAAGCCGAGGTGGTTTATATTGTCATTATGAAAGTACACGTCAAATCTTTCAGGAGATTATAGATGACATGTCAAGTCAGCAAGAGAATGAATTTGATTTAAAAATGAAACAAAATCAATCGGCTGTAACGATATTGGATGATATTTTAGACAAATATGAAAATGAAATGATTGACAGTCAATCATCGCTAAGTATAGCGATATATGAGTATTTTAGTATCCGTGATATTGCTAGTCAAAATAATACGTTATATGAACAGTATTTATTATCTGCAAATACATGGGAAAGGCTGATGCAGTATGGGATTGACAGACAAGAATTTAATGAGGTCGATATTTCTGCCGTTTTTGATTTGATTGTATTTTCGTACCAAGGGGTAAGGATGTACAGTAAACTTATGCCCATGGATAAAGAAACACCTTCCAGGATAGTAAAAGAAATTAGAAAAATTTTAGTGAGGAGTGATTGCGATGGCGACAATCTTTAATCGTTTTTATGAGAATAAAAACGCATTTCTGAATCCTTGTGACGTTATAAAAAAGATTTCTGGTTTTCCAGAAGTATGCATCACTACATTTTCAGAAGGCATCATAAAAGATTTTGTGGAAAATAATAAAACAAGAATAATTACAAATTTATATTCTGCCAATGGAACAATACCTGTATATGAAATAAAATATGCGAATAAAAAAATGGGATTGTTCCTTTCGAGAGTAGGGGCTCCCGCTTGTGTATCTGGTTTAGAAGAAGTCATAGCCTTAGGAGCGAAAAAAATAATACAATTTGGATGCTGCGGTGTATTAAATCAGTCCATTGCAGATGGTAAAATAATTATTCCGTCATCAGCGGTTAGAGATGAGGGGACAAGTTATCATTATTTTTCGGGAAGTGAAGAAATCAGCGCCGACGGTTCTTCAATTGACATAGCAGTACAATGTTTGAAAAGGCATAAAATTCCATATGTAGTAGGGAAAGTCTGGACTACGGATGCCATTTATAGAGAAACACAAGAGGCTATTAAAGAACGCAAAATACAAGGCTGTATTGCTGTTGAAATGGAATGTTCAGCATCTTTGGCTGTTTCAAAATTTAGGAACATACCAATTATTCAGTTTTTCTATGGAGCGGACAACCTAGATTCCGATAAGTGGGAAATAAAAGATTTGACGGATTACGGTTTAAGCCTTAGTGATAAATATATGACGATAGCTTTGGAATGCGGGATTGTTTTTTAAAGAAATGAAGAGTAATTACGGAAAGCGCAGAGCTGATGAACTTGTGAGCTATGGAAATCACAGTTTATCAGCTCTGTTTTTGAAAGAACAAAATATTTAGTTATTGCGCGTCTGGGACGCAGCGGTCTGCTTTTACATTTTATTTAACTTTCTATGAAGCGGTACTGCCATAAATACCGTTATGGTTGCGGAAAGTACATCGGCAATCGGTTGGGCGTACAAAATTCCGTTAAGCCCCCAGAACATCGGGAGAAGCAGGATAACGGGGATAAAGCAAATCCCCTGTCTGCAAGCGCCGAGGAGAAATCCCTCTTTTCCCTTTCCAAGAGCAAGGAATAAAGAGGAATATACCGTGTAAAATCCAAAGAGCATAATGGAAATGCCGTTCGCTCTTAAAGATGTCGCTCCGATGCGAATCGTCTCGGCATCGCCCTTTGGGCCTTGTGAGACGGTGCCAAGCACATCCGATGCGATGTGTCCTCTGGGTGTAAATTGGGAAACGATAGCCACAGGAAATAGAGCCAATACCAAGCCGAAAATCACGCAGAAAACCGTAGACCAGAGAAGAGAGATCTTAATTGCTTCGCGCAGGCGGTCAAATTTCTTCGCCCCGTAGCTGTATCCTGCAATGGGCTGAAAGCCCTTGATAAATCCAAATACAGATAAGCTGCCCATTGAAATAAGGCGGGTAACAACTCCCATGCCTGCAATAGCGGAATCTCCATAATCGCCAGCGGCATGGTTGATTAAGGAAATGGAAACACTTGTTAAAATCTGAAATACTAATGTTGGGATGCCGATTTTCAAAATTTCGGACAGGATTTCCCTCGTATAGGTACAATCTTTAATCCGAAAATGAAAGACGCTTTTTTTTCGCAGGATATAGATCAGATAAACACAGGTTGAAACCACTTGTGAGATTGCGGTTGCCATCGCCGCCCCTGCTATGCCTAAATCAAAAATATAGATAAACAGAGGGTCTAGGGCAATGTTGAGTATTGCCCCCATCAGCAAGGCGCGCATCGTTGTTTTTGCCGCACCTTCGCTTGTCACAATGTTATTCATCGTGACGTTAAATATATTGAAGATGCAGGAAACGATGTAGATGCCTGCGTATGTGGCGGCAGAGGGGGGAATGCTGTCGGTGGCACCTAAAAGCTTTAGAATAGAAGGCAGGGACATCATAGAGATAATGATGATGACTGCGCCTGCGGATATGCTGCTGTATAAAGCAGTACTTGCTACTTTATCCGCATTTTCTTTGTCCCCGCGGCCCAACAGTCGGGAAATATAAGAAGCAGCGCCATTGCCGAATAGCAGGCCGAGACCGACAATGACCTGTCCAAGGGGATAGACCACGGAGATTGCTCCCATCTGGATTTTTCCCAATCCGCTGACAAAATAGGCGTCCACAAGATTATAGAAAGCATTGACTAACATACCAATCATTGCCGGAATGCCCATTGCCAAAAGCGCACTGGGTATAGACGCACTGCCGAGCAGTTCCATCTTTTTACTTTGACTATTCATATTGAACTCCTTTCACTTGATATATGATATTATTTATAGTACTATAAAATATAGTAATTGCGCCGCAGAGCTTATTCTACTATAATTTATAGTACTTGTCAAGTTTCTAAAGCAGAATTAATTGAACTCACGTAAAAAAATGTATCATTATCAACAAACTTGATTTCTGTGACTAAATTAAAAATCTAGGGGACAAGCACACCATCCATTTGCTAAAGCAAATTAGTTACAAAAAAGGAGGATTTTAAAGTGGCAGCGATTGATTTAATTGTACTGGGAATGTTGAAACAGGAATCTTTGAGTGCATATGATATTCAGAAATTAGTGGAATACCGCAACATTTCAAAATGGGTAAAAATCAGCACTCCGTCTATCTACAAAAAAGTTATCCAGTTAGAAGAAAAAGGCTTGATTACAAGCCGAACGCAAAAAGAAGGAAAAATGCCCCAAAAGGCGGTATATTCGTTAACGGATGCAGGAAGGCAAGAGTTTGAAAAACTTATGCTTGAGATATCCTGCAAGCCAATCAACATATTCTTGGATTTTAATGCAGTCATCGTGAATTTGGAGAGCATGACAAAGGAGAGACAAAAGGAATGTCTGGATAACATTGAGAGCAATATCAATGTGCTGAAAAGATATCTGGAAGAAAACATTGTTTTAAAAGGAAATAACCCCGATATTCCGGCTACGGGCATAGCGGTTTTGCGTCAGCAGTCTCTATTGGTACAGGCAATCGAAGAATGGATTACAACGATTAAAAAGGAATTTACTTAACCGTTGGTCATGAAAAAACATAGCAAGAATAATGAAAAAATAAAACTCTCTTTGTTTTATAATATCCCATTGGAACGACCATAAGGGTATCCCTCTATACTCAAAAAAGCATAGGAAAAACAGGAAAGGAGAGCGCAGAATGAAAGCTCAGAGAGTACACATTGTTTCGCAGGCTATCCGTTATATAGAGGAGCGCATACACGAAAAGACAGATTTAGATACGGTGGCGGCCGCATTGCATTATTCTAAATACCATCTGCACCGGCTCTTTACAAAGACTGTCGGTTTGACCATTCACGATTACGCAAAAAGGCGTCAGCTTACAGAAGCAGCAAAACTGCTTGTGTTTTCCGAAAGACCAATTATTGAAATTGCTCTTATGAGCGGATATGAAAGCCAGCAGGCGTTTACGGATATTTTCAAAGCGATGTATAAAATTTCCCCAGCGGGATTTCGGGAAACGGGGAGTTTCTACCCATTACAGCTTGAAATCCATCTCAAAGAGGAACTGATAAAAACAAATTTCACAAAAGACAATATAAAGTTTGCTGCGCCTGCGGATGTGGACGATTGGATGGAATTGGTAAATCTTGCGATCGACGGATACCCATGCCTAAACAAAGACGAATACACCACAAACCTGTATCTGTATATCGCTGCTAAAAAGGCTTTGATTTTGCGTGACGAGGATATGACAATCGGTGTGATGGGATTTTCACCCGACACAGGAAATATAGATTTTTGGGCTGTCCATCCGCAATACCGGTATCTGGGCGTTACAGAGCTGTTTCTTGATAAGCTGGTGGACGAATTGCTTTATGGCAAAGAGATTACTTTGACGACATACCGCGCAGGCGATAAAGCGGATACGGGTTACCGCGAAGAATATTGCCGCCTTGGATTTACAGAACGGGAACTGCTTGTGGAATATGGGTATCCGACACAGCGTTTTGTGCTTCTTCCAGGGAACCGGGAGGAAACTCTCTTTGGGAATGCCTCTATGCCGTTAGGCAATCGATAGAGGAGACAAAATAATGAGCGAAATACAGGGAAATCCATTAGCGAGAAAATTTACGGTCTTATCTCTTATTAAATTTGCTTTTCCGAGTATGGTGATGATGCTGTTTATGGGATTTTATACCATTGTAGACACTATTTTTGTAGCCCGATTTGTTGATACAAATGCATTGTCGTCCATCAACATCGTCTGCCCCATCATCAATCTGATTGTTGGTCTGGGGACGATGCTTGCGACAGGCGGCAGTGCGGTTGTTGCAAAGAAAATGGGGAACGGAAAAGCGGAGGAAGCCCGAAGTAATTTCACACTAATTATTGTGACGGGAGCAGCGATCGGTCTGATTATTACAGTGGTAGGGCTTATCTTTTCGGATGAAATTATTTGGGGATTGGGTGCAAGTGAAATTCTATTTCCTTATTGCAGGGATTATCTGACCGTACAGCTTATTTTTGTTGTCGGAAATATTATGCAGGTTTTATACCAGAATCTATTTGTAACAGCGGGAAAACCAACTTTGGGTCTGGTACTTGCTGTCCTGGCAGGGATTGCCAATATTGTTTTGGATTATGTTTTTATTGTTTTGCTGCAAATGGGAATCCAGGGCGCCGCCATTGGAACCGGCGTTGGCTATACGATCCCCACGCTTATTGGCACCATCTTTTTTCTGACAGGAAAGAGCGAATTGCATTTTTGTATGCCCAAAATGGACGTTTCTGTTTTGCTAAAGAGCTGTTCCAATGGTGCATCGGAAATGGTAAGCCAGTGTTCGATTGCCGTAACGACATTTCTGTTTAATGCGACGATGATGAGGCTGTTAGGCGAGGACGGCGTGGCGGCGATTACGGTTGTTATATATTCGCAGTTCCTTTTGACAACTCTCTATATTGGTTTTTCTATGGGAACAGCTCCCGTTATAAGCTATAATTTTGGGAGCGGGAGTGTAAAACAGCTAAAAAAGACAGTTCATACTTGTTTGTGTTTTATAGCAGGAATTTCTATTTTCGTATTTTTGTTTTCTCTGTTTGGCGGGGAAAACATTGCCAGGATATTTGCGGAGAATAATCAGAATGTTTTTGAGATTACAAAAACGGGATTTTCCATTTTTTCATTCAGTTTTTTGTTCTCTGGATGCAATATTTTCGCTTCCGCCTTATTTACGGCATTATCCAATGGAAAAGTATCTGCAACAATATCTTTCCTTCGGACGTTTGGATTTATCACAATTTTTCTTTTGGCTTTGCCAAAATTTTTAAAGGTAACAGGTATATGGCTGGCAATTCCGGTTGCAGAACTGCTCACGTTTATGCTGACGGTGTATCTGATACTGAAATATCGAAAACATTATGGTTATCTGTGAAAGGATGCTATCTGGAATGATGTCTTGCGCAGAGTATTGAAAAACAGGAAAACTATGGTATAATAAATTTCAGTCGATAAAAAGGGTGAAAACTATGAAAAGTAAAATGCTCTCCCAAAGCGTAGCCGATAATATTCTGTCTATGATAACCATAGAAAAACGTTTTTCCGTTGGAGACAAACTTCCAAATGAAATAGAATTGTCACAGGAGCTGAACGTAAGTCGAACAACTCTGCGGGAAGCAATCAGAATATTGGTTGCTTACGATATACTGGAAATCAGACGCGGCAGGGGAACTTATGTTACGGAAAAAGCGCTGAAACAGCCGCAGGATTTTGAACAGCTTTCTGCTATTAAAGTAAATGCGAAAGACCTCTACGAAATGCGGTTGATTTTTGAGCCGGAAGCAGCTTATCTTGCGGCTGTAAGGGGCACAGATGCAGAAATAAAAAGGATACTTGATTACGGAAGGCGGATTGAAGAGGAAATTAGAACTGGCGGGGATAGAACCAAAGAGGAACAATCGTTTCATAAGTCTATCGCACAGGCTACCCACAATGAATTTATGAATAAACTGATGCCAATATTGTATCAGGCCATTTCAAAAGGCGTTGTATTATCCAGCCAGAGCGAAAAAGCAGTTAACGATACAATCGTTGACCATAGGATGATCATGGATTTTTTGGAGCAGCGCAACGCGGAAGGAGCAAAGAGCGCCATGAGGATTCATATCATGCATGCCATAAAACAATTGAATATTGAATGAAGATTGAGCACTTGGGATAAAAGCAAGTGCTTTTCTTTTACGCATAGTCATCATACAACATATTGACATCATACAATATATGGGGTATGATACAAGAAAGTATTTTAGATAGAGAGGAGATTGTATGCAGTTTATTGATGTATCTACATGGCATAGGGCTATGCACTGCAAAGTATTTCAGAACAGCATTCAGCCACAATATTGCGTCACTTTTGATATAGACGTAACCAATTTTCTTTCACAGGTAAAGAAAAGAAAGCATTCCTTTACATTCTCTTTTGTGTATGCAGTAACAAAATGTGCAAATGATATTCAAGAATTCCGCTGCCGTTTTGTGGATGGGAAACCTGCCATTTTTGAAACAATCCATACGTCGTTTACATATCTCGACAAAGTTACGGAGCTTTTTAAAGTAGTGAACGTTCCTATGCAAGAAACAATAGAAGAATATGTCGCTTTAGCGAAAAAGACGCAGGAAAATCAGACCGAGTATTTTACTGCTCCAATGGCAAACGATATTTATCAGTTTTCAGCATTTCCGTGGGTATCCTATACCCATATTTCTCATACGGAATCTGGAAAAAAAGACAATGCAACCCCACTATTTGACTGGGGAAAATTTTACGAGAAAAACGATAAAGTGTGGATGCCGTTCTCCGTACAAGTACATCACTCATTTGTAGATGGCGTACATATCGGGAAACTTGCCGAGAAATTACAGTGCTATTTAGATAATTTTGAGTAGGCGTTTCTATGTTCAGGCAAGCCTTTTTACCAGAAAAATATGATAAAGGTATCGTGGCTACTCTGCCATATTATGAAGAATATTTTATGCAAATCATAGACATTGCGCGGACGGTTTTGCATACGTGTCATGGCTGGACATCGGCTGTGGAACTGGAAAAATGGCAGATATAGTTATCCACAATCTTCCAGTAAAGAATGTGATCTGCTGCGATCATTCGCCCCAAATGCTGAAAATATGGAAAGAGCGAAAAAGAAGGTCAAAACCATATGCGGAGATATAATACCAAGTATTTTCCCTGTGTACGGGTAGTGTGAAATGGTTTCAAAAATAAGGAATCTTAGAACGGGAACGATTTATGTGAGAGGCAAACTTGAATTTATTCGTTTTTTTGTATATGATGAGTATGCAAAGATTGGAAAATAAATGTTAGACTATATTTCAGTGAAGGAAGGCGATCCAAATGTATAACCCACAGCTTGAAACATTTATTCGTGTAGCAGATGCGGGTAGCTTCAACAAAGCGGCGGAAGAATCCTATATTACTCCGACCGCAGTTATAAAGCAGATCAATCTTCTGGAGGCTTCTTTGGATGTGAAATTGTTTAAGAGAACCCACAGGGGACTGACTTTGACAAAGGCCGGAAAATCCTTATATCAGGATACGAAATATATCATCCAATATTGCAGGGATTCGGTCATCCGGGCGAAAAATGCTATGCAGGAAGATGCGAAGGTGATTCGTATCGGCAGTTCTCCAATGACCCCTGCGCAGCTTTTGATGCAACTGTGGACAAAGATACAAGAGCATTGCCCAGATATGAAATTTCAGATTATACCATTTGAGAATACACCGGAAAACGCCAGGGAAATATTAGGAAACCTTGGAAAAAACATTGACGTGATTGGCGGAATATTCGATGAAACGATGTTGGATCTGCGCCGCTGCAAAGGACTTGAATTATCCCGCGAGCCGTTCTGCTGTGCGGTTTCTATCCATCATCGGTTAGCATCAAAAGACAGGCTGCAGCTAAAAGATCTTTACGGAGAAAATCTGATGCTGATGCGCCGGGAGTGGAGCAACTATGTGGACAGGCTCCGAGATGATATCTGGCAGAACCACAGCCAGATCCATATTATAGATTTTGATTTTTACAGCATGGAAGTGTTTAACCGCTGTGAGAACAGCAACGATGTGTTGCTGGCGATCGCAGGGTGGGCGAGTGTGCATCCGCTCTTGAAAGTCATTCCAGTAGAATGGGAACACAGTATACCTTACGGTCTGCTCCATTCTCCGCACCCTTCCGAAAACGTGAAACAATTTCTTGCGGCGGCCCAAATGGCGTTATAACCTTTGAGTATAAACTGATGAACAAAACGGGACTTCTTTTTCGGTCTCGTTTTTTTTATACTTTGTAAAGAAGAGCCGATAGAAAATGGATTATATTGAGGAGAATCAGAACATGAATAATTTTATTTTTGAGAATGCGACAAAAGTACTTTTTGGCAAAGGTTGTGTAAAGGAATATCTGGTCTGCCTGACAAAAGGTTATGGAGATACGGTTATGCTGGCTTATGGAGGCGGATCTATTAAGAAAAATGGCGTCTATGACGAGGTAGTCTCTATTTTGAAAGAAGCAGGAAAGCATATCGTTGAGTTTCCCGGCATTATGGCAAATCCTACCTATGCAAAGGTTCTGGAGGGAGCAAAACTGGCAAGGGAAAACCAGGTGGGATTGATTCTTGGCGTCGGAGGCGGATCGGTTATGGATTGTTGTAAAGCGGTTTCCATTGCTGCCCGGTATGAGGGCGATGTTTGGGAGGATTTCTGGGCAAGGCCGGGTATCTTTGATTTTGAGCCGCTTCCGCTCGGCGTGATTGTCACAGTGGCAGGAACCGGGAGCGAATGCAACGGCGGGGCGGTGATTACCAATGAGCAACTGAAAATAAAGACTGGACGCGACTATCCAAAATGTAACCCGAAATTTGCCTTACTGGATCCGGTTTATACTTACAGTGTCCCCAAATTCCAGATGGTATCCGGCAGCTTTGACATCCTCTCACACATCATGGAAATCTATTTCAGCGAGCCGAACGAGGACAATGTTTCCGATGATATTGCCGAGGCACTTATGCGCAATGTGATCCGTAACCTTCGGGCTGCCATCCGAAACCCGGAGGACTATACAGCTAGGAGTAATCTGATGTGGGATGCGACAATGGCAGAAAACCGGATCATTAAACTGGGAAAACGCACGGATTTCCAGTGTCATCAGATGGAGCATCAGCTTGGAGCTTATACAAACTGCAATCATGGCGCAGGACTGTCGGTACTTCACCCGACTTATTACCGCCATATTTATCAGGAGGGTCTCACAAAATTTAGAAGGTTTGCCGTAGAGGTATGGGGGATTTCTCCTGACGGAAAAACAGACGAGGAAATTGCCCGTGCCGGAATAGACGCGCTGGAAGACTTTATTTTGGAAATCGGGCTGCCTGTGAACTTACGGGAATTAGGAATCAAAGAGGATATGGATTTAAAAGTGATTGCTAATTCCTGCGCGCTCGTACCAGGCAGTTATAAGAAGCTGACGCACGAAGAAATATTTGAAATCTTCAAAGAATGTCTATGATTCAATGACTTTATGCCTGGAGAGGATGGGCGATATAAGGAAAGGGGAACATTACCATGAGAAAATTAACGGCTATTTTAATGAGTCTACTGCTTGCGTTTTGTCTTACTGCTTGTGGAAATGCGCAGCAGTCAACGGAAGAATCGTCTGTTGATGAAGAGGAAACCGCCAGCAGTGCCGAGGAATCGACTTCTGATACAGAAGATATGGATAATTCAGGAAACGCAGGCGGCAAGACACTGGTTGTCTATTATTCGGCGTCCGGGAATACCGAGGAAGTCGCGGATTATATTGCAGCAGCGACAGGAGGGGACGTGTTTGAACTGGAGCCGTCCGTGCCATATACCGACGCAGACCTTGACTGGACGAATGAGGACAGCCGCGTATGCAGGGAACACGAGAACGAGGATGAAAGAAATGTAGAATTGGTGTCAGACACCGTTCCCGATTGGGATTCTTATGACACCGTATTTATCGGGTACCCCATCTGGTGGGGGATCGCTGCATGGCCAGTGGACGGATTTGTTACAGCGAATGATTTCACTGGAAAAACCGTGATACCGTTCTGCACGTCTGCAAGTTCTGGTTTGGGAGAAAGCGGACAACTGCTTTCGGAACTTGCCGGGACAGGGCAATGGCAGGAGGGCGAGCGCTTCCAGTCGGGAGCTTCGCAGGAAGAGGTGAAGGCTTGGGTAGAAAGCCTGGCATTCTAATGGAAAAGGAGCGACGTATCAATGAAACACTTTTCGGATATTTCTTCATGTCAGGAGAAAACTAAGAGATATTGTGTAAAAACCATATTTATTTTGACGGGCGCGCTGCTGACACTTGGTCTGACAGCTTGTGGAAGCAAAGAAGAAAAACAAACGCAAACGGCACAAGGGATACAGACAGAGCAGGATACGCAGGCAGAATCCAAAAACAATACAACAGCAGAACACAGTGAAACAAGTGATGCCGAAAACGCGCGTATTTTAATTGCATATTTTTCCATACCGGAGGATGTAGATCCTTCCGGTGTGGACGCCGTGTCAGGCGCAAGTATTGTAGTACGGGATGGTGAAGTTTATGGCAATACAGAGTATGTGGCAAAAATTGTACAGGAAATGGCAGGCGGCGATCTGTTCCGTATTGAGGCAATAGAGGATTATCCGCTTGACCATGACCCGCTAGTTGACCAGGCGGCAGATGAACAGGATGAAAACGCACGTCCAGAGCTGAAAAACCATATTCAGAATTTGGAACAATATGACACGATAATTCTGGGTTTTCCAAATTGGTGGGCCGATCTGCCGATGCCGGTTTATACTTTTTTGGAAGAATATGATTTCAGTGGAAAAACAATCATCCCGTTTGTAACGCATGGCGGAAGCGGTTTTTCCAACACAAGGGATACCATTTCTGAATTACAGCCTAATGCGGTGCTAAGCGGCCGTACGCTCTCCCTCTCCAGAGAAGACGTGGCAGACAGTGAGGCAGAAATCCGGCAGTGGGCAGAAAGCGGCATATGAACAGAGGAAATTCCAGATGGATATTTTGAACCGTCACAAAAGATTTTGCTTATACGGGATTTTCCGGCCAAATTGAGGCGATGCTCCATGCGCCGGATGGAATCTTTGTCGTCTCTGGTACGGAATCGGACGGAAATCTTGCATATCGAGTGCAGGAAGGAAACATGCATGATGGTGAAGCTGCCATGCAGTATATTTACAATGGATGGATCTGGATTTGGAAAAATTAATATGTGAAAATGAGGAGGAAATCAAAGTGAAGATTTTATTTATCAATGGAAGTCCGAATAAAAATGGAAATACGGCCGCGCTGGCCGAAACGCTTTTGGAAGGGAAAGAATACGAAACACTGAACCTGACAGATTACAGGATTGGTAGTTACGGACAGACATTCGGGGATGACCAGCTTGACGAGATCATTGCGAAGATGAAAGAAGCGAAAGAATATACAATGAAACGTTTTGCAAAACTCTATGGAATGGAATATGCCGGAATGGCGATGGACAAAAGCGAGACGAAAGAACTCGGAAAAAGCGTTTGAATTTTCCTGCAACAATGGGAATATATGCATGGACATATAGGAACTGTCTAAGCGAAAATGAACAAATCCTCCCGTGAGAGGGCGGATATTGAATATGGAGCAGCGATTGCGACGTCTGGAAGGCTTGGAATTGGAAAAGTGAAAAATTACAGTTATGATATTTATGAAGTGGAATTTATCCCAGAGACGTTGTTTGGTTCTGTTTACCGAAAAAGTCTGATCGCGCTGTTTGAAGAGATGGGGATTGATATGTACTTTGACGGGAGTGTGGACGAAGATCGTATCCGCCAGATTCCCATAAATTCTGTGCTGAAACAGGAAGAAATCACACAAATGATAAAAGAGTCTATGCGTTAAAAAAGAAGGTGTTAAAAAGAATGAGAAATAAAAGAAAATTCAACTTTGTGATAACAGTCCTGGCTTTTTGCATCATGATTTGGTGCTTTCAAAGCCCTATTTTTGCAAAAGCGGACAAGGCGACTGTCACACAGGGAAAAAGTTATTATCGCAATTTCCAGATAGATAATGTTCTTCATTCCCTAAAAAATGGAGATATCCATTATCATGTATATGTGCCAGATTCTTATGATGGGCAAAAGAAAATGGCGCTATATGTAACGCTTCCAGGATACCAAGGTTTGTATTTTCAGGGGGTGGCGGAAAATCTTAAGACGGAGGATTTCGCGTTTGAGGCAAAAAAATACAACAAAGATATGGTTATCCTTGCGCCGCAGCTGGATGATTGGGGGGAAACCTCTGCGGATCAGACGATTGCGCTGGTAGAGTATTTTCTGGATAATTATTCCATTGATCCCGCTGATGTGTACATAAATGGTTATTCCGGCGGAGGTGAAACGCTGTCGCTTATTCTGGAAAAGCGTCCAGAGCTATTCACCAGGGCGCTCATGTGCAGTTCTCAGTGGGATGGAAAGTATGAACCAGTGGTAAAAGCAAAGACGCCGGTTTACTTTGTGATTGGCGAGAACGATGAATATTACACATCTGAGCCATTTCAAAATACTTACCGAAAGCTGCATGACCTCTATCAGAAAGAAGGTTTGTCCGAGAAAGAAATAGAGGAGCTTCTGGTGTTGGATGTAAAGGGCGGTTCTTATTTTAAAGGAACAGGGGTTACATACCAGCACAGCGGGGGAAGCCTGTTTTGCCAGGATACGGAAATTATGGGATGGCTGTTTGCATCAAGGGAGGAAACAACAAAAAATCAAACGGTTTCCATCACGTTAAGTAAATCTGATTATACTTTGGAAAAAGGAAAAACCGTGAAATTGAAAGCAACCTTGAATAAAGCGGCAAAAAAGAAGGGTGTGGAATGGAAAAGTAGCAATCCGAAGATTGCCTCCGTGTCTAAAAATGGAAAAGTTACCGCAAAAAAGAATGGCAAAGCCACCATTACGGCAAGGATCAAGGGAACGAAAATAAAGGCGCGAAGCCGGATTACCGTTAGAACGCTGGTAAGCAACATTAAGTTAAACAAGAAGTTGGTTTCTCTAAAAACAGGACAAAAATTTACATTAGAAACAACCATATCTCCTCAAAAAGCGTCAGTGAAAAAGGTGTCCTATGAAAGCAGCAACAGCAGAGTGGCAACCGTAAGCAAAAAAGGTGTGATCCGTGCTGTTTCTGCCGGAACGGCAAAAATCAGGGTAACGGCAGCAGATGGTTCCGGGAAAACGGCTTCTTGTACCATTAAAGTAGAAGACAGCACAATACCTGTCGCCAGTGTGACATTAAATAAGTCGCAGCTTAACTTAAAGCAGGGAGAAGAAGAAAGTCTTATTGCCACAGTGAATCCATCCAATGCAACAAATAAGGCAATCCGGTGGTCATCTTCCGACCAGGCAGTGGCCACGGTTTCCGATGATGGAACGGTAAGGGCAGTGGTAGAGGGAACAGCAGTCATTACAGCATCCGCAGATAATGATATTTATGCAGCTTGTGCCGTAACAGTAGAACCCGCTTCCGAACAACCGGAAGAGCCAGAAAATCCAGAAGAACCGAAGGATCCAGGATCAGGAAAAATACTGGTAGCTTATTTTTCGTGGAGCGGGACAAGTGAAAGGATTGCGGCAAATATCTTAGAACAGACAGGAGCCGATTCCTTCCGTATCGAACGGGAAACGCCGTACAGCGACAATTATAACGAGGTTGCATATGGAGAAGCAAAAGACGAGGCGGACAATAACGCGAGGCCGCCAATTAAGAATTCGCTGGATTCTATCAAACAATATGACAGGATTGTATTGTGTTATCCCATCTGGTGGCGTACTGCACCTATGACAGTGGGGACGTTCCTGGAAAGCTATGATTTCAGTGGAAAATATATTTACCCTGTTTCACAGTCGGCTTCTATGGATACATCGCAATATGCCCAATCCGTGGCGTTTGTGAAAGAGTGTGCGGGAGAGGCGGTCGTGGACGACGGTATATTTTCAAAAGACAATGAGACAATCCGTTCTTATATAGCAGATACGGTAATGCGGCCGGAAGAATCAAATTCTTTTCTCTCAATTTTTTGAGATTTTGATGAATATGATTTTTCGGGAAAGACAATAGTTCCATTTAACGTTCATAACGGAAGCCGTTTTTCCGGGACGATTGGAACGATTCAGGAACTTGAGCCGCAAGCAACAGTTATTGCAGACGGATTTACCGTGAATGAAAGAGACGTGCCAAATGCGGCGGATGATGTGTCAAGCTGGCTGGATGAAATTGACTACTAAAGGAGGGTTTTTGTGAAACGCAGCGTAGTCTTGAAAGTGGTGACCGATTTTTGCATGACGGCGGTTTTGATTGTTCTGATGACTTATGAGCTTGTCGGCCAAGCCGTCCATGAATGGCTTGGGCTTTTCCTGTTTGTCCTTTTTATATTGCACCACATATGGAATCGAAAGTGGATTGAAAATATTTTCAAAAGGAGATATACGCTTTTTTCTATCTTGCAGACAACTTTTGTCATTTGTGTTTTTATTGCGATGCTAGGTTCCGTATTAAGCGGCGTTATCCTCTCCCGCCATGCGCTTGCATTCCTTCCCATCACAGGAGGTCGTTCTTTTGCGAGAAAACTGCATATGGTTTCAGCATATTGGGGATTTACGTTCCTTTCCCTACATCTGGGGGTGCATTGGAACAGGGTGATGGGAATGGTGAAAAAGCATCTGAAAAAGACGCCGGTCGTTCACATATGGATATTGCGGATAGCCGCTTTCCTGGCAGCGGCTTATGGAGCGTATGCCTTTGTAAAAAGAGGGATTGGGGAATATATGATTCTTAAAAATCAATTCGTATTTTTCGATTTTGATGAACCTTTGGCATTTTTTCTAGCAGACTACACAGCAGTCCTTGCTTTATTTGTATGGTGTGGGCATTATCTCTCAAGATGGGCGAAATTCCAGAAAAAGAAGGAGCTTTTATAGTGACATAGGACATGATATAACAGCAATATCTGTGTGTTAAAAACATATATCTACAAAATACGTCCGAAAATATACGATTGACAAACAACGCCTGCGGGAGTATGTAGCAACTCTCGTCGGGCGTTATTTTTCTACGGAAGATAAAGCATTTTTCAAACGCACTCTCGTACTCAAAAAAGATTGCTCTCTCGTTATATGGTACAATCATCGGCTCATATAGTGAACACGAGGGAGGTGTTTGTTACGTGAAACACAGAGAATTTGTCTATATCGGCGAGCCCGTTCCAGAACTGAACGAGCAGGAACACGCAGCGTTTCTTATGAATATTCAAAGGGCAATTCTTTTGTCATTGGAAAAACGAAATTTATTGACTGCATCGCAGCGGGAACGCTGTTTACTTGAGCTTGAAAAACAGTACTGTTTAAATCGGAGAAAACAACGCCTGGCATAAACGCTTGGCGTTTTTGTATATAAAAAATGGGCGATAAATAAGGAGAGGAGTGCATCGTAATGAATAGATACGAATGCTCAAACCAAGAGCGGAAAATTATAGACAAGAAAAAGCGTGTGGCGGCGTACTGCCGTGTTTCTACCGACAATGAAGACCAAGCCAATTCCTTTGAAAGCCAGCAGCGTTACTTTAAGCAGTACATTGAGCACAATCCTGATTGGGAGCTTTATGGGATATTCGCAGACGAAGGCATTTCTGGCACAAATACAAAAAAACGGAAAGAATTTAACCGCATGATTGCGTGTGCCAAGAACGGCGATTTTGATTTGATTATCACAAAAGAGATCTCCCGTTTTGCGAGGAATACCCTTGACAGCATCTACTACACACGCGACCTTAAAAAGCACGGCGTAGGCGTTATTTTCATGAATGACAATATCAACACTTTGGACGGCGATGCGGAGCTTCGTCTTGCCATTATGTCTTCGATTGCGCAGGAGGAAAGCCGCAAGACTTCTGAGCGTGTCAAGTGGGGGCAGAAACGCCAAATGGAGCAGGGTGTTGTGTTCGGACGGAGTATGCTTGGCTATGATGTGAAAAATGGTAAAATGCATATCAACGAGGAAGGCGCAGAAATCGTCCGCCTTATCTTCCATAAATTTGTCAATGAGAAAAAAGGAACCCATGTCATCGCCCGTGAACTTCGGGAAGCAGGAATACAATCTATGCGGTGTACAAAGGAATGGCAAAATACGGTAATTCTCCGAATTCTCCGAAATGAAAAATACTGCGGCGATTTGGTACAGAAGAAAACCTACACCCCCGATTTTCTTTCTCATGAAAAAAAAGCAAACCTTGGACAAGAGGAATTTATCATTATCAAAGACCATCACGAGCCTATTATATCCCGTGAAATGTTCGACGAAGCGAACCACATTTTAGACGAGCGTTCCCTCTCACAGGAGGGAAAAGCAAAATATAGCAACCGATATTCTTTTTCTGGTAAAATCAAATGCGGATGCTGCGGTTCGAGTTATGTAGCAAGGTATAAGACGCGAAAAGACAAAAGCCGATACAAAGCCTGGCGTTGTAAGGAAGCCGCCAAACATGGAAGCCCCCACATTGACAAAGCGGGAAACAAAGTCGGCTGCACAGGACGGAGTATACGGAATGAAGACGCGATCCATATCATGTGTCTTGTCACGAAGAGTTTGAAATACAATAAAGAGAAAATTGCGGGTAATTTGCTTGCTATGATCAAATCTATCATTTCTTCTGATGTTACAGACACAGAGGACGACAACTTGAGATTACAGATGAAGACTATTGAAGAAAAACGCACCAATCTCATAGACCTTTATATATCCGGCGATCTGACCAGAGATGAATTTGCAGCAGAAAGAGCGAAATGCGAGAATGAAATTTCCGAGCTGCTATCCGTTATAGACAATACTGATAAACAAAAAGAAACGCTTAGCCAGCAGCAGAAGCTTGTCGATGAAATGACAAAGACAGTAAACGAGCTTGTAAATGGCGTGGAATATGACGACGAGTTTTACAAAGAAATTTTAGATAAAATAGTTGTGAATGACAAAGACCATATGGATGTATATTTAAATTTACTTCCCTTTAAATGGAGCTACACAGCTGCAAAAGAAAAAATCGACACTCCCTGAAACGGAACATTTCAGGGGCTTCTCTACCTATATCGTTGAGTACACCCATACAAACACGATTAGGAGCTGTGAAACGTTGGGAGAGATAACGCAGGGACGCGTTGATTTCTCCGTCCGGCCCGCCATATTGGCTCATAATAAACTGTGCGACTTTCGCGTTGGGCGTCTTAATGTTTACGGGATATTGTAATCTTTTTTCATAATTCCACATAACGAATTAACAACCTCCTTTATTTTCCCAAGGCCATGGCTGCATGACCCATTCCCAGGACTTACTGGCGCAGTCGTCTGCTGTGTCAATGGTGAGAGGACCATAATTTTTTGCATAGAGGCCCAATAATTCTTTGCGCTTCTTGATATTTGTCCGATAAAATTCCATTCCTTTTTCACAGTTGGGATGGGTGTCGAGGTACAGCAAAATATCGCTGATGGCAAAACTATATTCATTCAGCATTTGCAGCAGTTTTTCTCTGGAAGGGCAGTTCTGTGTCCCGTTGTGATTGTGGTTCATCGACAGCACCTCCTTTGTCCGCAGAACGGTTTGCACAGTTCTGGGAATATCGTCCCTACCTGAAAGGCCTTGCAGAGTTCAAATGTGGTGCGGAATTTCTGGCAGGGCACGTATCCCATGGCCAAAGGAAGGGTGTCCAGCCCGTCAAACATGGATTCGTGCTTTTCTTTGCAGGGCGCCGGCTCACATTTCGGCTTGGGCTGTGCGGGCATCTGGCCATAGGGCTGTCGGGCACAGCGGTTCATCGCATATCTATCCATAATACTCCTTTCAATATACATAAAAAAGTAATTTCCAAAGTACATTAGTATATTATGTATAAATGGCATGGGATGTGAATCGCCTGTTTGAATGGAGTGTTTTTGCTTGGGAAGCTTTTTAAAAATGATTGCTATTATCTGTTGGAGTCTATATAATAAAAATGTAGACTTTCTATATGAACTCGATATGAGAACGGTAGAGAAAAACCTTTGACCAGTAGAAAGGAGCGTTTAATTTATGGGAAATAAGTTTTGTGCATAGCAAAGGCTATTGCACGTAAAATTGTTTTTGGGTGATAGTAGCCTTTGCGAATCCTAAAAGCCGCAATTTAGGAGGTGCAAAATGAACTATCAGAACTCAACGAATCTACTGCCGAAGGAGTTAATCGAACAAATTCAAAAATATGTGGACGGTAAAGTGATTTATATTCCGAAAAAGCAGATAAACAAAAAACATTGGGGAGAAAACACAGATACCAAACAAGTTTTAGCTTCACG
>CANOZK010000012.1 GCA_947571775.1 uncultured Lachnospiraceae bacterium | reverse complement strand
CGGGATCAGACCGGAAAACTTTGGAAAAGAGGAAATAGATACCATGAGTGAGAAAACAATTTTGGAACAATGGAGAGCAGTTGCCTACGATGAACATGCAGACAGAGGAAAACTGCAGAAGTTCTGGGCCACTTATTTCAACATTGAGAAGGGCATCTATGAGCAATTGCTGGAAAATCCCGATGAGGTGGTAACTGGTACAGTAAAAGAACTGGCGGAAAAATATGGACAGGACGTATTTACCATGGTGGGATTCCTGGATGGAATCAATGAGAGCTTAAAAGAAGCCAATCCCATTGAAGAGATGACTGAGGATACTGTGGTAAATCTAGGCTTTGACAAGGAAAAGCTCTACAAAAATATGGTGGATGCCAGGGCTGATTGGCTGTATGACTTGCCTCAGTGGGATCGGATCTTTGATAAAGATACAAAAAAGAGACTATACCTGGAGCAGAAAAAATCCGGCACCGTGGTAAAAGGGCCCAAGGTAGGGCGCAACGATCCATGTCCCTGCGGTTCTGGAAAGAAATATAAAAAATGCTGCGGAAAAAACGTCTGATGGCAATGGTATTTGGAATCCTGGGCATTTTATGCCTGGGATATTATATTGCTCTGATGATTTTTGGTATGGATTTTGCCGTGATTTGGCTTTTGGCCGGAGCGGTATTGGTTCTGCTGGGATATGTGCTGGGCCGGCCGCCTTTGTGGGTAAACGCGCTTCCAAAAGGTGTGAAGGCAGGTTTTGGCATTCTTCTTCTGGCAGGGCTTTTCTTTTTTATGTTCTTAGAAGGATTGATTATCAGCGGCATGAGCGGCAAGCAGCAGAAAAACCTGGATTATATCATTGTACTGGGCGCGCAGGTGCGAGGGGATCATCCCAGCCGGGCTTTGAGAGAGAGAATCAAAAAGGCGGCGGATTATCTGAAAAAGAATCCGTCCACCATAGCCATTTTATCTGGAGGGCAGGGGCCAGGCGAGGACATGACCGAAGCAGTCTGTATGCAGCAGGAGCTGATAAAGATGGGAATTGAATCCGATCGGATCATTCTGGAGGAGGACTCCACAAGCACCTGGGAGAATCTAGAATACTGCGCCAGACTTGCTCCGGTAAAAGAAAAGAAAACAGGACTGGTGACCCAGAATTTTCACGTCTATCGAAGCATGAAGCTGGCCAAACATCAGCAATACAGCGATATTTACGGAATCCCGGCTCCGTCACAATGGACGTATCAGCCCCATTTTATGGTTCGGGAGGCGTTTGCCCTGGTAAAAGAAAAGCTGGTAGGCCATCTGTAAATATATTCAAAATATTACCTAAAAAACTTTATTGACAAAAACCGCGTTCGTGTTATAATAATTGCAACAAAACAGACAAAGCGATGAAGAGAAGAGTAGAATGCCGAACTTTCCAGAGAGAAATGCCCGCCTGCAAACGGCGGCGCTGGAAGCATTTCACTGCGCGGGCATTTGAAGACCAGCTCTGAGCGGCCCCAATCCGGCCCGGTGATTCCGTTATCATCAAAAGAGGCTATTGAAGGACTGTATACAATAGCAAAAAAGGGTGGAACCGCGGTTCAGAATATCTGGCTCGCCCCTTGTGATGGCAATTGCGCTCACAAGGGCGGGCTTTTTCTATTTGCAGAAAATCAAAAAAGGAGAGAATAATTATGATTATTACATTAAAAGACGGCTCAAAAAAAGAATATGCACAGGCTATGTCGGTGATTGACATTGCCGCGGATATCAGCGAAGGGCTGGCACGTGCCGCCTGCGCCGGGGAGGTAGACGGTCAGGTGGTGGATCTGCGCACAATGCTGGACAAAGACTGTCAGCTTAGTATCCTTACGGCAAAAGATGAGAAAGGGTTGGCCGCCCTGCGTCATACCGCTTCCCATGTATTGGCCGAGGCTGTCCAGACGCTTTATCCAGAGGCAAAGGTAGCCATCGGGCCGTCTATCGACACAGGTTTTTACTATGATTTTGAGTGCGCTCCTTTTTCCCAGGAGGACTTGGAAGCGATTGAAAAAGAGATGAAGAAAATCATCAAAAAAGGCGCCCGCATGGAACGTTTTACCAAATCCAGAGAAGATGCCATCGCTTTTTTCAAAGAGAAAGGGGAGACTTATAAGGTAGAACTGATTGAGGATCTGCCGGAGGACGCCGAGATTTCCTTCTATTCTCAGGGAGATTGGGTAGATCTGTGCGCCGGGCCGCATCTGATGAATACTAAGGGTGTAAAGGCGTTTAAACTCTTGTCTTCCTCTGGAGCCTACTGGCGGGGGAGCGAGAAAAATCAGATGCTGACTCGCGTTTACGGCACCGCCTATGGGACAAAGGATGAGCTGAAAGAGCATCTGATCCAGTTGGAGGAGGCGAAAAAGCGCGATCACAACAAGCTGGGACGGGAGATGAAGCTCTTTACCACCGTGGACGTAATCGGCCAGGGACTTCCGCTGCTGATGCCCAAAGGTGTGATTATGATACAAGAGCTGCAAAGATGGATTGAGGACGAGGAGGCAAAGCGCGGCTATGTGCGGACAAAGACGCCGCTGATGGCAAAGAGTGATTTGTATGTAATTTCCGATCACTGGGGTCATTATAAGGAGGGAATGTTCGTGCTGGGGGACGAGGAAAAAGACAAAGAAATCTTTGCCCTGCGCCCGATGACCTGTCCATTCCAGTATTATGTCTACAAGGCAGAACAGCACAGCTACCGGGATCTGCCGGTGCGTTTGGGCGAAACGTCAACGCTGTTTCGGAACGAAGATTCCGGCGAGATGCACGGACTGACCCGCGTGCGCCAGTTTACCATCAGCGAGGCACATCTGATCGTGCGTCCAGATCAGATCGAAGAAGAATTCAAAGGCTGTGTGGATCTGGCAAAATATTGTCTGTCCACACTGGGACTGGCAGAGGATGTGACTTACCGTCTCTCCCTGTGGGATCCCAACAACCAGGAGAAATACCTGGGCGATGAAGAAACCTGGAACCAAGTACAGGACATGATGCGCGAGATTTTGGGCCATATCGGGATTCCCTACACCGAAGAAGAAGGAGAAGCCGCTTTCTATGGGCCGAAGCTGGATATCCAGGCAAAAAATGTATACGGCAAAGAAGACACCATGATCACTATCCAGTTGGATATGTTCCTGGCGGAGCGTTTTGATATGACCTTTATCAACCAGGACGGAGAAAAAGAACGTCCCTACATCATCCACCGGACGTCCATGGGCTGCTATGAGCGGACGTTAGCCTGGTTGATCGAGAAATATGCTGGGCTGTTCCCCACCTGGCTGTGCCCGGAACAGGTGCGCGTAATCCCGATTTCCGAGAAATTCCACGACTACGCAGCACAAGTAGAGAGCAAATTAAAAGAGGCGAACATCCGCTGCTTTGTGGATCAGCGTTCCGAAAAAATGGGCTACAAAATCCGGGAAGCCAGATTGGACAAAGTGCCCTATATGCTGGTGGTCGGCGCCAAAGAGCAGGAAGAGGGCGTGGTATCCGTCAGAAGCCGCTATTTGGGCGACGAGGGCGCGAAACTTTTGGATACCTTTATCGCAGAGATTACCGAAGAAATCCGCACCAAGGAGATCCGCAAAATCCAGATTGAACAGGAAAATTAATAAGAAAATTAAATTCCGTCAAAACAGCAGGCTTTGATATGGTCGGTGGGCATGTCCTGCCCTGTCCATAGCCGAAACGCCTCTGCGCCCTGGTACAACAGCATATACAATCCGTTGCAGGTTCGGCATCCCGCCTCTTCGGCAAGCTTTAACAGCCGGGTCTGCTTTGGATTGTAAATAGCATCGTAGACAAACAGATCTGAATGGAAATATTTTGCATCCGTAATCAGGGAATCTTCTATATTGGGAGCCATGCCCACCGAAGTACCGTTTACCAGAAGCTGGCTTTCTTTCAAAGCCTGCAAAAGCCGGGGTTCATCGGCTTGATCCATCAGGGAAACCTGGCAGGGATAAAAGCGGCTGATTTCTTCTGCCAACTTCTGCATCCGGCTCCAGAAACGGCTGGTAGGACGGGCAAAGACCAAAATTTCTTTTGCCCCGTCGATGGCAGCCTGCGTGCAGATGGCCGTCGCCGCGCCGCCCGCGCCCAGAAGCGTCATCGTTTTCCCTTTGATGTCCTCCCCGGCGTCTTTTAAAGAGCGCACAAAGCCGATGCCGTCTGTATTGTGGCCGATCAACTGTCCGTTTTCGCAAACCACGGTGTTGACCGCGCCGATTAAACGAGCGGCGGGAGAGAGCGCATCGCAGAGCTTTGCCATTTGGTTTTTACAGGGCATGGTCAGGTTAAAGCCGCGGATACCAATGGTTTTCAGGCCGTTAACCGCTTCTTCCAAAGCCTGTTCGTCTACGTCAAAACACAGATATACATAGTCTAAGTTTCGATACTGGAAGCTTTCGTTGTGCATCCGCGGGGAAATGCTGTGTGAGACAGGGCTACCCAAAAGCCCGGTCAGCCGGGTATGGCCCGTAATGGGAATATTCATAATAGATCCTCCGTTTTGAGCTTCTGTACTCTTGGAATCTATTGGCCAAAAGCAGGTGCAAAGAAGATTCCAAGCGTACACGTTTTTCACCATCATATAGATTCTGATAGGAGATGTCAAGAAATGGCAAAAAGTATTACCGTAAAAAATATAACGATTGGAGAGGGGCCGCCCTGTATCTGCGTTCCGCTTACCGAATCCAGTTTTACCCAACTGCTGGAGGAAGCCCAGGAAGCGGCCGCTGTCCGCCCGGATCTGGTGGAATGGAGAGCGGATTTTTTCAAAGACCTTTTTTCGCCGGAAAAAGTGACGGCAGTCCTCGAAAAGTTCTGCGGCATCCTGGGAGAAATCCCTCTGATTTTCACTGCTCGTACATCCAAAGAAGGGGGAAATCTGCGGATTCCCACAGAAAAATATGTCAGATTATTAAAAGATACTGTGGATACTGGACTGCCGTCCTTAGTTGATGTAGAAGTCCTGCAACTTTCTCCCTCCCATCAGGAGGAACTGATTTCAGCGATCCATCAGAAAAAAATCCGGATCATCGGTTCCAGCCATCATTTTGAGAGAACCCCATCTAATCGGGAGATGAAAGAAATCCTTCAAAATGAAGACGATATCGGAGCCGATATTTTAAAGCTGGCGGTGATGCCCAAGGACTACGGCGATGTGGCCAGGCTGTTGCAGGTAACGGCAGAAAGTGAATCCGAAAAACCTGTGATTACCATGTCCATGGGAGAGATGGGAAGCGTCAGCCGCTTCTGCGGGGAAATCTTTGGATCGGCGGTTACGTTCGCCACGGTCAAAAGCGCCTCGGCGCCAGGTCAGCTCCCGATTGGGGAATTGCGGCAAATGCTTGCGGTTTTTCATGATTTTGTGAAGAACTAAATAGATTTCTTTCCATTTCTATGTCGAAAATTCTCAAATTCCCCCGAAAACTTCTAACCAGGTACGTCCTTATTTTGACAAATTCTTCTGCCCTCATAACCTATAATGTGTTGCAGCGCATCTTACAAAAGGTAAGATAACACAGGTTATGGGGGGCTTTTCTTGTATCGGGAAATATACATAGATGTAGTTTTTATCACAAACTTCTTGATGGATTTTGTCCTGATTCGTCTGACGGGGATGCTTCTCGGCATCCAGGCCGTCTGGTACAGGAGCCTTCTCGGCGCTCTGATTGGCGCCTTATCGTCCTGTCTTATCTTACTCCTACCCACAGATATTTTTACTTTGGCTGCCTTTGTGCTGCATGTTGCGACTGCGGCAGTAATGGCAAAGATCGGATGCAGCGTGAAGTCAAAACGGATGCTGGCAGGGGCCACGGCAGCTTTGTATATCCTGGCCTTTTTATGCGGCGGCTTCTGGGATGTGATATCCGCAGAGGAAAACAAAGCCTTTGGACTCGGCGCGTTTGTACTTTTTACAGGAGCCAGCTACGTGCTCTTTGCCGTATGCGTCAGAAAATACAGAAAATGGAACAGCCGCGGGGAAGTCTTCTGCCAGGTCAGGTTGAAATTTCAGGAGAAAACACAGACTGTGACCGGCTTTTACGACACTGGAAATCTGCTGAGCGACCCACTGACTGGAAAACCGGTATCCATTGCAGAGGAACAGGCTTTGGCCGATCTTGTGCCGGCCGCCGCACTGAACGGACTGAGGAATATGCAAGAAACTGTGGGGAAGTACGATGATCCATTGTGGGAAAGTCTGCATCCCCATTTTATTGTCTTTTCCAGTGTGAATGACCACGGGGGAATACTTCCGGCAATTACTCTGGAGGAAATGTGCATTTATCGTGGGGAGCAGATTGTCTATGTCTACCACCCGGTCATTGCCGTTTCTTCCTCGCCGTTTGATTCCAAGGGAGCATACCAGATGATTTTAAACGGGAAAATGATATGATTTGGATTTCGATAAATGGAGAGGAGCAAAACTATGAGTCTAAAAGCAGCAGTAAAGAAGGAGCCTGTACCAATTATTTCCAGGTTTTCCAACGTCATGTTCCGCAAACAGAAGGAAATTTACTATATCGGAGGCGCCGATGTGCTTCCCGCGCCCCTGGAGCCGGAGCGGGAAGCGGCCTTTATCAGCAGCCTGGGCACCGAACAGGAAAAGGAGGCAAAGTCCACGCTGATTGAGCATAATCTGCGGCTGGTGGTCTACATTGCCAAAAAGTTTGACAACACCGGCGTGGGCGTGGAGGATTTGATTTCCATCGGGACGATCGGTTTAATCAAAGCCATCAATACCTTTAATCCGATTAAAAAAATCAAGCTGGCGACTTATGCCTCCCGCTGCATCGAAAACGAGATTCTGATGTACCTGCGCCGGAACAACAAGACCAAAATGGAGGTCTCCATCGACGAACCCCTCAACGTGGACTGGGACGGCAATGAGTTGCTGCTATCCGATATCTTAGGCACCGATGAGGATGTGATTTACCGGGATATTGAGCAGGAAGTGGAAAAAACATTGCTGGGAAAGGCCATCGCCAAATTAAACGAGCGGGAGCAGACCATTATCAAGCTGCGGTTCGGCTTGTATGCGCCGGATATGAAAGAAAAGACGCAGAAAGAAGTTGCGGATTTGCTGGGTATCTCCCAATCTTATATATCCAGATTAGAGAAACGGATTATCAAACGGTTAAAAAAAGAAATTGTACGATATGAATAAAAAAAATAGATACACAACAATGACAGGCCATGGAATCTATCTATTCAATTTCCACGGCCTGTTTTCTTAATTCAGCCGTCTATGCCAAAAATCAATTCCAGTTGATCCTCACAGCGATCCAACTGATCCTCCAGCGCATCGATCTGCCGATCGGAATCCTGGTAGGAAGAAGCGTCCAGGCTTCCAGAATGATACTGAGCTTCCAGGTCGTCTTCCAGCGCATCCAGTTCATTTTCAACCAGATCGATTTCCCCTTTCAGGTTATAAAATTGTTCCCGCTGTTCCTGAGCAGATCCGGTGGGAGCGGCGTCTTTGATCCGCTGTTCCAGATCTTGCACCAGCTCGGACAATACAGAGAGATTCGGGGTGTTCGCCGCGCTTTTTTGCTGCGTATCCTCTGTGGATGCGGACGGAGTGTTTTGATCCGATGTATCTTCCGCGGCTGCCGAATCCTCTGCCGGTGGAGCCGATACATCCTGCGTATCGCTGGCTGGGGATTCGCTTTGCAGATCTTCTACTTGCTGCTCCAATTGCGCTACCTGCTCCTTTAACTGTGCCGTTTCATCGTTTTGGGAACCGCAGGCTGTCAGTCCAAGCGCTGTTGCAACCGCGGCAAGTGTCAGAATGGTTTTCTTTTTCATAATGAGGCTGTTGCTCCTTTCTTTTTCAGAATATACTTATATATTATACACTATTATACACTGTTAATCTATTTTTTATTTGCATAATGGATGGCGGATAAAAGGACATAATTAAGAACAAAATAAACAATGGCGAGAATCAAACCAGCGCCCCAGTCTATGCTGTGTTTGGCAAAAGCCCAAACCAGAACAAACGCAACGATATATCCGATGGTATTTAAAACAGCCTGTTTCAATGGTTTCATATAAGTTTTCTCCTTTCGCAAAAATTCAATGATTTTTCCACTCTTATTTTACCACATATCCGCAGATTTGAAAAGCTATCTGTCTTTTTCTTGACTTTTATTGGAAAACGGTTTAATATTAAGATGTTGTGATTGTACAATGAAAACTTAATAAGGAGGTGCTCCTGTGACAGGTGCAATAGTCGCTGTAATTGTAGTTGTCGCTGTGATTGTCACGTTGCTTATTGCAGTTCCCATTGCTTATAAGACTGCCATCGCCAAAAAGGAAGAGCGGGACGCTCAGACGATTGGAACGGCAGAGGAGAAGGCAAGAAATATCATAGATGAAGCGTTGAAAGCCGCGGAATCAAAGAAGCGGGAAGCTCTGTTGGAAGTGAAAGAGGAGTCTCTGAAAAAGAAAAACGAATTGGACAAAGAGACGAAGGAACGGAGAGCAGAGCTGCAGAAGTATGAAAAGCGTGTCTTATCAAAAGAAGAAGCTGTGGATAAGAAAGAAGAAGCCGTAGATAAGAAAGCGGAGATGCTGGAAAAACGTGAGGCAGAATGTACAGCGAGAATCACAAGCATACAAAAAAAGGAAAATGAAGTAGACCAATTACACGAAAAAGGAGTGCAAGAGCTGGAGAGAATATCGGGCTTAACCTCCGAACAGGCAAAAGAACAATTGTTAAAATCTGTGGAAGATGATGTGAAGTTTGATGTTGCAAAACTTTACAAGGAGCTGGAAACCAGGGCTAAAGAAGACGCGGACAAAAAGGCCAAAGAATATGTGGTCAACGCCATACAAAAATGCGCGGTGGATCATGTATCCGAGGCTACCATTTCCGTGGTTCAGCTTCCCAATGATGAGATGAAAGGCCGCATTATCGGGCGGGAAGGGCGCAACATCCGAACCCTGGAAACCCTGACCGGCGTGGATCTGATCATCGACGATACTCCCGAAGCTGTGGTATTATCCGCCTTTGACCCCATACGCAGGGAAGTGGCAAGAATCGCTTTGGAAAAGCTGATTCTGGACGGCCGGATTCATCCTGCGCGGATCGAAGAGATGGTAGAGAAAGCGCAGCGGGAAGTGGAATCCAACATACGGGAAGAAGGCGAAGCAGCGGCTATGGATGTGGGCGTACACGGCATTCATACCGAATTGATCCGTTTGCTGGGACGTATGAAATTCCGTTCCAGTTATGGGCAGAATGTACTAAAACATTCTATCGAAGTGGCGCAGTTGGCCGGACTGCTGGCCGGGGAAGTGGGCGTTGACGTGCGCACCGCGAAACGTGCTGGATTGCTTCATGACATCGGAAAATCCATCGACCATGAGGTGGAAGGCTCCCATATCCAGATCGGCGTGGACTTGTGCAAAAAATATAAGGAATCTCCGATTGTCATCAACGCGGTGGCCGCACATCACGGCGACGTGGAACCAGAGTCGTTGATTGCGTGCATTGTCCAGGCTGCCGATGCGATTTCCGCAGCAAGGCCGGGCGCGAGACGGGAAACTTTAGAAACATATACCAACAGATTAAAACAATTGGAGGACATTACCAACAGTTTCAAAGGCGTGGAAAAATCTTTTGCCATTCAGGCAGGGCGTGAAGTCCGGGTTATGGTTCTTCCAGAGTATATCAGTGATGCGGATATGGTATTGCTGGCTAAGGATATCTCAAAACAGATTGAAGCAGAATTGGACTATCCAGGCCAGATAAAAGTCAACGTCATACGGGAAAGCCGTGTAGTAGACTACGCAAAATGATATTTTGCACACTGTTTGGTGTTCATCATAAATGGTACAGGCTTTGTAAACAAGAAACGTTTGCAGGCCGGTACCATTTTTTGTTTTGTGCAGAATATAGGAAACGTTCTAAATCTTGGGGATTTCCATAAACTGATCAAGAGGTGATTTTGCTTTGAAAAAAAACCAGATGGAAATCTTGTTCGTGATCGGATTTGTGACGGGCGTGATCCTGCCAAATTTGTTATGGAAAACAGAGTTGGAGGCTAACGGCCTGCCGGGGCTGTACCTGCTCACCAGGGTCAGCCAGGGAATGCCCGCAAATCCGGAATACTTTCTATATGTATTGAAAACGCGGGGAGCCGTCTACGCACTTTGTATGCTGTGCGGGCTGTCTGTTTTTGGAGTACCGGTTTCTGTGGTGGCCGGCATATGGATGGGCTTTTTGATGGGAGCCGTTTTGACGGTATCTCTGCTGGAATTCGGGGTGGAAGGGATGTTTCTGGCGGGGGTGCTTTTCTTTCCCCAGTATGTGATCTATATTCCCGTATCTCTGGGATTGTATCGGAGGAGTTTCCAACTATCCCTTCGATGCTGGAAAAACCAGAGGCTGTCCTTTGGAGAGCGAAAAGAATACGGAGCTTTCTGCGCTTTTGCCGGAGCGCTGCTGGCGGCAGGTATGGCTCTGGAAAGTTATGTAAATCCAATTTTGATCGAGATGGTACTTAACAAGCTGCACTTTTTCACAGGTTCATAAGTCAAGTATTTACCATTTTTATAGAAGTGGGAGCCCTCTTCGGCTGAGAAAAAAGCTTTTGTCGTTCACGGAAATCAGTTCTGAATTTAGAAAATTGATTTCCGTGTTTGACGTTCCCTTTACATTGACTTGCTTTTTGATCTGTGTTATTCTTTAAATGTTATATCAATTGCGATATTGCATGACAAAAAGGGGAAGGAGTATAGTGGTGAAAAGAAAACAGATAATACTATCCCTATTTCTGACAGCAGCAGTCACGATTTCTTCTGCGGCGCCAGTATTTGCGGAAAATATGCAGGACAGCTCGAGCAGCGCCAATATAGCCGGGGAAGCGCTTGATACAGAAAAAACGGAAGATATTTTGACAGAAGGTCAGGAAGAAAGCCAACCGGCAGGACAGACAGAGAAGCTCGAAGAACTTCCCGATATATCAGAAGAAAAACTTGATTTTGAGGAGGAAGCGAACGTTTCAGAAAATTCACCTACACAGAAACAAACCGGATTTGCAGTAAACAAACAATTTGACGATCAGAACCGTCTGGTTTCGGTCTGCCTGGAGTGGACAGAGATGAACAGAGGCTATCTCTGGGAGGCAGATACCGGAAAATGGTATTGTGTGAACGCTTCCTTTGGCGCGTCCGGGGTCTATGTCTTGGGGGAAACACAAGATTCGGCATCTCTTTCCTGGCATCTGGATACGACTTCCGGGAATGGGGCAGTAGCGATTCCCGGCTATCGCTGGAATGCGGGCAGTCAGGCATATGAGTATTATTTGGATGAAGCAGATGTAGGCGAAATGGAAGGGATTTTCGAGGACATACCTTCTGTTATTTTTATTGGGGCAAAAGGAGATATTTCCAAACACTGCGGTTTTCAGACGATTGATGGAAAAACTTGTTATCTGCTGAAAGACGGCAGCGTACCCACAGGGATGAAAAAGATTGGATCCGCCGTCTATTGTTTTGGGGAAGCCGGGGAAATGCTTACTGGCTGGCAGACCATAAACGGAAAAACGTACTATTTTACAGAGACAGACGGCAAACGTGCCAGCGGCTGGCAGACCATCGACGGCGAGCGGTATTATTTTAACACAAAAAACGGCGTGATGAAGACTGGGCTTTTGAAGCTGAATAACAAACGTTATGTGCTGAGCGAGAAAGGCCAGAGGGTAAAAAAAGGCTGGGCCACGATCGGTTCCCGCACATATTATGTCGATCCAAAGACCGGATATGCAACAGTCGGCTGGCGGACGATAGAGGGGAAAAAGTATTATTTTATCAAATCGGCGGATGGCAGGCGCGCCTCAGGCTGGCGCAAAATTGACGGGGCAAAATATTATTTTAATACGAAAAACGGTGTGATGAAGACCGGGCTTTTGAAGTTATCCAGTAAACAATATTATTTTGGAAAGAACGGAAAGCTTGTCACCAATAAAAAAATCTTTGCTGTTGGAAAGAAGTATTACCGCATTAACAAAAAAGGGGTTCTGACGGAACTAAAGGACAGCGAAGCCCAGATTCTTGCAATGCTGAAATTAGAAGAGGTTGGCTGGAATCTAAAAAAGGCTTTTGACTGGTCTGCAAAAATCCAATATGTAGACAACAGCAACACCCCGCCGGCGGGCTATACCTTTGCGGAACACAATGCTGTCTATGGATTTCGGAACAATTCTGGAAACGCCCAGGTAATGGCGGCTACCTTTTACTATATGGCAAAGGCGCTCGGCCATAATGTACATATGGTGCGAGGCTATATACCCCTTGCTTCAGGCGGAATGCAGCCCCATGCATGGTGTGAGATCTCCTTGAATGGAGCAGTTTATATATTTGATCCGAACTTTACACAGGCAACCGGAAAAAATGGATATCAAATTACTTACGGTGCTTCGGGAACCTGGCAATATACAGGCAACTACCGAATCAACTAACTAAGGTGAGTTATGTAAAATGGAAAACGTAATTCAAGATTTTATCAGCTATTTACATAACAAAAAGCAGACATCTCAAAATACGCAAACTTCGTATCAGAGGGATTTGCGCAAGCTGGCTTTTTTTCTGGAGACCCATGGGATAAAAGAATTTGAAGAGGCCACACAGACGAACCTGAACGCGTTTGTGCTGGATATGGAAAAAAAGGACTTTGCCTCTTCAACCATATCCCGAACTATCGCGTCTGTCCGCGCGCTGTACCACTACCTGTTTCAGAAACACAGAATTGAAGATAATCCGGCAGAAGGCTTAAAACCGCCCAGAGTAGAGAAAAAAGTGCCGGAAATTCTTTCCGTAGAAGAAGTGGACAGGCTGTTAAAACAGCCGGATCTGGAAACTTTAAAAGGAATGCGGGACAAAGCCATGCTGGAAGTGCTGTATGCCACGGGAATGCGGGTCAGTGAGTTGATCCATCTTCAAATGAGCAACGTAAATTTGTCCATGGGATATATCACCTGCCAGGAAAATGCAAAAGAGCGGATCATTCCCATCAACCAGGCTTCCAGGCGGGCGCTGAAACAGTATCTGGAAAACGCCAGGGAATTTCTGATAAAAGACAGGGAAACCTTCAGTCTGTTTACCAACTGCTCTGGACATACCATGAGCCGTCAGGGATTTTGGAAGATGCTAAAAAGGTATGCGAAAATGGCCGGAATCAAAAGAGACATTACCCCGCATACTCTGCGCCATTCCTTTGCCGCGCATCTGCTGCAAAACGGAGCGGATATCAAAAGCGTGCAGGAAATGCTGGGACATTCCGATATTTCCACCACGCAGGTTTATCTGCATCTGAATACAAACAAAATCAGGGATGTATATATGAATGCGCATCCCCGCAAGTGAAATCATTTTTAAAGAAAAGGAGGATAGGAAAAGATGAACAGCAAAAAGGTATTATCTTTTACACTGCTTCTTGCACTGCTTCTGCAAATTTTTGCCATGCCATTTTCAGTAGCGGCAGCCGCAAAAGCAAACGGTTTACACAAAGTCGGCGAGAAAACCTATTATTATAAGCAAGGGGTAATGCTCAAGAACAAATGGATGACCGTTGCCGGCAATACCTATTATTTTGGCAAGAATGGAGTAGCTTACACAGGTTATAAAAAAGTCGGGAAGGATCGGTATTATTTTGACAAAAACGGCCGCAGAGTTTCCGACAAAACTGTGAAAATCAACGGGAAAAGACATTATTTTATGAACGATGGCAAAGCTCCCAAGCGTGCAGCCATGGTCAACGGCAAAATATGGAAGACCAATTCCGGCGGAAGGCTGATAAAAAACATCAGCAGTCTGGCAAAAGAAGGCAAGGATTTCAAAGCATTTCAAAAAGCGGCAGGCAATCCCCTCAAGACAGAAAGCTCTACTAGTTGTCTTGGCCCAGGAAACGATGTGAATTATACATACGACAACTTTATTGTATCGACTTATCAATATCAGGGTTCACAAAAAATCCTGGCGGTAGCTGCGATTATCTAAGGAAAGGAATGGATGAAAAGATGAAACGACAGTTAAAATGCAAAGGAATGGCACTGGCTCTTGCGCTCTCACTTACGGCGGGCGTACCTGTGATGCAGGCAACTCAGATACCTGTGGAGGCGGCTGCAAAAGCAGCGAAAAACGGCTTGAAGCAGGAAAACGGCAAGTATTATTATTATAAGAAAGGCGCTAAGGTCAAGAATACCTGGATCACCATCGGCAAGAAAGAGTATTATTTCAAAAGCGACGCCTCAGCAGCCATTGGCTGGACCCAAATTAGAAAAAAAGCCTATTATTTTACCGCCAAGGCAGTCAAAGTAAAGAATAAAAAAGTAGACGGGATAAAACTGAATAAAAAAGGAGAGGCGTCCCTGAGCAACGAACGGGCAGCCATGCTTGTCAAAACACAGTCTGCAGTAGAGAAAATAACAAAGAACTCTCAGAGCAAAGAACAAAAGCTGAAAGCCTGCTATGCGGATATGCTAAAATGCAGTTATGCCGGAAAATTTTTCCCCACCGATACATCCGGCTGGGAAGTGAAATATGCGTCTGATATGCTGGACGGCAGAAAAGGAAACTGTTACAGCTATGCGGCAGCTTTCGGTATGCTGGCCAGAGCGTGCGGGTTCAATGCCAAGATTGTGACCGGACAGATTTCCAAAGACGGCGCGGAAGCGATCAGCCATGCATGGGTGGAAATCGGCGGAAAGGTCTATGATCCGCAGACAGAGCAGACAATGGGCGTTGACTTATACGGCAAGAAATATGCGGATATCAGCCGTGTAGTCTATACGATAGCGAAAAAAGCATGACAGGAACAATAGGATTATGGTATTTAGCAGTGTAGTATTTCTATTCGCGTTTTTGCCAGTGGTGTTCCTGGTATATTATGCGCTGCCTTCCCTTCGGTGGAAGAATCTGTTCTTAGTATTGGCCAGTCTGATTTTCTATGCTTATGGGGAGCCAATTTACGTGCTGCTGATGCTGCTTTCCTCAGCTGTGAATTATGGACTGGGGCTTTTGGTAGCGGGAAAAGGGAGGGCGGCGAAAGCCGCCCTGGCTGTGGCAGTTGTGGTAAATTTAAGCGTTTTGTGTGTGTTTAAATATACAGGATTTATCCTGGAAAATGTGAATCTGCTTTTTGGCGTGTCCATTCCGGTTCCATCCATTGATATGCCCATCGGCATATCGTTTTTTACATTTCAGGCCTTGTCTTATGTCATTGACGTTTATCGGGGAGATGTACAGCCTCAAAAAAATTATGGGAAAGTGCTGCTGTACATCTCCTTTTTTCCGCAGCTCATTGCCGGGCCGATTGTCAAATACCACGATATTGAGCGGGAAATCGAGGACAGAAAACAGACCAGTGAGGGAGTTGCCCGCGGTATACGCAGATTTACCATGGGGCTGGCAAAAAAGGTGCTTATATCGAATACCATGGGGCTGGCGGCAGATTACGTATTCAGCCTGCCCGGCCAGGGACTGAATATGCCCAGTACATGGATTGGCGCTGTTTCCTATGCCCTGCAAATTTACTATGATTTCGGGGGATACAGCGATATGGCGATCGGACTGGGAGAGATGTTTGGATTTCATTTCCGGGAAAACTTTCAGTATCCTTATTACGCCGACAGTATGCAGGATTTTTGGCGCAGATGGCATATTTCCCTGTCCACCTGGTTTAAGGAATACCTGTATATCCCGCTGGGAGGAAACCGCAAAGGAGCGGCGCGTACTTACATCAATAAGATTTTTGTATTTTTCTGCACAGGTCTTTGGCACGGGGCGCAGTGGACGTTTGTCATCTGGGGGCTGATACATGGAGCCTTTCTCATTCTGGAAGATACGGTGTTTCCTGTGAAAAAATGCAAGATCCGATGGCTTCGGCAGATCTATGCAGTTGTAGTGGCAGTGCTGGCGTTCGTCGTTTTCCGGGCAGAGAGTCTGTCCCAAGCCGGGCTGATGTTCCAAATGATGTTTACAGGCGTGGAATTTACGCCGGAAAATATCAGCAACTGTGTCAGTATCCTGAACCCGCTTTATCTGGCCACATTCTTTGCCGCGCTGGTAGGTGCGATGCCGATAAAGAAAAAGCTGGAACAAATCCGGCAGCTTCAGGGTCTTTCTTATGGGATCTGTATGGTATTGCTGGTTCTGTGTATATGCAGGCTTTCGGCAGATGCTTATAATCCGTTTATTTATTTTAGATTTTAACGGGAGGAGCGATGAAGAGGAAAACAGTTTGCCGCGCCTTCTGCGGCATATTTTTTGCACTGCTGTGGATTCCCCTTATCGGGATGCTTTTCTATCCCAAGCGGGAAGTGAACCAGAAACAGGCATTGTCTCCGTTTCCCCGCATCCAGACAGATGGGAAATGGAATCTGCATTTTTTGTCGGAACTGGGAGATTATTTTTCTGACCATTTTGCCTTTCGATGGGAGCTGATTCAGGCTAACTCGCTGATCAAAGGAAAAGTCTTCGGCATGTCTGGGGACGATTCGGTCATTCAGGGAACGGACGGATATTACTTTTACACGGATTCTCTGGATTCCTATCAGGGGCGGCTCTCTCTGGATCAGAGGGAGCTTTACAGTGCGGCCCGGATGCTTGCCTTGATTCAAGAATATGTAGAAAATCAAGGCGGAAAGTTTGTATTCGCCGTGGCGCCCAATAAGAACACGCTGTATCCTCAATATATGCCCTATTATTACCGACAGATACAAAAGAATGGGGAGTTGGAACTTTTACAGGAAAAGCTGGAAGAAGCAGGCGTGGCTTATGCGGATCTGAAGCAGGCGTTTTCAGAGGAAGAGCAAGTCCTTTATCATCGGCTGGATTCCCATTGGAACAATCAAGGGGCTGCCCTGGTCATGGAAACCATCCTGGATGCGTTAGAACAGCCTCATACCGACTACTCCGAAATTCCTTATGAGGTGAGAAAGGACTTTGACGGTGATCTGTATGAGATGGTTTATCCATTGGGTCGGGAGAAGGATGAGAACGTCTATTATGAGAAGGACTACACGTTTTCTTATGGAGATGGTTTTCAAAGCACGGAAGATATGAACATTTATACAGGAAATCCTGGGAAAAAACACCGTGCCGTCGTGTTTCGGGATTCCTTCGGCAATTCGCTGACACCATTTCTGGCAGAGGAGTATGAAAAAGGTTATTTCAGCAGGACAGTTCCCTATCCGGTGGACGCGTTGGAACAAGAGAAGGCCGACACCCTGATTTTTGAAATCGTGGAACGGCATCTGAATATTCTCGCAAATAGAGCGCCGCGGATGCCGGCTCCCGTCCGGGATTACTCAAAATGGGGACAGGAAGAAATGGCGGGACAAACCATGGAGGTAGAAGAGGACGGGGCTTACATAAAAGTCCAGGGGATGCTAAAAGGAGAGGGCTTAGATACAGATTCGGAAGTTTATGTCCGCTGCATTTCTCCAGAGCATACCGTTGTCTATGAGGCATTTCCTCTGAACCGGAATTTGGAGCATCCAGATTCCTATGGTTATGGGATGTATATTCCAAAAGGACAATTGGAGCCGGGGAACTATATTATGGAAGTACTGTGCAAAAAGAACGGCGCATGGGTGACTTCCGGCTATATCAATTCATTTACAGCAGTTTAGCATTGCAGGCCAAACGGCAGCATTTATTTACGGAGGGGGTAAGAGATATGAAAAACAAAGTTGTCATGTTATGCATAGCCACAGTGGTTGTATTAGCGGTTGCGGGATGCCAAGATAAGAAAGAAGAATCACAGGCAGTCGTCACCGAACAGGCTCAAGAGACAGAAGCGCCGGAGGAGACAATCGCAGAAGAGAAAGAGAAAACGACCAGCGACAAGGCTGCCAAATCAGAAACACAGGCAGCAAAAAAAACCAAGAAAAAGAAAACAAAGCAAAAGAAAGAGGAACCGCAGGAGACGGCAGAAGCCGAAGAAACAGTCGCAGAGGAGACAACAGAGGCAGAAGAGCAGGCGCAAGCGGAAGCGGAAGCGCAGGCAAAAGCACAGGCTGAGGCGGAAGCGCAGGCAAAAGCACAAGCGGAACAGGCAAGAATTGAAGAGGAGCAAAGAGCGGCAGAACAAGCAAGGATTGCGGAAGAAGAGGCCAGGAGACTTGCGGAAGAGCAGGCCGTCATCCAGCAGGACATCCCGCAGAGCACTGTCGCGGCCACTCCAGAACAAGATACCAAGACAACCGCTTTATCCTATGTTGGCAGGTCTATGGATGAACTGATCGCCGCCATCGGAGAACCCCAAGAGGAAGCCGGCAGGATGCCAAGCTGCAACGGGCCAGGGGAGGACGCGGCATACAATTACCCAGGTTTCGTTGTGACCACTTACGAGGAAAACGGATCCAGAACTGTAATGAGTGTGGAATAGGAGAAGGCAATGATGAAAAAAAGATGGTTATCATTAGCCGTGTTGTGTGGGATTTGTCTTACGGTTCCGGCTATGGCTTCAACAGAGACGCCTGCGTATCTGTATGCAGAACAGGTTGAGGCAGACGAGACAGGGAACGGGACTGGAATTTCGGAAACAGCGGACAGACTAGAAGAAAGCGAAGCAGACAAAACCGAATATACATATGAGCTGGACAATACGCCTGCGATCGAAAAAACGGAAAGCGCAAATGGGCTTGAAACAACAGACGGCGCAGACGAAACAGACGGGATTTCTCCTGCGGACGAACACCCCGAATCCGTTTCTGCGGCCAGCGCCAATGCATTCAGCGATACAGAGGAGCAAGAACAAACAGACGATATCGCAGAGAACAGCGTGTCGGCGAACCAGACAGAAAACGAGGGAAACGACGATGACAACAAAGAAGAGGATTCCTATCAGGCACAGGAAAGCACCAATGCCAACGGACTGAAAGTAATCGCCAATCCTCTCTGGGAAAAGAGCACAACCGGCAATGTATACAAGTTGGTAAAAACAAAGAGTTCTCAGGAAAAGACCGTATATTATACCCTGTCTGACGGAGTTCTCCAGTTGGGAACGGATCCGGGATATTATTATGCGTTTGACAGAAAAGGAAATCTCATCACCTCTGGCAAAGTAATCAACAACATACGTTATTATTTTACCCCGGCTTCCCAGGCGGTAAAAGATTCGGGAAGCGTCACCCCGAACCAGACAACACTGGGCAGGGCCGTGCAAAACCGCTGGGTAAAAGTCAATAACCGATGGTATTATTTTAACGCATTGGGACAGCAAGACACAAGTAAAACCGGCTTGCAGAAAATCAACGGAAATTACTATTACCTGAATAGCTCTTGTGCCCCTACCGTCAACAAATGGCTCAAACAGAGAAACGGCGCCTGGTGGTATTTCGGGAAGACTGGAAAATATAACAGCAAACGTATCCATTCCCAAAAGATTAACGGAAGCTATTATTATCTGAATAAGAAAGGCATTCCTTTCAAAAATTGCTTTAAGACGGTAAAAAAGAACAAATACTATTACGGTGCTTCCGGCAAACGGGCGTCTTACACCGGCTGGAAATCCATCAAAAAGGAGTTTTACTATTTTGGCAAAAATCACAATGTCATTGTGAAAACCGGCTGGCAGACCATCCAGGGAAAATCTTATTATTTTAGCTCTAAGGGCGTGATGTATGCAAAGCGATGGGCCACCATCGGCAGCAGCCGGTATTATTTCAAAGCCAGCGGCGCTATGGCCACCGGATGGAGCAAGATCGACGGCACCTATTACTATTTCAAAAACTCCGGCACGCTGGAACGCAATACCATTGCAAAGCAAGGAAACAATTACTATTTCGTGACGCTCCAGGGAACACGGGGCCGAAATATTCTTGACGGCGTAGGCGTAAACAGCGCCATGAGCAGCGACGCAAAGCTCAGGGCCTGCTTCAACTATGTGATCAATCATTGCAGATATATGGGCGGTCAGCTCTGGCCTCCTCAAGGGTGGGAGCCTTACCATGCCTACAAAATGCTTACGACAAGGCTGGGAAACTGCTATGACTTTGCGGCGGCCTTCTGTTATCTGGCAAAAGCCGTCGGGTATGAGGATATGATCTGCATATCTGGTCAGTGCGCGTCTGCCAGCGGAGGATATACGCCCCATTCCTGGTGTGAATACAGAGGGATGGTATACGATCCAGAAATCTCGTATGCAAACGGGCTGTATCTCTACAATGTATCTTATGGACAGCTTCCATTTGGATATATACGTTAGAGTGCTTTTTAATTAAATATTGTGTTTTTGACAGCTTCCGTCTCTGAGCAAATCAGTATCGGGAGCTGTTCCTTGTTTCAAGACGTTATACTGGATAAAATTGCAGGAGAAGGTTTTCTTTCCCCCGTTTTTGTGCTAAAATATGGTTACTGTTTAGAATAGATCTGATAAAACATAAAGAAAAAGGAGGCGGTATTTTTTGATTACCAGAGAAGCTGCAATCGATTTGCTGAAGAAATACAACCAGGAGCCTTTTCACCTGCAGCACGCATTTACCGTAGAGGGAGTAATGCGGTGGTATGCCAGGGAACTTGGTTATGGAGAAGAAGAGGAATACTGGGGTCTGGTGGGGCTGCTTCACGACATTGATTTTGAGAAATATCCAGAGCAGCATTGTCAGAAGGCGCCAGAACTGCTCCGGGAAGGCGGCGTGGAGGAAGACATGATCTATTCCATCTGTTCTCACGGATATGGTATCTGTTCGGATCTGAAGCCGGAAAAAGAGATGGAAAAGATATTGTTTGCAGCAGACGAATTATCTGGTTTGATTTGGTCTGCGGCCTTGATGCGCCCATCCAAGAGCGTCATGGATATGGAAGTGAAGAGCCTGAAGAAAAAGTTTAAGGACAAACGCTTTGCCGCAGGCTGTTCCAGAGATGTGATCCGCCGGGGCGCCGAGATGCTGGGCTGGGAGTTGGATACATTGTTTGAAAAAACGATTCTGGCTATGCGCGATTGCGAGGCTTCGGTGCGGCAGTCTATGGAACAGGTAACAAAATGACAAAGAAAGATTTAGCAAAAGAAATCATCGAACGTTTGAAAATAGAGTACCCAGATGCAGAGTGTTCCCTGGATTACGACCAGGCATGGAAGCTGCTGGTCAGCGTACGGCTGGCGGCTCAGTGTACCGATGCCAGAGTCAATGTAGTGGTAGAAAAGCTGTATGAAAAATATCCGTCCGTAGACGCGCTGGCGGAAGCGGACGCGGCGGACATTGAGCAGATTGTGCGGCCCTGCGGGCTGGGTAAAAGCAAGGCCAGGGACATCAGCGCTTGTATGAAAAAATTGAGGGATCAGCACGGCGGAAAAATTCCCAGGGATTTCAAAGCCCTGTTGGATCTGCCAGGCGTAGGAAGAAAGAGCGCGAATCTGATTATGGGGGATGTATTCGGGGAACCGGCTATCGTGACCGATACCCACTGCATCCGCCTGGTCAACCGCATGGGGCTGGTTGATCAGATCAAAGACCCGAAAAAAGTGGAGATGGCCTTGTGGGAGATCATTCCGCCAAAGGAAGGCAGTGATTTTTGTCATCGTCTGGTACACCATGGCCGGGAAGTCTGTACCGCACGAACCAAACCCCATTGCGAAAAGTGCTGTCTGGCGGATCTCTGCGGCAAACATGGATTATAAATGATTTTAGGATAAAGGAGATGCTATGAAAGATCAGAAAATTGGAAAAGTATGGCTGGTAGGTGCCGGGCCAGGAGATATTGGATTATTTACCAGAAAAGGAATGGAAGTTTTGGAGCAGGCCGAGGTGGTCGTCTACGACAGCCTGGTAGGGCAGGGTGTGTTATCCCAGATTCCAGAACATACCCGGAAAATTTACGTGGGCAAGCGCGCGTCCAATCATACGATGCCTCAGGAACAAATCAATGAAGTGTTGCTGGAAGAGGCAAAAAAAGGATACCGCGTGGTGCGCTTAAAAGGCGGCGATCCATTCTTATTCGGCAGAGGCGGCGAGGAGCTAGAGCTGTTGGAGGAGAACGGCATTCCGTTTGAGATCGTGCCGGGCGTTACCTCTCCTCTTGCGGTACCCGCCTATAACGGGATTCCGGTGACACATCGGGATTACTGTTCCTCAGTGCATATCATTACCGGGCATAAACGGGCAGGAAAAGAATACGACATCAATTTTCAGGCTTTGGTGGAGGCAAAGGGAACCCTGGTATTTCTCATGGGCGTGACTGCTCTGCCGGATATCTGCAAAGGACTTCTAGACGGGGGAATGGATCCTTCAATGCCTGCGGCGATTTTACAGCAAGGCACGACGTCCAGACAAAGACGGGTGGTCGCTACGGTTTCCACATTGCCGGAGGAGGCAAAGAAACAAGGAATCCAGGCTCCCGCCGTGATCGTCGTCGGACAGGTATGCTCTCTGGCGGATCGGTTTGCTTGGTATGAAGAACTGCCGCTGGCTGGATGCAAAGTACTGGTGACTCGTCCGCGGGATCTGAGTTCTGTTATGGCTTCCAGACTGCGCCGCCAAGGTGCGGAAGTGCTGGAACTGCCGGCGATTGCCACAAAGCCTGTGGAAGATTTGTCAAAAATCAAGGAAATCTGCGGCCGTCTCGAAGAATTTCAGTGGATTGTATTTACCAGCCCCACCGGGGTAAAAGTATTTTTCCATCAACTGCAAGAACTGGAAGTGGATATTCGCCGTCTGGGCAAACTCTCTGTGGCTGCTTTGGGAGAAGGAACATCCAAAGAACTGAAAAAACGGGGGATTTTCCCGGATCTGATGCCAGAAATGTTCGAGGGAGAAGCCCTTGGCCATGCATTGGCAGAGGAAGCCTCCCCAGGCGAGCGCATTTTCCTGCCAAGAGCCAGCATGGGAAATCCCAAACTGGTGGAAATTTTGGAGGAAGCAAAGCTTGTGGTAGAAGAAGTGGCGACTTATGACACCATTTACGAAACACAGGATTTGATCGATCTGGCAGAAGAATTTGAAAACGGAACCATTGATTGCGCCGTATTTACCAGCTCTTCCTCTGTGCATGGTTTCTCGAAAGCTGTAAAAGATCTGGATTTCTCCAAGGTGCGGGCCGCCTGCATCGGAAGACAGACGCAGGCAAAGGCAGACGAATTGGGTATGAAAACCTATGTTGCAGAGAAGGCATCCATAGACAGCGTTGTGGAATTGGTTCGCCATATGGCAGAAGAAGAAAGGAGAAATTGAAATGGATATACTTGTCAGACCAAGAAGACTGCGGGATAACATGGCTATCCGCAAGATGGTGCGGGAAACGAGAATCGATCCGTCATCCTTGATTTATCCCCTGTTTGTCATCGATGGGGAGAACATTCAAGAGGAGATTCCTACAATGCCAGGGCAATTCCGTTACAGTGTGGATCAGATGGCTTATGAGCTGGAACGGCTGGAAAAAGCTGGAGTCACCCAGGTGATGCTCTTTGGCATCCCCGCCGAAAAAGACGAGGTGGGAAGCCAGGCATATGCCGAGGACGGAATTGTACAGCGGGCGTTGCGGGAGGCAAAACGCCAGTTCCCGAATCTTTATTATATTACCGACGTGTGTATGTGCGAATACACTTCACACGGACACTGCGGACTGCTCCACGATCAGAAAGTGGACAATGACAGCACCCTGGAGAAACTGGCGCAAATCGCGGTTTCCCATGTACAGGCCGGGGCAGATATGGTAGCTCCTTCCGACATGATGGACGGACGGATTCTGGCCATGCGCACGGCACTGGATAAAAACGGATACCAGGACATTCCCATTATGTCCTATGCGGTTAAATATGCCTCTGCTTTTTACGGCCCATTCCGGGATGCTGCAGGTTCCACGCCGTCTTTCGGCGACCGCAAAGGCTACCAGATGGATTACCACAACCGCAGGGAAGGCTTAAAGGAAGCGGCGCTGGATCTGCAGGAGGGCGCGGATATTCTGATGGTCAAACCGGCTCTGTCTTATCTGGATGTGCTCTCCGATGTAAAAAAAGAAACCTGCGTCCCTGTGGCAGCTTACAGTGTCAGCGGAGAATACGCGATGGTCAAGGCGGCGGCAAAGGCCGGATTTGTGGATGAGGACAGCATCGTCTGCGAGATGGCGGTCAGCACCTACCGGGCTGGAGCGGATATTTACCTGACTTATTATGCAAAAGAACTGGCAGGATTTATGAAGGAAGGGAGAATTGGATAATGGCAGCGGAAAAATCAGAACGCTTATTTCAAAGAGCGTCAGAATGCATACCGGGCGGCGTAAACAGTCCGGTGCGCGCCTATGGCGCCATCGGAGATACGCCCCGGTTTATCCGGGAAGCAAAAGGCAGCCGGATTACGGATGTGGACGGAAATTCCTATATTGATTTTATCGATTCCTGGGGGCCGTGCATTCTGGGACACAACGACGAACGGATTCGGGATGTCGTGGTAAAAGCATGCGAGCGAGGACTGAGTTTTGGCTGCGCCACAGAAATTGAGGTGGAAATGGCCGAATTTATCTGTGCGCATATCCCTTCCATAGAAATGGTGCGCATGGTCAATTCCGGCACAGAGGCAGTCATGAGCGCCCTGCGGGTAGCCAGAGGCTTTACCGGACGGGAAAAAATCATCAAATTCGCCGGGTGTTACCATGGCCACAGCGATGCAATGCTGGTGAGCGCAGGCTCCGGGGTGATGACCAGCGGCGTGCCGGACAGCGCCGGGGTGACGCCGGGCTGCACCAAAGATACGATGACGGCCATCTATAACGATCTGGGAAGCGTAGAAAAACTCCTGGAAGAACATCCCGGACAAGTGGCGGCGGTGATTGTAGAGCCGGTAGGGGCAAATATGGGCGTGGTGCTTCCGAAAGAAGGTTTCCTGCAAGGACTTCGGGATCTATGCGACAAGCATCAGACACTACTGGTATTTGACGAGGTTATCACGGGCTTTCGCATGGGCTTTACCGGAGCGCAAGGGTATTATGGGATCACGCCCGATCTGACTACTTATGGAAAGATTATCGGAGCTGGAATGCCAGTGGGAGCTTACGGAGGCCGCAAAGACATTATGAAAATGGTAGCCCCGGCAGGCCCGGTATACCAGGCCGGAACTTTAAGCGGCAATCCCATTGCCATGGCGGCAGGGCTGGCGCAGCTTCAGATTCTGTATTCGGAGCCGGAGATTTACCAAAAACTTTCCGAGATGGGAGAGCTGTTGTACGGAAGCATGGAGGATTTTCTGAAAGAAAAACAAATCCCCTGTCAGATTAATCATATTCAATCTCTGGGCTGTCTGTTCTTTACGGAAAATAGGGTGACAGATTATGCCAGCGCTAAGACAGCAGACACAGCTCAATATGCTGTTTATTTCAAGCATATGTTAAAATCTGGGATTCATCTCGCACCCGCCCAGTTTGAAGCCATGTTTTTGTCCGCTGCACATACAAAAGAAGATGTAGATGATACATTAAAGGCGGTAAAAGCATATTTCAATTCTGTAAAGTCATAGAAAAAGGAGGAACCCATGAGTGAGGAAAAATATGTGGCGTATGTAGGCACGTATACCTACGGAAGCAGCAAAGGAATTCATATTTATGACGTGGATATGCAGGAAGGTACGCTCTCGGAACGCTGCGAGGTTGAAGTGCGCAATTCTTCCTATGTGGCAAGGTCAAAGAACGGGAAATATCTGTATTCCATTGAAGATGAAGGAGTGGCAGTCTTCGCCGTGGATTCCGAAGGAAATTTGGAACGAATCAACAGTGTCAACATCGAAGGGATGCGGGGATGCTTCCTCTCTCTGGATCAGGAGGGAAAATATCTGTATGTGGCAGGGTACCACGACGGAAAGGTGACGGTGGTGCATACGCGTGAAGACGGAAGACTGGGCGACATTATGGACGGCGTATTCCACAGAGGATTGGGCAGCGTGGCCGAGCGGAATTTCCGTCCCCATGTCAACTGCGTGCGCCCAACACCAGACAATAAATATCTGTGCGCCGTAGACAATGGAATCGACCAGGTAAAGCTTTACAGCATCGATAGGCGGACAAACAAACTGCGTCTGGTGGATATCCTGCGCTGCAACCGTGAGTCCGGCCCGCGGATCATCCGTTTCAGCGCCAACGGAAAATTTGCCTATTTGTTGTTTGAGCTGAGCAACGAGATTAACGTTTACAGCTACAACGGGGAAGGGAAAAACCCGCAGTTTGAATTATTACAGACTGTAAGCACTTTGTCGGATGAACTGGACGAACTGCATGACGCTGCCTCTGGACTGGCCCTGGCGCCGGACGGAAAGCATCTGTTTTGCTCCACAGCGGGCGATAACTCTGTCGCCATGTATAAAATCGATGAAGAAAGCGGACTGCTCACAAAGAAGCTGGCCTTACCCATCAGCGGCGAATACCCGAAGGATCTGGCCATTTTTCCGGACTGCCGGCATCTGGCGGTGGCCAACCATGAGAGCAACACCATCACGACATTTGCCATTGATTACGAGAAAAATCTGCTGGTACAAAAAGGGCGGCCCCTTCATGTGGAAACGCCAAATTGCATTACATTTTCTAAAATCGGGTGATCTTACGGATTCCAGATTTTTTTCAGATGATCCATGCGGGCACTCATGCCGCATAACAGAGCGTCCGTCAGTACCAGGGCGGCCATGGATTCGACCACAACGACTGCCCGCGGGACAATGACGGGGTCGTGGCGGCCTTTGATTTCTAGAGAGATGTTTTGGCCGTTTCGGTCGGCGGTATTCTGGGGCTGGCCGATGGAAGGAGTGGGTTTTATGTAGGCTCGCAGCAAGATCTGACTTCCGTCACTGATGCCGCCTAAAATCCCGCCCGCATGATTGGAGGTTTTGGCCAGACGGCCGTTCTCTCCATAGCAGAAGCCGTCGTTGTTCTGACTGCCGAGAGCATAGGCGGCTTTTGTTCCGTCTCCGATTTCCACAGCCTTGACCGATCCAATGGACATAACTGCTTTTGCCAGATTGGCGTCCAGTTTTTCAAAAACCGGTTCTCCGGCTCCAGGGGGGCAGTTCTGGATCCTGCATTCGATCACGCCCCCCGCAGAATCCTGTTTTTTTCTGCATACTTCCAGATATTCCTGCGCTTTCGCGGCGGCCTGGGAATCTGGCATACACAGAGGATTTTGGCTAATCTGGGAGGAATCAAAGGCCTGGATTTCCACCGGGCCGATGGAACGGGTATATGCCTGTACCTCTATATTGAGCTGTTTTAAAATTTTGCAGGCGATGGCTCCTGCGGCGACCCGTCCCAGGGTTTCCCGCCCGGAAGAGCGGCCGCCGCCCCGGTAATCCCGAAAACCGTATTTTGCGTCAAACGAATAGTCTGCATGTCCAGGCCGGTAAGCATCTGCCAGGTTGCCGTAATCCCTGGAACGCTGATCCTGGTTGCGCACCAGAAGGGAGATAGGCGTTCCGGTGGTTCTGCCCTCAAAAACGCCAGAGAGGATCTCCACCTGATCCGCTTCTTTTCGGGCAGTGGCAAACGGGCTTTGCCCCGGCTTTCTGCGATCCAGAAACGCTTGTATATCAGAAACTGCGAGGGGAAGTCCTGCCGGGCAGCCGTCCGCCACCACTCCCAGGCCAGGCCCGTGAGATTCTCCCCAGGTAGTAATGCGAAATAATTTTCCAAAAGTTGAACCGCTCATATTCTTTGTTTCCTTTCTGATTTTGGATTATCTTATCCATTATAGCCAAGTGTAAAAAGTTTGTAAAGGCAGATGAGATGAATTGACAAACATTGGGTCTGACTTTATAATGGAGGATAACGTTAAAACACAGGTATACGAAAGGAGGGATGGTTATGATTCGGTGTTTCCGAACCGTGGACGGCGTGATCCGGCAAATCGACGAACCGGCAGACGGATGCTGGGTGGCAATGACAAATCCCACGGCAACAGAGGTGTTTCATATCGCAGAGATGTATCACATTGAAGTCGATGACCTGCGGGCTCCTCTGGATGAAGAAGAACGTTCCCGTATAGAAGTAGAAGACGAATACACGCTGATTTTGGTGGATATCCCTATGATTGAGGAGCGCAACGACAAAGATTGGTACGGAACCATTCCTTTGGCGATTATCGTGACCGACACCGCGATTTTAACCATCTGTCTGGAAGATACGCCGGTGTTAAACCGCTTTATGGAAGGGCGGGTGCGCAGCTTTTACACATATATGAAGACCCGGTTTATTCTGCAAATTCTTTACCGGAATGCCAGTATGTATCTGCACTATCTGCGTATTATAGATAAGAAAAGCGAGCAGGTGGAGGAGAAACTTCATGCGTCCACTAGGAATCAAGAGCTGATGGAGCTTCTGGAGCTGGAGAAATCTCTAGTGTATTTTACCACATCCCTGCGCTCTAACGAGATTGTGCTGGAAAAACTGATGAAGGTAGATAAGATAAAAAAATACCCGGAGGATACGGATCTGCTGGAAGATGTTATCATCGAGAACAAGCAGGCCATTGAGATGGCAAATATTTACAGCGGCATCCTAAGCAGTATGATGGGCACGTTTGCCTCGGTTATCTCCAATAATCTGAACATTGTCATGAAATTTCTGGCGACTGTTACGATTGTCATGTCTATTCCCACAATGATTTTCAGCGCTTACGGCATGAATGTAAATCTGAAAGGGATGCCCTTTGCCAACAATACCTGGGGATTTCTGATTGTAATCTTTATTTCGCTGGTTATCAGCTTAATCGTGACACTGATTTTTTCCAAAAAGAAGCTGTTTTAAAAGTATAAAGGAGACTTATGAAACTGATTACAAAACTGGAACAGAAATTTGGCAGATATGGAATCCATAATCTGACCATTTATATTATTATCTGTTATGCGGTGGGATATGTTTTGCAGCTGCTTCAGCCGAATATGCTGGCCTATCTGGCGTTGGATCCGGGCAGGATTCTTAGCGGGCAGGTGTGGCGGATCTTCACCTGGATTTTGATCCCGCCCAGCGGCCTGGATATTTTTACGATTATTATGCTGTACTTTTATTACTCCATCGGTTCTACCCTGGAACGTAACTGGGGGACTTTCCGGTATACGCTGTATATTTTAAGCGGGCTGTTTTTTACGATTATCGGCGCGTTTGCCCTTTATTTTCTGGTGGGAAATATGTACTCCGTGCTGAATCTTGGAATGGCGTTTTCTACGTATTATATCAGTACGTCCATTTTGCTGGCTTTTGCGGCCACTTATCCAGATATGCAGGTGCTGTTCTGGTTTATTTTTCCATTGAAAATCAAATGGCTGGGGATTTTGTACGGGGCTCAGATCCTCTACAATATGGTTGTTTATCTGCGCCAGGGAGCCTGGTTTATGACGATTCCGATTATTGCTTCTTTGCTGAACTTTGTGATTTTCTTTTTTTCTACCAGAAATGTGGCCCGCTATCGGCCAAAGGAAGTCAAACGCCGGAGGGATTTCCAGAAAGCAGTCAATCCGGGGCGTGTATACAGTGGGGGAATTACCAAACATAAATGCGCGGTCTGCGGCCAGACAGAGCAGGACAATCCCAATCTGGAATTCCGCTTCTGCTCTCGGTGCAACGGAAATTATGAATATTGTCAGAATCATTTGTTTACACATACACATATTGAATAACGGGGGAAGATAAATGAAACGCACAAAAATCATCTGTACCATGGGACCTTCCACAAGAGACAAGGAGGTTGTAAGGACCCTGGTAGAAAACGGCATGGACATCGCCAGGTTTAACTTTTCTCATGGGACTCATGAAGAGCAGAAAAAGCAGCTGGATCTGGTAAAAGAGGTACGCCAGGAGACGGGAATTCCCGTGGCTCTTTTATTGGATACCAAGGGGCCGGAGATTCGCACGGGTACGCTAAAAGGCGGCCAAAAGGTTCTGCTGACCGAAGGGCAGCCCTTTGTTCTGACCACAGAAGAGGCAGAAGGAGATCAAAACAAAGTACACATTACCTATCCCGGACTTCCAGCAGATGTAACGCCTGGGGTCAGAATCCTGATTGACGACGGCCTGCTGGAACTGGAAGTGACTTCTGTCAATCAGACAGAGATTGCCTGCCAGGTATTAAACGGCGGTGAACTCGGAGAGAGAAAGGGAGTCAACGTGCCCAATGTAAAAGTCGGGCTGCCGGGCATTACGGACAAAGACCGGGAAGATATTTTATTCGGGATTGAGCAAGGATTTGATTATATTGCGGCTTCCTTTGTGCGAAACGGAGAGGTAATCCGGGAAATCCGGGAATTTCTGAACAGTCATGGGGGCCAGGATCTGGATATCATTGCCAAAATCGAGAATGCAGAAGGCATTGACAATATCGATGAAATTATACGAGAATCGGACGGAGTGATGGTGGCCAGAGGAGATATGGGCGTGGAAGTGCCGGCCTATAAGGTGCCCCACCGCCAGAAAATGATTATCCGAAAATGCAACGAACAGTATGTGCCTGTGATCACAGCGACCCAGATGCTGGATTCCATGATGCGCAATCCCCGTCCCACGCGTGCGGAAGCTACCGATGTGGCCAACGCCATTTACGACGGAACGGATGTGATTATGCTGTCCGGGGAGACGGCGGCGGGAAAATATCCGGTAGAATCCCTGAAAATGATGGTGGAGATCGCGGAAAATTCCGAAAAGCATATGAGAAGCGATAAATTTATCGAGCATCGCCGGATGGACGTACAGGAATCCGTATCCAGCGCGGTCGGATACGCGGCGGTTCTGTGTGTGAAAAATCTCCAGGCAGACGCGATTGTAACGCCGACCATAGGAGGAAAGACGGCCCGGCTGATCTCCAGCTTCCGGCCAAAAGTTCCTATCTACGCCGTGACGCCCAGCGATTCCGTGCGGCATAAGCTGCAACTTTACTGGGGGATTACTTCTTTGAAAGGAAAAGAGCGCAGCACCACAGAGCACATCATCCACGATGCCGCCAAAACCGTGACAGATATGGGGTTGGCCAAAGCCGGAGACGTGTTGGTATTTACCGCCGGGGACCCGGTGACCAACTCCACAACGCGGGAGGGCACCTCCACCAATATGCTGCAAATTCTGGAGGTAAAAGAGTGATGACAAAAGAGGAGAGAGGACTTATGCAGAAAATACCTTTTCTATCCCTGGAGAAAGTCCAGGAAATTGCCAAAGAATACCCAACCCCATTTCATATTTACGATGAAAAGGGCATTCGCCAAAACGTGGAGGCTTTGCAGAAAGCATTCTCTTGGAATTCGGGATTCCGGGAATATTTCGCAGTAAAAGCAACCCCAAATCCATATCTGATTCAAATTCTCAGGGAACATGGCTGCGGCTGCGACTGTTCTTCCCTCACAGAGCTAATGCTTGCCAAGGCAATCGGGTGCAAAGGGCAGGATATTATGTTTTCTTCCAATACGACGCCGGCCGTAGAATATGCCTATGCCCATCGGGAACAGGCCATCATCAATCTGGACGACATCACCCATATTGATTTTCTGGAAAAAACCATCGGAGAGATTCCAAAGATCATTAGCTGCCGCTACAATCCGGGCGGACTCTTTAAAATCAGCAACGACATCATGGATAATCCGGGGGATGCCAAATACGGCATGACTACGGAGCAGTTGTTTGAAGCCTTTCGCATTTTAAAAGGAAAAGGAGCGCAGGAATTTGGCATTCATGCATTCCTTGCCAGCAACACCGTCACCAACGAATATTATCCTTTGCTGGCGAAGATTCTATTTGAAACAGCGGTGAAACTTCAGCAGGAGACGGGCTGCCACATTACCTTTATCAATCTGTCTGGGGGAATTGGAATTCCTTACCATCCAGATCAGACGCCCAACGATATCCAGGCCATCGGCGACGGCGTGCGCCAGGTATACCAGGAAGTGCTGGAGCCTGCGGGTATGGGAGACGTGGCAATCTATGCGGAGCTTGGCCGCTATATGCTCGGCCCTTACGGCGGATTGGTCACTCAGGCCATTCACGAAAAACACACCCACAAAGAATACGTCGGCTGCGACGCCTGCGCAGTCAATCTGATGCGCCCGGCCATGTATGGGGCTTATCATCATATCACCGTGCTGGGAAAAGAGCAGGAGCCTTGCACAAAGATTTACGATATCACAGGCTCCTTGTGCGAGAACAACGATAAATTTGCCATCGACCGCAAACTGCCGGAGATCCAGATGGGAGATTATCTCTTTATTCACGACACCGGCGCCCACGGATTCTCCATGGGGTACAATTACAATGGGAAACTGCGTTCCGCTGAGATTCTTCTGCGGGAAGACGGATCCTATCAACTGATCCGCCGGGCAGAAACGCCGAAAGATTATTTTGCGACGTTTGATTGTTTTCCCGTCTATGAAGAGTTGATGAAAAGTATGAAGTAAGATGTCAAGAGCGAAAGAAAAACAGACCATTCTGATATTGGAAGACGACGAAGATCTGTCGGAAGGAATCAGCCTGTCTTTAAATAGCAGCGACTTGGAATTTGTTCTCTGCCAAACCATTGCACAGGCGAAAAAGATGCTGGCGAAAAGAACGTTTGATTTGTTTATTTTTGATATCAATCTGCCCGACGGCAGCGGTTTAGATTTTTGCCGGGAGGTGCGCCGATCCAGCCGGACGCCCATTGCTTTGCTGACGGCTAAGGATATGGAACTGGATATTGTAAAAGGGCTGGAATGCGGCGCAGACGATTATATCACAAAGCCGTTCAGCTTAATGGTACTCCGCGCAAGAATTCGGGCGCTGCTCCGGCGAAATACAGGGGAGCAGAAATCCGAGTATCAGGATTCGGTGTTTCGGTTTTGTTTTGACACCATGGAATTTTACAAAAAGGGCGCTTCCATCGAACTGAGCAAGACGGAACAGCGGATTTTGTACCTGTTGGTATTTCATCCAGGCCAGATTTTAACCAGAGAACGCCTGCTGGAATGGGTTTGGCCGGACGGGACAGAATACGTGGAAGACAATGCCCTGTCGGTGGGGATTCGCCGCCTCCGGGACAAACTGGAAGATGTGCCGTCGAAGCCCATATACATCAAAACCGTTTATGGAAAAGGTTATCTGTGGGAAAGGATTTGAAGTCTGATGAATGGATACCTGCTGCTGACGATAACCTTGCTGACGGGATGTGCCGCCATTTGTCTGTTCTTTTGGCGGCATGAGCAAAAAAAGATGGAAGCGGTCTATCAAAATCTGCTGCAAAGACTGGATCGGGCCATTGGAGGAGAAATTCAGGAAACGATTTATGACGAATCCCTGGACGCGGCAGTTACCGAACGGCTAAACCGAGCAGTACAGATCTTTGGGATGAATCAGGAACGGGCAGAAAGGGAGCGGGACATCATAAAATCTTTGATTTCCGATATTTCCCATCAAATTAGAACCCCGCTTACCAATATCATGCTCTATGCGGGACTTTTGCAGGAACAGGCTCTGGAACCGGACGCCTCGCTTCTGGCGGATAAAATCGCAAAGCAGTCGGATAAGCTGGATTTCTTTATGAAAGAGCTGGTAAAATCTTCCTATGCAGAGCAGGAAATGATATCCATTCACCCAGAGTTCCTCCATGTACAAGAAATTCTGAACACCGGCTGCCAAATCGTAGAGCTGGCCGCCCTGAAAAAGAAAATTCATATCATACAAGAAAAAACAGATACCCCCAATGCGCTTTGCTATGCCGACAAAAAATGGACAATCGAGGCCCTTGGAAATGTCCTGGACAACGCGATAAAATACTCGCCGGAAGATTCCCAGATAACAGTGTGCGTCATTCCCTATGAATCGTTTGTCTGTATCCAGGTGCAGGACTGTGGAATCGGAATCAAAGAAGAAGAGCAGGGGATGGTTTTTGAACGGTTCTACCGTTCCGAGGCTGTGCGTAGAGAACCAGGCTTTGGAATCGGGCTTTATCTGGTAAGAGAGGTTTTATCCAGGCAGGGAGGATATGCAAGGATAAAGTCTGAAATCGACCAGGGCACCATTGTCCAGTTGTACCTGCCGCGCCGCAAAATACAGCCATAAATAACGGAACGGGAGGATAAAATGTTTCATTGGATCGCAATAATTATCGGAATCGTTTTTATCCTTTTTCAGCTTTTTTACGCCTATATCATAATAAACAGTTTGATCGAGAATACTGGTTATACAGGCTTTAGTATTATTACAGGTCTTGCCCATGCTGCTATGCCGGGAATCACAAAAAGAAAATGATACATTCAGACATCCACCAGCCTAAAACTGGTGGATGTTTTAGATTCCAAAAGAATTCCAAAATGTGTCAAAAGTGTCACCTTCAGGAAAGATTTGAGAAAGAATCTTTTGTTATTCTAAATGCGTACTCCATTTGGCAAAACCCCATAAAGATACGCTGCCTGCCGAATGGAGTACCGCGAAAGGAGGTATGTATGAACATATTAGCCACAGAAAATCTGAAAAAAATTTATGACATGGGGGAAGTCCAGGTAAAAGCGTTGGACGGAATCAACCTTTCGGTTCAGAAAGGAGAATTTCTCGCAGTCGTGGGAACCTCCGGCAGCGGAAAATCCACGCTTCTGCATATGCTTGGAGGGTTGGATGCTCCAACTTCCGGGAAAGTGGTGGTCGATAACCAGGACATTTCCAAAATGACAAAGGATGAGCTGACGATTTTCCGCAGGCGCAAAATCGGTTTTGTATTTCAAAATTACAATCTGCTTCCGCTTATGAACGTATATGAAAATATCATACTGCCCATCAAACTGGACGGAATTTCGCCGGATCGGGGCTATGTGGAACAGATTCTTACTATGCTAGGGCTGAAAGAAAAGAAATACGCAATGCCGAGCCAATTATCCGGCGGCCAGCAGCAAAGGGTCGCTTTAGCCAGAGCATTGGCGTCAAAACCTGCGATTATCCTGGCCGACGAGCCGACTGGAAATTTGGATTCCCGTACCAGTCAGGATGTTCTGGGGCTGATGAAAACCACCGGGCGGCAGTTCGGACAAACCATTGTGATGATCACCCACAATGAGGAGATTGCCCAGATGGCAGGCAGGATTATACGCCTGGAAGATGGAAAAATCTGCAAAGGAAAAGAGGACTATGCTGGAAGTAAAGAACAAAAAAGTAATCCGTGAAATTGCCAAAACTACTTATCGGGCAAATAAAAAGCGAAACCTGCTTGCTGTCTTTGCTATGATTTTGACCACTTTTCTGATTGCCGTTGTGATGGCTGTCGGTATCAGTTATTGGAGCACAATTTCAGAACGTCAGATTCGGATGCAGGGTATGGATTACGACATCGAATTAAGCGAGCCGAAAAAGTCCCAAACAGAGAAAATCCGTTCTTTAGACATCGTTCAATACGCTGGCGTTGCGGTAAAATGCGCGGTTCTGGAACAGTATCAAGGCAAACGGCTGGATAAAATCAGGATTTACTGGCTGGATGAAACCTGCTGGGAAAAACAGGCCGTCCCCGCGCTGGAAAGCTACGAGGGAAATTACCCGCAGCATGAAAACGAGATGATGCTGGGGAAGAATACCTTGAAAACTCTCGGCATTCAAAATCCGAAAATCGGCATGAAAATTCCGCTGACTTATGCTACTTTGGTGGAAGATTCCCAAGAAGAGCTTTTCCAAAAAGATTTTGTACTTTGCGGCTGGTATACCGATTATAGCGGAGCAAAAAGAGGTTATATATCAGATGATTTCTTTAAAACAACAGGCGTCAAACAGACAGATTTTACACAAGGTTCTTTGAAAATTACATTGAAAAATCCTTTGTATTCGCAGAAGGATATTGTAAAAATACAGAATGCAATTTCTCTGGAGAGAAACCAATATATTTCCGCAGACTATGACACGATTTCAAATTTCTGCAAAACTGCGGTCGGACTTGTTATCTTGCTGCTGCTGATTTTTACCAGCGGATATTTATTTATCTACAATACCTTATATATTTCTATCTCCAAAGATATCCGGTACTATGGACAGTTGAAAACCATAGGAATGACATCGGTTCAGCTCAAACACATGATCCGCCTGCAGGCAGCCTGGAATTCTCTGATCGGAATTCCTCTGGGATTATTAGCCGCAGCTCTCACTGCGAAAATTGGAATCCCGCAGTTTTTGAGCATGGTCAATCCTATCTTTTCTGCCGAGGATATCGTATTGGTTCGTCCATGGATATTCCTGCTTGCAGGAGGTTTTGCGCTCTTTGCCAACTGGATAGGCTGCAAACAGCCGGCAAAAATGGTGGGAGAGTGTTCGGCGGTGGAAGCCCTGCGATATACTGCAAGCGGCAGACAGAAGAATCAGAAAAGAGAGCGCTGCGGAATTTATTCTATGGCGTGGCAGAATCTGTTTCGGGATAAAAAACAGGCGGCTGTTATTTTTCTCTCTTTTACCATAGCAATCTCCATTTTCCTGGTGATCAACGTCGTGATCCGGGGCAACGATGCAAAGCGGATTCTAAACGAAGTCTATTCTTACGATCTGCAATTTAAGAATGAGACGACTCTGGACGATGACCGGCAGCAGCTTCTCACAGAAAATAAAATCTCTCAGATAAAAGAAATCAAAGGGGTAAAAGACGTGCGGAAAGTGACCTCTGCCGAGGCAGTCGTCCCTTATCAGGAAACGGTTTATGGAGGATATTACAAAGCCTTGTACCAATCCAGATACAGTCCGGGAAATTATGAGGAGGATATGAAACTATACCGCAAAGATCCGAAACTCGGATATTTCACCGCCCGTTTTATCAGTGTAGACAAAAGGGGGTTCCAGATTCTGAGCAAACATTTGCAGAAATCTCTGGACTGGCAGGATTTTGAAAAAGGAAAATATGCGGTGGCTGTGAAATATTTTACCCAAGGAGATCATGGAATTCCTGGAAAAACCGTGCGGTTTTCTCTTCCAGACGGAAAAAATCCGACAAAGGAGCATAGCATTTCGATAGCGGCTGTGGGAGATGCTCACAGCAATCCGGCATTCTTCTCCGGAGGCATCACCCCGGATTTGATTGTCAGCGAGTCCTATGCCAAAAAGCTGATAAGCGAGCCGTTTACCGAGCTGATTTATGTAGAATATCAGGAATCGTTTTCAGAAGAAACCGAGCGGAAGGTAAAAGCGGTCTTGGAAAAGGAGAAACGGATTTCCTATGATTCCAAGCTGGAACGTTACTTCGAGATGAAAAATTCGGAAATCCAGATAAAGATATTGGGGAACAGTCTGGGCTTTATCATCGCCATGCTGGCGGTATTGAATTATTTGAACACAATGGCAGCAAGCGTACAAAACCGCGCAAAAGAATTTGCCGCGCTGGAAAGCATCGGAATGACAACCGGACAGATCCGAAAAATGCTGAGAACAGAAGGAATTGCCTATGCGGGAATTTCCACGCTCCTTTCGTTTGCGGTGGGACTTCCGATTAGCTATACAGTATTTCAGGGGATGAATGTGTATCGGTTATCTTTTTCGGTTCCATGGATGCGAAATCTGATTTTGTTTGCCATTGTATTTCTTTTGTGCATCACCGCTCCTGTTTTGATTTACCAAAGGACACAAAACCTAAGTATAATAGATCGAATGCGGAGGGGGCAAGATTAGAAAATAATTATTGTTTTAAGGAGGACAAATGATTTTATGAGAACTATAAGAAAAAGAATCATAGGATTACTGGCACTATGTTTTATGGCGCTGTCCCTGTACCCAAAAGTTCCCGTACAGGCGGCGTATGCAGGCATATTGGGGTATGAGCAGAATCTAAAAGATGGATTCCGAGAAACTATTGTATACGACCCTTCCCGATGCTCAGGGATATTATGAGGTGAATGCGGATGGAATATACGGGCATACCTGCAAAAACAGGAAGGCAGCATCCGCAGATAAAAAAATTGTCACTGTAAAATACAGTCCTGCGCATCAGTGTTTTTTGCTCACGCCAAAGAAAACGGGGACGGCGAAAGTAACTTTTTCTGCGGTAAGAAAAGGAAAGAAAGTTACCTGCCAGGGAACCGTCAAGGTTGTAAAGTTCCAAAATCCGGTTAAAAGCCTGAAAATAAACGGGAAAAATTATGCAAAAGGAATCAAAACGACGAATGCCGTTCTGCATATAAAAACAAAGAAACTTATTCCTTACAGGAAGGAAACCTTCTGATTCGCATGATCTTAAAAAACACAAAAAGAGGGGAACAGGTGCATATCGCCCTATCCGTAGAACGTTGAACATTAAGGAAGGAGTGTTCTTATGAATTATCATAGAAAATCAGGGATGTTATTTATTTTTCTTCTGTTTCTTCTGTTGTCTGTTTTTGCAATGCCAAACGAAAAAGTAAGCGCCGCGTCCGGCAAAACGGTGTATTCCGCCACTTGGCTGAAGGAAGAACAAAATCCCAAGTATGGAATTATATCTTCCGTGAAAATCAATAAAAATTATATGATCGTAAATGGCTCATTGGCAAAGGAAAATACACGACGCTACTGCTGCAAAAAGGGAAAATGGAAATTTGATTTATCCTCAAAAGTGAAGTTTTACACCCTGGACGGAATGAACAAAGCCGAAAAAGTTTCCAAAAAAGAATTTGTAAAATTATGTCAGCATCTGAATCAAAGGGTGAATTGCCAAATATTTCGTTTTGTTGTAGAAAATGACAGAGTTGTTAAAGTATCCGTTATTCTTTAAAAAAGTTCCAAGGAGGCACAAAAAAATGAGAAAATTAAAAGCTGTTTTTCTTGCGTTGATGATAGCTGTTTTAATGGGAAATATTCCAAGCGTTTGCTCACAAACAGTCTTTGCAAAAACAACTGAATTAAAGTCGCCTGTCGTCAAAAATTTTAAGCCTGTCACGCGGCCGGAAACAAAATTAAAGGGCAAGAAAATATACCGATTACGCTGGAGTAAGGTTGCAGGAGCGTCTGCCTATCAGCTTTCCATAAAGAATAAAAAAACAGACGGTTCCTGGGGAACTAAGCGCATTACCTATACCAGAAACACATCTTTTGATTATGACTTTATAAATTGCAAAGGGATAAAGATAAAAGTGAGAGGATTTAAAACCGTGAATAACAAAAAAGTTTTTGGCAAATGGAGCAGAAATATAATTATGAAAATTTGATTGTTACAAAGAACTCTAGATAAATATTCGTAACTATTCAGATACTTTCGCGAGATATTTTTCAATAACCGCATTTATTCCAGATGTTTGGAAACACGCCCAATCTAAATTTTTTCCAAACATCTGGACTTATACAGAAATCAAAAAAAATGCTTGCATATCTCAAAAAATTGTGTTAATATAGATATCGGTTCGGGATACCGGATTTTGGAATATCGGCCGCTGTGGCGGAATTGGCAGACGCACACGACTCAAAATCGTGCGGGAAACCATATGGGTTCGACTCCCATCAGCGGCATTGCGTGTGAGCAGCCCTAAGCCTTCATGGCTTAGGGTTATTTGTGTTGTACAGGATAGATAAAGGAGAAAAGATTATGGCAAAAACAATCGTGATGGAGCATCCATTGATTCAGCATAAAATCGGTTTTATCCGAAGAACAGAGACAGGAACCAAGGATTTTCGGCAGACCATCAGCGAAATTGCAATGCTGATCTGCTACGAAGCCACCAGAAATCTGCAGCTGGACGATTTGGAGATTGAGACGCCCATTTGCAAGACTGTTGTCAAAACGCTCAAAGGCAAGAAGATGGCGATTGTGCCGATTCTGCGCGCGGGCCTGGGAATGGTGGACGGCGTGCTTGCGCTGATTCCGGCAGCTAAAGTGGGGCATATCGGCCTTTACCGGGATCCAGAGACGCTTCTGCCAGTAGAGTATTACTGCAAACTTCCCGCAGACTGTTCGGAGAGAGAAGTGTTTGTGGTAGACCCTATGCTGGCTACTGGCGGCTCCTCTGTGGCGGCGATTCGGATGCTAAAAGAAAAAGGATGCCAGAACATTCATTTTATGTGCATACTTGCCGCGCCGGAAGGAATAGAAGCGATGGAAAAGGCACATCCAGACGTGGATCTCTACATTGGCGCCGTGGATGAAAAGCTAAATGACCACGGTTACATTGTGCCTGGGCTGGGAGATGCAGGAGATCGTATTTTCGGCACAAAATAGCAAAGGAAGCTTTTTATGAGAAAACAAAACAATGACTTGGGGCGCGATCCGGTAGGGCGGCTGCTGATACGGCTGGCGCTGCCATCCATTACTGCTCAGTTGGTCAACGCCCTTTACAATATTGTGGACCGTATGTATATTGGCCACATTACACCAGACGGCGAGATGGCGCTGACCGGCCTTGGCGTATGTTTTTCTATCATCACTTTTATCTCCGCGCTGGCGGCTCTAGTAGGTATGGGCGGCGGTTCACGGGCAGCCATTAAAATGGGTGAAAATGACATGGAAGGAGCAGAGGCGATTCTTGGCGGAGCTACGGCTCTGCTTGTCGTTATCTCTGCGGCCGTTACCATCCTGTTTCAAATTTTCAGAGAGCCGCTGCTTTACCTGACAGGCGCCAGTGATCATACCATCGCTTATGCCTCCGGCTATCTGGGCATTTATCTATGGGGAACCATCAGCGTGCAGGTCGCTTTGGGGCTGAATAATTTTATCAGCACACAGGGATTTTCCACAATTTCCATGGCTACGGTGCTGCTGGGAGCCGTGTGCAACATTGTCCTGGATCCGATTTTCATCTATGGCCTGGACATGGGCGTCCAGGGCGCGGCTCTGGCTACGGTAATTTCTCAAAGCCTGTCTGCCTTATGGGTGCTGAAATTTTTGACAGGACAACGCTCTACGCTGAAAATCCGAAAAAAATATCTGCGGCTGCGGGCAAAAGTTCTGCTTCCGGTGATTGCCATCGGCGTGTCGCCCTTTATCATGCAGTCCACGGAAAGCCTGGTCTCCATTGCGTTTAACACTTCCCTCCTAAAATACGGCGGCGATCTGTACGTGGGAGCGATGACCATCTGTTCTTCCGTTATGCAGGTATCCAATATGCCTTTCATGGGCTTAGCGCAGGGGGCGCAGCCGATTATCGGTTTTAACTACGGCGCGGGGGCGATAGAGCGGGTAAAGAAAACATTTCGGCTGCTGTTTTGCTCCTCGGTGTTTTACGCCGTACTTGTTTGCCTAATGGTACAGTGTTTCCCAGAAATCTTTGTAGCCCTGTTTAACAATAAGCCGGAATTTACAGCGGTAGCCATCTCATCGCTGCGGATCTACTCCGCCGGGATGTTCGTCATGGGCGTGCAGTTTTCTTGTCAACAGACTTTCGTTGCTCTGGGACAGGCAAAGATTTCGTTATTTTTGGCGCTGCTGCGAAAGATTATTTTGTTAATCCCATTGATTTATATCCTGCCGCATTTGCTGGACGATCAGATTTTTGCGGTATTTCTGGCCGAGCCGGCGGCGGATATCTGTGCCGCGACCATTACGGGAATCGCCTTTTTTACCCAGTTTCCGCGTATTTTACGGCGTCGAGCATTGGAGCTTCAGGCGATCCAAAAGAAATCTTCATAGACTTTGTATCTCGGAAATGCTATAATAGCCTGTATGATTCAATCAAGAAGCGGGAAAGGGGTTCTATGGACTGCAAAAAGGCGGAAAATCTAGTATCAGCCTATATCAACAAAACGATGGGGCTAAAAGAATTACAAGAGTTCATCATCCATGTAAAAAGCTGTTCTTCCTGCTATGACGAACTGCAAACTTACTATATGGTATATTTTGCAATGGAGCATTTGGAAAATGGAGAGAGCAATCCTTCCTACAATATGAACACCGTGCTTTTGGAAGACATCAGACACAGGGAAAAATATATCAAACAGGAAAGGCTTAAACAGGGAGTTTGGGTGCTGATTGCCGGCCTACTGCTCCTTTTGGTGCTGCTGTTGTTGTAGCAGAGAAGGTGAGGGAAGTTTTATGAGCGAGAAAATATTACTGATTGACGGCCACAGCATCGTCCACCGGGCCTTTTACGGCCTTCCAAGCCTGACGAATTCACAAGGACTGCACACAAACGGAATCTACGGCTTTCTAAACATTCTGCTAAAGACTCTGGAGGAGGAAAAGCCGCAGTACCTGACGGTTGCCTTCGACTTGTCTGCGCCTACATTTCGTCACAAACGCTATGACAAGTACAAGGGAACCCGAAAGCCGATGCCGGAAGAACTGCAAGAGCAGATCCCAGTGTTAAAGGAAGTGCTGGCCGCTATGGGAATCCATGTGGTGACCCTGGAAGGATATGAAGCGGATGATCTTCTGGGAACGCTGGCCAGAAGAAGCGGAGAAAAAAATATGGAAGTGACCATCCTTTCCGGGGATCGGGATCTTCTGCAACTTGCCACGGATCGGGTGAAAATACGCATGCCCAAGACCAGCAGAGGCCATACCACCATAGAGGACTATCTGGCGGATCAGGTAAAAGAAAAATATCAGGTAACGCCGCCTCAGATTATAGAACTGAAAGCCCTGATGGGAGATTCCTCCGACAACATTCCAGGGATTCCGGGAGTGGGAGAGAAGACGGCCACCAAGCTGGTGGTGCAGTTCGGAAGCATTGAAAACGCCTATGCAAACTTGGAGCAGGTCATGCCGAAAAAAGCGAGGGAATCTCTGCGGGAACATTATGACCTGGCACAGTTAAGCAAGGAGCTGGCCACCATCGATGTGCAAGCGCCGCTGGATTTTTCTTACGAGCAGGCGCGTATCGGCGAGCTGTATACACCCGAAGCCTATACAATGTTTCAGCGGCTGGATTTCAAGAACCTGCTGGGAAGATTTCCCCAGGATCTCCAGGAACATTCGGTGGAAAAAGAGTTCTTCTGGTGCCGCAGCCAGGAAGAAGCGCAAGCATATTTCGCCCAGGCGGCCAAGCAGGAGCGGGTAGGACTTTGGATTTTCGGGGAAGACGGCGCTCTGTGTTCCCTGGCCCTGGCATGGGAAGATAAGGCGGTTTATTTTCCCACAGATGCGGCTATGACTGGGGATTTTCTGACCTCCCAGGTGGAAGCTTTGGCGCGGAAAAAAGTTTCCCTGGCGTCCATGGATGTGAAGCATCTGCTGCATTTTGTGCCCGTTTTAAAAGAGTGTGAAACCTTTGACGCGGGCGTGGCGGCATATTTGCTGAATCCGCTGAAATCCCAATATACCTATGAAGATATTGGAAAAGAATACCTGGGGGTGTTTTCCCCATCCAGAGAAGAACTGCTGGGAAAGCTCTCCGATAAGAAAGCGTTTGCCGAGCAGTCGGAGGCTCTGGCGCAGCTCGGTTGTTATATGGCTTATATTGCTCAGAATGCAAGAGAACCTTTGGAAAAAGCGCTGAAGGATTCGGGTATGGATCGAGTATTCTGGGAAATTGAAATGCCTCTGGTCGTAACCCTTTACGAAATGGAGCGTGAGGGTATCCAGGTAGAGGCCAAAGCCCTGGCGGCATACGGACAGCAGCTTGTGGGCCGGATTGAGGAATTAGAGGAGAAGATCTGTCAGCAGGCCAAAGAAACTTTTAATATCAATTCCCCCAAACAGTTGGGTGTAATTTTATTTGAAAAAATGGGCCTGCCGGGAGGAAAGAAGACAAAGACCGGGTATTCCACGGCGGCCGATGTGCTGGACAAGCTCGCCTGCGACCATGAGATTGTAAGGGATATTTTGGAATACCGTCAGCTTACCAAATTAAAATCCACTTATGCTGACGGCCTGCTGAACTTTGTCGATGATACGGGCAGGATCCACTCCCATTTTAACCAGACCATAACGGCCACCGGGCGGATTAGCAGCACCGAGCCGAACCTTCAGAACATTCCCATCCGCATGGAGCTGGGTAGGTTGATTCGCAAGGTATTTGTGCCGAAAGAGGGATGTATTTTTCTGGATGCGGATTATTCCCAGATTGAGCTGCGGGTGCTGGCCCATATGTCCGGGGATGAGAAACTGATCCAGGCTTATCAGGAAGCCCAGGACATTCACCGGATTACGGCTTCCCAGGTGTTTCACATTCCCTTTGAACAGGTAACGGATCTGCAGCGGCGCAATGCGAAGGCGGTCAATTTCGGAATTGTGTATGGAATTAGCTCTTTTGGATTAAGCCAAGATTTGAGCATCAGCCGAAAAGAAGCCTCGGATTATATCCAGTCGTATTTTGAAACATATCCACAGATCAAGGTTTTTTTAGACGGTCTAGTGGAACAGGGCAAATCCCAGGGATATGTTTCCACGATGTTCGGCAGACGCCGCCCCATCCCCGAATTAAAATCCAGCAATTATGCGCAGCGGGGCTTCGGGGAACGAATCGCCATGAATTCGCCAATTCAGGGAACCGCGGCGGACATTATCAAAATTTCTATGAATCGGGTGCGTCAGCGGCTAACAAAAGAGGGCCTGCGTTCGCGGCTGATTTTACAGGTTCATGATGAATTGCTGGTGGAAACACAGAAAGACGAAGTGGAGACCGTCTCCAGGATTTTAAAAGAGGAGATGAAAGGCGCTGCCCATTTATCCGTAGCTCTGGAAGTGGATATGCATCAGGGCGGCGATTGGTATGAGGCAAAATAGATGAAGATTATAGGAATCACAGGAGGCATAGGGGCCGGAAAGAGCGCCGTGCTGGATTATCTAAAAGAGCGATACGGCGCTTATATCATACAGGCAGACCAGGTGGGACACGCGCTGATGGAGCCAAAGGGAAGCTGCTTTCTTCCGGTTGTGAAGCTGCTCGGCAAGGAGACTTTGGACACACAGGGAAAGATCGACCGCGGCAAAATAGCGGCTTTGGTTTTCCCCAATCCACAGCTTCTTGCGCAGCTAAATGAAATCATCCATCCGGCGGTAAAACAGGAGATCCGCGAACACATTGCAGCCCAGGATCAGGAAGGGCGAAGTATCTTTGTCATCGAGGCGGCCCTGCTTATCGAGGATCACTACGAAGAGATCTGCCAAGAGTTTTGGTATATTTACGCCGAGGAAGCAGTCCGCAGGAGACGGCTGAAGGAGCAGCGGGGATATTCCGAGGAAAAGATTACGGATATTTTCCAAAACCAGCAGACGGAGGACGTATTTCGCCGGGAATGTTCGTATGTCGTGGAAAATAATGGAGATTTGCAGATGACTTACCTGCAGATCGACAAAAGGATGAAAAGTTATGGATTTATGTAGCATTGCCAGCGGAAGCAGCGGCAACTGTATCTATGTAGGCAGCACAAATACCCATGTGCTTGTAGACGCAGGACTCAGCGGAAAACGGACGGAATCCGGGCTAAATTCCATCGACCGGACGTTAAAAGAGATGGACGCAATTTTGATTACCCACGAACATTCCGACCATATCAAAGGGCTGGGCGTTTTGGCCAGAAAATACGAGCTGCCCATTTATGCCACGGCAGGAACCATCAAAGCCATCCGGCAGACAAACCAGGTAGGGACAATACCAGAAGGATTGTTCCAGGAAATACAGCCGGACGAAACCTTTCGCGTGGGGGATCTAAACGTTCTTCCCTTTAGCATCTCCCACGATGCGGCGCAGCCGGTGGGCTACCGTCTGGAATGTGAAAACAAATCCATCGGAATTGCCACGGATCTGGGTCAGTACAGCGACTACACCGTAGAAAAATTAAAACATCTGGATGCTCTGCTCCTAGAGGCAAACCACGATGTCAATATGTTGCAGGTGGGAAGTTATCCCTATTATCTGAAACGCAGGATTTTAAGCGCTGAGGGGCATTTATCCAATGAAAACGCCGGACGGCTTTTGAGCCGGCTGCTTCACGAGCGCTTAAAAGCAGTTTTTCTAGGACATTTAAGCCTGGAAAACAATTACGATAAGCTGGCATATGAAACCGTATGCCAGGAAGTGGACAGCGGGGAGAATCCTTATCGAGCCCGCGACTTTTACATACAGGTAGCCAAAAGAGAGCAGGTCTCAGAACGGATTACCGTATAAAACAGATAGAGAAAGTGAGGAACAACAACATGAAAAAAACAATTATTACTGTGGTAGGCCAGGACAAAGTAGGGATTATCGCAAAAGTATGCACCTATCTGTCCAATAATCAGATCAACATTCTGGACATTTCCCAGACCATTGTGCAGGGATATTTTAACATGATGATGCTGACGGATACCAGCAAGTCTTCCAAGGATATGGGCATTTTGTCCCAAGAACTCGAGGGACTGGGAGAGGAGATCGGCATGGTGATCCGCTGTCAAAACGAAGATATTTTCACAAAAATGCACCGGATTTAAAAAGGCGGATAGGAGTGAGGGCTTATGATAAATATATTTGAAGTAAACGAAACCAACCAGATGATTGAGCAGGAAAACCTGGACGTACGAACCATCACTTTAGGAATCAGCCTGTTAGATTGTATTGATACCGATCTGGAAAAGCTGAGAAATCGGGTCTATCAGAAGATTACCAACCAGGCAAAAGATCTGGTATCTGTGGGTCATTCCATAGAGATGGAATACGGAATCCCCATTGTAAATAAGCGTATTTCCGTCACGCCCATTGCTCTGATCGGCGCAAGCGCCTGCAAAAGCCCAGCGGATTTTGTTTCCCTGGCAAAAGTTCTGGACGAGGCGGCAAAGGCGGTGAAAGTGAATTTTATCGGAGGATATTCCGCGCTGGTTTCCAAAGGTATGACCCCGGCAGAAGAGAACCTAATTCGTTCGATTCCCCAGGCATTGGCCGAAACTGACCGGGTCTGTTCTTCCGTAAACGTCGGCTCCACAAAGACCGGCATCAATATGGACGCTGTAAAACTGATGGGTGAAATCATTCTGGAAACCGCACAGAAAACCAGCGACCGGGATTCCTGCGGGTGTACCAAGCTGGTCGTATTCTGCAATGCCCCCGACGATAATCCCTTTATGGCCGGCGCATTCCATGGAGTGACAGAGGCGAACAGCATTATCAACGTGGGCGTCAGCGGCCCCGGCGTGGTAAAAAAAGCCCTGGAAAACGCCCACGGCATGGATTTTGAAAATCTGTGCGAAACTATCAAGCGAACCGCTTTCAAAGTGACGCGGGTAGGACAGCTCGTAGCTCAGGAGGCTTCCCGAAGAATGGGCGTGCCCTTTGGAATTCTGGATCTGTCCCTGGCGCCGACTCCGGCAGTGGGAGACAGTGTGGCGGACATTCTCAGAGAGATTGGCTTGGAACATCCGGGCGCACCGGGCACAACCGCAGCCCTCGCCCTGTTAAACGACCAGGTAAAAAAAGGCGGCGTGATGGCCTCCTCGGCAGTCGGCGGCCTAAGCGGCGCATTTATTCCGGTGAGCGAGGACCAGGGGATGATCGACGCCGTAGATGCCGGGGCATTGACGTTGGAAAAACTGGAAGCCATGACCTGCGTCTGCTCCGTGGGGCTGGATATGATCGCCGTTCCCGGAGATATCCCGGCCAGTGCTATTTCTGGAATCATTGCCGACGAGGCAGCTATCGGAATGGTCAACCAGAAAACCACAGCCGTGCGCCTGATCCCCGTGATCGGAAAAGGAGTGGGCGAAACTGTGGAATTTGGCGGACTGCTGGGACATGGGCCGATTATGCCGGTAAATAAATTCTCCTGCAAAGAGTTCGTCGAACGGGGCGGAAGAATCCCTGCGCCCATTCACAGCTTTAAAAACTAAAAAATACAAAAAAGTGGCTAAAGCACGGCTTACCAAATGCGCCGTAAAGCCCCTGCCTTTAGGCATGGGGATATAAGGCGCTCTCCTTTTCTGTGAAAATAATTTTTGCATTAGTATAGATGTTTGATGTATAATATTTGCATGAAATACAGAAGAATGTATAAGGTGCAATATGGAATACAGCTACAAATTTCGTATATATCCAAACAGGTATCAAGAAAACTTAATACAACGGACTTTTGGTTGCTGCCGGTTTGTGTTCAACCACTTCCTTGCGGAACGCATGGAACAGTACAGGCAGACCAAAAAAGCGCCCACACGCTTTCAGCAGGACAAGTCTTTGACCCTGCTGAAAAAAGAATTGGAATGGCTGCGTGAAGTGGACGCAGCCGCTCTCCAGGCATCTCTGCAATCCTTGGACACCGCTTATCAGAACTTTTTCCGGCGTGTCAAACAAGGCCAGAAACCCGGCTATCCCCGATTCAAGAGCAAACATAACCATCAAAGAAGTTATAAGAGTAAGTGCGTAGGCACAAATATCAAGGTTTTAGATAAAGCGGTACAGCTCCCAAAACTCAGCCTTGTGAAATGCCGCATTAGCAAAGAAGTTAAGGGCCGTATTCTCTCAGCGACAGTCAGCCAAAACCCCAGCGGGAAATACTTTGTATCCCTGTGTTGTACCGATACGGAGATTGCGCCGCTGCCCTCTACCGGGGCGGCAGTCGGTCTTGATATGGGTCTGAAAGCATTCGCTATCACCTCCGACGGTGCAAAATATCCGAACCATAAGTACCTTGCTAAGTCTCAGAACAAACTTGCCAAACTTCAGCGGAAGCTGTCCCGAAAATCAAAGGGCAGCAACCGTCGGGAGAAGGCGAGGGTCAAGGCTGCCCGTCTCCATGAGTGTGTATCCAATCAGCGGTCAGATATGCTCCACAAACTGTCTGGTCACCGTTGCCCGTTTCTTTCCATCCTCCCAGCTCTGCTCTGCCTGCGGCATTCAGTGGCCCGGTACAAAGGACCTGTCCGTCCGGGAATGGATTTGCCCTGTCTGCGGTACTGTCCACGACCGGGACGTAAACGCCGCAAAGAACATCTTGCAGGAAGGTCTGCGCCTGTTGGCGTAGACGGTACATATGGTAGGGCGGGACACGCCCGAACCTATACGCTCGGGGACACCGTGTAAGACCTTGCTGGCGCAGGCTGTGGTGGTTGAACCGAGAATCCCCCGGCTTTAGCCATGGGGAGTGTCAAGGAAAAAAGAGCTTCCCCAAAAATTAAGGCAATGACATTGGCAGTGAACTGTAACAAACACAAAGCTTTCGCCGCTTTTATTGGTACATTAGTGCTTGACGAATTCGTTTTACAAGTGTATAATTTTTTCTGGTAAAATTTCGCACGTTGAAGCGTAAAAATTCAGAATTTCAGGGAGGAATGTTTAAGATGAAATTAAAAAAAATAACCGCATTACTGATGGCAGCATTGTTAACGCTGTCTATGACTGCCTGCGGCAGTTCGGATTCCGGTTCCAGCTCCAGTTCCGAGGGAACCGAGAACACAACGGCAGCCACAGAAGAACCAGAATCGGAAGAACCGGCAGAATCTGGAGATGCCGATTCCTATACCATCGGTATCTGCCAGATGCTGGAGCATCCGGCTTTGGACGCGGCAACCGAGGGCTTCCAGGATGCATGTAAGGACAAGTTCGGCGAAGACAATGTAGACTTTGACGTTCAGAATGCACAGGGTGAACAGGCAATGTGCAGTACGATTGTAAATAATTTCGTATCTGCGGATGTGGATTTGATGCTGGCAAACGCAACGCTGCCTTTGCAGACAGCCGCACAGGCAACCGCCGACATTCCGATTTTGGGCACATCCATCACCGATTATGCGACTGCACTGGAAATCAGCGACTGGACAGGGGCAACCGGCATCAACGTTTCTGGAACCAGCGATTTGGCGCCGATTGACGAGCAGGCGGATATGACATTGGAACTTCTTCCAGATGTAAAAACCGTGGGCATCCTCTATTGCTCTGCAGAACCGAATTCCAAGTATCAGGCTGAGTTGTATGCAGAAGCCATGAAAGAAAAGAATGTGGAATGCAAAGAATTTACAGCGGCCGATTCCAATGAGATTCAGTCCGTGGTAACCAGTGCGATCGAACAGTGCGATGCCATTTATATTCCCACAGATAACACCATTGCAGCAAATACAGACATCGTAAAAAACGTATGCCTTCCAGCAAAAATACCAGTAATCGCAGGCGAAGAGGGGATTTGCGCCGGATGCGGCGTTGCAACGCTCTCCATCAGCTACTATGATATTGGATACAAAGCAGGCGAGATGGCTTACGACGTACTGGAAAACGGCGAAGATATTTCAACGATGGATATCGAGTTTGCACCGCAGGTAACAAAAAAGTACAACCAAGAAATCTGTGATGAGCTGGAAATCGCGATTCCAGACGATTATGAAATGATTGAGGCAGAAGAGTAAAATGATAATCAATTATTTAAGCTCTTTGGATCCCACCGCACTGCTTCGGGCACTTCCGGGCAATGTGGCGCAGGGACTGATATGGGGAATCATGGCGCTGGGCGTGTACATCACCTTCCGCATTTTAGATTTTGCAGATTTGACCGTAGACGGCTCGCTCGCCACAGGAGGAGCAGTGGCCGTGATGCTGATCAAGGGAGGGATGCACCCGGCAGTGGCCTTGATATTTGCCTTTCTGGCGGGGCTGGCGGCCGGATTTATCACCGGAATGCTGCACACTGCATTTGGAATTCCCGGCATCCTGGCCAGTATCCTGACGCAGATCGCCCTCTATTCCATCAATCTGGGAATTATGGGCAAATCCAACCAGAGTATCGGCATCGCGCAGCAAAATCTTGTGGCGTCGCTGCGGTATGTGACCGCGGACGACCGGGAAATCTTTTTTCTGAAACTGATTCTCGGATGTCTGCTTCTGGTAGCGTTTGTCTACTGGGTATTTGGAACAGAAATCGGTTCTGCCATCCGGGCCACCGGATGTAATCCGCAGATGGCGCGGGCACAGGGAATCAATACCAATTTCACAAAGGTGGCTGCATTGATGTTCTCCAACGGCCTGGTCGGACTCTGCGGCGGCATTTATGCGCAGTATCAGGGTTCCGCAGACGTAAATGCAGGCCGCGGCGCGATTGTAATCGGACTGGCAGCCGTAATTATCAGCGAGGTCATATTCGGCAAGCTCTGCTCCGGCAAGCGGTTTTCTTTTGCGTATACGCTGTCGGCAGTCTTTGTGGGGGCGATTCTGTATTATGTCGCCTATACGCTTGTGCTGTGGCTTCGGATGCCGTCTGATTATATGAAATTATTTTCCGCAATTGTAGTGGCCTGCTTCTTAGCAATTCCCTATTTAAAAGAAAAACATGCGGTGAAACGAAGGATGGCGAAATAATGGGATACATGCTTGAAATAGAAAATGTGCATAAAACGTTTAATATCGGCACGATTAACGAAAAGGTAGCCCTAAACGGTGTCAATCTCAAGTTGAATGAGGGAGACTTTGTGACAATCATCGGCGGCAACGGAGCCGGAAAATCTACGACGTTAAATGCCATCGCTGGAGTCTGGCCGGTAGACCAGGGAAAGCTCATTGTAGACGGCACAGACATTACCAGGCTTCCAGAGCACAAACGCGCCGCTTATCTGGGAAGAGTTTTCCAAGATCCGATGATCGGCACAGCTGCAACCATGTCCATTGAGGAAAATATGGCAATCGCCGCGCGGCGTGGGGAGAGAAGAGGATTCGGCTGGGGTATTTCCAAAAAAGAGCGCGAAGAGTACAAAAAGAAATTAAAAGTGCTGGGACTGGGACTGGAAGAACGCCTAAGCAGCCGGGTAGGGCTGCTCTCCGGCGGACAGCGCCAGGCTATCACGCTTCTGATGGCAGCGCTCAAGAAACCAAAGCTGCTGCTGTTAGATGAACATACCGCAGCGCTTGACCCTAAGACCGCGGCCAAGGTACTGGAAATTTCCGACAAAATCATCGACGAAAACGGACTGACGGCAATGATGGTCACCCACAATATGAAAGACGCTATCGTCCATGGAAACCGCCTGATTATGATGCACGAGGGCAAAATTATCTACGACGTGTCCGGGGAGGAAAAGAAAAGCCTTTCCGTATCCGATTTGCTGGCGAAATTTGAAGAGGCCAGCGGCGGGGAATTCGCAAACGACCGGATGTTGCTGGCGTAATATAAAAAAGAAAAAGAGGAGACTCCCGAAAGATTTTTATCTGGGAGTTTCCTTTTTTACGCTTATCGTATAATCTGATTTACAATCTCCTAAAGTTGTTTCCAGTCTGCTTCCATTTCTTTTAGCCGATAGCGTCCCTGTTCTGTATTTTTATAATACTTACGGGCTTTTTAAAGTCAATTCAAAAAAATCTTGACATCTCTTTTCATAGGAGGTATAATAAGTACATCAAAGGTAATCGTGATTATTCGGAGAAAACCTATGAATACAAATATCAATCGAAAAAGGGATTATGTACAGATTACAAGTCAAATCATAGAAAAAGAGGGGATAGAGGCGGTAAATATTCGCAAGATTGCCCGGAAAGCTGGATGTACCAGCGCCGTCCTCTATAAGCATTTTGAGAATCTGGAACATTTGATTGTTCTCGCATCGGTACATTTTCTGGAACCCTATATTACAGAATTTCAGATTGTAAACAAACGCTCGGATATTTCCAGTATACAGATGGATCTGTATCTGTGGAAAATTTTTATCCGGGAAGCTTTTCAAAATAAGATCTATTATGAAAAGATGTTCTTTGGCCCAGACAGAGAAATGTTGGAAGATTATGTTTATGAGTATTATACACTTTTTCCAGACAGAGCGAAAGAATTTGACGGATTTAGCGCTAGCATTATTTTTAGCAGCAACCTGACAGAACGTGAATACCTCCGTTTGCGGCGCGCCTCTCACGAAGGCTTGATTACGCCAGACTGCGCTTGGCTGTTAAGCCGTCTAGCGGTAGCGGTATTTAATGGAATGTTTATCCAATATAACTTTACAAAAAATGACAGAGGAGAAATGCAGATTGCCATGGATGACTGTTATGAACTGATTTTTCTGTTATTTCAGAATTTTGTGGAACCAGGCACAAATCTGAATATTGAAAATTTATAGAACAACTTGCTGATACATGCGTATCAGCGTATTTTTTAATCAAAAGGTAATCAAGATTACCTTTTGATTAGAGAATACCATACCAGTATCATTGACGTTTAAAAGAAAGGAATCGAAAAACATGAAAAAAATAAGATGGAATGTTTTTTTGCCGCCATGGCTATTTATGCTGGTAATTGTCGTATTAAATCTTACAAATTACAACTTATTTATCCGTTTTATTGATTCCTGCAGCAACTGGATTCTGAAGCATTTTACTGGTGGGTTCTGTCTGCTGGCACTTTTCAGCGTTTTGTTGATTGTGATTACTTATTTTTCACCAATCGGGAAAGTCCGAATCGGCGGTGAAGACTGTGAACCAATGGTCAGTTACTGGAATTATGTTTGGATTGTTCTGTGTACCATTATGGCAGCAGGCATTATGCTTTGGGCCTGTGCGGAGCCAATGTATCATATCTATCAGCCGCCAGAAAATATTACAAGTGGAAGTGGTTCGACGGAGGCAATTGCATGGGCAATGGATACCATGTTCCTGGAATGGAGTTTTACGCCGATGTGCATTTACGGACTGCCTGCAATTTTATTTGCTTTTCTATTTTACAATATGAAATTGCCATTTTCCATAGGCTCGATGCTAGTTCCAACGTTTGGGGAAACAAGAATAAAAAGATGGATGCCTGTGATAGACGTTGTCTGTTTATTTGCGCTTTGCAGCGGCATGGCTGCTTCACTGGGGCAGGGAGTTTTATTGTTAAGCGGAGGAATTGAAGATTACAGCAATGGATGGATTCAGTCAGGACCATTTCTGTGGTTTATCAGCACATTTGTGATTGTGATGATGTTTGTGATCTCTGCATCAACTGGTATCAATCGGGGAATTCAAAAGCTGTCCAATCTCAATTCCATTTTATACTTTTTGCTAGGTGGTTTTGTTCTGCTGCTTGGGCCTGCGTCTTTCCTCTTGGATTTTGGGCTGGAGAGCATTGGACATTATTTGAACAATTTCTTTCAGATTAGCCTTTTTACGGGCTCTTTACAGGGAAAAGAATGGGTACAAAGCTGGCCTGGTTTTTATTGGTGCAACTGGTTGGCCTGGATGCCTATCACCGCCATATTTCTGGGGAAAATATCCAGAGGTTATACCATCCGGCAGATGATTCGCACCATTGTAGTTATCCCGGCCTTGTTCAGTATCCTCTGGATTGTATTGTTCTCCGGCTCTGCGATTTACCAGCAAATGGAGAATGGAAGTGTCTATGCTGCAATGACAAGCCGAGGGACGCAAGCAGCTACATTTATGGTATTGGAATCCCTTCCCCTCGCAAAGATTACAATCCTTCTGTTTTTAATCGTACTGCTCAACTCCTTTGTAACGGCTGCCGATTCCAATACCAACGCCATGAGCAGCCTTTGCAGTACAGGACTATGTCTAGAAAATACAGAATCGCCAATCGTCTTAAAGATGATATGGGGCGTTACAATCGGAGCTATTTGTTTTCTTATGCTTGTATCTTATGGCATAGATGGTATTAAAAAAATATCCAATCTGGGAGGATTCCCAGACGCATTTTTGATGCTCTTTTTCATGATAAGCTGGATAAAGATTATGAGAAATCCTGAAAAATATTCAAAAGTTTAAAAATAATGTGCTGGTTTTTTAACCTGTCATTATAGATAAATAAAAATTTTCTAAGTTTAAAGGAGGAAGAAACCATGACAAAACAACAAGAGGCAATACGCGACCAGGAAGTTGTAGAATTGATTCACAAAAACACGCTGCGGATTCTGGAGGAAATTGGAATTGCGTTTCTCACGGAAGAATCCCTGAATACATTGAAGGAAAACGGGATACGCACAGAAGGCAACCGGGCGTATTTTACCGAAAAACAAGTGATGGACGCGTTAAACGCAGCCACGAAAGATTTTACAGTATATGCCAGAAACAGTCAATACAACGTACATATCAATACAGAAAACTTGTATATGACACCCGGTTATGGAAGCCCAGCCATCTGTGAAATAGACGGCACAGTGCGAACAGCCGTGTTCGATGATTTTATCAAACTTGCTGTGATTATTCAGCAAAGCCCGGAATTTTCCATCAACGGCGGAATTCTGGTACAACCCGATGACATCGATGCAGATATTTCGGCTGAGGTGATGGTATACACTACGCTTTGCCGGTCGGATAAAGCATTGTTTTCCGTCTGTGGAGGAAAAGAACAGGCGGAAAACATTATGGAAATGATGAAGGTTTTGTTTGGAAAAAATTTGACCAAGACACCTTGTACCTTCAATTTGATTTCTCCGTTGAGTCCTCTTGGATTGACTCAAAATGCATTGGAAACCATTGAAGTCTGCGCACGTAACGGCCAGCCGCTGATCATTGCGCCAGGTAATATGGCTGGGGGGACTGGACCAATTTCCCTGGCAGGCAATGTATCTTTGGCAAATGCAGAATTTTTGGGAACTAATGTATATGCACAACTTATCCATCCGGGAACGCCTATTATCTATGGCTTTGCCTCGACGGTTAGCGATATGAAAAATATGCAGACATCCAATGCCAATCCAGGTTTTGTAAAGGAAGCAAAATATGGCGCTCTGCTGGCGAAAAAATATGGAGTGCCTTGCAGAAGCGGCGGCGGTATGTCAGACGCAAGCGGATTGACGGCCCAGGCAGGAGTGGAAAGCGCCATGAGTATGTTTGAATCCTTCAGTGAGCGAGCCAATCTGATGATGCATGCCACGGGCTCCCTTCACTCCTTTAACAGCATCAGTATGGAAAAGCTGATACTGGATATTGAGACATACACCAGAATGAAATACTATTTTGGGGATATTCCGACGGACGAAGAAGCGCTTGCCTTTGACGCCATCAAAGAGGCCGTTGAAGGAGACGGAACGTTTATCACACTGGAGCACACCTTTGACAGATGCCGGATTGATCCGTGGTACAGCCAGGTATCGCTTCATACAAATACCACAGGCGATCCTAATCAGGCTCTTTATGCGTCCATCCAGGACAGAATCCAGCAGCTTTTGCAGGATTATCAATGCCCGACTCTGCCGGATGACCAGCGCAAAGCCCTGGATGAAATGATGCGCAAACTGGGGATGAAAGAAGCCGATATTGCAAAGGTTTGACAACACTGGAAAAGCAAATACACCAGAGGGAGGAAAAATATGGAAAAGTCGTTTGCAAAGAAGTACGGAACTTTGTTACTGCTGGCTTGCGGAGCTGGATTTATCTTCCAACTTCCGTTTATCCGAGAAACCTTTTACATTCCTATCCAGACAGCCATGGGACTGAGCAATGCGCAGATGGGTTCCCTAAATAGCTGGTATGCGATTGTCGCCACGCCGGCCTATTTTCTGGGAGGTATCGTTGCCGATAAATTTTCACCTAAGATTATGCTAACTTTCTCCTTTGTTACCACCGGCTTGCTGGGATTGTGGTTCTCCACATTCCCAGGCTTTACAGCCAGCCAGTTGATCTTTGCGTTGATGGGTTTTACTACTGTTATGACCTATTGGAGTTCTGTCATCAAAGCTGTTCGGATGCTGGGTTCTTCTGAGGAACAAGGACGTTTATTTGGACTCCAAGAGGGTTTACGAGGTTTTTTAAATGCCTTATTGGTATTTATTATGGCTGCGGTATACGCACATTTCACAGACAATGTGGTTGGTGCGGCTAATGCAATTCGACTGTGTGCGATTCTGCTTCTGGTAATCGGTGTGCTGTGTTGGTTTGTCATCGATCATCCAGCCGCCGCAGATCAGACAGAATCTATAAAGGAAATTGGAAGCGGGATGTTCCAGTGTTTGAAGCTTCCAAAAGTGTGGCTTTTAACAGGAATTGTATTTACTGCATACAGCATATACGGATTGATGAGCTATATCAATACTTATGCGGTCAGCGTATGTGGAATGTCAGAGACAGCCGCCGCAAATCTGGGAGGAATCCGTTATTTGCTCCAAGGAATTGGCGGGGTAGTTGGGGGATTTCTGGCAGATAGACTCCATTCGCGTCTGAAAGTGATCGGGGGAGCCTCCGCATTGCTGGCGATTAGCTGGGCGGGATTTCTCATTCTTCCTGGCAGTGCCGCTATGCTTACCCCTGTGATTGGAAATTTCTTTTTCGGTGTAATCCTAGTTTATGCTATTCGGAGTCAGTATTTTGCAGATATTGACGATGCAGGAATCGATGTAAATATTACTGGACGTGTATCTGGAATTCTTTCCACTTTTGGTTATCTTCCAGATGTCTTTATGTTTACTTTGGTAGGCGCATGGTTGGATAGTTACCCTGGAAAAGCAGGCTATAACCGAGTATTTATCTATGCAGTTGTCATGGGTATATTGTGTATGGCCATTTCCATGATATTGTATCAGATTGTCAAGAAAAACAAAAAGGCAGAAGTATAGAAAAACTAACAAAATACAGGTAAGTGCTCATAGCCCAGTGAAAGCGGTTCACTGGGCTTCGTTTCTTGTAACCAACGGAAATTGGAATAAAGTGGAAATCTTTTTCTCTCTATGTTAAACTGAAAACAGAAGAAATTAACAAATCCTAATTTATAGAGGGCATTATGGAATATTACAAGAAAGCAAAAGAAATGATGGATATGAACGCCACAGAATTGATTGGCGGTGTTTCAAAAAATAAAATAGAAAATGCAATGAAATCACTATCGGCTGCTTTTCCTGAAAGTTATAAGGCTTTTCTAGCTGATTTTGGCGGCGGTGATGGCGGCGGAGAAATTATCTTTGGCATAACAGACATCGAAGAAGATGACGTTGTGATTGTGACACAAATGGAACGCAGCCAAGGTCTGCCCCAAGATCTAATCGTGATAGGTTTTTGGAATGATGTTTTGATTTGTTTGGACACGGGAAAAATGAACAATGGGGAATATCCTGTCGTCAAAGTAAATGATGATTATCGAAAAACAGAAGTGATAGCGGATACCTTTGGGAAATTTTTATATAATTATCTAAAAGATGAATAAGGGGAGGATTGCTGTGTCAGAATTATTAGCTGATATTCGTTCACGCATTGAAGCATTGGGAATGGATTTTCAATTTATGGGAGCGCTGAAAACGAATATGAACAGGATAGAACGGGAAACGTGGCTTTTGGAATACGAAGGGTCCCAGTTTGTTTTTGTAGCTGGTCAAAAAAATGTTACTTTGGGTTGGGATGTTGCTCAATGTTCTCTGGGGGAGGGCGTATTGAAAGACTTGCAGGAAGAATTTACTGGAGGCCATAAATATTATCAAGAGGAAATGGAATATCTGAGAGAGCATTATCAAAAAGAAATTGGAAAAGCGAATGCTGCTGGAGATTTTGCAAAAGCCGAAGAATTGGCTTCAGAGATGGATGATGAATTGGAATGCCTCAAAGAAGAAATGAATAACGATGGTTATATAAGCTGGGATGATTTTATGCTTAAGTGGAATGAAAATCTGTACCAATGTTTATCACCACTGCGGACAGTCGATATCGACGATATGATTGTAGAAGTAGATAGCCGTTACCTCAAAGAGGATGCAGATTCCTTAGTCCAAGCCATTCACTCACTCAAAAAAGCTCCTTTTACGCTGGCCACAGAAAACGAGTGGGAATATTTTTGCAATGGTGGTACACGTACGTTCTTTCGTTGGGGTGATACCTTGCATGACGCACTGACAGAAATTTACAAGATAGGCACTGACAATGGGGAAACATCGTCTGTACTGAATCAGCCAAATATGCTGGGCTTATTCATTGCATATGATTCCTATAAAAATGAGATCATTGACAATACACTTTATACAAAAGGCGGCGATGGCGGGTGTTCACTTTGCGGCGGTGACGGAGCTATATATGTCTTGCCCTGCTATACAGCTTTTTATCGTCAGCCGATTGATGGACACAACCATAAGTTATTAAAAGATTTTTATAGCTATCGGCGGGTCCTTCGATTGCCATAACAAATTTTTCATTTTTTTCTTCATTTTTTCAGGTGGCAAATCGTTGCTATTTTTTCCTTGACGAAACTCCTTTCCTATGCTATACTATACCAGTATGCCGCACAAAGAGGTTTGAAGTGTTGAGATGCAACTACCGTATTTGGCGAGTAAAAGAAATAGGAGGTGCCTTATGTACGCAATCATTGCAACAGGCGGAAAGCAGTATAAGGTTGCTGCGGGCGATTTCGTAAATGTAGAAAAGCTTGGCGTGGAAGCCGGTGAGACGGTTACTTTTGACGATGTGCTTGCCATCAGCGACAATGGCCTGAAAGTAGGCGACGATGTGGCGAACGCCACTGTTACCGCATCCGTAGTGGAGAACGGAAAAGCAAAGAAAGTAACGGTTTACAAATTCAAGAGAAAAACCGGATATCACAAAAAGATCGGACATAGACAGCAGTATACTAGAGTAAAGATCGAAAAAATCAATATGTAAGTGCCAGGTGTGAAATGATCACAGTAACGGTATGGAAAAAAGACGGAGAATTTAACAAAATAGAATCCAAGGGGCATGCCGGTTTTGACGAGGAGGGGCGCGACATTATCTGCGCCGCGGTTTCTGCTCTGATGGTCAATACCGTAAATTCCATTGACAGTTTCACCGAGGATGTGATTCATGTCGTCAATGAAGACGGCTATTTATCCCTGGAATTTATTGTCGGCCCCAGTCAAGATTCTAAACTTTTGGTAGATTCTCTGATGCTGGGCTTGTCCCAGATACAGGACAGTTACAAAAAAGAGTATTTGAAGATTGTTGCGAAGGAGGTGTAGGACATGCTGAAAATGAACCTTCAGTTATTTGCTCATAAAAAAGGGGTTGGTTCCACCAAGAACGGACGGGATTCCGAGTCTAAAAGATTGGGCGCAAAGAGGGCAGACGGACAGTTTGTGCTTGCAGGAAATATTCTTTACAGACAGCGGGGAACCAGGATTCATCCAGGCTTGAATGTAGGTCTTGGAAAGGATCATACCTTATTTGCCCTGAAAGACGGTGTGGTACGTTACACCAGAAAAGGACGGGACAAAAAACAGGTTTCCATTATCCCTGTTGAGGAATAATCAGGATTTCCGGTTTTCGGGCTTCAAATCTTATGGGTTTGGAGCCTATTTGTTTTCAATAAGGAGGTGAAAGAAAATGTTTGCAGACAGGGCCAGAATTATCATCCGTTCGGGAAAGGGCGGAGACGGCTGTGTGAGTTTTCGGCGGGAAAAATATGTGGCAAACGGCGGCCCCGACGGGGGCGACGGCGGAAAAGGCGGCGATATTATTTTCCAAGTGGATGAGGGCATGAATACGCTGATCGATTACCGTCACAAAAAGAAGTATGCTGCCAAAGACGGAGAACCTGGCAGGAAACGGCGCTGCCATGGAGCCAACGGTCAGGATCTGATTTTAAAAGTGCCGGCGGGTACGGTGGTGATGGAAGCACAGTCCGGCAAGGTGATTGCCGATTTGTCCGGTGAAAACAAGAGACAGGTTATTTTACGGGGTGGAAACGGCGGAAACGGAAATATGCATTACGCCACTTCCACTATGCAAGTGCCGAAATACGCACAGGCCGGAGTGGCATCCCTGGAATTGGAGGTTTTACTGGAATTAAAGGTGATCGCAGACGTAGGATTGGTGGGATTCCCCAATGTGGGAAAATCCACGTTCCTGTCCAGAGTATCCCATGCGCGCCCGAAAGTAGCCAATTATCCTTTTACCACCTTAAATCCTCATTTGGGCGTTGTGGATTATCAGGACATCGACGGCTTTGTGATTGCTGATATTCCGGGATTGATTGAAGGCGCTTCTCAGGGGACAGGCTTAGGTCATGAATTTCTCCGGCACATCGAGCGCACGCGCGTCATCGTTCATCTGGTGGACGCAGCCTCTGTGGAGGGCCGGGATCCGGTGGAGGATGTGCATAAAATCAACGAGGAACTCAGACTCTATAACCAGGAGATTGCAGATCGCCCGCAGATTATAGCGGCCAACAAGATAGACGCCCTCTATCCGGGAGAAGACGATCCCGTGCAAAAGCTCCGGCAGGAATTTGAACCGCGGGGTATCCCCGTATATGCCATTTCCGCAGTCAGCGGCCAGGGAATCAAAGAGCTGTTATGGGCTGTTAAGAAACTGCTGTCTACGATGCCGAAAGAGAGCATTGTCTTTGAGCAGGAGTTTTTCCCAGAGGAAGAGATTTTTGTGGAAAATCTCCCCTATACGGTTGTGCAGTCCGAAGAAGATCCGCACACTTTTACGGTGGAGGGTCCCAAAATCGAGAAAATGCTGGGTTACACCAATCTGGATTCCGAAAAAGGATTCGCTTTTTTCCAAAATTTCCTGAAAGAAAGCGGGATCTTAAACGATTTGGAGCAGGCTGGGATTCAGGAAGGGGATACCGTCCGTATGTACGGATTCGCTTTTGAGTATTATAAATAGGAGTAGATGGATGACAAGTAAACAAAGGGCTTATTTAAAAGGATTGGCGATGAACCTGACACCGATTCTCCAGATGGGAAAAGGCGGCGTAACGCCGGAAAACACCGCTTCTGTGGAGGAAGCGCTGGAGGCAAGGGAACTGATTAAAATCAGCGTTTTGCAAAATTGCCAGGAAGACCCAAAAGAGATCGCAGAAACGCTCGCCGAGCGCACGCATGCATCTGTGGTACAGATAATCGGCAAAAAAATCGTCTTGTATCGGCCCGGAAAAAAAGAAAAGAAGAAAATAGAACTTCCAAAATGATGAAATCGGCAAAAAAGAGGAAAATCGGCATTATGGGCGGCACGTTCGACCCGATACACATCGGTCATCTGATTCTGGGAGAGCAGGCCTATGAACAGCTTGACCTGGAAAAAGTTCTGTTCCTGCCCTCTGGAAACCCGCCCCACAAAAAGGCCCGCTTCGGCAGAGCTACGGATGAGCAGCGGGTGGAGATGGTGCGTTTAAGTATTGCCGACAATCCCCATTTTGAATTATCCCTCACGGAAATGCAGGACGAAGGATATTCCTATTCTTATACGTACCGGACGCTGGAAAGACTGAACCGGGAACATCCAGATGAAGAATATTATTTTATCATCGGCGCGGATTCCTTGCTTACGCTGGAAAATTGGCGCAGACCCGACCGCATCTTTCAGAATTGCAAAATCGTGGTTGCAGTGCGCGATCGCACCCCGGAAGCGATTATCAACCAGGAAATACAAAGGCTTTCCGAGAAATACCAAGGAACTTTTCTGCGGCTGGATACCCCTGAAATCGATCTTTCCTCTGCCCACATACGAAAACGGGTTTCGGAAGGTCTGACCATCCGGTATTATGTGTCAAATCCGGTAAGGGATTTTATTTATCAAAATCAGATTTACCAGAACGAAAGACTTTGAAATAAGGGTGTTTGAATATGGATACAGAAAAATTTAGAAAAATTCAGAAAAAACTTTGCAAAAAATTAGACGACAGACGTTACCAACACACGCTGGGCGTGATGTATACCTGTGCGGCACTGGCAATGGCGCATGGGCAGGATATGCAAAAAGCTCAGCTTGCCGGACTTTTGCATGACTGCGCCAAATGTATCCCCAATCAAAAGAAGCTCAAACTCTGTAAAAAACACAAAATACCAGTTACTGCTCTGGAAAAGAAAAGCCCATATCTGCTGCATGCAAAATTGGGCGCTTATTTCGCACGGAAAAAATATGGGGTAGAAGACAAGGAAATATTGAGCGCTATCCGTTGCCATACCACTGGAAAGCGGGAGATGAGTGCCCTGGAACAGATTGTCTATATTGCAGATTATATTGAACCGATGAGAAATATAGCTTTACATCTGGACGAAATTCGCCGCCTGGCATTTCAGGATTTGGATCAATGCACGTACCGCATTCTTGCGGATACCTTGGAGTATTTGGAACAGTCGCCCAAAGAAATTGACCCCGCCACAAGACAGGCGTATGAATATTACAAAGAAAGGAATGAGCACAAACATGGATAGAAGAGAAGCAGATAACATGGTCAGACTGGCCTGTGGCGCTCTGGAAGCAAAGAAAGCCGTAGACATCAAAGTAATTGATATCCATCAGGTTTCCGTGGTGGCCGATTATTTTATTATCAGCACCGCCAATAACCCCAATCAGGTGCAAGCCATGGTGGACCATGTAGAAGAAACCATGGGAAGGGCAGGCTATGAGCTCAAGCATGTGGAGGGCGCCCGCGGTTCCAGTTGGATTTTAATGGACTTCGGCGATGTGATCCTTCACATCTTTGATGAGGAAAACCGTCTGTTTTACGATTTGGAAAGAATCTGGCGGGATGGGGTGCTGGTAGATGCCAAGACATTTACCAAATGCGCCGTAAAGCCCCTGCCTTTAGGCATGGGGATATAAGGCGCTCTCCTTTTCTGTGAAAATAATTTTTGCATTAGTATAGATGTTTGATGTATAATATTTGTATGAAATACAAAAGCAATCATAATGTGGTGTACTCCTGCAAATATCATGTGGTTTGGTGTCCAAAATACCGCCGTAAGGTCTTACTCAATGGTGTCGATACAAGGCTGAAAGAGCTTATACAGAAAATTTGTGAGGAATATCGCATCGACATCATAGAGATGGAAATCATGCCTGACCATGTGCGCTTGCTCATGGAAGCAGACCCTCAATTCGGTGTTCATAAAGCTATCTCATATTTTGTTTCCACGGCCGGCGGTGCTCCACTGGCTGTCAGAAAGCAGTACATTGAAAGCCAGAAGAATGTATAAGGTGCAATATGGAATACAGCTACAA
>CANOZK010000011.1 GCA_947571775.1 uncultured Lachnospiraceae bacterium | reverse complement strand
CGGCCTTTGTAATATTTTCTTCTCTGGCAACCATCAGAAAGTATTTCAAAACTCTAATTTCCATAATTTTACACCTCCCACATCAATTATAACTAATTTCCAACACAGATTCAACATAGTAAACCATAAGAAATGCCTTTTATAAATATCATAACAGATCCGCAAGCAATGCCTTCTTGTACAGAAGGCTCATTTACGCAGATTTCCCGTACCCGGAAAACCTGCGTAAACGCTTGTTGGTGACATGTCCCCAAACCCCTTAAGATCGTTCCCTGTGGTAACGGCTGCGCGCCTTTTGGACGCTGAAAAATGAAAGCCTAATATCTTAACAAAATAAAAAATGCTATGCAATCAGTGGAACTTTTGCATAGCATTTTCTATTTTTCCGTTTACCCGGCGTAAGTCATAAGTTTTGCAATGTTTCCTTACGGGCTACTGCCCTTCGCAGGATTCCCCTTTTTACAGCTTTTCCAAAGCCTTTTATTTCTTTACTGTAATTTTAATCGTCTTTGTTGCTGCCCCGCTCTTTAATTTTACACTAAAGCTGCCTTTCTTTTTGCCAACAATTACAAGCTTGCTGCCCGAAGTCCTTACACTGGCAATCTTCTGCTGTTTCACGCTAAGCGGCAAAAGACTTATGCCTGATTTGGCAGGATTTGCGCCGAGAGATAATTTCACGGTTCTTTTCTTCTTCACGGTCACAGAGCTGACGTTCTTGCCGCTCTTTTTCGCGGTGATGGAAGGATTCTTCACCGTAACTTTGACCGTTTTTGAAATATTATTTGCCGTAGCTGTTATCGTAGCCTTGCCTTTGGATACCGCTGTGATGCTTCCGTCTGCCGATACATCGGCCACAGCTATATTGGACGACCGCCATGTAATGTATTGGGAATCCCCAGTTACGCTCGCGGTGATCTTCGCGGTATTGGAAGCCTTGCCTGTGTACAGCGTTACCGATTTTTTGCTCAGATTCAGAGAAGCGGGCTTCTGTGTGACAGACGGCTCCGGTGTTTCGGTTTCCGTTGGTTCCGGTGTTTCGGTCTCCGTCGGCTCCGGTGTCTCTGTCACTGGCGGCTCTGTTATCGTTGGCTCTGGCGTTTCCGTTACCGGCGGTTCCTCAACGGTTACTTCGCACTGTGCGGTAAAGTTTCCGGCCTGTGCAACAATCCGCGTCTGGCCTGCTCCGACTGCTGTGACAACGCCGCTGGCATTTACAGTTGCTACTCTCGCATCCTGAGAAGTCCATTTCACAGATGGATCTGTTGCGTTACTTGGCGATACAACAGCATTCAACTGGCTGGACTCTCCGACTGTCAATTCCAGATCTGTCGGATTCAATTCGATACCTGTCACGTCAATCACCGGATTGTACGCTTCCATATAGTACGCGCCGCAGTTTTTGCAGGTATAAGTAATAAAACCGCCGGCTTCGTCCACCTTCTCCTCAAAAATATGAGTCGGTCTTAAACTGGTCACATAATTCATGTCAAAAATAGCATAACGGCCCCAGCCGGATCCCAAAGTAATCTTCAACTGTGTCACACCCTGCGTGTTTACCGTGACAGTTTCATTGATCATATCACCATTCAGGGCAATTTCCTTTTGTTGAATGCCGTCGGAATAAACATATAATGTGGCACCATCCCATCTTGCCCCGTCTAAATGTCCCACTGTAAAGGATACTGCTGAATACTTCTGGGAAAGATTAAACAGCGCTTCTTTTAAATTGTATGTATTATTCGCAACGATTCCGTCATAATACCGTTTCCCCATCACATTAAAATAAGATTTTTCATCATTGACATAAATCCCTACACTTGACTTCTGGTACGGTTGCAACAGCGGAACGCAGTCTACCCGTGCGTCAATTGTCTCCTCATATTCGTGTTCACAGTATTTACAGGTATATGTTCGGATGCCAGACTGCTTTACCGTAGCGATTTTTGTCACTTCGGATTCATACACATGTCCTCCCTGACCGATGACGTTTGCAATGCCGTAGCGACCCCAGCCGGAAGTGCCCGAAAATTTCAGTTGTTGGATATTTGTCGTATCAATCGTAACTTTCTGTGTTGTCATGTCTCCAGTCAGCTTGATCGTCCTCACTAAATTATTGTCTGTATACACATTTAGTTCAGTTGCATCAGTTCTTGTGTCATCCAAATGACACACCTCAAAAGAAACAGAGGTAAAATCTCCATCCAGATTATACAACGCTATCTTTTCGTTATATGTATTATTTCCCAGCACCCCCTGATAATACTGTATTCCCATCATAGTAAAAGAATGCAGTTCATCGTTATCATACATACTGTAACCTGTTGTCTGATACGGTGTCAGGTAATGCTGTCCGGGAACGGCCACCGCCGCTGCCACCTGCATGATTTGCAAGTTGGATAGTGCAAGCACTAGGCATAGAAACAGACCGATGTGCTTAACCACTCGTTTTCGTAAAATTCCTTTCTCACTTCTCAATTTTGTTCCCTCCTCTTGACAATTTTCTATAATTTTACAACTATTCCTTTTTCTTGTCAATGAATTCTTGTATTTCTTCCATGAAAATCAATTTTGTTAATAATTGTATATTCTTTTTGCAGACATATAGGCAGTGATGTACTTTTCAGCGAGAAAAGTACCAAAAGCGCCACCGGCGCTTGGTTAGCAACGACCGGAACGAAGTGGAGACCTTGCGATTTCCTTTTGCCCCCTTAAAACGCCTCTCCTCAAAGGAAAGTATTTCATAACTTTTTATGTCTTTTTTGTGTGAGCGTTACGGAAATCTATTCTGATTTAGAAAATTGATTTCTAAGGCAATTCTTCTCCGAAAAACGTTCAAAACAATTTCTTACCATGCAAAAAAGCACCCTATTTACACATAGGATGCTTCCCTCTTTAGAGCGTGAAACGGGACTCGAACCCGCGACCCCAACCTTGGCAAGGTTGTACTCTACCAACTGAGCCATTCACGCAGATTATCGGCTTGTTATCAGTGACTATTACTATACTACAATTTTCCTCATTTGTCAACCACTTTTTTTAACCATATTCAGCAACTCCATTAACGCAAAAGAATAAAACAAAAATTATAGAATACTATCCTTTGGGGAACAGCGTTTTAAAGGGGTCCGGGGGAAATTGCCAAGGTCTCCACTTCGTTCCGGTCGTTGCTAACCAAGCGCCAGTGGCGCTTTTGGTACTTTTCTCGCTGAAAAGTACATCACTGCCTATGTGTCTGCAAAAAAATGAATAATTATCAACAAATAAGCCCCCCTTGTACTTGGCTGTATGGGCAAGTCTTTATTTTATGCGCTTCTTTCTGTTGGCGGCTGTATTGTCATAAAGCTTTTTCACAGTTTTCTTTTTAGTCTTGCCTGTCAGTTTTTGTAATTCACCGTTAAAAAGCTTTTTACCGATCCCTTTCGTCACAGACTGATAGAAGGGATTCTGCGCTTTTATGACCTGCTCGTAATAAATGGTAATCTTTCCGTCATTGTTAAGATCAAATCCACTCTGTCTTTCGTCTATACTGTGGAGCTTATATTCTATTTTCCCTTTTGAAAATTTATAATAGTAGGTTTCTACCCCGCCTGTCCCTGAATGACTGCTGCAATACACCCCTTTTTTCTTGTAATATGCGAATCCATCCATCAAGTTATCTACATATGTTACTTTTCCATTTTTATATGTGTATAACTGGTAATAACCTTCGGCATGACTGGTGCTGCTGCCGGAGCCGATAATCAATTCTGGAATGGAGTCTCCGTCTATATAAGCCAAAGTAAATGTGCATTTACTAAGAGGCAGATTTGGAGTTGTATCACTCCATTTTATCGTTTTCTGTGACAAAAATACTTTGTATGCTTTCAGGGCTGCTTTTTTCATAGAAGCAGCCTGCACATCCTTTTCTGAAAACAATAAGACGGACAAGCAAAACAGGCACATCAGCGTAAATAGGACTTTTATCTTTCCATTTTTTTTATTTGTATACATAATCCTCCCCTTTTTAACGAAATCTATATGCACCCTCAGGGCAAGCGCTCTACCATGAACAAAAGTCATACGGGCGCATTGGTACTTTTCTCTCAGAAGAGCGCCAGTCATAATGCTGCATCTGAACTGCCGTGGCGCGTTCACTCTGCGCCGGCTTTAAAATTATAAATGGGCTTGATGACCTGCATAATGTCCGCCGTGTCACCAATATATTTCGCGATATCCTCCATATTTTTATATACCATCGGACATTCATCCAGGGTTCCTTTTCCAATAGAGGTGCTGTAAATTCCTGCCATCTGCTTTTTAAATTCCGACACGGTAAAAGACTGTTTGGCCTGTGAACGGCTCATCAGCCTTCCCGCTCCATGTGGGGCGGACTGATTCCACTCCTCGTTGCCCTTGCCCATACAGATCAAAGATCCATCTCTCATATTCATCGGGATAATCAGTTTTTCCCCTTTCCTGGACGAAACTGCTCCCTTCCTGAGAATCATAGCGTCTGTGTCAATATAGTTATGGATGGTTGTAAACTGGTCCGTCACATGCAGTTTCATCCCTTTTACGATCTCCTGCATCATCGCCTGGCGGTTTAATTTGGCGTAAGCCTGCACGATCTTCATGTCATGAATATAATGTGCAAACAACTCTCCTGATACATAGGCCAGCGCTTTGGGGATGCCTTTCGCATCCGTTTCCTGCAAAGCCCGGTAGCCTTCCTCCTGGTAATAATTGGCCACCTCCAATCCTAGATGCCTGCTGCCAGAATGTATCACAAGGTAAATGTTTCCGGACTCGTCTTTGTCCGCCTCGATAAAATGATTCCCGCCGCCCAATGTCCCAAGGCTTTTTTCTGCCCGCAGCGGATTGATTTCCTTGTAGCAATACAAGTCCTCCAAAGCCGTCTCATCAAAAAATTTGTGGGTCTTTTCCCGGATCTGAAACCCGGAAGGGATTTTTTCATAAATCAATTTGTCGAGCTTTTGCAGTTCAAGATGCTTCTCCTTGATTCTGACCGTCTCCATACCGCATCCGATATCCACGCCCACCAGATTGGGAACGGCCTTATCCTGGATGGTCATGGTTGTCCCGATGGTGCATCCGGCTCCGGCATGAATATCCGGCATCATCCGAATCCGACTCCCCTGGACAAATTCCTGGTTGAGCAGAGAAATCACCTGTGCGATAGAAGCCTCGTCCACAACATCCGTAAATATTTTCGCCTCGTTATATTTTCCTTTTAACTCAATCATATTTTTGCTTCCTGGATTACCCGCTGGTTGACCTGGGAATAAGAAAGCCCATGCTGACGGGCCAGCCGGACCACGCTTTCGTATTCCGGGTAAATATGCCGCTCTGTACTGCTGCCGCATATTTTTATCTGCGCCTTGCCCAGAGAGGTATCCACTTCTCTAATTTCTCTTTGCAGAACTGAGCGCTCCGCCTGCATTTTGCGGATTCCGATAGTCGTCGTCTCCCGGAATATGATCTGCTCCAGCTTGGGCACGTCTTTTTCATCGCAGATGACATTGAGCTGATAGGCCGGGCGGTTCTTTTTCATAAAAACAGGGGTGTAATGCACATCCCTGGCCCCGGCTTCAAACAAAAGCTCCATCGCGTAGCCCAGCATTTCCCCGGTGCAGTCGTCGATATTCGCTTCTAATTTGCAGATCGTATCTCTGGGAATCTGCTTCGTTTGCGAGTCTTTGGTTTCCAGCAGCATTGCCCGCAAAATTCCCGCGCAGGCATATGCGCGTTTGCCCGCTCCGAGCCCAACTTTTCTTACCACAAATTTCTCAGGCAGTTCTTCCCCAGTACAGATGGCCGCCGCAATGGCCGCTCCTGTGGGCGTCACCAGCTCGCCCTCCACCTGAGTAATCTGCAAAGGAAGGCTGTGCTCCTGTACAATGTTTAACACCGCCGGAACCGGAATCGGCAAGATGCCGTGCTGGCAGCGAATGCTCCCGCGCCCTTCGCACAGCCTCGGCACAATCACTTCGGTGATCTCCAGATTATCCAGGCATACGGCAGCTCCTAGAATATCTACAATAGAATCAACCGCCCCCACCTCATGAAAATGCACCCGATCGACGGGCACGCCATGCGCTTTCGCTTCCGCCTGGGCCAGAATTCGGAAAATTTTTTCTGCCAGCGCCTTTGCATGTTCCGTCAAATCTGCCTGATGAATGATTTCCAGAATCTCCGCCAGTCCCCGGTGTGCATGGTGATGGTGATGATGGTGCGTATGGCCGCTGCCGTGCAGATATTCCATATCGTGGTCATGATTTTCATATTTTTCTTCCAGAAGAACTTGAAAATCACAGGCGTCGATCCCACTTTTGCTGACTCTGGAAATCCGAATCTGAAACCCATCCACCGGAAGGCTTTCCAGCGCTTTTTGCAATACCTGCTCGTCTGCGCCCAGATCCAGGAGCGCCGCCACAGTCATATCCCCGCTGATGCCGGACGCGCACTCCAAATATAACGTATTCCCCATATCTTTTCTATCCTTTATCCTTTCGCCATACGGTTAATCTGCGTTGCCAGATACCCCGCCCCATAGCCATTGTCAATGTTTACCGTCGCAACCCCATTGGCGCAGGAATTGATCATGGTCAGCAGCGCGGACAGCCCGCGAAAACTGGCCCCGTACCCGACAGAAGTCGGCACGGCAATCACCGGCTTATCCACCAGTCCCCCCAGTACGCTTGCCAGCGCGCCTTCCATTCCTGCCACCGCGACGATGCAGTTGGCTTTCTGGATGACCTCCAGCCTGGAAAGCAGCCGATGGATTCCGCTGACTCCCACATCAAACACCCGCTCTACATAAGATCCGAAATACTCCGCGGTCTGTGCCGCCTCCTCCGCCACTGGAATATCCGCCGTACCGGCTGTACAGACGGCGATCAGCCCTTGTAGTTTCTTCCCCGGCTTTTCCACCTTGATAATGTGGGAAATCGAATCGTACTGAACCTGTGGGTAAACATTCTTTAACAACTCATACTGCTCCCTGGAAGCCCGCGTGCCGAAGACTTCCCCGTTTTCCTCATAAAGCTTTCCGAAAATCTGGAGCAAATGTTCGTCTGCTTTCCCGCTGCAAAAAATCACCTCTGGAAACCCAGATCGCACCTCCCGATGCATGTCCAATTTGGCATAGCCCATTTCCTGAAACGGTTCCCTGCGAAAAAACTGCTCCGCTTCCTCCAATGTGATTTCCCCGCTCTTTACTTTTTGCAAAATTTCCCTAGTTTCCAAAGTTTACATCCTCTCTGGCGCAGAAAAGCCCAGCAGGTCAATGCTTGTCTCCAGCACCCGCCTGGTCAGGGAGAGAAGCTGAATCCAAGAGCCTTTTTGCTTCGGATCTTCCTCGCCCAGAATCTTTGTTTCATGGTAAAAGCGGTTAAACGCATTTGCCAGACCATACAGATAAGAACATACTTTATGGGGCGCTTTGTCCGCGAAAGCCCCTTCCACCGCAGGGGCGAAATTGACCAGCTCCAGCATCAATGCCTTTTCGCTTTCACAGGAAGGAACTTGCAGGCTGCCCTGCTGCATATCTCCTCCTTCTTCCACATAACGATTTAAGATAGATTTGATACGCACGATGGTATAGAGCAGATAAGGCCCGGTATCTCCCTCAAAAGAAGTAAAACGGTCTACATCAAAGATATAATCTTTGGTGGCCTGATTGGACAAATCGCCGTATTTGATGGCGGAAAGTCCTACAATCTGCGCGGTTTCCTGAGCATTTTCATCCTTTACGCTGCGGTTTTCGACGATTTTTTGATACATTTCCTGGCAAATGTCGTTCATCAACTCTTCTAAGCGCATCACGCCGCCCTGACGGGTCTTAAACGGTTTGCCGTCCTTGCCGTTCATCGTACCGAATCCCAGGAAAGAAAGCTGAGTATCCTCTTTTACCAGATGCGCTTTCCTGGCGCAGCGGAATACCTGAGTAAAATACAGTTCTTGACGTTTGTCCACGACATAGAGAATTTCATCGGGATCGAACAGCTTCATCCGCTCCACAATCGTAGCCAGATCCGTAGTATTATAAAGGGAGGCGCCGTCGGATTTTAGAATCATACAGGGCGGAATCTCCTTGGTATCCCCTTCCTCCTGCACATCCACCACAAGGGCGCCCTGATCCAGATGAGCATAGCCTTTTTCCTTTAAATATTCGACCATCTCCGGGATATAGGGCTGGGCGTCGGATTCTTTTTTCCACAAATCAAAGGTCACCTGCAGACGTTCATAATTTTTTTTCAAATCCGCCATAGATACCTGCAAGATATGATTCCAGAGCGCATGGTAACCCGGCTTTCCCTGCTGAAGCGCATGAGTCGCTTCCATGGCTTCCTCTTTATAAGCCTCGTCTTCCTTGGATCTGGCGCTGGCCGCCGGATAGATTTCCTCTAATTCTCCAATGGTAAACGGCGCTTCTTCCGGGTACGGCCCCTCGTAATCCTCCTGAAAATAGACAAGCTCGGGGCTGCGGCGCTTCAGCTCTGTGATAATCAGCCCCATCTGCAAACCCCAGTCGCCCAGGTGTACGTCTCCGATCACTTTATGCCCCAGATACCGTCCCAGACGCTTCATGCTCTCCCCGATGATTGCAGAGCGCAGATGGCCCACATGCAGAGGCTTGGCCACATTCGGGCCGCCATAATCAATCAGGATGGTCTTGGGATGGTCTGTTTTTTCCACAGATAATTGTTCATCCGCCGCCATTTCCTTTAAATAATCAGCCAGGAATTCCGGGCTGACTTTCAGGTTGATAAATCCAGGGTTGACCGCCTCGACTTCCGAAAAGATGCTGCTGCCCTGCATTTGCCCCACCACATCCCCGGCAATCTGTATGGGCGCTTTGTGGTAAGCCTTTGCCCCTGCCATCGCTCCGTTGCACTGATATTCGCACAGATCGGGGCGGTTGGAGAGGGCTACCTTCCCATAGCTTCTGTCGTATCCCGCTTTCTCAAAAGCATCGGACATTTCTTCTGTCAGCCGTTCTATCCATTTCTTCATTTTCCGCATTCCTCCCTTATTTTTTTGCACGCACATCCACTATTTTTGCGCCCGCCAGAGCCAGGGCTCCATAACCAATGTGACAGGCAATGCTCAAGGAAAGGGGATCGACAATCAGCGGATATCCTGGAAAAGCCTCCTGGACTTCCTGCTTCCAATCCTGCGCTTCCTCCTCATTTCCCGCATAGGCCAGCATCAGCCCAAAACAGCCGTCCTGCACATACGAGGCAAAACGGGTCTGCATATCTTTTTTCATAGCCTCTATCATCGTCTTTCTGGCCTGCTTCTTGCCGCGGCATTTGGCATAGGCGTCCAGTTTCTCTCCCTGGATCTGCAGCACTGGCTTTAATTTCAGCATCGTGCCGATGGCTGCGGCCGCCGGGGTGATTCTTCCGCCCTTTTTCAGATATTTGAGCGTTTCCAGCGTAATATAAATGCTGGACTGCATTTTTTCTTTTTCCAGGACTTCCTTGATCTGAAGGGCATTCATTCCCTCTTCGGCCAACGCCATTGCATCCAGCACCGACATCCGCTGCGTCACGGAGATTCGCTGGTTGTTCACCACTTGCACCCGCCCCTCATAATCCTGGGACAGAACCGTCGCCGTCTGACAGGAAGCGCTCAGCCCGCTGGACATCGGAATATGAACCAGTTGTTCATATTCCTTCAAAATCTTGTCCCAAAAGTCCGTCAGTTCTCCGAGCGATGGCTGCGATGTGGAAATATCCGCATCTTCGGACAGCCTTTGGTAAAACTCCTCCTGACTCAGGGTAATATCCTCGTAAAAAACTTCGTCGTTAATTGAAAAAGGCATGGGCAGAACGTGTATCCCCATCTCCTTTCCTTCCTTTTGTGTAATTCCGCTGTTGCTGTCTGTCACAATGGCAATTTTCTTCATATATCTATTCCTCTCAAATCCAAGATGTTCCTAATTTTACCATACCCTTTTCTATAACTCAAGTAAGAAAGAATCGGGTAACATTGAAGATAGCTGAATTGTTACGAATCAAGTAAAACGTAAACCCATCATTTCTTTCAAACTCTGCACGCCCAGAATCTGGATTCCTTTCACTTTTTCCACTGTCTTGAGGGATACCTTCGGCAAGATTACCGTCTGGAATCCCAGCTTCTTTGCCTCCAGCACCCGCTGCTCTGCCATGCTCACTGCCCGGATTTCCCCGCTTAAACCCACTTCTCCGAATACCATCACACTGTCCGGTATGGGCTGATCCCGATAGCTGGAAATCACAGCCAGCACAACGCCCAAATCAATGGCGGGTTCATGCATTTTGATACCGCCTGCAATGTTTACATAGGCATCGCAGTTTGCCAGGTTCAGCCCCAGACGTTTTTCCAGCACGGCCAAAAGCAGATTTACCCGGTTAAAATCTGTCCCGGCCGCCGTTCTCCTTGGAATCCCAAAATTCGTCTTGCAGACCAGCGCCTGGATCTCAATGAGAATGGGCCGCGTGCCCTCCATAGAACATGCCGCCACAGAACCGGAAGCATCCTTTGGCCTGCCCTCCAGCAGAAATTCCGAAGGGTTTTTCACCTCCGCCAGCCCGGTATCCCGCATTTCAAAAACCCCAATTTCATTGGTCGATCCAAAACGGTTTTTTACGCCTCTTAAAATCCGATAGGAGGCGTGCCGGTCCCCTTCAAAGTAAAGCACCGTATCCACCATGTGCTCCAGCACTCGCGGCCCGGCCACATTTCCCTCTTTGGTCACATGGCCTACAATAAAGATGGAAACCCCTTTGCCCTTGGCAATCTGCAACAGGACGCCCGTGGATTCCCGTACCTGGGACACACTGCCAGGGGCGGAGGTAACCGCTTCGTTGTACATAGTTTGAATCGAATCAATGATCACCACCTGCGGACTCTGCCGTTCAATCACCTGCTCAATCGTTCCTAGATTTGTCTCGCACAGAAGCAGCAGAGTATCGGAAAAAGTCCCGATTCGCCTGGCCCGCATCTTGATCTGCTTTAACGATTCTTCCCCGGAAATATACAAAACTTTTATTTTTCTTTCGGATAAATGCCTGCACATCTGCAAAAGCAGCGTAGACTTCCCGATACCAGGATCGCCGCCCACCAAAACTAAAGAACCCTGGACGATCCCTCCTCCTAAGACCCGATCCAACTCCTCGATCCCGCTGCTTATGCTGGTATCTTCCTGAAGGTCTATCTGACTTAACGTAACTGGCTCGCTTTTGTGTCTTTGGGTTACAGAAGCCTTACCCACAGTTTTCGGCGCCGAAGGCTCTTCCACAAAAGTATTCCATTCCCTGCATCCTGGACACTGGCCCATCCATTTCGCGGACTCATAACCGCAGTTTTGACAAAAAAACGCTGTCTTTTTTCCTTTTGCCATTCTTCCTACCACTTATACATGAACAAAAGGGTACCGCAAAGAAATTCTTGCAGCACCCTCTTTCCGACTATCTACCCTATTCGGTGATGAAAAAAGCCGAATAGCTTCCCCTTGGGGAACGCACGCTCGCACGAATAGCAGATGCCGCCGTGCTCGGCGCAGATGGCGTTCTTTCATTGCCATCTATAATTTTACAATTCTAACTTCAGCAACCGCTCCGTTTTGCAGTTCCACGCTGAAAGAAAGTTTCCCGCCCAAATTTGTCTTCATCTTACCTGTGCTTTCCTGGTTGATGAAAATTTCATAATCCATATTTTCTTCCAATTCCACTGTAATCTGGGCGTCCTCTCCGCCTTCCACGCGAAAACTCATATCCCCGTCCGTCTGTTCCAATTCAAATACAGCCGTCCCTGGAACAGATTCATAAACAAAGACACCGTTTCGCTCTAACTTCGTAATTTCCTGAAAGGTTTTTACCTTATACATATCTCCCTGGTGATCAAAATCTGATACCTTGGATTTCGCTTTCAGTTCAAAATTTCCAAAACTAATACTTCCATTGCTTTCTGTGCGTATTAATTCTTTTACTATTGCCATTTTGCATCCTCCCACGGCTATATCTGTTGTATTTGTGTAACGATTCAGCAGACAGTACCCCGCAAATCGCCTTGCCCGTGCGGATACCGAACCGTCACATATTGTGATAATACAGTGTCAAAAGAGGTAACCCTTTCGTCAGCCTATACATATTATATAATACTTCCTCTCAATATACCAGTATGAGAATAAAATTTAATATCTTTTTTATAATACAAAAGACCCGGAAAAAGCAAACTTCTTCCAGGTCCTCTTCTCTATTTGGTCAGGGAAAGGTGTAAAAAGCATGATCGCCGTGTTCAAACAGAAGCTTCAAATCCGCCTCAAACCAATCCACATTGCTCTCCAGCGCCTGATCCTTCGCGATAAAAAATAACGCCCCTTCTGAATAATCCAGGCCCTCCAAAACCTGCCTGACCGCTTCTTTCGTCATTTCCGAAATCTCAATCGTGCCGATCCTGCCATCTTCCGTGGGTGAAAACTGCGCAGCGCCACTCTCCCTGTCCCAGACGACTTCTGAAACATTGTCTGGAAAATGGTCGTCTTTTACACGGTTTAAGATTACATTCGCTACCAGTATTCGAGATTTCATATCCTCGCCACCGGCTTCAGCCTCTACAATATCCAGCAATGTCTGATAATCATTGTCGGACATAATCGTAGATACCGACGCGCTGATCTGTGAAACATAATTTAAGTTTGCCACTGATGTCTGTACGCTCTCACCAATGGACATTGCCCTAACATCCATAGCCTGGGAAGCCCTCTGCCCTACAATCACCGCCTCATAACTGCTTCCAATCTTACGGATCGGATAATTTGGCATTTCCGTCACATAAATACCCTCTACAACTCCTGAAATTCCCGTAGACACGATTCCCTTTCCCTCTTCACTGGTGAGCGGTTCACTTGCCACAACGCCCTTCTCAGCAGGAACAATCACCGCCTGTGTATTTTGGGAAACATTCGCAGGAATTTTCTTGATCAAAAAAACGATCATAAGAAATGCCGATAATGCCGCAGCCGCAGCTAACAGCAGCCGCATACGTCTCACGGCTCTGATCCGCTTCTTATTTTGTCTTCCTCTGATTTCTCTTGGTTTTCTTTTCTTCATATTCTTCTTCACACAAACTCCTCTGGCGGATTTCCTCGCGTTAACAGGTTCCCCTTAACTGTCCCCTAGGTTTTGTGTATATACAGCTTATTACGCTATAACTGAAGATACGCAACTGCTTCATACTTTCACAATCACGAAGATACAATGATGCCCTTCCATCACTGTAACGGAATATATTATACCAAAATCTACTCAAAAAAACAAGTCTTGTATTGATTTTTTAACAGGCAGGAAATATGCCCGTCATACTTCCTAAATTTTTATATCATTTTTTCTTGACAGGAAATAACAGAAAGCTTAATATAACAAATAAAACATAGTAGAAAGGGGATCTCTATGCAGAAAGCAAAGGTATTTTTTACAAAGACAATTACACCTGAAAGTTTGATGAATATTTATAAAGCTTTGGGCAGAGAGCTTCATGGTAAAGTCGCCGTCAAGATTTCCACCGGAGAACCGGGCGGACACAATTTCCTTCAGCCTTCCCTGATTGCCCCTCTGGTGCAGAAGCTGCAAGGAACGATTGTGGAATGCAATACTGCCTACGAAGGCCGCAGAAATACCAGCGAGGCCCACTGGCAGACTTTCAAAGATCACGGTTTTGCCGCGATTGCGCCTTGTGATTTGATGGATGAAGAAGGCGAGCTGGTACTGCCTGTGCGCAATGGCCGCCAGTTAAAAGAAAATTATGTGGGCAGCCATCTGGCCAACTATGATTCCATGCTGGTGTTGTCTCACTTCAAAGGACACGCTATGGGCGGTTTTGGCGGCGCGCTGAAAAACGTCGCCATCGGCATCGCCTCTGCACGGGGAAAAGGCTATATCCACTGCAACGGAAACCCCTGTTCCTCACTGGACGATATGTTTGCCGCGGATCACGATTCTTTTCTGGAATCCATGGCCGACGCAAACGGCGCCGTAATGGACTATCTTGGAACCCGGAATATGGCTTACATCAATGTGGCCAACCGCCTTTCCATAGACTGCGACTGCGACGCCAATCCGCATGACCCGGAGATGGCGGATATCGGTATCTTCGCTTCTCTGGATCCAGTAGCCATTGACCAGGCCTGTGTGGACGCCGTCTATGCCTCCTCCGATCCCGGCAAGGCCGCTCTGATTGAGCGTATGGAGTCCTTAAACGGCATTCATACGGTGGAAGCCGCCGCCGCACTGGGACTGGGAACCCGTGAGTACGAGACAATCGAACTGGATTAAATGGCAATACCCCGAATAGCTCGCTGTCCGGGGTATTTTTTATGCATTTTTTCTTTATATTTTTCTGCCCTTTGTATCGCGCTTTGCCAGCTTCAGGCGGTTCAGCGCCAGGGAGCGTTCTTTGTAGCTGATGGAATATTCCAGGGTGCTTTCCAGTAAATAAGCATGTTCCAATACATCCTTGTCTGTCAGGTGTATTCCCCGCACGCCCAAGGTGTTCCGCTTCTGAAACGGCGCCTCGTTAGTCGGCATACGCAGGAAATAGCCTTTTGCCGTCTGCAAGACAATGGATTCCGCATGGCTGGAAATCCCTGTGAAGATCAACTGATCTCCTTTGTTGAGTTTAATCGCAGCTACCGTCCGTTTGGCAACCTCAAATTCCGCCCCTTCGACCTGTTTTACCAATCCCTGCGCTGTGGCAAACAGCAGGCTAGAGGCTTTGACTTCCGATAGACTTCCAACGAATATCGCCCACTCTTCCTGGCTGTTGTAATTGCTTACATTGTCAATGGGTACGCCTTTGTCGCGTGTTTTTGTCAGGGGCAATTTCATCACCTTTACCAAATGCAGCCTGCCTGTATTTGTAAAAATACAGATTTTATCGGTATTCATACAGGGAAATACATATTTATATTCTTTGCGTATGGTGTCCCGATGCCGCTCGTAAACGCCCTTGTCGATGACCTTGGCATAGCCAAATTTATCCATCAGGAAGATCACTTCCATCTCTTCTCGTTTCTTTTCCTCAAAAACGACTTCCCTGGCATTCTCCAGAACGGTGCGCCTCTCTCTGGCATAAATCCGTTTGATGGTATTTAAGTCGCTGACAATCACCTTCATCATGACCTCCGGGCGGGTCAGGATCTCTTCATAGCGGGCAATGTTTGCCAATGTATTTTCATGCTCTTTTAACAGGGCTTCGACTTCCAGGCCGATCAGCCGGTACAGGCGCATCTCCAGAATCGCCGAAGCCTGACGCTGTGTAAAATGCAGTCTCGCCGCTTTTTTCTGGCTGGCCTGAGAGCGAAAGCGGATGCCCTCTGTCGCGCCGTCTGTCAGACAGGCTTTCGCCTGGTTCTGATTCTTGCTGCCCCGCAAGATCTCAATAATCAGATCGATTACGTCGCACGCCCGAATCAGCCCTTCCTGAATCTCCTTTTTCTCCAATTCCTTTTCCAGCAGCGTTTGATGCTTTCTGGTACAGACTTCTATTTGAAACCGTACATGGTGCTCAATAATTTCTTTCAGATTCAGCGTTTCCGGGCGACCGCCTGCCACCGCCAGCATATTGACGCCGAATGTATCCTCCAGCCGGGTCTTTTTGTAAAGCAGGTTTTTCAGATTCTCCGCATCCGCGCCCCTGCGCAGCTCCAGCACAATGCGGATTCCTTCTTTGGAGGATTGGTTGGAGATGTCCGTGATGTCTGTGGTCATTCGGGTTTCCACCAGCGCGGCCACATCGTTTAGAAATTTTCCGATGTTGGCGCCGATCATCGTATAGGGAATCTCTGTGATGACCAGGGATTGCCGCCCGCCTTTGCCCTTCTCCAGCTCCACCTTGCCCCGCAGACGGATTCTCCCGCTTCCAGTGCTGTAAATCTCCAGCAGATCGTCCTGATTGACGACGATCCCGCCTGTCGGGAAATCCGGCCCTTTTAAATAATGCATCAGCCCTTTGATGCCGATATCCTTGTTCCTGATATAAGCTTTGACCGCGTCCGCCACTTCTCCCAGGTTATGAGGCGGAATGCTGGTAGCCATTCCGACCGCAATTCCCTCTGCCCCGTTGACCAGCAGATTCGGGATACGCACTGGGAGCACCGAAGGTTCTTTCTCAGTCTCGTCAAAGTTTGGAAGAAAATCCACCACATTTTTGTCCAGATCCGCCAGATACACTTCTTGGGTAATCCGCATCAGCCTGGCTTCTGTGTAACGCATGGCCGCCGCGCCGTCCCCTTCAATGGAGCCGAAATTTCCATGACCGTCCACCAACGCCTGACCCCGCTTAAATTCCTGGGACATAACCACCAGGGCTTCATAGATGGAACTGTCTCCATGGGGATGGTATTTTCCCATAGTATCGCCTACAATACGCGCGCATTTCCGGTAGGGCCTGTCATGACGGATACCCAGCTCGTACATATCATACAGCGTCCTCCTCTGCACAGGCTTCAGCCCATCGCGCACATCTGGCAAGGCTCTGGAGACAATCACGCTCATAGCATAATCAATATACGACTTCTGCATCTCCTCCGAATATTCGGCGCGGATAATATTCTCTTCTGTTTGTTTGGGCATGGTTTTACCCCTTTCTTACTCTTCGCGTACTCCTGCAATCTCCTTCGCACTTAGATTTTGGGAGCACATCTTTTAAACATCCAACTGGGCGTCCTGTGCGTGTTCATAAATAAACGCTTTTCTGGGCGGCACCTCGCTCCCCATCAGCACTTCCGTCATCTGAGAAGCCAGACGGACATCGGAGATCTCCACCCTTTTCAGCTTCCGGGTCTGCGGGTCTAACGTGGTTTCCCATAATTGCTGCGCATCCATCTCCCCCAGGCCTTTATACCTTTGCAGGGTAAAAGAACCTTTATGCGTTTTCCGGTACTGAGCCAGAGCTTTGTCATCATAGAGATACTCTTCTTTTCCCTTCTGCGGCAGAACTTTATACAAAGGAGGCATGGCAATATAAACATGGCCTTCTTGTATCAGTTCCGGCATGAACCGATAAAACAAAGTCAAAAGCAATGTAGAAATATGCGCTCCATCCACATCTGCATCCGCCATAATAATGATCTTATCGTAACGCAGTTTGGCGATGTCAAAATCGTTGCCGTATCCTTCCGAAAATCCGCACCCAAACGCATTGATCATCGCCTTGATCTCCGCATTAGCCAGAACCTTGTCCATGCTGGCTTTGGCCACATTGAGAATTTTGCCGCGGATGGGAAGGATTGCCTGGTAATTGCGATTCCTAGCCGTCTTGGCGGAACCTCCGGCGGAATCTCCTTCTACAATAAAAATCTCGCATTTGGAAGGGTCTTTTTTCTCACAGTTGGCCAGCTTTCCATTGGAATCAAAAGAGTATTTCTGCTTTGAGAGCAGGTTGCTTTTTGCCCGCTCCTCACTTCTGCGGATTTTCGCGGCTTTTTCCGCACAGGCAAGTACCGCTTTGAGCGTTTCCAGATTCCGGTCAAAATAACGCTCCAGTTCCTCCCCCACAACCTTGCCCACTGCTTTGGCGGCGTCGGGGTTGTCCAGTTTCGTCTTGGTCTGGCCTTCAAAGCGCGGCGACGGGTGCCGGATGGAAACCACGGCTGTCATGCCGTTTCGGATATCCGTTCCGGTAAAATTTGCGTCCTTTTCCTTGAGAACGCCCACCTCACGGGCATAATTATTCATGACTGCGGTGAACGCAGTTTTGAACCCAGTCAGGTGTGTCCCGCCCTCTGCATTATAGATATTGTTGCAGAATCCCATGATATTTTCCTGAAAATCATTGGTAAACTGAAATACCGCTTCCACTCGGATATGCTCCGCTTCTCCCCGCAGGCAGATCGGCTCGCAGACAACCTCTTTTTTCTCATTCAGATCCGCCACAAATCCAAGAATCCCGTTCGGCTCGTAAAATTCCACAGCTTCCGGCTCTTCGCTCCTTCTGTCTTCAAATAGAATCCTCAGCTCTGAATTCAAATAGGCCGTTTCGTGGAGACGGCTTTTTACCTCCACAGCGGAAAATTCTATTTTCTCGAAAACCTTCTCGTCCGGCAAAAAATTGACGCAGGTGCCGGTTTTCTTTGTTTTTTCCAGCTTGGGCAAGGTGCCGTCTTCCTCCAGCGTAAGAACCGGAATGCCCCTTTCATAGTAATCGTGATGTACCCAGCCGCCGCGGCTGATTTTTACATCCAGGTGTGCGGACAGCGCATTTACCACCGAGGAGCCTACTCCGTGAAGCCCCCCGCTGGTCTTATATGCCGAATCGTCAAATTTGCCTCCTGCATGCAGAGTCGTGAACACCAGCCTCGCAGCCGACACCCCTTTCTTATGCATATCGACCGGAATCCCCCTTCCGTTATCTGTAACGGTACAGGAGCCGTCTTTTTCCAATATCACACGAATCTCGCTGCAAAAGCCCGCCAAGTGTTCGTCTACCGCATTGTCTACAATCTCATAAATCAAATGGTTCAGGCCCTTTCCAGACACGCTGCCAATGTACATCCCCGGACGTTTTCTCACTGCCTCCAAACCTTCCAGCACGGCGATACTCGCCGCGTCATAAGAACCCTTTTCAGCCATATTTTCTCTACCCTTCCATTTATTCATACTTTTATTCGCCGATATAGCAAAAAGAATGCCTCTCCACACAGCGCGATTCTGCCCGGAAAGATTTTTATCTATGAATATAGGCAACCCAGAAAGAATTTCCCATAAAGACAAAAAAACTTCTGCTTCACAAGAAACAGAAGTTGCAAACAGTTCGTACGGGAGTCGAACCCGTGTTTCCGCCGTGAGAGGGCGGCGTCTTGACCACTTGACCAACGAACCATTTCTTTACCGTACTTGCATATCATATACTATTTCTATAAAATATGCAAGTACTTTTTTTTATTTTTTCAAAATTTCTTTTTCAAAAAATAAAATCCATAGGCAGGTATATCCACCCCGTTGGCCCTTTTCTCTTCTCCTGTGAGCAGATCCACATAATCCCCGTCGGTTTCGTTGATCCATGCAGTTTTGTCAAATTCGCTGAAATTAAACAGTCCAATCAGCTTTTCCCCTCCGTATGCTCTCCCGATACACAATACGGACTGCTCCCAGGTTTCAATGGTCCAGGTATCGGCATTTACCGCAAATATGTTTTCTTTTTTCCGAATCTGCTCCAGCCGGCTAAGCCCCTGGAAGAGCTTTCCCTCCACAGTTTCCGAATCGGATATATTTTTGACCAGCTCCCAATTCATGGGGCCGCGATGGATGTAGCGGGAATCGGCCGCTTTTAACGGATTTTCTTTGTACGTATAATCGTTGACCTGGGCGACTTCGTCGCCGCTGTACAGCACTGGGATCCCCGACTGCATAAACATATAGGCGTGAAGCATCAGATCCAACTGGACGGCCCGCTTCATCGCCGCATCGTCCTGCTCAAACCCGGCCTTTTCTATCCCGCACATGGAAGCCGTCGTTCCGCAAAACCGGGCGTCTCCCGAAACAGGGTCTGCATTATAAAGCTCTCCGCGGCTGTTGCTGCCCCCTTCAAATCCCTGAAAATAATCGTTTAAGTACCTCTTATGAGAGAGTTCCCCTATCCCCTGCGTCATCAGAAAACCATAGTCCAGCCCCCAGCCAATGTCGTCATGGCAGCGCAGATAATTCAGGAACACATAATCTTTGGGCAGGGAATTTACAATGTCGAGCTGCCGTTTTAACAGCCGCACATCTCTGGTGGCTACGGTATGCCAGGTGGTCGCCATCGTGGTTACATTGTAGAGCATATGGCACTCCGGCTTTTCTAAGGTTCCAAAATACGGCACGACTTTCTCCGGCTCCATCACCACCTCGCCCAGCAAAAGCACACTGGGGCAGACAATCTCGCAGATCATACGCATGATACGCACAATTGTGTGAACCTGGGGAAGATTCCGGCATTGCGTGCCCAGCGTTTTCCAGATATAAGGAACTGCATCAATCCGGATAATGTCCACGCCCCGGTTTGCCAGATATAGGAAATTGTACATCATTTCGTTGAAAACCCGCGGGTTTTGATAATTCAGATCCCATTGATAAGGATAAAACGTCGTCATCACAAAATGCCCTGCATCCTCTATCCAGGTAAAATTCCCCGGAGCCGTAGAGGGAAACACCTGGGGCATGGTTTCTTCGTACATAGAAGGAATCTGGGCATTGTCAAAGAAAAAATAACGGCTCATATATTCTCCGTCGCCTTGCCGCGCTTTTTTTGCCCATGCATGATCCTCGGAAGTGTGGTTCATTACAAAATCCATGCAGACGCAAATCCCCCTCTTATGGCAGGCGGCTGTCAGGTTTTCCAGATCCTCCATAGTGCCCAGATTTTCCTGTACTTTGCGGTAATCCGACACCGCATACCCTCCGTCTGAACGTCCTTCGGGCGTTTCCAGAAACGGCATCAGATGAATGTAATTCACATTACACTTTTCCAGATAATCCAGCCGGGATTCTACGCCCTTTAGATTTCCGGCAAAATTATCAATGTAAAACATCATCCCCAGCATATCGTTGCTTTTGTACCAGCCTGGATCGGCCTGCCGTTTGCCGTCCAGAGCTTTTAAATCCTCCGCTCTCTCCTGATAAAAGACCTCCATACGGTCGCACAGTTCTGCAAACATGGAAGGGTTGCCGTAAAGCTCTGTATACAGCCATTGAAGCTCCTCAAAATGCCGTCCAAAGCGCTCTCTGTAAATCTGTTCTTCCCTTACATCCGTTTCCGTCTTTCTCTTCTTTTCCCTCAGCAGCCTCTTTTTTTTCACTGTTATCCTCCTCTTTTTCCTGCAAATTATGTAAAACACCAGATAGACTTTATCACAAAATCACAGGATTGGCTACCCCTCGCTCCGCCCACCAGAGCGGGAGGCAGCAGCAAAATCACTGCCGGAGATAGTTCCGCATGGTTTTCAGTGCATTTTTTTCCAGACGGCTTACCTGGGCTTGGGAAATGCCGATCTCCGCCGACACCTCCATCTGCGTCTTTCCTTGGAAATACCGCATTCGGATAATGGATTTTTCCCGATCCCCCAAACGGTTCATGGCGTCCTGCAAAGAAAGACTTTCGATCCAGTATTCTTCTTTATTCTTCTTATCACTGATCTGATCCATTACATAAAGCGTATCCCCGCCTTCGGTGTAAACGGGTTCGTATAGGCTGACCGGATTCTGAATGGCGTCCAGCGCATAGACGATCATTTCTTTCTCAATCCCAATTTCTTCCGCAATTTCGTTGACCGTAGGCTCCTTAGAATACTGCTTCATATAATTTTCCTTGGCGTAAATCGCCTTGTAGGCGATGTCCCGCAGAGAACGGCTTACGCGTATGGAATTGTAATCCCTCAGATAGCGGCGGATCTCCCCCACAATCATCGGAACCGCATAAGTACTGAATTTCACATCCAATTCCAACTTAAAGTTATCTATGGCTTTCATCAGGCCGATACATCCAATCTGAAATAAATCGTCGGCATTCTCGTTGCTGTTGGAAAACCGTTTGATTACGCTTAATACCAGCCTTAAATTTCCTTTAATATATAATTCCCTTGCTTCCTGATCCCCCTGTTTGATCCTTTTAAACAGCTCATCCTTTTCTTCATTGGTGAGTACTGGAAGTTTTGATGTATTCACACCACATATTTCTACTTTATTAAGTGCCATTTTAAGAATCCTCCTGACCATCTCAGTGTACAAAAAGCACACTTCAAACATGCTCCAATTCAAATTTTTCTCAAATCGCACTTTCTTTATTCAGATCCCCCGAAAATATAAAAAATAATACCCCTTGACACAAAAAGAGAAGCCGCCGCCAAAAGTATTTCTAAACTTCCGGCAGCAGCCCCTGTCATAGAAAAAGTCCTTCGAGAGAGCTTACACTGCGGCAAAGAAGAATATTGCCGTCTTTACGGCCGGCAGCAGCCGACGAATCTTGGTGAAATTCTTTCCGATTGATTCCAGACAAGCCAGATCAGGCAGACAGACGCGTCGATATGTCTGGACTTTTTTGCCCCTTTAAGAACTGGTTTTAGTATATCGTATTTTATCATATTTGAAAAGAATTTTATTTTAAAAAGTAATTTTTAATTTACATTTCAGCAAAAAATTAAGTTTTCCGTAACATTTTCGGCCGTCCGGCACTTTTTCGGCTTTTCCACATATGGTATAAAAAAGCCGTTTTTCGAGGTGTCCTGATGAATCACTGTTTGGATTTATATCTTCTCTCCGCAGCCGCCTGCCAGCTTTCCGAATGTCTCTGCAAAGAAGAGCTGGAAGTTCTTTCCGCCAGCCTTAAATCCCTGGGCGAGATGCTGGAACTAAGCCTGGCTCAAAAGGCAATGGGGAAGTGCTGCAAGAATTGTCAAAAGGCGGATAAAGATTGACATTCCCCCCGCTCAATGATAAGATTTACCATAAATGATACACGCCCGGAATCAGACGCGAAAAGATTCCGAGCGTACATAAATGAAATCAGGAAGGAATGGTATAGAAAAGTATGATTATCTATAAAGTAAAAAATGAAGAGGAAATGGGCAAAAAGGCCGCCTCCATTCTAGCCGCACAGATTCTGATGAAACCCAACGCAGTGATGGGCTTGGCCACGGGCTCTACCCCCACAGGAGCTTACCAACAGTTGGTAAAATGGCATCAACAGGGAGATTTGGATTTTTCACAGGTGACTTCGGTGAACTTGGACGAATACAGAGGGCTGGCCGGAGACAATCCTCAGAGTTACCGCTATTTTATGAATGAGCATTTATTTTCCCATGTCAATATTGACAAATCCCGAACATTTGTCCCCGATGGGCTGGAAGCAGATGCCGACAAAGCCTGCCAGGCGTACAACCAGATTATCCGGGATGTAGGCGGCATCGATCTGCAGCTTCTGGGAATCGGCCCCAACGGCCATATTGGATTCAACGAGCCGGGAGAGGTTTTTGAAAAAGAAACCCACTGTGTGGATTTGACCGAAAGCACCATCCGCGCTAATGCAAGATTCTTTGACAGCATGGAGAAAGTGCCAAAACAGGCTTATACAATGGGCATCAAGAATATTATGGATGCAAAAAAAATCCTGCTGATTGCGTCGGGAGAAGCCAAGGCTGAGGCGCTGCATCAGTCCTTGTACGGCCCGATTACGCCTCAGGTGCCCGCTTCTATTTTGCAGCTTCACCCGGATGTGACCGTGGTTGCCGACGAGTCGGCGCTTCACTGGATGGGATAGAATTCATCCTTTCCCACACCGCAGACGGGGCACACCCAGTCATCGGGAATGTCCTCAAAGGGCGTTCCTGGTGCGATACCGCCTTCTGGATCGCCTTCTTCTGGATTGTAAACGTATCCGCAGGGGGAGCATTCATATTTTTGCATAAAAGTTCTCCTTTTCTTTTTTTGATATACTGCGTCTTTATTATCTGCGGAAAAGTCAATCTTCATGTATGACCAAAGAAATCTATACGAAAAAAGGAGGCACAAGCTTATGTGCCCCACAAACTGTAAAAAAGAGTTTCTCTCTCTTTTTTTCGTTCCTTCCCTTTGACAGACGAAACATTCAGAACTTCAATCTCCTTACTAAACACAGACACCACCAGATATGTTCTGCTATATTCTGGCATCTGACCTTCTTGAAATCTTATTTTTCCCAGAATGCTCTGACCTTCTGCAAAATTCCGTCGTATGTGTTTGGCATAGAATCAGCGCCTTTTTTATAAAAAATCTTGCGAAATTATACACTTCTCTCATTTTGATAACCTCCTTCACAATTTCCGCTTTATCTCATCTACCTAAAGCGCCCCAAAATATGCCAAATCATATTCACACTCTAATATGGGTTTGATAAACACTTGGCACTGGCACTGTTCACTGCCAAAATAATTATAACAGCACATAAAATTTTTGCTTTCTATCGCAGTAAAAATATCAGACGAGAGGTATTTTTATAAAAAAACAGATGATGATACTCTGCACAGATAATTCTTTTATAACGTTTTGCGAAACTGCTTCGGCGTACATCCCTTTAGCTGCCGGAATTTGCGGATAAAATAGCTGGCATTGTCAAACCCGCATTCCATACTGATCTCCAGCACCGACATGGTGGTATCGGACAATAATATACAGGCGCGTTCGATCCGGTAGGCAATCAAATATTGAATCGGAGAGCTGCCCGTAATTTCTTTGAAAAAGCGGCAAAGATACTGGCCGTTGCAGGAGACGGTATCCGCCAGGTCTTTCAGGGAAATAGATTCGGCATAATGTTTCTCTATATAGGAAACGATTTCTTTATAACGACTGACCTTTAACTTGTCCGCGGCCGACCACGCCAAATCCTTCTGCTGCAAAAATCCTACTTCCGTCATCACAGAGAGCAGCTCCAAAAGAAGCAGTTTGCAGGAAAGATACCAGTTGTGCTTTGCCTTAGCAGCCAGCCTCAGCAACCTTTGGATCAGCGGCGCAGCGCACGGATAGATCGGGTCCTCTGTGCAAAGAGTATTTTTGAAAATTCGTTCATGGTTCAAAAAAGGAGCGATCACCTGCTCTTGCACTTCATCGGGATAGACAAATTCTAAGATATGCGGATCGAAAATGACAACCTCGTGCGTGGTGTCCGCTTCCAGTCCGGTAATCTGGTGCAGGTCGCCGCTGTTTAAGAAGCAGATGTCGCCCGCGTTCAGCCGATACGTTTCCAGATTGATCTCAAATAGATAAGAGCCTTTTGTGATAAAAAGAATTTCTGCGGCATGATGCCAGTGACGCCCCACAAAGAAATGTTGTGGATACGCAGTTCCCGGCCCGGTCCGAAACTGCATTCCAACAATGGGGTTCTTTTTTGTACCATGAGTCGCGTTTTCTTTTAGTGTGGAATCCAAATTCATGGAAAATCCTCCGAAAAGTCAAGATTGTGTGATTATTATATGGGATAATGCAAGTATTTTCAATAGAAAGACGTATATAATAGGATTAACAATTCCAAGCAGGGATTCCGAGAGTACACAGATAGAAAAAGGGGGAAACGCTATGATTCAAAAATATGTATATGGAAAACCATTTCCAACCGACGCAGTGACAACAGAAGTGCCTTTGGGAAAAGGGACTCCCGTTTATGGAAACATTGAGACCGAAAAAGGATTTTGTTTTACTTATATCCTGAAAGATGAGGATATTGTATACGGCTTAGGGGAAACGAACCGTGGATTGAATAAACGCGGATACTGCTATGTCAGCGACTGCTCAGACGACCCAGAGCACACGGAGGATAAAGTCTCCCTATATGGGGCGCATAATTTCCTTGTAGTAGCGGGAACAGTCAGCTTCGGCCTTTTCTTTGATTATCCGTCCACGCTGACCTTTGACATCGGATATACGAGGATAGATACGCTGCAAGTTTCCTGTGAAGAAGCGGATTTGAATTTGTTCGTAATCGACGGGGATTCGCCCTACGATATTGTAAAACAGTTCCGAAAAATTATTGGTAAAAGCTACATTCCTCCAAAGTTCGCGTTCGGATTCGGACAGAGCCGTTGGGGATATAAGACAAAAGGCGATTTTCGCAAAGTGGCAGACGGACACCGCCAAAATAAAGTCCCGCTGGATATGATCTATATGGATATCGATTATATGCAGGATTACAAAGACTTTACCGTAAATCAGGAAAACTTCCCGGATTTTTCGGATTTCGTACAGGAAATGAAAGCGCAGAATATCCGGTTGATTCCAATTATCGACGCGGGCGTCAAAGTGGAGGACGGTTATCCTATCTACGAAGAAGGCGTCAAGAACAACTATTTCTGCCAGAGAGAAGACGGAAGCAATTTTGTGGCTGCCGTATGGCCGGGAGATACCCATTTCCCGGATGTGCTCAACAAAGAAGCCCGGACTTGGTTCGGAGACCAATACCGCTTTTTGACCGAACAGGGAATCGAAGGCTTCTGGAACGATATGAACGAGCCGGCTATTTTCTACTCTCAGGAAGGAATGGCAGAATTCCGGGAATTTATAAAAGATTTTCTGGAAGAAAAAGCTGTGACAGCCACCGATATCTTGATTACGAAGTTAAAAGATCTGGCCCGCGGCCATGACGATTACCGGCGTTTTTACCATAAGATAGACGGCAAAAAGATCCGCCATGACAAAGTACACAATCTGTTTGGCTACAACATGACCCGCGCGGCAGGGGAAGCATTTGAGCGGATCGATCCGAATAAACGCTTCTTGATGTTTTCCCGCTCTTCCTATATCGGCATGCACCGTTACGGCGGCATCTGGACGGGGGACAATATGTCCTGGTGGTCGCACATCCTGCTGAATCTGAAAATGATGCCCTCGCTGAATATGTGCGGATTCCTGTATGTCGGCGCGGACTTGGGCGGATTCGGCTCAAATACCACAAGAGAACTGCTGCTGCGCTGGTTGGCGCTCGGCATCTTTACCCCGCTGATGCGCAATCATTCCGCTATGGGCACCAGAGAGCAGGAATGCTATCAATTTGAAAACATTGAGGATTTCCGGCACGTCATCGGCGTCCGTTACCGCCTGGTTCCGTATCTGTACAGCGAATATATGAAAGCCGCGTTAAACGACGATCTGTATTTCAAGCCATTGGCGTTCGTTTATCCCAAAGATTCCATGGCGGCACAGGTGGAAGACCAGATGATAATTGGAAATGAAATCATGATCGCCCCGGTTTACACGCAAAACGCCAGGGGACGCTACGTTTACCTGCCCGAAGAGATGCAATTTGTAAAATTCCTGCCAGACGGCACGATTTCAGTGGAAATCCTGGAAAAAGGCCACCATTATGTAGAAATCGCACTAAACGAGATACCGTTGTTCATCCGCAGTGAAAAATGCATTCCGGTTGCAGAGGCCGCAGAATGTGTGGACGATCTGGATACGGCGCATATGGCCATGCTGGGATACGACCATGCAGAATACGTTCTGTATGACGACGACGGCATGAGCAAAGAATATGAGAAATCAGAAAATTACAGAACCCTGCGAAAAGAATAAATAGGGTGAGGGAGGATTTTCCCTCACCCTCCCTGATCCTATCCGAAAACAAGATCAATGTATCGCCATCAACGCCTCAAACCTCTCAGCATCAATAAAGTCTTTCACAAAATCTGTCTGGGGATGCAGACAGATCTCCTCTGGGCTTCCGATCTGCTCCACGCGGCCCTGGTTGGTGATAATGACCATATCCGCCACTTCCATAGCCTCCTCCTGATCATGGGTCACGAAAATACTGGTCACGCCCACCCGCTCGATCATTTCCCGAAGCCAGGTACGCAGCTCCCGGCGCACTTTGGCGTCAATCGCCGCAAACGGCTCATCCAGCAAAAGAAGCTGGGGATTTGGCGCTAACGCCCTTGCAAACGCCACTCTTTGGCGCTGGCCGCCGGACAACTGATGGGGATAGCGTTTTCCCAAGTCTTTCATAGAAATCAATTCCAAGAGTTCTTCCACCCGGCTCTTGATCTCCCCCTTGCTTTTCTTCTGTACCTCCAGGCCAAAGGCGATGTTATCCGCCACGGTCATATAGCGAAACAGCGCGTAATTCTGGAAGACAAAGCCGATTCCGCGTTTGCTTCCCGGCAGGTCGTTGACCCTGGCCCCGTTGATCAGAATATCCCCCGAATCCGGTCTGTCCAGCCCGGCGATCATCCTTAGAATCGTTGTTTTTCCGCTTCCGCTGGGTCCCAGCAGCGCGGCCAGATGCCCTTTTTCCACTCCAAAGTTTACATCTCTGGATGCCTGGAAACCGTCAAATGTTTTGGTGATATGTTTCATTTCCACATACATGGCTGCTTTCCCCCGTTATTTTTTCTTCCATTCCACAATATTTCGCGCTATCAGAATCAGCACCGCCAGAATCACCAGCAAGGATGATACTGCAAAAGCCGCTGTGGTGTTAAATTCATTGTAAAGAATCTCCACATGCAAGGGGAGCGTGTTCGTCTTGCCCCTGAGATGGCCGGAAATAACCGATACCGCGCCGAATTCCCCCATAGCTCTGGCTGTACACAGAATGACCCCGTAAAGCAGCGCCCACTTGATATGCGGAAACGTAATTCTGCGGAAAATCGTGAACCCATTGGCTCCCATCAGCGCTGCCGCCTCTTCCTCATCCTTTCCCTGCGCATTCATCACCGGGAACAGCTCGCGGAATACAAACGGAAACGTGACAAATATCGTGGCCAGAATCACTCCCGGCACGGCAAACACAATCTTAATATCGTGGGCTTTCAGAAAATCCCCCATCCAGCCGATGTTTCCGAAGGTCAGGATAAAAACCAGACCGGCAATGACCGGAGAAATGGAAAACGGAATATCAATCAGGGTAGCCAGAACCTGCCGCCCTTTGAAATAAAATTTTGACAGCAGATAAGCGGCAAATATCCCAAATATGGTATTGACTACGACTGCGGATACGGTTGCCAGCAGCGTGAGCCAAAGCGCCTTTAGCGTATATTCATCCATCACCGCTTTCTGGTACGCGGCCCAGCCGTCGCTGAATGCATTGACGGCTACCACAATCAGCGGAATCACCAGCATCACCGCCAGAAACAGCACACAGACTCCAATCAGCAAATATTTGATAATCGGGCGGGAACTTTCATGGGGCGGCTCGATGACCTTCTGTATAGAATGAAGGCCGTCCGCCGTCTCTTCTGTTTCATAAGCCTTTTTTGTTTTCTCTGACATCACAACTCTCCTTTTATGCCTTGCTGAATTTCTGCATATAAATCTGTATGGAATTGATCAGAAACATCAGCAGGAAGGACAACAGCAACAATACCAGCGCAATGGCGGTGGCGTCCGCATACTTATATTGCTCCAGTTTTGTCATAATCAGCAGCGGGGCAATCTGGGTCTTATAAGGAATGTTTCCCGCAATGAATACCACGCTTCCGTATTCCCCGATTCCTCTGGCAAACGCAAGGCCAAACCCAGCAAGCAGCGCCGGGAACAGTTCCGGCAAAATCACTCGGAAAAAGGTATACAGTTTGCTGGCGCCCAACATCATCGCCGCTTCTTCATACTGCCGATCCAGTTTTTCCAATACGGGCTGCACGGCTCTCACCACAAACGGAATCCCCACAAAAACCATAGCAATGGTGATACCGATACGGGTGTAAGCAATTTTTATCCCAATCTTATCAAAGAGGGAGCCGATCCAGCCCTGGTCAGAATAGAGATAAGTCAGGGAAATGCCCGCCACCGCAGTGGGCAGGGCAAAGGGCAGTTCAATCAGTCCATCCATCAGCCGCTTGCCTGGAAAATCATAACGCACCAGGACCCAGGCAAGGACTGTGCCGAAAGCCGCGTTGACCAGAGCCGCCAAAAATGCGCAGGATAAACTGACCATATAGCCGGAGACCACCTGGCGGGAGGTAACCACTTCGATAAAATCTCCAAAGCTGAGTTGGGCGGCGCTTAAGAAAATCGATACCAGCGGTATCAGCACCAGGCAGCCCAGCATCGCCAGGGTCACGCCAAGGGAAAGTCCAAACCCCGGAATCACCCGGACTCCCTTTTTATTTTTTACTTTTACGATCTGTGCGTCCATAAAATACCCCTTTTACTCGGAATAGATTTCATCAAAAACCGCGCCGTCATCAAAAAACGTCTGATACGCTTCGTCCCATCCGCCGAAATCATCGATGGTCACCAGGTTCATATCCAGATTAAACTGATCCGAAAACTCCTGCAAAATTTCTTCGCTTGAGGGACGGTAGTAATTCTCCCCAGCCAGTCTCTGGGCTTCGTCGCTATACAGATATTCCAGATAAGCTTTCGCCGCTTCCTCTGAGCCGTGCTCCTTCGCGTTGCTGTCCACCACCGCTACCGACGGCTGGGCCAGGATGCTGACGCTGGGCGTTACAATCTCATAGTCATCTGGATACTCCTCCATGGACAGATAAGCTTCGTTTTCCCAGGCAATCAATACATCCCCCTGGCCGTTTTCCACAAAAGTATTGGTCGCCCCCCTGGCGCCGGAATCCAGAACCAGCACGTTCTCATAAAGCTTTTTCATAAATGCTTTTGTGGCTTCCTCGTTGTCTCCGTCCTGCTCCTGCTGATAAGCCCAGGCTGCAAGGAAATTCCAGCAGGCGCCCCCAGAGGATTTGGGATTCGGTGTAATGACTTCTACCCCGTCTTTTACGAGGTCATCCCAGTCTTGGATGTTCTTCTCGTTGCCTTTTCGCACCAGGAAAACAATCGTGGAGGTATAGGGAGAACTGTCGCGGTCAAATTCGTCGAGCCAGCCGCTGTCAATCAGACCGGCTTCTTCAATCGCCGTCACATCGTGAGCCAGCGCCAGCGTTACTACATCCGCTTCGTTTCCCTCTATTACTGAACGCGCCTGGGAGCCGGAGCCGCCGTGGGACTGAGTGATCGTCACGTCCTCGCCGCCCTCGCCTTTCCAGTGTTCCAGGAACATCTCATTATATTTTGCGTAAAATTCCCGCGTCGGGTCATAGGAAACATTTAGAAGCTCCAGCCCTGCGCTGCTGTTCTCGGAAGAACCGCCGCAGCCGGTCAAAACCACCGAAGCTGCCATTGCTGTTCCAAGTATCCATGCGATCACTCTTTTTTTCATCGTTAAATTGCCTCCTTGATTTTTTATCTATAAGGACAAACGTTTGTCTTATATTATCCCTTGGTTTTCACGTTGTAACCTTTCAACAAGAGAGATACTACCACAGAAATCCAGTCGTTTCAACCAAAAATCACACAAACGTTTTCTTTTATATAAAAATTCTGCTGCCGGAGTTCTTTTTTGTTGATAATGCTATGTTTTTTTTGCAGACATACAGGCTATCTTGTACTTTTCTGCGAAAAAAGTACCAAAAGCGCCGGGGTTGCTAAGCGCCAGCGGCGCTTGGTTAGCAACGACCGGAACGAAATAGAGACCTTGCGGATTTCACCCGGACCCCTTTAAAACGCTGTCCTTTAAAGGAAAACATTCGGCAATTTCTATTTTGTGTTAACTGTATTTCACAAAGTTTTCAGACACTCTCTAGATTAGAAAAAGTGGTGCTGGGATAAACTTCCAGCACCACTTTTTATTTTTACAAAAGAGAAGCAGATTTTTTGCCGAATAAAACTTTACACCCATCGATGGTCATAATCACGGCCAGGACAAAGATCGGCACAATCAAGACATTCTGAACGCCCTGCACCATAATGGTGCCGCTGTCTACCTTCTGAATCAGCACCATCAGATTGTTGTAAAAGGTGATACACAAGGAGCTTAACGTCGCCGCAAGCATAAACAGCATCGGGAAATAAAACATCTTGTGGTTTCTTCCAATCCGTTTCAGCCAGCAGGCCACGGCCAGAAACGCCGGAACTGCGACTAGCTGGTTGCACGCGCCGAACAACCCCCATATTTTCTGATACCCGGCCAGTGTGAGCAGCCCGGCCACTGCGATGGTAACCACCGTCGCCATATACATATTCTTGAAAATTTTTGCTGCGCCGCTTGCGTTTTCAAACAATTCTTGGAACAAAAACCGCCCCAGACGGGTAGCCGTATCCAGGGATGTAAGCGCAAACGCGGAGATTGCCAGCAGGATAATCGTATTGATGGCCTGCTCGCCGTAAGCCCCCACACCCATAGCGGCGAAAAATTTGCCGATGGCGGACGCAAAGACCTGCGGCGGCGTTCCGATGTCCGTATACACACCGTCTTTGGTCAGATAGCCCACGGTAATCAGCGCAACCGCGGCCAGTACGCACTCAATCAGCATGGAACCGTATCCAATCAGTTTCGCGTCCTTTTCCGTATTTAACTGTTTGGAGGTAGTGCCGGAACCTACCAGGCTGTGAAAACCCGAAATCGCCCCACAGGCTACCGTGATAAACAGAAATGGAAACAGCGTGTTTCCCTCAACCTTCCATCCGGTAAACGGTTCCAGCTGCACCGTCGGATTACTCAGGAAAATACCGATCACAGCAGCTATCATCATAAAGTACAACAGAAAGCTATTCAGATAATCCCGCGGCTGCAAAAGAATCCAGACCGGGGCCACCGACGCCACAAATATGTATACAAAAATCACCAGTATCCAGGTGGTTTTTGTCAGGTAAACCGGAAACAGCAGCCCTGACGCAATGCAGGCTCCCAGCATAATCACCCCCAAAACGGTGGTGATTCCCAGATAGATATTCGTCCGATTCAGAAAGCCGAAACAGACAGCCAGGGGAATGAACAGCATCGAAGCCGTCGCCACAGAACCGTTTGCGGAATTTTTTACCATCGCGCCGGACGCGTCTGTGGTAAAGCCTGCGAACGTCCCGGCCACGATATCTGCAAACGCGGCTACCACCAGCACCAGCACCAACCAGGCAAAGATGGTAAAGCAGACCTTTGTTTTGCGCCCGATATTGGCCTCAATCACTTCTCCCAAAGACTGTCCTTTGTGGCGCACAGATGCAAACAACGAGGAAAAGTCCTGTACCGCCCCAAAAAAGATTCCGCCGATCAGTATCCACAGAAGCACCGGAACCCACCCGAAAATTGCCGCCTGGATCGGTCCGTTGATTGGGCCTGCGCCTGCAATGGATGAAAAATGGTGTCCCAGAAGCACTGGAGCCTTTGCCGGGACATAATCCATCCCATCCTCCTCTGTGTGAGCCGGCGTTTCTCTGTCCGGGTCTATCCCCCACTGCTTGGCAAGCCAGGATCCATAGGTCACATATGCGACAATAAAAATCACGATGGTTGCACCTAAAATCAATATTCCGCTCAATTTTTTCCTCCTGTACCTTATGTTATGTCAACTGCTGTTTCAGCCTTTTTACCAGCAGTTTCGCGGCTGTGTTCCCGTATATCTGCCCGTTCTCCAAGTCCAAAACCGCCAGCCTGCTCTCACAATATCCCCGAAGGGCAAACCGGTAATTCAGCCGGAATCTGTGCTTTCGGATCACGCGGATAACATCCCCGGATACCGCCTGGCGGCAAATGAAAATCCCGGTCAGATACGTACACATGTGATCTGGTATCGGGTATTTCTGTCCTTTCCGTACAAACTCCGGCTCTATCTGCTCCCGAAGCTGCTTCTCATATTCCTGTAATTCTCCCTGGGAAAACATATCGATTTCCCGAAAAAAAACATGTTCAAACGTGTAAGCCCTCCACAGCTCGGCCTTCTCCACCAACACATATTTGCTGCTGGTTACGTCGCAAAACGCATAGGCATCGTAAAGCGTTTCCCCTACTGCAAACGGTCTTTTCAAATCAAAGCAAGGCTCGTAAAACTGGAGCAGCCGGTCCAATACCGAAGACTCCTTTTCCATAAAAGCAGTTACTCCTTGACGGAAGCCGCTCTGCCGCGGGGCGCGGACCCGAAGTACTGGTAAAAATACGTCTTCATCATCCCATTGTAGATCTTCCTATTTTTATCCGCCTTTTTCTCAATGGCTCTTTCTGCCTGTTCATAAGCCGTAATCAAATACATAGACCAACTGTCCAGACGTTCGTATGCCTGTCCAATCTCCCGGTACAGCGCCCTCAGATCCGACTGGCTCTCCAGACGTTCCCCATACGGAGGATTGCCGATCAAAAATCCGTATTTTTTCGAGTGATTCAGCTCGCTGACGGGTCTTTGCTGAAAATGAATCAGGGAATCCACTCCGGCAAGCCGGGCATTTTCACGGGCGTAGCTGATCGCCTCCCCGTCCAGATCGTATCCCTGGATATCCACTTCGATCTGCCCTTCCACTAGGTCGTCCGCTTCCTCGCGGGCATCCTGCCAGCATTTTTTTGCAATCAGGTTCTCCCATTGCTGCGCCTGAAAAGTCCGCATTCTCCCCGGCGCCTGATTAGCCGCAATCATAGCCGCCTCAATCGGGAACGTCCCGCTTCCGCAAAAAGGATCCACCAGTATCCGATCCCGCTTCCACGGCGTCAGCAAAATCAACGCCGCCGCCAATGTCTCAGACAACGGAGCTTTTACCGTCATTTTGCGGTAACCCCGCTTGTGCAGGGAAATGCCTGTGGTATCAAGCCCAATAAATACTTGGTTTTTCAAAATGGAGACTCGAAGCGGATAGGAGGCCCCATCCTCTGGAAACCAACGGATATTGTACACCTGTTGCAGCCGGTCCACGATGGCTTTTTTCATAATCGACTGGATATCTGAAGGACTGAACAGCTTGCTCTTGACAGAGTTTGCCTTGGCCACCCAGAATTTTCCGTTCTTTGGGATATAGTCTTCCCAGCGCAGCTTCTTTGTCTCTTCAAAAAGCTCGTCAAAGCTCTCTGCATGAATGCTTCCCACCTTTATCAAAATCCGTTCTGTGGTGCGCAGAAAAATATTTCCGTCTGCCACCGCGCGGGCGTCTCCCCAAAAATATACCTTGCCATCTTCCACGCGGCTGACCTCATATCCCAGATCTAGAATCTCCCTTTTTAGCACCGCTTCCAGGCCGAAATGACAAGGCGCCATCAATTCCCAACTCTCCATTCTTACCTCCCATTTTTTTTGTATACTCTTGTGAAGGCGGCTGTTCCGAAAATCGAATAGCCGCCTCTTTCTTTACGGGTTCATTATACTATCTTTTCTGGGGAAAAACAAGGCTTCTGCCTTCATAGGCCTGCATCCCGCCGATGACCGAGCAAGTCCGGTAGCCTTTCTGGGCCAAATCTTTTGCCACGGACAGGCTGGCTCCTCCCCGGTCACAATACAGAATCAACGGCCGGTTTTTGGGATAGTATTCCAGCCTCTTGGCCTCGTCATAGGGCACATTTACAGCGCCCTTGATATGAGACTCCTGAAACTGCTCAGGAGTACGGAGATCTATAATCACCCCTTCTTTGCGCTGTACATAATTGTCCAGCATTTCAGGGGAAATCGTTTCCAATGGAAGCATATTATTTACACCTTTTTGTCTTTTCTACCAGTATATTCCCGTCCGCTATCCCTTGTGCTTTGGTACGGGCGCATGAAAAAACCGCCGCATCCTCAGTAGGAAAGCGGCGGTTTTTGTCATTTTTTAACTGTTTTTAGGCTTCGGAGCCGAAGCTTTCGTTGGAAGCATCCTGCGCAGAGCTTGTGGTATTTTTATTCTGATTTTTATTTTTTGCCTCATTGCTTGTATGGCAGTTCTGAGAGTTTTTATTACTGCCTGCATTGTTCTGGCTATTGCGATTCTGGCTGCTGTTACTGGCGTTTGAATTCTTGCTTTCGTAATTCTTAGACATAATAAAGTCCTCCTGTTTCTTTGGATTTTGTGTTACAACCTTATTATCTCTAAAAGTTTAAAAAATATTACAGAAATTGTATTGCATTTTTTTTACTTTTATATTATAATTACCCATGTAAAGAAAATTTACCCTTCAAAAATTTTTTTTACATTTATAACCCCTTATTTAATTATTTATACTCCCCCGAAAAACCTGGTAGCTCCCCTACCAGGTTTTTCTTTGGGATGTAAGCTGGAAAAACATCCCTGTAATGCGATACAGGGATGTTTTTTATTGTATAAATTATAACTATTTTTCCAATTGGAAATGCTCCACAATTCTCTCCAGAGTTTCTGCCTGATCGGACAGTTCCTGGCTGGAAGTGGCATTCCCCTCTGCTGTGATAGATGTAGTCTGCACAACGCTGGAAATCTGGTCTACGCCCTGGGTGATCTCCATCAGAGAAGTAGCCTGTTCTGCGGAAGCGGAAGATATCTTCTGAATTGCTTCTGTAATTTCTTTCGCACCGGTCACGACATTTCCAAGAGACTGAGCTGTTGCATCTGCAATGCTGGAACCGTTTTCCACCACCCGAAGAGAATTTTCAATCAGAATAGTTGTCTGGTTAGAAGCTTCCGCACTCTTAGAAGCCAGATTGCGCACTTCGTCAGCCACTACGGCAAAGCCTTTTCCTGCCTCGCCTGCACGGGCAGCTTCCACGGCCGCATTGAGGGCCAGGATATTGGTCTGGAATGCAATGTCCTCGATGGTTTTTACAATCTTTCCAATTTCCTTTGAGCTGTTGCTGATATCTTGCATTGCATTCATCATTTCCTGCATATGTAAGTTGCTCTCTGCAATCTGGTCACTGATGTAAGCAGTTTTATCACTTGCCTGCATTGCATTTTCTGCATTGCTCTTAACCTGATCGGAAATCGTGTTGATCGTTGCAGCCAACTCTTCCACAGAGCTCGCCTGCTGTGTTGCGCCCTGGGATAACTGCTGAGCACGGTCAGCAATCTGCCCAGAGTTTCCGGCAACCTGCCCGGAAATTTGGCTTACATCTCCCAGTGCCTGGGAAATTTTTTCTACAAAAATTTCCATAGATTTCTGGATATTCCTGAAATCGCCGACAAAGTCTTTCTGAACCTCTACCGCAAAGTTTCCTCCCGCCATCTCGCTCATAATCGTGTCAATTTGATGGATATAATCCGAAAGTGTACGCATGGAAGAACGCATACTCTGAGCCAGCCGGCCGACTGCATCCCGTGATTCATAGCTGATTTCCGCAGACAGATCTCCCTGAGCCATGCGATCTGCCGCGTGTTCTACTTCGGCGATAGGATCCACAATACTGCGGGTGAGAGCAAATGCCAAAAGCATCGCCAGAATGATTGCCAGCACAGCGCCTACAAGCAAAATAATGCTGGAAATTCTAGTATATCGAAGTGTATAATCAATCTCCTCTGTCTGCGCCTGGTTGATTTGGGTATTTAGATCCTCGGACAATTCTACCAGTTCATTCAAAGTCGGCACACAGCTCTCAAACATCATATTTGCAGCTTCTGTATTTTTACCGGCCTCAATCAAAGCGACAATCTCGTCTGCTACGCTAAACCAGCCCTCTAAAGTCTGCTGGTATGTATCCAGATCCGACTTATTGCCCACATAGGAAGTTTCTAATTCTTCCAGGTAACCCCGGATACTTTCTTTCTTCTCCTCAATCTGTGCCTTATAATCTGCATACGTGCTTTTGTCTGGGTTCAATGCCATCTCTCTGACAATACGGGCACCTGCGTTTACATCCACCATGCAGGATTTGAATGCGTTGCTAGCCGCTATGGGATGCTCGACCAGATCGTTTAAGTTATCCCTGGACACTCGTATGCCAGTCAATCCCATAAATGTACTGATAAGCAGGAAAATGATTACAATTCCAAAGCCCATCAGCAGCCGTTCTTTGATTTGCAGTTTCTTCATTGTTTTTGTACCTCCTGATTTATTCTTAAAAAAGCCTCTAAAATATATATCTGATTATACTCTTTTTTTTTCCATTTGTACATTGTTTTTATCAACGATTTTTCAGGCAAAAAATACCGGAAGGCTGGTTTTAATCCAGCCCGCCGGATTTTCTTAAAAATTGCGCCGATTCAGCAAGCAATATCTCGAAAATTCTGAGAGTAGCAGCAAAAATCTCATCGTTATGGAGGATTTGAGATGGATTTTTGCTCGTAACTGCAAAGAGACTAACTTAAAACAACCCGCTGATTTTTCCTGTTTCATCTACATCAATTTTCTCAGCGGCGGGTACCCTTGGAAGGCCTGGCATAGTCATAATATCCCCAGTAAGGGCTACGATAAATCCTGCCCCGGCGGAAATTTTCAGACTGCGCACTGTGATCTCAAAGCCTTCGGGCGCCCCCAGCTTTCTGTCATCATCGCTCAAGCTGTACTGAGTCTTAGAGATACAGATGGGATAATTTCCGTATCCAAGAGCCTCTAATTGTGCCGCCTGTTTCTTGGCCCCTACCGTCAGCACAACCCTTTTTCCACCGTAAATTTTCTGAACTACCTGGTTCAGTTTATCCTCGATGCTCCCCTCCAATTCATAGCTGTAAGTAAAATCGTTGGGTTCTTCCACCAGGCGGATAACTTCCTCGGCCAGTTTTACACCGCCCTCGCCGCCTTTGGCCCAGACTTCTGTCACGGCCACGGGAATTCCCAGCTCCCTGCATTTTTCTTCCAGAAAATCCAGCTCTGCCTGGGTATCGGACGGGAACACATTAATCGCCACCACGCAGGGCAACTTATAAACGTTGTGGATATTGCTTACGTGTTTTAACAGATTGGGCAGCCCAGCTTCCAGCGCATGCACGTTTTCTTCGTCCAGATCGTCGATTTGCACCCCTCCGTTATATTTCAGAGCGCGCACAGTGGCCACCATCACAACTGCGTTGGGACGCAGGCCTGCCATCCGGCACTTGATATCCAGAAATTTCTCCGCACCCAGATCCGCCCCGAACCCGGCCTCTGTCACTACATAGTCGCCCAGTTTCAAGGCCATCTTGGTCGCAATGACAGAGTTACAGCCATGGGCAATATTGGCAAAAGGTCCGCCATGCACAATCGCCGGCACATGCTCCAGAGTCTGCACCAAATTCGGCTTTAAAGCGTCTTTCAAAAGGGCGCACATCGCTCCCTGCGCATTTAGATCTCCTGCTGTCACTGGTTTTTGATTGGCAGCGCTTCCATAGGTATATCCTACCACGATCCTGGTCAGGCGTTCCTTCAGATCCACAATGTTGTCCGCGAGACACAGTACCGCCATAATCTCCGAGGCCACAGTGATATCATATCCGTCCTCTCTGGGCATTCCGTTGCTGCGGCCGCCCAGACCGTCTACCACGTTGCGGAGCTGCCGGTCGTTCATATCCACGCATCTCCTCCAGGTAACTTTCCTAGGATCGATGTTCAGCTTGTTTCCCTGATGAATGTGGTTATCCACCATGGCTGCCAGAAGATTGTTAGCCGCCCCGATGGCATGAAAATCCCCCGTAAAATGCAGATTGATGTCCTCCATGGGCATGACCTGGGCGTATCCGCCGCCAGCCGCGCCGCCTTTGATGCCGAATACCGGACCCAGGGAAGGCTCTCTTAACGCCACCATTACGTTCTTTCCCACTTTCTGAATGCCGTCTGCCAGTCCCACGGTCACCGTGGTCTTGCCCTCTCCGGCAGGCGTGGGATTGATGGCCGTCACCAGCACCAGTTTCCCGTCAGGTTTGTCCGTGTCATTCAGCATGTTATAGTCAATTTTGGCTTTATACTTGCCGTAATGTTCCAGATATTCGTCATCGATTCCTGCCTTTTCTGCAATCTGTGCAATTGGCAGCATTGTACTCTCCTGCGCGATTTCAATGTCTGATTTGATCCTTCCCATCTCTTTTTCTCCTCTCTGTTAAAAAGGGCAGCATTCGGCTAATCCAAATGCTGCCCAGACGGTCGGCGAATCCCAAGTTTCCAATTTCCCGGTGGTTGTCCACCTCAGACCACGTAAGCGAATCTGCATCCGTCAGTAACTGGAAACGATTTTGTTTCAATGTGTCTATTTAAACATAAAATTTCCATGAAGTCAACTAAGGAAATTTTTTCTAGTGCGCTAACCGCATGATATATGGCGAAACCCTGTAAAAATTCGGTCATCTGCAAAGCGGCTTTTCTGTTATCAGGCGTTAGAAGGACCCATTTATCCATCCTTTTATTGTTTCCACAGGATAATTTACGCCCTGGGCAATGATCTTGTAAAGACTTCTGGCTGTTTTTTTGGCCTGCTCTAGCCTTCCTTTTTCCTCGCCAATCTGTTCCGATTCTATCCTTATTTGCTGAACTGCCTGACACATATCTACGCTTCTTTCTGGCTTCCCGGTGTGATTTGACCGCTTTTTCTACCTGCTCGGCATAGTCAAGCGCATCATACAGAGCAGAAAATTTCAAAGATCTTATGGCTTTTGGAATGTCATAATTAGAAATTACGGGGACGCTTTTTGAGCGTCCCCGTGTTGTTTTACTTTGCGGCGGCTTTTCCGATGGCGGAGCGGCTGCCTGTGGTTGTTTTGCCTTTTACGGTCCGGTAGGCGCCGTTTTTGGAAGTTGCGCGGGATACTTTGTATCCGCTGGCGCCGTTTACTTTATTCCAGGAGAGTTTGACGCTCTGGTATCCGGCGGACTGGACTTTTTTCCAGGATGGCCGGGTGAGTTTTTCCACAGGTGTGGTGACGGATAAGCCTTCTGTATGGTAGCTGCTGAGCGCTTCCCCGTTCCACCTCTTGCTTCTGGCCTGTACGGTGTAGCGGTATGTGGCGTCTTGTTTGGCTGTATCGTCGGTGTAGGCAAGCTCGGTTACTTCTGCGATCTGCTTCCAGTTGCCGTTTGTCGTTTTTCTAAGTACCAGATAGCTGGCTGCGCCGTCGTAGGACATCCAGTTTACCTACACGCTGTTGGCTGTGAGGGCTTCTGCGGATACCAGTTCGGGGCTTCCGGCCTCAAATGCCTGCCGGACTTCCTCCCCGCCCAGGTAGTAGTCCACAAGGGCTTTTAATACGCCTAAGCGTCCCTGGTTTTTCATGTAAGATTTCGCCAGCCAGGTCATCTGCTCCATCATTTGCTCAATAGCCTCAATCTCACGATCCACTTCGTTTACGTTTTCTTCGGCGATTTTATCGGGCAGGGCTGCGATTCTTGCGTCGGCTTCCGCCGCGTCGGCGATGTCTTTTTGCACCTGTCCGACCTGGGTATCCAAAAATGAGAACAGCTTCGGGAACATTACGGCCTCACCGTTTACCCGTCCGCTCATCTCTTGCAGCACAGCCCGCTCCTCGTCGGTAAATCCGTCGCATTTGCCCAGCGCTTCCTGTACGGAGGCCAGTCCATTGCGGTCAAGCCTTTCCCGCTGGTATTTCCCGTAGTAGTAAGCCAGGGAATCCACGTATGGCTGTAAATATGCTCTCAAGTAAAGGATCCGGCTGTCTGGGTAGGTCTGTGCTTTTGCATAAAGCGCTTCCAGGATGGCGGTGAGCTGTTCTGCGGTAAGCTCTGCCTTGCCCTCTGCGATCTCCTGGTATTCTGCGATGGTATCTGCACTTGGCAGGGCTGCAATCCTGCCTTTTACGCTGTCCACCCAAAGCTGGCTGATGTATTTTTCGGCTGCTTCAAGGTCGGGCAGGTTGGTAATCAGGCTTACCAGTCCCGATTCTAAGCGGCTGATACGGCCGCGGACGTCTGCGACGTACTGGATCCACTCGTCCGTCCAGATCTCCCAGGTCGGCGTGTTGTTGTTCTTCTCGGTCAGGGAGAGCGGGCCGTCCTGTGCTTCGTTTCCAGATACGGCGGTTGTGCCGCGCAAAGCCTGAATGAGTTCGATAATCTGCGGCACTTTGCTGTCGGCTGCCGCGTTTGCTTTGTGTTCTTTTACGGCGTTCTCTGCCGCTTCGAGTGCGGACAGGTTGGTAACCAAGGCTTTTTGGGCTGCGGTGAGGCGGTCGTAAGCAGCGCGGATAGCGGCCACCTGCGTCTCCTTGTGGCTCCCGTTTTCTTCTGTGATTTCACCAATGGCTGCGATCTGATCGGCAATCACAGCAGCGGCTTCTTTGTCGGCTGCATCGGTCTTAAAGGAAGCAATGGCGTTTTCGGCTGCTGTCAGGGTGGAAAGGTTCGTTACCAGGGCTTTCTGGGCTGCGGTTAAGCGGTTGTAGCTGTCTCTGGCTGCCGCTGCCGCGGATTCCTGTACCCTCCAGTTTGCTTCGGTTATGGTGCCGATGGCGGCAATCTTCTGGGAAACTGCATTGGCGGCTTTCAAATCGGCCAGCCTTGCCTGCGCACTCGTTAATTTTTGCTTGTTGACATCGGAGATTTCCCCTCTCAAGGCGTCAGTCAGGGCTTCGTATGCTTTCTGTGCCTCGTCGATCTGTTTCTCGTGAGACAAGGTTACCTGCTCGGCGGCCGGGAGGGCTTCGATCAGCTTGATAGCGGTTTCGATGTTCTCCAGATCGCTTACCAGTTGATTCAGCTTGCCAGCGTTGGTGACGGCTGTCTTCTGGTTATCGGTCAGAGCATTGTATGCCTTCTGTACTTCTTCAATCTTGGCTTTGTTGGCCAGTTTCGCCGGCTCTTCCAGTGCTTCGATGGCTGCAACCACCTCCTCAATGGCATCCAGTCCGCCTTCTTCATTCAGAAGGTTATAGGCTGCTTCCAAGACTGGATAGTTCTCTACATAGCCTTGCAGTCTCTCTTTTGCTTGTTCATCCTCTCCGCCCAGCTCCTGATAACTCTTGTAGGCTTCTAAGATGGCCACGGCGTTTTGGTAATCTGGCTCTTTGCTGTTAGGATCCAGTTTTTCAATGGTTTCGTTGATCTGATTTAGGGTATTCCATTCTTTATCAGTACAGATCCAATAGCCTTTTTTCAGGGATGGATTCACAGCGTACATGGCATCCTGGAGGGCATAATATTCCTGGCCCATTCCACAGGCCAGAACGCTGCCCCTGGTGCTTCCCAGTTTGCTTTCCAAAGCAGAAATAGCACTTGCCAGGGCGGCTTTCGTCGTTTCGTCCACACTGTCTGTTGACAGAGCTTTTGCGTTCGATAAAAGAGCCTGCGCTTTATCTGCGGTCAAGTTATATCTCTGGTAGAAAGTGCTGCCATTGGCGATATCACCTAGAGCGATGATGATGTCTTTATTAAAGGATTTCATTTCTGGTCTATCACCAGCGTATCCGTAAGAATACCAGAACTGACCGTCTTCTACCCTCAGGTATTTATCCTGAATAACGCTCAATGCATTGACCGTCCGATGGTCGTCGGTAGTAACTAGAGAAAAAGTTTTTTCTATATCCAGTCCGCATCCCACCAGCCCACTTAAAGCACACCCCTGAGTCATGGTGTTAGGCGAATGAAAGGGATGATAGAACATACCTGCTACATTTTCGCTTTTGATCTGGGCTTTCTTCATATAATTGACTACATATATAATCTCGGATGGCGTTAAATCTGGGGCGGTTACAGCCAGATTCCACCCGTTGATATCTAAATCGTAACCACTGTTAAGTACCTGGCTTTTTATGGAGTTTGTCATCTTGGTGATGTTTCCCTCGTCTATGCCTGCAGCCTTCGCTGCCAACAGATACCAGACATTATTAGCATAGGTGCCACCTCCGCAGTCGATTAAATCCTGTACATAATTATGATCGTTATAATTATAAGGATTCTCTCCCAGGATAATCAGCTCCAGAACGGCGCTTCCATAATCCGTAGCCTGACTCCAACTACGTTTCACCGGATCACTGACTTGGACTCCGTGGAAGTCAAAATCTGGTTCAGTGGTTACTTGTTTAAAAACATCCCAGAAACTGGTTCCGATATCTTTCTTCTTTTGCTTCTCGTCCCGCGTATTCCAGCCTCTATCCAGCATCGCTTTTGCCCGCTGTTTGGTGGATTCGGGAATGGTGAATGCCGAAATGGTTTTATCCGGATTCATCTGGAACAGATAGTAGTTGGTTTTTGTTACGGTATCTTCAGCCGTTACTTCAATGTCTATGATGTCTGTATCACCATTGACTGTATTTCCATCATTGATTTTATAAGTTGCATCCTCAGCAATCGTCGGATTCAAAGTGATGGTATCCATTCCTGCTCCTGATTCAAACGCATAATACTCCTTTTCTGGATCCCACGCGACTGGCGCTTTCGTGTCATAATCCAAAAGCTTTATCCCTTTTACTTCAAGATTTTTTAATTGGCTATCGGACTCTTTACGCGTCAAAGGAATGATATAAAGCTGGGATGCTCCATCTGCAGCAGTAACCTTTATCTGAATTGATTCTGTATTATCCTCAACGGTCACTGCATGGTAGATCCCCACCTGTATACCGTCTCTCTTTTCGTCCAACACTGGCTCCACAATTTCCCAGGACGCCCCCGGATCTTCCGTTATCACACCCAAAAGGAGTTGTTTATATTCTTTTGAATTGGCATCCATTGGTGTGGATTCGGGAAGGGCAATCGTAAACTGCGGCGCTTCTCCTACGGGATATTTTGTATAATCAATTTGGGCGCTGTCGTTCCCCAGCTGCGTGGCATTAATGTATCGAATCGCTGTATTGGAAGAAAGTTCCGGCTGGGCTTCCTCTCCATTCCACTCAATCAGATAAACGCAGTTGTCAACCCTCTGAACATCCACACAAATCCCGGATTCATTTTCTGAAGAATAATCTCCAACATCTACACCTACCTCAATCACATTCATTCCCTTTTTCAGATACAAATCCGGGCTTTTGTTTTGTCCGACGCTTTCACTGGAATTGGCAAACCTTACATATGGCTCCCCGTTGATACTGATGTAATTTTCTCCCAATCCCAGCCATCTATATCCAGTACTATTATCATCCCTTTCAATATGTTCAAAATCTCTCAGAACTTCCACAGAAACTGCTTTTACAGAATCTTCTATCAGATACTCTTTGCTTTTATATGTTTTACTAAGAAGCTCAAAATCTGTATGATCCGATAATTTATTATTCTTATCGTCCTGTAAATAGATACCTGTATAACTGTTCATCTTCTTTTCTGTCGCGCCAGCATTTGAAGTTGAGTCCAGAAGCAAGGTTATGGTTTCCTCAGTATCTGCTGTTTTTATTCTAAAAAAACAGCAGATTGATTCAGAACCCATACACCAATCATACTCTCTGCTGTCTATTGTCAATTCAAAACTATGGTCCTCCCCGATTATTACAGGTATTTCCTCTTTTCCTCTTTTTGCAGAATAAAAAGTAATCTATACATTACCTAAATCATATTTTCCTTGTATTTATGTGTATCTATAATTTGTACCAGTAGACAGCAGAATCGTTCCGTCAGGTTTTTTGATCTCTCCCAGATCGACTCGATATAGTCCGTCTTTTAATTTTTGGATTTCTCTTTGGTTGGCATCAAATCTTGTATCAGTTGGTCTTATACCTACATAAGAGTATGTTTTCAAAACAAATCCACTCTCATCCGATATTGTATCTGCTGCTTGTGCCAGATAAATGATAAACAAACTTAAAAGAAAAATTGTTATGCCGGATATCAATAATTGCTTAAAAACTTTAAATTTTATATTCAAATTTTTCTCCTTCCTTTTCTAATCGATTCTTCTTATAGATAATTTTAAAAAACGCCTGGGAAAAAAGCTTATCGTTTTTTCCAGGCATTTGAATATTACATCAATTAGTCTATTTCCGGCTTACCATTTCATGGAATCTTTTTTGTAATTCAATGTAATGTCTGTTACTGGCGTGTTCTCCAGTTCTTCATTGTTTGCATAATATTCTGCGGCATAAGCTGCACCACCGTCTTGTTTATAGTCAATATTCCAAGAGGTACCTTCCCAAGAATGAGGTTTGCCCTCAGCGTCGTAATCGCCATATTTGCTCTCTGTCTTCATATCGAACAAAGAATCTACAAAGATGCCATTGGGATCGTAGCTATTGGTTGCTCCATACACTGGATCTGCTTCTGCCTGAACAGCAGCATCATTGATTACGTCCAGTAAAGTAGCTTTCTCACCAAATTTCATCTTAAAATTAGCAGAAGAAATTCCACTATTTTTCAGAATTGCCTCCAGCACAGGACCCCGGAAAGTTGTACCAGCAGTGATCAAAGGCTGGGTGCTTACAGTTTTAGCATCCAATTCTACGGCCACTCCTGATGTGCTATCCGTGAAATTCACAGTGATTGTCTCTGGTGTTGCAGCGAATGCACTTACGGACAGTGACATTGTCATTGCAGCAGCTAAAACAGTTCCCATAACTTTCTTTAACATAGATTTTGCGTTTGTCATACTAATTACCTCCTGTGATGACTTGAAAAGCTTGCTTTTTGATTATACTTTATTTTGATTGATTTTTTCTTCCAGAATAAACTTATAAGCAAAAGCCTTTATAAATTTATCCTAATTTTCTAGATTTTTTTCTACTTCTTCACTTCTTCATTTCTATTTTTCTTCTTTATACACAAAGCCGCTCAAGTATACTCCACATTGTATCCTCATCGCTGTCACCTCCTTTCACAAAACAATCTTCGTCCTTGCTCTTTCTATCAAATAGAAACAAGGAAGACGGCTTCCCTGCAACTATCTTGATTTTCAATGTTCTACCCCAGCAGGTCCTGCATCCGCTTCTCCCATTCGTGTTTCTTTGTGCGGATCCGGTTTTGCTCCAGCGTACAGTGAGTCGGCAGTCCTGCGGCGGCCACCGCATCTGTCCAGATACGGAAGCGTTTCTTAATTGCACGGGCGTTGGGGACTTCTTTTTACGAGGGCATGTTTTTTTACCTTTTTTTGATCCGTAACCTCGCCGTCTCCAAAGAGTATAGCGCTCCATGCCTACGACACTCCCGCAATCGCATCTATATGGACAGTTCGTACGAATATTTCAAATTTTGTAATCAAACTTTCGGTAAGGGAAAACATGAAAGAAAGAGAAAATCAGAATTTAAAGAATTTTAGATCTTTCGTTTCTCCGCCCTATGCCTTCGGATACTTCATCGCTTTACTCATCTATACGGATACCTGTATTCTGACTCAAGTTCTAACCTACTTGCTGCCCTTCCCAAATATTCCTTTTAGCGGAATACTCAGTGGTTTTGCAGCTTTCGCACTTATTACAGAAGGGATAAGACTGTGCCGGAATCTCACCGAACTTCCAGGAATGCTAACATTTTACTGTGCATCTCACTGTATCCATACTATAATCAGCAAAGCAATATGCAATTTGATTCTATGAGAAAGGGATATCTGACAAATTGTTTTCTGTCCGGCTTTCTTGATACGTATTTTAAATGTGGATTTGTGATTTGTCAATCATTTTTTGGCTTTTTTATATGTTGTCATAAAATTACAAAAGGTGCTGAATTTTACCATAAATCGGTTTCAAATGGTATGTATCGCAGATTCTGTGCAAATATTTCCAAGTGACTGTTTTGCTGCTCATTGTGTGGAAGCATAAGAAGAAGAAAAGAGAATTTACCAAAATCAGACCTTTTTTTGTTTCTCCGCCCTATGCCTCCCGATACTTCATCGCTATACCAAATAGACGGACACCTGTATTCTGACTCAAGCGCTAATCTATTTGCTGCTCCTCCCCCATATCCGCCCCGCTCTGGATGAGAAAGCGAGGGGGATACTTCCTGGTTCTTTTGCAGCTTATGTACTTATTACAGAAGGGATAAGGCTGTGCCGGGATCTCACCGAATGTCCCAGGGATGTAAGAAAAATAATGTAACAGTCAAAGTATCTGAATTGTTACAAAACAATTATAATCTCACCGTATCCGTACTATAATCAGTATAGCAATATGAAATTTGGTTATACTAAAAGCAATGCCAATCTTAGTAGGTATTGTGTCTTAGAATGACCCCTTCTAAGATGAAAATAGAAAACTCTCTGAAAACAAGCGGTATATTTCTCAAACCCGACTATTTTTCTGACGGTTTATGCTTGGAAAAACAGGAAGCTCCAGGTTTCTCAGTTGGCTTTGCTTATATTGCATAGATAGGTGTACATAGCGATCCATCGTAATTTTCACAGAAGAATGGCCGAGGATTTCGCTTAGCACCTTGATATCCATGCCTGCCTCCACGCAGCAGGACGCAAACGTGTGGCGGAGGGTATGAAAATTGAGATTTCGTATCCCGGCCTGCCTCAGCACATACTTAAAATGCCGCGAGAAGCTTCTAGGCTCCATGGGCCTGTGGTCTCGGATGACATAATATTCTTCGGGACATTCTTCCCGGTTATTTCTCAAAATTTCTAATACTGCCGGATGAATCGGGATGGTTCGTTCCCTGCCATTCTTGGGTATTCCCAGATGAAGGAGCGTCTTTGGACCGCCAGGTTCCGGCGACGGCTGCCGAAGTCTCTGCATTGTTTTTCGTATATGGAGGATGCCCTTTTCGATATCCACATCCCTCCATTGAAGAGCGCAGAGTTCCCCCAACCGGATTCCCTCATAAAGTGCAAGCAGGATTCCCAGCGTCAGCGGCGTAAAATGAGAGTCAATATACTGGGTAATATCCCAGATCTCCTCCGCAGTCAGAATATCCATACTGCGTCCGCCCTTTTTGACCGATGGATAGGACAAGTCAAACGGGCTTTTCTCCAAATGCCTATTTAACAGCGAATATTTAATAATTGCCTTTAAGATAGAGTTTATGGTATTGATGGAGCTTCCCTTGAGCCTGCTCTTTAACCCGTTGATTAGTTTATCGTAATCTTCCTGTCCGATTTCCCGCAGGGGCATTTTTCCCCATTGGGGCAGAATATCTTTTTCCAGGCAATCCTGGTAACGAACATAACTGGACGGCTTCCACCGTTCTCTGGAATCATCCAGCCACAACACGGCGGCATCCCGGAAACACAAAGCGTCTTTATAAACAGGCTCCTGTGTCTGCCCAGCGGCATTTTTCTCAAAATCCTCCTTTTTTTGCAAGGCCGCCCGATAAGTGCCTCCATACAGGTATTTATATTGAGGACAACCATCTGCCCTGCGTCCAATCAACACTCTGGCTTCCCAGCGACCATCTTTTCTTTTGTATACATTTCTGCCTTTTCTCATACAATGCTCCTTTCTGGCGGTATGACCATCATTTTGACGGTAAATACAATCCAAAACAGTGTTCTTTAAAAAAAATTTAGAAAATCAGTCAAAAAAGTTCTGCTTTTTAAAACCGGAATTTTAAAAAATACAAAAACTTTGTTGACAAATCATGAATTTAGGATTAGAATGAGTCTCAGAAAGCAAGAAAGAAACATCTTAGAAGGGGTCATTCTAAGACACAATACTTGCAATTATCCTTGTCTGTATCATAATACGAGTTGGGTTTGAAAATATAAGCTGTAAAAATTATTTTTCTGAGATTTTTAAAATTTCCACTGTTTTGTTATGTAGTGGAGTTTTTTTGTATAAAAAAGGGCTGCTAAAGGACAGAGCGATTTCAAACAGGGATAACATGAAAGTATAGCTTTACTTTTGGGTATGAAATGTATCTTGATATCGTTTTTCTTTCCAATCTGCGGATTCCTGTTGATTCCGGGGGAAAAAGGTATTATAATAGGAAAGTACCCTGTTGAGGGCGAATTTCATAAGAAAAAGGAGAGAAGAACATGACACAGATTTCCAAAGATATGAGAATCGGTGAATTGCTTCAGGTAGATTCCAATATTGCCCCAATCCTGATGCGGGCTGGTATGCACTGCATTGGATGCCCCTCCGCTCAGGCAGAGACATTGGCGGAAGCAGCAGTTGTCCATGGCATGGATGCTGATAAACTGGAAAGCCAGATCAACGAATTTTTGGCTGCTCAGTAAGATTTTGACGGGACAAAGCGGGACGAACCTGCCTTGTCCCGCTTCCAAAAAATAGTTTGTCATATTTTTTAAAATTTCCACTTGTATTTATGCAGAAGATAGTTTAGAATGTTGGATATAAACAAAAAGGAGGGTAAAAGAAATGGCATATGTAATTACAGACGAATGCGTATCTTGCGGAACTTGCGAGGACGAATGTCCTTCTGATGCTATCTCCCAAGGCGACGACAAATATGTGATCGATGCAGATGCTTGCGCTGATTGCGGAACATGTGTTGAATCATGTCCAAACGATGCTATCGTGGAAGAGTAAGAAACATTCGTGATACTTATGAAAAAAAGAGGGGATGTATGTCATCTCCTCTTTTTTTGCTTTATTTTTTTCTTCGCTTATTCCTCTTGCCGCGCCGGTGTTTCATTTCCTGGGCCGCCGCCACCTGTTTTAACCCCTGTTGATGGAAGCGTATTTTTTCATCCAGCTTGCGGATACGCAGCTCCTCCTGGTTTTTCTCTTTTACCCCTTGGGCAATCAGCTTTTCCAGGATGTTCTGGAATTCCGTAATCCGAAAATCATCCAAATGGCCCTCCATAGGCAAGGGTATCTCTCCCCTCTCCGCCTTCTTTTCTGCCACTTCTTCTGCTTGTCCCTCTTTCGCTTCCCATACAATTTCTGAATCCTGTGGTTCCTGTATTTCCTGAGTGATTGGTATCTCTTTGATTTCTGTCAGTTCCTCGACAATTTCCCCCGATTCCTCCAGCAATCTGGTCTTGCTTCTCGGCGCCCCCGGCCCGTACTGGTAGATGATCGGGATAAATTCCTTGATTGCTTCCAGCTTCAGGCCTCTTTTCTTCAGCTCTTTTATATTCAGGAATAACTGAATATCGTATCCGGTGTAGCAGCGATATCCCTTTTGGTTGCGGTTCACACGGATTTCCAGCACTTCTTCCCAATATCGGAGGACAGATGTGCTTTCGCCTACCTCTTTTGCCGCCTGGGATATGGTATAAACCTGATCGTCCATACTACTCCTCCTAATCTTGGGCGCATTTGTCCCTCCCTTTATTATAAACAGAAGGTTTTCAAATCACAAGCAAAAGTGTTCGACAGATTATCTATATATTCGGTGTATCTATTTTTTCATATTGACAAACTGGGTATACTGGGGCATCCAAACCAGATCTACCACGCCGATGGGGCCGTTTCTCTGTTTGGCGATGTGGATTTCTGCGATGTTCTTTTTTTCACTGTCCTTGTTGTAATAATCGTCTCGGTAAATGAACATCACCACGTCTGCGTCCTGCTCAATGGCTCCGGATTCCCGCAGGTCTGAGAGCATGGGGCGATGGTTGGGGCGCTGCTCTACGGCGCGGCTTAGCTGGGAAAGGGCCACGATGGGCACTTGCAGCTCGCGGGCCAGGGCTTTTAAGGAGCGGGAGATATCGGAGATCTCCTGCTGACGGGAATCGCTGCGTCCGCTGCCGCTCATTAACTGAAGGTAATCAATAAAAACAATGCCCAGATCGTGCTCCAACTTATATTTGCGGCATTTGGAGCGCAGGGCAGACACGGAGATTCCTGGCGTATCGTCGATGATCAGGCGGGAGCGTCCGATCACGTCCGCCCCTTCTACCAACTTTGTCCAGTCCTCGTCGCGCAGATCTCCCGTGCGCATACTCTGGCTGTCCACCCGCGATTCCATGGACAACATGCGGCTGACCAATTGTTCTTTCGACATTTCCAGACTGAAAATAGCTATGGAAATTCCGCTTTTTGCGGCCATATTGCGGGCGATGTTCAAAGCAAAAGCCGTCTTCCCCATGGAGGGCCTGGCGGCTATCAAAATCAGATCCGATGGTTGGAATCCTGAGGTTTTGTAATCCAGATCCACAAAGCCTGTGGGCAGCCCGGTTACATTTCCCTGCGTTCGGGAGGCTTTCTCGATGTTGTCCACCACATTTAGCACGATTTGCCGGATCGGGACATAGTCCGACGTGCCCTGCCTCTGGAACAGATCGAACATTTTCTTTTCTGCGGCGTCCAAGATGGCTTCGGTCTTCTCCTGCTGCAAATAACAAGCGTCCGCAACCTCCTCGCTTGCCCTGATCAGACGGCGCAGCAGCGCTTTCTCGCTGACAATATTGGCATAATATTTGATGTTTGCCGATGTGGGCACCGAGTCCAACAGCTCCCTGGCATACTCCATGGCGCTGATCTCGGCAGGCAGCTCTTTTTCCCGAAGCCTGTCCTGCAGTGTGACCAAATCCACCGGCTTTCCTTCGTTGCATAATTCCACGATGGTATCAAAGATAATGCCGTATTGGCTCTGGTAAAAATCGCTGCTATGCAAAATTTCGGAAGCCACCAGTATAGCTTCCTGATCCATAATCATGGAACCGATAACCGACTTCTCTGCCTCCAGGCTATGGGGCAGAACCCGCTTAATCAGTGCTTCTTCCACTTCGTATCTCCCCGTTTTATTCTAAGCTTCTTTTACCACAATCTTAACTTTGCCTGTCACTTCTGGGTGCAAGCGCAAAGGAACTTCCGTTACCCCCAGGCTCTTGATCGGGCTTTCCAACTGCAGTTTTTTCTTATCTAGGGTCATGCCTATCTGTTCCTGGGCGGCGTCGGAAATTTCTTTCGCCGATATGGAACCGAAGGTTTTTCCGCCTTCTCCTACTTTTAGCGTTAGTACAATCTCTTTTCCCTCCAGGTTTTTGGCAAATTCTTTGGCGGCCTCCAAGTTGTCCTGCGCCAGCTTTTGCTGATGGGCTTTTTTCAGTTTCAGATCATTTAGATTTTTTGGCGTTGCCTCCACGCCCAATTTCTTGGGGAGCAGCATATTCCTGGCATATCCGTCGCTTACGTTTACGATTTCCCCCTTTTTCCCCAGGGTTTTTACATCCTCTAATAATATGACTTTCATCTACAATTCTCCTTTTTCTATCATGTCTTTGAGCATATCCTTTACAACCTCTACAATTTCTTCTGGGGGCTTATCGGGAACCTGCGCCCCTGCAATGTTCATATGGCCCCCTCCGCCCAGCTTCTCCATAATCACCTGGACATTGACCTCGTCAATAGCCCTGGCGCTAATATAAGTAATGTGATTATAATCTGTGAGTACGAAGGAAGCTTTGACCCCCTCAATATTCAGCAGCTCATTGGCCGCCTGGGCCGCTACGACTGTGGGGCTGTCCAGACCTCTACTGGGACAGATGGCCACAGCATAAACCCCCTCGTAAATTTCCGCGTTGCAGATCGTCTCTGCACGCGCTCGGAAAGCATCCATATTGTCGCGAAGAAGCTTCTGCACCCGTACCACGTCCGCACCGCACCGGCGCAGGAAGGCCGCCGCCTCAAAGGTGCGCACGCCCGCCTTTGATTTGAAATTGTTGGTATCAATGATAATTCCTGCATAAAGGCTGTCCGCTTCCATGTTTCGGATATGGACGCCATCTGCAAAGTATTGCAGAACCTCCGCCACCATCTCACAGGTGGAAGAAGCGTAAGGCTCCACATAGGATAAAATGGCGTTTTCGATTACTTCGCTGCCTCTGCGGTGGTGATCCAGCACCACAATGGTCTTTGTCCGGTGCAGCAAATCCGGGCACTCTGTATAGCTGGGCTTATTGGTGTCCACCACTACCAACACGGTATTGTGGTCTACAATCTCTTTCGCCGTGCTGCCATTTACGAACATATCCCGCTCGTACTCATCGTTTTCCTGAAACCCCGCCAACAGCGGGCGGATGGAAGTGGTCAAATCGCTGATGACGATGTGAACCTCTTTGCCCAGCGTCTTTGCCGCCCGGTAAATCCCTATGGCCGCGCCGAAAGCGTCTACATCGGTAATCTTATGTCCCATTACCACAACTTTGTCGTTGTTGGTCATAAACTCTTTGAGCGCTTGGGCTTTTACACGCGCTTTTACACGGGTCGCCTTCTCCATCTGCTGGGACTTGCCGCCAAAATAGGAAATGGATTCTCCGTCCTTTATCACAACCTGGTCGCCGCCTCTGCCCAGGGCCATCTCTATGGCAATCTGGGACTGCTCATAATTCTGGTTGTAGCCGCTGCCGTTTAAGCCAATGCCAATACTTAAAGTCACGGACATCTCGTTTCCTATGTTGACATTCTTGACTTCCTCCAGAATACTGAACTTGACTTCCTTGAGCTTCTCCAGACAGCGGTGAGGCATCACAAGGAAGTACCGGTCTTTTTCCAGCTTCTTTACCAGGCCGTCCAGCGCGGCGAAATATTTGTTGATCTTCCGGTCCACAAGAGCGATCAGCAGTGAACGCCGGACTTCTTCCACAGTTCCAAGGGCTTCCTCATAATTATCCAGATAGATCAAGCCGATGACCGGCTTCTCATCTTCTGTGGTCTGAATCGCCGCCTGAAGGTTCGTCTCGTCAAACAGATATACCGCCGCCAGCGTGTGGCGCTGCTCCAGCCCCTCTATGATATCCGTCTGTTTTCTCACCTGTTCAAAGCCCACTTTGTGCAGCAGGAGGCGATAATTCCGGCTTTCATACTCCACCGAAAATTCTTCGATCTTGTCATTGCGCAGATCCGAAAGAACCTTGCCTGTAACAGACGGAAAAAACACGCCAATGTTCTTTTTGCGCTGCTCCGAAAACAGTTCGTTCATAAACTGGTTCATCCACACCAGCTCTCCGTTCTGATCCGCTATACCGAATGGGAGCACCAGGCCATCCAGCATAATATTTTCCACATGGGAAAAAACCGTGCTGAACCGAATCAGCTCCGATAAAATCTTGGTTCTGTGATACTGGTACAGCGCCAGCCAAAGCACGAGATAAAAAACAAGGAAAATGAGTGCCACAATCCCCGCCCGGTAACTGATCCAAAACAATACCCCATTCATCACCGCTAGCAGCAACAACAGTATCAGCGGCCAGAACATAATGCCCTTTATTTTTCCCTTTAATTTAACCTTTTCTTCCATTCATTCCCATTTCTGCCTATCTCACCACAGTTACGTATTTTTTATTATATCACATCATACAGCGGTTGGTAAATAAAAATCTGCATCATTGCCACTCCTCGCCATCCAGGGAACTCTCCCCGGTCTGGTAGTCGATGAGAATTCCCGGCTGCACGTTATATACATAGACGTTGAAGAAAATGCCCTCTCCCTGATCTTCCACGGACATAGCTTCCATCTGAACGCCGGAGGCCACCAGCGCGCCCTCCTCAAAGACAGGCGTTACCCGGTACAGCACATGGTTTTCAGTCTCTTTTATATAATCGGCCACCGCGTTTTCAAAAGGCAGCATTCCTTCGATATTCAGATACCTTGTTCCGGTAATCAGATTTCTCTCGTTGGCGTTTTCTGCCGTCAACTGAAATCCAATCAGATGGCAGCGGTTATACAGATATTTGCCGTTTATATTGTCATATTTTACAGAACGCCAGCCGGTGGGCTTGATTTTGGAAATGGGCGCCCGCGTCTCCTGGGGCATCGTTTCCGTCCCTACGTTAGCAAACGCCGTTCCGCACCTGCCCAGGCTGTCCAACTCGCTGTATTCTTCAAACACCCCCTGTGATAAATCCTCTTGGGTAAAATCCGGTTCATTTCCCTCAACAGAAATGTAAGCGTCTCCCGAATACTCCGGGATTTCGTCCAAAGTCAGATTTTGCGTCTGCTCTCCCGACGAAGCTTCGGTGGGATTTTCGCTCCAATCCTCTGCAAAACTTCCTGAAGAATCCCCGGTCAGGCTTCCCTCTGTCGGAAGCGCCTGCTGTATCTGCTGCGCCACCTGGGGAATTTCGTATACTTCCCTGCCCAAAAACAGGCAGAGCGCCACAGCCAGTATCCATATCCACCATTTTGCCCGCTCCTGTTTCTTCTGCGGTTTCTTTTGCTTTTTCTGCGCCATAGGCTCTCCTCCTCCATATAACGAAAAACTCTGAAAGCCAAAAATTTGTTCTGTTTTTAAAATATCATACAGTGAGGATTTTTGCAAGCTGCAAGACATCTGGATTGTTATAAAATGGAAAGGCAGAACACATCTTTCTATGTTCTGCCTGGAATTTGACTTCATTTGATTTTGCTATGGCTCTTTTTTTATATTGCATTTTGTACTGCATCCGCTGCACCCGCACCCACAGCCGGTGTCTCCTCTTTTTCGTCTGCTGATATGATACCACAAAACTGCCAGCAGGCCAAGGCCGATTACCAGAATCACAATAAGGTTTCCCACAAATCCACCTCCCGTTTTATTTCTCGAAATCTTTGAAAATGCAGTCCTTCCTGCAAGTATCGTCTTTACAGGAGGGCTTGAGTACAATCTTCTGCTCTACAACCCCGATTTCTTCCAGCGTCTTGATCATCCGATATACCGTGGCCACTCCGATATCTGGGTCTTTTTTATGTACTTGATAGTAGATTTCTTTACAGCAGGAGCAATCATTCGCCAAAATTGTTTCGATGATTAGCCTGCGCTGATTAGTAATCCGATACCCCTCATCTCTTAATTTCTGTAAGATCTCGTCTTTCGACAAAACAATTCCTCCTAATTGTCACAACTCCATCAATAAAACAGGCCAAACAGCCAGTATATCACCAGCGCCACCACATAGGCGGTCGCCATCTGATAGCCGATGGCCCGCAGGGTCCATTTCCAGGATCCCATTTCCCGTTTGATCGCGCCGACTGCTGCGAAGCAGGGCATACATAACAGGTTAAAAGCCATATAAGCCCAGGCGGCTGCCGGGGAAAAGACTGCGGTAATCGCCGGTAGCGCTTCTTCTCCTGCGCTGACTGCCTCCACCACTTCATCGGAAACTCCGCCGAAGAGCTGACCGAAGGTTGCCACGATATTTTCTTTGGCAATCCAGCCTGTGACAACGCCCACGCTGGCTCTCCAGTCGCCGAATCCCAGAGGAATGAAAATGATTTTAATTACATTTCCGATCGAAGCCAGGAAGCTTTCTTCCATATCACACATGCCGCTGAAATTAAAGTTGGACAGTAACCAAATCAACACGGTTGAACCGAAAATAATCGTCCCCGCTTTGATAGCAAAGCCTTTGACTTTTTCCCAGGCGTGAATCAGCACGCTTTTCAGTGTGGGAACACGGTAGGAGGGCAATTCCATGATAAAATTAGAAACCTCGTCGCCCTTGATTAATTTGCCTAACAAAAAGGCGCTAAGTACCGCTACCAAAAGTCCAATCATGTAGATTCCAAATACAATCAGGGTCTGATTGCTGTCTGCAAATAAAGTAACCGCAAACATCATGTATATCGGAAGCTTCGCGCCGCAGGACATAAACGGAGTAATCATCATCGTAATCTTGCGGTCTTTGTCATTTTCCAGCGTCCGTGATGCCATCAGCGCCGGAACGGAGCATCCAAATCCCATCAGCAGCGGGATAAAGGAACGCCCAGAGAGGCCAAAATGCCGGAAAATGCGGTCCATCACGAAGGCAACCCTGGCCATATAGCCGCTGTCTTCCAGGAAAGATAACAGCAGGAATAATACCAATACCAGAGGCAAAAAGCCTGCCACGGCGCCCACACCGTCCATACAGCTCAATACCAGTCCCAAAGCCCAGTCAGAGGCTCCCAGAGAGGTCAGACCGCCTTCCACCAGGTCAGTCAACGCGCCCCAAGCGGTTTCCACAATTCCTGCCAGCCACACGCCTGGACTGGGGAGATCTGGAATAAACAGAAAACTTTCACTGAATGTAGCGGCAAACAGAATGTACATCACAACTGCAAAAATCGGCAGGGCCAGCACCCGGTTTGTCAGGATCTTATCCAGTTTATCCGATCTGGTCTCCATATGCCCTGTATGGGATTTTTTTACTGCTTTCTTTACAATCTGACCGATATACTGATACCTTTTGTCTGCGATTGCCGCCTCGGTATCCCCATCGCATTTGCTGTCCATCTTCTGGACAATTTCCTGAATAAGCTTCGAGGTATCTGGGTGAAGGGACTCCAGGATGATCTCATCGCCCTCCAGCAATTTGATGGCCGTCCAGCGCCGGTCTTCCTCGGTTCCTTCGGTTAAATAGCCTTTTACTTCTTCAATGGCATCTTCGATATCATTTCCGAAAATCTGAAGCTGGCCGGGAGCTTTCTTCCCTGTTGCCACCTTCTGGGCTTCTTTCATCAGTTCATCCAGTCCTTTGCCGGATCTGGCTATGATGGGCACTACGGGAACTCCTAGAATTTCCGAAAGTTTATTGCAATTAATCGAATCTCCCCGGCGTTCTACCTCATCCATCATGTTCATGGCAATTACGGTGGGAATACCGGTTTCCAGAACCTGCACTGTCAGATACAGGTTACGCTCAATGCTTGCGCCGTCCACAATGTTGATGACTGCATCCGGCTTTTCCTTTACAATGTAATCCCTGGCTACGATCTCTTCTGCCGAATAGGGGGAGAGGGAATAGGTTCCCGGTAAATCCAGTACATTGATTTCTTTGTTCTTTTTGTAAGTACCTTCTTTCTTGTCAACGGTGACACCAGGCCAGTTTCCAACATGCTGTTTCGACCCGGTCAGCTCATTAAACAGCGTTGTTTTCCCGCAGTTGGGATTTCCCGCCAGTGCTATTGTATAAGACATCTCTTATCCTCCTCAAAAAGTTAGTTATTTCTAACTTATGTCCTTTAAAAAAATCTAGTTTCCCAGATTTTTTTATTCTACTACGATGCGCATGGCTTCCTCTTTCCGCAGGCTCAGCTCGTAACCACGTATATTTACTTCAATGGGGTCTCCCAGAGGTGCCACCTTTACAACCTTTACCATGGTGCCGGGGGTTACCCCCATTTCCATGATCCGTCTTCTGGCTGGTCCTTTTTCACCGATAGACACCACCTTGCCCTCATCGCCTGGTCTCAGATCCTTTAACGTCATTGCACTCTTCCTCCTTGCGTTGTTTTATGCCACGGAAATCTTTGTGGCCAAGCCGCGGTTTAAGGCAATCCTTGCGCCTTTGATCAGCAGGATCAATCCGCTGGGGTTTTCCCCTACTACGCACACCTGTTCCCCTACGGTAAAACCAAGATCCTGAAGATGTCTCTTCATATCCTCCTTTACGCGAAGTTCTGTGATTGTCCTTGTCTCTCCGATTGTAACCATTGCCAATGCCATAACGATCTCTCTTCCTTTCTATGTATCTTACTTTTGCAGCGTTTTTTAATTGAGAATAGCTATCATTTACATTACCATAGTATATTAGTCTTGATTAACTTTGTCAAGAGGGTAATTAATAATATTTCTCAATTAGGAAAAATTGGCAACGGGACGTCGAAGGGATGGACAGAGGCATGGAAATCAATTTTGAGGATAATTATGTATTCTTTGCAGACACATAAGTAATTCTGTACTTTTCTGAAAGAAAAGTAGCAAAAGCACCGGGGTTGCTAAGCGCCAGTGGCGCTTGGTTAGCAACGATCGGAACGAAGTGGAGACCTTGCGAATTGATAGCAACGAATGTTTGTCGAACTCACGTGGATTTAGAAAATGGATTTCCGTGGGGTATAGGGCCGGAAAGGCTTAAACGGAAGGAATGGCTGTCTTCAGACAGGATATTCCTCCCGTTCGCGGCGTCCCCGCAATATCCATTTTTACTCGCTTATGCCTTTTTGCACCCGTTCAAATTCTTCTATAATTTCCTGTGAAGGCGCTTTTGTGGCCAGACTGCATATTACGATCATCAAACTGCTCAATGCGAATCCTACAACCAGGGAATATAATCCAGTCGCTGTGCCTAGGGTTTGTCCCCCTCCCAATGGAATGTAATCCCATATAATTACGGCAAGTCCTCCCGTGAGGATTCCAGCTACCGCGCCCGCCAAATTGGTTCGTTTCCAGAACAGGGACAGCAGGACAATCGGACCGAATGCGGAGCCTAGACCTGCCCAGGCGTTGGATACCAGACCCATGATACTGCTGTCTGGATTCCAGGCTATGATAAAGGCGAGAATCGCCACTACGGCCACGGTAACCCTGCTGACCCGCAGGACTTTTTTGCTGTCTGCTTCCGGGTGGATATAGCTTCGGTAAATATCCTCGGAAACCGACGAGGCCGCTACCAGAAGCTGAGAGTCCGCTGTGGACATAATTGCCGCCAGGATTCCGCACAGGAAGATACCGCCGATAAAAGGCAGTGCCAGGTCCTGGGTAAATACTTTAGTGATCATTTCAATAAACACGCTTTCCGTGGAGGCAGCCCCCTCACTTCCCAGAATCACCGGATAGAGGTACGCACGGCCCAAAACGCCGATTACACAAGCTGCGCCCAGTGACAAAGCCACCCAGACGATAGCAATCACGCGGGATTTTCTCAGTTCTTTCTCATTTTTTACAGCCATAAACCGGGTGAGAATATGCGGCATTCCACAGTATCCCAGCCCCCAGGCAAGCTGAGAAATAATATCAATGGCGCGATAAGATTTCCCGCCGTTGGAAAACAGGCTCAGATACGCATCCGGGCCGCCTGCTACCTGGCTTTGCACCAACAAATCCCGGAACTCCCCGCCCAGCAAAACCCAGGCTACAATCGGAACAGCCAGAAGCCCGATCAGCATCAGCGTCCCCTGAATAAAGTCCGTGGTGCAGACTGCCATAAAGCCTCCCATAAAGGTATAAGCCAGGATAACCAGCGCGCCAATGGCCAGCGCTACATGATAATCCAGTCCAAATACAGAATGAAACAGCTGTCCTCCGGCGGCCAGTGCGGAAGCCGTATAGACCAAGAAAAAGATAACGATAACCACAGAAGAAATCAACAACAATACCCGTTTCTCATCCCGGAACCGATTTTCAAAATAAGCTGGCAGCGTCAGAGAGTTGTTGGCTTCTATGGTGTATCTGCGCAGTCTGCCAGAAATAAAAATCCAGTTGCACACCGTACCAATAAACAAACCGATGGCAATCCAGGACTGCCCAGTTCCCAGAGCATATACCGCCCCTGGCAGACCCATCAGCAGCCAGCCGCTCATATCCGACGCCTGTGCGGAGAGGGCAGCGACCCAGCCGCCAAGCCCACGGCCGCCCAGAAAATAATCCTCTGCGTTGCTGGTTTTCTTCATGTACACTGCGCCGATGACTACCATCATTAACAGGTAAATCACAAACGCCGCCAAAATAATCAATACTGTACTCCCACTCAAAACTTTCTCCTCCTTCTCTTTCGTCTGCCTCTTGGCAGGTACACTTGCCGGATATAGGCAAAGGTTTTCTCTTCCCCCTGCTCAGACAGCATCCGAAGCAGCCCTTCCAGTTCCCGCTTCGTCGTTTTGTGCATGAACCAGAGGCGGTCTTTGTTTTTCAAAAAATATTCCAACGGGGACGCGTCCGTATACGTATCCCCACTGTAATTCCTGCACGCGCTGATCCGATCCATGACCATCTCCACAATGTATCTACGGGGCATGGGAACTCCTGCAATCACGGTATCTGTCCCCAGCGCATAATCCACCCAGTATTCAAAATGATGCCTGTTGCGCCCTTTGTGGTGGAGCCACGCGTTGGATACGCCCCGTTCTTCCCGCTCCCCATTATTTGGACTGCGGTATCCCTGGTAATATTTACACCCCACCAGGAATTCCGTCGGCGAATACTTAGACAGATCGTGCAGCAGTCCCTGCTTGTATAATCCTACCCGGAAACAGTATTTCATAACCATCCATTTATGCCGGGTAATTGTCTTGAAATGCTTCCAGGGATGCATGGACAACCTCCTTTACACTTGAAGCCAATATCAGTATGGTGCGGGCCGGCACCAGCACATAATCTTCCTCAAACCAGGATTCTTTTTGCTCTTCATCTGTACAGGTTTTCAAGACGACAGTCCACTGCATCTTGTCTGGAAGATGAGGAAGGGCGAGTCGCTGTTGCTCCCAGTGCAGGTTACATGCCAGATAGAGGAACCCCTGCGGCTGACTGTCTTTTTGCCCGTAGCCCTCGCAGTACATAATCCCGATCTGCCGGCTGACAGGGTCCAGATCCCCGTACCATGCATGCCGCCCATGATAAGAAATATCCGGGTATCCCAGGGAACGGTAATCCGTACCTTTCGGCTCTTGCGCCATATGCAGGACTTTATGTTCCTTTCGAAAAGCAATGGCCTCTTTTACAAAATCGATCAAAGCCTGACCGCGCCGCGCCCGGCCCCAGTCTATCCAGCCCGTTTCGTTGTCCTGGCAATAGGCATTGTTGTTTCCCTGCTGGGAATTGCCAAATTCGTCCCCGCCGTAGATCAGGGGGACTCCCTGACTGAACAGCAGCATCAAGAATGCATTTTTTACCTGTCGCTCCCGCAGCACCCGGACGGACTTTCTGCGCGTCGGCCCTTCCACGCCGCAGTTCCAGGAATGATTATAAGAAACGCCGTCCTGGTTGTCTTCCCGATTCGCCTCATTGTGCTTTTTGTCAAAACTGACCAGATCCTGGAGGGTAAAGCCGTCCTGGCTTGCCATGTAATTAATGACCGCATGGGTATCCGGGTTTCTGCGCATCCGGGCGATGGTAGCCCCCAGGCAGTCCTCATCGCCTTTCAGCCATCTGCGCATATCCCGTTGAAAACCCTCGTTGTACTCCGCCAGGTTTCGGTATTCATTGCCGCCGGCATCGCGAAACAAAAGCTTTGTTTTGCTCAGCAGCGGATCTTCCGCCAGCAATTTTCTCGGAACCCCTTCCCCCACCAGATGAAAACCGTCTACCTGGTAACATAGGCTCCAATGTCTCAGGGCAGACAGCGCCAGCAGAGGACTGCATGTCCGGGGAAAATAAAATTCCATGATACATTCAATATTCGCCCTGTGGAGAGCTTTTACCAGATCCCGGAACTCCCGCGCCGGGTCCAGACCATAGCTGTATGCGGATTTAGGTGCAAAATAATATCCCTCGGTATATCCCCAGTAATTCAGCGGGAACTGTCTCTCCAATTTGCAGGCATATTCTAAAGGCATGTCCTCCGGTATCATTACCTCTTGAAATTCATAGGCCGGCATCAATTCCAAGGCTGTGATTCCCAATTCCTGAAAATAGGGGATCTTCTCCTGCAAACCTGCAAACGTCCCCTTGCGGCGCACCCTGGAATTTTTTTGCATGGTATACCCCCGCACATGCACTTTGTAAATCACAGTATCCTCATAAGGAATTTCCGGCAACTTTTCTTCCTCCGCGGAAAAAAACTTCTGTGAAAAAAAGCCGCAGCGCACGGTATGAGGCCGCTCTATATTTGGAAGCTCTCCAAACGCTCCCAGGCCGCGCAAAACCTGCGCACAGGGATCCCAAACGATCTGGCCCCCGATGCGGTAGTTGTATTCATAACGCTCCGGTCGGATGCCCGAAATATAAACAGCATAAACGCTGCCCGTTCGATAGCTCTCCGGCAAAGGGATCTCCTGTTCTGGTTCCGGGCTGCCTTTTTGGTAAAGCAGCAGGCTGACTTCTTTGCCCTCTGGTACGGACAGAACGAAATGATACCCTTTTTCCTCCTGTGTTACTCCCAATGTTCTGGGGTTTCCCTTCTTCAAGCTAAACTTTCGATCCTTCATGCGGGTTTCCCTCCTTTTTGGGGTATGTGTATACGATTGTCACAAATTCAGAGTCAACTCTATTGGGCAGTGATCGGAGCCTAATACCTGGCTGTGGATTTTCACATCCTGCAAGGAGTTTTCCAACTCCGGCGACACGCAGAAATAGTCAATGCGCCACCCGGCATTTTTTGCACGGGCATTGAAGCGGTAAGACCACCAGGAATACGCCCCTTCCAGATTCGGATAGAAATACCGGAACGTGTCGATAAACCCGCTCTGCAAAACTCTGGTAAAGCAAGCCCGCTCCTCATCCGTAAAGCCAGGATTTTGGCGGTTGCTCTTGGGATTTTTCAAATCAATCTCCTGATGGGCTACATTAAAATCCCCGCAGAAGATTACCGGACGATCCTCGTTTAATCTCTGCAAGTATTCCAGAAACACCCGCTCCCACTCCATCCGATAGGATAGCCGCGCCAGCTTATCCTGGGAATTGGGCGTATACACATTGACTAGATAAAACTCTGGAAATTTCAGCGTAATCACGCGTCCCTCCCGGTCGTGCTCCTGGATTCCAATCCCGTAGCTGACCTCCATCGGCTCCCGTCTGGTAAAAACAGCCGTGCCGGAATACCCTTTTCGGACCGCATAATTCCAGAATTGCCCATACCCCGGCAGTTCCAGCTTCACCTGCCCTTCCTGGCATTTGCTCTCCTGAATACAGAAAATATCCGCATCCGCCTGATGAAAAAAATCTTCAAACCCTTTCTTGAGACAAGCGCGAATGCCGTTCACATTCCACGAAATAAATTTCATACTCCCCTCCATACTATTTGCGTGCTTTTGGAATCTCCCCTGCACCGTAACCGTTCAGATACCTTCACTATTGCGGCTAGATTTTTTCACTAATCCTTGCAATCCCCGGATTGATCTGTTAAAGTTAAAGCTGACATTAACTTTAAAATCAGAAAATGGAAAAAGTGAGGAAAAAAATATGAGCAAAGAAAATAAAAATCAGCCATTGGCAAGCGCTGCGTGCTCACCGGCAGACTGCGCCTCCTGTACCAGCAACTGTTCATCCAACCCCAATATGGGAAATTCGCCCAGCACCATCTCTTTGACGATGGAAGACGACACGGAAGTAGACTGCGCAATTCTGACCGTATTTCCTGTGGACAAGACGGAGTATATTGCTCTGCTTCCACTAGATGACCAGGGAAAAAACACAGACGGTGAAGTATTTCTGTATTCCTTTACCAGAACAGAAGCCGGCGATCCGCTGCTGGCCAATATCGAAGACGACGCGGAATATCAGGCAGCCGCCCAGGCATTTGAACGGATTCTGGAAAATGCCAGAAAAGAGGAAGAAGCCGGTGCTCCCCTCGAATAAAACCAGATTTTCGTAACAGTTCAGCCTTTTATGCTTTACCATTGCAAAAGTATGCAAGCAAACTGCAAAAGCGCAGTTTAGCGCCCGAATATCTCAGGAGAGACTTGCACATACAATTTTACACTTCTCAGGATAGCGCCTGTCTGAACTGTTACCGATTTTCTATCCCAGGATTTTCAGATCCTGGGATTTTTTCTGACTCCAGTCACTAGCCATTACAGGCCGGTGCTTCCCAGGCCGCCGTTTCTTACGCCCTGTGCCGCATCGTCCACGGTAATACCGTATTCCAGGAAAATTCCCTGCATAAACGCCTTTCCTGCCGGAATGACCAGAGGTTTGCCCTCCCGGCTGTCGTTGGTGAGCTTCGCCTGGATATGGCCTTCGTTATCGGAATAAAAATAATCGCTGTCGATAACCCCCACGGTATTATCCAACTGCAAGCGATACCGAAAACCCAGGCCGCTCCTGGGATAACAGGTCAGAACCCAGCCCTCGTCCATCTGTACACGGACGCCTGTGGGAATCCAGATGCCCTCCCCCGGCTGCAACGCAATCTCCACAGGCGCGTAGAAATCATAACCTGCGCTTCCGCTGGTCGCTCTTTGGGGGAGCCGGATATCCTGGTAAATGGCCCTGATATCCGCCTGTATCTTCGCAGACAGAAGCGCTTCCCAGTCTTCCTGAAAACGCCGGAAGCTTACTTTCTGAAATTTTCCAATCCTTTTCATATATCTGTCCTTTGGAATCATTCCCCCGGCGGGACGTCCTTGATGCTAAAGCTGATTCTGCCCATCCGGTCTTTCCCCAGGCAGACAACTTTCACTTTATCTCCTAACGTCAACACATCCTCTACGCGGTTGATCCGGCCCTTGGCGATCTTCGAGATGTGAACCATCCCTTCTTTTCCCGGAGCAAATTCCAAAAATGCGCCAAATTCCTTGATACTGACCACCTTGCCCACGAAAATCTGCCCGGCTTCAAAGTCTGTGGTGATAATCCGCACCATCTCCGCCGCTTTGTCCATGCTGGCCTGGTCCGTACCGCAGATGGATACGCCGCCCTCATCCGAAATATCAATCTTCACGCCGGTTTCATCGATGATCTGATTGATGGTCTTGCCGCGCTGGCCTACCACATCGCCGATTTTCTGCGGATCGATCTGAATCTGAATAATCTTCGGCGCATAAG
>CANOZK010000010.1 GCA_947571775.1 uncultured Lachnospiraceae bacterium | reverse complement strand
AATTTTGCTTGGAAGTTTTCGTGACAATGTTGGAGCACCTTTAAGAGAGTAGCAGCATGTGAGTCAGCTTGATAACTAAAGACAGCGGGCCATATTATAACTAACAAAAGCCCCCGCACCTCTCTGTGATGTGTCAAATGGGGGCCTATCCTGATAATATAATACGCTTAACTGGAAATGTGCAAATAATTATCAAAGAATGGATAGACCGGGCGAATGAATTAGGATGGGAAATCTCAGAACCGAAAGGTCGTTTGAAATACGCATAGAATGCAAATACAATATGAAAAAGAAGCTGCCAAACATATCAATAAAATGGATAAACCAACGAAACAAAGAATCAATATAAGATTTGTTCCTGAAGAGGCTCCACTGCCCGATGAAATAGAAGCCATAAAAAGGGCGGACAAAAGTATATCTGAATATGGAACGATTTCTCACAAATCCATAAACTGGGAATAAAAATAAAAACCGCCCCTGCGCCAACAGGAACGGTTTACCTATAATCAAAATAGCCTGTTCAATAAATTCCATAAAAGTATTGATAAATTGTGAATTTTTTGTCACTCCAATTGAAATTATAACATATATGTAATATTATAGAGGTGTAAATGAAAAAGAAAGATGCCTTAAAAATACTGGTGACATTGCTTGATGGTTTGAAGTTACACCCGCTTTTCCTTAAAGAACTTCAGACGTTATTGGAAAAAGAGCTACGTGGAAAAGAAAGGGAGTTCTTTAATGTGTTAAACACCCAGTTACTCAACATAAAACAATTCGGCCCCCTGATTTATACAATAGATAGTAATGAAAAATTAAAAGGACTTGACAGACAATATTACTCAATTCATTTACAACGCTCTCAATTCAATGTCAGGATGCTCATTTACATCAAATCAGATAGGGTCCCACTTTTTTTATGTATATTTTATGAACGTACTGGAAAAAAGCAAACAGGTTACCAAAAATACTCGAATGTCCTTGAGTGCAGATTAAATCAAATGTTAGGAGATGAAACAAATGAATGCTGAATTTTGCAAAGGTGTTGAAGACTTATTAGAGCTTTTTAAGGAATCTTTAGATCCTTCTGAAATGCTTTGTGCTAAATTGACAGCACAGGTTTCCGCCGGGATAACAAAAGAAAGATTGAAACGAAATATGACACAGACGGAGTTTGCCCAATATATGAGTACAACACAGCCTATAATTTCCCGTTGGGAAAGTGGAGACTGCAACTTTTCCATAAAAAAGCTAGCTGAAATCGCATCTCTGTTAAACTTAGATATAAATATCACTATGTTGGACATATCTGTAAGCAACATATGCAATGAATACCGCGAAAATAACAATTATACAACAACTTTACGATATTCATCAGACTTTCTTTTGGATGAAACAAAAAATAAGGCATATTATCCAGAAAATTATGAAGAACCGGTAATGTCAGATATTAAGGAGGAATACACTTATGCTTCAATATGTTAATTGCTTTTCATGTATTTCAGCAAAAAAAAGAGATTCCATAGTAATCCACTTTGATCAAAATGAGCCTTTGGCTTCTCCAGGCGCTAAAGGGGAAAATGTTCCAGAACGTACTCACAACATAGCATCTATCATTATGGACAGAGAGTGCGCTGAGGCTCTAGTTAATGTATTGGGACAGATGCTCTCAGGTTCTCTGCCTCCATTAGAGGAGAAATAATAATAAAATAAAACCGCTCCTGCGCCAACAGGAACGGTTTACCTATAACCAATATAGGTTAGCATATGCACTATACACCCCAAAGGACATATAGAATACCCACGAAAACAATATATCATCCTGCGGGGCACCTAGTCAATCCAGAACGTTTGATTGGGTGTTATTTTTATACTATTTTAGCCCCTGTCTGTATATGGGCTGAGAAAAATAACATTAGGAGGAATGATATGTGGATAGAAGAAACCAAAAACGGAAAATACAAATTTGTGGAACGCTATGAGGATTATTTGACCGGAAAAACAAAAAAAGTGTCTATCACGCTGGATCGGAATACTCCACAATCCCGCAAAATTGCCCAGAAAACACTGGCGCAAAAGATAGCTGACGCTATGGACAAGAGCATCAAAAAAGACGTTACATTGAAGGATTTGGTGGAAGAATACCGCAAAGACCAAAGGCTTACGGTGAAACAGTCCACTTACATCCGAAATTTTCATTCCTGCAATACCATCATGCGGCTGCTGGGAGAAAATACCATTGTGGATCGTATGACTGCCAGATATGTCCGAGACAAATTTCTGGAAAGCGGAAAGGCTCCTGGAACCTTAAATGAACATCTGTCAAGATTTCGTGCATTAATCCGATGGGGATATAAAGCTGACCTTATCGCCAGTATCGCCTTTTTGGACAAAATCGAAACGTTTAAAGATCTGCCGCACAAAATCAAGATTCAGGATAAATATCTGGAATCAGAGGAAATGAAGGAACTTCTGAACGGGATGCAGGAGGAACATTGGAAGCTGCTTACAAAGTTCCTGATATTATCCGGCCTGCGTTTTGGCGAGGCTATCGCCCTTTTAAAAGAAGATGTGGACATTGACAATCGCACCATTCGTGTTACAAAAACTTATGATTCCATAAACAGGGAAATAACCGCCCCCAAAAGCATCTGTTCCATTCGTGACGTATACATCCAAAACGAATTGAAAACGGTATGTAAGCAGATAAACGCCCTTATGCTCCGCCAGCGGTTAATCCATGGAGCAAGATGCACGGATCTTTTTATGCATTCACTGTCAGGAGGCTATATCCAATATTTTGCTTATAACAAATACCTGCGTGAAAATTCCGAACGCATACTTGGACGAAAACTTACCGCTCATGCCCTGCGGCACACACACGCTTCCCTGCTGCTGGAACAAGGAGTCAGTATTGACACAATATCCCGGAGACTTGGCCATGAAAACAGCCGGATAACAAAAGAGATTTACCTACATATAACAGAAAAATTGAAAAAGCGGGACAATGAACAATTAACGGAAATCCTATTTTTCCGTTAATTGCCCCCTCGAAATGACTGCCCCTTTTATGCCCCTTTTTTTGGTTTTTCCAAAAACAAAACTTGTGTACTCCCTTAAAATATAATCGTTTATGGAAAAAAATTCAAGTCCCATCTCCTGCACTCGACAATGATAATCCGAACGCGGTTCCAATCGGCGACGGATTCGGATTTTTAGTATATCTTAAGTGCTAAAGTAGAAGTGACGGTATCGTGTGTGATGCCGTCGTTTTTGTTATACGCTTCTTTCTTCTTCCCGTCGTTGATCGGATTGATACCGTCTGTCCGTGGCCAAAGATGAAAAAGAATATCGTAGCGAAGTTGAGCGAAGTTGACTGCAAAAAATGAAAAGAAAATGCCGTATCAATGCTTATGGTCGAGCCAGGTGCTGCCGGTGACGCGGTAATCGTCCAATAGTTGTTGAAGCGTGATATTTTTCATCGCTTCCTGCACGGCTGCCCCGATTTCGGCGTAAGATTTTTTTAACAAGGAGGCGATGCGTTTTCCAACGGGACATTTCTCGGAAGGATTTGGGTGCAATCCGATAAAATGTTCCAGCCCGTCCGGTTCCAGGGCATGGTAAATGTCCCAGACGGTCAGATCTTCCGGGTTTCGGTTCAAGTAGGCCCCGCCGATTCCGCGCATTATAGAGACAAGCCCCGCTTTTTGTAAAAGATTTAAGATACTTCGGATGGCGGCAGAATTGCAGCCGGTGCTTTTGGCCAGTAGTTCACTGGTCACTTTTGTTTTGCGTTCATATTCAGCGATAAATACCAAGCAGTGCAGCGCAATGGAGCATTTGGTGTTCAGTCTCATGAAAAGGGCCTCTTTCTTGCTTTTTCACATTATTATACTCTATTTTTGGAATGTTGTAAATGTTGACAATACAATCGAAGAGGTGTATACTTTTTGATGTAAAAAATAAATATACAACGAAGCTTGACGGATTCACAACAGAAAGGAACGGTGACTGTGAAAAAAAGAAACACAACGGATGAAATGGGGTGGCGGCATGAAAGCAGTGATTTTATCGTGCAGTGCTCTGGACGGATATGTGAGCGCTGCGCAGAAGAAGATGAAAACCAATTATCCGGTGGTAAATGTTGACCGTAAATACCACGAAGATCCAAAACAGATGAGAAAGCAGTTAGTGGAGAAGCTGGGCGGCCTGCCATCTGAAACGGACACGGTTCTCGTTGCTATGGGATTTTGCGGCGGTTCCTGGAAAGAGATAGCGATACAAAAGCGCGTTGTGATTCCCAGAGTGGATGACTGCATTACCCTGCTTCTTCACACAGACGATAATTGGTATCCCAATTTGAAAAAGGCGGGGCATCTGTATCTTAGCGATACGGATACCGGGGAACATTCCCTGGAAGCGATGCTGGAAAAGATGTGTGAAAGATGTGGAAGAGAAGATGGGGAAAGCATCTTTCGGTCCATGTTTGCTTCCTATACTAATGCAGATATCATGGACACAGGTCTTTATGACTGCTACGCAAAGGAATACATAGCAGAAGCACAGAAAAAGGCAGACTTGATTGGGTGCGCTCTCGGCTATGTGGACGGAAGCAATCTTTTGCTGGAAAAGCTGGTGTCTGGACGGTGGGATCGGCAGTTTATCGTGGCAGAGCCGGGACAGATGCTCGCAGAGAATGATTTTTTGGAAAATTAAGGAGGAAACCCTATGTTTCACGAAACAGAGTTGTATTATTTCAGCCCTACAGGGGGAACAAAAAAAGCAGGCGAAATTTTTTGCAGAGGAATTGCAAAGACGGTAAAATTCGTAAATCTGGGATTAAGGGAGAAAGCCATAGAACAGCCGGACAACGAATTGGTGGTGGTCGCAGCCCCTGTCTTTGGAGGCAGAATTCCTTCTGTCGCGGCAGAAAAGCTGAACCGCCTAGATGGAAATGGAAAGAAAGCAGTGACGCTGGCGGTCTATGGAGTCCGGGCTTACGAGGATGCTCTTTTGGAGCTGAATCAGATCCTGGAAGCGCGCGGTTTTCAGGTGATTGCATCGGCGGCCTTGGTTGCGCAGCATTCCATCGTGCCGGAAGTGGGGCAGGGTCGTCCCGACGAGCAGGACGAAGAGGCAATCCTTGATTTTGCCAAAAAAGTCCTGAATAAAGAGGAAAAAGGGGAAGAAGACCAGGTGAAGGTTCCCGGGAATTATCCATATAAAAACGGTATGAATATGGCAGTATCTCCGATTTCCCTGCCTTCCTGCGTGCAGTGCGGAACGTGCGCCTCTGTCTGTCCGGTGGGAGCAATTCGCTTAGAAAGCGATGCAGTGGTGACCGATGTACAAGCCTGTATATTGTGTATGACCTGCACAGCCGTCTGTAAAAAGCGCGCCCGCGTCCTTCCGTCTCCTTTACAGGAAGGGATGAATCAGAAGTTGGGAGCGCTGAAAGACATCCGCAGGGAAAACGAATTTTTTCTGTAAAGACGGACGGGAGGGGAAAGCGGCGGAAGTTCCAGAAAAACGGCAAATGGTTCTTGAGAAAATGGTGGAGAAATTTGTTCTCCCTGTTGCATGGAAAGGGGCCAAAGCCGGGATCCCGTATATGCTTGAAAAGATAACGGCATATGAATTAAAGATGGAACATATAACAGGAAAATAGATTGATAAGCCAGAAGGCAGGTAGAGAAAATTCCTATGTAATAGAGATATAAAAATATGTCATTGCAATGATATAACTGAATAGAAGAGATCCGGTGCGCCTGGTTATTTTCATTTATGGAACTTCAGCAGTTCTGTAAACAGAAATAACCAGGCGTATTTTTTTGAGTTCGTTTTGGAATTAAGAATTTTTAAGAAATTGTCTTTAAAATCAAGTATGGGGATTTGCCGATATAGGGAGGGTGTTCTTTATGAGAAAAAAAGCGGATTTGTATTTAAAATCTCTAAATCGTGCGGGCATTGAACAACTGAAAATGGAGCCTGGAGACAAATGTGTGTGGAAATGGCAGGAATTTTTGAAGCAGACAGAAAGACTCCCCGGCATCGGATGCGACAGATCTTTTAATTTGAGAGGGATGAAGAAAATTAGAAAAAAATCTTATGTGCCGATTTTGTTTTTGACGGCAAAAGCGCAGGAATCTGATAAGCTGCTGGGGCTTATGGCAAGAGGAGACGATTACCTGTCAAAGCCATTTTCCTATGCGGAGCTTCTCGGCAGGGTAAAGGCGCAAATCAGACGGTATACGGTATATAACCATTTCCAAAATGAATCCGAACACCAGGAAAAAGCGGAGTATATCAAAAGCGGCGGTATCCAGATTCATACATCCTTTAATGAGGTTACTGTGGATGGAAAAGCGGTGGAACTGACAGAGGTTCATATCCGAAAATTGTGGGTGAAAATAGAGCCGAACAATCAGGAACCCACTTATATAAAAACCGTTTGGGGGAAAGGGTATCGTTTTGAAGGCGAAAAGTAAAAAAAAGGGTATCTCTTTATCTGGAATGGTTCCTTTTGCTTTATCTCTCAGGAATGATCAGTCTGTTGTTTTTTGCAGGGAGCAGATTTGTAATCGAACAGCAGATTGACAAATATAACAAAGACCCAAATTTGGTGCAGAAGTATAATGAAAAATACATCTCCAGGCTGCAGCAGTATATCAAAGAGCAAAATATTTCCTCCAAAGACTTACAAAAACTGGATGAGTGCGCACAGACTAATTTATATAGAAATAAAAAAGGAAAAGGATGGGGAAATTCCGGTTTATATAGGAGAAGTGATAGGCAAAACAATTTTATGAAGTCTCTCTCACATATTTTCCAAAATCTCCTCTGCAAATTCGTCAATATCTTCCGGGACGCCCTGCTTTAAAATTCCGCACTTTGGACAGAGCAGGACGGTAAGCATTTTCCGCTGCTTATTTAGAAAAGTATTCTGAAACTGCCACAAAACCGTGCTGTTCCAGATTTTCTTTGGCGATTGATAGGTCAGATCCTGTCCCATAATCATAGAATGATTCCAGTCAAACCGGCAGAGGCTATAAGAACCGTTTGAGTTGATGACCATCTCATAAAAAACATATGGACAAACCTGCACTTCTTTTGCTTTTCCGCCTAAAAGCCCGATTTCCTCATCGAATTCCACCTGCATTTCGTTGTATTTCGGCCAGTAATCAATGGTGTGCTCCACGAAAATTCCGTCGGTGATGCCGCCGAAAATCTGGAAAAATTCTTCTTCCTGACTCTTTGTCAAAATGTCGCCGTTGATTTTGATATTCATCTCACATTGGCCGCGGTGTTCATAAAAATAGGCGATGTTTTTTACAAATGTATCATAGTTTATTTTATGACCGGAGAAATCCAGATACTGTGCCGCGTTCACGCCCTCGATGGAAATATTGATTCGGTCAAGTCCGGCGTCAATGATTTTCCGGCTTAGTTCCGGTGTGAGCATAGATGCGTTTGTGGTGGTATCCACTCGCTCACAGCAGCCGGATTCCTTTGCATAACGCACCATATCTGCAAAATGAGGGTTGAGTAAGGGTTCTCCTTCCTTGTACAGACGAATTACTTTTACTTTATCTTCAAATTCGCAGATTCCGTCAATAAGATTTTTATACATCTGAAAGTCCATCGACCCATGTCCCCGGCCTTTGATGCTTTTCATTTTGGAGAGATTGCCGGAAGGGCAAAATTTACAATGAAAATTGCAGGTGTCACAGGGATCGATATAAATTACATAGGGTGTCCGCAAGGGCAGGACATTTTTTAATTCCATTCGGTCGTAAATATCGATACGTGGTTTTATCTGAACTGCCATTTCTACTTTCCCTCCTTAATTCCATTTTATTATACTCTTATCCGGCGAAATCAGCAAGGATTTTGATTGATAGGGTGTCTTTTTTCTGTTATACTTAGGGAGTTTTGAAAAGTATGATTAGGAGACGCTTATGAAAAAATTTGATGCAGATTACTGGCTGCTGAAGGACATGTATCGGGATGGATATTTCCCTGATTTTCTGGTGGACAGAGTAAAGGCTTTGGTGCAGGATGTCATTGGTTTTCTGGAAACCGGGGAGAGAGATTTGGAAAAAATACAGAGCAAATTTGATGAGATGACGCTGGCGATCAATGATTTGCAGGAAGAATTTGAGGATAACGGCAGTGAAATAGAAACGGCGGCGAGAGACAGTATCGGTGAGACGGTGGCGTATATTTTGGAGTGGTTCGACGTTGACATAGATGTGGAGGATGCCATCGGCGAACGGGACTGGTAATACAGCCCCTATTTTCTAATCATCCAGGATTTTTCCGTCAATGGATATGGTTACGGTCTGCCAGGGAATGAATTTGCCGCTGTCTTGCAGGGCTTTTTTGGCCGCCATCTCAAGCCCGCCGCAGCAGGGAACTTCCATTCTCAGGATGGTCACGCTTTTGATGCCATTGTTTCTTATAATTTCGGTCAGCTTCTCACTGTAATCAATGGAATCCAGTTTTGGGCAGCCAATCAGCGTGATTTTGCCTTTCATAAAATCAGTGTGGATGTTGGCGTATGCGTATGCCGTACAGTCGGCCGCAATCAGAAGTTTGGCGTTGTCGAAATACGGTGCATTTACCGGGGCAAGCTTGATCTGGCAGGGCCATTGGCCGAGCTGGGAATTTACAGCGGGTGCATGAGAAGCGGAGCTTTCGGGTTCGGCAGGGGACATTTGGCGTGTCTGCATACCAGGACAGGCTGTATGAGATTTTACGGTTTGTTCTTCCTGTTTCTTTTGTTTGGCGGCGAGAACGGCAGTCTCGTCGTATGCGGGGGCTTCCCGTTCCTCAAAGGAAATGGCTCCGGTCGGACATTCGGGCAGGCAGTCGCCCAGTCCGTCGCAGTAATCCTCGCGGGTGAGTTTTGCTTTCCCATCGATCATTTCAATGGCTCCCTCGTGGCAGGCCTTGGCACATACGCCGCAGCCGTTGCATTTGTCTTCCTCGATTTTTATAATCTTTCTTATCATATTTAGATTCCTCCTTGATCAATACTCTTGCATAAACCGTTCCAGCCAGGTCCAGTAAGGCTCCCGTTTGCCGCATTCCGGGCAGACGCCGGTTCCGTAGACCAGGGGAAGGATTGGGGTAAGTTCCTCGTCTTGCGCCAGGGCAAGTAATCCTTGGAACCACACGGCCTCTTCCTCCAGAGATTCGCCGTCCCAGGGGTTAATCACGGTCGGCTTTAGACAATCTGGCTGTTCGGTGAGCGGAAGCAGCTCGTCGTTCCAGCCGCAAGCGCAGGCGGCATGTCCCTCTTCCCAGCAATAGGCCGACAGGAGATATAGACCGTAGGCGTGTTTTCGATCTCCTAGAATGGCCAGAGCAGACAGGGCGAACTGTTGGCCAAGTTCCGGGGCGTCTTTTAGCAGAGCGGCCGTATGCGGGTCGGCGATTAGGCTTTTTGTCTCACGGCGCAGGCCCTCCAGGCCCTCCAGAAATTCCCGGTAGGCTTCTGTGTCTGGAGAAAGGGGCCATTCGGATTCCGCGGCGACGGCCGCACCCATCTGGGCAATCAGGAATAATTTTTCCTCCAAAGATAGTCTGGGGCACAGGGCGGCTAAGTGGGGCAGGACGTAGGCGGTGGCGCTGTAATAGCTGAGCTGATGGCTTAAATCTTCCGCCAAAATTTCCATGTTCTCCTGGAAATCTCCGTCTTCCTCCAATAAATGCCGGAGCCATTTGTCTGCGTCATTTCCGGCCGAATGAAGATCGTTCCAAATCGGGGCGTTTTGATCAATCATATAGAATTTCCTTTCGTTCAAATCAACTGAATGACGGAGATAATTCCGCCAAAATTTCCCACGGTATCTTTATTTTTCATAGACATATTTGTTCGGTATCCGAATGCCCGATTGATTTCTTTTGGGGTATTTTTTTCCTTGTATCCGCTCACGGTTCTTCTGGTCGTTTTCCCAAATCTTTCGTTTTCCCGCCATTTGCTTTTATCATCTGTCGCCATCCTATCTGGGCAGCAATCCGGTATAAGAATCTGGGAAAGGCGACGGACACGTAATGATTTTTCTGTCTTTTATTTTGAAGGATTTTATCGGCCATCGCTTGAAGTGCCTTGTCGATAGGCGCTTTCGGCCCGTGGCCGTTTTTCGTGGAGGGCATGTTCGCCAGGCCGCCTCCGCCGCCCGCACCGATGCCGCCGCCCCAAATCAATTCGGTTTTTTTACACCAATTTTGTAAAATCTCCAGCGCGTATTTAGCCTGAACGCCCTCGTGAAAGCCGCAGTTTACGATGCCATAAATATATATTTCACGATTCTGCCAATGAGCATTCTCTAATTGAATCAGGCAGGACAGCAGATGTGCCGGAATCCCATCTACGTAAAGCGGAAATGAGAATACCAGCGCTTCCATGGTTTTCAATTCTGCTGCTATTTCTTCGGGAATAAAAGTTTTTTGCAGCTTGATTTCTGTGATTTCTGCTTTCTGAGAAAGGTGCGATTTGAGATCTTCCAGGAGAATGCCGCTGGCGCTGTTTTTGGTTTTTGGACTTCCGTTGATCAGGGCGATTTTCATAGTAGAATGTCCTCCAATTCTTTTGCGGTTTTGTAAAAATAGATATTTTTTACCCGTCCGTCATAGTTATCCGCATTTGCCTCTATCAGATTTCGAGCTGTCTTTTTTTCCTGTTCTGTGATGTTCTCTCCATAAAAATAGGCGGACAATGCGATCACATTTTGATATCTGCGTTTATGATGCATTTCTCCTTTGCGGATCACAAAGTCTGGATGGATATAAGAAATCGCTCTGTCCTGAACGGTTTTCACAAAAGGGCTTACGCCGCCGTAGCAGCATTGGCTAATCAGGATTAACTCTGTGCATTTGCTCATGTACATTCCGGTATTTTCGTAACCGTCGTGCATGACGCACTGTCCTGGTGTTTTTACCCAGCATCCAAAGCATCCAAAGCAGGGATGAATAGTTCCCTGCGGTTTGATAATCCGATGTTCTCCTTTTATGGAAATAGAAAAATCTTTTAAGTCTGTAATCACCAACTTCATAACTGTCCTTTCTGGTTTCTATAACGAAGGTAGTTGAGAAACGTTGTAAACAGGGACATACCTGCAGCCAGCGCATGCAAAGTCGCAACGCCTTTTGAGGTCGATTTGTAGTAAAAGTCTATGCATAAAATCACGAGCCAGCAGGCAGTAATCAAAGACCATAGAATTGGGAAGGAACAATGGATTCCTTTTTATCTTCATACTTTTGTCTCTATTCAATATTTGATATTACTTGTTTCCCTTTGTATATTTCATGCCGCAGAAATTGTCCCGATTGCCTTTATCCAATCTGGCGGCAAGCAGTATCTGCGCTTCTTCCTGATACGCACAGCCGCATATCGCGTCTGCTCCATAGGTAGATCTCCATCTCAGCATAGCGGATGTATCCAGGTTCCATGCGGATAAATCTTCTGAATACAATTTGTGGGAAGTCCATCCTGCTTTTTGCAGCGCGTGGTCGGCAGTATGGTATTCTCCGCAGCACAGAGCGTCGCAGAGGATTTCCATCAAAAAATCAGACAGACATTTATCCCAAAGCCGCCAATCGGATATGGAATCGCATTCGTGATTCACGTATATCGGCGGATCTGCCTGCCTTATGTCGCTTAGACGTATGCCAAACTGCACAACGCCCGCGCCGTAATCGCTTCCAATCAGCAGAAGGTTGGGAACAAGGCTTTCCCACTGATTTTTTGGCAGCTTATAAAACTGAAAATACTCGTTATCTGTGTAATCGCCCTCGTCCCAATACTCCTTGTCTTCGTCTATGATTTCCTGGATTTGTTCATATAAAAGGTATAGGGAATCCAGATTTGTTGTCCAGAGATCGGCTGTGGAAAGCAGGGGACAATTTTCCGCCAGACTCCAAAATTCAAATAGAATGGACGGCAGTTTGAGATGTTTTTCCTGCTCGGCACGTATCAGGTTTTCTTTTCCGACAGGGGGCGTATAACCCAGTAGTTTTAGAATTTCAATTGCTGTGAAATCGTATCGAAAATCCATTCGTATTTCCTTCCCCTTTTTTCCTTCCTTTACTCTGATGATTGTATCATATTCGGAAGTCCGTCACAAGATTTCTGCTATTTTATCCCAAAGATTCTTCTGACGCCTGGTATCATCCAAACTAGATGACAGGCAAATACGGTCAGAAAAAAACTTCCCACGCAAATGAAAACAATTTGTATGAAAAAAACATCGCATATTTGCGTGATAACATACGCCAGCGCAACCAGAATAGATTGATGCAAGAGATAAATCGGATAGGAGGCACGGTTAAAATAATCGGTCAAAAACATTTTTTGGTTCCAGTATTTTTTTCCGAAAACAAGCAGTATCAAAATAGAAATCCAGCCGATAAAATTGACCCATAAATCTCCATAATATTGGAATTTATAATACAAAAATACCAATGCCGCGGTACTTATTCCCCACAAAAATATCAGCCATTTTCTGTTCTTTTCCAAGGTTTCCATTACCAGATCGCTGCTCAAAATATAATAGCCTGACAGATAGAGCGCCAGATCTTTTCCGATGCTGAATCCGCCGAAATTTCCCAGATGATAGAAAAGCCAGATTGGAATAAACAAAAGCAGCAATCCCCATATGGACATCCGCTCTGCCCTCCCCGCTGTCTTTCGATAAGGAATCCAGCGAAAGAGGAAAAGAGAGGTCATGGAGATCACAAATAAGAACAGAAGAAACCAAAGATGTCCCGGTGTAAACGCTCCGTCATAACCGTTGAAATCTGTCAAATGCGTGAAAAAGTACTTCCAGTTTTCCCATAATCCGCCGTCATATGCATCAAAAAATTTTCTGGCATAGAAAGTTTGAAACGGTACAAGAAAAACCAGTCCGGCGATAAATGGAATCAGCAATTTCTGAATCCGCTGTAAAATAAATTCTTTGTAGGATCGCTTTTTTAGGGAATAGCGGGCGCTTATTCCCGCGAGTACAAACAGGATCGGCATAAACCACGGATTCACCAATACGATCAGAGTACTCAGCAGCCGGCTTTCCCCTAGCCAGATATAAAACCCGGAATCAAAATCATTCCAAATCATAAATGTGTGCACGGGAAACAGCAGTAAGATTGTAAAATTGCGCAGATGATCGATGTAATATTTTCGCATTTCTCTAAAAATTTTTGTATCCTTGTGCTATTTCGTTATTTTACTGCGGTGATGTTCAGTCTGCGGAAGGTTTCAAAACAGGTTCCGTCTGGCTGTTTTGTTCGTTCGATCATGGACTGAATCACATCCTGGCGGAAGGCTTCTTTTTTTTCTTCGGGCAGTTTTACCAGAAAAGGTACAATGCTGGGCTGGTCAATCCAGCCGATCAATTCGTCCGCATCCGAAAAATATCGGTCTTTATTTTTTTCCAGGATTTCCATTTCCGAAAATCCGACAGGTTTCATCAATGCCTGATAGTTTTCCTTGGATGTCATAAACCAGGGCCATATAAAGTCCTGAAAATAAGGAGCGTATTTTGGATCTTTTATCTTGGCGCGCGCCACATCGCAAAAAGCCGCGCAGGTGTCGGCTCCGGCAAAGTTCCAGTGAATACGGCCGCCTTTTTTCAATGCGCGAAAAGAATGCTTGAGTAATAACGGATGATCTAGAATCCAGTGAAGCGCCGCGTTGGAAAAAATAACATCAAAGGTATCTGAAAAATCCAGTTCGTTGATATCCATCTGAAGAAAGGAGAGATTGTCTTTCTGCAATTTTTGAGCGGTTTCCAGCATACCGCTGGAAGCGTCGATTCCGATAACCTTGCCGTTGGGGACAAGCTGCGCGATCTGCTCGGACAGAACGCCGTCTCCACATCCCAGATCCAGAACGGTTTCATCCCCTTTTAAATGCAGTTGAGAGATCAAACCGTTTCCCCATTCCTTCTGATGCCGGGAAGCCTTTTTGTATTTTTCACCGTCGAATTCATATGCTGTCATCTGATTTACCGTCCTTTCAAGAATTATTTTATAGAACCATCAGCAATGTTCCAATTCCAATCAGGATACAGCCGAAAATAGATTTCGGCGTAAATTGTTCGTGTAAAATCACAGCCGCCAGGATCATCGTAATCACTACACTCAGTTTGTCAATGGGAATGACTTTGGACGCCGCTTCCATTTGCAGCGCCTTATAATAACACAGCCAGGAGGCGCCTGTGGCGATACCGGAGAGAATCAAAAAGATCCAGCTTCGCCTGCTGATTTCCGCTATGCCATTCTGGGTGTTTGTCAAAAAAACCATCCCCCAGGACATGATTAATACAACAAATGTACGAATGGCGGTTGCCAGGGTAGAGTTTACGCCGTCGATGCCGATTTTAGCCAAAATGGATGTCAGCGCTGCAAAAATGGAGGAACCCAGAGCAAAAAGAAACCACATAGATTTTTTACCTCCCAGAAGTTATGAGTCGATTTTTGACGACAGGCTACGGACAATCTCTGTATGCTTCCATAACGTCTACGCCGACTTCCAAGATATCGCTTACAGATGTTTCGGACGCCCCGGCGGCTCCGATGATTTTTCCGTTATTTTCTGCAATGCAGACTGCTTTTGTCGGCGTCATGCCCTGCTCATCGAATGCCAGGGAATTTTCAAAACCCGTCAATCCGTTCAAAGCCCAAATTTCTTTTTCTGGGAAAAATTTATATTGATAATTTGGCGGCAGGGAGCGGTTATCCGAAACTTTGTGATCTGGAATATAATGAATCGTCTGACCATAAACAAACGGCAGCTCAAACATCTCATCTCTGTTTTTATCTTGTAAAAGCTTCTGTATGTTCTCGGATAAATCCTTTGATGTGCAGACGACGGTGCAATTTCTGTATGCCAGTATTTTGATATATGGCTGTTTCGCCGTGGCATGGATAGAATATATGGTCTCTTTTTGGTTTAGCTGTGCAGGCGTACAAAAATATTCTTTGGACAATAGTTTTTCTATTTTATTTTTCAGGATTTTTTTCATCATTCTTTTGTTGCTTTCTACATTTTCGGCATGGGAGCGGTGTAAAAGCCCAGCTTGTGGAAAGAATACCAGTCCGCAATTTTTTCTTCGCTGGCAGCATGCAGAGCCAGCAAAACCTCTTTTGCAAATTCCATAGGAGCCGTGCCGTTGGCGGTGATCACATTTTGGTCTCGGACGGCCTGCTTTGCAGTGAATTTTTCTTCTCCGGTGTAAGCGGATCCGGCCCACTGCTTTAAGTCGTTTCGATCGTTGCTGGTGTGAAAGACGTCGTTTAAGACGCCGGCGGTGCCCAGAAAAGCCGAGGCGTCACAAATGCCGCCCAATACCTTTCCTTTCCGAAAACAATCCGTCACGAGCGGCTTTATCTGCTGTGCGTTTTCATCCCTCCACGCCATCCCGCCGATTAAAATCAGCGCTTCGTAATCGCTTGGAACGGACTTTAGATCGTAATCCGGCAATACTCGAAAGCCGCCGATAGAGGTAACGGCATCCTGGGAGAGCGATGCGGTTTTGATCTCATAGTTTTCTCCGGCTAACATGGCGATAGCGGATGCAAGATAGGCTGCTTCCCAATCTGCATACTGCGGCAAAATGACAAATAAGATGGTTTTTTTCATAGGGGTTCACTCCTTTTTAGATAATTATCGGCTTCTTTTCTTGATTTGAAAACGATGATATTCTTCTTTTGGCGGTATTTCTCCAGCAATTCGTATATCTGCGGCAGTTGGGTTTGCGGAAAGTCAATAATATACTGTTTGAATGTTTCATCGAATTCAGATTCTATCCAGGGCAGATCCTCGCGCTTTTTTCCAATACGGGACTGCGCGCCAAAAAGACAGATTTCCAGCGGATAATCCAGCAGAAAAACCGTATCGCATGCGTTTAAACGGATTGCAAGCGTGCGCAGATAGTTTCCGTCCAGGATCCAGCTATCTTTTTTGCAGAGTTCGTTTATTCGTGTATCAAATTCTTTTTGGGAAATCGTTGTCTGATCCGGTTTATGCCACAGCATATCCAAATAATATAGCGGGAATTTTGTGAGATCTCTCAATTTTCGTGCAAACACGCTTTTTCCTGCGCCGGGACTTCCAATCACAATTATTTTTGACATGGTTTATTTTCCAGTATTGATAGGCGAGATTTTCAGTATCGTGATTTTGTGAAAACATTATAACATAAAAGATATGGAAATGGGGGAAGGGCAGAAAATTTTTTGGCCTCTTTTCGGTTTTGGCAAATATCGAGAACGCCTCAGCGTTCTTGTAGAGACGTGCGGGACAGTTTCGCTGACAAAATATGTCTCCGCACGCCTGCATTTCTATCATCGAATAATTGCAAACAAAACATGTGCAAGATAAAGACAAATCATAAGAATACCATCACGGCGCAAGAGTGCTTTTTGCCGCAGTGAAAACGCATAGATCATTAGGCTGGTGATAATTAAAATTCTAAGATCATAAACCGAGGCCACATTCACCGTGATCGGATGAATCGCGGACGATATCCCCAAAATAAAAAGCAAATTAAAGATATTAGAACCGATAACATTGCCGACGGCGATCCCAGTCTCCCCTTTTTTGGCGGCAACGATGGATGTGACCAGCTCCGGCAGCGAAGTACCCACGGCGACGATCGTCAGGCCAATGAGTGTCTCCGACATGCCTAGGGTTTGTGCGATTATCTTAGAGCTGTAAACCACATACTGCCCTCCGCCGATGATCAAAATCAATCCAATGGCAATCAAAAGAAAACATTTCCAAAAGGGCGTTGCCTCCCCGGTTTCCTCCAGATTGGGATGTTTTCTTGCATCGTAAATCAAAGAAAAAATATATACCACAAAAATAACAAAAAGGGTGATCCCAGTTATTCTGCTTACCGTTCCCGCGACATCACTCATGCTCCTTTGCAGGAAACCGCCGGAAAATACGGATTGGGAGCTGGTCATCAGCAGGAGCAGGACGGTGACGCCGATGGACAGCGGAAAGTCTCTTTTGAGAATCGGTTCTTCTACGGGAACCGTGTGGATAATTGCGCAGACGCCAAGCACACACAGCAGATTAAAAATATTCGAGCCAACCACGTTGCTCAGGGCGATCTCGCTGGAACCCTGGAGTGCGGCCGAGATACTGACGGCCATTTCGGGTGCGCTGGTTCCCAGCGCCACAATGGTCAGGCCGATGATTATCCCTGGTACTTTGAAATTTTTGGCCAGCGCAGAGCTTCCCTCTACGAACCAGTCCGCTCCTTTGATCAGCGCGATAAATCCGGCTGCCAGCAGCAGTGTGTAAAATAATAGCATTTTTCATTCCTCCATTCTTAACTTAATAAGATAAAAAAAGCGAAACCTCTACTGCAAAAGATGCAGTAAAAGTTTCGCTTTTTACAACATGCTCCGGGGAAACATCTTCCCGTGCTGACGGAACATATTACACGGATAGCCATGCAAGCTACTTCCTAATACTAAATCTAGTTTAGCACTTTTGGGAAAAGATGACAAGAGAGAATCCGCATTTTTTACATAAACTTTACATATATATCTCTCTGATTTCACAAGAGCGTGATACCGTAAATTTACAATGACGAAAGAGAGGCGGGAAAAATGAGTATTCTAAATATTTTTACAATGCTTGGAGGGTTGGCGCTGTTCCTTTATGGAATGGGCGTGTTGGGCGATGGACTTTCTAAGCTTTCCGGCGGCAGAATGGAGTCCATTCTTTCAAAAATGACGGACAGCCCATTCAAAGGAGTATTGCTTGGCGCAGTGACAACCGCGGTGATACAATCTTCCTCGGCAACGACGGTTATGGTAGTGGGTTTTGTCAATTCCGGGATTATGCAGCTAAAGCAGGCGGTGGGAATCATTATGGGCGCGAATATCGGAACCACGATTACCTCCTGGATTTTGAGCCTTTCCGGCATCAAAAGTGACAATTTCTTTGTTCTGATGCTCAAACCGGATGCATTTTCCCCTATACTGGCGATAATCGGAGTTATTTTTCTGATGTTCAGTAAATCGGAGCGGAAAAAAGACGTGGGAGGCATCCTAGTCGGGTTTGCGATTTTGATGTTTGGTATGGATACCATGAGTTCTGCGGTGGAGCCTTTGAAAGATATTCCTCAATTTACCAGATTGTTTGTCGCGTTCTCCAATCCGGTAATTGGAATCATTGTGGGAGCCATATTGACCGCCATGATACAGAGTTCCTCTGCGTCGATCGGTATTCTTCAGGCGCTTTGTGCAACCGGGGCGATTCCCTATTCCGCAGTTTTGCCTATTATCATGGGGCAGAATATCGGAACTTGCGTGACGGCGCTTTTATCTTCTATTGGGGCGAAGACCAATGCAAAAAGGGTGGCGTTTATCCATTTGTATTTTAATGTGATTGGAACGGCGGTATTTATCGCAGTCTTTTATGCGGCCCACTATTTCTACCCATTTGATTTCCTGGAACAGACTGCGACGTCGACGGGTATTGCCATGATTCATTCATGTTTTAATGTGTTTGCTACCATTGTGTTGTTTCCGTTTTCCTACAAGTTGGTTACTCTGGCAAGCGTCTCTGTCCCGGAGAAACATGCCGATATGATACAGAAGCCTTCGTCGAAACTGGCGGCTTTGTCAAACATGGATAAACGCTTTTTGGAAAACCCCGCCTTTGCACTGAGGCAGTGTAAAAAAACGACCGGGGCGATGCTGGCGCTGGCGAGCGAAACGGCCAATGAAGCGCTTTCTTTGCTTTTGCATTATACAAAAAAAACAGCGGCATATGTGGAGGATTTGGAGAATTACGTTGACCGGTATGAAGAAAAAATCAACGATTATATGTTCCAAATCGGACGCTGTCCGCTGTCCAAGTCAGATTCCAAGGAATTGTCTCTGATGCAGCATTGTGTGGGCAATATTGAGCGCATTGCGGACTATGCATTGGGGATTGTATTTAGCATCAAAAAAATGGAGAAGAAAAAGCTTGTTTTCTCAAAGGAAGCAAAGGGAGATTTACTATTATATAGCAATATGGTGTCATCTTTGGTAAAGCATACCATGAAATATTGGGAAAATCCCGCAACCATCATTGCAAACGACGCGTATCAACTGGAAAACGAACTGAACCGCATGGAGAAAAGGATTCTAAAAGACCATAAAAGACGCTTGAGAGAAGATAAATGTAGTGTAGATATGGGATTTATTCTTTCGGATATTCTTCAAGGTTTAAGGAAGGTAGCAGAGCACTGTCTTCACATTATTGAGACAGTGCAGTCCGCTAAATTAGAGTAGAAGAGGAGACGCCGGAAAATTTCACGCATACGGTTGTTCCGATCTCTTCGTCGCTGTCCAACAGAACTGCGGCATGGTGAACCTCGGCGATATGCTTTACAATGGCCAGGCCTAGACCCGTGCCGCCGGTTTTCTTGGAACGGCTTTTGTCCACGCGAAAGAAACGCTCAAACACGCGCTTTTGATATTTTTTGGAGATGCCGATTCCGTCGTCCTGGACGATCAGCCGATCCGTGACCGTGACCCATACATGGCCTCCTTTTCGGTTGTATCGGATTGCGTTGTCGCATAAATTATAAAGCAATTCTTCCATCAATTCCCGGTTGGCACGGATTGGCAGCGGAGTGCCCTTTAAGGAAAGGGTAATCCCATGTTTGTCCGCCACCGGCTGCATCATATCCATGCAGTCCCTGGCAAGTTCGTAGATATCTACGGATTCAAAGAGAAGTTTATTTTCTGGAAAATCGTCCAGTTCAGATAGCTGCAAAATGTCGTTGATCAGAGTCAGAAGTCTCTGAGCATTGCTGTGGATTTCTTCCGCAAAATGGCGGCTATCTTTTTTTGTGGCCATTCCGTTTGCAATCAGCTCCGAATAACCGGATATGGAGGTCAGCGGGGTCTTTAATTCATGGCTGACGTTCGCGGTAAATTCCTGCCGGATTTTTGCGTTTTTCAGCGCTTCCTCGTGCTGGGAGCGTATCCGTTCCATAAAAGGCATCAGCTCCTTGTAGGCGGTGATGGCTTCTAAGTGGTTCATATCGGACGCCATCAGCTCGATTGGTTTGACAAACGCTTTTGTGAGATGGCGGGCGATTCCGATGGAGATCAGGAAGGATAAAACGGCGATCAGCAAGGTGATGGGCAGCGTATTTTTGTAAACATTCCAGATGCTTCCCGCCTCTTTTGCAATGCGGATAAATTTCCCGTCCTCCGTTTTTTTTGCATAAAAAAAGATATTCTGCCCCATGGTTTCCGACTTGCGGATGCAGAAGCCCTTTCCCGTCTGGGCGGCCTGTGTAATCTCCGGCCGGTTCTTATGATTATTCAGGGCGACGCCGCTGGTATAGCTGTCATACAGTACCGATCCGTCTTCGGAAATCCAGGTAATTCTCAGCTCGTCTTCCGGTTTTACAAATCTTTTGTCCTTCATCTGCTCCATGAAATCCAAATCTTCAATGATTTCTGCAAAAGAGGAGAGATCGGAGAATACCTCTTTTTGAAAAAAACGGTAGGAGACAACAGTGGTAAGGCATACCGTCAGAAGGATAGAAACGGCGCTCACCAGCATGAAATTCAGGTTGATCTTTCTTGTCATGGGCAGGCTCCTTTGTCCGCTAAGTATCCCACATTTCGCACGGTTTTGATGTGCTTGCCCGCAGCTCCCAGTTTTTTGCGCAGGGTTTTGATATGTACGTCCAGCGTCCTGGATTCTCCCATAAAGTCGATTCCCCAGATCTTTTCCATCAAAACATCTCTGGTAAGGACCATCCCGGCATTCTGAATCAGAAGGGACAACAGTTCAAATTCCTTGTAGGTTAACTCAACGGGCGTTCCGCATACCTGACAGGAGCGATTTGTTCTGGATAAAATAATATCGGATAAAATCAGCGCGTCCTTTGATTTATCCGGCTTTGTTCTGCGAAGAAGCGCCTTGACGCGGGAGATCAGTTCCATGACGCCGAAGGGCTTGGCAATATAATCGTCTGCGCCGGAATCCAGCCCTTTTACCTTATCAATCTCCGTTGTCTTTGCGGTGACCAGGATAATGGGGAGATTTTGGGTGTTTGGATCGGAGCGCAGTTTTTGGACGAGGGATATGCCGTTCTCGTCCGGGAGCATAATGTCCAATAAGATCAAAGAGGGGGTTTTTGTCCGAAGACGTTTCAAAAAGTCAGACGCACATTCAAAGCCCTCTGTTTCATAGCCGCTGTTTTTCAAAGCGAACAGCTCAATTTCACGGATATTGGCGTCGTCCTCAACGACATAAATTGGCTGCATATCGTCGCCCCCTATCACAAAAATATTTTCTGATAAAATAATAAATAATATTTGTTTGTGCGTCAATCTTTATTTAAAAGACTGCGGAATGAAGTTTGCATTTTCAGGGATTCCGTAGTAGAATGGACTAAATTATTTAGGAGGGATTTCATGCTTTACCAAGAATATGAGGAAGCGACTTTACAGCATCTGCAAAAATTGGAGCTGGAAATGCTGAAAGAATTTGATTTGCTGTGCAGGGAGAATCATATCCAGTATTTTGGCTGCGGCGGCACGGCGATTGGCGCGGTGCGCCATGGAGGCTTTATCCCATGGGATGACGACATTGATATAGGAATGGCCCGCAGGGATTACGAGCGGTTTTTAAAGGTGGCGGCGCATTGGAAGCCGGAGAAATATGGGGTGCTGAATGCCGAAACAGACCCCCGTATGCCGCTGTGTACCACCCGGTGGGTTCTGCGGGGGACCCGTTTTCAGGAAGAATGCTTTCAGGATTTGGATTGCGAGTGGGGAATTTTCCTGGATATTTTTTGTTTTGACAACATTCCCGACGATAACCGGGTGATGAAGCGGCAGGCGTGGGCGGCTTGGTTTTATGGGAAAATGATGATTTTGGCCAGCATCGATCGGCCGGTCTTGTATTTTGGCGGCTGGAAGGCGAAGCTGCTATATTTCCTGTGCAAAATTGCGCATAAATGGTTAAAATTGCTACATCTGGATTCAGCGTTCTGGTATCGCAAGGCGAAACGGATAATCGTCAAATACAGGCATGTAAAAACGAAACGGGTGGCGTTTTATTTCGACCCGACGACACCCTTTACCAGCATTGTATATAAGAAACACATTTTTCCGACAAGGGACAGGGATTTCTCCGGGCTGAAAATCTCGTTTCCGGGAAAGATCGAGGCTTATCTGAAACGCAGATACGGGGATTATATGACCCTGCCGCCAGTGGAAAAGCGGCATAACCATTCGCTGCACCGGCTGGATTTCGGCCCTTATGCTAAGCAGGAGGAAGAAAAGGCATGATGATGGAATATCAGCCGGGGGATCTTAAACGGGTGCAGCAGGTGTCGCTGTCCGTGCTCAGGGAATTTATCCGGATCTGCGAGAAATACCAATTGGATTATTTTGCCCATTGGGGGACTGCGCTGGGGGCGGTGCGCCATCAGGGGTTTATCCCATGGGATGACGATATTGACGTGGGGATGCTGCGGGAGGATTACGAGCGCTTTTTGCAGGTGGCTCCTGGGGAGCTGGGAGATCGTTTTGTGCTGTCCAGCGGATTTATCCAGAAAAACTGTTCCGATATGTTTACCAAAATGTCTGCGGCGCATACGATCCATGTAACGGAACAGGAGAGTCTGTGGGAATACTGGCACGGTATCCGCGTGGATATTTTTCCATTTGATCAAATACCAGAGCAAGAGGAAAAACAGAAACGGCAGTTCGGTGAGATCCGTTTCTGGAATCAGATTTATATTATGAAAAACTTGGCTTGTCCGATGATTCCGGGAGAAGACTGGAAGGCAAAAGGCATCCGCGGGATTTGCCGTTTCATGCATGTTTTGCTTAAAGTGATGCCTATGAATCTGATTTTGTCGAGAATCCGAAAGGCTTCCCTGCGCTATCGGGGGCAGGGCGATCTGGTGACGCTGCTCTATGATATCCAGCCGGAGAAATATATGCTGCGGCTCTCGGATATTTTCCCGCTCCAGGAAGGAGAGTTTGAGGGAATTCCAATAAAGCTGATGAACCACAATCATATGGCTTTGCAGAATTCCTACGGCGATTACTGGGAATTGCCGCCGGAGGATCAGCGGGTCAATCATTATTCAGGCAGGTTAAAATTTGATGAAACAGACGGTTAGAAAGTTTTTTCTGGGAAATCAGACCAAAAGTTCGCCGGGCAGCACGTATTTCTGGACGGTTCTGTCCGGGACGACATATTCGGCCAGCACGTTTCTGATGTTCTGGCTGCTGTCCAGGATCAGCGGGCCTTATGAGGCGGGCGTTTTTACCATTGTGATGGCTGCGGGGCAGCAGCTCTTGACCATTGGTTATTTTAATGTGCGGACGTACCAGGTATCCGATGTGACGGAACGGTTTTCCTTTAGCCAGTATTTCAGCTTCCGCCTGACGACCTGCGGGGTAATGCTGTTGGGCGGTGTTCTATGGGGCTTTTATGGCGGATACCGGGGGGAAAAACTGGCGGCTTTTTTCTGGATTTTGGTATTGAAGGCGGCGGAAGCCGTCGCGGATGTGATGGAAGGGCTTTATCAGCAAAAAGAACGGTATGACGTAACAGGAAAATGTATTTTCTATGAAACAGTGCTGTTTCTGGCGGCGTTTGCGGCTCATCTGCTGTTGTTCGGCGATCTGGTTTCGGCGCTGGCGTTTTTAAGCCTGGTCTATATCGGGAGCTTGCTGGTGATTGACCGGAATCTGATCGGGGTTTTTGCCAAGTTGCGGCCTGTCTGGGATTGGGCGGCTCTAAAGCAGTTGTTTTGGGACTGCCTGCCGCTGTTCGTCAATTCTTTTTTGACGGTTTATCTAAACAGTGCGGCAAAATACGCCATGGACGCCAGCCAGGGCGAAGAAATGCTTTCTTATTTCAATATGATTTATATGCCTGCATTTGTTATGAATCTTTTGGCGGGCTTTCTGTTTAAGCCCCTTTTAACCAGGCTTTCGGTCATGTACCATCAAGGCGAAAAGGCAGCGCTTTTAAAGCTGCTGGGCAGACAGGCGGCTCTGCTTCTGGGGTTTGCTATTCTGGGTCTGGCGGGCGCTTGGCTGCTGGGGATTCCGGTGCTTTCCTGGTTTTACCATACAGACTTGTCCGCGTACCGCGGGGAATTGTGCATCGTCGTGGCGGGAGGCGTTTTTTCCGCCGTCTATTTGATGTTTCAGTTTGTGATCGTGGTGATGCGCCATCAGTATGCATGCCTGGCTGGCTGCGTGGCGACTTCTGCTGTGGCTGCCGTGGCGGTTCCCCGATTGACACGAATCTATGGAATGACCGGGGCGGCCTGGGCATATGCCCTGATGATGGTGCTGCTGTCTGCAATTTATCTGATGATGGCCGGGTATTATCTGAAAAAATGGGAATCGGGATGTCATATATAGGGAGAAAAACATGAGCAGAAAACATTATGGTATATTTGCGGCAAACTATCTTCCAAACCTTGGCGGAGTGGAGCGTTACACATATAATCTTGCAAAGGAGCTTCTAGCGCGGGGGAATCGTGTCACGATTGTGACTTCCAATGTATTTTCCCTTCCGTCAAAAGAGGTTCAAGACGGACTCACGATTTACCGGATGCCGTGCTGGAATCTTCTGGACGGGCGGTTTCCGGTATTGAAATACGGCAAATTATTTCGCAGGATGGACAAAGCCCTGCACAGGCTTCGCTTTGATTTTATTGTTGTGCAGACGCGGTTTTACGTCCACTCCCTTTACGCGGTTTCCTTCGCAAAAAAAACACGCACACCCTGCATTGTGATGGAACACGGGACCAATCATTTTACGGTGAATCATCCAATCTTTGATTTTTGCGGCCATATTTATGAACATTTGATTTCTGTTCTGGTAAAATCTAAGTGCAGGCATTTTTACGGAGTTTCGCAGGACTGTTGCGACTGGCTTGGCCATTTTGGGATTGTTTCCGATGGAATTCTTTACAACGCAGTGGATTTGAAAGACATTCGTGAAAAGTCTGCGCATCCTGTGGAAAATTACCGGGAGAGGTTCTCGCTGCAAAATAAGACGATTGTCGCCTACGCCGGACGGCTGGTGAAGGAAAAGGGAATCGGAAAACTTGTGGCAGCCGCAAGCAAACTTCAGAAATCGGGCCTGGACATTGCGCTTCTGATTGCGGGAGACGGCGCGTTGTATGAGCACATCCGGCAGGCGGATCTGCCGCAGGTGTATTTACTTGGGCGGCTGGATTTTGAGCACGTTGTCTCTCTTTTACGAAGTTCGGATATTTTCTGCCTGCCCACGGATTATCCAGAGGGCTTTCCGACTTCTGTACTGGAGGCGGCGGCCTGCGGATGTTATGTGGTCACAACAACAAACGGCGGCTCTAAGGAATTGATTTTGAACCGGGAATATGGAGCGGTGCTGTCAAAAAACGGCGTGGAAAATATTATGGAGGCCATACGGTATGCCGCGCAAAATACACAGTACGCACACAAGGCGGTGCAAAATACTTATGCACGGCTGGAAAAACGCTTCACATGGGAGAATACGGCTTCTCAACTCATTGAGATAGCAGAAAAAATGTAATGCAAAAAAATTATTTCCACCTCTTGACAAAAAAAGGAGAGAGGTGTATATTGTTATTAAGATGTTAGCACTCCAAAAGAATGAGTGCTAACAACCCTTGAGAAAAGGAGAGGAGCGAGGGATGGAACAACTGGATGGGCGTAAGAAGAAAATTCTGAAGGCGATTATCCAAACATATCTGGAAACCGGGGAGCCGGTAGGATCCAGGACCATTTCAAAGTTTACGGATCTGAACCTCAGCTCCGCCACAATACGCAACGAAATGTCAGATCTGGAAGACATGGGTTATATTCATCAGCCGCATACTTCCGCAGGGAGAATTCCCTCCGACAAGGGATACCGCTTATATGTAGATGCACTGATGGCCGAAAAGGACGAGGAAATTGCAGAAATCAAGGACTTGATGATTGAGAAGACCGATAAAATGGAGAAAGTGTTAAAGCAGGTGGTGCGGACGCTGGCACAGAACACCAACTACGCGACCCTGATTTCCGCGCCTTCTTTTTCCAGCGACCGGTTAAAATTTATTCAGTTGTCCAGGCTGAACAATCTGCAGTTGGTGGTGGTCGTAGTTACGGAAGGAAACCGTATCCGCAATGAGATCATTGATTTGGAAGAGCAGATGAGCGACGACACCATTTTCAAGCTGAATTTTCTGCTGAATAACAGTCTCAACGGGATTCCGGCAGCAGAGATTAACCTGGGGATGATTGCCCAGCTAAAAGAGCAGGCCGGCGAATATGGGGAAGTAGTGAGCAGTGTTTTGGATGCGGTCGCTAATGTGATACAGGTGGATGAGGATCTGGAGATTTATACATCAGGCGCTACTAATATCTTTAAGTATCCAGAACTGAGCGACAGTTCCAAAGCCAGCGAATTTATTTCCACTTTCGAGGAGAAGCAGCAGCTTGTGGATTTGGTCAAGGAGACGATGGCCGACGAAGAGAGTACTGGTATCCAGGTGTATATTGGAGATGAGGCGCCTATCAAGACCATGAAGGATTGCAGTGTGGTGACCGCCACTTATGAGCTTGGCCAAGGCATCCGCGGGACGATTGGTATTGTGGGGCCAAAGAGAATGGATTATGAGAATGTGGTTGACAGCTTAAAGGTGCTGCGCGCCCAGTTGGATACCATGTTCCGAAAATAGTGCAATGTAAATTTTAAATGAATGTTTGCTCGTAACAGTGAAGCTATCTGAACTGTTACGATTCGATGTGAAGAAAGGCGGGAAGAAGCGTTGTCAGAAGAGAGCAAGAACCCGGAGGAGATGCAAGGGCAGGAAACTTCGGAAGAAGAAATAATAGAGGAAGAGGCTGGCGGGGACGCAGAAGCCGAGGAGACAGAAAAAGACGGGAAGGAGAAGAAAGATAAGAAGACTGAACAGATTGAAGAACTCACCGACCGGCTGCAGAGAACCATGGCCGAGTTCGACAATTACCGCAAGCGTACGGAAAAGGAAAAGGCAAGTATGTACGTGATCGGCGCGAAGGAGGTCGTTGAGAAGATCCTTCCGGTAGTGGACAATTTTGAAAGAGGACTGGCGGCTGCACAAGAGGGAGACGCATTTGCAGAGGGTATGCAGATGGTCTACAAGCAGTTGATGGCCGCTTTATCCGAGATGGGCGTACAGCCGATAGAAGCCGTGGGCCAGGCCTTTGACCCCAACCTGCACAATGCGGTGATGCATGTGGAAGATCCGGAAGCAGGTGAAAACACAATTGTGGAAGAATTGCAGAAAGGTTATCTGTATAAAGACTTTGTGGTAAGGCACAGTATGGTAAAAGTTGCAAATTAATTCATATATTATAGCAGTGTCAGTTGATTGTTGTTATGTACGAAAAAGTACATTGTTTTGATAGGAGGATAGGATAATGAGCAAGATTATTGGTATTGACTTAGGAACGACAAATAGCTGTGTAGCAGTTATGGAAGGTGGAAAATCAACAGTTGTAGCCAATTCTGAAGGCGCCAGGACGACACCTTCCGTTGTAGCATTTACAAAGAGCAACGAACGTCTGGTAGGCGAGCCTGCCAAACGTCAGGCAGTGACCAACGCGGATCACACCATTTCTTCCATCAAGAGGGAGATGGGCAGTGACTACCGGGTAAACATTGACGACAAAAAATATTCCCCGCAGGAAATTTCTGCGATGATTTTACAGAAACTGAAAAAAGACGCCGAGGATTATCTGGGCGAGAGTGTGACAGAAGCGGTAATTACCGTACCTGCTTATTTTAACGACGCTCAGAGACAGGCAACCAAGGACGCCGGAAAAATCGCCGGACTGGAAGTCAAGAGAATTATCAACGAGCCTACGGCCGCTGCACTGGCTTACGGTTTGGATAACGAAAAAGAGCAGAAGATTATGGTATACGACCTGGGCGGCGGTACCTTCGACGTATCGGTCATCGAGATCGGCGAGGGCGTCATCGAAGTATTGTCCACCGCAGGAAACAACCGTCTGGGCGGCGACGATTTTGACCAGAAGATCACAGACTACATGCTTTCCGAGTTTAATGCCGCAGAGGGCGTGGATTTGTCTCAAGACAAGATGGCTTTGCAGAGATTGAGAGAAGCGGCGGAGAAGGCAAAGAAAGAACTGTCTTCCGCAACCACCACCAACATCAACCTGCCGTTTATCACAGCTACCCAGGACGGACCCAAGCATTTTGATATGAACCTGACCAGGGCAAAATTTGACGAGCTGACCCACGATCTGGTGGAAAAAACCGCAGAACCCGTAAAACGTGCGTTGTCCGATGCCGGGGTAACCGCTTCGGAGCTGGGCCAGGTGCTGCTGGTTGGCGGTTCTACCCGTATTCCTGCTGTACAGGATAAGGTAAAACAGCTTACAGGCAAAGAGCCAAGCAAGACTTTGAACCCAGACGAATGTGTGGCATTGGGCGCGGCAATCCAGGGCGGTAAGCTTGCCGGCGACGCAGGCGCAGGGGATATCCTGCTTTTGGACGTAACTCCTCTGTCTCTGTCTATCGAGACGATGGGCGGCGTGGCTACCAGATTAATCGAGAGAAATACCACAATTCCGACCAAAAAGAGCCAGATTTTCTCCACAGCCGCAGACAATCAGACGGCCGTAGATATCAACGTGGTACAAGGCGAGCGTCAGTTTGCCAAGGACAATAAGTCGCTTGGACAGTTCCGCCTGGATGGAATTCCTCCGGCAAGACGCGGCGTTCCGCAGATCGAGGTAACGTTCGATATCGACGCCAATGGTATTGTAAACGTTTCTGCAAAAGACCTGGGTACTGGAAAAGAGCAGAAGATCACCATTACCGCAGGCTCCAATATGTCCGATGCCGAGATTGAAAAGGCAGTCCGCGAGGCAAGCGAATACGAAGCACAGGATAAGAGACGCAAAGAGGCCGTGGACGCCAGAAACGATGCAGATTCCATGGTATTCCAGACAGAGAAGGCCCTGGAGGAAGTGGGCGACAAGCTGGACGCTTCTGACAAGGCGGCCGTAGAAGCAGACCTGAAGGATTTGAAAGATCTGCTGGAGAAAATGAATGTAGAAGAAATGACCGAGGCTCAGGTTGCAGAACTCAAAGCAGCCCAGGAGAAGATGATGACCGGCGCGCAGAAGCTGTTTGCCAAGATGTATGAGCAGTCCGGCGGCGCGCAGGGAGCAGGCCCCGACATGGGAAATATGGGCGGCCAGACGACAGGCGGCAGCGGCGACGAAGCAGGATACGACGACGATGTCATTGATGCAGATTTTAGAGAAGTTTAATAAAAGATCCGATAAGCAAACCACGCATGGATGGGATAATATTGGGAGGTAACCATGGCAGAACAACAACGGGATCTATATGAAGTCTTAGGCGTGGACAAAAGTGCGGATGAGGCGACGATAAAAAAAGCGTACCGGAAACTGGCGAAGAAGTATCATCCCGATGCTAATCCAGGAGACCAGCAAGCAGAGCAAAAGTTCAAGGAAGCCACCAACGCGTATGCAATTTTGAGCGATGCGGATAAGAGAAAGCAGTATGACCAGTTTGGTCATGCTGCTTTCGAGAACGGCGGGGGCGGTTACGGAGGCGGCTTTGGCGGTTTCGATTTCAATACTGCGGATATGGGCGACATTTTTGGCGATATATTCGGAGATTTGTTTGGCGGAGGCAGCAGAAGGCGGGCGAGAAACGGCCCTATGAAGGGCGCCAATCTCAGGGGCAGAATCAATATTACCTTTGAAGAAGCCGTATTCGGCTGTGAAAAGGAAATTGAGGTGATGCTCAAGGAGGAGTGCGGCACTTGTAAAGGCAGCGGTGCAAAACCGGGTACTTCACCAGAAACTTGTCCGAAATGTAACGGGGAAGGACGGATCATTTTTACTCAGCAGTCCTTGTTCGGTATGACCCGCAGCGAGCAGATCTGCCCAGAATGCGGCGGAAGCGGAAAAGTAGTAAAAGAGAAATGCCCGGACTGCCGAGGGACCGGGTATATTTCCAAACGCACCAAGATCCAGGTTTCCATTCCGGCCGGGATAGACAACGGACAGTCGGTGCGTATCCGTGACAAAGGGGAACCGGGCGCCAACGGCGGGCCAAGAGGCGACCTTTTGGTAGAAGTGGTGGTTGCCAGACACCCCATTTTCCAGAGGCGGGGGGACGATATTTATTCCACTGCCCCAATCACATATGCGCAGGCGGCGCTGGGCGGAGAGGTGCGGATTTCCACGGTGGACGGAGACATTATGTACGAGGTGAAGCCGGGGACACAGACAGACACCCGCATCCGACTAAAAGACAAAGGCGTGCCCAGTATCCGAAACAGTAAGGTTCGGGGAAGCCATTATGTAACCCTGGTGGTACAGGTGCCCACGAAGCTGAACCGGGAGGCAAAAGAAGCGCTCAAAGCATTTGACAAAGCCTGTAAAAAGAAAAAATAGAATTTCAAACGGCATGGCGCTTGTGGCTGTGCCGTTTTTCAGTTATAATAGAATTTCAAACGGATTAGCTCTGAATGCTTATCAATCGGGGAGGTAAAGTATGACGAAAAAACGGATGTGGTATCGGCGTCTTGCAATTCTTTGGACGGCTGTATGTATGTTGGGCATTTTTACACCAGAGCAGATACAGGCGGCAGCGGTAGCTGACCGGGTAAAGGCAGTGACAAGAACTTATCCCAACGGCTCTTATTATAACGGTTATATGGTTGTCAGTTATGTAAAAGACGGCGTGCAGCGCTCTTATATTGGACACGAATGCGCAGGCTTTGTGATGTATGTGACGAAGCAGGCGTTTCAGCAGCCCTATTACAACGGCTCGCCGGATTACAAGAAAATCTATAAAACAGTAAGCACAAAAAACACGGAAGAGATGAAGGTACTGTTCTCCCAGGCAAAGATCGGGGATGTGATCCGCTGGACAGGCAGCGGCGGAAGACATCAGGCCATTTTTCTGAGTGACAACCGGATGGGAATCCAGGTGTATGAGGCAAATTTTGGCAACCAATACAATCGGGTCTGGTACAATCATCTGTGGCCTTGGAATAACAATATTTTGTGGGCAAACACTTCCTCCAGCGTGTCGGTGTACCGCTACAAAAACTATGCAAAAGTTGACGGTAAAGTAAAAAGCATCACGCTGAATAAAAGTAAATTGTCTTTGAAAAGAGGAAAAAACCAAAAGCTGACAGCGCAGGTCAGCCCAGCAAGCGCCTATAAGAAAACGCTTGCCTGGACGAGCAGCAATCCCAGAGTGGCAAAAGTAACCAAACGCGGCGTGGTAAAGGCTCTGACAAAGGGCAGGGCAGTAATTACCGCCAAGGCTCAGGACGGAAGCGGGCGGAAAGCTTTTTGCAATGTGACAGTGAGATAAAACATTTTCAGAAAGGGAAGATAAGAAGGCACGATGGACGCAAGTGTGATATTCCAGCAGATGTGTATGATATTCCTGCTAATTGCCGTTGGCTACGTTGCTTGTAAAAAGAAAATCGCGGACAGCCGTTCCGGCAGAGTGCTGTCGGCAATTGTGGTCAATATCTGCAATCCTGCCCTGATGTTGACCAGCGTGCTGGAAAGCAATGGAACGATCAGCAATGAAAAATTGCTGCTGGCCGCCGGAATTGCGGCAGGGATCTATGCTTTCCTGCTGTTTCTGGGAAAAATCCTGCCAATTTTCTTTGGAAAAGACGCTTTGGAGCGGGATCAATACACACTGATGACTCTGTTTGGGAACATCGGATTTATCGGCATACCGGTCATTTCGGCGGTACTGGGAACAGAGGTATTGATTTATGTGATTATTTGTAATATAATCTTTAACATTCTGATTTATACATATGGCAGGTATCTGGTATGCAGATATGGTGGAGACATTTCCGCCCGCTCGCACGGCGTGATCAATATGGGGACCCTGGTAGGCGCGGCCTGTGTGGCGATCTTTTTGTGCAAGCCGCAGTTTCCGCAAATAGCGGTCAGAACCATAGACTATATTGGGTCTGCGACTACATTCCTGAGCATGATGGTCATTGGCATTTCCCTTGCCAATATGCCGCTGGGAAAGATTTTCCGGGAAAAACGCCTGTATGTATACATTCTGCTGCGGCAGGTACTGGTACCCATAGCCATAGGGTGGGCGCTGAAATTACTGGTAAAGGATGTGCAAATGGCGGGGACGTTTGTCCTGGTCATCGCTATGCCTGTGGCAAATATGCCTTTGATGCTGTGTGAGGAAAACGGTGTGGACGGAACACTGCTGTCCAAGGGGATTGTGCTGAGCACGCTCTTTTCTCTGCTTACCATTCCTCTGGCGGTATACGGGGTAGCATTATAAAAGAAGGAGATGCGGCAATGAAATGGAATCGATTTACCATAGAGACAATCACAGAAGCGGAGGATCTGGTGGCGGCTACGCTGGCGGAGCTTGGAATCCAGGGCGTGGAGATTCAGGACAAAAAGCCTCTGACCCAGGAAGAGTGTCAGCAGATGTTTGTGGATCTGGTGCCGGAGGGGCCGAAAGATGACGGTATCGCTTATCTGAGCTTTTATCTGGACGAGCAGGAAGACACAGAAAAGTTGTTAGATGAGGTACGTCAGGCGTTGCAGGAACTGCAAACTTTTACGGACATCGGCACAGCGTCCATTACGAGTTCCCAGACTGAGGACAAGGATTGGATGAATAACTGGAAAGAATATTTTCATCAGTTCTATGTGGACGATATTCTGATTGTGCCTTCCTGGGAACAGCCCAAAGCGGAACAGCCGGGGACAATGCTGCTGCGGATGGATCCAGGGACGGCTTTCGGGACGGGAATGCATGAGACAACACAGCTTTGCATCCGCCAGATCAAAAAATATCTCAAAGCCGGGATGAGGATGCTGGACGTGGGAACAGGCAGCGGAATCTTAGGGATAATTGGATACAAACTGGGGGCGGCGCATGTGATGGGAACCGATCTGGATCCCTGCGCGGCTTCGGCAGTCCAGGAGAATCTGCAAGCCAATGGATTGGAAAATGCGGGCTTTGAGATGATCATCGGCAACATTCTGACAGAAGCAGAGGTGCAGGAGCGGGCCGCAAAGGAGCCGTTCGATCTGGTGACGGCCAATATTCTGGCCGATGTGCTGGTTCCGCTGTCTCCAATCGTTGTCCGTTATATGAAACCGGGCGGCATTTATATTACATCCGGGATTTTGGATCAGAAAGAAGCGCAAGTCCGGCAGGCTGTGGAGCAGTCCGGCATGGAAGTAATAGAGACGACGGCTCAGGGGGAATGGGTATCTCTGACCGCCCGCAAGAAATAAAAAAGGATGACCGTTTAGATACTTTCACGGTTACAAAAAGGAGTAAAAAAGATGCGTCGTTTTTTTGTACAGCCGGAGCAGATCGAGGAATCTGTGATTCATATTACGGGCAGTGATGTGAACCATATCCGCAATGTGCTGCGGATGAGCCAGGGCGACCAGCTTATAGTGGGAAGCCAGAACACTCAGGAATATACCTGTTACATTGAGCAGATCGCAGAGGGAGAGATCACAGCCCATATTATGTACGTGCAGGATACTCAGGCGGAACTTCCCAGCAAGATTTTTCTGTTTCAGGGCTTGCCCAAGAGCGATAAAATGGAATGGATCATCCAAAAGGCCGTGGAGCTGGGCGTATACGAAGTAATTCCAGTGGAAACCCAGCGGACGGTGGTGAAATGGGACGAAAAGAAAGCGGCAAAGAAGGTGCAGCGTTGGCAGCAGATTGCCGAGGGCGCGGCGAAGCAGTCGGGAAGAGGGTTTCTTCCTCAGATACATCCAATATGCAAATTCGCCCAGGCTCTGGAATATGGACAGAAATGCCCGGTAAAATGGATTCCCTATGAGCGGGCGGCAGGGATGGCAGCCACCAGGGAAAGGATTGCAAGCCTGAAATCAGGGCAGGACGTAGCTGTATTCATCGGCCCGGAGGGCGGTTTTGCCGAACAGGAAATTCAGATGGCTCAGGCACATGGATATGCGCCGATCACGCTGGGCAGAAGGATTCTGAGAACCGAGACGGCAGGGCTGGCGCTTTTGTCTGCGCTGATGTTTCGTCTGGATACTGACGGGGAATAGGGGGCGGCGATATGGAAGTATATTTGGATCACGCGGCCACGACCTGGTGTTACAAAAGCGTCCGGGACATGGTAGTCAAAACTATGATGGAGGATTACGGAAACCCTTCCTCCATGCACCGCAAGGGCGTGGCGGCGGAAGCCTACGTAAAGAACGCAAGGGAAATCATTGCCCAGTGCTTAAAAGTGCGGGAAAAGGAGATTTTTTTTACCTCGGGAGGCACAGAATCCAATAACCTGGCCCTGATCGGGGCGGCGCTTGCCAATCAAAGAAAAGGGCGAAAAATTCTGACCACGGGGATGGAACATGCAGCGGTGAGGGAACCGGTAAAACGTCTGGAGGAACTGGGCTTTGAGATAATAGAACTTCCCGTAAACGAACAGGGGGTTCTGTCTGTGGAAGCACTGGCGGATGCTTTAAGTTCAGATACGATTTTGGTTTCTGTGATGTATGTGAATAACGAGGTTGGATCTGTACAGCCGATTGAGAAAATCGCCGCGCTGGTGCATGAGAAATCCCCAGAGGCGTTATTTCATGTGGATGCTATACAGGCATTGGGAAAATACCGGATTTACCCAGGGCGAACCGGTATCGATCTGCTCTGTGCCAGCGGCCATAAAATTCATGGACCGAAGGGCGTGGGCTTCCTCTATATCCGAGAGCAGGCGAAAGTGCAGCCCCAGATTCTAGGCGGCGGGCAGCAGGGCGGTATGCGCTCCGGCACGGACAATGTGCCGGGGATTGCGGGACTGGGCGCCGCGGTGAAGGAGGTCTATCGGGATTTTGAAAAAAAGGTAGAGCAGATGTATCAGACGAAGGAACTTCTGGTAAACGGCCTGGAAGCCCTGGACGGCGTGGTGGTTCACGGGATGCCTGTACGCCAGGGCGCGCCGCATATTGTCAATGCCAGTTTCTTGGGAATCCGCAGCGAAGTGCTTCTCCATGCGCTGGAGGATAAGGGAATCTACGTTTCTGCCGGATCCGCCTGCTCCACTCATAAACGCTCCAAGGGCACATCCAGGAGCAGTACGTTATCGGCTATGGGTATCAAACCTGAGCAGCAGGAGTCCTCCGTCCGTTTCAGCTTGTGCGAGGAAACGACGGAAGAGGAGATTTGCTACTGCCTGCAAACTTTGGAAGAGCTGACGACCATGCTGAAAAAATATGCCCGTCGTTGATAGGGATACAAAGATTTTGATGGTACGTGAGAAACAAAAGGAGGATATCGATGGAATATCGCGCTTTTTTAATAAAATATGCGGAAATTGCGTTAAAAGGCAAGAACCGTTATCTGTTTGAAAATGCCCTGGTGGAACAAATCCGCCGATCGCTGCAAAGTGTGGAGGGAGAGTTCCGGGTGCGCAAGGAACAGGGGCGGATCTATGTAGAATGCAGTTCGGGTTCTTATGATTATGAGGAGTGTGTGCAGGCCCTGCAAAGGGTGTTCGGAATTGTAGGCATCTGCCCAGTTATGATTTTTGAGGACCAGGGCTTTGAACGTCTGACAGAAGATGTGCTTCGTTATATGGAAAGCTTCTATCCCGATTGCAGTCAGACCTTTAAGGTCAATGCACGCAGGGCCAGGAAAGCATATCCGCTTGTGTCTATGGAAATCAATGCACGTCTGGGTGAAGCTGTGCTGGACGCGTTTCCGAAGATGCGAGTGGATGTGCATCACCCAGAATTGTTATTGAATGTGGAGGTTCGGGAAAAAATTTATGTGTATTCCCAGGAGATCCAAGGTCTGGGAGGGATGCCGGCGGGCTGCAACGGAAAAGCCATGCTGCTGCTGTCGGGAGGGATTGACAGTCCGGTGGCAGGGTATATGATTTCCCGGCGCGGGGTGTCCATAGATGCGGTGTATTTCCACGCTCCGCCCTACACCAGCGACAGGGCCAAGCAAAAAGTGGTGGATCTGGCAACGCAAATATCTAAGTACTGCGGCCCAGTGCGTTTATATGTGGTAAATTTCACAGATATCCAGTTGTATATCTATGACCAGTGTCCGCACGATGAATTGACCATCCATATGCGCCGCTATATGATGCGCATTGCAGAGAATTTTGCTGTGGAAAACAAATGCCAGGGGTTGGTGACCGGGGAGAGCATTGGCCAGGTGGCCAGCCAGACAATGCAGAGCCTGACTGCGACCAACGAAGTCTGCACACTTCCAGTATACCGCCCTTTGATTGCTTTCGACAAACAGGATATTGTAGAAATCGCCTTGAAAATTGACACATACGAAACTTCTGTCCTGCCCTTTGAAGACTGCTGTACCATTTTTGTGGCAAAGCATCCGGTGACAAAACCGAGTTTAAAGAGTATTCAGAAATCCGAACAGAAATTAAAGGAGAAGATACAAGATCTGGTCGCAGAAGCCATTGAGACGGCTGAAGTGATAGAAATCGGCGGGAAGTAAGGAAAAAGGTGCTGCTTTAGGCAGCACCGCTTATTTTCGTACTTTCCTTTGCGTAAGGGACGTTCCTTAAACGGCATAGTTTTTGATTCTATCCATTACTTCATCCAGATAGCTGCCGTCTGCATGGATATTCAAATCTATGGGCTTGGCCAGATCCAGACTGAAAATTCCCATAATGGATTTTGCATCAATGACGTATCTTCCAGATACCAGGTCGAAGTCACAGTCAAATTTGCCAATTTCATTGACAAATGCTTTTACTTTATCGATTGAGTTCAGTGAAATCTGTATTGTTTTCATTTTTAGAATCCTCCCGTGAGATTAATTGGTTGCTTGTTGTTTGGATACCCATATCTTACAATTTGAGGTTTTAAAAGTCAAGATGAAAAGGTATAAACTTTTCCTCAATTATTGGTGAAAATGTAGAAAATAAGAGGTGCGGTTTTATGAATAAAAAAGTAGCCCTCCACAATCTGGGGTGCAAGGTGAATGCCTATGAAGCGGAAGCGATGCGGCAGCTATTAGAAAGAGCAGGCTATGCGATCTGCCCGTTTGCTCCTGGGGCGGATGTGTATATCATCAATACCTGTACCGTGACAGACATTGCGGACAAGAAATCCAGGCAGATGCTTCATAAGGCAAAAAAAATGAATCCACAGGCGATTGTAGTAGCCGTGGGATGCTATGCGCAGACCGGGGCGGACAGGCTGGCTAAGGACGATACTGTGGATCTGGTGGTGGGAAACAGCCAGAAGGATCGGATCGCGGATATCCTGAATCAATACTGGGAAAATCCCATGCGGCAGGATCACATAGAAGATATGAACGATATCCAGGAATATGAGGGCGTGTCGTTCGGGATGCCAAAAGGCCATGTCCGGGCAAATATCAAAGTGCAGGACGGATGCAATCAATTCTGCTCCTACTGTGTGATCCCATATGCCAGGGGCAGGGTAAGAAGCCGCAGACCGGAGGACGTCCTGGAAGAAGTGCGGGATTTGGCCAAGCAGGGATACCAGGAGGTGGTGCTGACGGGGATTCATCTCAGCTCTTATGGAATGGATTTTCGGGAAGAAAAGAGCCGGCTTTTGGATTTGATCCGGCAGGTGCATCGGGTAGAGGGGATTGCCAGAATCCGGCTGGGTTCTCTGGAACCGGGAATCGTCACCGAAGAATTTGCCAAAAACCTGTCAGCGTTTTCCAAAATCTGCCCGCACTTTCATTTATCCCTTCAAAGCGGCTGCGACAGTGTGCTCAAGCGGATGAACCGGAGGTATACTGTGCAGGAATACCGGGAACGGTGTGAGATTTTAAGAGAATATTTTTCCGATCCGGCTCTGACCACCGATGTTATGGTTGGGTTTCCGGGGGAAACCGAAGATGAATTTCAGGCGTCGTATCGATTTGTAAAAGAAATCGGATTTTACGAAACGCATATTTTCCAATATTCCAGACGGGAAGGCACACGCGCCGCCGCGATGGACAATCAAGTGGACAGCCGAATCAAGCATGAACGCAGCAAACAGATGTTAAAGCTGCATGAGTTGCAGTCCCAAAAGTATGAGCAGGGATGGCTTCATAAGAAGGCAGAGCTTCTGGTGGAAGAGGCAAAGCAGACCGAATCCGGGCAGATCTGCCTGTTGGGGCATACCAGGGAGTATGTAAAAGCGGCCTGGGTGCAGGGGAAATCAGGCGATTGGATAAATAAAAGAGTGCAAGTAGAACTGCTGGATCACGCCGAACCCCATGTATTACTCTGCCGGGAATGGGGATATTAAATACAATGGGACGCCACAGGGATTCTTCCCGTTTGCGGCGTCCCTTTTTGAAAAAACGCAGACGGATATGGAAGAACTAGAAATCTTTCATTTAGAATTTAAGAAATTTTTCATTGTAATTTTGGATGTTTTATATTAGAATAGACAATAAGTGGAAAATATTTGTGAGGACGTGAAGAGATTATGGGAGAAAATATTGATAACACACAATATTTTAAAACAAGACCGGAAGTAGAAATCCAAGTGAAGGAAGTCCTGGATCTGGTGTACAATGCCATGGATGAAAAAGGCTACAATCCGGTCAATCAGATCGTAGGCTATATTATGTCCGGAGATCCCACTTACATTACCAGCCACAAAGGGGCGCGGAGCATGATTATGAAAGTTGAGCGGGACGAGCTTGTGGAAGAGCTGCTGATAGAGTACATTCGGAATAAGTCCTGGGAACGTTGATTATATGAGGATTATGGGACTGGATTACGGGTCTAAGACGGTAGGAGTGGCAGTCAGCGATGCTCTGGGCATTACTGCCCAGGGTGTGGAAATTATCCGCAGAAAGTCGGAAAAAAGGCTGCGCCAGACTTTGGCACGGATTGAGGATTTGATTGAAGAATATCAGGTGGGATCCATTGTGCTGGGGTTTCCAAAGCATATGGATAATACAATCGGGGACAGGGCTGAGAAATCGCTGGAATTTCAAAAAATTTTGACAAAGCGGACAGGTCTGCCTGTTGTTATGTGGGACGAAAGGCTGACTACCGTGGAGGCCAACCGGATAATGGCAGAAACTGGAGTACGAAAAGAAGACCGGAAAAAGTACGTGGACGAATTGGCTGCAATGGTGATTTTGCAGGGATATTTGGATTTTCATAGAGAGTGAAGCAAAAAATATATGGAAAAAATAAGACTGGAAGCAGACGACGGCCAGAGCTTGGAATTTTATGTAGAAGAACAGGCGCGGATCGGCGGCTGTGACTATTTGTTGGTTTCCGATTCCCAGGAGGAAGAATCCCAGGCGTACATCCTGAAAGATATGTCGGCGGGAGTTTCTGCGCAGGACAGTGAAGTGGCGCAATATGAATTTGTGGAAGACGAAGGGGAACTGGAAGTCGTGTCAAAGGTGTTTGAACAGATGCTGGAAGATACAGAATTGGAATTCTGAGAAGACAGCAGCAGATTATTCTATACGAGGTCGGTCATGGACAGAGAAGGTTTTACGCAGCTGCTCCGAAAAAAGGGGCTGAAGGTGACAACCCAGAGGATGGGGGTGCTGGAAGTGCTGTCTGACAGTGACGACAGCCACCTGACTGCGGAAGAGATATACGATGTAGTCCGAGTAAAATACCCGGATATCGGGCTGGCAACGGTTTATCGGACGATACAGCTTTTATTGGAATTACAGTTAATTGATCGGATTGAACTAGATGATGGATGTGTGCGTTATGGAATGGGAACAAAAGATGCGAAAACGCAGCACCATCATCATCATTTAATATGCCTTTCTTGTGGCAGGATTTTTTCTTTTGCCGGCGATTTGTTGGAACCGCTGGAAGAGTATATTTGGAATACCAACGGGTTTCAGGTGGTAGATCACAAAGTAAAATTTTATGGTTATTGTAAGGAGTGCCAGAAGAAAATGAGTATGGAATAATGTGCCGCATGAATAATGGAGGTGCAGTTTTTGAGTAACGAGACAGTGAATCATAATGGAAACAGCGACACATGGAATGGAGGAAGAAATACAGCGAACAATCGGACATATCCCAGGAAAAACACACAGAATATGGGAAAAGGCCCCGGGCGCGGCAACACAAGAAGGAATTATTACAATCCTTCCAAGCAGCTTCCGGCGAAAGTAAACAATAAGAATCCCAGGCCGGTTCCGCGCAAAAACAAAAAGAATGAATCGAAGCTAAAGGTTATCCCGTTGGGCGGGCTGGAACAGATCGGAATGAATATCACGGCTTTTGAATATGAGGACAGCATTGTTGTGGTAGACTGCGGACTGTCTTTTCCAGAAGACGATATGCTGGGTATCGACCTGGTGATTCCAGATATCACATATCTGAAAGACAATTACAGCAAAGTCAAAGGGTTTGTGATTACCCATGGGCATGAGGATCACATCGGCGCCCTGCCTTACGTGCTCAAGCAGCTCAATGTCCCGGTTTACGCCACAAAGCTGACCATCGGTCTGATTGAAAATAAGTTAAAAGAACATAATCTTCTCAGAACGACAAGGCGCAAGGTGGTCAGATACGGACAGGTCATCAATCTGGGGGATTTTGCCGTAGAATTTATCAAAACGAACCATAGCATTCAGGACGCGGCGGCGCTGGCGATCTATTCCCCAGCGGGGATTGTGGTTCATACCGGAGACTTTAAAGTGGACTACACGCCGGTGTTCGGAGACGCCATTGACTTGCAGCGGTTCGCGGAGATTGGAAAAAAGGGCGTGCTAGCGCTGATGTGTGACAGCACCAACGCGGAGCGGCCGGGATTTACCATGTCAGAGCGCACGGTGGGCCGGGTGTTTGATAATATTTTCAATGAACACAGGAATTCCAGAATCATCATTGCGACGTTCGCTTCTAACGTAGACCGGGTTCAGCAGATTATCAATTCTGCATATAAATATGGCAGAAAAGTGGTGGTGGAAGGGCGCAGCATGGTCAACGTAATTGGAACTGCGTCCGAATTGGGCTACCTGAAAATACCAGAAAAAACGCTAATTGAAGTTGACCAGCTCAAGAATTACCCGGACGAGCAGGTGGTGCTGATTACCACAGGCAGCCAGGGGGAATCCATGGCCGCGCTATCCCGGATGGCGGCAAATATACACAAGAAGATTTCCATCAAGCCGGGGGATACCATTATTTTCAGCTCAAATCCAATACCAGGAAATGAAAAGGCTGTATCCAGGGTGATCAACGAGCTTTCACAAAAGGGCGCGGAGGTGATTTTCCAGGATGCTCATGTGTCCGGCCATGCATGCCAGGAAGAAATCAAATTGATTTATTCTCTGGTGCATCCCAAATATGCCGTGCCGGCTCACGGGGAATACCGGCATTTAAAAGCGCAGGCGCATTTGGCGGAAAGCTTGGGGATTCCCAAAGATCATATTTTTATCCTGCGGTCTGGAAATGTACTGGAAATGGATGAAGACGGCGCGGCGATAACTGGAAATGTTCCGGTCGGGGCGATTCTTGTGGATGGCCTCGGAGTTGGCGATGTGGGCAATATTGTGCTGCGCGACCGCCAGCATCTGGCAGAGGACGGGATTATGATTGTGGTGATGGCGCTGGAACGCCGCACCAATATCGTGTTGTCCGGGCCGGATATCGTATCGCGAGGCTTTGTCTATGTGCGGGAATCCGAGGATCTGATGGGCCAGGCGAAAGCTGTGGTGGAGGAAGCCCTGAATTCCTGTCTGGAGAAACGGATCGGGGATTGGGGCAGGATTAAGACTGTTGTGAAAGATTCCCTTAGCGATTATCTTTGGAAGCGCACCAAGAGGAGGCCGATGATTCTGCCGATTATTATGGAAGCATAAAGGGAAATCAGGCTTATGGACAAGATTACAGAATATATGGAACTTTTGATTCAGGCCATCAAAGACAGCAACGAATACCGCATCTACAAGCAGGCAGAAGCCGTCCTGGATGAAAATCCGCAGCTAAAACGGCGGGTAGATGATTTTAACCGGGCAAATTATCGGCTCCATACGCAAAAAGATCCGCAGAAGCTGTTCCAGGGAATCCGTGCGCTGGACGAGGAGTCACAGGCTTTGAAGAAGATTCCGCAGGTAAACTCGTATCTTCAAGCGGAACTGGATCTGTGCAAGCTCCTCCAGTATATCAGTCTGGAAATCAATGGAGGAATTGATATCCATGTCCCCGGCGCAGCGTTGTATGAATAATCGGAAGATCGGGAGAGGGTTTGGAAGGAAACTTCCAAATCTATCTGGATGACGCGGCAAGTGCGTCAGGCGGAGGGAAGCATGTCAAATATCAGTACGAATCAAGATCATGGGGTGGCAGTAGCGAGTGGTTTTTTTCGCATCGTACTTTACATTGGGATTCTTGTCTTGATTATCTGGATGGGAAGAGCGGCTTACTGTTTTGGATATGATATCTTTAACCAACAGGCGATGAGTCCGGGAGACGGACAGGAGATCACTGTGGTCATCAAGGAAGGGGCTTCGGTATACAATATCGGGAAAACTTTGAAGAAAAAAGGGCTGATCAAAGATGCCAAAGTATTTTATATCCAGGAAAAGCTGTCTGTTTATAAGGGAAAGCTGACGCCGGGGACTTATATCCTGAGCACAGCCTTTACGCCGGATCAGATTATGGCCGTTTTGGCCGGGGCAGAAGAGGATGAAAGTACAGAGGAGGAGATCTGGTGATGGAACAGGAGAGGCTCACAGCCTATATTAATTCCCTGGACGCCGGCTGCCCTTCCTATTTGAGACAGATCGAGCAGAAGGCAAGGGAGGCGTTGATACCGGTTATTCGCAGAGAAACTCAGAGCTTTCTGCGGACAGCCCTCACGCTTCATCAGCCCCGCAGCATTTTGGAGGTGGGGACGGCCGTTGGTTTCTCCGCCCTTTTGATGTGTGAATACGCGCCGAGGGACTGCCAGATTACCACGATTGAAAATTATGCACCGCGTATCACCGCGGCACAAGAAAATTTTCGCAAATACAAACGGGAAGGGCAGATTCGTCTGCTGGAAGGAGATGCGGGGAAGATCCTTGCGAAGCTGTCCGGCGTTTATGAATGCATTTTCATGGATGCAGCCAAGGGGCAGTACATCCGCTGGCTGCCGGACATTCTGCGGCTGCTCTCGCCGGGAGGGATGCTCCTTTCAGATAATGTTCTTCAGGAAGGGGAGATTATCCAATCGCGTTTTCTGGTGGAGCGCAGGAACCGCACCATTCACAAACGGATGCGGGATTATTTATATGAGCTGACCCATCATCCCGAACTGCACACGTGCGTGCTTCCCTTGGGTGACGGCCTTGCGATGAGTGTAAAAAAATGTGAAAATGGAGAACGTTTTGAAAGAGATTGTTAGAAAGAAGCCAGAGCTGCTCATACCCGCCAATAGCCTGGAAGTTCTGAAAATCGCAGTAATTTATGGGGCAGATGCGGTGTATGTGGGCGGGGATGCCTACGGCCTTCGGGCAAAGGCGCGCAACTTTTCAATGGAAGAGCTGAAAGAGGGAATCTCTTTTGCCCATAGCCGGGGAGTCAGCGTCTATGTGACCGCCAATATTTTGGCCCATAACCAGGATCTGGACGGTGTGCGCGCGTATTTTCAGGAGTTAAAAAAAATCAAACCAGATGCTCTGATTATCTCCGACCCAGGGATTTACGATATCGCCTGCGAGGTCTGTCCAGAGATTGAGCGGCATATCAGCACCCAGGCCAACAATACCAATTACGGCACGTATTTGTTCTGGCATCGGATGGGGGCAAAGCGGGTGGTGTCCGCCAGAGAACTGTCCCTGGAGGAGATCCGGGAGATCCGCCGAAAGATTCCGGAAGATATGGAGATTGAAAGCTTTGTACACGGAGCTATGTGCATTTCCTATTCCGGCAGATGCCTGCTCAGCAATTATTTTACCGGGCGGGACGCCAACCAGGGGGCTTGTACCCATCCCTGCCGCTGGAAATATGCAGTGGTGGAGGAACAAAGGCCGGGAGTCTATCTGCCGGTGTATGAAAACGACAGGGGGACTTATCTGTTTAACTCTAAGGATCTGTGCATGATTGAGCATGTGGATGATCTGCTGGAAGCGGGAATCGACAGCTTCAAGATAGAAGGAAGAATGCGCGCCGCCCTTTATGTGGCCACAGTGGCGCGGACTTATCGCAAGGCCATTGACGACTGCATGGAAAGCGTGGAGAAATACCGAGACAACATGGATTGGTATCGGGAACAGATATCGAATTGTACGTATCGTCAGTTTACCACGGGCTTTTTCTATGGCAAACCGGACGAACATACGCAGATTTATGATGAAAATACTTATGAGAAAGGGTATACCTATTTGGGCTATGTGGAAGACGTGGATGGCCGGGGACTTGGCCGGATTACCCAGAAGAATAAGTTTTCGGTAGGAGATGCCATAGAAATTATGAGGCCGGACGGGACCAATCAAAAGGCCGTGGTTTTGGAACTGTTGGACGAGGAGGGCAGGCAGAGGGAGAGTGCGCCTCATTCTCGTGAAGTATTGTATGTACGATTGAACGAACATCTGAAAGAATATGATATTTTACGCAGGGAGGAATAGCTGCCGGAGCTTTGCAAGGGCATTCTTTTCGATCCGAGAGACATAAGAGCGGCTAATGCCCAGCTTCTGGGCAATTTCCCGCTGCGTAAGTTCGTCTTCCCCATACAGGCCGTACCGATATTTGATGACTTCAAATTCTTTGGAGTTCAAGGTATCGGATATGAGCTGTGATAATCGTTTCAACTGTTCTTTTTGTGTATATTGTTCTACGACATCCACCGGGGGGCTTTCCATAATGTCCAGAAGGTTGATCTCATTGCCTTCTTTATCGGTACCGATTGGCTCATACAGGGAAACCTCCCGTGAATATTTCTTCCTGGAACGCAGGAACATCAGAAGCTCGTTGTCGATACACCGCGCGGCATACGTGCTCAGGCGTGTCTGTTTATTCAAGTTAAACGTGGAAACGGCTTTGATCAGGCCGATGGTTCCAATCGAAATCAGGTCATCCAAATCTTCATCCAACCCCTGGTATTTCTTGGCGATATGTGCCACTAGGCGCAGGTTTCGTTCTACCAGGATATCCTTTGCCTTAGGGTTCCCCGAACGGTATTTTTCCAGATAATAGCGCTCCTCCTCTACCGTCAGGGGCTTTTGGAAAGTTTTCAAAAATTGCACCTCTTTGGGGATTTCTTTATAGTTTATGTGAAAAGGGCAATCTTCGTGCTTTTCCATCGGTTATGATTTTTCAAACGCGCTCCAGTTGTTTCTTTCTCCTGGTCATCAATCCGCCGATGCGTCCGGTGTCTCTGGCAGGCAGGCTCTTCCAGCCGTTTTCCAGCACCTGATCCAGCAGACCCAATTCTTCGGCAATTTCGTATTTGAGTTTCTCTTGAGGCGTCAGTTCATCCAGATTGATTTCTTTTTCTTTCTTCTTTCCCATCATTCATACTCCTTTTCTTTTGACAGATTCTATCTATTCGGTTTAGTAATTAGAAATCGCCATCTAAGAGTATGAACGGTTTGTGGTTTTTTTATTCAGCTATGTTATCTATTGTATAATAGGTAGTTTCGGAATCATCATCAAAGGTTAAATCAACGGTTCCCATGCCGCATTCAACATTGATTTTTCCGTCGGCGTCCTCGCCCTTCACTGTGTGGTGGCCAATGGAGAAGTGATCGTCTCCGATGGCTACATCGCCCATATTGCAGGTAACGTCGTATTTATAGTCCTCCCGGCTGTTGGCCAGAGCCACCGTTACACAGCCCATGCCGCAGTTGATGTCCACGTCTTCGCAATCCAGATAATCCAGGATTAGTTCGCCTACGCCCACTTCCCAGGTAGATTTATCGGACAAGATTTCGCCTGCGCTGAACGTTCCCGCGCCCAGTTCTACTTCCAGCTTGTCGGCTTCCAGCATATCCACTGTGACAACGGCTGCTCCCAGCTCCAGATTGGCTTTCTCGAAGTAATTGTCCTCCGGGATATAAATGCGCAGATTGGTATCTTCGCGCAGCGCATTGTTTTTGGTGGAGATTTTCAGCGTTTTGCCGATCATCTCGGAGGTCACGGCATGGGAGGGATCGGACAATATTTCTACCATAATCTGGTCCTCGTCGGTTTCCCTTAATTCCAGTGTCCCTTTGCCAAATTCGATATCAAGAGAATAGACGTCGTCCTCTGGATAATACAGCGTTTGTTCTGTTTTGCTGTGCAGCGTTGTTATGGGGGTGAATTCCCCCACATCCACGGATTCTGTAAAGGCTGACCAGGTAGCTCCCAGAGCAACCGCAGCGATTAACAGCCCTATACCCATGGTAAAAAAGATAAGCGCGCCCAGCAGTCCGATTTTCAGTAATTTACTCATAGTTTATTCCTTTCCTTTGAAAAATTCCCATTTTGTTTTGCACCAGTCTAAAAGCTTCCAGAAACCGTCGCGCAGCCAGCGGATAAGCTTTGGAGCAAGATTTTTTAACAGCCAGACGATCAGTATCAGCAGCAAGATTCCCACAGCCAGCAAGATCATTCCCAGACCGGATGTCAGAAGCCCCACAGGTGGGTTTGTCGCACATTTGACCAGTCCGGTAAAAGTCAGTGCGATTCCGCCGACAATCATGGAAAATACCGCGCCGCCCAGGCCGGCTATTAAGGACAGCAGGCCGCCCAGCAGTCCGAAAACCGCCCCAAACAGTCCTCCAATTATTCCCAGCCATATACCGCTGGTAACAATTAGGATGAGGGCAATCAAAATGATTTTTGTCATTCGGCTGTTGTCGCTTTGAAATTTTCGTCTGTTTTCTTTTTCCGGCCGGGGTACGGGCTGAGGCATCTGGTCGGTGTTGGGTATCCGTGTGTCCCGATAGCCCTGCTCGGTGTATTCCCCGTAATTTCGCCGGCTAGTTTTGCCGGATCGCAGTTCTGCTTTGATACTGGCGGCCGCTTTATCGGGAGTACCGCCCAGTTCTTGTATGACCATAGCCTCGTTTTCCGGGCCTGCGTCGTCGAAGTAGCTGTTATAGTAGTCCAGGGCTTCCTGTCTCTCCGCTTCTGGAATATCCGCCAGTAGTTGGGAAAGCCCCGTTAAAAATTCTTGTCTGTTCATATCCATCTCCCCTCCTTTCTCCGATTAAACACGATAACTGCCAGACAAGACGCTGCTGATTCGGGAAACATATTTTTTCCATTCGTCCTGATAGAGATTCAGTTGTGCAACGCCCTGCTCGGTGATTTTATAGTATCTCCGGTTCCGTCCGCCAAATTCCATGTCGTATACATCCAGGCAGCCGTCTTTTTGCAGCCGCCGCAGAACCGGGTACAGCGTGGATTCGGAGATGTCAATCGCCTGACGCACATCCTGGGTAATTTTGTACCCATAGGTTCCTTCTTTCTTTCCAGATACCACAGCCAGGACAATAGTATCCAGCAGGGCAGCCCCTGTGTTAAAAACCATGTAATCCCTCCTTTTCAAAGCGCGTACCCTCAGAAAAAAACATTTCGTGGAATGTTAGATGGAAAAAGATTCCAAGGATACACAGGATTCCTATTTTTGGTCAAATATTATCTTTACAATAATACTATATATAATATAATATAGTTGTGTCAATAGTATATGCGTATTTTTTTGAAAAAAAGTGAACGCCCCGTTGCCGCGCCGATTTTTTTTCTGTATAATAAATAAAGTTCAAATAAGAGATCACAGTAACAAAGAGGTGCATATATGGAGAAAGCTTTTGTAACACTGGAAAAAGTCACCAAAGTCTATGGAAAAGGCGAAGTGCAGATCAAAGCGGTGGACGGCATCGACTTTTCGATTGAGAAAGGCGAGTTTGTGATCGTTGTAGGCCCCAGTGGTGCAGGAAAGACCACGGTTCTCAATATTTTAGGCGGCATGGATCAGGCCACCTCCGGCTGTGTATGGGTGGACGGGCAGGATGTGGCAAAATACTCGGCCCGGCAGCTTACCGGCTACCGCAGAGAGGACGTGGGGTTTGTGTTTCAATTTTACAATCTGGTTCCCAATCTGACCGCCCTGGAAAATGTAGAGCTGGCCCTTCAGATTTGTAAAGATCCGCTGGATGCCCGGCAGGTTTTGGAGGAAGTCGGTTTAAGCCAGCGTCTGGGAAATTTTCCGGCGCAGCTTTCTGGCGGGGAGCAGCAGCGGGTATCCATCGCCCGTGCGCTGGCGAAAAATCCCAAGCTTTTGCTATGCGATGAACCGACGGGCGCGCTGGATTATCAGACCGGAAAAGCCATTTTAAAATTATTGCAGGATATGTGCAGGCAGCGGGGGATGACCGTGATTGTCATTACCCACAACTCCGCGCTCACTCCTATGGCGGACCGGGTGATTCAGATTAAGAATGGAAAAGTATCTTCTATGGAAATGAATGAAACACCGTTACCTGTGGAAGAAATCGAATGGTAGGAGAACGAATGTGAAAAAGGCACTGAGAAAAGATTTCTTTATGGATATAAAGAAAAGCTTTGCGCGGTTTATTTCAATATTTTTTATCGTTGCCCTGGGCGTGGCCTTTTTTTCAGGAATTCAGGCGGCGTCCCCGGATATGCGTTCTTCCGGGGATACGTACTACGATGAGAGCGGCCTGATGGATCTGAAGGTGATGGGGACTTTGGGGCTGTCCGGCGAGGATTTGGAAGCTTTAGAAGCCGTCAAGGGCATCGAACTGGCGGAAGGGGCCTATGCCCTGGATGTGGTCAGCGGTGAAGAAGGGGAGCAAAAAGTCATCCATCTGGAAAGTCTGGGGGACCGGGTGAACCAGGTGTCGGTGATCCAGGGGCGGCTGCCGGAGAAAAAGGGAGAATGTCTGCTGGACGCCCAGATGGCAGCAGGCGAGGACGTAAAACTCGGCGATCAGATCGAGGTTTTGAGAGAAGAGGACAGCGTCCTGGAGCAGACGGTTTTTACAGTGGTGGGAACGTGCAGCAGTCCTTTATATATCGCCTTTGACAGAGGAAATACTACCCTGGGATCGGGGGAAGTCGATGGGTTTGCCTATGTGACAGAAGACAATTTTAAGCAGGAGGTCTATACAACGGCCTATCTGCTGGTAAAGGGCGCGAAGGAGCAGAACTGCTATACAGATATGTATGAAAATCTGGTCGAGAAGGTACAGTCCCGGATCGAAGACATTGAGACGGATCGCTGTCAGGAACGCTACGATTCTGTAAAAGAAGAGGCTCAGAAGGAATTGGAAGAGGCCCGGCAGGAATTAGAGGACGGACGGGCGGAGGCTTGGGAGGAACTCGACAAGGCAAAAGCGGAGTTGGAGGACGGACGCCAGAAACTGGACGATGCCAGAGCGGAGTATGAGGACGGCCAAAGGCAGTTGGAGGACGGCAAACAGGAGTTGGTGGATAGCCGCCAGAAATTGCAGGATGCCAGAGTCCAGTATCAGGACGGCACCTCGCGGTTGGCCACGGCAAAGAGCGAGCTGGACAGCCAGCAGAGCCGGCTTGCGCAGTCTCAGGAGGAGACAAACCGGGGATATGCGTCCTGGAACACGGCCAAACAGGAATTTGACCAGAAAGAGCAAGAATACAACAGCGGTCTGGCACAGTATGAAGAAGGTGTTGCTGAAATTTCCAGCGCTAAGGCGGAATTGGAGCGAGCCAGGGCAGCGTATAATGAATTTGTGGCTTCTGCCGGGGTGACGGATCCGCAGACGGAGGCGCGGTTCAACGCGCAGGAAGCCCAGATTCAAAGTCAGGAGCAGACCCTTGCCCAGAGCAAGACGCAGTTGGACGAGGCAAAAAGGCAGTTGGACAGCGGCCGTCAGGAATTGGATTCCACAAAGAGCCAACTGGACGCGGCGCAGACGCAGATCAACAACGGAACAACCCAGCTTAACAATGCACGGGCGCAGCTTGCGCAGCAGGAAGCCCAATTAGAGGCCGCCTCCAATGAGATCAGCAGCGGCGAAGCGCGTCTGTCCGAGGCGGAACAGGAAATCGTGGAAAATCAGGAAAAGCTGGAAGCGGCTGCCGTGGAAATCGAGGAAAACGCGAAAAAGCTGCAGGATGGCTCTAAGGAGTATAAGGATGCTGAGAAGCAAGCCCAGGATACCATAGCAGAAGGGGAGGAAGAGTTGGCGAAAGCCCAGAAAGATGTGGATGCCATCGAGATGCCCCAGTGGTACATACAAGATCGGAGTTCCCTGCCGGAGTACAGTGGATATGGGGACAACGCAGATCGAATCCGCAATCTGGGAAAGGTCTTTCCGGCTATCTTTTTCCTGGTGGCAGCTCTGATCAGTTTGACTACGATGACCCGTATGGTGGAGGACGAGCGCACCCAGATCGGCACGCTGAAAGCCCTGGGCTATTCCAAAGGGGCGATTGCTTCCAAGTTTCTGGGCTATGCCCTGCTGGCCACGCTGGGAGGCAGCATCTTCGGTATTTTGATTGGACAGAAGATTCTTCCTTATATTATCATCACAGCTTACGGGATTATGTACAAACATATGTCCACGGTAGAAATCCCTTACCAGATGCTCTACGCCCTGGTCGGCTCTTTGGCTGCCGTAGCCTGCACGCTGCTGGCCACGTTATCCGCCTGCTACAAAGCATTGCTGGAGACGCCGGCGTCTCTGATGCGTCCGACTGCTCCCCAGGAGGGAAAACGGGTGCTGTTGGAATCTCTTCCGTTTATCTGGAAGCGGTTGAATTTTACCTGGAAGTCCACGGTGAGAAATTTATTTCGATACAAGAAGCGATTTTTTATGACCATCATTGGAATCAGCGGCTGTACAGCTCTGATGCTCGTAGGCTTCGGACTTCGGGACTCGATTATGGGGATTGGAGTTTTACAGTATGGGGAACTTCAGCATTACGATGCTACGGTGCTGCAAGATGATGAGGCCAGCGAGGAGGAGAAGGCGCAGCTTCGCAAGCTTTTGCAAGAGGATCACCGGATTAAAAAATCGGCGCAGGTTTATTTTCAGAAAATGACAGCTTCCAGGAAAAGGAAACAGACCGATATTTATCTGATTGTGCCGGAAGAGACGGACGGGTTCTCCAAGCTGGTGACGCTGCGGAGCCGGACGAAAAATGAAGAATATTCCCTGGAAACAGCGGGAGCGGTCATCTCAGAGAAAACAGCGAAGCTTTTGGATATCAAGCCCGGTGATTCCATTGATGTAGAGATGGAGGACGGTGTCCGCGGACAGGTGGAAATCGGTGCAATCTGCGAAAATTATATGAGCCATTACTTGTATCTGGCGCCTGAGGCGTTTGAGTTATCTTTCGGGGAGAAGGCGGAGTATGACGACAGCCTGGTGATTTTCCAGAAGGAATATCAAGAGGAGCCGGAAGAGGTAGGGCAGGATATTTTAACGAGTCCGGCGGCTTTGAGCATCAGTTATACCGGAAGCATCGCAGATCAGCTCGAAAATATGCTCAGCAGCCTTGGCTCTGTGATCGTAGTGTTGATCGTATCGGCGGGTATGCTGGCGTTTGTGGTTCTGTATAACTTGAATAACATCAACATTACCGAGAGAAAACGAGAGCTGGCCACCTTAAAGGTACTGGGCTTTTACGACGGGGAGGTTTCTGCCTATGTGTTCCGGGAAAATGTGCTGCTCACTCTGATCGGGGCGGCTGTCGGGGCTGTATTGGGGATTCTGCTCCACCGGTTTGTGATTGTTACAGTGGAGGTGGACGCGGCTATGTTTGGACGCAGCATCTACTGGCCGAGCTTTGTGTACAGCATTTTATTTACGATTGGCTTTTCCGCTTTTGTAAATATGACTATGTACTTTAAGTTGAAAAAGATTGATATGGTAGAATCCCTAAAAAGCGTGGAGTAACACTTGACAAATTCGCAAAAGCCTACTATTATGATGTAGTAAAATCTGGAGAAATAGTGCCCTTTGCAACGGAAGCTGCAGAGGGCGTTTTCAAATAGGATTCGATGTAAGGAGGAATACAGAACCTATGGCAAAAGAACTGGCAAAAACCTACGATCCCAAAGATATAGAGGAACGCTTATATGAAAAATGGATGAAAAATGGGTATTTTCACGCAAAGGTAAATACAGATAAAAAACCGTTTACCATTGTGATGCCCCCGCCAAACGTAACCGGCAAACTTCACATGGGTCATGCGCTGGACAATACCATGCAGGATATTTTGATTCGTTTCAAACGGATGCAGGGGTATGAAGCCCTCTGGCAGCCGGGGACGGATCACGCCGCGATTTCCACCGAAGTGAAAGTAACGGAAAAATTGCGCAGCGAAGGAATCGACAAAGAGGAGATTGGCCGGGAAGAATTTTTAAAACACGCCTGGGCCTGGAAAGAAGAATACGGCGGGACAATCATCAGGCAGTTAAAAAAGATGGGTTCTTCCGCAGACTGGGAGCGGGAGCGCTTTACCATGGACGAAGGCTGTTCTAAGGCGGTAGAAGAAGTCTTTGTAAAACTTTATGAAAAGGGATATATTTACAAAGGCTCTCGCATCATCAACTGGTGTCCGGTATGTCAGACTTCGATTTCGGACGCGGAGGTAGAACATGCAGAGCAGGAGGGGCATTTCTGGCATATTCTGTATCCAATTGTGGGCAGCGATGAATTTGTAGAGATTGCCACTACTCGTCCAGAAACGCTCTTAGGAGATACCGCGGTTGCTGTAAACCCGGACGACGAGCGCTACACTCATCTGATTGGAAAAACGCTGAAGCTTCCGCTGACAGACCGGGAGATTCCGGTGATTGCGGATGCGTATGTGGACAAAGAATTCGGAACCGGATGCGTAAAGATTACTCCAGCCCATGACCCCAATGACTTTGAGGTGGGCAAACGCCATAACCTGGAAGAAATCAATATTTTAAATGACGACGCTACGATCAACGACAAGGGCGGCAAATACGCCGGTATGGATCGCTATGAGGCGCGAAAAGCTATGGTGGCCGATCTGGAAGCCCAAGGACTGTTGGTTAAAATAGAAAGCCATGTGCACAATGTAGGGACGCACGACCGCTGCAAGACGACGGTAGAGCCGATGATCAAGCCCCAGTGGTTTGTAAAAATGGACGAGATGGCAAAAGCCGCCATCAAAACGCTGAAGGACGGCAATCTGAAATTCGTGCCGGATCGGTTCGACAAGATTTACCTGCACTGGCTGGAAAATATCCGGGACTGGTGCATCTCCCGGCAGCTCTGGTGGGGGCACCGGATTCCCGCTTATTACTGCGAGGACTGCGGCGAAGTCGTAGTTTCCAAGGGGAAACCCGAAGAGTGCCCGAAATGCGGCTGCACGCATTTGACTCAGGATGAGGATACGCTGGATACCTGGTTCAGCTCCGCCCTGTGGCCGTTCTCTACGCTTGGATGGCCGGAAAAAACACCGGAACTGGAATATTTCTATCCCACAGATGTGCTGGTGACCGGATATGACATCATCTTTTTCTGGGTCATCCGTATGGTATTCTCAGCGCTGGAGCAGACCGGAAAGACACCGTTTCACCATGTGCTGATCCATGGGCTGATCCGGGATTCCCAGGGGCGCAAGATGAGCAAATCCCTCCAAAACGGCATTGACCCGCTGGAGGTGATCGACAAATACGGGGCGGATGCTTTGCGGCTGACGCTGATCACTGGAAATGCACCGGGAAACGATATGCGGTTCTATTGGGAAAAGGTAGAGGCCAGCCGGAATTTTGCCAACAAGGTATGGAACGCCTCCCGGTTCATTATGATGAACATTGAGGGAAAAGATTTTCAGACGCCAGAACGGTTCCACTTAAAGCCCGCGGATCGCTGGATTTTAAATAAATTAAATGAGCTGATTGCAGAAATGACCGACAATATGGAACGGTTTGAACTGGGAATTGCCGTCCAGAAGGTTTATGATTTTATTTGGGATGAACTCTGCGACTGGTATCTGGAGATGGCGAAAGTACGTATTTGGAAAGCGGAAGCCGACCAGGATTCGGCAGACTATGCCATGTGGACGCTGCGCACGGTGCTCACCGAAGCGTTAAAACTGCTGCACCCGTTTATGCCGTTTATCACGGAAGAAATTTACTGTACTTTGCTGCCGGAAGAGGAATCCATTATGATTGCCGAGTGGCCCACAGTGCGCAGGGAGTGGGAATTCCCGCTTTACACTCCGGTGGTAGAAGCGGTCAAAGAAGCGGTGCGGGGGGTGCGCAATATCCGCGTGGAAATGAATGTGCCGCATAACCGGAAAACCAAAGTTTATATTGTAGGGGCGGACGAAGCTGCCTGTGAGATGTACGAGCAGATGAAACAGTCCTACCAGAATTTCCTCAGCGCCTCGAAAGTGCGGGTACAGTCCACCAAGGCAGGGATTCCAGAAGATTCGGTATCCATCGTGGTATCCAACGCGGTGGTATACCTGCCCTTGGATGAATTGGTGGATAAAGAAAAAGAACGGGAACGTCTGCAAAAGGAAGAGGCGCGGCTTCAGAAAGAAATCGCTCGCGCCCAGGGAATGTTGAACAACCCGAATTTTGTCAGCAAAGCGCCGGAGAAGAAGATACAGGAGGAAAAAGAAAAGCTGCAGAAATATCAGGACATGATGGAGAAGGTACGGCAGCAGTTGGAAAAAATGCACTAGAAAACGCAGTGTCATTTGTTTAAAGAAATAAAACAGAGATTGTTAAAAGCTTTCCTTTCGAGGACAGCATTTGAAAGGACTCCGGGGAAATCCGCAAGGTCTCCACTTCGTTCCGGTCGTTGCGAACCAAGCGCCGCTGGCGCTTAGCAACCCCGGCGCTTTTGGTACTTTTCTCGCAGAAAAGTACCAGACTTTGTATATTAAAAGAAATTAAGAGATTTTAAAACAGACTCTAAAGCAGAGGTGCTTATGGAAAAAAAGCATAGACAAACAATATTGGTGCTGAACAGGATTTCTCTGCTGTTGCAGATGCTGGCAGTTTTGGTGGGCTATTATGTGATTGAGGCCATATCCAGACATTCCCTGTGGGAAGCGTTTCTTTTTGTGAGGGAAAGGCCGCTGGTGTATCTTTACAACGCGGGCTTGATTTTTGTGACGACTCTGGTGGTCTATTTGGTGCGCAGGCGGGTATTTGTGCGGATTTTGCTGATCATCTTCTGGATGGGCTTAGGAATCATCAACGGCGTGCTGTTGGCCCAGCGGGTAACGCCGTTTACCGGGCCGGATCTGCATTTGATTACAGACGCGCTGAAAATCGCCAACCGCTATCTGCCTTTGGCGGGTATGATCGTGGTGGTGATTTTGCTGGTGCTGGTTTTGGCAGCGTTGATTTTGCAGTTTTTCAAAGCGCCGAAATACCAGGGGAGGCTGTATTACCGCTGGAACATTCCGCTTTTTCTGGGGGCAATCGTGGCTTTTTATGGAGTGACGGAGCTGGCTTTGGAAAAACGGATTCTCTCAAATTACTTTGGAAATATTGCGTTTGCTTATGAAGATTACGGATATCCCTACTGTCTGATGACGACGATCTTTAATACGGGGATTGATTGTCCGCCGGATTACTCTCAGGCGTCCATAGAGCGGATTGAAGAGGGGGAGAGCAAATTAAAAAGTACCCAGACAGAGGAACTGCCGAATATTATTTTCCTGCAATTGGAGTCTTTTTTTGACCCTTATCAGGTAAATTATCTGAAATTGTCCCAAGATCCGATTCCCAATTTTCGCCGTCTGATGAAGGAATATTCATCCGGGTACTTCCGCGTTCCGTCCGTGGGCGCGGGGACGGCCAACACCGAGTTTGAGACGATTACTGGAATGAGCCTGCGCTATTTTGGGCCGGGCGAATACCCATACAAAAGCATTCTTAAAGAAACGACCTGTGAGAGCGCGCCTTTTGTGCTGAAAAAACTTGGCTATCGGACGCACGCCATCCATAACAACGAGGCGAATTTTTACGGCAGAAGAACGATTTTTCCGAATTTAGGATTTGATACCTTTACCTCGGAAGAATATATGGAAGAGGAGGACGACCAGAATCCGCTGGGATGGGTGCGGGATCGGGTGCTGACCAAATCTATCCTGGACTGTCTGGAATCCAGTGAGGGCAGCGATTACGTTTACACCATATCCGTGCAGGGGCATGGGGATTATCCAGACGAACCGATACTAGAGGAGCCTCAGATTACCGTGAGCGGTTCTGCCACGCAGGAACAGAACTATAAATGGGAATACTATGTCAATGAAATCCACGAGATGGATATCTTTATTGCCGAATTGATCCAAGCCTTGGAGAAATTCGGAGAACATACGGTACTGGTGATGTATGGGGATCATCTGCCGACCATGGAGCTGAAAGTGGAAGATATGGAAAACCGCTACCTGTTCCAGACGCAGTATGTCATCTGGGACAACATAGGCCTGAAAAAGAAAGACGAAAACCTGGCCTCTTACCAGATTGCAGCGGAGCTGCTGAAACGTCTGAACATTTATAAGGGAAATATTTTCCGCTACCATCAGGCCAGAAGAAATACAAAAAATTATCAGGTCGATCTGGAAATGCTTCAATACGATATCCTGTATGGGGAACAATATGTCTATCGGGGAAAAAGCCCCTATCAGGCTACGAAAATGCATCTGGGCGTTTATGACGCCACGCTGGACGAAATCCGCCCGGCGCCTGGGCTAAAAGACAGCTCCTATATTATCGGAACGCACTTTACGCCGTCCAGCGAGGTGATGATCAATGGAGAATATATCGAGACAAATTATCTGAATCCGACCACGCTTTTGATCAGCGATTATGTCTTTGAAAACACAGATAAAGTACAGGTAGTCCAGCGCAGCAACAGCTCCACAAGAAGGGTATTGAGTACCACGTATCAGAGGTATTATTCAGTGCTGAAGCAAAAAGGCAGATAAAAAATAGCCGCTCTGTTCCTGGCAAAGTGGATAGCTATCCTTAGTTTGAAAACTTGCTGGGGCGGGTGATTCACACTCATTTTTCGTATTCTTTATTAAGCATATTATATTTTATATGCAGAGATTTTTTAACTGTAATTTTCGAGATCACAATATTGTGCAAGAAAATCTTTTAAAATTCTGGAGAATCCTGTCGGATAAAATCTTACGAATGGTACTGGACATCTGTCCCTTCTGTTATATAATAAGATAAGAAGGCAACAATTTACTTTGAGATAAGTGGGTGAGTATATTGAATTATAAAGAAGCGGTGACATATCTGGAGGAGACTCCCAGGTTTACCACAAAGCACAGCCTGGAATATATCAAGGAATGTCTGCACCGGCTGGGGAACCCCCAGGAGGCCTTTCGGGTGATTCATGTGGCCGGAACCAACGGCAAGGGGAGCGTATGCGCCTATCTGGCCTCTGTTTTCCGGGCGGGCGGCTATCGGTGCGGCCTATTTACGTCTCCGCATCTGATACGAATGAACGAGCGTTTTCAGATTGACGGGGAGCCGGCAGACGATGAGCTGTTTCTCCAGGCGTTTGAAAAAGTAAAGGAAATGATTGATGAGCTGGTGGCGGAAGGAAATCATCATCCCAACTTTTTTGAGACCATATTTTTGATGGGAATGTGGATGTTTCAGAGGGCGTGCGTGCCCTATGTGATTCTGGAAACCGGGCTTGGCGGTAAGATCGACGCTACCAATGTGATTGAGCGCCCGCTGGCCTGTGCGATCACTTCCATTAGTCTGGACCATGTCCAAGTTCTGGGCGATACGGTGGAGATTATCGCCGCGGAAAAAGCTGGGATTATCAAGCCTGGGGTTCCGATTATTTACGATGCCAACCACCCGGAGACGGCACGGGTAATCGAAGAGCAAGCGCGCAGCACAGGGGCGCCGGCCTGTCCAGTTCGGAAAGAACAGTTTACCATTCAAAAGATTACCTCTCAGGGCATTGACTTTATCCTTAATGAAAAAGAAAATGAGGCGGATGTTTTTTCCATACCATTCATTGCCAGATATCAGGTGATGAATGCGGCGTTGGCTCTGCGGACATTGGAAGCTCTAAAAGGGCAGGTGGAATTTACCGATGAGCAGGTGAGAAAAGGGATTGCCGGCACTCGGTGGCAGGGGCGTATGGAGACAATTTTACCGGGAATCGTTGTGGACGGCGCCCATAATGAGGACGGGGTGGCAAGTTTTCTGGAAACGGCGGCGGATTTTCGGGAAATATACAGAATCGTTTTATTGTTCTCTGCCGTAGACGACAAAGATTATCCAGATATGATCCGCAGGATTTGCCAGGAATTGAAGCCTGCGGCCGTGGTGACGGCCACTCTTCAGACACAGCGGGGAGTGGACGCCCAGGTATTAGCAGAGGAATTCCGAAAAGGCGGATGCAGTCAGGTGCTGGCAGAGGACAGTGTGAAAAAAGCTTTTGAAAAGGCATGCAGCCTGCGGGGGGACGGCCTTCTGTTCTGCGTCGGTTCCTTGTATCTGGTGGGTGAAGTGAAAAGTCTGAGGGAATAGGTTTGGGAAGTAAATTTTCAGATCTGCCCAGGTGACGCGGTAAGTGCGTCAGGAAGAGGAAAAAATGATAAATTACGATGAAGAACTCAAGAACTTTGAGCCATGTCTGGACGTGGACGATGTGGAAAATGCAATTTACGACAGGGAACTGATCGATGTGATTGATCTGTTAAAGGAGATGTTACAGGATGTCAGCAGCGGCAAGGAAACGTAAAGGGGGAACAGCATGAAGTGTATGAACTGCGGTATCCTTGTCGCTCCAGGTCTGGATTACTGTAACCGGTGCGGATGGAATATGACGATACAGAGAAAGGCGGTTCGCCTGTCCAATCTTTATTACAATAAAGGTCTGGAGAAAGCCAGCATCCGAGATCTGTCCGGCGCCATAAGCTGTTTAAAGCAGAGTTTAAAATTTTATAAAAATAATATGCAGGCGCGCAATTTGCTTGGTTTGGTCTATTTTGAGACAGGCGAGGTGGTGTCTGCATTGAGCGAGTGGGTCATCAGCAAAAGCCTGACGCCTGAGAATAACCTGGCGGAAACTTATATCAATAAGCTTCAGGCAAACCGCAATAAGCTGGAAAGCATCAACCAGACCATACGAAAGTACAACCAGGCGCTGGAATATTGCCGGGAAGGTCACGAAGATATGGCGGCGATCCAGCTGCGGAAAATATTGGTTCAGAATCCTAAGCTGATCAAGGGCTACCATCTTCTGGCGCTTCTGCAGATTCGAGAAGGCGCATACAGCAAAGCCAGAAAGATTCTGCGCAAGGCGGCAAAAATTGACAAGACCAACACGACGACTTTGCGTTTTCTGCGGGAAATTGATTTGCAGACAGGGGTGGTAACCAATCTGGATAAGAAGGAAAAGGGGCGCAAAGAGGAGTATGAGACAGACGTAGCCGGTTATTTGTATCGTTCCGGCAACGATACGGTGATCCAGCCGCCGGCATTTCGGGAGAGTTCTATGTGGGGAACGCTGGTCACGCTGGGGATTGGACTTGCCGTGGGCGTTGCAGCCGTCTGGTTTCTGGTGCTCCCGGCCAGGACGCAGAAAGTTCTCGGCTCTGCCAATGAGCAGATTTTGCTGTATGGCGATCAGCTCGCGATCCGGGATGCGGAAATCTCCAGGCTGGAAGCCGATCTGGAGAGTGCGCAGGTCAGCACCAACGATACGCAGAAAGCGTCAGACGAAACCGCAAAAAAAGTAAACGATTACGAGAATTTAGTACAGGCAGTCAGTTATTTTCAGACAAACAATTACGCCATGGCCGCCAGCTTTTTGACCGACGTCAACAAAAACAATTTATCGGCGGAGGCGGCCGCACTGTATCAGGAGTTAAAGCAAAATCTTACCGAATATATGCAGCAGGACGGCCAAACGGATCCGGAGGGTCAGGATCCAGCGGATGAAGCACTGGGAGATACGGCCCCGGACGGGATGGATATGCCAGCGGAAGAACTGTATTGAGAGAAACCTCAGAAAAGAGGATGCGCAAAAAAAGCGCATCCTTTTTCCGTATGAAATCAAAAAAAGGACGGAGGGAATTTTATGGATCAGGTATATCAGATAGAAGGCGTGAGTCTGACGGTGCAGATGCCGGCGGAGTTGGATCATCCCAGTTCGGAGCGGCTGAAAAAAGAGACAGATTTTTATTTGGAAAACTATCATATTCAGCATATTATTTTTGATTTTCGCAATACTAACTTTATGGACAGTTCCGGCATCGGAGTAATGGCGGGCCGTTATCGTCTGTTGGATTTGCGGGGTGGCAGCGTGGAGGCTGTCCATGTAAGCGAGAGGATCGACAAGATCCTCCATTTATCCGGTATGCACAAAATTATGAAGATTCATCGGGAGGAACGTAAGGATGGATAAGAAAAAAAAGACAGCAAATGAAATGGCCATTGAATTTGACGGCTATCCCAGCAACGAAGGTTTTGCGCGAGTCGCTGTGGCGGCGTTTTGCACCCAGCTCAATCCCACGCTAGAGGAGGTGGCGGATCTGAAAACCGCGCTTTCGGAGGCGATTACCAACGCCATTATCCATGGCTACGAAGGAGAGGTACATAAGATACGCCTGGAATGTAAACTGGAAAAAAACACGATTTACATAGCCGTGACAGACAAGGGGAAAGGAATCGAAGACATTGAAAAAGCCATGCAGCCCATGTATACCACCAAACCGGAGCTGGATCGTTCCGGCATGGGATTCGTATTTATGGAAGCATTTATGGATCAAGTTCAGGTGGAATCCCGCCCAGGGGAGGGGACTGTGGTGCGTATGAAGAAAGTCATAGGGGGGCAAGTGTGAAAGAAGACCGTACTCTCGTTTTGATTGGGCATGCACAGCAAGGAGATAAAGCGGCAAGAGATACGTTATTCGAGGAAAACGTCGGCCTAGTTTGGAGTGTGGTGAAACGGTTTCGGAACAGGGGCGTGGAGATGGACGATTTGTTCCAGATTGGGAGCATCGGTCTGTTAAAAGCGGTGGATCATTTCAATCTGGATTATGAGGTGAAATTTTCCACATATGCAGTGCCTATGATAGCCGGGGAGATCAAACGCTTTTTGAGAGACGACGGCATGATCCGGGTCAGCCGTTCCTTAAAGGAGATTTCCTACAAGGCGTATCTGGTGCGGGAGCGGCTGGAAAAAAAGTTGGACAGAGAGCCGACGGTGGAGGAAATTGCCCAGGAGGCAGGCATCACGTCGGAGGAATTGGTGATGGCGACAGAAGCGGCCGCGGAGATCGAATCGCTGCAAAGGGTTATTTACCAGGGAGACGGTGCGGAGATTTCCCTTCAGGATAAGCTGCCAGAGGGAGAAAACGCCCAGGAGAAGGTATTGGATCGGCTGCTTCTGGAAGAAATGTTGCAATATCTGGAGCCGGATCAGCGCAAATTGATCTATATGCGTTACTTCCAAGATATGACCCAGAACCAGGTTGCGGGAAAGCTGGGCGTTTCACAGGTACAGGTTTCCCGCATGGAAAAGAAAATACTGAAGATTATGAGGGGAAAAATAGAAACGTGAATAAAATTCCTTCTTTCTTCCATACTATATTATGATTCGGGGTAACCGTTCAGACAGATACTAATCGAAGTAGCTAAGCGGTTACGATTCAGAAAGTCTGGATAGAAAGAAGGAATTTTCTATGAGCGATACTTTATATATACAGACGGATATGAATATGGAAGTGGATCATCCGCAGGTTTTCTTGCAGGATGTGGCAAAACTCTCAGGAAGCAACGACAAGATTGTAAACCAGTGCCGGGTATTGCCTGTGATGAACTTAAATCCCAAGCAGCCGGGCAGATATGTGGCGTCTGTGATAGATATTATCCGTGACATCCAGCAGAAATACCCAAGTCTGGAAGTGACTCATATCGGAGAGCCTTCTTTTGTCATTACGTATGAGACCGAGAAGCATGCGTATCCGCTGTTTGAATGGATAAAAGCAGGATTTGTATGCCTGGTTTCCTTTTTCGGAACCGCTTTTTCCATTATGACTTTTAATACCGACGTGGATATCAGCAAACTGTTTTCCCAGATCTACGAACAGATGACGGGGAAGACGGCGCCGGGGTTTAGCATCCTGGAGATCACTTATTCTCTGGGCATTGGTCTGGGAGCTTTGTTTTTCTTTAACCATTTTAGCAGAAAAAAACTGACTCAGGACCCCACGCCTATGCAGGTGCAGATGCGTATGTACGAGGATGATGTCAACAGCACAATTATTGAGGATATTGGCCGGGAGGAAGAACAGCCATGTGGGAACAAATAGCAATGGGATTTCTGGGACTGTGCGCTGGGGGCGTTGTGGCCAGCGCAGCGGTGGCTTTCCTGATTGGCCTGGGGATCATCCCCAGATATGCGGGGATCACCCATACGGCAGATAAAATCCTGCTGTATGAAGATTCTATGATACTGGGGGCGTTGGCGGGGAATGTATTTTATGTATTTCGTCTGCATATACCCCTTGGCGTGTGGGGACTGGGGATTTACGGACTGTTTTCGGGAATCTTCCTTGGGGGATGGATTCTGGCGCTGGCGGAGATGGCGGATATCTTTCCAATCGTGGCTAGAAGGATCAAGCTCAAGCACGGGATTCCTATTATCATTGTGGCGATTGCATTGGGAAAAATTGTCGGTTCCCTGTGGTTTTTCTATAACGGTTGGTATCGATGAAAGGAGAAAACCTATGCCGGATATACAAACGCAAAAAAAACAAAAAGAGTACGAAGAATACGTCAAACAGGTGACGCCCACCCACAGCCTGCCGCTGAATATGGCTAGGGCTTTTCTTATCGGCGGATTGATCTGTATGCTGGGACAGTGGATTATGAATATGTGCCAGGCATATGGGCTGGGGCGGCAGATCTCCGCTTCCTGGACCTCTGGCATTCTGATTTTGCTCAGCGTGCTTTTGACCGGGCTGAATATTTATCCGAAGCTGGCGAAATTCGCCGGGGCGGGATCGCTCGTGCCGATTACCGGATTTGCCAATTCGGTGGCGGCCTCGGCGATTGAATTTCAAAAAGAAGGACAGGTAATGGGCATTGGGTGCAAAATATTTACCATTGCCGGGCCGGTTATTTTATTCGGAATCTTTTCTAGTTGGATTTTGGGTATCATCTATTGGCTGCTGAATGTTTGGGGTGTTTTGTGAGGAAAGGGGTGTTTTGTTTATGGCGCAGCAGGTGATTGGACAGCAGAGCATACAGCTTCAGACTCCCGTTTCGATCTTAAGCGGGGCTTCTATTGTAGGGAAAAAAGAAGGCGAGGGACCGCTGGGAGATGTTTTTGACATGGTAGGCGACGACCCCATGTTCGGGACAAATTCCTGGGAGGAGGCGGAGAGTACACTGCAAAAAGAGACGGCGGCTCTGGCTATTGCCAAGGCGGGGCTGGAGAAATGGCAGATACGGATGATTTACGCCGGGGACTTGCTGGCCCAGTCTGTGGCGTCCTCCTTTGGAATCGCGGACTTTCAAATTCCGGTATATGGGCTGTATGGGGCATGTTCCACGATGGGGGAAGCGCTGTCCCTCGGGGCGATGGCCGTGGCTGGAGGATATGCGGAGCATGTGTTGTCTGTCACGTCCAGCCATTTCGGCAGCGCGGAGAAAGAATTCCGGTTTCCGCTCTCCTACGGAAATCAGAGGCCCTTATCGGCGACCTGGACAGTGACAGGAAGCGGTGCGTGCGTGTTGGGGGAAAGCGGCGGAAACGCTCAGATCGTCGGTCTTACCACCGGGAAGATTGTGGACTATGGGTTAAAAGATTCCCAGAATATGGGCGCTTGTATGGCACCGGCTGCCTGCGATACCATTTACCAGAATTTTATGGATTTTAACCGGATGCCGGAGGATTACGACCGAATTGTGACAGGCGATTTAGGGGAAGTAGGACAGAGAATTTTATGGGATCTTTTGATGGAAAAAGGATACGATATCCGAAAACAGCATATGGACTGCGGACTGGAAATCTATGACGGAAAGACCCAGGATACCCATTCTGGCGGCAGCGGATGCGGCTGTGCGGCCTCGGTGTTTGCTTCTTATATATTACCGAAAGTGGAAAAAGGAGAATGGAAGCGGGTGCTGTTTGTACCCACAGGAGCGCTGCTATCCAAAGTAAGCTTTAACGAGGGAAAAAGCGTTCCAGGAATCGCTCACGGCGTGGTGCTGGAAAGCATTGAGAAAGGAGCAGAATAATGGATTATGTGCATGCTTTTTGGGTAGGCGGACTGATTTGCGCTTTGGTTCAAATCTTGCTGGATAAGACAAAGCTGATGCCGGGCAGGGTGATGGTTTTGCTGGTGTGTTCTGGGGCTTTGCTGAGCGCTGTGGGAATTTACGGGCCTTTGGTGGATTTTGCCGGGGCCGGGGCCAGCGTTCCGCTTTTGGGATTCGGCAATGTGCTCTGGGAGGGTATGAAAAAAGCCATTGACGAAAACGGTTTTATTGGGCTGTTTATGGGAGGTTTTACAGCGTGTGCCGTGGGGGTGTCTGCGGCGCTGATTTTTTCCTATTTAGCCAGCCTGATTTTTAAACCGAAGATGAAAGAATAAGATTTGCCGCTGGGTACACAGTGAACCGTAATTAGAATTTGTAGTGGAAAACACAAAATATGGAAATAAGTTGGTTGACAAACAGCATTTCATACTATAAGATGTATCTAACAGAATAAAAGTCGAATTTTAGCAGACGACGGGCGTGCATCGGATCCATGCTGGGGGGATATGGATCGATTTTTTGGGGAGAAAACATGTCGGGATCTGCTGGTTGGGAGTGTCAGGGGGTTCATGGTATTTGCAAGCTTGTTTTTTGTATGCTTTTTCTTTGTAATTTGGCTGTTCATTTATAATCATATGTCTACGATCCGCGCAAAGAATATCGTACTGCTGGTATTTTCCATGATATTTTATGCGTGGGGAGGCGCGCAGTATTTAGTCCTGCTTGTGGGGATGACGTTCGCTGCGTGGCTTTCTGCGCGGATGATGGAACGGTACCAGGACACCTCTTTGCGTATCGTTCTTTTTATTTCAACGTGTGTCATTTTAATTGGCGTACTTTGTATTTTTAAATATACTGGATTTTTTCTGGAGGGAGTCCGATTTTTATTTGGAGCGCCTAAGAAAATCCCGGAGATTGTCCTGCCGATAGGTATCTCTTTCTATACATTTCAACTGCTTTCTTATGTGGTGGATGTATACAAAAAAGAGGTGGAGGCCCAGAAGAATTTCTGGGTACTTTTGCTCTATGCAGGTTTGTTTCACCAATGTGTGGCTGGTCCGATTGTGCGTTACAGCACGGTGGCGGAAGAGCTGGAGCATCGGCGGGCCAGGATGAGCGAGGCGGCAGAGGGCGTCTGGCGGTTCTCGGCAGGATTGGCGAAAAAAGCGATACTGGCCAATGGCTGCGCCTTGGTGGCGGATATGTTTCTGCCTTTGGACGGAGCTGCACTGGAGCACGTTCCTGCATTTGGTATATGGATCGGTATTTTGGCGTATACGATGCAGATTTATCTGGATTTTTCCGCCTATTCGGACATGGCCATCGGCATGGGGCTGATGGTGGGGCTGCACTACCAGGAAAATTTTAATTATCCATATATCGCCGGTTCCGTTCAGGAATTTTGGCGGAGATGGCACATCTCCCTGAGCAGTTTTTTCAGGGATTATGTGTACATACCTTTGGGGGGCAGCAGAAACGGAGAGGTCAAAACCATAAGGAACCTATTTATTGTGTGGGCTTTAACCGGTTTGTGGCACGGCGCTGCCTGGAACTATGTGGTTTGGGGCCTTTATTTTTTCTGCTTCCTGGTTCTGGAGCGGTTTTGCAAACAGCGCAATTTCAGCCTTCCGCCGGTGGCGCGCAACATTTATACGCTGCTGGTTGTGGCCTTTGGATGGATTTTGTTCCGATTTACGGATTTTTCCAATGTGGCGGTTACGATAAAGGGTATGTTCGGACTCAACGGCAATGCTTTTTCTAATTTGGAAACCAGGATTTTTTTCCAGAATCATTGTTTTTTGCTGTTGATCAGCGCGGTGGGCTGCACGCCTTTTGCGGCTATGGTGCGGGATCAGTTCCGATACGTGGGCCGGGTGTGGGAAGGACGTTTTGGCCGCGTGGTATATCTGGCAGGAACGCTGGTGCCGGTGCTTTTCATTATTTTGTCCGTGATGGCGCTGGTGGGCAACAGCTATAATCCGTTTTTGTATTTTCAATTTTGACAGGAGGGAAAGTTTGATTTGGAAGCTCTGACAAAGCATCAGAAGCGTAAGGAGAGGGAGAGGAAGCGGTATCATACTTATCTCAGGCTGGAGAATACAGTGTTTCAATGGGTCTTAATCTTGCTTTGCGTGGTGGGGCTTTTGATTCCTCTTCGGCCGAAAAAGTCTAATGTGGAAAAAAGGGATCTGGAGAAATTTCCAGAAATTTCGGTGAGCGGTGTCCTAAAAGGGGATTTTTTTACAGATATCAGCACTTGGTATGCGGATACTTTTCCGTTTCGGGAGCGCTTGCTGACGGCAAATGCAGCGGTTGAACGGCTGTATGGTTTGGGCAGGGAGCAGATACACGGCAGCGTGGGAACGGGAGATGAGATTCCCACGGAGTACACGGAAACCGATTCCAAAAAAGACTCGGAGAAAGAGAGCAAGGAGGCGTCTGCCCAGGGCGACGAGGGCGGAGACGGCACCATGCATGTAGTGCCAGAGGTTGCAGGCACGATTTACATAGCCGAGGATCGGGCGTTTGAGTTGTATTATTTTGCTTTGGATTCTGCCAATCAATACATTAAGATGATCAATCATGCGGCGCAGCTTCTGGCAGGGAAGGCCACAGTCTATGACATTCTGGCTCCTACCTCCATTGGGATTTATCTGGATCAGGAAATTCAGGATTCTATGGGATGCAGTGACCAGTCCCAGGCATTTGATTACATTTTGAACAATCTGGATGACAGCGTGCAGGGCGTGCAGGTGTTCGATACGCTGCTCAAACACAACAGCGAGTATCTATATTTCCGCACCGATCATCATTGGACGGCAGATGGGGCATACTATGCCTATGAACAGTTCTGTGAGAAAAAAGGGATTTCACCCAATTCCAGAGACGATTATCAAATACAGGAGTTTGACAACTTTGTGGGGAGTTTCTATTCCTTTGGAAACCAGGCGGCTGTGTTGGCGGAAAACCCGGATGTGATTACGGCCTATCTGCCGAAGGGTACAAACGAGATGACTTATACAGGGATCGATGGGATAGATATGGATTGGCAGGTGGTTGCCGATGCTTCCGATTACGACAGCGGCAATAAATATTCTTGCTTTATCGGAGGAGATAACCCTTACTCAATTATCGAAAATCCGACATTGCAGGACGGCTCCTCTTGCCTGGTAATCAAAGAATCTTACGGGAATGCGTTTGTGCCGTTTCTGGTGGATCATTACCAAATGGTACATGTGGTGGATTACCGCTATTTTGGGGAGAATATTCCCTGGTTTGTGGAAGAAAACCAGGTACAGGATGTAATCTTTCTCAACAATGCAGATGCTATATCCGAAAGCGCTGTTTCCTATATGGATGGGCTGTTTCAATAAGGGTAAAGCATTGCAGAAATACTTCATAAAAATAGCATGGCAGTTAAGTACAGATATTCATCTGTACTTTTTGCGCTTCTGATAGTATAATAAGAAAGAAGCGGGAGGAAAGAACATGTTGAACGAATTTTCACGTATGGAATCGTTGATAGGGAGAGAAAAAACGGATCTGCTGAGCAGGAAGAAGATAGCTGTGTTTGGCCTGGGCGGCGTAGGGTCGTATGTGACAGAGGCACTGGCCCGCTGCGGCGTAGGAAGCCTGACGCTGGTGGATCACGATACTGTTGATATAACAAATATAAACCGACAGCTCTACGCCCTCCATTCCACATTGGGCAGGCCGAAAACCAAGGTGGCCAAGGAGCGGATACACGACATTGATGAAAATATTTTGGTTCACACTTACGATACCTTTTATAATGAAGATTCCGCCCATATGTTTGACTTTTCGGCATATGATTATGTTGTAGATGCGATTGATACGGTTCCTTCAAAGCTGCTGATCATTGAGCAGGCGAAGCTGTCAAAAACGTCCGTCATTTCCTCAATGGGAACGGGCAATAAACTGGATCCCACCAAGTTTGAGGTTACGGATATTTCCAGAACCAGCGTCTGCCCGCTGGCCAAAGCAGTGCGCACGGAACTGCGCAAACGGGGCATCCGCAAAGTCAAGGTGCTTTATTCTAAGGAAAAGCCCATCAGTCCCACGAGGACATCCGAGCAGAAAAATACGCCGGGAAGCATTTCTTTTGTGCCCAGTGTGGCGGGGCTTTTGATCGCGGCCGAGGTGATAAAAGATTTGCTTGCAGAAGCAACCGTATCAAAACAGGAAATAGAAACGAGGCAAAAGCGGGATGGAAAATTTAAGCAGTTTGTTTCAGGAAATCATGGATAGCCAGAGGGTACTGGTGCAGGAACCGATGAACAAGCACACGACGTTTCGCATTGGCGGGCCGGCAGATTATTTTCTGCAGCCCGAAAGCGTGGAGGAAATCCAGAAAATTCTGGAAGTTTGCAGCCGCGAGCGCGTTCCCTGGTTTATCCTTGGAAACGGCAGCAATCTTCTGGTCAGCGACCAGGGGTATCGGGGTGTGGTGATTCAACTTTACCGGAATATGAACCAGATTGTGCGCAAAGGGAATCACATTGTAGCGCAGTCTGGTGTTTCCCTTGCTGCTCTTTCCAAAAAAGCCATGGAAGCGTCTCTGACCGGCCTGGAATTTGCCGGAGGAATTCCGGGCACATTAGGAGGCGCGGTGGCGATGAACGCAGGCGCTTACGGCGGCGAGATGAAAGATGTGCTGGAGGAAATTACGGTGTTGGATTCCTCTGGCCAGCGGATAACTTTACATGCGGATCAGTTAGAGATGGGTTACCGAACCAGTATCGTGAAAACCAGGAATTATATCGTACTGGAAGCATCTCTGAGACTGGAGCCTGGGGAAAAAGAAACCATCCAGGCTCTTATGCAGGATTTGGCCCAGCGGCGAACCAGCAAGCAGCCGTTGGAATACCCCAGTGCGGGGAGTACATTTAAGCGTCCAGAAGGATATTTTGCCGGAAAGCTGATTATGGACGCGGGATTGAAAGGCTACCGGGCGGGCGACGCCCAGGTTTCCGAAAAACATTGCGGCTTTGTGGTAAACTGCGGCCATGCCACAGCGGCGGATGTGGCGGCTGTAATGAAACATGTGCAAGAGGAGGTAAAGCGGCAGTTCCAGGTAGATCTGGAGTCAGAGGTGAAGTTCTTGGGGGATTTCCCAAACAGAGATTGATGTGAGGTGGTAGGATGCGTTTTGTCATTGTGACCGGAGTATCAGGGGCAGGGAAGAGCACTGCCCTTAAAATGTTGGAGGATGCCAATTATTTCTGTGTGGATAACCTGCCCATACCATTGATGGAAAAATTCGCATCTATGATGGCGGATATGAATGCTGAGGAGATTCGCAATGCTGCGCTGGGCGTGGATGTGCGCAGCGGCCAGGCGCTGGACGAATTGGAGGGCGTTCTGGATCATATGAAGCAGCAGGGCTACGACTTGGAGATCCTTTTTCTGGACGCCTGCGACCAAGCGCTGATCAAGCGGTATCAGGAGACACGGCGCAACCATCCTTTGGCGCCACGGGAAAGGGTAGACACCGGAATCCGTCTGGAGCGTGAAAAGCTGGGTTTTCTGAAAACCAGGGCGGATTATATCATTGATACCAGTCAGCTTCTCACAAGGGAGCTGAGAGAAGAAATAGAAAATATTTTTTTGAAGAACCGGAAATTTGACAGCCTGATGGTATCCATTTTATCTTTTGGGTTTAAATATGGAATACCAGGAGATGGAAGTCTGATTTTTGATGTCCGTTTTTTGCCGAATCCTTATTATCTGGATCACCTGAGGCCCATGAGCGGGGAGGATGCGGAGGTATTCGATTATGTGATGTCCTTTGATGCGGCAAAAGAATTTGCAGATAAACTAGAGGCGATGCTTCGCTTTCTGATTCCCCACTATATCCGGGAAGGCAAGACCAGTCTGGTGGTCGGGATCGGCTGTACCGGCGGCAAACACCGCTCGGTGACGCTGGCAAAAGAGATTTATGGGCGGCTGAAAGGGCAGATAGGCTGCGGCCTGCGGATAGAGCACAGGGATCTTCTAAAAGATTCCATACGAAAAAAATATTAGAAAAGGGGTAACAGGGAAGGGATCTGAACTGTTACGAAAAGGGTGTATAAGGGACTATGTCTTTTTCTGCGGAAGTCAAGGAGGAGCTTGCCGGGAAGTACAGCATGGCGCGGCACTGCCAGATTGCTGAAATTTCTGCAATCATCGGCATGTGCGGGCGTATAGTATCCCAGGGCGACAAAGGGACGGGGCTGTGCATACAGACAGAAAATGCGGCGGTTTCCAAAAAATGCTTTACACTATTACAGAAAACCTTTAATATAGATACAGATATTGTAATTACCAAGAATCCCTATCTGAAAAGAGGGGATGTCTATACCATTCTGGTGGATAACCAGGAACAGGCTATGCGCATTTTGCAGGCGGTAAAATTGACGGCTTCCGAGGGGGATGTTTTGCACCTGTCCAGCCACGTGGTAATTCAAAACAGTTGCTGTAAACGGGCGTTTATACGAGGGGCTTTTCTGGCCTCCGGTTCTATCAGCGACCCGGAAAAATTTTATCACTTTGAAATCGTCTGCCAGACGGAGGGAAAGGCTGCACAGCTTCAGGAAGTCATGCAGGCGTTTCAGATTGATGCAAAAATTGTCCTGCGCAAGAAGTCCTATGTGGTATACGTAAAAGAAGGAGCGCAGATTGTGGAGCTTCTGGGGCTTATGGAGGCAAATGTGGCGTTGATGAGCCTGGAGAATATCCGTATTTTAAAAGAAATGCGTAATTCAGTAAACCGGCAGGTAAACTGCGAGACAGCAAACATACACAAAACGGTAAATGCGGCGGTAAAACAGATCCAAGATATTCGTTTGATTGAAGAAAAGATAGGGCTGGATAAGCTGAACAGCGGACTGTCCGAAATCGCCCGGCTGCGTCTGGAATTCCCGGAAGCAACATTAAAGGAACTGGGGATGATGCTGGCGCCCCAGGTGGGAAAATCGGGTGTGAATCACAGGCTAAGGAAGCTGAGCAATCTGGCACAGGATTTACGGGGGAACAAGGAGGAGTTCTTATGATTAAAAAGCGTGTAAAAATTAATTTGAATACTGGGCTGGAGGCAAGGCCCGTTGCGCAGTTGGTGCAGCTCGCAAACGAATATAAATGCGAGATCCATATGGAGGTGGACGAAAAGAGGGTAAATGCAAAGAGCATTATGGGCATGATGACTCTGGGGCTGGACGCCGGAGAGGAGCTTACGATATTGGCTAACGGCGAGGACGAGGAGAAAGCCATGCGGAGCATGGAAGGGTTTTTGAGCTGCAAATAAGATTGGGTAAAAAAGAGAAGATATAACAGTTCAGACAGGATAGCCTATGGGTTCTCCTGTCTCTTTTTGTGTGTTTTTAGCGGCGAATTTTATGGATATTTTAGAATTTTTATACTTTATGCATGGACAATACAGAAAAAAGAGTATATAATAAGCTTACATTCTTGAATTAATCTTTTATCTAAAACCGTTTCGGTAGATAATTTCCTAATGTTTTAAAAAGCATTTTTTTTCGGGGAGGTGGGCTGTATGTATGAGCCGTTTGCCGTTCTGCGGCAAAGGCTGATGAAAGAAATGGATATGTCCAGGGAACTGGAAGACGAAGAGGTTCTGTTGCTGATTGACCGGATTATTCTGGACAGTCAGGAGTTGCAGTATATGGCCTTAGAGAAAAAAGTGAATCTTAGGCAGAAATTGTTTTATTCTGTCCGCAGGCTGGATGTACTGCAAGAGTTGATCGAAGACGACACTGTGACAGAGATTATGGTAAACGGGCCGAATCAGATTTTTATCGAACGCCAGGGCCGGATACAAAAATGGGAGAAAAAGTTCACCTCACAGGAAAAACTGGAGGATGTAATCCAGCAGATTGTAGGAAAATGCAACCGGGTAGTCAATGAATCTATGCCGATTGTGGATGCGCGTCTGGAAAATGGCGCCAGAGTCCATGCGGTGGTAAGTCCCGTAGCTTTAAACGGCCCGATTCTCACAATCCGGCGTTTTCCAGACAAGCCCATTACGATGGAAAAATTAATTGCTAAGGGAAGCATTACCCAGGCGTGCGCAGATTTTCTGGCAAAGCTGGTGCGGGCTCGCTACTCCCTGCTGATTGGCGGGGGAACGGGCAGTGGAAAGACCACGTTTCTCAATGCTCTTTCTGCCTATATTCCTGGGGATGAGCGTGTGATTACCATTGAGGATTCGGCGGAACTCCAGATACAGGGAGTGGATAATCTGGTGCGGCTGGAAGCAAAGGCAGCCAACGCTCAGGGCGGCAAAGAAATCACCATCCGGGATTTGATCAAGGCTAGTCTTCGTATGCGGCCAGATCGCTTAATCGTGATATATGGAGCAACCGCCCCTATAATCCCTTATTTTCGGTCTTTATTACAGGGTT
>CANOZK010000009.1 GCA_947571775.1 uncultured Lachnospiraceae bacterium | reverse complement strand
GGAACTCATTCATTCTTAAAATGTATGATTGTGTGTTTCGCTGTTCAGTTGTCAATGTTCTTTTGCCGCCGCCTGTTTGAGACAGCTTTGATATAATAGCATGGTTTCCAGGATGTGTCAACACCTTTTTTTATTTTTTTTCATTTTTCGCATTAGCCCTCACTTGGTTATTTATCGATATATTTTTTACAATGCTGTCCGTACGCTTTCTATCTGTCTGATTTCCACCAAGCGGTCATATTTCTGACCATACCCGTTTTCTCTCTCACCTAGGAGTTGGGAACCGGAACGATCTGCTCCTTCTTTTATGCCGTATCTATTTTTCACTTTTTTTCTTTCCATAAAGTTATCTCCTTTCATTGTCAGCTTATTTCCCAATCGTTTCCTCTTCTTGATGCACTTGCTGTATCATTCAAATAGATTTGGAAGTTTGCTTCCAAACTTTCTTCTCAGTATATCATAGTTTGTACACAGAGACAAATTTACAAAAAATACCGCCAGTAAAGGATGTACGCCCTTTATCCTGGCGGCGTTTTTGATGCATTTTTTTATTTACTGATTTCTTCGGAACAATGTTCTTTTACAATAGGCGGAATCTGTGAGAGCATGTTGGCGACATCCTCGAACATGGCGCTTTTCGTGGTGCATAAGCTGCTTGCATGGTCAATGTGACGAATGACCTCCTGGTACTGCACTCGAATATCGTCAAAAAAGCCGCACAATGCCTGAAGGGCCTCTCTGAAATTTCCCGTGACCTTGGCGATCTCCGACTGCACAGACGTTGCGCCCTCGGCGGCCTGTGTGATGGAGTCAAACATTTCATACGTTTCTTTCGACTTCTGAATGCTCTCTTGCAATGCCTGTTGGGAGGTATTTAAGCCGGTGCTCAATTCGTCCGTGCTCTGTTCCACATCGCTGATATTCGTGCCCACAGCGCCGACCAGTTCTTTGATCTCGTCTGCAAGTTTTTTTACCTCCACCGCGACTACTGCAAACCCTTTGCCGTGCTGACCTGCTCTGGCTGCCTCAATGGACGCATTGATGGCCAGGATATTAGTCTGGTCTGCAATCGCTTCAATTTTACTGGTGCATTTTTTGATATGTAGAACGGCATTCTGAAAATTCTGGAACGTTTTGTCCAGCTCGCCGAAATAAGTTTCCACCTGCGTCGAGCTTTCCTGAAAGCTTTTTACTCCATCCTGAGCGTGTTCAACGGAATCGGCTATCTCATCCTTGACATGCTCAAACTCCCCGGCGACCTGGTTAATGCCGGAAAAATTGTCCCCGAACTCCCGTAATTTCTCCTGAAACTCGTCCGCCTCGTCCAGCACTTCGTCAAAAGAACTTCCTATCAGACCCAATTCCCGCAGAGAATCCACTTCCTTTTGTACCATCTCTTTTTGGTATTTCTTCAGGCTATCCGTCACATGCAGCACTGGATACAGGCTTTTCTCTTGACTTTCATTTTCTCTTGTTCCCCGTCGGACTTTACCACGAAACAGCATATCTTTCCTCCTTTTCACTCAAACGCCACGCAGGTCATGGACTGGTTGACAAAGCGATTGTTATAATGCTCCCCATAGCCCACAAAGCCGGCATGCCTGCCCAATGCGTTCATTTCACGCAGATATTCTTCCATATAATGATTCTGGCAAAACAGCTTATAACGAAACAGACAGTTTACGGAAAATACAGCGGAAAGCTTGGGGAAATCCGCCTGAATCTTCTCAATGGTTTCTTTTACCACCGCTTTATAATCCCCCAGCTCCAGCAACATCAAGATATCCGAATCGTTGACCTGCCGAAAACACGCCAGTCCATTTCCCACGACTTCTTTAATAGAAATGATACAGATATCATCCCCATTGAGTTTTCCGAAAGGATTTTTGAATGTCTGGGTGGGAATCTCCCGCTCTGTCACGTGCAGCATACGCTGATACACTTCCTTGGCAGGCTCCCCGTTGAGCTCTCCGAGCATATATCTGGAACTGTCTGTTTTGGAAGCGATAAAGCGCTGTTCCCCCATCTGATGGTAAATATTTTCTTTGTAGGTTTTTACCCTGCCGCGGTTGTTTTTTACCAGTGCATAGGCCACTGCATCTTTGTAAATTCTGCCGTTTGCGGATACCATGCCTTTGTCTCCCGTCCCGCCTACCAGAGAAATCCCTTTATCCCTCAGCACACTGTATATGGTAGTCAGCACACAGGCATCGTTTCCCGCACAGAAATCAATGCACACGGTATCTTTTCTGGAACCGTTTACCGCCTGCACGTCCTGTTTTAACCGGTCAATGTATTTTACCGGCATGACAGACGCCTGTTCCAGCACATTGGCGGCCGCCGTGACTCCGTCTGAAAATGCCAGAACAGCCACGCCGTCTTGTACTATCCTGGTATCATAGGCCATTCCAATACATCCGATACTTGGAACTTGCGGATAGAGCAAAGCCAGCTCTTTTACATGCGTTTCAAACTGCCCGCTGTTGGAGAACAGCATAATCAACTGGGGATTACCCAGTCCACGAACCGCCTCCTTTAAATCCCCCCTCTGACTCAAGCCAAAAAACTGTTTCATCGCCTTTTTCCCTCTCTTTTTTCAAACCACACTCTAAACTAAAATATAAGCTAAATTATAAGTGATCTGGCCGCAAACTGTCAACGTAAATATCGAATTACTGTTCAACTGTGCGACCGGCAATCCTATAAAATCTTAGCGGAGAAGCAATCCCTGCCTAAACGCGGATGAAAAGTGTCCGCACAAGCTTGACAAAATTTTGGCAAACCAGTAGAATAGTAACAGAAACGAAAACGCCCCTGGACGAGAGGTTCAGGGGTATTTTCATAAATATAAGGAGGAGAAGAAAATATGAGCGCACCTTATAACCATAAGGCAATTGAACAGAAATGGCGTTCCAACTGGCAAAAAACCCCAGTCAATGTAAACGACGGCAAGAAACCGAAGTATTACTGTTTGGATATGTTCCCTTACCCTTCTGGAAACGGCCTTCATGTGGGGCACTGGAGGGGCTATGTAATTTCTGATGTGTGGAGCAGATACAAGATGCTCCAGGGATACTATGTCATTCATCCCATGGGCTGGGACGCTTTCGGCCTGCCGGCGGAAAATTACGCCATTAAGATGGGCGTACACCCTGCGAAGTCTACCGCCGAAAACGTGGCCAATATCAAAAAACAGATCAACGATATTGCAGCGATCTATGACTGGGACATGGAAGTCAACACCACAGATCCTGCTTTTTATAAATGGACCCAGTGGATTTTTGTAAAAATGTTTAAAGAAGGCCTGGCCTATGAAAAGGAATTTCCCATCAATTGGTGTCCCTCCTGCAAAACCGGGCTGGCCAACGAAGAGGTAGTCAATGGATGCTGCGAGCGGTGCGGTGCGGAAGTGACCAAAAAGAACCTGCGGCAATGGATGCTGAAAATCACCAAATACGCTGAACGGCTTCTGGCCGATCTGGACAAACTGGACTGGCCGGAAAAAGTAAAGAAGATGCAGTCCGATTGGATCGGAAAATCTTATGGAGCAGAGGTAGATTTTTCCATAGATGGACGGGAAGAAAAAATCACAGTCTATACCACAAGGCCGGATACTTTATATGGCGCTACGTTTATGGTGCTTGCGCCGGAACACGCGCTGGCGGCAAGTCTGGCCACGCCGGAGAAAAAAGAAGCCGTGGAAAAATATATTTACGACGCTTCCATGAAATCCAACGTAGATCGCCTTCAGGACAAAGAAAAAACCGGCGTTTTTACCGGAAGCTACGCCGTCAATCCTTTGAACCAGGCAAAAATCCCCATCTGGCTGTCTGATTATGTACTGGCAGATTACGGTACCGGTGCAATTATGTGCGTGCCTGCGCACGACGACAGAGACTTTGCCTTCGCCAAAAAATTTGACATTCCCATTATACAGGTCATCGCCAAGGATGGAAAAGAAATCGAAAACATGACGCAAGCCTATACCGACGCCAACGGCACCATGATCCATTCCGGCGAATGGAACGGAATGGAATCTGCTGTTTTAAAGAAAGAAGCGCCTCATATTATAGAAAAACGGGGGCTGGGCAAGGCCACGGTCAATTACAAGCTGCGTGACTGGGTATTTTCCAGACAACGGTATTGGGGAGAGCCGATTCCCATTGTACACTGCCCAAAATGCGGCAATGTACCGGTTCCCGAAGAAGAACTGCCTCTGCAACTGCCCAATGTAGAATCCTACGAACCCACCGGAACCGGAGAATCTCCGCTGGCTGCCATCGAGGAATGGGTAAAATGCAAATGTCCGTCCTGCGGATCGGACGCCAAACGCGAGACCAATACCATGCCCCAATGGGCCGGTTCCTCCTGGTATTTCCTGCGGTATGTGGACAACCACAACGATCAGGAATTGGTTTCCAAAGAAAAAGCGGATCAATATCTCCCTGTGGATATGTACATCGGCGGCGTAGAGCACGCAGTTCTGCATCTGCTGTATTCCAGATTTTATACAAAATTTCTGTATGATATCGGCGCTGTGGATTTTGAAGAGCCGTTCCATAAACTGTTTAATCAGGGAATGATTACCGGGAAAAATGGAATCAAGATGAGCAAGTCCAAGGGAAATGTCGTGGCGCCGGACGATCTGGTTCGGGATTACGGATGCGACTCTCTGCGTATGTATGAATTATTCGTGGGGCCGCCGGAGCTGGACGCCGAATGGGACGATCGGGGAATCGACGGGGTCAGCCGCTTCCTGAAACGTTTCTGGAAACTGGCGCTGGACAGCAAGGAGGCAAACGTATCCGCCACCCCGGAAATGGTAAAACTGCGCCACAAACTGATTTACGACATCACCCAGCGTCTGGAAAGCTTCAGCTTGAATACCGTTATCTCCGGTTTTATGGAATACAACAATAGGCTGATGGAAATCGCCAAGAAAGCAGGCGGTATCGATGTGGAAACCATCGAAACATTCCTGATCCTGATGGCTCCATTCGCCCCTCATATGGCAGAGGAATTGTGGGAGGTCTACGGACACACCGCCTCCGTTTTTGAGAACCAGTGGCCTAAGGCTGACGAATCGGCGATGAAGGACGATGAGATCGAAGTACCTGTGCAGATCAACGGCAAGACGCGGGCCGTTATTCGGATTTCTGCGGATATTTCTAAGGAAGACGCACTGACAGCGGGCAAAGAAGCCATCGCCGATAAGCTGACCGGAAACATCGTCAAAGAGATCTATGTTCCCAAAAAAATCATCAACATTGTACAAAAATAAAAAAATCTCGCCTAAAAAGCGGGCATGTCCAAGAGAAACCTCTCGAACATGCCCGTAAATTATTTTTCTTTTCTTGTAAACAGTCTCTTGCATTTATGCCATATTTTTTTCAGCAATGCCACAAATGGGTTGTCCCGTTTGACTTCCACTACTACCTTTTGCTGCTCTTCCTCTTTTTTTCTGTCCTGATCGCAGAGCACTATAAAGCGAACCAGATCCGTGAGCATATGTGGATTGTCTTCCTGCCATTTCTCCGGCGGATTTTCTTTATCCACAAAAAGCGGTTTGCCGTCTGCCAGAAACGTCTCGTACAGCTTCTGATTGCTCTCCTCATATTTTTTCATAAAATCAGCCGCTTCTTCAGCCGAGAACATCCGGCAGGGATATTCCTCGTTGGAAAGCGGAAAGAGGCTCCTCATCAGTCTTTCATACCGCCATCGTTCCTTTAATTTTACTTCCGGCATTCCGTTGATGATTCGCTTGATCTCGCAGTAATTCTCCGACATCTTGGTATTTTTTACCGACTGATCCGAAACCAGGTATTCCTCTGTCAACTCCAAACCCAAAACGTGCATAAAATCATCCAGAAGGCTGCCGCCCTCAAAAAAATTCCGGTGAAATCGCCGCACAACGATATTTTCTGTGCCCAATTCATCTGCCGCGGCTTTCAACAGTTCATAATAATCCAGATTGATGTATTTGGGATAGATCTCCTGATACTCCTCCCAGGTTGCCACATTGCTCTGTGAAATCCCATGCTTCACTGTCTGATTCCACCAGGATTCTATCAGCTCCTCCTGTTTTCGGATATAGGCGATGACCTTAACGATAAATCCGCCCTTTTCCCCTTCTTCGCGCAGTTCTTCCCAAATAGTTTTTCTCCGGCTGGACGCCGCCCGCCAGATCCCTTCATCAGATAGCACAATTTGGTCGTATGTCTGGAACAGTTCTTGGACTTTCTGGAATCCATTTTTTAAGATTTCGACTTCGTAATCTTTGTCCCGGACTCCTTCTTCGTTGCAGTACATTGCCTGCAAAAACAGCCCGTTCCGCTTCCTGTCCAGTCTGGATCGAGTGTTTGGATATGGATGCGGAAACATGGGATAACAATATCCTTTTTCCTCCAATACCTTCCGGTTATCGTAGCAAAAATGCTGGATGGAGGTTGTCCCTGTCTTTGGCGTTCCAATATGCAGATACAATGTTTTCATTTTTTATCCTCACTTTCTTTTATAGCCAAACCCCAAATCCCAGCTTCTTTTAAACGTCCAGGCCCAACTGTTTGATAATTTCTTCCACAGCCTCATCCAACGTACACTTGCTGGTGTCAATCTGGATTTCCGGCTTCGCAGGCGGTTCGTAGGAACTGGAAATTCCGGTAAAATTGGGGATCTCTCCTCTGCGCGCTTTCTGATACAGCCCTTTTACGTCTCTTTTCTCGCACACTTCCAGCGGCGTGCTCACATAAATTTCCACAAAACCATCCCCGATGATCGCCCTGGCATTTTCCCTATCTTGAGCGTATGGAGAGATAAAGGCCGTCAGCACAATCAACCCTGCATCGTTCATCAGTTTGGAAACTTCTGCCACCCGTCGGATGTTTTCAATTCTGTCCTGATGGGTAAAGCCCAGATTGCGGCACAGTCCCATACGCACATTATCGCCGTCCAGCAGCATTGTATGTTTTCCCAATGCCAGCAGACGTTTTTCCAGTGCATTTGCCAGCGCAGACTTGCCAGAACCGGAAAGTCCGGTAAACCACAGCGTCCGCGGCTCCTGGCCTTTCTGGGCGGAACGCATCTGCCTGTCTACGTCGGTTTCCTGCCATACTAAGTTATCTGAGCGCCGCAGATCATGTTTGATCACCCCACAGGCGGAGGTCATATTGCTGACCCGGTCCGTCAGGATAAATCCGCCCATGGTTTCACAGCGGTCAAATTTATCCATCACAATTCTCTCCGACAAGGAGATCTGACAGTCTGCGATTTCATTTTTGTAGATGACATCCGCCGGAACGTGGGTTCCATCGTTGATATCAATTTTGTATTTTACAGACATGACCGTACCCGGCGTGGTCTTTGTGCCCAGCTTGACCAGATAATTCTTTCCAGGAATCAGCGGTTCGTCATCCATCCACAACAGACGCGCCGAGAACAGATTGCTGACCATTCCGGTAAAATCTTTGACCAGCACACATCCCCTGGAAACGTCCACCTCCCGATCAAAGGAAATGGACACCGGCCAGCCGGCTTTTGCTGTTTCCACCAGCGTATCGCCCCGGTAAATTGCTTTTACCCTGGCTTTTTCTCCCTTAGGAAGCACGGTAACCTCAGAGGATACCGAGATGCTTCCAGATTCTATCTGCCCCTGAAAACCACGGTAATCCGAATTCGGCCTGCATACCCGCTGCACCGGCATCACAAACCCGGCCTCTGTCTTTCGGCTATCCGACACATCTACCTGCTCCAGATAAGACAGCAGCGGTTTGCCGGTATACCAGCCCATTCTCACAGAAGGACTGGTGATATTATCCCCTTCTGTGGCGGATACTGGAATGCTGCAAGAACTCTCCACCTGGAATCCGGCGATAATCTTCTCAATCTCCGCCACCACTTCGTCAAAATAATTTTTATTATAATGTACCAAATCCATCTTATTGATGGCAAACACAAAATGGCGGATGCCCATCAGATTGCAGATGCGGATGTGCCGTCTGGTCTGTCTCTGCACGCCCCTGGCCACATCAACCAGAATCACAGCCAGATCTGCAAAGGAAGCCCCCACTGCCATATTTCTGGTGTATTCCTCATGTCCCGGCGCGTCGGCTACGATAAAACTGCGCGCATCGGTGGAAAAATAGCGGTAGGCAACGTCAATGGTGATGCCCTGCTCCCGCTCTGCCATCAGCCCGTCCAACAACAGAGAGTAATCCAACTTTCCGTTCCTGCTCTTTAATCTGCTGTTCAGCTCTAGTTCTCTTCTTTGATCCGTATACAGAAGCTTGGCATCGTAAAGCATATGGCCAATCAGTGTGGATTTTCCATCATCCACGCTTCCGCATGTAAGAAATTTCAACAAATCCATCATCAAAAATAGCCCTCTCTCTTCCTTCGTTCCATACTTCCGGTTTCTTCGTAATCAATCACACGGCTGGTTCTCTCCGAGGTTACCTCGCCCAGCGTTTCTTTTACAATTTCCTCTAACGTTTCTGCCTCCGATTCCACCGCGCCTGTCAGGGGATAGCAACCTAAAGTGCGGAAACGAACTTTTTTCTGCTGAATCTCTTCCCCTTCCTGAAGTTTCAGCCGTTCGTCGTCCACCATAATCCAGTTACCGTCCCGGAAGATCATGGGCCTTTCCTTTGCAAAATACAATGGAACAATGTCAATGTGTTCCCTCAGAATATACTGCCAGATATCCTTCTCTGTCCAGTTCGACAACGGAAACACCCGCATACTCTCCCCGGAGCGTATCCGCGTGTTGTAAAGTTTCCACATCTCTGGCCGTTGGTTTTTCGGATCCCAGCCGTGATTCTCATTTCGGAAAGAGAACACCCGCTCTTTCGCACGGGATTTTTCTTCGTCTCTTCGTCCGCCGCCGAAAGCTGCGGTAAACTGATAGTGATCCAGCGCCTGCCGCAGAGCCTGCGTTTTCATAATATCGGTATAGGCCGATCCGTGGTCAAACGGGTTGATTCCCTGTTTGACTCCTTCTTCATTGGTATAGACCAGCATTTCGATTCCAAGCTCTTTTGCTTTCTGGTCGCGGAATTCTATCATTTCATGGAATTTCCATGTAGTGTCAATGTGAAGAAACGGAAACGGCGGCTTCTCTGGGTAAAATGCTTTCATCGCCAAATGAAGCATCACGGAGCTGTCCTTTCCGATCGAATAAAGCATCACGGGTTTCTCGCATTCTGCGGCAACCTCGCGCATAATATAAATGGCCTCAGCCTCTAATTCATCCAAATACGATTGTGCGCACATAATCTGCACCAAGCCTTTCCAGCACAATTTCGCTAATCTCTCACTATAATTCTACATAAAAATATGATATAAATATGTTTTATTACAATGTTTATTATAGTTGTTTTTTCCGGCGTCCCAGTGAAAACATTGGGGACACCGGTTCTTCTTGACTGTATTCTATAAAAATTTCATCCCCCACATTAATTTTGCACAAAAATGTGATGTAAGTATGTTGCACTGCAATTCTATTTTTCTGGTGTTTCCAGTAAGAGCACGGTGGACACCGGATCGCCCAAACTGTACTCTATGGTAATCTCATCCCCCACATCATAGTGAAGTACTCCCATAAATTCTGTCAAGGGCACATCAAAAATCAAATCACTGTCCTCCAACACCAGATAAAAATGCGTATTTCCCTCAATAACCCCTTGGGCCATCCGCTGTATTACGCCGGTGATCTTTTGAGAACCTGCTGCATCGGAAGCGGAGCTTCCCCCCGTGGTCTTGAGCATTTTTACATAGGTCTGCTCGCAGGCAGCTACCGTATCCCCGATCGCTACATTCTGGTATTTCTGGATATTTACCATGGCGTACTTCTTTACCAGCCCGGCGTTGTCCTTGAGGGCGATAAAGTAGGTTGGTTCATTGGCGATGTTTAAAAGAAGAGGGAACGTCGCTTTATAACCTAAGTTCTGCACCTGCCCTTCTGCGGATTCCATAGCGGAATATTCTTCGGCCCCCGCCACTTCATAATACCGTGTCTCTTTCGTCCGCTGGTTGATCAGCACGAACCCCACGTTGGAGCGGTCGCCGCTGACCGACGTCACGCCGGTATACACCCAGACGTCGTCATCCAGAGCCAGATAATTATATCCGTCCGTAGTTTTCAGACAGCCTTTTTGTCCCAGGATGCTGTTGAAAAAGCCATGAATCAGCGTGCCGTGGTAATCGTAAAGCTCAATGAGCAGATCCGCGGGATAGACCCGATCCACCCAGGTTGGACAATCTTCCACCGGCATAGACTGACATTCCCCGGTCACCGCATTGCACAGCACAACCTTTCCGATGGTCTGACCGCCGAACAGGCCGATGGTAAAATCTTTTACCGGGCAAATCCAATAGGGAGTTCCCTCGTCGTCGATCTCAAAACTTAACTGGTCAAAAATATAAGTCGGATACCGGAAACGAAGATGCCGGTAAATGTTCCGGTTAAAATATTCCGACTGGGAATAACGAATGCCCGGCGACAATTTTACCAGATCGGTATTTTGGGTAGCCATGTCTATGGTGATATAGGCGGGGATTCCCTCTTTTTGGTTGGTCAGCCACTTAATCGGGCTGGCATATATCAGCGGCGTTACCCGCACGGGTCTGCCGTTTACATTGATCTGGGAATAAATGCTGCTCACCTCAAACTGGGAGACCATATCTACCATGCTTCCCATCTTGCGGTTGCCCAAAAGCTCCGCGGAATCCTTGTCCAGCAGCGGAATCTGGTTGTAATTGACCTCCTTGATATCCTCGGTAAAATCTCTTGTTTCCGGTCCCAGGAGCCGCTGATACTTTTTCGCGTTGACAATCGGCGAAGACAATACAGAGCCTGCAATATAAAATAAGAACACAAGGCCGAAAAGTCCCGCCAGGATTTTGACGCTTTTTCGTTCTTTTAAGCTCTTTATATTCCCAAATTTTTCCGGAACTCCGATCGTCTTTTCTTTCTCAGTCAGCGCCCGCACAGACACCAGGGCCAAAAGAACCCCCAGCAATGCAAGGATAAATGTCCAGAATCCGACGGCATGAATATTGATTGCCGGCAGCGAAATGTAATAGTAAATACCAATCAAAATCAGGATGCCCAAAAGAATCCCTGCTTTGCGTTTCCAATGCTTCATAACTCCTTCCTTTCCAGTTCTGTTTTTGTTTCCAATGCCTGAAACTCCTCCGATATTGGCCGCCGTACCTTCTGTCTGGTCACTTCCACGATTTTCAGAGCTGTCATGTCTACGACTTTTGCCTTCACCGAATCCTTTTTCAAATGTTCCTGAAATACATGCATCAATTCCTCTTCGTCATCCGGTTTGTTTAAGTTGATAAAGTCCACCAGAATAATGCCCGATAAATTCCGAAGACGAAGCTGCTCCGCAATCTCCCTGGCTGCCTCCAGGTTGATTTTTCGATAGGTTTCCTGAGATTCCTTATCGGATACATACCTTCCCGTATTGACATCCACGGACACAAACGCCTCCGTCTGTTCAATTACAAGAAAGCCGCCGGATTTCAGCCACACGTGGTTTTTCTGAATTTCGCTTAGCGTATGCTCCAGGCCATATAATTTATGCAGGGGCAGCAGCGTATCCCGGTACAGACGCAGCCAGTGCAGATCTTCTGGGTGGTATTCTTGCAGATAAGTCTGTATTTTTTCGTAGATTTCCGGCACATCGGTAACAATTTCCTCCAGTTTATCTGTATAAGCGTCCCGGATAGCATTCAGATAAAAGGGCTGGGCCTCTTCCACCAGGGAACCGCTGACCCTGGACCTGCCTTTTTCCAAAACCTGATAAAACCGCTTCTTTAACACCGTCAGCTCCCGAAGGATATTCTGCGGATCTGCCTGCCCTGCGTTGGTGCGTACAATGATACCGTAATCCTCCGATGCTTCCGGCTCCAACAGCTCTCTTAAACGCACCCGGTCGTCGCCCACCAGCTTGCGGGAGAGCCTCAGATACGAATTTGCCGCCACCAACACCAGATACTTGCCGGAAAACGCCAGCTTTGAGGTCACTGTCGGACGTTTTCCCCGCATCTGCTCGCGAACCACCTGAACCAGAAGCTGATCCCCGGCTTTCAGCACATAACGGCCGTTGACCTGCCGCTTGTCGTTGGTATAGATGGCCTGGTTCTGTTCCCTCAGGCTGTAAAAACAGAACCGCTTCTTGTCAATCCGCACAAAGGCCCCCTGAATATTCGGCAGCACCCGCTCTACCTGTCCCACGTAGATATTACCAAGAATGTCCGGCTGATCCAAGGGGGCAAAAGAAATTTCTGCCGTTTTCCCGTCCTCCATCCAGGCACAGAGCACACAGGGAACATTTTTCACAGACATCTGCGTAACGAGTAATTTATCCAATGTTTTCGCCTAACTCCTCTAATGGGACAAACCGGGGAGCCTCTTCATTCCCTTCGTTGGCATACACTTCCATCTTATGGACGGTATAATCGTAAAAAGCAAAGTCTATGCCAAGATAAGCGGCAAAAGCTTCCATCACCATCTTCGGTTTTACATAATTGGAGCTGGAAGCGGCCAGCCGAAGGGAATATTTGTCTGGTTCTGCCTGGATGCTGTAAATTCCCGGTTTGATGTCTGTGGTTTTCATGCCCTTTTTGGTCTTTTTTTCTGCCAGAATGGACGGCTGGGAAGAAAAGTATTCCATCTGTTCGGCCCAGTTTTCAGGATATCCGGCGCCTGAAAAACCAATTTGGTAATCGGCGGCGGCGGTCAGGGACATGGCGTTGTATTTCTTTCCCTCTGGCAGCTTTCGGACGCTGGTTACCCGAAAGCCTTCCGCCATTACTGCATTGAACTGTCGTATCATCTCCCCAGAGGTCACTGAAACCGTGTCTTTTTCAGACAATTCCATATCAAAATACTCTGCCTCACTGGTGATCCCCACGCCTAAGGGAGCCGCAAAGGACATGATCATATGAGGCCGAAAGCCGTCCGAAAAGGCAATCGGAATCCCAGCTCTGCGCACGGCTTTTTGAAAATACCGCATCGTATCCAGATGTCCCAGAAACCGCACTGGGCCGAATTTGGAAAATCTAACTCTGACTTTCAACGCATACACCTCCTTTGTATCCGGCGGCCCCGCAGCCGGAGCACGACTGGCGGCAGTTGGGCGTTATCTGGCCTTCTTTTGCTCGCTGCCATTCTTTTTCCAGAAATGTCCGCTTCACCCCTGCGTCGATGAAATCCCAAGGAAGAAGTTCCTGCGTCTGCCGCGTCCGCAAGGTATAGAAATCCAGATCCACCCCGGTATCTGCAAACGCCCGCTCCCACAATTCTGGGTGAAAATGCTCCGTCCAGGCGTCGTACATGGCCCCCAGCTCATAGGCGCGCAGCAGCACATCGGCAGCCCTGCGGTCGCCCCTTGCGAAAAATCCCTCTAAGATTGCGACATCCGCTTCATGCCAGTTGTATTTGATGCTCTTATGATTGGTCTGCTCCCGCAGTTCCTCCCGGAGCGTCCGCACCCGATCCAGATAGATTTGGCTGCTGGCCATCGGCGCCCACTGAAATGGGGTAAACGGCTTTGGCACAAAAAAGGAAGTGCTGATCGTCACCTGAACCTTGCCTTGCCGCCGCTCTTTGGGTATCTCATAATATTCGTCGGCAATTCTCTGAGCCAGACGGGCAATACACCGTACATCCTCCTCACATTCTGCGGGCAGACCCAGCATAAAATACAGCTTTACCCGATTCCATCCGCCCTGAAAAGCAGTTTTCGCCCCCGTCAGGATATCTTCCTCGGTCAGCCCTTTGTTGATCACATCCCGCAGCCTCTGTGAGCCGGCCTCCGGGGCAAATGTCAAACTGCTTTTTTTCACATCCTGGATACGGCTCATCACTTGCAGAGAGAACGCATCGATGCGCAGAGAGGGCAAAGATACATTGACGCCCGTCCCTCCATACTCTTCCAGAAGGAACTCCAAAAGCTCTTTTAGTTGGGAATAATCGCTGGAACTCAACGAGCTCAGCGAAATCTCTTCGTGTCCCGTGCTGTTCAGCATATCCCGCGCCTGCCGCTTCAAAAGCTCCACATTCTTCTCCCTGGCCGGGCGATAAATCATCCCCGCCTGGCAAAAACGACAACCTCGGATGCAGCCCCTCTGAATCTCCAGCGTGACCCGATCCTGAGTGGCCTTGATAAACGGCACCACAGGCGCTTTGGGATACTCAGCATTTGTAAAATCCGTCAGCACTTGCCGGGACACTCTTTCTGGCACACCCGGACGGTTCGGCCCAAAAGACGCCAGCGTTTTGTCCTGATTATACTCTGCATCGTAAAAAGCAGGCACATAGATACCCGGAATCTGGGCTGCCGCCTCCAGAAATTCCTCCCTGGATTCGCCCCGCTTTTTCATTTCGGCATAAGTATCCAGAAGCTTTGGATACGACACCTCTCCTTCTCCGATATAAAACAAGTCAAAAAAAGGCGCCAGAGGTTCTGGATTCAACACGCAGGGGCCTCCGCCGATCACCAGCGGATGTTCCTCTCCCCGCTCCTTTGCATAGAGGGGAATCTGGCTTAGATCCAGAATCTGCAAAATATTCGTGTAACACATCTCATATTGAATAGTAATGCCCAGAAAATCAAAATCTTTGACAAAATTCTGGGATTCCAGGGCAAACAGAGGAATCTTTTTTTGACGCATAATCTCATCCAAATCCGTCCAAGGAGAAAATACCCGCTCACACCAGGTATCCGTCCGCTGATTGAACATATGATAAAGAATCTGCAACCCCAGATGGGACATCCCAATTTCATAAACATCTGGAAAACACATAGCAAATCGGATATCCACTTCCTCAGGCTTTTTCATCACCCCGTTGACCTCGCCCCCGGTGTAGCGGGCGGGCTTTTCAATTTTTAATAATATTTCATCACTTAAAACCAGTTTACGCATAATTACCCTTTCGATGCCAATTTCTGGTATATTTTTTATCTGCCTATCATATTATCATAATCTGGCCATTGTTTCAATTATACAAAAAAGGATTTCCGATGGCCGCCAAATATCTTTTTTCAGAGACAGCCCATTGTGAAGTTAGGAATTTTATGGATTCCGGCCCATGTTGACACCTGTTCTTTATAACCTTACGAACGCTAATATGAAAATACTTTAGTATTTTGTAAATGTATATTCAGTTTAGTAGCCTAGAGTATATTTGAAAACTCGTCAAACATACTTTAATGGAAAAGGAGGTTTCTTATGCTTGGAGAAATAATCAAAAAACTACGTATAGCCCGTGGCCTAAATCAAGTTCAACTGGCACAAAAACTAGATGTTTCCAAACAGACCATATCAAATTGGGAAAATAACAATATATTGCCTTCTGTCGAAATGCTCATGAAAATTTCCCGATTTTTTTCAGTGAGTACCGATTTTCTGCTAGAACTGGATACAAGAGAATATATTGAGGTGAGCGGGCTCTCCCAGACACATTTAGCCCATATTCAGCAAATCATCAACGATATACTTGGAAATGAGATTTAGTGTTTTCTTATGCCATCTGTACAGTACAGGTGGCATAAAAAAACTTAGCCCACATTCAGTAGATCTTTGCGCTATTTATCCGTAATCAATATGACTTTTGAATCAACGGCCTTTTCTTTGCATACTTTCCTGAAGAAGTGAAATCGCATATTGGTATCCATCCATAAAAGCTTCTCGTTGTAATTGTTCTATCCTTTCCATGATGTGTTTGGGAAGTCCAAACTGTTCCAATTCTTTTGTTATCTGAATCCTGTCGTCTTTTTTATTCATGTATCTTTTTCCTTTCTATATACAAGATCATTCGCTGTACTATGGGCTAAATATATATTGAAAACCAAATCAGATGGGCACAATAAACATATTTACAAAATACTAAAGTATTGTTATAATAGTTTTCGACACAGCAAACGCGTCAAGAGGAGGGAATCATGACAACAGTTTACCTATGTATCGGACTGCCCAAAACAGGAACCACGGCAACGCAGACTTTTCTAAGTGAAAATAGAGATTTATTGGAAAAACAAGGATATTGTTTTCCAGAATTAAAAACCGGAACCGACAGTCGGTTTAAAAACAGAAATGGGCACTTTCTGGCATATCGTTCGGATCATCCAGATAAAGAAATGAAAAAGCAAGAAGAGAACGCCATCCGAGAAAAAGGATTCCAGCTCTTGGAAAAACTGGCGAACACATACCCCAATATCGTATTATCGGACGAAGCTATCTGGAAAATATCCGCTCAAAAAAAAGGATTTTGGGAGGATATCACGGAGCGTTTTAAAGCGATAAATTGTCAATTAAGAGTAATTGTGTATTTGCGCAGGCAGGATCTATTCATCCAGTCTCTTTGGAATCAGAACATCAAATCACAGGTAAAATGGACGAAAAAATTTGATGATTTTATAGAAAAAAAGGCTTATTCTTATTTTCCGCTAAATTACTATGAACAGCTAACAAGGATCGCAGGATATATCGGTCAAGAAAATATAATTGTGCGCGTGTATGAACATGGGCAGTTTGAGGGAAATGGACATTGCATTTACTCGGATTTCCTGCAATGTATCGGGTTGGAAATGTCTGATCAATATACGAATGATAATGTAAAAAGCAATCTAGGTCTAAGAGGCAATTACATAGAGATCAAAAGGATTGTCAATACAGTCCCGGAATACCGCCAGATGACAGATTTTTTATGCAGTCCAGTAAAATCTGCCAACAACTGTCTGGCGAAAGGTTCCCTGCACACAGATACCAGCATGTTTTCCTATGCGCAGCAGAAAACGTTTCTAGAACAGTACGAAGAGTCCAATCGGAAAATCGCAGAGCAGTTTTTAAACAGATCAGACGGCAGGCTTTTTTATGAACCATTGAAAGAATATCCAAAATGGGAAGTGAAGCCAGATACGATGTACCGCGACATCATTTTACTTATGACGGAGATTGCCTGTACGCAGCAAAAAGAGAGCCTTCATCTAAAAGAAGAGATGCTTTATCTAAAAAAAGGCATCAAATCGCTGCGCAAAATCCAGAAAGTTTACTGGAAAATGCGCAATCTGCTGCCAAGTATCCATAAGGAGTAACCAATGATAGAATTAAAAGATTTTTTGATTCAAACAAACGCAGATATCCGAACCGCTTTGTATCGGATAGACAAAAATCAAAAAGAATTTTTGATCGTCATAGACGAAACAGGCAGATTACAGGGCGCATTAACTGACAAAGACATCTGGCATTACTTATTATACAGCCCCAAAGAAAAAGACAATATCCACAACTCGATACGAAATTGTTATCAGAAACATTGTATATCCATCAAACAGGATGCAAAGTTCAACGAAGTGATCGGGATCTTCCAAGATCCTTTGGTGAAATTTCTGCCTGTTTTGGACGCAAACAATAGAGTTGTAAATATTATCACAAAAGCAAATATGAAAGGGATTTTATTACAAAATATCCCCGCAGACCTGACATACGATTTTATCCATATGGATGAAAATCTTCTCAATTACGAAGTCCATGAGCGCCCATGGGGATTTTACAAAACAACGATTGCAAACAGCTTTTACCAATCAAAAATAATCGATATCGCTCCCATGCAGTCGTTGAGCCTCCAAAAGCATTTGAAACGGGAGGAACATTGGATCGTCGTAACTGGAAAAGGGAGCGTACAGATTGGAGAGTCTATTTTTCCGGTACAAGGGGGCAGTTACCAGTTTATCCCAAGAGGCTGCAAACATCGGATACAAAACATCTCGGAATCAGAAAATCTTATCTTTATTGAAGTACAGACAGGATATTATTTTGGAGAAGACGATATCATCCGGTATGAGGATCAATACGGACGGACATAGGGGGAAGATAAAACTTATGAAACATATATTAGAACAAATGAGAGAATTTTGTTATGCCAGATATTTTAAACGCTCCAGGATCCAGGAAAAAACAATCTTGTACCAGGCATATCGGAACAGTATCATGGCCGGAAATCCCTATGGGATTTTTCGCAGGCTAATGGAAGATCCAGAATACAAAGATTATACACATATTTGGGTTTACAGAAACGAGCAGAACCGAAAGGACGACACGTTTCAGAAATACAGCGCCTGCCCAAATGTCCGCTATGTGAAGATTCGGACGCGGCAATACTTCCAATATCTCGCTTCCTGTCAATTTCTGATTAGCAACGCTGCGCTCCCCTCTTACTGGGTAAAAAAAGAAGGGCAGATCTACATCAACACTTGGCATGGAACTCCATTAAAGACTTTGGGAAAAAATGCAAAGGACAGCAATCTTTCTTCCATAAAAAACGCCCAGAGAAATTTCTTTTCCTGCGATTATATGGTCATGCCCAACCGTTATACCATAGAACGGATGATGGAAGCTTACGACTTAAAGGGTCTGTTCTCTGGAAAAATGTTAGACGCGGGCTCCCCCAGAACGGATCTGGTTATTCATACGGATAAAGAGCATATAAGAAACATCCTGGAGAAAAAACTAGAGATTTCCCTGGCAAATAAAAAGATAGTCCTATATGCGCCAACCTTCCGCAGCGTCGAAGGCAAAAGCATCAATACAACCCAAGAGCTGGGAACATATATGACGGCCCTTATAGAAATCCTTCCTTCGGATTATGAACTGATTTTTAAAGTTCACAATATGATGGCTTCTTTTTTCAATGAGGACAGCCAGATGAAAAACCGTCTTATTTTTGACGAAATTGAAACCAATGAACTTCTGTCTGTGACAGACGTCTTGATCACAGATTACAGCAGTATCTTCTTTGATTTCTTATGCCGGAAAAAACCGATTTTATTTTTTGTATACGACAGACAGGAATATATCCATGACAGAGGTCTTTATCGTCCGCTGGAAGAACTTCCCGGCGCGCTCTGCGAAACGATCGAGGATATCCGGGAAAATTTCTTAAAAATCCAACAGAGCCGTTACGGGTATCCAGAAAAGTTTGAGCGTTACCTGCAAGAATTCGCCTACAACGACGATGGGAAAGCTTCCCGGCGCGTTGTGGATATTATTTTTGGCAAAAAAAACGGAATGGAAAATTACATCTATCAGTCAGATAGCCCCAAAAACAAAATCCTGGTTCTCGGAAACTCCCTTCAGACGCCAGAAAACAAATGGGCCTGTATCCGTACCCTCAAAAATCTAGATCCAAGCCAAAACACGATTGCACTCTTATCCGATCATGTGTTTTCTTTTACAGAAGAATGGGCAGCAATCTCAGATGAAATCCGCCTAATTGATGCGCAGCCTATTTTTCTCATGACTTTGTTTGAAAAAATATGTTATAAATTTTTCCATAAGGCGCCAAACAACACAGCGTTTCTGAAGCGGCAGTACCAAAAATACCTGGGCGGGATTTCTTTTTCCAAAGTAATAGATTTAAGCCAAAAGAATCGCTTATGGAAAGACGTTCTGAAAACAAATTGCGGCGAATATCTCTTTGTCCCGGAACCTCAAAGCGTCTCACAGCGAAAAGAACTTCGTAAAGAAGCTGGGCATAAAATGACAGTCCTATTTCTCGCAGCCTTCGACTCCGTAAATTATGTTTTTGTGAATTTGATCCGAGAATTGGAAAAACGCAATTACCAAACCATACTCGTAGTACTGGATGCAGAAGACGCCATAAATAACAAAATGTTTACAGCCGAACAAATCCCTTTTATTGACATAAAAAACTTCTCCGAACAAACGCTCAGTGAAGTGGATTTCGTTATCTCAACGCCTTTTCTAAACGCCGAAACCAAGGAATTAAGGAAAAAAATCGAACGCTACAAGATTTTCTGCATCAGTTTCGCAAATTTGTTTTCTTCCATAGCCATGCGGGTTTATACGGATCTGATATTTACGATTGGCGCCAGTAAATTCCAGGAATTTGAAGAAAACGGATTTCATTATAGTATGGTCGCTGCCGGCAATCCACAATACGATGGATTGATCCGCAGCACAAACGAGAAAAAGAAATTAAAAACAGAAGACATCCAACGAATCCTCTTTATCGACCAAGGCGGGTATCCTTTTGGGGAGGAAGGCAAAAGATTGTTGGGACAAGTGATTCTCGCTATGGCAAAGCATCATCCCGATAAAAATTTTGTCATAAAGCCAAGATATCTGCCAGATGAGATGGGCGCAAATGTTCTGCATCACCCTTCCGAACATCTTTATGATTTTATCCAAGATCCGCCGGATAACCTGATTTTGCTAAGGAAGCCTTCTATTTTGGAGGACATCCTAAAAGATTTTGACGCTGTGGTCACGATGTGGAGTACCGCCTATCTGGACGCCGCTTTGCGCAACATTCCTGTTATGCTGATCCGTGGGCTTCCTTCTCAGGAAATTGCTGATGTGCGCGTCCAAAGGATTGAGGAAGCCTTTTCACGGCTGGAACATACGGGCTGCGTCGTCGAATACCAAAAAGTATTGGAGGGAGCATTAGAATTTCATTATGTGAACGAAGCTTATCTAAAAGAAGAAGTAGAAATCATCGATCGGCCCTGCACGCCGGAAATCACAGACGTATTAGAAGCGATTTATGAGCAATGGATCGTTCCCGGAAAAAGACCGGCAAACGTAATCCAAATGGATATCCAGACATTCAGGGAAAAACTTCCAACTCTCAAAACAATTGATGTCACAAGTAATGCGTACCTACTGCGGCGCAATTTCCTAAAATATTTAAATGACAAACTTCAAGCCCTTGCATTTCTTAACCGCTGTATGGCGAAGCCTTTGCATATGGAAACGCTTCTCAAATACTGGTACTTTCAGCCGGAAAACCGCTTTGGAAAATGGCAGGCCAAATGGCGGAATCTCCGATTAAAACTGGAGGTAGAAAGGGTCAAAAGAAACTATTTCTGTTCTAATCAGATAAAAAAAGAAACGGATCCCATCCGGTTGGATTATTACTATGACTGGCTGTTTTTGCGAAAAAAATACCGCCGAATCCTCCGTTTCCAGAATCCAAATGTTTTTATTGAAACAAAAGCATTTTATCAGGCGATGGTTTATCTCAGGCATCACAAGTATGCAGATGCGGCACGAGAATTTTGTGTTTACTATCACCAGATAGAAAAATTAGGCGTGACCCCGCTGAAAAAAGATCGCCAGATTGATTTTTCCCGGTTTCCAAAAGGTCTGGCGTGCGCAGGTTTTTTTGAAGCACTTTATGAAAGAAAAGAATATGATATTTTGAAAAAATTGGGAGAAAGTAATCGATTCGATCTTTGTATGCGTACCTTTTATTTACTAAAAGTACTAAGAGAAGAAAAAGAGGCAAAAGGATTCGCAGAACGTTATCAGGATTTTCTGAAAAATGTCAAAAAGCCCGCTATACCGAAAAAGAAAACAAAGGAAAAGAACAGATATGACTATTATATGGAATGCATCCAGATAGGAAGTCTAAATGAATGAAAAACAAAAGTGCGCCAATCTATCAAGATGAGCGCACTTTTTGATTATGCCGAAGGATGAATTCGGCCGCTTCGCGGACAGCGCCACAGCCGCCTTTTGTTTTTAAAACGTAATGTGCCGCGGCTTTGATCCGATCTGCTGCATCCGCAACTGCAATCCCCAAAGCAACCGCCTGAATACACTCCAGATCGTTGCAGTCATCGCCAATATAGGCCACCTGGGATAAGGGGATTTTTTCTTTCTCAATTATCTCTTGCAGAATAGAATATTTGTTTTTGATACCTTTATACAGATAATCGAGCTGCAATTTCTCTGCACGATCCACAACAATTTGTGTATCTTCCCCGGTAATCATCCCCCGCTTGATCCCGGCTTCTTTTAGCCATTGCAGACCCAGCCCGTCCTTTGTATTAAATTTTTTTAATTCATCCCCGTTCTCCGAATAATACATACCTCCATCTGTGAGAACACCATCACAATCTGTAAGCACCAGTTTGATGATTCCTGGCGCTTTTTCCTCGGCTCGCCTTTTTCCAATTCTTTTTTGCAAAAGGTGCTCAATAATGATCCAATCCGACGGTTCGTCTATTTCAAAATAAGCAGCTTCTTCCATTTCATAAACGCCAATCCTTCCAGACAGACGGCATTGACTCTGCTTAAATGCCTGCGCGGATGTAATGTAAAACGCTCCGTTTTCCACCAAATAACCGTCAAATTCCTGTCTCCTGGGACGATGTTCAAAATGATAATTGACAGGAAGATAACATCCCTCGCCATTTTCTTTCCAGTGAAACCTCTTTTGCCGGACAACCGACAAAACGCTGTCATAATCCCGCTGTTCATAGATTCTGATTCCGGCGTCCAAATCCTTTCCCGCCAAAAGCGGACTGGTCGCCTGGATTAAAATAATATTCTGAAAATCCACCTTCCCGGCAAAGTCAAGCATAGCGGATTCCGTGGACGCTGTATCGGATGCCGTGACCGGATCCCGGTCCGCAAAGCGGACCTTCTCCGAATAAGAAAACTCCCCCATATGTTCCTCCACACATCGGCGAATAGACTCCCCGTCTGTGCTAATATACACTTCCCCGATGGCCGCACATTCACAGGCTGCCTCAATGCTCCAGCATACCAGAGGTTTTCCCGCGATGGGCCGGATGTTCTTGAATGGAATGGATTTGCTTCCCTCCCGCACTGGGATAAAAGCAGTATATTTATTCTGGTTCATCCTGTACTCCTTTCCAGATAAGTTTTTCCGAGAACGCAACCATTTTTTTCACAAGATCACTCACAAAATCTCTGGATAAAATGCCCCAACACCACCCAAAAAATCAGCAGTCCTTTTACATTATCAAACAGATCGTCTCTCTCCATGATATCTATACTTTCTTGTATTTTAATTTATCCCGCTGCACCTGCTCAATCGGTAAGATCTCACATGTTTTGAAAGTAAGTGCATCATGGACTGCATGTAAATTACGCACAAGTTTTCGGACTCCGTCCGGTTCTAAAGAAGCTGCATGATCTGTGCCTTTCCATGTCCGATCTAACGTATAGTGGCGTTCGATGACATTTGCCCCTAATGTGTAAGCTGCGATATCAACGGAAATTCCAAGATGATGGCCAGAAAAACCGATGGCTTTTACGCGTTCGTCATAGGCTTTGCGCATCCTGGTAATCTCCAAAAGCGCGATGTCTTCAAAAGGCACCGGATACCCGGACGTACAGTTAAAGAGTACCAGATCTTTTGCCCTTTGATTTTTTTCAAATAGCCGGACGATCTGTTCCTCCTCCTCATGAGTGGTCATTCCAAAGGATATTTGTATCTCTCCCTCATAATGATCACAGAGCCATTGCAGCATCTCAAAATGATTATTGGAAGCAGAAGGGATTTTAATAAATTTGGGGTTCAAAGCTGCAATTTCTTTGGCGCTTGTCATATCCCATACGGAAGCTGAATATGTAATCCCGACTTCCTCACACCAGGTCTTTAGCTGCGCATGTTGCTCTACATCAAATTCCAGGAATTCTCGGTGCGCGCCATAGGTAGTTCCGTAGGAACTTTCAGGGTTTGGATGCGGAGCATGGTATTGTTCCGGCGTTAGCAGTTCTTTTGGACAACGTTTCTGAAATTTGATTGCATCCGCTTTGCAAAAAATAGCGGCAGTTTGGATCAGATTTTTTGCAACTTCCATACGCCCCATATGATTACAGCCAGCTTCCGCAATGACATAAGGTTTTTTATACATATTTCCTCCTCTTGTATACATTAAATGGGTCATTTATTTATAAAAAATATAGGAAAAATGTCCTTGTTTGAACTCTTTTACTATTATAACAATATTATAGTATTTTGTAAATGGTATTTTGCTAAGTTTACGAAAATCAATTTTATGATTTGATTACTCTAACTATATAAACCCGAAACAGCTATTATACACAAAAATTTAAAATCTGCTATCTTCTAATTTGTTAATAAGATAGCAAAACTACTATTTATTTTTTGTGACTAACTGCATTTCACAAATCACAGCATTCCTAACTGTGGTAGAATGAACCCTGCCAATGCCTACCAAGTAACACTGGCTGAAACACAGCAGCGGAGCATGGAAGCTTGCAAAAATTGTCATTGATATATTTTGGATAAGAGAATAAAACAAAAAACCGCCGCAAGCCCACGAAATACACGAGCCTGCGGCGGTTTACAATTAAGCTGGAAAAGGGACTCGAACCCTCGACCCCTTCATTACGAGTGAAGTGCTCTACCAACTGAGCTATTCCAGCATACGTTTCACATAGATTCTATTATATACTAATTTTAAAAAAATTCAACACCTAAATTCAAAAAAATTCAGTTTGTCATTCCGATACATAAGCGCATGACAAAGGGGCGCTCTTTTAAAAGAAGCGCCCTATAAGCGAAAGCAGACCGTTATGTAGCCTGCTTAAGCCTCATTTCCAAATACAGCGATATAATCTTTCTGGAATTTCTCGATCCCTGCTGTGGTAAGGGGATGATGAATCATCTGTTCAATTACAGAAAACGGAACGGTAGCGATATCCGCCCCAGCTTTTGCGCACTCGGTTACATGAATCGTATTGCGGACGCTTGCAGCGATAATCTCTGTCTCGATGTCCATGGAAGCGTCAAAGATATCCACGATTTCCCGAATCAGCGCCACGCCGCAGGTGGAAATATCATCCAGTCGTCCCAAAAACGGAGATACATATGTCGCTCCGGCCCGTGCTGCCAGAAGCGCCTGATTTGCGCTGAAAATCAGCGTCACATTGGTGCGGATGCCCTCTGCTGAGAGAACCTTGACTGCTTTTAAGCCTTCCTCTGTCATGGGAATTTTCACTACCATGTTTTTGTGTATGGCTGCAATCTCACGCCCTTCTGCAATCATGCCTTCCGCATCTATGGTAGTAGCTTTTACCTCTCCGCTGATTGGTCCATCCACAATGGAGGTAATCTCTTGAATCACTTCCTCAAATTTTCTGCCCTCTTTTGCAATCAGAGAAGGATTGGTGGTCACCCCGCAGATCACACCCATCTCATTTGCCCTACGTATATCTTCTACTTTCGCTGTGTCGATAAAAAATCTCATTTTTACACCTCTTATTCTTTCTTTTAGATATCTGCTTGTCCATACAGATGCACGTCCAATTGGTTATAAGGAATCTGAATTTCCTCTTCGTCAAAGGAGAACTTGATTTTCTCATTCAAGCCCCACTTGACTATCCAGTATTTTTCCGTGGGTACCCATGCGCGGAACCCTAAGACAACCGCGCTTTCTCCCAGTTCGTCCACAAATACTGCCAGCTCCTGGTCATGATAAATATCCGGCTCTTCCTCCAAAAGCCGCTCCAGAATGCTCTTTGCCTTCCGAATATCCGATTCATAGGAGATGGATATTTTCACATCCAGCCGTCTTTCGTCTTTTTCAGTCACATTGGTGATGCTGCTGTTCGACAGGGTTCCGTTGGGGATTACGATGGTCTTGTTGTCAATGGTGGTCAGGCGGGTATAACACATATCAATGCGGCTGACGGTGCCCTCGCAGCCGGCCAGCGCATTCTGGATGATGTAATCGCCCACCTGAAAAGGCTTAAACAGCAAAATCATAATGCCGCCGGCCAGATTTGCCAGGCCGCCCTGAAGCCCCATAGCCAGTGTGATTCCAGTAGAGCCGATCAGCGCGGCCACCGAAGCCTCCGTGACGCCAAACCGAGTGGCTATGCTGAAAACCAACAGCAGATACATCAGGATCTTGGCCAAAGAACAGGCAAACTGGGTCACACCCTGATCCACCTTCATCCGCTCCATGGAACGGCGCAATGCCTTTACCAGCCAGCCAATAACCCGTATTCCCAGATAAAAGACCAGAATGGATATCAAAACGCTCACGCAGAAATCCACCACAGCCGGTATCCGTTCCTGCAGATACGTTCCCCCCTTCTCCATCACCCTGTCCATCTCTTTTCTCCTCCTTTATCTGCGCTTTGGCTATGCGGGCTGATAGGTGAAAACGGAAATCCCGGCAGCGGGTAGTTTTACCGTAAGCCGGTACGGCTGTTCGTCCCACTCTGCCTTCTGACAAGTTTTCATCCGAGGATTGACTACGCCTGCCCCGCCAAATGCAGCCCCGTCGCTGTTGAAGATTTCCTTATATTTTCCATAATAGGGAACGCCTACTTTGTAATCCAACTGTTCCTCCCCGGAAAAATTGCATAAAATCAACAGCACGTCTTTTTTGGAACTGTCTTTTCGCAGATAGGCCAGCATGTTCTTCTCCGCCTCCATCAACTGTATCCACTCAAAGCCTTCTGTGTCGTTGTCCAGCTCCCAGAGCGCAGGATGCTCTGTATACAACTGATTCAACTCTTTTAGGTAGACGCGGATTTCTTCTGGGAGCGTGCCCTGGGGAGCCAGATATTTTTTTCCAGGATGGGTAAACAGATATCCCAACGCCGCTTTTAAATGCCCCCATTTCTCCTGTTCCTCCCCCGGCAGGGAATCCAGGAATGCTTCCAGGGATGTTACATCCCGGTCATTGCACGTCAGGATAAACTCTTCACAGTACGCATAAAGCATACTCACGGTCAAATCATCGTGGCGGGCTGTGCGAAAATCTCTGTCCCCGTGAATATATTCCAGGAATCCCCGCGTCCACCCATTGTTCCACTTATAATGAAATCCCATATGAGTATCGTCCACTGCCCCTGTCAAATCCCGCCAATATCCGTCTTCTTGGGCAATCAGCAGCACATCTGGACATTTTTTTCGGATAATGGAATTCATGTGTTTGAGGAACTCCACAGCCTCCAAGTTCTCATTGCCTCCGTATATATTCGGCGTCCAGTTCCCCGACGTGCGTCCGTAATCCAGGTAAAGCATGGAATCCACATCGTCCAGGCGCAGACCGTCCAGATGATAACATTCCAGCCAGTAAAAAGCATTGGAGATCAAAAAGTTTTTCACATGGGGACTTGCATAGTCAAATAATAAAGTCCCCCACATGGGATGCACGCCCTCGCCCCCATGGGATCGTTCGTACAGGCAAGTACCGTCCAGCAGGCTTAAACCCTCCGCTTCTTTTGGAAAATGCGCAGGCGTCCAGTCCATGATCACTCCGATCTGCTTTCGGTGCAAAAAGTCCACGAAATACTGGAAATCCTCAGGGCTTCCATAGCGGGAGGTCGGCGCATAATATCCGCTGGTCGCATAAGGCCCCGCCGAATCCCCGTATTCCATCAGCGGCGGAAGCTCCACATGGGTATAACCGCCGGACAGAGCATATTCGCTCACACGGGCAGCCAGTTCCCGGTATGTGAGATATTCACCATCCTCATTTTTGCCCAGCTCTTTCAAATCAATCTGCCCGATGCTTAAAGGATACGGAGCTGCCATCCGCTCTTTGCGTTTTTTCATCCAACCCTGGTCGCCCCAGCGGTATCCGCTGATCTTCGCCACAATTCCCGCCATATCCGACTCGCCTTCCCGGCTGTTGGCATACGGATCGACTTTCAGAAAAGTTTCACCGCTGACCTTTTTTATCTCAAATTTATAAAGATCTCCCGGCTGTACATAAGGAATAAACAATTCGTAGATTCCCACAGACGATTTCTGCATAGGATGCACCCGTCCGTCCCAATGGTTAAAATCTCCCACCACACTAACCCGCAGAGCGTTGGGCGCCCATATGGCAAAATATACACCCTGTATCCGGCCTATGGTCATTGCATGCGCGCCTAGCTTTTGGTAGGACTTGTAATAGACCCCTTGCTGGAACATCTCCTCTTCCTCTGGGGTAAATTGTGTGGGAAACCGGTAGGCGTCGCCGCAGCGATGTTTTTTTCCGTCTGCGTCTTCCACCATAAATTCATAGGAGGGCACTTCTTTTCCCGGAAGCAGCACGGCATAAAAGCCCGATTCATCCACCTGCTCCATCGCATATTTTCTTCTGTCCTTCTTATTGTAAACCTTTACGCTTTTTGCATCTGGAAAAAAACATTGGATCAGCACTGCGTCTTTTACCGTCCGTGGGCCAAGAATTTCCCTTGGGAGATTTTCTTCCCCATACACCACGGCTTCGATCCTTGGCCAGTCCATGTACTCGTACAATCTGTCCGTCATCGTCTCTCCTCCTATATCTAACACATTCTCAAAATCTTCCCATATATTGTAACATCAATGAACAGCCTTGTAAAATCTTTTTGTGTTATTGTTCGCTGTGAACCGTAACTTTCTTTCTACTCTTCCTCCTGCGCAGGCTCGGCCGGCACAAATACCCGCGTCCTTGTTTGATGGCTCAGCAGCGCGTTCGCTCGCTCCTGGGCTTCCTGGCAAAAGACCATCTGAGAGCTTACCAGTATCTTCCCTCTTTTGTCCATCTTCTCGTAGCTGCCGTCTTTTTGCAGGATATGCGCTTTCATGTTGTCTTGGAATTCCACATCCAGAACGTGGATGATTTCCTTTTTGATTTTCTCATCCTCCACTGGGAACACAATCTCCACACGCCTGTCCAGGTTTCGGCTCATCCAGTCCGCGCTACCCATGAAAATATCCTCTGCTCCGTTGTTGTAAAAATAGAAAATACGGCTGTGTTCCAGGAAATCCCCCACAATGGAACGCACATGGATATTTTCGCTGACTCCGGGGATACCTACCTTTAGGCAGCAGATCCCACGCACCAAAAGATCGATCTTTACCCCGGCTGCGGAAGCCTTGTACAACGCTTCCATAATATCTGGATCGCATAGGGAATTAATCTTTGCAATGATATGAGCGGGATTGTCGTTTTCCGCATGTTTTTGTTCCGTCTCAATCATATTTAAGAAACGCTTCTTCATCCACAATGGAGCCATAATCAGTTTGTGCCAGGATTTTGGCTCGGAATAGCCGGATAACATGTTAAATACCGCGGAAGCGTCCTGCCCATAGCGGGCGTCGCAGGTAAAGATTCCACAGTCTGTATAAAGTTTGGCCGTACTATCATTATAATTTCCCGTTCCCAGATGTACATACCTGCGAATACCTGTTTCTTCCCGGCGCACCACCAGCGTAATCTTGCTGTGCGTCTTTAGGCCCACCAGACCGTAAATCACATGGCAGCCTGCCTTTTCCAGCATCTTCGCCCACACAATATTATTTTCCTCGTCAAAACGCGCTTTTAACTCCACCAGCACAGATACCTGCTTGCCGTTTTCTGCCGCTTTGGCAAGGGCTGCGATAATGGGAGAATTTCCGCTGACCCGATATAAGGTCTGCTTAATCGCCAGCACATCCGGGTCCTTGGCCGCCTGGCGCACAAAATCCACCACCGGGTCAAAACTCATATAGGGATGATGTAGGAATACATCCTGCTTTTGTATAACCTCAAAAACATTATCCTGATTGATAAACTCCGGCACCGGGGCGGGATGATGCGACGGCGTCTTAAATTCCTCAAACCCTTCCAAGCCGTACATTTTCATCAGAAACGTCAGATCGAGCGGCCCCGGAATATAGAAAATGTCTTCTTCTTTGCTGTGAAACTCGGTTTTCAGAATCTTCAAAAGCCGCTTGTCAATCTTCTCTTCCACCTCCAGGCGGATGACCTCGCCCCACTGGCGTTTTCGTAGCTGCTTCTCAATTTCCTTGAGCAAATCCTCCGCCTCATCCTCGTCAATGCTCAGATCCGCATTGCGCATGATACGGTAAGGATGGGCGCACACCACATCGTAGCTCAAAAACAGCTTGCCGATGTTGCGCTCAATGATTTCTTCTAGCAGGATCACTGCCTGTTCCCCTTCGTCGTTATCGGGAAGCTGAATGAACCGCGGAAGCACCGAGGGCACCTGCACCGTGGCAAACTCCAAAACTTCTTTGCCGCCTTTTCTGTCTTTCTTGGAGATCAGCGCGCCGATATTTAAGGATTTATTGCGGATTAGAGGGAAAGGGCGGGAGGAATCCATCGCCATGGGCGTCAGCACTGGATAAACGTTTTCCTCAAAATAAGTATCCACGAACTTTTTCTGCGCTTTGGTCAGATCCTCATGCTCGCTGATCAGCGCCAGCCCTGCCTTTTTCTTCAAAGCTGGAAAAATAGAGCGGTTATAAGTATTGTACTGCTGCTGTACCAGTTCGTGCGTATCCTCGCTGATTTTTTTTAACTGTTCCTTGGGTGTCAGTCCGGCGATGTCTGTTTTCGTATACTGGGCGTGTACCTGATCCTTTAAAGAAGCCACCCGAACCATAAAAAACTCATCCAGATTAGAAGAAGTGATGCTTAAAAATTTTAGCCGTTCAAACAAGGGGATGTTTTTATCCCGCGCCTCGCTTAACACCCGCCGGTTAAACAAAAGCCAGCTCAGTTCCCGATTCACATAGTATTCCGGTTTTCTGTAATTTTTTTCTTCCATAACTTTTTTCTCCTATATCTGTTTCTTTCTGCGCAGCCGTATCCGAATACCGAAAATCTCTTCAAAGAAATCCACCTTTTCTCTCAAAAGCCCTTTTTCCAATCCGATATCCCGATCCGAATCCAGGGTCAGGATCAACTTGTCCTCTTTCAAAAGCGGACGCAGATCCTTGATCTTCTGGTAATGGCTCCGGTCCAGGGCGTTTGCTACCCGATGGATGGCGGTCAGCTTGGCAATTACCTGATAGCTGTCCCGATCGATTCCCGTCTCCTGACTGATTTCCCGGAAATATCCAAATTCCTGGGTATTGTAACGCACCACACTGGCAATGATCTGGCGTTCTTCATGGGAAAGCCCGATGATTTCTGTGGACATAATGATATGAAAAGAATTATCCGCAATGTCGCACATGCTGATGTATTTCCCGCATTCATGCAGAAGGGCGGCAATCCGAAGCAGCAGCCGTTCCCGGTTTCCCAGGCCGTGAATCTTCTTGATACTGTCAAAAATTTTTACCGCGATCTTGGCCACTGCCTGGGTGTGCCGGCGGCTGGCCGAATACCGGGAAGCGATGTTCTCGGCTGCCACGACGATATCGTTTTCAAAATTATGTTTGCTGTTGATAAAACCGTGGGCCTCCCCGTAATCGTAGGCAATCCCGTCTCCAAGCAGCGTACCGGGCACCCACATCGCCTCTGTCTGGAAAATGTCGACAAAGTTCTTGTAAACAACCGCCGTGGGTACGATTAAGGACGCATATTCCACCGGAACGCCCATATGCATGGCGATATCCTCCGGCGAACGGCCAATGATCCGCCGATACAGCCGATTAAATTGTTCCCTGGTAATGGTTTTCTCCTGGGACTCCCCGTGGAAAATTGTGTCGGTAAAAAAATCCCCCAGGAAAATCACATGCTTCACCTCCCGGTTGACCAGATACAATTTCTGAAAGGTCAAAAGCTCGTTGTGAATAAATTCTTCCACTAAACGCTCATAATGGATCGTCTCTTTTTCCAGATCCTGCAGCCGCTCCCGAATCCGCAGATTTCCCAGCTTGATATTCTGCGTGGTCACCAGCGCGTCCTTGTCAAACAAAGACACCTGCATACTGCCGCCGCCTACATCGACAATCGCCGTGCTTTTACGAATCATCTTCTGAAAATCATTTTCCATCGCGGCGATGGACTTGTATCCTAAGAACCTCTGCTCCGAATTGCTCAAAACGGAAATCTCAATTCCGGTACTCTGTTTGACCCGCTCAATGGCGATGCAGGCGTTCTTCGCCTCCCGAAACGGGCTTGTGCCGTAAGCGCGGTAATCGTCCACCCGGTAGCCGTCCATAATGTCTTTGAAGTTTTTCATCACCATGCACAGCTCGTTTAACATTCTGGTGCTGAACCGCCCGCTCTCGTACACATCCTTTCCCAGCTCCAGGCGATAGCGGACGGTGTCGATCTCTTTTAGACTGTATTTTTTGGAAAGCTCAAAAATCTTCATTCCCACTTCATAGGAACCCACATCAATTGCGGCAAAAGTGGTTATTGACATACACATTCTCCTTTCTTTTGGCTTAGTACTGCATCCGGTACGAATGCGTTTTCAGACACACCCCAGCAGATGATCGATAAACTGCTGAGCCGTACGCCCAGTCAGACCCCCATGATTTAATTCCCACCGGTTTGCCTCCAGCAAAAGCTCTTCTTCTGCAATTTCCAGACGGTGCCTTTTGGCCAGCACGGAGACAATGTTCTGGAATTCCTTTTTATTCGGCGCGCAAAAAAAGATGGTCACCCCAAACCGGTATACTAAGGACAGCTTTTCCTGCACAGTATCCGAAGCGTGAAGGTCTTCCCGACGGCCTTGCTTATCGTCAAAATTTTCCCGAATCAGGTGACGGCGGTTGGAAGTGGCATAGATCAGCACATTGTCCGGCTTCTCTTCTAATCCGCCCTCAATCACAGCTTTCAGATACTTATACTCCACTTCAAAATCCTCAAAGGACAAATCGTCCATATACAAAATGAATTTATAATTCCGGTTCTTAATCTGGGCGATCACGTCGTTGAGATCCTGTATCTGATGCTTGTAGATCTCAATCATCCGCAAACCCTGGCTGTAATACTGGTTTAAGATGCCCTTGATGCTGGAGGATTTTCCCGTCCCCGCATCCCCAAAAAGAAGACAGTTATTCGCCTTCCTGCCTTTTACAAAGGCTTCGGTATTTTCCACCAGCTTCTTCTTGGCAGCTTCATAGCCCACCAGATCCTCCAAATGTACTGGGGCAAGATTGGTGATGGGGCGAATCTCCACCTGGCCTTTCTCGCCGCGGCCGATCCGAAACGCCTTGTGAAGCCCCAGATTCCCCACGCCGAATTCCTGGTAAAACGCTGCGATTTCCCGCATAAATGCATCTGCATCCGATGTGTTCGCAAGCTTTTGGCTTAGTTCGCCGATGCGTTCCTGTATATGCTTGTGAAAAAATTTGCTGCGCCCGCACGCGTTCTGGTAATTCATCAGAAATTTCCCATAGGAACCAGAGGAAAACTTATCAAAGATTGCCAAATCGTAGTCATACAATTCTTTGAAAATCGCAAAATCGTTTCTGGCCGCCTCACAGATACTGCCTTTTGGCAGCCCCGTTCTCTCACAGGCCAGACTAAACGCGTTCTCCTGGCTGATCAGCAGAAAAGTCAAATAATTTTGCCAGAGATTTCCAGAAAACCCATAGGAGCCTGCCAGCTCAATCAGGCCATGCGCACTTTCATGAAAGAGCTTTCTTGACTCTTCTGGATCCATATCTTTTGCCGCGTGCCGGTTCATCAGATGCGTCATCGGAAACAACACCTGCTCCTGCTCAAAAAAGTTCCGATATAACACACATTCTTCTAATCTTGCCATTGACTCACCTCAATAATTCCCAAACACCCGCACATGGCTGGCTTCCTGGCGAATTCCTCTTAGCGCGTTCTTTACCGCGCTGTCCTCCAAGTTCCCCTCAAAATCCACAAAGAACCGATATTCCCAGTTTCTTCCCGGTATGGGACGCGATTCGATCTTCGTCATGCTCAGCCCATTGTAAATAAAATGGGACAGCATATTATATAAAGTACCGCTTTTGTGGGGCAGTTCAAAGCAGACGCTGATTTTTCCGGCATTGGACACATACACCTGCCGCCTGCTTACGATGATAAAACGGGTAGAATTGTATTGGTTATAATAAATATTATCTTTTAACACTTTTAGACCATAAAATTCTGCCGCTGGCTTGCTGGCAATAGCCCCTTTTGACACATCGTGATCTTCCTTTATTTTCCTAGCGGCGACCGCTGTATTGCCCATCTCTCTGGTGTCCCATTGGGGATGTTCCTCCAGAAACGTCTTGCACTGCATCAGGGCCTGGGGATGGGAATAGACCACCTGGATATCCTCCATGGATGCCTCCGGCAGGCCCAGCAACGCATGTTCGCACCGGATAATCTGTTCCCCCACTATGTACAGATCATAGTCCACGAGCAAATCATAGATTTCCGCCACAATGCCCGCTGTGGAGTTTTCAATGGGCAGCACCGCATAATCGGCGCTGCCGCTTGCAATGGCATCCATAGCATTTTTCCAGGTTTGTACGTGAAAACTCTCCACGCCCCTGCCGAAAAATGCATTCATAGCCGCATGGCTGTACGCCCCTTCGACACCCTGGAACACCACGCGGGCCTGCTCCTTTGGCAGTTCCTCGACCATCGTATAATTTTTTTCTTCTTCCATGCCATGTTCAGTCAGAAGCTGATACTGAAGTTTCCGGCTCATGGACATAATCTGCTGGAACAGTTCCTCGGTTCCCGTGGCGTTAAATGGAGTGTGCGCCAGCTCCCGAACTTTCTTTAATTTGGCCAGTTCCCGCTCTTTGTCAAATACCGGCTTTCCAGTACGGATCTTAAAATCCGCCACCTGACGGCTGACCTCCATCCGATCCTCGAAAAGCCGGATAATCTCCTGGTCGATTTCGTCTATCTGATCCCTCAGTTCTAATAAGTCTGCCATTGCCTCAATCTCCTTTGTCTGACAAAAAGTTTTGAATCTCCCCCAGAAAAGACAGGGAACCAAACACCACAACCACTCCTTGAGAGCCGGCCTTCTCCAAAGCCAGACTGGCCGCTTCCTGCAAGGAAGGAACCGCGGTCACCGCAGGGTGGAATTCCCGCACTGCCCTGGCCAGTTCCTCCGCCGCAAGGGCACGCGGATTTCCCGGCGTCTCCACTGTGAGAATCTCTTGCGCCAAAGGGGCCGTAATCGAAGCCACCTGGCGATAATCCTTGTCCTGAAACATCCCCATAATGTACACGATCTTTTTTCCAGAAAAACATGCTTTTATGGAAGCGGCCAGCTCCATAGCCGCCTTGGGATTGTGCGCGCCGTCCAGGATCACCGACGGATTTTCCCGAATTAGGGTAAAACGTCCCGGCCAGACAGCGTTTGCGAGTCCTTCCTGTATCTGTTTGCGGCTGACGGCAAAGCCCATATCCGCCAGCGCTTCCAAAACCTTTACCGCCACCACAGCGTTTTCCACCTGGCACCTGCCGGACAATCGGGTGGAATAAACATTTCCTTCATAAGAAAAACTCTGCCCCCGTAAATCCTGGCGGCTCACCTGGGCTTTCTGGTAATCTGCCACGGTGCAGGACACTCCCTGACGGACACAGATTTCTTCAATCACTTGGGCGGCCTCTGGATCCTGCACGGTGGTGACCACCCGACAGCCTGGTTTGATAATTCCTGCCTTACACCTGGCAATCTCCTCCAGAGAATTTCCCAGCGCATCCATGTGATCCAGACTAATGGAAGTCAGCACGGCTACTTTGGTATGGTTTACCAGATTCGTAGCGTCGGTTTCTCCGCCCATTCCGGTTTCCAACGCCACAATCTGGCAGTCTGTTTGCCGAAAGAACAAAAAAGCCGCCGCCGTCTCCATCTCAAAGGGCGTAGGGTGAGCAAAGCCTTCCCGCTCCATAGCATCCGCCGCCTGGGCTACTTGACTGAAGACAGAAGCAAATTCCTCCCGGCTGATGATTTTCCCGTCCACTTCTATGATTTCCCGGTATGAAAAGATCGCCGGGGAGGTGTAGCGTCCGGTCCGGTATCCGGCGTTGGTCAGCACACGGGATATATAAGCCAGCACTGAGCCTTTTCCGTTGGTTCCGGCCGCATGGACAAAACACAATTCCTCCTGAGGATTTTCCAGACGGTTCATCAACTCCCGCATTCCGGAAAGCCCCAGCACCCGCCCCAAGTGCTGGGCGTCTTCCAGATATTTTCTGCACTCTTGATAGTTCATCTTTTAAGCGTCAATCTCCCGAATTAGATTTACCATCTCAATGGCACTCATGGCACTGTCATAGCCTTTGTTTCCAGCTTTTGTCCCAGCGCGCTCAATCGCCTGCTCAATGTTTTCCGTGGTCAGAACGCCGAACATCACCGGAACGTCGCTGGATAGAGAAACGGCTGCGATTCCTTTTGACACCTCCGCGCACACATAATCATAATGGCTGGTGCTGCCGCGGATTACGGCTCCCAGGCAGATAACGGCATCGTACTTCCCGCTCTTTGCCATCTTGGATGCAATCAGCGGAATCTCAAACGCGCCGGGAACCCAGGCGATGTGAATGTCTTCTTCCTTTACGTCATGGCGCAGCAGCGCGTCCAATGCGCCGCTCAATAATTTTGAGGTGATAAATTCGTTGAACCGAGCGGCAACAATGCCGATCTTGATGTCTTTCGATACTAATTTTCCTTCAAATGTCTTCATAATGAATCCTCTCTCTATTTTCTTGTAGAAAAGTTGATTGCCCGTAACAGTGAAAGCATCTGAACCAATGTCATAAGTTTCTTAAAGCTTAATAAACGACATTGGTATCGGAACTGTTGCGATTGATGCCTGTCCGGGACTTTTACCGATAATTTAATATATGTCCCATCCGCTCCTGCTTGGTCTTTAGGTAAAACAAATCGTGCTTTGTGGCGTGCATCTGGATTGGCTCCCGTGCGACAATCTCCATCCCAAACTCTGCAAGCTGATACATTTTATCTGGATTGTTGGTCAAAAGCCGAATGCTTTTGACGCCCAAATCTTTCAAAATCTGCGCGCCAATATAGTATTCCCGCTGATCTCCGGCAAAACCCAAAGCCAAGTTTGCCTCCAGCGTATCCATTCCCTGTTCCTGAAGCTCATAGGCCCGCAGCTTATTGATTAAACCGATGCCCCGACCTTCTTGACGCATATAGAGCAGAATCCCTTTTCCTTCCTCCTCAATCTGCGTCATCGCGGCCGCTAGCTGCTGGCCGCAGTCACAGCGCAGGGAGCCAAAGGTATCTCCAGTCAGGCATTCGGAATGTACCCGGCAAAGGATTTCCTTGCCGTCTCCGATCTCACCTTTTACCAGAGCTACGTGGTGTTCTCCGTTGAGACGGTTTACAAATCCATAGGCCACAAAATCACCGTATCGGGTGGGCATTTTCGTAGTGGTTACCCGGTCAACCAGTTTTTCGTGGTATTTGCGGTAATTTTGCAGATCCTTGATGGTGATAATCTTCATATCCCAGTGTTTTGCCAGCTCGATCAATTCTGGGGTACGCATCATCGTTCCGTCCTCACGCATCACTTCACAGCAAAGACCGCACTCCTTTAAGCCGGCCAGACGGCACAAATCCACCGTAGCCTCCGTATGCCCGTTGCGCTCCAGAACCCCGTTTTTCTTAGCAAGAAGCGGGAACATATGTCCTGGACGACGGAAATCTTCCGGCTTGACGTCGTCCGCCACACATTTCATTGCCGTGATGGAACGCTCGGAAGCGGAAATGCCTGTGGTAGTCTCTACCGCGTCGATAGAAACGGTAAAAGCCGTCTCGTGGTTATCAGTGTTATGCTCCACCATCTGGGGAATCCTAAGCTTTCTTACATATTCCTCCGACATCGGCATACAGATCAGACCTTTACCATGCGTCGCCATAAAGTTGATATTGGCGGTGGTGGCAAATTCTGCCGCACAGATAAAATCGCCCTCGTTTTCCCGATCTGGGTCGTCAATCACCAAAATAATGTTTCCGTTTTTTAATTGTTCCAGTGCTTCTTCCACCGTATGAAATTGAAACATTGCTGTCTCTCCCTTCTATAATTAGTCTACCCTCAAGATTTCATTACATTTCATATCCGCATTGGGACAAAAAATCTTTCGTCAGGCGGCTTTTGGGCGGCTGTTTGTCAACCGGTCTGCACAGCTTTTCCACATATTTTCCAATCACGTCGTTTTCCAGATTTACCAGGTCGCCTTCCCGGCGTTCGCTTAGAACGGTCATCTGAACGGTATGGGGAATGGCGGAAATAGAAAATCCGTCTGAAGTCACCTGTGCCACAGTCAGGCTGATTCCATCTATGGCAATGGAACCCTTCTCTACAACGTAGCGCAGAATGGACGGATCTGCCTGTATGACATACCATACCGCCGTATCGTCCCTTTGAATCTTGGTAATCTTCCCCAGACCGTCTACATGACCGGCGACGATATGCCCTCCAAACCGCCCGTTTGCCGGCATGGCCCGCTCTAAGTTTACCCGGCTGCCGCTCTTTAACTGTGCCAGCGACGATCGGTTCAGCGTTTCGTGCATCACATCCGCTGTAAATCCATGGGAGCTAAGAGTCGTTGCAGTCAGGCAGACTCCGTTTACCGCCACGCTGTCGCCTACTTTTAAATCCTCCAAAATCCGATCCGCCTGTATACTCAGCACTGCGGAATGCCGTCCTTTTTGAATCCGCTCGATCTTTCCCACCTCTTCAACAATTCCCGTAAACACTGTTGTCTACCTCGCTTTCTATGAGGAAATCTTCGCCCAGTTGGGTGACGGCGCTGTTTTTTAACATCACGGACTCGGACGGGGAAGCAAAGCCCACGCCCTCTATTGGGGTTTTCGCCTGCTGCCCGCCGAATAATTTCGGCGCAAGATAAGTCTGCACTTTCTGTACAATTCCACTCTCCAGTGCAGACCAATTTAACATTGCGCCGCCCTCCAGCAAAACACTGTCGATTGCCTGCTTCCCCAGTTCCTCCATCAGAATCTGTAAATCCACATGCCCGTCTTTTTCCGGTACCGCCAGAACTTGACACCCGGCCTGCTCATAAGCCGTATATTTTTCTTTATCGGTACAACAAGTGGCGATTATCACAGGCACCTGTTTTGCCGTTGCCACAAGCTGGGAGGTAAGAGGTATGCGCAGACAAGAATCGCAGACAACGCGGATAGGATTTCGGCCCCCTTTGATGCGGCAGGTCAATAGCGGATCGTCCGCCAGCACCGTACCGATTCCGACTAAAATAGCGCGGCACCGATGACGCTGCTGATGCACATGCCTGCGCGCGTCCTCGCCGGTAATCCATTTAGAAGCTCCGGTGTATGCGGCGATTTTTCCATCCATGGTCATGGCATATTTCATAACGACATACGGCCGTTTCGTCTGAATATAATGTAAAAACACCCGATTGAGCCGGTCGCATTCGTCCCTCATTACATTTTCCGTAACGCGGACGCCATGCTCCCGCAAAATCTGAACGCCTTTTCCAGAAACCACCGGGTTGGGATCTGCGGACCCCACCAACACATGGCTGATACCCGCCTCCAAGATAGCCTCCACACAAGGCGGCTGCTTCCCGTGATGGCAGCATGGTTCCAAATTCACATACATGGTTGCCCCTCTCGGATCTTCTGTGCAGGAGGACAGTGCATTGCGTTCTGCGTGAGCCAGCCCATATTTCTCGTGGTATCCTTTTCCGATGATACGCCCTTCTTTTACAATCACCGCTCCCACCATCGGATTGGGCGATACCCATCCGTAGCCTTTCTCGGCCAGTTGCAGAGCCATCCGCATATATTCATAATCATTCATTTGTGTCCCTCCAAAATCTCCAGACATTCTTTCTGGAGCCGGGCCTCCCGCTGACGGTAGAGAAGCTGCTCGCTGTAATGAAAATACCGCTCATTTCTATGGGAACTTAGATACTCCATCGCCATCTCGTTCCTGGTCACCCCGGAAACAAACAATACCATTTCCTGATCTTCTCCGAAGCAGTCCTCTATAAACACAAAAGCTCTATCCAGCCTTTTCTGAATTCCCTCCACCAGCTTTGCCCGCAAATCCACTTCCTGCTGGAACAGCACGGAAATATGTCCAAATCCCTCCTTCTTATTCCATATATGCTCCTTGCGCAGAGACAACTGGTATTCCTCCAGCTTCTTCTGCACCCATACTTCTTCCTGGTATTCCTTTAGAGAAACCTGTTCCTCCCGGATTTTTTCCTCAAAGCTGTTCTTTCTTTGAGCCGCAAGCTCTTCTAAACTGCCCGGAAATTCCTTCCATTGCTTCAAAGCCTGATGAAGCCGCAGCACTTTTCCATTCAACTGTCTATATCGTGCCCATTGCCCGTTCAAATAATCCAGAACCAGGTTCACTACCGTGAAGCGTTCCTCAAAAGAAGCGGCTTTGGCCATTGCGGTCTTCTGTTCATAAGTCTCTTTTTCTATGCTCTCCTCCAGGATTTCTTTGATACCGTAATCCGTGCCATATTTACAAAAAAGCTGATAATAGGCAAAAAAATCCCTGGCAACTTCCTCTTTCTGTAAATACTGAACGACCAGAGATTCCCGAACCGGTACATGCAATTCCTCGTAATGTTTTAAAATCTCCGATAAATCTTCCCATCCCCTAGCAGTCACAAAAAATTTACCGTCCACGGTATTTTCCACCGAATAGAAGTTCTCTTCCTTGACGCTCAGATAAGACAACACCGCTCCGTGTATCCTATGCCCCCAGGCGTATTCCATCCACACGCCGCAGTCCGCGTCAATCTCAATTTTGCGCACCCGATCCAAGGTAACTACGTCAAACTCCCGGACGGACTTGTTATATTCCGGGGGATTGCCTGCCGCCACAATGACCCATCCCTCCGGCACTTTGTGGCTTCCGAAAGTTTTGTTTTGAAGAAACTGCAACATTGTGGGAGCCAAAGTCTCCGAAACACAGTTGATTTCATCAATAAACAAAATGCCCTCCTGTTTTCCAGTCCGCTCCATGCATTCATAAACGGAAGCGATAATCTCGCTCATGGTATATTCCGTGACATTGACCGTCTTGCCGTTGTAAACCTTCTCTTCGATATGGGGCAGCCCAATGGCGCTCTGGCGGGTATGATGCGTGATGGTGTATGCCACAAGTCCCACCTGACATTCCTCGGCCACCTGCTCCATAATAGCCGTCTTTCCAATTCCAGGAGGCCCCATCAGCAGTATTGGTCTCTGGCGCACCAGAGGATAACAGTAATTCCCATCCTCATCCCTGCGATGATAAGCCTGGAGGGTGTGGGCCACCTCTTCCTTTGCCTCTTTAATATTCATATTCCTTCTCCTTATGCCAAAAGCCGCAGCGCCCAGGGGGGAACCAAATCCATCTTTGGCGTTTCTTTTACAAAAGCAAACGCCGTCTCATACTCCGGCTTGCACTGCGGATACATCCCATCCCCATCCGTAAAATAAATCAGGGCTTTCAAATTCTGCATTCCTTTTTTCTTTTTCAACTCTTGTACATAGCGAAACACCGGGCGGAAATCCGTCCCGCCTCTGCCATGTATCTGAATCTCCTTGCTGTATCGCTTCCACTCCTCCTCCGAATGAATCACCGTCACATCCTGTACCTGGCAGTCGCATTGGACGATATAGACTTTCATCCTGCGGAAAAAATTTTCTTTTTCACTTAAAATCCCATAAGTTTCCCCCAGAAAACGCTGAACCGTCTCTCTGGAACAGGAACCGGACGTGTCAATGGCGATCACCAGCTCCTCCAGACGGTTCACTTCTTTGTATTCCAAAGGCTCAATCAGCGGCATATTTCCATAGTGCTCCATTCCATAATGGTAAAAAACATAATCAAAGCTCTCGGTATCCAACTCCACTTCCTCTCTGGGAATCGCAAAGCGTTTGAGGAAACGTTTGTAATCGTACTTGCTTTTATGGGCTGGCTGAATGATTTCGTGGCCGGATCCCGCTTTTTTTCCCCTCCGGCGCTTTTGCTCCTGCTTTCCTTTGCCTGCATGGACAATGGCCCTCTCCCATTTTTCCTTTATCTGAATGATCTCTGCGGGTTCTTTTTTCCGATCCCACAGGCTGTGATCGTCAAAAGCAAACGCCGCCTCCAAAGCCTCCATGGAAAACGGAAACCGCTTCTGGTTCAGCAGATAATAAAGCTCCTCCGCCGACAAACTCCGCTCGCCCATCAGCCGGAAGCAGCGTTCCCTGACCGGATCTTCTCCTGCGGCAAGCTCGGGCACAGCCTCCCGCTCAATGATGTGTTCCACCGCCATATCGCAGGCCAGATTCCACTGCCGTTTCTGGTAAACGTCCCCCCGGAATAAATGCAGATACAGACAGTGCAGCAGGATATGCAGATACCCCCGCCGGACGGCCGGCGGAGAGTTCCCATAAGCATTTATCAAAAATGCCGGGGAAAACCACAGCGCGTCCCCCTCTGTGGCAATACTGGCCCGCTCGCTGTCCGGCTTAGCGGCCAGGCAGGCAAACGCCCCATCCAGATAAGGGAAAAAGCTGTATAACTCATTTCGGCAGTTCTGCAAAATCTTCAGGCTCAGCCCCGACTGGCGTATCTCTTTCTCATCCATCTTTCTCACCTCTTGCCGCGTCAAAGGGTAAAATCATAATCCTGGTATCCATATTTTTTATCCTTCTGATGCAAAAGCCACAGAAGAGAAGCCGATTTCCCGCGGGTACGGGCGCTCTGGATAAAGCCTTCTAACTGTTCGCCGTCAAACCAGTCCAGTTGTTCCAAAACTTTCATTTTTTCTATGGCTTCCTCCGTGATCAGCTCTTCCATCGCCGCGCCGCTTTGCCCTTTTAGATAGTCTTTGTATTCTTCCCTCTGCTCTGGGCTTACGCCGGCCTCCAGAAAATACCCCCGCAGAGCCGCCGCCAGACGCACCGCATCTCGGTTTGTCTTTCGGAATTTCTGGTAAAGCTTCGGCCCTTCCGTCTGGGGAGTCTCGCTTTGACCTTTTCTGGCAAGGGCCTTTGACACCACTTCCACATCTTCCCGGAAACATCTTTCCTCATCCATAACGCTCTCCTAAATTTCAGGCATTTCAGACAACAAATGCCCCGAACAAACCGTCCAGGGCAGGCCATACCAAAGACTGCCAGAAAAACATTCTCCTTTTGCGCCAGCCAAAGAACTGAAGCCAGGGTTATCCTGTACAATCTGAAAAACCCTGGAACATCTAAAATATTCCAGGGCAATCTTTTTCGTCACACAAAACATGCATAAAGCAACTATGCAAAATACAGCATTTTGCTTTCTTTATCTTCTTTCCTCCAGACTTTTACTGTCGGCTTCGGAATTTCACCAAATCATACCTTACGGCTCGTGGGCTATACCACCGGCAGGGAATTACACCCTCCCCCGAAGATTTTATCTAGTATTCAGTTTCCCTTCCAGAAAGCAGATAAGGGGAATCGAACCCCCCTCTCCAGCTTGGGAAGCTGGCATTCTACCGATGAACTATATCTGCGACTATGACTGTATATGGGTATTATAGCATACCTTTTTAGAAAATCAAGAGGTTTTCCCCATAAAAAGGAAAAACTTTATTGCATCCTGAACGAATGTCAGATAAACTAAAAGCACACAATCTAGAGCTAATTATTTCAGATAAACTGTACCAACTTGCCTCTGAATAAGTGCTCAGAGTCCTAAAGGACGATACACCGGAGCCGATGATTCTCAAAAGCTGGGAAGATGAACGATTTTTTCCAAAGGTACCAAAAGCGCTGGGGGATTGCGATTTCCCCCGGCCCCCTTAAAACGCTGTTTTTTTATCTCTTTGTCCAATTTCTGTTAGCGAGCGGTCCCCCATGCCCAAAGTAAATCTGCCGGTTTCCTATCTGGCCGATTTTGTCTGCGCTTTGCAGCATGGCGGCTTTGTCGTTGTACAGCATAGAGGTGGTCGGATAAAACATATTCATCAGCGCGTCGCCGACAATCAGATACTTTTCCATCACATCCAAACCAATCGAGCCTGTCGTATGTCCCGGCAGGCCGACAATTTTCGCCGGAATCCCGTAACCATCCAGGCTATCGCCGTCCTTCAAAAAAAGACTTGGTGTAAAGCCTGGGATTTTATCTTCACGAAAGCTTTTGATGGAGGCAGATAGAACAAGTTTCCCCAGAATTCCCTTGGAAGACAAGGGCTGAAGCATATTGTCGTCGAGCAGAGGGACGTCCGCCTTGTGCATGGCAATGGGAATCTTCAGAGCTTCCGCCAGAAAAGCAGCGTTCTGAACATGGTCCACATGTCCGTGAGTCAATACCAGCAGCCGCATATCAAATTCCTGGCAGGCATCCAGAACCTTCTGCCGGAATTTCTCCCGCCCAGTGTCCACCAATACGGCTGTTTTCCCATCTGCGACAATATAACAGTTGACATTTCCACAGCAAATCCTCTGTATCATCTTCGTCCTCCCTCCATATTTAAAATCTTTTTCTGTTCTCAAGTATAGCAGAAAAAATCCGGCCTATCAATCGGTTCTAAAAAAATTGACTTTCCGGGAAATCCCTAATATAATATGCTTATTACATCTGTAAGATTTGGAGGGAATTACATGAATCCACTGCCGCAGATTTCCGAAGCAGAGTTTGAAGTGATGAAAATCGTCTGGAAATACGCCCCCGTCAGCACAAATGAAGTGACGGAAAAATTAACCCAAACCACCAACTGGAACCCGAAGACCATCCAAACTATGTTAAAACGGCTTGCTGCAAAGAAAGCGATTACCTACGAAAAACAAGGACGAGTCTTCGTCTATACTCCTCTGGTTTTGGAGACGGAGTATATCCGGCAGAAAAGCAATTCCTTCCTAAAACGCTATTATAACGGCAATCTCTCCTCTATGATCGCCTCTTATCTGGAAGACGATAAGCTATCTGAGGACGAGTTGGATGCGCTGCGCCAGCTTCTTTCCAATCGCAGAGAATAAGGAGGTGTATCAAGTGCTTGATTCGTCGCATTTACTGGATTTATTAGATTTCAGCACGCATTTTTTTATCTGCTGCTTGCTTGTCTGCCCATTAATCGGCCTCCTCGCAGGCTTCAAACGGTTATTCAAAAATTATTTATCTGCACGGATGCAGTATCGCCTCTGGCTTGTATTGCTGATATTACTTGCAGTTCCTTTTTTACCAGTCGGATCATTCGACTTGGCGGCGAAAGCGCAGCCGGCTCCTTCCAATACAACTGCACAGCAGCCAGCGCTGACAAAACCGATTCCTTCCGTAAAAAAAGTCAATGATTTCGCAGTTTCCGTCAGTCGCCGGACGCCTTCCGTTATTCAGGTGGTGTTTCTCGCCCTGTGGTGCGCTGGAATGTTTGTCATGGGCGTTCTGATTTTTCGTTCCTGGAACTGGCTGCACGCAGTCAAAAAGTCCGCCCTGCCGCTGCAAAGCGCCCAGGTAAAAGCGATTTTTAAAGAATGTCAGTTGGAACTGGGAATCCAGAAAAATATTCCGGTTTACAGTACCGCTTTTTTGAAATCGCCGATGATTGCGGGCTTTCTCCGGCCTGGGATTTACCTTCCCATCCACCTGATTTCTGATTTTCATCCAGAAGAACTCCGGTTTATGCTTCTGCACGAACTTCAGCATTACCGCCACAAAGACATGCTGATCGGATATTGGATGACCTTGACGGGGATTGTATACTGGTTTCATCCCCTGGTTGGATATGCGTTAAAAGAGATGCGCTGCGAAAGGGAAATCGCCTGTGACTGCGCCGTGCTGCAAATACTTGAGGAATCCGACTACCAGGCATATGGACATACGCTGATCAACTTTGCAGAAAAGATTTCGCGGTTTTCCTTTCCCTTTGCGGCGGAGATCGGCGGCAGCACAAGTCAGATCAAACGGCGGATACTCAATATCGCAGGCTTTCACAAAGAGACTTCATTTCGGAACGTGCGGGGAGTGATTTTATCCGCTCTTCTTGCCGTTTTGCTGATGAGCTGCGCCCCGGTTCTGTTTACCTCGGCTTTTGCTTCGGATGATTACCGCTTCCAGGAATACGGAAAAAATATTTCGGAACTGGATTTGTCAAAAGCCTTTCAGGGATATACGGGCAGCTTTGTATTATACGATACCAGCTCCGATTCCTGGAGCATGTACAACAAGAAAAACGCCGCAAAACGCGTCACTCCGAATTCTACTTACAAAATTTATGACGCTCTGCTGGGTCTGGAATCCGGCGTCATTACCGCAGAACACTCCCATATGGCCTGGAATAGGAAACCCTATCCTTACGATTCCTGGGAAGCAGATCAGGACTTAAATTCCGCTATGCGCAATTCTGTAAACTGGTACTTTCAGGCCATAGACGCACAGGCGGATTGGGATTCTATCAAAGCCTTTCTGCAAAAAATCGAATACGGAAATCAACAGATCGGCAGCGATTTGGAACTGTACTGGACGGATTTTTCCCTGAAAATATCCCCCATAGAGCAGATCGAACTGTTAAAGAAATTTCATGACAATGCTTTTTCGTTTGAGCCGCAGAATATCGCTGCCGTAAAAGATGCGATCCGTCTGAGTTCTACAAAAGAAGGTTCTTTCTACGGAAAGACCGGCACTGGGCGCGTGGACGGCCGGGACGTCAACGGCTGGTTTATCGGCTATGTGGAAAAAGCCGAGAACGTCTATTATTTCGCCGCGAATATCCAGGGTGAAGCCGGGGCAACCGGAAGCCGGGCGGCCGCGATCACCGCCTCCGTTCTCTCGGATCTGCAGATATGGAGCGAAAGCGAGGAGGCAGTAAACCATTTGTTTTATGGATTTCCCAGATAGACGTCCAGCACGGCCTTGTCTTTTGCAATCACATATCCGCAGCCGCCGATATTTTTGACATCCTCCACCATACTGATCAGAAGAATCGGTTTTTCCGCGTCCCGCTCCGCGGTGAACACCGCAAGCCATCCAATTTCCGTTCCCGAAGTGTCTTCCTTTGTGGCTTTTAATTCTGCTGTTCCCGTCTTTCCCGCCAACACCACATCCTCCCGATGTGCCGCATAGCCGGTTCCGTTTGGATCGTTGAGTACGGCTTTTGCTCCCTCCATCACTTCCTGGACATTATCTGGTGTGAAAGCTTCTGGAATCCAGACCTCCCCTACTGGATTCTCCCGGTACCGCAAATACGGCTGGATCAGATTGCCTTCATTCAAAAACGCGGTGTAAATACTTGCCAGATGCAAAGGATTGACCAGAATCTGCCCCTGTCCATAGCCGCTGTCCGCCAGTTGGATTTCCGTCTCGATTTGATCCGTATTGGAATACTGCGATTGCGCCATCGTAATTTCAAATGGTATTTCCTGATTGAAGCCAAGAGCATTTAACGACTGTATCAAATTTTCCGCCCCGATTTTTAACGCGGCTTTTGCAAAATAAATATTATCCGAATAGAGGAGCGCGTTTTTCATTATGACGGGTTCATACGCATGGAGAGTCGTCACCTCGTAGGAACCCCAGGATACGTCCTTTTGCCAGGACAGCCCTTCGTTTCCAAAATTTTCATTGGGATTGAGCAGGCCCGTCTGCAAACCAATCCCCGCCACCACCAGCTTGAACGTGGAGCCGGGACACCATACCTGCCGAAACCGGTTATAGAGAGGTTTGTTTTCATCCTCATTCCATGTTGTCCATTGCTGTGAAGATACGCCCTTGATAAACGCGTTGTTATCATACGACGGCGTGCTGACCAGTGCCAGAACTTCTCCGGTATATGGCTGTATTGCGACCGAGCATCCTGGGTCTTCTTGAAACTGCTCATACAGCGCTTTCTGTAAATCGCTGTCAATCGTCAGCGAAATATCTTCGCCGTCTTCCTTCGCAATACCTGCAAGGATCGTTTTTAGATTCCCGTCTTTATCGACAATGCTTATCTCGCAGCCATCCTTTCCCTTTAACTCTTTTTCAAACAGGCCTTCCAGTCCGCTTCTGCCGATCACGCTGTCGGAGCGATAGTCCTCTTCGGGATGTTCCTCCAAATCCTCTGCGGTGACAGCCTGCACATAGCCAATCAAGTGGGCGGCTGCCTCTTTTAACCCATAAGAACGCAGTTCTTCATCTGTCATCATCACTCCCGGAATTTCCAATAACTGCTCTTGACGCTCATATTCTTTCTGCAAAGCCTCATCGGACTGCAAAGACAGTAGATCCAATTCCTCTACTTTTGGAATCGTGGCAATCGGGACGAATGAATCGTCCTTTATCCAGTCTGCCTCCAGTTTGCTCTCAATCGTCTCTACGTCTACTTCCAACAAGTCCGATAATTGTCGAAAAGCGTTTTCTTTGTCCTCTATTTTTTCCGGTACGATTCCGACCGAAGATGCTGTGCCGGTTCCGGCCAGTGCCTTTCCGTTCCGATCCAGAATTTTGCCCCTTTCCGCCTGCGATGCGCGCACCTGCACTTTGTCCGATTCCAATAAATCCGGGAAAATCAGACTGTCCCGCCACCGCAATTGATATCCGTCCTTTTTCTTCACAAAAATTGCCTGATTGTCAAAATGAACGTTTCCTGCGACGGTGTCAAAGGATGCTGTGTAGGAAACCGTTATCTTTTTTTCCTCCTGCTCCTTTGAAACGATATTGCTTACGTTCAAATTTTCTATCTCGATGCCTTCGTAAATGTTCGCATTTCTCTCTATGTACTGCTCCTTCTCAGGATAGAAAGGATCTTCTGCGTCTAACATGGAATACATCGCCTCGTAGTTCTGTTCGCAGATGTAATTCATATATTGAACCAGAAGTTCCTCCGGCGTTTTCCAATTTTGCTCCCTGATAAAAAAGTAAAGCATGCAGGCTGCCGCTCCCAACGCGAGAACGCCCAGGCTGCCCGCTATCGCTCGTAAAATGTTTTTCATTATGTTCTCCTCAGCTTGAACCCTTTTCTTTTGATTTTATTTTTTCTAAATATTACACTTGTAAGATTATTGTGTCAAGCCTTTTTTCCAATTTTTGCAGACACATAGGCAATTATGTACTCTTCTGCGAGAAAAGTACCAAAAGCGCCGGGGTTGCTAAGCGCCAGTGGCGCTTGGTTAGCAACGACCGGAACGAAGCGGAGACCTTGCGGATTTCCCCGCGCCATTGAAAAACAAATTGAAAACTCTATATCCGTATGTTAGAATAAAACCCAACAAACGGTGAAATCACAATATAGCAGGAGGTACATCATGCAGTATCGCAGACTTGGAAAGACCAATTTGATGGTAAGTGAAATCGGTTTCGGCGCAGAATGGCTGGAGCGTCACAATAAAGAAGAGTGCCAAGCACTCATAGACCGCGCGGAAGCACTCGGAATCAACATCTTGGACTGCTGGATGTCGGATCCGAATGTGCGCACGAATATCGGAAAAATTCTTTCCGGCAGACAGGAACGGTGGCTGATTCAAGGGCATATTGGTTCCACCTGGCAAGGCGGACAGTATGTCCGCACCCGCGATGTGGAAAAATGCCGGACGGCTTTTGAGGATTTGCTGACTCGCCTGCAAACGGACTACATCGATCTTGGCATGATGCATTTCATCGATCAGGAAAGCGACTGGGAAGACGCTGTGAACGGGCCTTTTTTGCAGTATGTAAAAGAATTGAAGGAGTCCGGGAAAATCCGACACATCGGCATGAGCACCCACAACCCCGCTATGGCGATACGGGCGGTAAAGAGCGGACTCGTGGAAATGATCCTGTTCAGCATCAATCCGGCCTTTGATCTGCTCCCGCCCACAGATAACCTTGACAACTATTTTGTCGAGGAATATCAGGCGGATCTGGGCGGCATCGATCCAGAAAGAGCCAAACTTTACCGGCTGTGCGAGCAAAACGATGTTGGACTCACAGTTATGAAGCCTTTTGCCGGCGGACGTCTGTTCGACGCAAAGCGTTCCCCATTCGGCGTGGCTCTGACTCCGGTGCAATGTATTCATTACTGTCTGACCCGGCCCGCAGTTGCGGCTGTGATGGCTGGATACGACACCCCGGAGCACATAGAGCAGGCGGCGGCTTACGAAAACGCAACCGCAGAGGAAAAAGATTATGCCAGCGTACTGGCCCATGCTCCCCGCCATACATTCAGTCAGGGGGAATGTACCTATTGCGGCCATTGCAAGCCCTGCCCTGCCGAGATTGATATTGCCATGGTAAATAAGTATTATGACCTAGCTGTTATGCAGCCTGAGATACCTGCCACAGTAAAAGCGCATTACCTTGCGCTGGAGCATTCTGCCGACGCCTGTATCGGCTGCCAAGAATGTGAAAGCCGCTGTCCCTTCGGTGTGAAAATTGCCGAACGAATGGAGAAAACTGCAAAATTATTCCAGGGATAAAATTAATTCATGTGGCGGAGAGCTTCGGATGTTTCTTTGCCGCTTGATTGGCCGGATAGACGCCGAACAGCATGCCAATGGCCACAGAAAAACCCGCCGCAATCGCCAGAACCTGCCCGGACAACCGGAATGCCTGATCCAACGCCACAGAGATAATTTTCAATATCGTCCAGGACAGCCCCACGCCAATCCCGCATCCCATATTCCGATCTGTACTTCTGTTTCCTCGGAAAGAGCGCCGCTTTCGGCATCGTACTGCGTATAGACAAAGTCTTGCCGTCACCTGCTCCTGCAATCCCTGCGTGTTTGGCACCTGAAAAGAGCTGTTGTCTACACTGCTTTCCGCGCTGTTGCTTGACACCATCTGATAAGAAACCTCCGCAGCGGCCGGTGTGATATGTTTTCTTGTATTGAATTTATGTCAATGTTTTGGACAAAAAAGCAGATTTTCCTTTATTTTTCTAATTTCTTCTGTCGCTGTTTTACAGAAGTCGTAGGGAGAAACGCCGTTTCTGTCCGCATCCGCGACCTCAGTATTGTAGTGGACAAATCCCAGAAATTCTTCCTTTGGAATATATGTAAGGATAAAACGCTCGTCCTCCATATTTCTCACCTTATTGGCAATCACACCAACTTCCGGCACACCCAGATCTTTAGCCAGACGTTTTACGTTTCTATATGTCTGAATGCTTCTGGCTCCAGGTTCGATCACCACAATAAACCGATCCACACCCTGGGTCGTCGCCCTTCCGAAATGCTCCAGCCCGGCCTCCATGTCCAGAATCGCAACATCCTTCCTGTGCAATACCAGATTGTTGATAAGCCTTCTTAAAATTGCATTTTCTGGGCAGACACAGCCGCCTCCCGCCGTCTCCACAGTGCCAAGCAGTAAAAGTTTTATCCCTTGGTATTCTTTTCCATAAGTATCGGGTATGTCGTCTACCTTTGGATTCAGTTTGTAAAAAGTAGGATCCTCACTTGCCCCTGTTCTCTCTTCAATCAGCTTCTTTAGCGCTGTGATTGGAACAATCTCATCCAACAATTCTTCTGGAAATCCAAGCGCAAGACCCAAATTGGCGTCCGGATCGGCATCCGCGGCGACCACTCTGTGTCCTTCCTCTGCATAAAGCTTTGCAAGTACCGCTGCTATGGTAGTCTTGCCGACGCCGCCTTTTCCCGTTACTGCAATCTTCATATCTTCGCCCACCCCTCTATTAATTCCATAATTTTCTCTTCGTAGTCTCCAAAATAATCTTCCATTTTTCCCGCCATTTTCACATTGCTTTGCGCGCCGTTTTCTGAAAACTCCCATACATGGTAGGTAAGTCCCCGATACTCCCAGTCGATGCTTCCGCAACCGAATTCTTCTGTATAATGGTACTTCCATCCTTTTTGGCGCAGATAATCCTGTATTTTTTCCAAACGCATCTGCTTTGCCTCCTACAATCCAAGCTTGCGTACAATATCATGAAGCGCGCTTCGCACAGGTGAATCTTTTGGAAGCCGGACAATCGGTCTCCCGTCGCAGTCATACTGATATACGTTCTGGTCATGAGGCACCACGCCCAACAGGTTCAGTCCCTGCTTGTTGACTTCTTCTAGCGTTCCTTCATCCAGCTTGCCCTGCAAAGCGCGATTTATAATCAAACCTACGGTCTTTGGTTTGAAATTCAGTTCTTTCATCAAAGCCGCAATCCTGCCTGCCGCCTGCACGCCCCGTCTGGAACAGTCGCTGACTAATATGGCGGTCTCCATAGACGGGATCAGACCCCGGCTGATATGCTCCATGCCGGCCTCATTATCCACCACCACATAAGGGTAATGACTCTGGAGCTTCTGAACCTGCGTCTGAACCAGACCGTTTACAAAACAGTAACACCCCTGTCCCTGAGTACGTCCCATAACCATCAAATCATAATCGTCTTCTTCCGCAACCGCATGCGCCAGCCGCGTTTCCAGATAAGCCTGTTTTGTCATTCCCGCCGGAATCTGATAGCGGCTGTCTACACCGGCCCGCTCGATTTCCTCCCGTAATTCTCCCAATGTGACCTCCACTTCCACGCCAAGGACTTCGTTTAAATTCGCGTTTGCGTCCGCATCCACGGCCAGCACAGGCTTTTTCCCGCTCTCGCATAGATACTGAATCAATAATCCGCATAATGTTGTTTTTCCGACGCCGCCTTTACCGGCCACTGCTATGATATGTCCCATTTGATTTACCCCTTTCTATTCCTCATCCAAATCGGATCCTTCCGGCAGAAGATATCCGCACGCCTCACACACACTGTCGCTTACTGTCATCCTCCTTTTGCTCACTCCGCGTCGATCTGCCTGCGCAAAAACGTACCTACCATACGTGAAAAATTACTGATATCGCGGATATAGGCGAAATCCTTCCCGAAAATACGTTTTTCTATCGGAAGATCTATTTCGCTTCCTGCAAAAATGCCAATCACAGATATCCCCTGATTTCTTGCCCTGCGCACCTCGAAAGCAGTATCTTTGACAGCTGCTTCCCCGTCATAAATGGCTGGCTGCTTTATCCCTGGCCGTTTGACGCTCATATCGCAGGGTTTTCCATCGCTTAAAACAATCAGGATTTTATTTTCTTCCGGCCTTTCTGTAAGGGAAGCGCAGACCGTTTTCAGCGCAAGTCCGTCCCTGTTATTCGCGTAAGCCCGAAACTCAAAAATTCTATTGTTTGCTTCCCTGGCATCCTCATAATCGCGGAATCTCTGAAGTACTGTATAACCCCAAAAAGCGCAATATCCAGAAACACGATGCGGAATTCCTATCTCACTTAACGCTTCACTGATGATATAGCCCTGCGCCGCCACCTGGGACTGCCTTTTCATCTGTGAACCGCTGGAATCCAGAAGGATATCTACGACAAATTCTGAATTCTCCGATTTCTTTTTTTGGTCAAACAGCTTATCATCCTTTGTCCGTGTGAGCTTCCACAACCTGTTCGGAGATAACTGCCCGGTTGTGGATCGGCTGACATAATGGTCGTTTCTGAGTACAAAAGCTTTTTTCAAAGAATCTGCCAGAATCGCAATGTTTCTTTTTAGGATTCGGTGATTGTTTCCATAATACGCCTGGTTTTTCTCAAACTGGAGCTGGGAAAAGCGGTATTGATTGTTCTTCATGACAGGATTTTGTAAAATTCCGTCTGTTAAATATAACGTGCAGCCTTTGTGGATCCCGTTGCAGAACTTTCGGTTCATCCTTTCCTGCTCCAGTGCGCTCAGATAAGATTTCCCATAATTCAATTCCACATATTCCCGAACCCTCTTCACAGTCTGCGGATCGATTTCTTCCGCCTGTGTTTCATCCCCGTTTGATTTGCCGTCTGAAAACGCTGATTTTTTCTTATCATCTTTTATCTCCAGGCTCATCATTTTTTTCTTCAGGCTGGAAAGATATTTCTGGATCACCCCCTCCATCTGTTCGTCTGTCATACATTCCTGCCGGGCGTCTTGCGCCAGCGACATGGTGGGAAATTTCATTACCTGTTCCAGATTGCCATTCCTGCTTTCAAAAGAAGGATCCAGGACAGAATTATAGATTTTTTCTATGGCCGCTATCACATCGTCCGTATCCTTCGCACACCCCAGCGCGGAAATCTCGTCTTTCAAAAATCTTACCTGTTCGGGGCAGCCGTTCCTCCCTGCGTGAATCATTCCCTTTGTGTTTTCTTTTCCCATTTCCTGTAAAGTCTGCACCATAATCAGAGCCTTTACCTGGCCAAGAATGTCCTGTTCAGGAATATTTTCCATATTCTCCAACTGCTCCTGGAATGCCTCCGCCCTTATTTCCTCTGCTCCAAGACGGTCCTTTTGAAGGAGCGGATAGACAGCGGCATCTATGCACAAACGGGCAAGTTCCAGAAGCAGCCCCTCGTCCGCTGAAAGATATAGTTTCTTCATCAAGTACAACCCCAGTTTATCCGAATCATAATGTCTGGCAAACGCGCCCTGCTTTATGGCTTCGTAGAGTGTGCGGTGCTTTGACCTGGCATAATCTTTTATATCCGGCTCAAACTCCAGGGTATAATCGCCGCTGACTGTCCAGAACAGGTTTTTTATTCGGTTCTCGATTTCCAACTGATGTTCTTCCAATGGTTTTTCCATTTGTCGGCAATTTCCGCCCTTCCTGCGATTTACTCCCATATATCGCGCCTCGTCCAAGAAGATGGAATCCGGGTGGCTGCCACATCCTCTATCATCTCCTTTTCAAACACGTCAAAGCTTTTATTCACAATTCCCATGCGGATTGCTTTAATCGGAGAAAGTCCGCTTCTTATGGCTTTTATGGCGGAAATCAAACCGCGCAAATCCAGGGATTTTGTTGATATTTCCCCATGGTATGCTTTGTCTTGCAGATCTAGGAACAGCCCCGCAAACGCTTCCAACGATTCGTTCCTCGCATCTTTAAAATGCTGCTTCAGCAAAAAGAGGAGGTTACTCCCGTCAAGCGCAGGCATGTCCACAACCATGAAACGGGAAACCAGCGCTTCATTCAATTCCCTTGTCCCGGCATATCCATAATTCATCGTGCCGATAAACCGGGTTGCCGGATGCAGTGAAATTCTATCGTATCCGGGAACATCAATTCTTCTGCGGTGGTCAAGCGCGGCGTGGAGCACGGAAACGGCATCGTTTTTTGCCATGTTGATTTCATCTAGTATTCCAAACCCTCCGAACTCGGCGCATTGATAAATTGGCCCTTTTCTAAGGCGGACTTCATTCGCAATAAAGGTGTCTGTTCCAATCAAAGAGGCACTATCCGTGTTTACATGAAACGAAATATCATAGGCCGGTCTCCCAAACAGCCACGCCAGCGTTTCGCAAAGCACGTTTTTTCCAGTAGCCTTTGCGCCTGAGAGCAGAAGGTTGTCCCCCTGAAGGAGGGATGATACAGACATTTCCAGAATATCCTTCCCATAAAATAAAATATCCGGCAGCGACACCCGTTCTTGTACCAATTCATCTACGGTGTATGCCTGCCTGAACTCTTTGAGTTCGGCAATCAGGTCGTTATCTATTTCCTGTGCTTTCAAGTAGTCTTGTATTTCTATCCAGTTTTCCCCCAGATGTTTTCACCCGTCTTTCTATAACAATACGTCAGTTTTTGAACATATTGTTGATTTTTAGTGTCAAACTCATTATAATAGACTCATAGAAAAGTTCAATCATCAATGATTTCACATTGATATGTTTCTGAACAAAGTCAAAAAATTGTTCAGTAATCAAAGGAGAAACCTATGGAAAAATCACGTAAAACCGACCGGCGCACCAGATACACCCGCCAGACCATCAAAGATATATTCTTAGAAGAATTGAAAATCAAATCATATAGTAAAATCACAGTGACCGAAATATGCAAAAAAGCAGAAATGAACCGCGGCACCTTTTATCTTCACTACTACGATATAGACGATGTACTCAATGAGATTTTAGACGATTTTCTCTCGGATACCTCAAGCGTTCTGGATCATGTACTCTGTCCTTACAAGCTGAGCTGCACGTATCCGTTCTGTGAAAAAATACGCTCCTCTCCTCATTATCAGGTTCTTTTCTTTGATGATGTGACTTCCGCCCGAATGCTGGAAAAACTGTGTAACTTGGGCAAAGAAAATTTCGTTACACGTCTGATGAAAAACAGCCTCCTGACCTTTGAGCAGGCGGAAGCTGTCTTCTACTTTCAGATGAATGGCTGCCTTGCGATTAACCGCATGATGCTGAAAAACCAGTGTACCGACTGGGGCAAAATACAGCAGACCATCGATCAGTTTATCCGGGCTGGTCTGGAAAACTTTCTAATCCAAGACCAGCGTGAAGATTTTTCATAAGATTATTTTTTTAAAAGACTCCAACAAGTTCCTCCATAAGCACCTGTCCCGCCGTCACCGCATCTTCAATCATCAGATAATGATTCGCGCTTGCGTCTAACAAAAGCTTTCCAGATGCCGGAAATTCCTCATCTGCAAACCACAGTTTAAGCAGCAGCGGATAACGCGGGAGAAAATCAAACTGTACGGTAAAATCAGCGTTACTGTCTATGATCCTGCCTCCCAGATTTAGACATTTCTCTGAAAATGCTTCTATTGATACTTGATTCAAACGCTGGCGGATGACATTCTCGCACCTGCGGTCAAAATCTCCTCCCCGGATCAGGCCGTCTTTTGCTTCCCCCATGGCCATCCATTTGCCAGTCAAAGGTGTTCCGTCCGCCAACTTCATATAATGCAAAATAACTAGCTGCTGCCATTCGTTTATATTCGGCGTTATCTCATAATCTGGATATCGGATACAGACTTTCGTACCCAGACTGGCAAAATGAAAGTTCGAGTTTTCTTTGTCATAAATAATGCCGGTTTTCTCTGCGATCTCCAAAGGCCCCCGCTGTGCAAGCCATTCTCTTGCCACCTTTAGCATTTCCATAAAAGCGCGGTTTTCCTGTGTTTGTTTTAACTGCGTCATGTCCTAGCAGCCCCCTTTCAGCTCTATGCGTATATCCTCCAATACTTGTTTGATATTTTTACCTATCACGAACCCCTTCTCTTCTATCTGTTCTGGCAGGAAGTCATATTGTGTGTTTACAGCAATATAGTAGGCATCCGGCAGATTCAGCGTCAGATTCCAGAAAGGCTCTTGTATAAACATCGGCGTCATCCTGCCTACGCCAAACTCCAGAAAGAGTATTTTTTTATCTGCATTTTCCTCAATGTATTCTGAGATCTTCTCGTACTGTTCCTCATATTTTCTGCCCTGAAGAAAATTTCCATAGCCCCGTACCCATGGAAACGCCTCCGCGCCGCAGTTTGGGCAGCGGGGAATTATTTCTTCTGGAATGCAGGTATCGTTTCCCATAGCTTCCATCATTTTCTCCACCGGTTTTACCGCATCCCAGGTTTCGTCACAGCATTGTCTGGAGCATTGAAAGAAACGATGATCTCCCTGAATTTGAGCTACCTTTTCTTCTGGATAAAGCTTCACAAACTGCGTGTCCTGGTTGGTCGTCAAAACGAAAAAATCTTTCCCCTGTAAAATCTGATCGAGATCCAGATAAGGTTTCCGTACGGGCGCTGTCTGCGTCGTGTGAAGGAATGTAGCAAGATAAGCCCAGAACTCTCCCCGCGTCTTATATGGGTACTGCATCCCGTTAAATGCACCTTTAAAACCGTATCTGTCCGCAAACTTTCCGAAATAACGGCGAAAAGACGGTGTATCTTCATAGTAGAAATCCCCGCCTCCTGCGGAGGATAACCCGGAAGCGCCTCCAACTACGATACAATCTGCTTCCTTAATTTTTCTAGCAAATTCTGAAATCTGCTTTTCATAAGGCAATGCTTTCTTTTCGCTTAATTTTACTGGTGTTTTTCCGGCGGCATACAATCTATAATATTTAGAATAATTCATCTGTGTCTGCATCACCAGATTTTCATACATACTCATAATTGTCTCTCCTTTTTCAAGTGTTCTTTTCCTCTACCGCCTGTTTGAGCCGCTCCAATATTTCTGTCATATCGCCGTCAAGTCCGTAGGATTTTGCCGCAATCTCGTTTGGAATATAAATCTCTCCCTTATTCAATGTAATATAGGCGGCATATGGTTCTTGTTTTGCGAGCCTCATAAGCGGCGCCTTGATAAGCTGATTTTTCCAGCCGATCCCAAGTTCCAGAATTACGATTCTTTTCTCATGATATTTCTGAATGAAATCTTGAAACCGTTTCTGTATTTTCATATCCGCTGCCACTGCATGCCTCTGGGGAGAATGTATGCTCATAGGCCCGCCGCATTTCGGACATCTGGGGACAAGTTCTGATAAGATTTTCATATCTTTTTCGGACGCCGCCATATTCGGAATCAGTGGAAACAGCAGATAAAGGGTATCGTGGCATCCCCTTTCACACTGCATTTCTTTCCAGCTTCCCTCAATCTCCCAAATGCGATCCGGTGAAAATCCAGCAAGTTCAAAATGATTTTCTCCATTAGAAGTTACAAAAAAATACGGCTTATCGTGGACGATTGTTTTGAGCGCTTCTGTATTAGAACTTCCGGTATAACCAATGCTGTAATGAGCAATCAGCCTGCTCAGAAACGCCCATTTGATTTTCTGTGAAGGCCAGTTAAAAAAAAGCCCCGTGAGTATATTGCAAATGCCATATTTTCGCTTGAAATCTCCGAAAATTTCCTCAAACGCTGTGTCATCTGCAAAAATATGAAGCCCCTCCGAGATGGAAAAACCATTGCTTGCGCCAATCAAAATGGCGTCTGCCTGTTTTATTTTATCTGCTATTTCTTTATATTCTTCCATAAAACACCTCCCCAAATAAAATCGACAAACTATTTTCCAGTTTTGTTTTCATAATCTACATTTCTTGACAGTTTGTATGAGAAAAATTATAATGTAAACAGTCTTAAAAGTCCTATCCAAGATCAGACGGATAGACACATTTCTTTACAAATCTATGAATTTTGTATAGAACTTTCAGGAGGTATTTGAATTGACTTTGAGAAAGACAGACCGAAGGACGATCATGACAAAGGGCATGATTAAAGATGCGCTTTTGGAACTGCTGCAAAGTACGTCGTATGAAAAAATAACGGTGACCGCCCTGTGCAGACAAGCGGAAATCACCAGAGCAACTTTTTATCTGCACTACCAAAATATTGACGATGTATTAAACGAATTACTAGACGACGCCCTTCGGCTTACGGAGCTGGATACACTGCATTCGATGAATTTTGCAGTCTTAAATCGCAGTATAGAAAATGAGAAAGACCTCAAAGAATCGTCCGACGACCCAGACGCTTTACTTCCTGCATGCCAGCGTGCCGCAAGCAATCCGAAATATAGAATCCTTTTCCTAGACGAAAGCTTATCACACCACATATTGAACAAGCTATATCAGTTGCAGAAACCCCATCGCATTCCAGAAATCATGAGAGACTATCGCGTCACCGAATGGGAGGCAGAAAAACTCTTCCTTTTCATGCTCCATGGAAACTTCGCCGTGAATAAATCCCTTAACTGGAATAAAAACGCAGACTGGTATCACGTGCAGGAAATGATCAAAAACCTGATAAAACCGAAACATTGAGAAAGAGCGTTTCCATGTTCAACTATAAACCGTTATGGGATACAATGAAAGAACAAAAGATAACCACATATACGCTTATCAATACATATGGTATCAATCCCAGAACCATAAACAACTTAAAACACAACAACTCAATCACCATGTATACATTAGAACGGTTATGTCAAATTCTGTTTGTTTCTTTCCATATCATGGCATTGGCATTAATGGCAGTGAATGTTTATCGAACTCACGTTAAGAAAGGAGAAAATCAATCAGATGGAACTTAAAATCATTCCCAAACAAAATGCAAACCTAATATTTGATACCAAAGCAATCCAACTCAAACATATTGAATACTATCCCTCTTGCGATGGCGTTTACGAAGAAAAGGAAATTACCGAAGCCGTTATTTCCAAAATATTGGGGCAAATTCCCAATGGAATCAACGTTTATCTATCGCTGGATCCTTATGGGGAGGACGATTGGCTCGAAGTCATCAGCGACGGCGAATGGCTGGCCCTTGGCTATTGTTTTAACGGCGGATGTGATATCTATTATTCCTACAATGCGGATTTTGCCGGAACAGAAGAATTGTCTCCACTGGAAAGCGGTGGTCAATCCCCTATCGAAAAATATCTTGCCCTCAAAGACATCGAAGCTGGGAGAAAAGCAGTGGAATATTTTATCCAAACCGGAGAACTCTATCCAGGAATCGCCTGGGCACAGCAGCTCTAAAACAAGGTAAAGATCATGGCAATGACAATGGCAGGCAGAACATTTGCCACACGGATCGTTTTCGGCCAAATCAGATTAACGCCCACACATAGAATCAGAACATTGCCCACCAAAGCAAGATTCCCAACAGCCGCTTCCGTCATAACAGGGGCGGCTTCTTTTGCCAGCAGCGTAATTGTCCCCTGTACATCCAAGCTCCCGCTCCATCGATCCGCTCCCACCGATATGTTTACCACAAACATCTGCGACAGAGTACTGCCCAGGGCCATCACAATGATGGCAACAAGCCCGGCCAGACCTCCGGCTATAATCGCAAGAACGTTTACAATTGTTCCCAATCCTATCATATGCCCCCTTATTTCAGTACATGTTATATTATACCGTTCCTTCCCAAAATTTCAATTTAGAGGATTTCTTATACGATTTACGAAAAAAGTATTGACATCGTGAAATTTTATTTTATAATAGAATCATGCAAATGGCATAAAGCAACCCCGGCAAATTTCTACATATATTGTTAAATTCAACAATAGTTTTTAGAAAATACGTCAGTGTTTGCAGAATGCCAAAAAAAAATTTCATCAAATCTAAGGAGGAGAAAGGCTATGAAATTGAAAACAGTAGCAAAAAAGGTGCTCTCTGGGGCCGTAATCGGCGCAATGGTATTGTCCCTGACCGCATGTGGCGGCGGTTCTTCACCAGACGATACGGGAAGTAGCAGCCAGGAACAGGAAGCTCAAAACACCAGCGACGACACTGGAAGCGACGAAAGCGGTGAAAGCCAAGAAAGCGCCAAAAGTGACGTGACACTGAAATTCCAGCAGTGGTGGGGCGCAGAGCTTCCAGACGGCTATCTGGATGATATCGTTGCCAAATACAAAGAAGAAACCGGCGTTACCGTAGAGCTTTTGACTGCTCCATGGGCAGATACCAAAACTGCAATCACAGCCGGAGCTACCAACGGCACCATCGCAGATATCATCAGTGTGGACGGCGCATGGCTTGCAGAATTTGCTGATATGGGCATCATTGCAGATGTAGAAGCAGCCGGTGTGGATACCGCTCTTGCAAGCGATATCTGGGAAGTAGAAGGAACAAAATACGTTGTTCCAGTAAATAACTTTGCATATCCAATGTATGTCAACATGGACATCCTGGAAAAAGCAAAAGTTTCTGAAATTCCAAAGACATGGACAGAATTGATTGATGCATGTAATAAGATCAAAGATGCCGGATATTCCGCATTTGCTCTGAACCTTGGCACCACAAATGCAAATGGTATCCAGAACGTATTCGGCGGAACCGGATGGGCTTCTGGAATCAACTTGAAAGACGAAAGCGGCGCATACAAGACAGAAGGCAACGAAGAACTGGCTTCTCTGGCTGAATTATTCAAAACACTGTACGACAACGAATGCTTATATCCAGGTATGAGTACTCTGGAAGAGTCTGAGATGACAAGTAACTTTGCAGCAGGCAACTGCGCATTTACACTGGCATCCGCAGCTACTATGAGTCAGTTTACCGATATTAATTTTGAAGCTACCACCGTTCCTGTAAAAGACGGCTATGAAGGCGAAAGCGGCATCTGCTATGCAAGCTGGGCAGTTGGTATCTCTGAAGCAAGCGCGAACAAAGAAGAAGCAGCGAAATTTATCAACTACCTTCTGGGCGGTTTAGATGGAACAGACGGTTCTGTTGCCGCTGGACTGGCAGTAGAAATGTCTGCATTCCCGAACAGTACCGTTGCAGAGCCAGATTACAGCGCAGCTCCTGAACAGTTCCAGTCTTTCTATGAACTTTACAAGAACTGCTACGTAATCAACGAATATATCGGACTGGCAAACGCTTCTGACGTCATGACTTCTATGACAAACGATCTGGTATTATATCTGGAAGGTGACTTGGAATGTGATGCAATGTTGACAAATTGGCAGGGTTATCTCGACGAAGCCGGAAAATAAAGCTTAGCAAAGAGGAAACTATGGGAAACGGAATCAGGCTTTTGATTCCGTTTCTTTATTAAAAAATCCTTTTTTACATGGATAAGGGGGGTTGATTTTGAAATTATTTGGAAAAAAGACCACACCATACCGATACCTGCTTCCCACATTGATTTTGATGATTGTCTTTCTGGTTGTACCGATTATTATGGTCATCCGGTACTCTTTTGTGGATAAAGCAGTGGTATCACCAGATCCAGATTTTGTGGGTCTGGCAAATTATGCGGAGCTGTTCGCAGACAGTTCGTTTTGGAATGCGGTGTCCAACACCATCATATTTGTAGTCGTAAGCGTTGTTGCCCATCTTGTTATTGGCATGATTTTTGCAATGCTGTTGAACTCAAAATATTTTTCCAACGGAACCAAGACCATTGCCCGCGTAATCTATATTCTGCCTTGGGTATTTACCGCATCGGTTGTTGCAATCTTATGGAAACTGATGCTTCAGCCTTCCGGTATTATCAATTATCTGTTATCTGCTTTTCCGCAAATTAGCAGAAATACAGAGTGGTTAAGTAATAAAGATCTTGCATTGGCCGTAATCTGCTTTATCAACATCTGGTGCGGATATCCGTTCTATATGATCAGTATCCTTGCCGGATTACAGGGAATCTCCGGGGATCTCTATGAAAGTGCTGCGATTGACGGAGCTACACTGACAAAGAGCTTTTTACATATTACGATCCCTCAGCTCAAACCCATCCTAATTAGTATTGCTATGCTGGATTTCATCTGGACATTACAGTCCTTCAACGTTATCTGGATGCTGACAGGAGGCGGACCAGTACAGTCTACGGAAACTCTGAGTATTTATATTTACAAGCTGGCGTTCCAGAAGGTGGATTACAGTATGGCCGGTACCGCCGCGACGGTGCTGCTGGTTGTCTGTGTGTTTATCGCTATCTTCTATGTAAGGCAGCAGAAGAAAGTGAGGGAATAGCGTATGGTTGGAAGTTATAAAAGATGGATAAAAGTCGTACTATCTATTTTATTGATCATCGGCGGTATCTTTGCGGCATTTCCGATTCTTTGGATGCTCTGTTCTTCACTGAAAGATAACTCTGCAATCTTTTCCTGGCCGCCGAAGTTTTTTGACAAAACCGCAAGCCTGGCCTCTTATGTAGCTGTGTTTACGGACTCCATGAAGGTGCGTTTCTTTATCAACAGTTACATTGTTGCCGGATGCGTCGTAATTGTAACTTTGTTTATCGGAATCCTCGCTGCTTATGCATTCAGCCGTTTTGATTTTCCGGGAAAAGGCGTTTTCAATTCTCTGATCGTCAGTGTCCAGGCGATTCCGCCGATTGTACTGCTGATCCCTTATATGGGAATGATCGTAGCGTTGAAATTGTTTAACACCTATTTCGCACTGATTCTGACCTACCTGATTACCACGCTTCCATACTGTATTTTGATGATGACGGGGTATTTTAACACGTTATCCAAAGAGCTGGACGAGGCGGTTATGATTGACGGCGGTTCCAGGTGGAGAGCCCTCTGGGGAGTATTGGTGCCAATCTCTTTGCCCGGTATGGTTTCCGTAGGAATGTATACTTTTATGCAGGCATGGAATGAGTACCTGTTTGCATTGGCTTTGACGCAGACAACCGAGATGCGTACCGTTCCGATTGGTATCAACCTACTGATGGGACAGCATGCATACGATTGGAGCCAGATGATGGCGATGAGCGTATTAGGCTCGATTCCAGTATTGATTCTGTTTATTTTCTTCCAGAAGTATTTTATCGCTGGTATGTCTTCCGGCGGTGTAAAAGGTTAATCTTAAATATGACACTAAACTATGAGACTTTAAGGAGATTGCAAAATGGGCGAAAGAATTGCCATGGGTTTTCATACCTGTGTGGACTATGAACTGCTCTGGGATACGCAAGTTGTGGAAGAGCAGATCCGAGCATTTGATATCCATGCAGAGGAACTGCAAATGGATATGGATATGGATTGCGAACGCTCCGTCTGGATTGCATGTCTTGCGCATTTGAAGGAAGGCATCGGCGGAGAGATGGTTCCCGACACGGCAGAGATTTGTGAGCAGTTTGCCAGTCATTTTACCTACGACATCACACTGGGAGGGACGCCGACTCGTGCAGCGATTATCTTAGACCGTCTGGGGTACGATACTGTACTCCAGACCAGTTGTTACAACGAACACGTAGAGCGATTAATGCCTGCACGTGTCCATGCACTTCCAGGCGTAGAGGCCGGGCATGATCGGATCTATCCTCATGTCGTGATACAATGCCGCGGCGGCGTGCGGATTCACGCGAATGACATTGACTTTATCACGCCAAGAGAGAACCGGATGATGATTTCCAGAGACATCGACAGCCTGCATATGCCAATCCTGCCGGATGCATTCGGAAAACGGATCACAGATGCGGAGGTGTTCCTGCTGGGCTGTTTCAGCGAAGTCATTGAGCTGGACGTCTTAAAAGACTGTATGAAAAAGACAAAGGCTTTGTTATCTTATCTTCCGCGGGACGCTTGCATCGTTTTGGAAGATGGCTGCTATGTAAAAAGGGATTTCCGGTATTATGTACACAGTCAGCTAGCGCCGGTTATTCATGTGTTAAGCATGAATGAAGATGAATTGCAGCAGTACATTGGAAAGCGGATCGATATTTTCGATCCCCAGGCCGTCAAGGACGCGGTCACCTATGTCTACGAACATTCCAGTATCCAGACAATCTTGGTGCATTCCGCGGCATGGGTACTAGCCTATGGCAAAATGGCACAAAATATGCACAATGCACTAAAGGGCGGGATGCAGACCGCCTCCACACGCTTCCGTCTCGGAGACGCTTTGACACGGAAGGATTACGAGGATACGCAGAACATCCCGGACAAGGCAGACAGTGTTGCATTTTGCAACAAAATCAAAGAACTCTGGGATGGACAAATTTGTTGCATTCCTTGTAAGGATTTGAGCTATGTAGAGAATCCGACCGTAGTTGGACTGGGAGACTCCTTTGTGGGGGGCCTCTTACCAGGTTTGCTGAAAGAAAACAGAGAATGAATTGACAGGAAAAAGGAGGTATTATGTACGAAAAAGTAGGAAACATCATTAAGACAGCACAGCAGAGCAATACAGCAGTCATCGCATTTATCTGTATGGATCACATTATGGCAAGATCGGTAGTATATGCCGCAGAAGCGACCAATACCCCTGCGATTGTCATGCTGTACCCAGAGCATGTAACCGTCCAGCATACCACCGGGTTCGAGGAATACGCAACCATGGTAAAAGAACTGGCCGGCCAAGTAAAAGTACCGATCGGCCTTCACTGCGACCACGATTACACCTACGAGGCAATTATGACAACCATCCGATCGGGATTCGGCTCCGTTATGATCGACGGCTCCATGAACGATCTGGACACCAACATTACATTGACAAAGAAAGTCGTCGAAGCGGCACACAAATCCGATGTTTTCGTGGAAGGCGAGATCGGCCACGTGGGCACTGCCGCGGATTCCGACAACGACAAAACGGATTTGTACACCAAGCCAGACGCCGCAGAGAAATTCTGTAAAGAGACAGGAGTGGATACGCTGGCCGTTTCCATTGGAAATGCACACGGCGAGTACAGAGAAACCCCGCATCTGGACATCAAACGTTTAGAGGAGATCCAAGCGGCTACTCATATTCCGCTGGTACTGCACGGCGGAAGCGGTATTCCCGACGACCAGCTTTTGATTGCTTTTTCAAAGGGAATCAACAAATTCAACTTGGGCACAGAATTCTTGGGAAAATACTATCAGGCGGTGGCAGCTTTTGCCGCAGAAAACGCTGAGAATCCGGATCCGGTAAAAATCATCAACCTGCCGGAATATGTGCAGTCCAAACTGCAGCCTTATCTGGAAGAACGCATGAAAACACTGTGTCATTTCTAAAAAACAATTTTATCAGCTTACAGGACTCTTTCCTGTTGACATCAATGGTACGCTGGACTAAAATGAGGAATAGAAAAAAATCTTAATTTTTTGGAGGAAAATGAACTATGTTAATGAATATGAAAGAAATCTTAGCTGTGGCCAAAGAAAACAAATTCGCACTTCCGGCATTTAATATCAGTGATTATTCTATGTTTCTTGGAATTATGGATATATGTGAGGAAACAAATTCTCCAGTCATCATCGAGATCCATCCAGATGAATTAAGCTTTATCGGGCCTGAGATGGTAACCGCCATCAAAGAAAAAGCTTACAAATCACCCATCCCGGTATGTATCCACCTGGATCACTGCGGAGACTTTGGAAAAATCATCTGGGCAATCCAAAGCGGATTTACCTCCGTTATGTTTGACGGCGCAGAACTGCCCTTTGAACAGAATATCGCCAGCGCAAAGAAGGTTGTAGAGGCCGCTCACCCAGTCAACGTATCTGTGGAAGCGGAGCTTGGAACCATCGGCTCCCTGGAACCCGAAGATCTGGAAGGCGGTTCCGCAAAGATCATTTACACCAATCCAGACGACGCTGTAAAATTCGTAGCAGAAACCGGCGTAGATACACTGGCTGTTGCCATCGGGACATGCCATGGCCTGTATCCGGCAGGCATGAAGCCGGAATTAAAGCTGGATATCTTAAAAGAGATCGCCTCCAAAGTAGATATTCCATTGGTACTGCACGGCGGCTCCAACAACCCAGACAAAGAGATCGGCGAATCCGTAACCCTTGGAATCAGCAAGATTAACATCTCTTCTGATATCAAAGCCGCTTATTTTGAAAAAATGAGAGAAGTCCTTCAGGATCAGAGTTTGAGAGAGCCAAATGTCATTGAACCGCTCTGCATGGAAGCAATGAAAAAAGTGGCAAAACACAAATTGGAACTTTTCCAGACCATCGGAAAAGCATCTTTGTACCACTAAAAATCTTATGCAACAATCTTATTGAATAAGAGGTGTTCGTTCGTGGACAAAAACGGTGCATCCGGGGATATTTTAGAAAAAGAAGTGCTGGAAGTGATCCGGGAAAACTACGAAAAATTTTTTTCCGCTGAAAAAAAAGTGGCTAATTTTGTTTTGCACAATCCTCAAAAAACCGTAGATTCCAATGTATCTGAATTGGCAAAACACAGCGGGGTCAGCGATGCAACGGTTGTAAGGATGTGTCATCATATCGGGTATAAAGGATATTACCAGTTTCGGATTACGCTTGCCAAGGACTTGGGCAAGCTGCAGTATAACAGCATCAGTTCTATACAAAGCAGCGACACTGTGGAGAAGGTGTTTCAAGAATATGCAAAAGCCATGCTTCGCATAGGAAAAAACATAGATTCAGAAGTGATGCGAAACTGCGTAAATCTTCTGAAAACCTGCAAACAGGCACATATCATGGCAGTCGGCAATACCAGCCCGCTGGCACAGTACATGGGATTTCGTCTTGGAAGGCTTGGCATCAAATCGACCTATAACGTTGCACCAGAATATTTTCTCAACCATGTCAATCTAGCAGACGAAGGGGATATCCTGATCGCCATCACACAGTCTGGAACCTCAAAGCAGGTCATCCAGGGATTGGAATTGGGAAAAGAAAAGGGCCTAAAAAGCATTGCTATCACAGCATTTGCACAGTCGCCGGTGTCCGATCTGGCAGATTATGTACTTCTTTCTTCTGGAAAAGAAGAATCATTCGGCTATTATAAGGGCTATGCACATTTAAACGAAACTGCTGTCATTGATGCGCTGCTTCATTTTGTCACGAATGAGGAATGGATCAAAACAAAACATGCCGATAAACCGGAAATGATTTTATCAGAATATAAAATATAAGCATTCGTAACTGTGAGGGAACCGAACCGTTACAAGAATTCAAAAATAGCAGGGGGGAGGCTTATCCTCCCTGCTATTTGCTCAATCTATGCCAAACGAAAGGAGATAAACAATGAAACGTTCAAGGATTAATGAAGTAATAAAGGATATGGAAGCGCTGATAAAAGAACATGGATTTGAGATCCCTCCCTTTGCAAAATGGAGTGCCAAAGACTGGGAAAACATCGGCCACGAATACGATGAAATTCGGGATAATTGTCTTGGATGGGATATTACAGACTATGGCCTGAATAATTTCGATCAGGTTGGGTTCGCTCTCCTTACCATCCGAAACGGCAACCAGAAGATGCGGGACAAATACCCAAAGCCTTATGCAGAAAAGCTTCTGATGCTGTATGAGGGACAGACCGCGCCCATGCATTATCACTGGTACAAATCAGAGGATATTATCAACCGAGGCGGAAACGATATTTACATCACGGTATACAACGGAGCAGAAGACGGAAAGATGTTAGACACCGATGTAACCGTATGCTCCGACGGAAGAACCGAGATTGTACCTGCCGGGACAAAAGTGCTTTTAAAGCCGGGCCAGAGTATCACAATCACCCCGTATATGTATCACGATTTTATCGTTCCCAAGACCGGCGGCTCGGTTCTTCTCGGAGAAGTATCCATGTGCAACGACGATGAAAACGACAACCGTTTCTATGAGCCAATCGGACGCTTCCCGGAAATCGAAGAAGACGAACCTCCATACCGCCTTCTCTGCAACGAGTACCCAGCGGCAAAATAAGAGGAGATAAAATCAGGAGAAAAACATGGAATACAGCATCAGCAACCACTCGCTGCAACTCGTCCTGTCAGATATAGGGGCAGAACTCCAATCCATTGAGAAAGACGGCAGGGAATATCTGTGGAATGGAGATCCCCAGTATTGGCCAGAACGCTCTCCGATCCTTTTTCCATACGTGGGACGATTTACAGAAGGAAAATATCGGCTGGGCGGCAGGGAGTATGAGATGGAAATCCACGGTTTCGCCAAAAAATATCCTTACCGTGTGGCAGAGCAGAAGGAAGATTCAATCACCTTCGAGCTGCGGGATCATACGGAAACCTACCAGATATATCCCTATCATTTTATCCTCCAGGTAACGTATCGGCTGCAAGACAACACAATCGCAATCACTTACCGCGTTTTCAACGCCTCACCAGATACTATGTATTTTGGAATCGGCGGGCATCCGGGATTTCGGGTGCCGCTGGAAGAGGGACTGACATTCTCAGACTACTATCTGGAATTTTCAGGCACAAGCTGCCCGGAACGGATCGGCCATACGCCCGCCTGCTTCCTAAGCGGTATCAATCAGCCGTTCCCGCTGGAAGATAACCGGATCTTGAGATTATATCATAAGATGTTTGACGAGGATGCGATTGTTTTTCGGAATATGGCAGATGAAGTAACGCTAAAATCCGAGAAAGGAATGCGCCGGGTAACCGTGTCTTATCCAAATATGCCTTATCTGGGACTTTGGCATGCGCCAAAGACAGAAGCGCCTTATCTGTGTATCGAACCTTGGACTTCCCTCCCGTCCAGACAGAACATTGTTGAGGAATTTCGGTATAAAAGCGATTTAATCCGTTTAGCCCCCGAAAAACAGTATAGAAATACATGGAATATCACAATCTGCTGATAACTAACGATTGACAACAATATTTCAACAATGATAAACTGTGGATAACGATATGTGCTTTTGGAATCTTTTTGTATCTAATTTCTGCTGCAGGAAAGACTCTGAGAGTAAAATAAAACTGGAGGACAGACAAATGGGTTTCTTAACAGGAAAAACAGCAATTATCACAGGCGCCGGTAAGGCCGTACTGAGCAACGGAAGATGTGGTTCCATCGGTTATGGGATTGCCACCGCTTATGCGAAAGAAGGGGCAAATCTGGTCATCACGGGCCGCAACATGCAGAAGCTGGAAAACGCCAAAGAGGATCTGGAAAAACTTTATGGAATCAAGGTCCTGATTTTGCAGGCGGACGTCAACGAAGGCGCAGACAATGAAGCCGTGGTGGAAGGTGTGGTCAAACAAACCATCGAAACCTTCGGGGATATTCATGTTTTGATCAACAACGCACAGGCTTCCGCTTCCGGCGTTACTTTAGCGGATCACACCACAGAGCAGTTTAATCTGGCGCTTTATTCCGGGTTATATGCCACTTTCTATTATATGAAGGCTTGTCATCCTTATCTGGCAAAGACAAAAGGCTCTGTGATTAACTTTGCTTCCGGCGCAGGCCTATTCGGCAATTACGGACAGTGCGCCTATGCTGCTGCCAAGGAAGGTATCCGCGGACTCACCCGCGTGGCCGCTACCGAATGGGGAAAAGACGGAATCAACGTAAATATCGTCTGCCCGCTTGCATGGACTGCACAGCTTGAGAATTTTGAGAAAACATATCCCGATGCATTTAAACAGAATGTACACATGCCTCCTATGGGACATTACGGCGATGCGGAAGAAGAAATCGGACGCGTATGTGTACAGCTTGCATCACCAGACTTTAAATTTATGACAGGGGAAACCATTACTCTGGAAGGCGGTTTGGGACAGAGACCATAAGATTTCTGGGCTTTCAAAGGCTCCTGAGTTTTGCAAACTTGGGAGCCTTTTGGATATGAGGTACAAAAAATTGAAAAAGAAATATCATATTTTTTATGCATGGCTCATTGTCTCCGCTTTGATAATTATCTGCCTTGTTACGTTTTTTTATATCAGGCAATTAAACCAAACCATCTCCGATAATATCATCCGCTCCATCAGCGAAATTGCAGAACACGACAAAGCGACAATTGAAGCATATATTGATATTTGCTGGGAAGACCTGGAGGAGATTGTGGCGCGCTTTACCAGCTACGATTGCCGGACCATACAGGATGTCAAAGCTAGAATGGATCTGGAATGTGCTTCCAGCAGCTTTACGCATATCTATCTGCTGGCAGAAGACGGTACCATCTATACAAATCAATATCTTACATACAGTCCCTCCAGCGACACTCCAGATTTTCTTTCATACTTTAAGGACGGCAAAGAGAAGATGGTGGTTCGGTTTGATAACGAGATTGAAAGTGGATGGATATCAAAAGAAAGCATCCTCTACGGGATCCGGCTGAATGATTATGAAGTGGACCAAACAAAAATGGTTGCGCTGATCGGAATCAGTGATGTTTCATCCATTCAGGACAAAATGGTCATTGACAGCTTTATAAAAGACGGGGAAGTCCGCGGGCACAGCGCGCTTATTGATAGAAAAGGGAACTACATTGTAAATATCAATAAACAAATTTACCTGAATAAGCAGGATAACCTGTTCCAGCATTTATCCGAAGCCGACGATTCCGAGTTGACCAACGAAGAAACGGCCCAGAAGATGAAAAATTCCGAAACTTTTGCTTTCTATCATTATCATGCTGAGGAACATGACAGGGAGTTGTTTTATTTTATCCCGTTTGAAAGTGAAATTGACCTGTATTTTATTATGTCGGTAAACGAAGTCGTCTTTAAGGAGCAAAGCCGCACCTTTGTCGCCTTGAGCATCGCGATGTTGTCGTTCAGTATGCTGACGGTTATCACTATGCTGCTGATTGTCATGAAATATCAGCGGAAATCCATCCGTTCTTCCGAAAAAGAGCGGTCGCAGAAAGAATTTCTTTCCAATATGAGTCATGAGATACGCACGCCTTTAAACGGCCTGATTGGCATGAACTATTTGATTATGGTTCATATTGACGATGACAGCCAGAAACCGCAAATCAAGGAATGGCTAAAAAAATCCCACAGTACCGCAAACTATCTCTTGTCACTGGTCAATGATATTTTGGATATGTCAAAACTTCAGGCTGGCAAGGTGGATATCATCAGCGAACCCATGCTGCTGGACACACTGGTGGATGAGATTGTCGCCATGCAGGCAGACAATATCGAGAGCCGGGGCGTGGAGTTTATTGTAGAAAAAGAGATCTCTGTACCCTGCATTGAGGGCGATGCCACCCGCACCAAACAGATCTTGATGAATATCATCGGCAATGCCGCCAAATTTACACCGAAAGGCCATTATATTCGCTTCTCCATTTTTCAAAAAAAGACCGATGATCGGCATGTCACTACTGTTTATCAATGCGAAGACACCGGAATTGGCATTTCCAGGGAATATATTGGTAAAATCTTTGACTCCTTCAGCCAAGAACGCAACCGAAATACAAACGGTATAAAGGGTACCGGCCTTGGCATGGCCATCAGCAAACAACTTGTAAATGCCATGGGAGGAGAGATCACCGTGGAAAGCGAACTGGATGTGGGAAGCACTTTTACCATTACCATTCCTTCCTTGATTGTAGAAGATATACCCGATTATCTAAAGGAAAGCGAAGAAAATACCATCGAGGATACGACTCTTTTTGCGGAATGCGATACGGCAAAACCTATAAAAATTCTAGTAGCCGAAGATGTGGAGCTAAACGCGGAAATCCTGCTGGAAATTCTGGAGCTGGAAGGCTTTGAAACCGTCCACGCGCAAAACGGCAAAGAGGCTGTGGAGCTGTTTGAACAATCGGAGATCGGTGAATTTGACATTATACTGATGGATATGCAGATGCCAGTGATGGACGGCTGCAACGCATCCATCGCAATCCGAAAACTGGACAGAGCGGACGCCCAAACCATACTCATTTACGCCTGCACCGCTAACACTTTTCAGGAAGACCGGGAGCGCGTCATAAAAAGCGGTATGAATGACTTCCTGAGCAAACCGATTGATATCAACATTTTATTGAAAAAAATCAGGGAAATCCGCAAGAAAAGCGGGGGAACATCCACATGAAAGGAAAGCGATTAAAAGACCAAACTTACAAAAAAAGGCCGCCGACACCTCACATTGCCGACGGCCTTTGATTTTCCTATATTTCTTAGAACTTCCCGGCCTTCGCCGCTTCTTCCACGGCAACTGCCACAGCAACGGTCATTCCGACCATTGGGTTATTCCCAGCTCCAATCAGCCCCATCATTTCTACATGAGCCGGTACGGAAGACGATCCAGCAAACTGTGCATCGGAGTGCATACGTCCCATGGTATCGGTCATTCCGTAAGAAGCCGGACCGGCAGCCATGTTATCGGGATGCAGGGTACGTCCAGTACCGCCGCCGGATGCTACGGAGAAATATTTTTTGCCTTTTTCCACACATTCTTTTTTGTAAGTTCCGGCTACCGGATGCTGGAAACGTGTAGGATTAGTGGAGTTTCCGGTGATGGATACGTCCACGCCTTCTTTCCACATAATGGCAACGCCTTCCACCACATCGTTGGCGCCATAGCAGTTTACTTTGGCGCGGGCACCGTCGGAATATGCTTTGCGGAAAGATTCCTTCAATTCCCCAGTATGGTAATCATAATCGGTTTCCACATAGGTAAAGCCGTTGATACGGGCGATGATCTGTGCCGCGTCTTTTCCCAATCCATTTAAAATAACCCGAAGGGGTTTCTGGCGGACTTTATTCGCCTTTTCTGCAATGCCGATTGCGCCCTCGGCTGCGGCAAAGGACTCATGGCCGGCAAGGAAACAGAAGCAGTCGGTAGACTCTTCCAGAAGCATTTTGCCCAGGTTTCCATGACCCAACCCTACTTTACGCTGGTCTGCTACGGAACCGGGAATGCAGAAAGATTGCAGCCCTTCCCCGATAGCTGCCGCAGCATCTGCCGCCCGGCGACAGTCTTTTTTGATAGCGATTGCCGCGCCTACGGTATAAGCCCATTTGGCATTTTCAAAACAAATTGGCTGAATCCCTTCCACGATTTTGTACACGTCCAGCCCGGCAGCCTTAGTTACTTCTGCCGCCTCCTCAACGGAATGGATTCCGTATTCTTCCAGTTTCGCCAGAATTTGTTTTTCCCTTCTCTCATATGATTCAAATAAAGCCATTCTTTTATCCTCCTATTATCCCATTCTGACAAGTTATGTAATATTTCGCCAAGACTATTCTTTTCTCGGATCGATGATTTTTACCGCATCATCCACACGGCCATACTGACCTTTTGCTTTTTCCAGAGCAGTATTGGCGTCGTCACCAGCTTTGATAAAATCCATCATTTTGCCAAAGTTAACAAACTGATAGCCGATGATCTCATCGTCTTCATTTAAAGCGATGCCTGTCACATAACCATCTGTCATTTCCAGATAACGAGGGCCTTTTTTGACCGTTCCGTACATGGTTCCGATCTGAGAACGCAGACCCTTGCCCAAATCCTCCAGCCCTGCGCCGATCACCAGGCCGTCCTCGGAAAACGCGCTCTGGCTTCTTCCATATACAATCTGAAGGAACAGTTCCCTCATAGCCGTATTGATCGCATCACATACCAGGTCTGTGTTCAAAGCCTCCAGAATTGTTTTCCCTGGAAGGATTTCCGACGCCATAGCTGCGGAATGCGTCATACCAGAGCATCCAATGGTTTCCACCAATGCTTCCTGGATAATCCCATCTTTTATGTTCAGCGTCAGCTTGCAGGCGCCTTGCTGAGGCGCACACCAGCCGATTCCATGTGTAAACCCGGAAATGTCTTTGATCTCTTTTGCCTTTACCCATTTCGCCTCTTCTGGAATTGGGGCCGCCCCGTGGTTCACGCCCTGTGCCACCGGACACATCATTTCTATCTCATGTGAATAAATCATTTTACTACTCCTTTCCATCGTCCATCGAGTAACCATGAAACTCAAAATTTATATTCATTTTCCAGCACTATTTTCTCATAGATTGCCAAAATAGTCCAGATAAAATTTTACCAAAACGAAGGCTTATTCCAGCCTTTCGACTATCATCTTTGCCATTGAAAAAGAACGCCGCAGACAAAAAATTTCCGCCGCGTCGTCCTTCTCAAAAATCTTTCTTAAAATTCGGTTTTCTCGAATATTCTCATAGAGATCAGATAGGAAACACCCATAATCAATACACTGGCCACAAAGATGACAAGCACTATAAAGAAGACCATCTGTTCCTGGGTAAACAGCCAGGAAAGTCTATCTAATATTTCTAGCAAAATAGGTATCTGCATCAGCCTCGCACCCAGAAAAACCAGAATCATCGGCGCGGCAATTATTCCAATGGACACGATACGGGCTTTCTCCGTGCCATAACGGTAAGTCACGGGTACTAAAATCCCCATAAAGAGAAAGTAAATGCCTAGAATACTAATTATCGACAGCAGCCAGGTTTCCTCCGCTCTCCCAGTAACCAGGCGGTTGAACAATTCCCCGACTCCAGAGCACAATAGGATGAAAGCGGCCCCCACAAGCTGGAACAAATATTTTGTCTGAACGATGGCTTTTCGTGTGACCGGACCGGACAGCAGATAAGCGTATCCGCCTGCCTCCCCAAAAGAAAAAGTGAGAAAGCTAATATTGATCCCCACAACCAGCGACATCCCCATAATGTAAAAGGAATTTCCGGTACTGACTCCGAATACCAGAAAAATTACCAACAAAATCAAATATTGACGCAGATACATTTTCATATTGTAACAGTTCATCAGCAGCAATCCTTTCATCTTGTGCCTCCTTTCACATAATACACAATGATTTCTTCGATGGTTGTATAATCTACTGTATAATTCGGATACTTCCGCTGAAACTCCTCCTTGTTCTGAATCAGCACTTCGTATCCAAACTGGTTTTTTCGGAATCCCTGCACATACGTATCGGGAATCTTTCGGTAATCCTCCGGGGTGCAGCGAACCACTCCGAACTGGCAAAGCATCTCGTCTTTGTTCATAAAAAACTTGAGTTTTCCTTCATGGAGAAATGCAATATAATCTGCGGCTTTTTCCAAATCGCTGATAATATGGGAGGAAATTACCGCGGTGTGCTCTTCGTCCTGGATGAATTCCAGAAGAATATCCAGGATATCGTCCCGCACTACGGGATCCAGGTCGCTGGTCGCTTCGTCAAAAAGCAGCAGTTTTGCCTGATGCGAGAGGGCTACGGCGAGATCCAGCTTCCTTTTCATTCCTTTGGAATAATTCTTAATATTTTTGTGCCGATCGATCTGGAAATCGTTTAAATATTTTTCAAACCGATCGTCCTGCCAGTTCCGGTAAAGGCGGCGCATACAGTTTCCCAGTTCCCGTGCGTTCATCTGGCCGGCGAATTCCAGACCGGAGAGAATCACGCCCGCCTGCTCCTTCCACTGAGGCGTCAGCTCTTTGATGTTTTTCCCATCCACCAGAACTTCCCCTTCCTGAATGGAGGTCATCTGCAAAATCATTTTTAACAGGGTGGTCTTTCCGGCCCCGTTCTCCCCCACCAGACCCACAATGCTGCCCTTGGGAATGTCCATGGTGATGTGATCCAGTGTAAATTGATCGTAGTGTTTTGTTACATTTTTTAAACTAACCGCAGCTTCCATTCGATTCATACCTCCTCAAACAGCATTTCCAATATTTCCAGCACTTCCCCTTTTGAGATTCCAGCCTGCCGGGCCTGTTCGACTGCCAGCTCCAGATAATCCTCCACTTGCCTGAGGTGCTCTTCCCGCAGGATGTCCTGGTTGGTGTCCGCCACAAAGCTGCCTTTGCCCACTACGGTATAGATAAATCCGTCTTTCTCCAGGTCTTCATAGGCCCGCTTTGTGGTAATCACACTGATGCGCAGCTCTTTGGCCAGCAACCGCATAGACGGCAGCATATCGTGAGGCTTTAACTCCCCGGTCAGGATCAATTGCTTTAACTGGAAGGTAATCTGCTCGTAAATGGGCTTGCCGCTGGAATTGCTGATGATAATGTTCATAGCAGATTCTCCTTGTTAAATTGTATTTATTCTACCTATTGTATATACTCATTATATATATATATATACTCACCTTGTCAATACCCATTTTCAAGAAAAATCGTATAAATTCGCTGGAAAGCGCTCTCATCTCCTCCATTTTTTTACTCGGCCAATCGCTCCGAATACCAGGATTCCAATCGCTTCCCCCAGTGCATTGATGATAAAATCGCGCGTATAGAAGATATCCCTCCATACAAAATCCCCAGTAATGCATTTCGTGAAATAATTTCCTACAATTACCAGAAACAGAAAGAACGCAATACAATCCCAGAGATTCCATTTGAAAACAGTCCGAAAAAGCAGTGGAAGCCAGAGAACGCCCAGCCATACGAAAAGGATCGGAAAACCATAGCGAAAAATCCAAACTGTTCCTGTGTTCATAAGATAATATCTAGTAAACTGTATCACAGAAAGCAGACAGCCTGTGCCAATGCTTAACACCGCCATTGTAATACAGCCTTTGTTCTTTTTGCAGGCGGAGAGGACATACACGAGAATATCCGCGAACAGAACCGCGCTTCCCACAATCAAAGACCATGTAATACCTTTGTTTAATGCTAAATCTACAATCAGACAGACAAATATAGAAAGAAAACTCAGTCCGCATAATCCATAGAAAAAGTACATGCGCTTTGTTTTTTTCAAAAATCTTTTGATGTCCGAAACCTCTGGCGTCTGCGCGCTGCTCTCCAGCTCAACAGCCATATTTTGGTAGCACTCCATGCAGTCTGTACACTGTTGTAAATGTTGTTCTATGCTTTTTTGGGAAACATCGCTTACCATTTTGTCCACGTAGAGCGGCAGCAAATCTTTTACAATCTCACAATCTAATTTTGTGTCCATTCTTTCATTCCTTTCATCAGTTTTTGTTTTCCCCTGTAATAAGTTACCCTTGCCCAGTTTTCCGTTTTCCCCAGAATACTTGCAATTTCCGAAAATTGCAAATCTCCGGCAAGCCTCAGATACATGACCTCCCTCGTCACTTCCTCCAGGTTGTGCATAAGGCGGAAAATCTCTATCCTCTCCAAATGATTCAGACAATCGCTTTCCACGCTTTGTTTGGAAGGTATGGCGTCGTCCAGCTCCACGGTTTTGTGTTTGGTTCTTTTTTGGAGTTCTTTATACCATAAGTTTTTTGCAATCTGACACAGCCAGACAGAGACTTTGCAGTCTCCCCGGAATTTGTCGATTCCTTTGATTGCCTGAAAGAAAGTTTCCTGTGTCAGTTCCTCGGCAAGCCCGGCATCCTGTGTCAGTCGGCATAAGTATCGGTATACCATCGCTGCATTTTTTTGATATAATTCTTCCATCTCTGCTTTCTTCATATTTTTGCACCTCATATTGTTTGTTCCTTTTTTGTGCAATTTGTTACAAATAAATTTTACCGAACTCGCAGAAATAAAAAACGCCCCAAAGATTTTCAAACCTTTGAAGCGATTTCTCTTTATCCAACCTATTCTTTTAACAAATCTTTTTTCAGCCGTTCCAGCTTTGTTTCTGCATCCGTCAGGGAATCTCCTTTTACCCCAAAGTAATACTTGATCTTTGGCTCTGTGCCGGAGGGGCGAACGCAGCACCAGGCATTGTCCTCCAGTTCATAATAAAGCACATTAGAAGCCGGAAGTCCGGTTTTTGTAACCTCACCTGTCTGCATATTCTCCCGCCTGTCGGCTTGATAATCACGGATGGCCAGCACCCGATGGCCGCCCAGCGCTTTGGGCGGATTTTCCCGCATCAGCCGTATCCGCTCCTGAATTTGCTTCGCTCCGTCGATTCCCTTTAAAGTCAAAGATGCCAGCCCTTCTTTATAAAAACCATATTTGTGATACAGCTCCAGTATGGCGTCCCAAAGAGTTTTTCCCTGCTTTTTCTCATATGCCGCCACCTCACACAGCAGCATTACAGCCACACATGCGTCTTTGTCGCGGGCATAAGTCCCGGCCAGGCAGCCGTAGCTTTCCTCCATTCCAAAGACATAATGGTACGTCTGGTTTTCTTCAAACAGCCGAATCTGTTCCCCAATATATTTAAACCCAGTCAGCACTTCAATCAGAGCAGCACCGTATTCTTTTGCCACGGCCTTTGCCATATCCGTGGTCACAATGGTTTCCACAAGGGCAGGATTTTCCGGCAAAGTCTGCATCCTGGCCTGTTCTCGCAGAAGATACTCGGCGATCAGCACTCCAGACATATTTCCAGTAAAGCTGATATACTCACCGCTTTTTCTGTCCTTTGCATAACATCCCAGGCGATCTGCGTCTGGGTCTGTGGCCAATACCAGATCTGCATCAACCTTTTTTGCCAGATCTAGGGCCAGCTTCCAGGCATTGGGATCCTCTGGATTGGGATAGGCTACGGTAGGAAACGTCCCGTCTGGAGATTCCTGCTCCGGCACCACATAGACTTGGGTAAAGCCCAATTCCTGCAACACCCGGCGTACCGGAAGATTACCCGTGCCGTGCAGAGGCGTATAAACGATTTTGATATCCTTTGCCACTTCCTGGATGATTTCAGGATGAATGCTTTGTTCTTTTAACTGTTCCATATACCGATCATCAATCTCGCTGCCAATGATGCGATAAAGCCCTTTTTGGGCGGCTTCTTGCCTATTCATCATATGAATCTTGGAGAAATCCGACACCTTTTTTACCTCCTCCAAAATCTTCTGATCATGGGGCGGTAAAATCTGTGCGCCGTCCTCCCAGTATACCTTATAGCCGTTATACTCTCTGGGATTATGACTGGCTGTTAAGACGATCCCGGCCATACAGCCCAGATGCCGAACAGCAAAAGATAACTCTGGCGTCGGCCGCAGGCTTTCAAACAGATATGCCCGAATTCCATTGGCATTTAAACACAACGCCGCCTCCTGGGCAAATTCCGGGGACATCTGCCGGGAATCATAGGCGATGGCTACGCCCTTTTCCTGCCCATTCATGGAAAGAATATAATTTGCCAGTCCCTGGGTCGCCTGGCGAACCGTATAAATATTCATCCGATTGATGCCAGCCCCCAAAATTCCCCGCAAACCGCCGGTTCCGAACGTCAGTGGACAGTAAAACCGATCCTGAATTTCCGCTTCGTTTCCTTCTAATGCTTTCAGTTCCTGTTTGGTTTCCTCTGAAAAAAAAGGATCGGTACACCACTTTTCATAAATTTCCCGATAATCCATTTTCTCCTCCTTAATACCGCAAAGGAATCTTGGATTCCCGTACTGGTATCACAATCTTTTCGTTGCGCAGGAAATACTGCATTCCTTTTACCGCCAGATCACTGTCATTTTTCGGCCCAGCAGTAATGGAACAAATGGGATTGTTCCGCTCTTCCTCCTTATAATTCACCTCAATATAGGGAATCAAAGCCTGGTCTTTTTTCCGAAAATGGATCGGGATAATCGGCTGCGCCAGCTCCTTGGCCCCTTGTTCGTGAAATGCCCAGAAGACAAAGCGGTATTCCCGTTCTTCCCGAAAACAGTCCTTTTTAAAAAACATCGAATACACAAAACAACAGACCGAAAATTCTTCCACAAAGCTGTGCAGTTCCTTGTGGATGACGAGCTTATCCTCTGAAAGCAGCTTTTCCCGCAGTTTCTTTCTGTGAGCGTTCTTTTTCTCCAAAATCCGGTACAAGGTATTTTCCACCAGCTCCTGCTGCTTCTTTTTGTCGTAAATCACAGATCCATCCAGATGGATCCCGTCCGGTATCCCCCGTGTCAGGCATTTATAGTCAAACTCTAGGCAATACCCCTGAGACTGGGCAAATTCCGTCCACAGCAGCAGACTATCCTTTGCCTTGGAAAAAGACAGAATATACCATCCTGAGAGGATCTGATCCGTCATGCTTCCGTGAAAAAACTCCATCCGCTCTTTTAACATACGCGTCAGAATTTTCCGGTTCTGGGAATTGGGAATCACTTTGGCACAGACCTTTTGGATTACCTTAAACGCATAGTAGAACTCATACTTGTCATTTAAGAAATCGCTTTTTGTCACCCAGAACGAGTGGTTCATCACGATTCCTTTTAAAGCGCCCAAATCCGTATAATGATAGATCCGCTCTCCGGCTCTGCATTTTGGTATAGGAAGCCAGTCCTTCTTGTATTTTAGAAAAACCTCTGTCATCAATTGTTCCATAGCACGGCCTCCCGTTTCTTTCAAATATTACAGTTCTTTATGTAAATCGCAGATAGTCGGTTTGCTGCGGTAATAGAAAAAGAGCACGGCCTCGTATAAGGGAAGAACGACACTGAATACAATGTGTAAAATCAATACATTTCCCTGACAGTAACGGGACAAAATCTGGTAATTGATTAGCGCCCGCAGTCCGCTTTTCGCCGCTGTCCCCGCCAGAATCAGCAATAAAATAATGACGCTCGACAAAAAAGCCACGCCCGATACGGGAATCGTAAGGATCGCATTTGTGCCAACCACAATTCCGGCTGCCATCAAGACCACTACGATACCCGCCAGAAAACCGGAAGCCATCCCCACAAAAAAAGGCAGCAGCAGCAACCATAATCCCGGCTGCTTGATCGTCTTGCCGTGGATCGTAATGGGACCGCCCAGCTTTCCTTGGAGATACTTGCGCGCAAAAGGTACAAACGCCAGCCATTCATTCCCGATTCCCGCGCTTCGCGCCATGCCGTACAGCCCAATTCCATAGAGCATATATCCCACCAGTATAAAAACCGCACACACCGACAGATAAATCATATAGAAAAGCAAAAACCATATATTCATCATTTATCTGTAATCCCCCTTTCTGAAAAATATTACTGTTCACTGTGTAAACAGTAACGAACACAAATACCTTCCTGGCTATTCTACCACAATTTTATAGAAAAAAAAATCATTTCATGATACAATGTGTGTGATTCAGAAAAGAGACGCAAAAAAAGAGAAAAAGTTTGGAAGTAAATTTCCAAATCTACCTGGACGACGCGGCAAACGCGTCAGAAGGAGGAAACCATGAACCTGTTTTTGTCAAACCAGACTCCTAAAAAGTCTGCCGGAAAACCTTATCAGATTTTCAGCTCTAGTGTATTGAAAATGATTGCCGTAGTGACCATGTTTATTGATCACTTTGGCTACGCACTGGTATATTGGAGTGACAGCCGCATTCCTTATTACCAACTTTGCAGGGATATTGGGCGCATCGCCTTTCCTATCTATTGCTTTTTGCTGGTAGAGGGCTTTTTCCATACGAAAAGCCGCCCCCGCTATGCCAGGAACCTGCTGCTTTTCTGTATCCTCTCAGAAATTCCGTTTAATCTATTTCTGGGTGCAAGGCTGCGGCTGCCGGGAAATCAAAACGTGTTTTTTACGTTGCTGCTTGGACTGCTGGCCATCTGGGCTATGGAAGAACTGCGGAAAAAACATCTCCTGCTGATGGTTCTGCCTGCGGCTGCATGCATGGCCGCGGCTTATCTGTTACATACGGACTATGATTTCAAAGGCGTGCTTTTGATTGTCATTTTCTATCTGTTCCGGGATTATCCCCTACCCCGTTTTATCTGCGGCGCTCTGTGCCTTTACTGGGAATGGAAAGCGATCTTTGCATGGATTCCCATTACCATGTACAACAACGAACGGGGATGGATGAAAGGCCCTGTTTTAAAATATCTGTTCTACGTTTTTTACCCGGCACATTTGCTGTTGTTAGCCTGGCTGCGCCTGCGTTTTTTCAATATATAAGAAATTTATTGTTTTTTTACGACTTGGCCTGCCTGCTTGTAGATACTCTGAGCAGGCACGCAGCCTCTGACGGAGGACAGCGGATAAATATGGGACTCTCTGCCAATCACACTTCCCGGATTCAGCACCGATCCACAGCCCACTTCTACCAGATCGCCTAGAATGGCCCCGAACTTCTTTCGGCCGGTTTCTGCGGACGCCCCTTCTGCTTTTACCACCACCAGCTTTTTGTCTGATTTTACGTTGGAGCAGATAGATCCAGCCCCCATATGCGCCCGGTAGCCCAATACGGAGTCTCCCACATAATTATAATGCGGCACCTGTACTTTGTGGAATAATACGCAGTTTTTCAGCTCGGTAGAGTTCCCTACGACCGCGCCCTCTCCCACAATCACATCTCCCCGGATAAACGCACAGTGACGGATCTCCGCCTCTTTTCCGATGATCGCCGGGCCTTGGATACTGGCGGAGCCGGCTACTTTCGCAGACTTTGCCACCCACAGATTCTCCCCTCTCTGCTCGTATTCCTGCGGATCCAGGGTGCTGCCCAGTTTCAAAATAAAGTCATGGATCTCTCCCAGCACTTCCCAGGGATAAATCTTTCCCACAAAAAGTTCTGCCGCTTCGGTATGTGACAAATCAAGAAGTTTTTCAATCGTATAATTCTTCATAGCTAGTTTGCTCCTTTATAATTTTTTGCCGCCGCATCGTAAAGACTGCGCAGGCTGTACTGGTTATTCAAGTTCATAACTGCCTGCGTATGACGGCGGATGAAATGCTCCAGCTTTTCCATATATTCCTCCGACGTAATCTGGCCCTCGGCTACATAAGTCAGCCCTTTTTCCCAACTGGCGGTCAATTCTGGATTCAACAGCGAACGGATGGACTGACTGACCACATCGTATACCATCTCCCCAAAAAGCGTAGGCGTGATCACCTGTGTCTTTTGATTCAGCGCCAGATATTGGATGTTCACCAATTTCTTCAGGATTTCGGCACGGGTGGCGCTGGTGCCGATGCCGCTGCCTTTGATCTGGGCGCGCAGTTCTTCGTCCTCGATCAACTGACCCGCATTTTCCATCGCCAGAATCATGGTCCCGGAGTTGTAACGCTTAGGCGGCGCCGTTTCTCCTTCTTTGAGAAATAACTGCTCTACCGGAATGTGGTTTCCTTTGCGCAGCTCCTGCAAAGCTTTCATCATTTCTGCATTACAGGCCGTTTCCTCTTCCTCTTTGTCTTTATTGTCCTTCTCTTTGTTCTCTTTTTCTTCTTTTTTCTTTTTTGCAAAAGAAACTTCAGCCACTTTCAGATACCCTTCTTCCAGAAGCACTTTAAATCCGGCAAAAAAGCGTTCCTCCTTTATCTTAATCACGACGTTGATTTTTTGATACACGGCCGGGGGATAAAAAATGCTCAGAAAACGGCGGACAATCAGTTCATAGATATTCTGGGAGGTTTGGCTCAATTTCGGCAAAAGTCCCAGTCCCTGGCCTGTAGGGACAATGGCATAATGATCGGTAATCTTTTTATCATTGACATATCTGGATTTTCCGATGGAGGAATCACTGCCTTTCTCCAGGATTTGGGCGGCAAACTCTGAGCAGACGCCGTAGCGGCACAGTCCAGACAGATTTCTGCGTATCTCCTTTGCGGCCGCAGTGGAGAGCACGCGGGCATCTGTCCGGGGGTAAGTAACCAGTTTTTTCTCATATAGTTCTTGTACCATCTGCAAAGTTTCGTCCGGGCTGATTTTAAACAGTTTAGAGCACACGTTCTGAAGCTCAGCCAGGTTAAACAACAAAGGGGGATGTTTCTTTTCCTTTTTCTGCTCTTTTTTTTCCACCACGCCTTCAATGGGCGTCTCCTGACTCAAATGTTGGATCAGGTTTTCGGCGTCCTCTTTGTTTTTCCAGCCGTTTTCTTTATACAGCTTCGGGGACTGATAATAGGGACTGCCTTCCACGGCCCGCCATTCTCCCTCGAACGGCCCGGCCGGCAGAAGAAACTTTGCCAGCACACGGTAAAACGGGGTTTTGACAAATTCTCGGATCTCCCGTTCCCGCCGAACGACCATGCCCAACACGCAGGTCATCACCCGGCCCACGGAGATCGCCTGGTATCCGGTGCGGAGATAATTACAGATGCTATTCGCATATTTCAAAGAGAGAAGCCGGGAAAAATTAATCCCCATCAGGTAATCTTCCTTCGCCCGCAGATACGCCGAGGCGGAAAGGTTGTCGTATTCCGAGAGATCTTTTGCCTCGCGGATTCCCCGCAAAATCTCCTCTTCTGTCTGGGAATCGATCCAGACTCTTTTGCGCGTTTTGCCTTTTACCCTGGCCATCTGCTCCACCAGGCGGTAGATATACTCGCCCTCCCTTCCAGAATCGGTACAGACATAAATGGTATCTACATCCGAACGGTTCAAAAGCTCGCTGACAATCTCGTATTGCTCTTTTACAGAAGGGATGATTTCATACCGGAATTCCTGGGGCAGAAAAGGCAGGGTTTCCAGACTCCATTTCTTGTATTTCTCATCGTATTTGTCTGGATAGCTCATGGTAACCAGGTGCCCCACGCACCAGGTTACGATAGCCGTCTCCGATTCCAGATATCCGCTTCGTCTGGCCCCGTTGATTTTCAGGGCCTTGGCAAATTCTTGCGCGACGCTGGGTTTTTCTGATATATATAAAGATTTTAACATAGAACCGATCTATTTCCTTGTGATATATCCTTGAGCTTTTAAGGTTTCCGCACAGAGCACCGCGCCCCCGGCAGCCCCCCTTACGGTATTATGAGACAGGCCGATAAATTTATAATCGTATATGGTATCCTCCCGCAGTCTTCCCACAGACACGCCCATACCGTTCTCATAATCCACATCCTCGGACACCTGGGGACGGTTTTCCTCCTCCAGATATTGGATAAACTGTTTGGGAGCGCTGGGCAGATTTAATTTCTGAGGCACGCCTGCAAAATTCTGTAAAGCCTGCACCAACTGCTCCTTGGTAGGTTTTTTGCGGAATTTTACAAAAACTGCCGCCGTATGTCCGTTTAACACCGGAACACGCACGCACTGGCAGGTAATCATTGGCTCCCTGGCAGGCTCAATTACGCCGTTTTCGATTTTCCCCCATATCCTCAACGGTTCTTTCTCGCTTTTCTCTTCTTCCCCGCCGATATACGGAATGATGTTATGCTCCATCTCCGGCCAATCCTGGAAATTTTTCCCGGCCCCGGAAATGGCCTGATATGTGGTCGCCACCACTTCATAAGGTTCAAATTCTTTCCAAGCTGTCAGAACCGGCGCATAGCTTTGAATAGAACAGTTGGGTTTTACCGCGATAAATCCCCTGGAAGTCCCCAGGCGCTTCTTCTGAAATTCAATGACCTCAAAATGCTCTGGGTTAATTTCCGGTACCACCATAGGCACATCCGGCGTCCAGCGGTGGGCGCTGTTATTGGAAACCACCGGCGTTTCCGTCTTGGCATAAGCTTCCTCAATGGCACGGATCTCGTCCTTGGACATATCCACGGCTGAGAACACAAAGTCCACGCCGCCGGCTACCTGCTCCACTTCGTTGACGTTCATCACCACCAGCTTTTTTACCGCCTCGGGCATGGGCGTATCCATTTTCCAACGGGGGCCTGCCGCCTCCTCATATGTTTTTCCGGCGCTCCTTGGACTCGCCGCTACTGCTGTTACCTCAAACCACGGATGGCCGTCCAGCAGAGAGATAAACCGCTGTCCTACCATTCCTGTGGCTCCCAAAATTCCGACTTTTAATTTCTCACTCATTTTCTATTTCTCCTCCAAATATTTTCTGCAAAGCTCAATGACTGCGCGCATGGCATCCTCTCCCGGCGCGCCCAAAGTCATGCGGCGCTTGACACAGGTTTCCATGCTGATGGCCTGGTAAATTTCTTCTTCAAATACCGGGCTGATTTTCCGATACTCTTCCAAGGACATTTCATCCAAAGAAATCCCCTTCTCAATACAATAGAGAACCAGTTGGCCTACAATCCCGTGGGCATCCCGAAATGCCACTCCGTGATTGACCAGGTAATCCGCTGCGTCTGTGGCGTTGGTAAAACCGTTCTTGGCGCTTTTTTCCATCGCATCTTTCCGAAATGCCATTGTATCCATCATCCCTGTAAACAGAGTAAGACAGTCTTTTACCGTATCGATGGCGTCAAAGGCTAATTCCTTATCTTCCTGCATATCCTTGTTGTAGGCCAGCGGCAGCCCTTTCATCGTGGTCAGAAATCCCATCAGCGCGCCGTAAACGCGCCCTGTTTTTCCCCGCACCAGCTCCGCGATGTCCGGGTTTTTCTTCTGGGGCATGATGCTGCTGCCTGTGCTGTACGCATCGTCAATCTCCACAAACTGGTATTCGTTAGAATTCCAGATAATGATCTCCTCGCAAAAACGGCTCAAATGCATCATAACCGTAGATAAAGCTGACAACAGCTCAATCAGATAATCTCTATCCGACACCGAATCCATACTGTTTAGCGTGGCGCTTTCAAAAGACAGCAGCTTTGCCGTATACGCCCGATCCAACGGGTAGGTCGTGCCTGCCAGTGCGCCAGAACCCAATGGACAGGTATTCATCCTCTGGTAAATGTCATGCAAACGCCCTCTGTCCCGTTTGAACATCTCAAAATAAGCGCCCATATGGTGGGCCAGTGTGACAGGCTGGGCTTTCTGCAAATGGGTGAAACCGGGCATATACGTATCAAGATTTTCTTCCATAATCCGCAGCAGCACCTGCAACAATTCTTTTAAAAGTTCATCCAGAAACAAAATCTCATCTTGCACATACAGTTTCATATCCAAAGCCACCTGATCGTTGCGGCTTCTGCCGGTGTGCAGTTTCTTGCCCGGCTCCCCAATACGTTCTGTCAAGGTTGCCTCCACAAAACTGTGGATATCTTCAAATTTCTCACTGATTTCCAATTTCCCAGATCGGACATCCTCCCGAATGCCTTCCAGGCCTTCTACAATGGCCGTCTTTTCCTCCTGGGTAAGCACCTTTTGTTCTGCCAGCATTGTCGCATGGGCGATGCTTCCGCGGATATCCTGCTCACAAAGTCTCTGGTCAAAGGAAATGGAAGCGTTAAAACGGTAAACCAGTTCATCGGTTTCCTTTGTAAAACGCCCTCCCCACAACTGAGCCATGTTTCATTCCCCTCCTTTTTCGGTTCTTTGTATCTTCTGATTTTTTTCCAGCAGATCCGGCCTGCGCTCCTGGGTGCGCAGCCAGGACTGCTCCTGCCGCCACCGCTCAACATTGGCGTGATGCCCGGACAACAGTATTTCGGGCACCTGCCGTCCATGCCACTCCTGGGGACGACTGTACTGCGGATATTCCAGCAAGCCGTCCGAAAAAGAATCAAACTGGGCGGACTCCTGATTGCTTAAAACCCCCGGCACCATGCGGGAAATGGCGTCGATCATTACCATGGCCGGAAGCTCCCCGCCGGTGAGGACATAATCCCCGATGGATACGTGATCCGTGACGATTTCCTCTAATACCCGTTCGTCGATGCCCTCATAATGCCCGCATAGGAAAATCAGGTCCTCCTCTTTGGCAAACTCCTGTGCCATCTGCTGGGTAAAAACCTGACCCTGGGGAGTCATATGCAGGACGCGCGGCTTTGTCGAAAGACGATCTGCCACCGCCTGGTAGGCCCGGTATACCGGTTCTGCCTGCATCACCATACCTGCGCCGCCCCCATAGGGATAATCGTCGATCTTTCCATATTCGTTATCCGCATAGTCGCGGATATTGACAGCTTCCAGGGAAATGATTCCCCGATCCGCCGCCCGTCCAATGATGCTTGTGTGCAGTCCCTGCAAGACCATTTCCGGGAACAAGGTTAATATATGGTATCTCATTTTTATCCATCCTTTTTTCACTCAGACATAACCGTTCTCGATACCTTCACTGTTACAGCAGGCCATCCATCAGATGAATGGTCATCACGCCCGCTTCCACATCTACCTGCTGGATACATTCTCCAATGGCCGGAAGCAGCACCTCTTTTCCCTGGACGGTTTCCACTATATATACGTCGTTGGCCCCGGTTTCCATCACGTCTTTTAAAACGCCGAATGGACTTTCGTCTTCCAAAACCACATCCATACCAATCAAATCACCAATATAATATTCGTCTTCCCCTAAAGGCTGTGCTTCTTCCCTGGGAATCCATAGGGTTTTCCCCTTGTATTGCTCCGCCTCGTTGATATCATCCAGCCCTTTTAATTTCAGAACTGCAAATTTTTTTACAAATTTTACCTGCTGGATTTCCAGTTTTTGCAATTCTCCTTTGCCCAAATCCAGATAAACGTGCGTCAAATCCAGAAAACGCTGGGCTGTATCGGTGGTGGGAAATACCTTCACTTCCCCCCGGACTCCATGTGTTGTGGAAATCACTCCTACTTGCAGCATTGCTTCCATAATCCATTCCTTTTCTACTGTGAAACGAACTGAATCGAAACAAAGGCTGTCCCAAAAAATCTCTTTTGAGACAGCCTCAGTTTTCATTTTCCTGTAAACTTACATAATATCTACAATGATTTTCTTGTTTACTTTGGATGACGCAGCTTTTACCACGGTGCGTATGGCTTTTGCGATACGCCCCTGTTTGCCGATGACTTTGCCCATGTCCGACGCTCCTACCTTTAATTCCACATAGATCGCATCTTCTTTCTCGGTTTCCGTCACCACTACCTCATCTGGATTGTCCACAAGAGCTTTTGCAATTACTTCCACCAAATCTTTCATGGTTTCCTCCTCCTGATGCACTTGCTGCGTCATTCAGGTAGATTGGGAAGTTTTCTTCCAACTTCCCCCTGACTGGCGCATACTGTCTTATTTCTCAATTCCGGCCAGTTTGAAGATCCGGCTTACTACATCTGTGGGCTGTGCGCCGTTAGCCAGCCATTTTTTTGCTTTCTCCTCGTCTACTTTGTAGGCGCTGGGATCGCAGTTTGGGTCGTAGGTGCCGATCTCTTCGATACATTTTCCGTCTCTGGGAGATCTGGAATCCGCAACCACGATTCTATAAAAAGGTGCTTTCTTGCGTCCCATTCTTCTCAATCTGATTTTTACTGCCATTTTTCTTTACCTCCATTTTGTTCTGTGTACGTTTTGTTTATTTTTTATTTAAAAAGGCAATTTAAAACCGCCTCTTTTTGCGCCTTTTCCGCCCATCAGGCCGGGCATTTTCTTTATCATCTTGCGCGCCTGCTCAAACTGTTTGACCATGCGGTTGACCTCCGAGATATCCAGCCCGCAGCCCTTGGCGATCCGGTTTTTTCTGGACACATTCAGCAGGGATGGATTTGCTCTCTCTTTCGGCGTCATCGAGAGGATAATTGCTTCTTTGTGCATCATATCCGCCTCGTCAATCATGCTTTCCAGCTCTTTCATCTTCCCGCCCATGCCGGGCAGCATACTCAAAACGCTTTGCAGCCCGCCCATGTTTTTCATCTGTTCCATGCTTTCCAGGTAGTCGTCAAATCCAAATTCTGCTTTTTTAAATTTCTTCTCCATTTCACGGGCTTTTTCTTCATCGATCTGGGCTTCCGCCTTCTCAATCAGACTCATCACATCGCCCATGCCCAGAATCCTGGAGGCCATTCTATCTGGATAAAACTGCTCCAAGTCTGAGAGCTTCTCGCCCATGCCCACATAGAAAATGGGTTTTCCGATAACCGACCGGATAGACAACGCAGCGCCGCCGCGGGCGTCGCCGTCCAGCTTTGTGAGAATCACGCCGTCAATCCCGACTTTTTCCTGAAAAGTCTCGGAAACGTTCACTGCATCCTGACCAGTCATGGCGTCCACCACCAGAATCGTGGCGTTGACTTCTATCTGTTCTTTTATCTCGGCAAGCTCCTGCATCATCCCTTCGTCAATGTGCAGACGGCCAGCCGTATCCAGAATCACCACATTCTGCCCGTTGGATCTTGCGTGCTCCATGGCCCCCTTGGCGATATCTACCGGGCTTTGCTTCTGACCCATGGTAAATACCTCCACGCCCTGTTTCTCGCCGTTGACCTGCAATTGGGTGATGGCGGCAGGCCGATATACGTCGCAGGCAACCAGCAAAGGTTTCCTGCCCTTGGATTTCAGCTTTCCCGCCAGCTTGGCAGCCGTGGTCGTCTTTCCCGCTCCCTGAAGGCCCGCCATCATAAAGACGGTGATCCCTCCCGAGTTCATGGGCAGCTCCGCAGTCTCGCTCCCCATCAGATCCACCAACTGATCGTTTACAATCTTAATTACCATCTGCCCTGGATTCAAACCGCTCATCACATCCTGGCCGATGGCTTTCTCCTGGACAGATTTGACAAATTGCCGGACGACCTTGAAATTGACATCCGCTTCCAGCAGGGCCAGTTTCACTTCCTTGAGGGCGGTCTTTACGTCTGCCTCTGTCAGTCTGCCCTTGCTCCTTAAGTTTTTAAATACGTTTTGCAGTTTCTCGCTTAAACTTTCAAAAGCCATGAATTCTCTCCCTGTTTTTACTTCCCTCTACAATTCATCCAAAATCCTGCCGGCAATGGATTCGATCTCCGCAATCCCGTGTTCTCTGGATAATTTCTGAATCTGATGCACCTGCTCTTGTATCTTTACAAACCGCTCTACTAGATGCAGTTTCGCCTCATACTCTTCCAGGGCCTTTCGGCATCTGCGGATCATGTCGTGAACTCCCTGCCGACTGATGTGCATCTGCTGGGCCACCTCGCTGAGAGAATAGTCTTCCTGCATCACCTGCTGATAGACTTCCTGCTGCTTGTCGGTGAGCAGTTCGCCGTAAAAATCAAACAGCAAAGTCTGCATCAAAATATCTTCCATCCGTAATCACCTTGCCTATCATAAACCATATCTTTTGCAATGTCAAGTTCTTTTTCTTGACAAACTTGTGTTTGTATATTTGTTATCACCGTTTAAACGTCCGGCTTGTACTCAAATACGAACCAAGTCCACAGGCTAATATAACGTGAGTTCGATAAAAATGTTTATGTATTATACGGAAATTTATTTTTTTGCAGACATGCAAGTAAGGGAAACACAATATGACAGCTAAATTTTTAGTTTCCGCGTTTTCGTTATCTCCTATGCGCAGTAATCCCCCAATATTTGGTCTAGCGCGGAACTGCTGCTGCTGTGGCACCGCACCACATTGACTTCTTTCCTCTTCGCTTCTTCCAGAGCGCATTTTACCATCTTATGGGAGACTGTATTGGTGAACAGCACGCACAGATCCGGACATCCAATCTGTTTTTTCAAATCCCCTGGCATTTGGGTAAATACTTTTGCCTTGCATTTATGTTTTTTGCAGATATCTTTATATTTACAGACCATCCGGTCATGGCCTCCAATAATCACTACACTCATACCAATTTCCTTCTTTCTTAAATTTATGTATTTTCCAATTTTAGTTAGTATATACTAACTTCTCAAAAAATATCATATCAATTTACTGGGAATTTTGCAAGGTATTTTATTGATAATTTTTCTCAACAATATGGGTGATTTACGAATACATTTCCCGTAATATCCGAATTTCCTCGGCCCATCCGTTTTCATTGTTGGGGGTTTCCAGGATAAAAGGCAGATGTTTCAGCGCAGGATGACGGGTAACCGCCGACAGGGCCTCCAGGCCGATCTGGCCTTTGCCGATCTTTTCATGCCTGTCTTTGTGACTTCCCAGCGGGTTTTTGCTGTCGTTTAAATGAATCGCCTTTAAATGCTCCAAACCGATGACGGAATCGAATTCCTGCACCACCCCCTCTAGGTCATGGACTATATCGTATCCGCCGTCCCATATATGGCAGGTATCCAGGCAAATCCCTATCTTTTCCCGGTATTTTACCTGATCCATGATTTCCCGGAGTTCTTCAAAATTTCTCCCTATCTCCGTACCTTTTCCAGACATGGTTTCCAACAGCACCATGGTGTTCCAATCTGGCTTTAGCACCTGATTTAACACTTGAGCAATTTTTCGGATGCCCGCCTCGGCTCCCTGTCCCACATGGTTGCCGGGATGGAAATTATAATAATTTCCCGGAAGATACTCCATACGCTGCAAGTCATCCGTCATAATCTCTACGGCAAATTCCCGCAGATCCTCTTTCGCCGCGCAGGCATTCAGCGTGTACGGCGCATGGGCTACAATTTTTCCAAATTTATGTTCCTTTGCAATTTCCTTATATTTTTCCACATCCTGCGCTTGAATCTCCTTCGCCTTTCTGCCCCTGGGATTTCTGGTAAAAAAAGCGAACGTATTGGCTTTCATATGTACTGCGTTTTTCCCCATAGCCTCATATCCCTTTGCTGAGGAAAGATGGCTTCCAATCGTCAAAAAATCCATATCCTGCCTCCTGAAGTATTTGTGAAAACAAACCGCTACGGAAATACGAACGTTTCCATAGCGGTCTTTTTCTTAATATTCGTGACGAATTTCTTGTGAAACTGGAGCTGGTTCCAGTTGCGGAGATCCTTCTTTGTTTTCATGAATCAGGGAGATCGCCTCCTCAATACTTTTTCCAGATTCTATCGTCGCTTTATAAAGCGCTTCCATCTGCTTCTTTTCGATCAACTGTTTTAATTCTTTTTTTCTGCTGGTAAGTTCTTTTATCTTTTCCTCACACTGGGTCATTTCCTCACTCAGGGCAAGCAACTCCTCTTCTAATGTCATGTTTTTTTTCTTTCTGCCTCTTGCCATTGAACATTCCCTCCTAAATAAAAGCTTCTCTCATAATTATTTTTTGTCCATCCCCGCCAAAAAAGCGGTGAATTCTTCCGACGGCATGGGCTTCGCATAATAATAGCCCTGTACATAATCGCAGTCAATGGAACGGAGACGATCCAATTGTTCCTGGGTTTCCACTCCCTCCGCTATTACATGCAGGTTCATGGAATGCGCCATCTGTATGACAAAATACAAGATTCCTGGTGTGTTGGACTTGGCGGTTTCATTGCGGATAAATTCCATATCCAGCTTCATCACATCTATGGGAAGGTTATTTAACATATTTAAAGAAGAATATCCGCTGCCGAAATCATCCATCTCAAAAAGGAAGCCCAACTCCCGCAGCCTGCTCACATTTTCAATAATCTGGCTGGGATTTTCTGTGTAGGCGCTCTCTGTAAGTTCCAAGTGCAGCCTTTCTGGAGGAATATTGTACTGACTGATGATATCTGTCAATATATCCGGCAGATTTACATTGTAAATATCTGCCCTGGAAACATTCACAGATATGGGAACCTGCGGATATCCCTTGTCGTCCCATTCCCGCAGAATCGCACAGGCGCGCCTCCAGACAAACTGATCCAGCTTGGTAATAAAACCGTTCTTCTCAAAAAGCGGAACAAACACGCCGGGCGACTGGAACCCCCATTCTGGATGAATCCAGCGAACCAAAGCCTCAGCCCCTGAGAGCGTATTGGTCTTAATATCGTACTGAGGCTGCAAATAAACGGTAAACTGCTCCTCTTCCAAAGCCGACTCCATCACATCTGTAATCATCTGTTCCCGAACCAGGCTATTGTGCATCTCATCGTTGAATACGGCAAGATGCTTTCCGTACTGGCCCCAGATACTGCGTGCAGCCATAAGCGCCCGGTCAAACATCTGCTCTGCCAGCAGCGACCGATCCTTTACATGGTAAATTCCCCACTTTATGGTCACATTCTTCATATTTGTCTCAGAACGGATCCGCTCATTGGCTTTTACAAAAAGCTCTTCCGTATAGTCCCATCTGGGCCGCTCAAGCAGGCATACAAACTGATCCGCATTCAAATGGCCGCAGATCCCCCGTCCCTCTACAAACTCCTTGTATATATTTGCCACTGTGCGCAAAAGCATATCCCCTGAAGGAATGCCGAATACATCGTTAATCAATTTAAAACTCTCAATATCGGAACAAACGATATCATACTCCTGATCCGGATTTTTACTCAAGATATCATTGGCACTATGATAAAAAAATTCTTTGCTGTAAATTCCCGTTAACCGGTCATACTGCACCCGATGCATCATGGCAGAAGTTTCCCGCAGATGAATGATACTTGCCACCCGATGCAAAATAATCTGTGGTTTGTAGGGCTTTGAAACAAAGTCTGTTGCACCATGAGATAACGCGGCCACCTCATCGGCTTCCGTATCGCTTTGTGTTGTTACGATGACAGGTATAGAGGAATAACCGGGGTTTTCTTTCATACGGGAAAGAAAGGTATATCCATCCATTACTGGCATAACAATATCTAATAAAATCAGAGAAATTTCTTCTCCATATTTCTCCAGAACTTCAAGCGCCTCCTGACCGTTTTCTGCATCCAAAACCTCATATGTCGAAGATAAAATGTCACACAGTATTTCCCGGTTCAGCATATTATCTTCTACGACCAAAACTTTTTTCTGTAACACCATACGTTTTGTTTCACCCCACTATATATATTGTTTATTATTGGAAAAGCCAGTCATCGTCTTATTTTAACATAGAAAAAAAGCCAGTGCAATCATTTTCACAGCAAAATCATAATCAAATATGCGTGCATTTCTGCTAATTCCATGCTATACTAATTTTATGAGAGAATTAATGTTAAACCTTTTACGTCCTTTTTCTTTTCTTCCCGCCATCTTAATTATGTACGCAATCTTTACCATGTCCGGCCAGCCGGGAGAAACCTCCGCGGCGCTCAGCTATAAGGTCAGCTATAAGATTGTGGAGATGAAAAGCAGACTGGCAGGCGATTATAAGGACGAATACCAACTGGCTTACGAAGCGGAATTGATTCACCCAAAGGTACGGAAGCTGGCCCACATGACCGAATACTTCTGTTTGGCTATCGCCGTATCTTTTCCTTTCTATGTATATGGACTGCGCGGCATCCCCTTGATGCTGGTGGCCGGGGTCATCTGCGTGGGATTTGCCGGACTGGACGAATATCACCAGTCCTTTGTGGCAGGACGCGGCCCCTCCAAACGGGATGTGGCCATTGACAGCATCGGCATCTTTTTCGGAATTCTGGCTGTGCGTATCTTCTGCTGGATTTTCTTACTGCTGATTCCGAAAAAGAAGAAACGGGGAAAATAACACAAATAGCCCGCCAGTTACTTCCGAATCTGACGCAGTGATTGCGTATACGGCTCCCGGAAAATTCCCTGGTCTGTCACAACGGCAGTAATCAGGGAATGATCCGTCACATCAAATGCCGGATTGTAGCATTTTGTCTCCGGCAGCGCCATTGGATGCGTATAAAACTGTTCTTTTATCTCCTGGGGCGTGCGCAGTTCAATCGGGATATCCGCCCCAGTGGGACAGTCCAGATCGATGGTGGAACTTGGTCCCAGCACATAGAACGGAATCCCATAATATTTGGCCAGGATGGCCACGCCGCTGGTGCCGATCTTATTTGCGGTATCCCCGTTTGCCGCCACCCGGTCGCATCCCACGAAACAAGCCTGCACCCATCCGTTCTTCATCACCATCGAGGCCATATTGTCGCAGATCAGCGTCACGTCAATTCCGCCCTTTTGCAGCTCATAGGACGTCAGGCGCGCTCCCTGGAGCAGAGGACGGGTTTCATCGGCAAATATCCGAAAATGAATCCCCTTTTCTTTTCCCAGGAAAATCGGGCCGAGGGCTGTACCATAACGCGAAGTCGCCAGAGGCCCCGCATTGCAGTGAGTCAAAATCCCATCCCCGTCTTTTACAAGGGAAAGCCCATATTCTGCGATACGGCGGCACATTTCCCGATCTTCTCGCTGGATGGACAACGCCTCTTCTTTGAGCTTCTCACAAATTTCCAAAATAGAGGAAGATGCGCGGCTTGTCACCACCTTTTCCATCCGATCCAAGGCCCATCTCAGATTCACCGCCGTGGGGCGCGAACTGGCAAGGTATTCTTTCGTCCTGGAAAATTCCCGGCAAAATTCCTTGTAACTTCCATGAGGCATAGTCAGCGCCAGCACATACATACTGAACGCGGCGCAGATGCCAATCGCCGGAGCGCCCCGCACCTTTAACTGGAAAATGGCCTGATAGACGTCTTCTGCTGTCCCCAGCTCGATATAATCCACCTGATTGGGCAGTTTGGTCTGATCTAGGATTACTACCCGGTCACCTGATTGATTCCATGATACGTTTTCCATACGTTTTTACACTCACTTTATTTTATAAGTTTTATTTCAGCTTTCCAATCCGCACAATGGATTCGGTAATCAACTGCTTAAACAGCGGCGCCACCCGATCCGCCGTATCCTGAACTTCTTTGTGGGTGAGGGGATGGTCTGTAATTCCGCAGGCCAGATTCGAGATACAGGAAATCCCGCAGATCTGCATCCCCATATGGTTTGCGGCGACCGCCTCGCAGGCTGTGCTCATGCCCACGGCATCTGCGCCGAGGGTTTTACACATCTGCACTTCCTGGGGGGATTCGTAATTCGGCCCGGTCAACTGGATGTAAATGCCCTGCTGCATGGGAATCTCCAGGTCTTTAGCCGCCCCAAGAATTACTTTTTGTAAGTCTTTATCATAAATTTCACTCATATCTGGAAACCGCACTCCCAGCTCGTCCATGTTCGGCCCAATCAACGGCGATGGAACAAAGTTGGCGATCTGCCCGGTGATCAGCATAAAATCCCCGGCTTGAAAACCATCTCCAATTCCTCCGGCGGCATTGGTCAAAAACAGTTTTTGTGCGCCCATTAATTTCATCAGACGTATGGGCAGCACTACGTCGCTGATGTCATAGCCTTCATAATAATGCACACGGCCCTGCATAATCACGACGGGTACGTCCCGCACATATCCAAAGACAAACCGTCCTTTATGGCCCGGCACTGTGGATACCGGAAATCCCTCAATATGGGAATAATCCAGAACCTCCTGTACCTGAATGCCGTCTGCATAATCCCCCAGACCGGAACCTAAGACTAGGGCTACTCCCGGCCGAAAATGAATCTTCTCCTGCACGCTTTTATAACATCTCATTAATTTTTCATAAACCGTATTCATTGCTCTTTCTCCTTGTTTTCTTCGATTGTCTGTTCCTCCAGACTTTTTTCCTGTTCCTCTTCCCTGCTTTTGCGATCGGATCGATAGCTCGCCAACAGTCCTGTCACACAGCAGCACAGCCCCAGCGCCGCAAATAAAACGCCTGAAACTAAGAAGCCGACGGACGCCTGACCATCTGCCAATGTCTTTTTGATCAGGGAATACCCTATGTATACCAGATAGGCGCCCGCCAGTATCCGAAATGCATACGAAGTTTTTTTGTTCATGCTCTCTCCTTCTTTTAACAGATGATGAGGCTTCTCCGGCCGAGGCAAACTTTAACCGGAGACAGCCCGCATCTGTTATAAATGGGCAAACTGGCTTTGGTATAACTGCGAATAAAATCCATCCATTGCCAGCAGCTCCTCATGGGTGCCCTGCTCAATGATATTGCCGTCCTTCATAACCAAAATCCGGTCCGCCGTCTGTATCGTAGACAAGCGGTGCGCGACCACAAAACTGGTGCGTCCTTGCATTAATTTTTCAAACGCCTGCTGCACCCGGACTTCTGTGCGCGTATCGATAGAAGACGTCGCCTCGTCCAAAATCAGCATGGGCGGGCGCATCAGCATCACGCGGGCAATGCACAAAAGCTGCTTCTGACCCTGGGAAATATTTTCCCCGTCTTCGGCGATCCATGTATCGTACCCGTCCTTCATCCGCTGGATAAATCCATGGGCGTATGCCTGCCGGGCGGCCTGTTCGATCTCTTGCCTGGATGCGTCCGGCTTGCCGTAGGCAATGTTTTCCGCAATGGTTCCAGATTTCAGCCAGGTTTCTTGCAGCACCATGCCGAAATTGCGGCGCAGGGAATCCCGCGTAAGCTGCTTTACCGGACGACCGCTGATTCGGATTTCTCCTTTGTCCACATCGTAAAAGCGCATCAGCAGATTGATCAGGGTGGTCTTGCCGCAGCCGGTAGGCCCCACAACGGCAATGCGCTGCCCTGGTTTTACCCGTATGGTGATGTCCTGCAAAAGGGGAGTCTGCGGAACATAGGAAAAACTCACCCGTTCCAGATCCACGCTTCCGTCCGCCTCCTGCAAAACCTGTGCGTCCGGGGCGTCCGGCTCCTCGGCCGGAGTTTCCAGAAAGTCAAAGATCCGCCTGGCACATGCTAAGGCATTTTCCAGCTCTGTAATCACACCGGAAATTTCATTAAACGGCTTGGTGTACTGATTGGCATAATTCAGAAAGCTGATAAGCTGTCCTACGCTCATGCCGCCCCCTATGACAATAAACGCGCCCAGAATGCTTACTCCGGTATAAACCAGCCCGTTGACAAACCGGGTGGACGGGTTGGTGATCGCAGAAAAGAATAATGCCTTGATGCCCCAAACCCGCAGTTCCTCATTTACCTGGTCAAACCGTTTCATGCCCCTTTCCTCATAGGAAAACGCCTGCACCACCCTCTGATTGCCCACCAATTCTTCCACCAGGGAAGTCATATCGGCGCGTTTTTCCGACTGAACCTGGAACATATGAAAGGTACGGCTGGCGATAAAACTCGCCACAAACAAAGACACTGGGGTCAGAAGAATCACCAACAAAGCGATTTTTCCATTGATGGAAATCATAAACCCGATGGTTCCCAGAATCGACGCAACTCCCGTAAACAACTGGGTAAAACCCATCAGCAAGCCGTCGGAAAACTGTCCCACGTCCGTGACAATCCGGCTTAGAATATCGCCGGGCTGGTTCTGATCTACATAACCAATGGGCACCTGTTCCAGATGGACAAACGCCTGACTGCGGATATCCTCCACCACATGGTAGGTAACCTGATTCGTCAGCAGATTCATCAGCCATTGGGCCAGAGCCGTGACCGCGACCGTCGCCGTCAAATATAGCAAGATCTGCCACAGCCTGTCGAAATTTACTTGATCTGCCCCCGCGATCTGATCTACGCCTTGTCCGATCAGCACCGGCGCATAAAGCGTAAACCCTACGGTAACCGCGGCACACAGCAGCATCGCTATAATCTGCAAAGCATATGGGCGAAGATAAACCAGAAGCCGCCGGACAGTATCTTTCTGGATGGCATCCTTCTTTTTTTTCATACCGCGGACACCTCCTTTTCCGACAACTGGGAAAGACAGATTTCTTTATAAATCGGGCATCTCTCCAACAGCTCTTTGTGCGTACCTGCGCCCACCAGGCGCCCCTCGTCCAGTACCAAGATCTGATCCGCCTGCTTGATAGAAGCGGCTCTTTGAGAAACCAAAAACACGGTCATCTCTTGCCCGTTCTTTTTAGACTGTTCGCTTAAGGAACGGCGCAGGGCCGCATCGGTGGCGTAATCCAGCGCCGAAGCGCTGTCGTCGAGAATCAAAATCTCCGGGCTGCGCACCAGCGCACGGGCGATGGTCAGCCGCTGCCGCTGGCCGCCGGAGAGGTTTCTGCCTCCTTGGGATACCTTGGCCTCCAGCTTCCCTTCTTTTTTTTCTACAAATTCCCGCGCCTGCGCCGTATCCAACGCCTGGTAAATCTCCTCTTTAGAGGCGTCCTCCTTGCCCCAGCGCATATTCTCCTGGATGGTTCCCTGGAACAAAACCGCCCGCTGGGGAACGACCCCAATTTTGTTTCTGAGCTGTTGCAGCGGATATCTGCCTACGGGATGACCGTCCACCTCCACTGTGCCCGAAGATGCATCGTAAAACCGAGGAATCAGATTGACCAATGTGGATTTGCCGCTGCCCGTGCCTCCGATAATTCCGATCACTTCCCCCTTTTTTGCCGAAAAAGAAATATCGGAAAGCGCCGGGGCGCTAGAGTGGGCATAGGAAAAGCTCACATTAGAAAACGTTACCCGGCTGTCTGAAGAGACGGTCTGGATTTCCTGCTCTGCCTCGTCTTTTAAAGAAGCCGATGTTGCAAACACTTCGTTGAGCCGCGTCCCGGAAGCAGCCGCCTTGGTCACCGCCACAATCAGATTTGCCAGCGCCAGCAGGGCAAGCAAAATCTGGGTCATATAATTGACCAGCGCCGTCACCTCGCCCTGAGTTAGACGGCCCATATCCACCTGTCGGCCGCCCACCCACAGGATCGCTACAATGGACAGGTTCATAATCACGTAGGTAGCCGGATTTAACAGGGCAGAGATCCGCCCCGCCGACATCTGTATCCGGGTAAATTCCCGGTTAGCCTGTTGAAAATCCTCGATCTCTTCCGGTTGTCTGCCAAAGGCCCGCACTACCCGCGCCCCCACATGATTCTCCCTGGTCAGCCGGGAAACCTGATCCAACATTTTCTGCACGTCCTGGTAAATCGGCACCGTCCAGTGCATAATCAGATAAATCACAAAAGAAATCAACGGCACCGCCGCCAAGAAAATCAAAGCCGTCGGCACATCAATGGTAAAAGCCATGATAAGCGCCCCCGCCACAATAAACGGCGAGCGCAGAAACAGCCGGAGCACCAGATTCACGCCTGTCTGCGCCTGGTTCACATCGCTGGTAATCCGCGTAATCAGCGCAGGCGTGCCGATCACATCCAGTTCCTGATAAGACAGGCTACTGATATGTGCGAATAAATCCTTGCGCAGAGCCGTGCTAAAACCCATCGCCGCCTTTGCTGAAAAGTATTGGGCGGTCAGGGAGCAGGCCAGGCCGACCACGCCCAGCGCCACCATCACCAGACACATCTTCCAGATAAAAGGCGCATCCTGCTCCCGGATGCCCACATCGATAATCTGCGCTGTGACCAGCGGGACAATCAGCTCAAAGCTCGCTTCCAGCATTTTAAACAGGGGCGCAAGTATGGATTCTTTCACATAGCCTCGCAAATATCGCAACAGTCTTCTCATCGCTATCTCCGGTAAATTCTCACCAAAAGCCGCATTTTTTCCACAACCTCATGGCTAATCTGGTTCCTTTTCAGCCGCCATTTCCAGTTATCCCCCAGGGTAGACGGCGTATTGATCCGCGCCGCGCTTCCCAGACACAGGTAATCCTGTATCGGTACAATCGCCAGATCCGCCACGCTGGACATGGCCAGACGGATCATATCCCAGATGGATGTTTCCATATCGTGGTCTTCGTTGTTCATGTACTGACGCGCCTGCCATAGATCGTGCTCGTTCGCCGTCTCGTACCAGCCCCTCACCGTGTCGTTGTCGTGAGTTCCTGTATAAACGACGCAGTTGCGGTCAATGTTATGGGGCAGGTAGTTGCTGTTTTCCGTATTGTCAAACGCAAACTGCAAGACTTTCATGCCGGGAAAACCGGTCTCCCGGAGCATCTGGCGCACGCTGTCAGAAATCATCCCCAAATCCTCCGCAATTACAGGCACATCCCCCAGTTTCTCCCTGATCACATGGAAAAATTCGATTCCCGGCCCTTTTTCCCAATGGCCATACTTGGCCGTCTCGTCTCCATATGGAATCGAATAATATTCATCGAAGCCCCGGAAATGGTCTATCCGCACCACATCGTACATGGACAGACTGTAAGAAAGCCGCCTCAGCCACCAGCTATATTCCGTCGCACGGTGATACTCCCAACTATAAAGGGGATTGCCCCAAAGCTGCCCGTCCGCAGAAAACCCGTCCGGCGGGCATCCCGCCACGGCCACCGGCTCGTTCCTCTCATCAAACTGGAACAGCAGCGGGTTTGCCCAGGTATCCGCACTGTCGAAAGCCACATAAATCGGAAGATCCCCAATGATTTTGATTCCGTTTTGGTTGGCATAATTTTTCAGCCAACTCCACTGTTTATGAAACAGATATTGACGGAAACGGTAAAAAGAGACGGCATTTTCCAGCCGTTCCCTGCATGTTTGCAGTGCGCCGGGATGACGGTTGCGAAGTTCCTCCGGCCACTGGTTCCAGCCCATGCCCTCCTGCTCATCCTTGATCGCCATATACAGGCAATAGTCCTCCAGCCAAAAACCGTTTTCCTGAACAAAAGCAGCAAACTCCCTGTCCTGGTCCAGATGATAGCGTTCAAATGCTTTGCGCAGGATCTTTGTGCGGGATTGGTTGATTTTATCATAATCTACATAGCTTTCCTGTGTGCCCCAATCCACAGAAGCGACTTCTTCTTGTGTCAAAAGCCCATCCCGGATCAGCATTTCCAAATCAATGTAATTGGGATTTCCGGCAAACGTAGAAAAAGACTGATATGGAGAATCCCCATAGGCAGTTGGCCCTAAGGGCAGGATCTGCCAGTATTTCTGCCCGGCAGAAATCAAAAAATCTACAAATTCATAAGCCTCCCTGGAAAAACATCCAATCCCGTATTTCGACGGCAAACTGGATATCGGAAGCAGCACACCACTTGCGCGCATAACGATTACCCCCTTTGATATTTCTGTGTATCTGTGGAATTTCTTTGTATTTGATTTTATGAGATGACATTTTGTCAGATGCACGGGAAATTCCCAAGATACTATTTACCTCGCTATGTGCTGTATTTTACCATTTTTTTCGCTAGATGTACATCTCTAATTGTTCCGTCTGCCTTTGAATCAACTCCCCCTGATCTTCCGCCGGCTGGTTGGAACAGCCAACAAGCAGCACCGACACCGCTGCCAGAAGAAATAGAAATTTTGCGTATCTGCGTTTCATATTATGAAACATCTCCTCTCTGATTTTATGCAGATAGTGTGGCTGATTTTGGCAGCAATATGCAATGAGTTTGAGAACGTTATTTTTTCTAAGCGCTATCTTCCTTCTTACAAGAAGAGATACTTTAGAATAAATAAGACCGCCAAGATATACATCAGAATGCTGATCTTTTTCTCCTTCCCCCTGCCTGTAATCAGATGCAGCGCCACATAAGAAATAACCCCCATGGAAATCCCTTCGGAAATACTGTAAAAGAACGGCATCGCTATCATACAAATATAACATGGAATCGCTTCCGCCATATCATCAAAGTCAATGTTTACTACATTTGTCAGCATATAAAAACCAACGACCACAAGAGCCGGAGCTGTCGCAAAAGACGGAATCGCAAGGAAAATCGGCGACAAAAACAGAGAAAGCCCGAACAGAATCGCCGTCGTCACCGCCGTAAGACCTGTTCGGCCTCCTTCCGATACACCGGAAGCACTTTCCACAAACGTCGTCGTCGTTGAAGCGCCAAGCACGGCGCCTACTGTTGTTGCGATTGAGTCTGCAAAGAGCGCGCCTTTGATGCGCGGAAGCTTTCCTTCCTCATCCAGCATATCAGCTTTGGAAGATACGCCAATCAGCGTTCCAATCGTGTCAAACATATCTACAAACAAAAACGCAAAAATAACTACGATAAAATTCAGAGAAAGTATGCTGCTAAAATCCAGTTTGGCAAAAACCGGCGCCAGACTGGGGATCGACAGCCCGGAGCTGAAATCTGGAAGAAGTCCATAAAATCCAAGCTTTGGATCTGGAACGTAAAGCCCCGTAAACTGACACACAATTCCGAGCACCCATGTAATCAGGATTCCCCACAATATATTTCCTTTGATATTCTGAATCACCAAAATCCCTGTAATGATAATGCCTATCACAGCGAGAAGCACCGTAATCCCTGCGTTTTGAAAAGAGGCCTGCACGTTGTTGACCGCATTATAATTTTCCACGGAAAACAGTTGAAGCAGCGTCGAGCCTCCAATGACAATCTTCGCGTTTTGCAGACCGATAAACGCAATAAACAGACCAATTCCCACGCTGACCGCAGCCTTCAAGTTCTTTGGAATTGCGTTAAAAATCGCCTCGCGCACATTCGTAAGAGAAAGAACAATGAATATAAGTCCTTCCACAAATACCGCCGTAAGCGCAACCTGCCAGCTATACCCCATCCCCAGAACTACCGTATAGGCAAAGTACGCATTCAGTCCCATACCAGGGGCAAGAGCAAATGGATAATTAGCAAAAACTGCCATCAATAAAGTGCCAATCAAAGCGGACAGCGCCGTTGCGGTAAAGACTGCCCCCTGATCCATCCCCGCCGCCGCCATAATACTGGGATTTACCGCCAGGATATAAGCCATTGTCATAAATGTCGTAATCCCGGCCACTATCTCAGTCTTTAGGTCTGTGCCATTGTCACTTAGTTTAAAAAATTTTTCTAACATCTCTCTTTCTCCCTCTAACCTTTCATAAATTTAACAATTACAGTTTTCTTGATTTTATCAAATCGCCCTGTTAAAGTAAATAAATTTCTGCATTTTTTGGAAAATTTTGTAATAATTTGGATATATAGAGGGAAACATCGCAAAATTATTCCTTAAATTTAAGAAGCGACTGATTCTTATGTTTAAAATCCTCCGTTGGACTCATGTTAATATTATGTGTTACGATACATCTATCTATGCAGATAAAGCTTTGACTGTATAAGAAAAAGCAGACGCCTCTGAGCGCCTGCTTCTTTGTATATATTTATACGGTCTTTATCTGTTATCCTCAATCAGATTTAGAAGGAATCCCTCTTTTTACGGAAAATACCGATTCCGCTGCCTGCTGCGGCAATCATCAGGAATACCAGTGTTCCAATCGGCGTATGATCCCCGGTAGATGCGTTTCTGGCATTGGAGCTGACGCTGCTTTGGGCTGCTGTGGTTGTAATCGTTGACCGTACCGGAGTGGTGGTTGTGTAATACGTCGGACGAGGGGTGTACGTAGGCGTAACGGTAAGGCTCGTATTCCTTATGTAGAAACTTACACTTTTTGTAGCCGTCGTGCCGTCTTTCTCCCATTTCCTGTTTTTCCCATAGTATGTTTCCCTGTCGTATCTTACCTGCAAAGTATAAGCTACCGATGTTGTCTGGCTTGTACTTGGTGTAAAGGAAGCCTTGTAACGATATTCTCCAGATGTATAGGCACCAGAAACCGTCTGACCTGTGGTTACTTCTGAACGTTTTTTCCAGGAACCCTTATCGGAAGTTCCGCTTCCGCTTGTGTCGGGACCTACCGTCCAACTAACCGGTTTATATCTGGTAGCGCCGCGCTCCGGATCTATATCCTGCGGATCCTCCGGCCCATAGCCATCCCCAGTAGCGTAAAATTGCAGGGTTGCCCCGGAACGGTAAGTTGACCCGGAATTGATCCAATACAGACCGTTATTCGCTGGATCTGCCTGCATATCCGAAACTGGCGTAGTAGGAGAAGGTGATGGTGTGATTGAGCCAGACGGAATTGGCGTTCCGGTTATGGTCTGTTTTTTCAGTTCTCCATTTCCATCAGAAGTTACGGTTCCCTGATATACAGCATCGTTTAAAGTCAGCGATGCCTCTCCGGTAGGAAGATACATCACGATTGTTCCAGTGCTGTCTGAACGTATCCGATCTCCATAATTGTATTTTGCCGAAGGCGTTCCTGCCGTTAAACTTTCAATATTATATTCTGCATTTGGATTCAAATTTTTCACAGACACAGCATACAAATCTTTGCCGGCAGCATTTTGAGGCACATTGTCCCAGGAAGACTCTGTCTGGATATTACCTCCGCCTATGATTACCATATTATAAATCTTGTTTGCTTTCAAAATTCCAGATCCGTCTATCGTTACCGCCTCACTGGTAGCATTTTTGAAGGTGTTGAAAGTATTCTCCCCAGACAGATGAATCTGAACCTTTCCGGTTCCACTCAACACTTCTATAATGTTATCACCACGATTTGCTCCCAGCTGCATATTGTTCAGCGTTAAGTCTGCCCCTTTTGGACTGTTCACCACGATTTTTCCAAAGGTAACAACTCCAGAAATCGTTGCTGCCCTATCCGTTTTTATGGTTAATATCTGCTGCCCTTTCGAGGTTTCCTCATAAGAATAATCCCCTTCAGAAAGATCTCCGCTTAATTTAAAATCGCCCGCAGAAATCACATTGCCTGAGACGTTTCCCCCTGGGGTTGGAGTCTCATTGCCTGAGGTATTTCCCCCTGGAGTCGGAGTCTCATTGCCTGAGACATCTGCCCCTGGAGTATTGCCGGAAACCTCATCACCAGAAGGAGTTGGAGTAGTTGTGCCCTCCCCTGCCTCGGCGCGCGGCTGATCCTGCAATGTTTTTGCGGATGTTTTATTTGATGAAGAACCGGCTGACTTAGAAGTATTGGAAGATACCTTGCTGCTTTTGGTCTTTTTTCCATTTTCCCCGGAATCTTCCTTAGTATCCGCTTTTTTTCCTTTTACGGAATCGGAATCTTCGTCCTCTTTTGCCTGACTAGTCTTTTCCTCTTCTTCGTCCTCTTCTGTTTCGTCGTCCATGTCGCTCTCTTCATCTTCTGTCTGACTGGCTTTTTCGCTTCCGCCGGAAGCAGCCATCGCCGTTGCAGGCGTTGACAATGCCATAGAACCTGCCAATACGAATGCCAATAATGTCGCTGCCCGTTTATTCAACATAGCCCATTCCCTTCTTTCTATAATATACTTGCCACCATAATATAAGTATTATACTAACTTTTGCCGAATAAAACAATAGCAGTTTCTATAAATTTTTCTTTTTTCATACTCATTTAATAATTCATGCCGCAGGCCCGGATAAATTTTGCCGCGGACATCGCGGTATCCCTGCATCCGCATATGATCCAGCGCCTGTTTGAATTTGCGCACGTTTCCCATACAGGGGTCGTCTCCTCCGCTGATAAACAGGATCGGCAGGTCTGGATTGCTGCAATTCCATCCTTTATCGGAATAGGTCGCCTCCATCAGCTCCAGCAGGGAACGGTAGCCGTCTGCGGTGAAGGGAAACCCGCACAGGCTGGACGTCTCATACTCGCTGACGACAGCCGGATCAGAACAGACCCAGGCATAGGCGCTTTTTTCTCTGGGAAATCTGGCAGCGTATGGGCCGAAACTCAAAGTCTGCATCAGGCGGCTGGGATGACGCTCTCCGCGGATCTTCTCCTCCGCTTTGACAAGGTGTTTTCCCAATTTCAAAAAAGAGTTTTTGCTGGGCGATCCGCACAGAATCACCGCATTGACCAGGTGGTCATATTTTTTCAGATAAGCGCGCGTCACCAGGCTGCCCATGCTGTGCCCAATCAGCACCAGGGGAAGCTCTTTTCCCCGCTTCTTGCGCAGATAAGCAGTCACCAGGCGGGTATCCTGCACCAGGGAAGCTCCCCCGGCACCATAAGTATAGCCCAGCTCCCCCTCCTGGCGCACGCTCTGTCCATGCCCCCGGTGGTCGTGTATGATACAAGAAATCCCTCTGTCTGCCAGATATTCCATAAAGGGCAGATAGCGCTCCTTGTACTCGCTCATCCCGTGGACAAGCTGCACCAGGCACCAAGGTTCTCGCTCGGGGATCGTCTCCATTACAGAGAGAGGCAGCCCATCCTCCCGGGATATGATTTGTGTCGTCTTGATCTGCATTTCTCTCACCTTTCTTTCCAAAGTCGCTATAAAAGTTCAAATCGTTACATCCGATGCCGGGCGCATAAAGGTTTGTTGTAAAAAAACATCGCCACCGCCATGGAACAAATCACCAGATAACCCAGCCAGCTTAAGAGATCCGGGATCTGGCCGAATACCAGATACCCGAAACCCGCCGAAAAAATAATCTGAGAATAATCATAAACAGAGATTTCCCTGGCCGGCGCGTAGCTGTACGCCGCCGTAATCGCAAACTGCCCGCCCGCCGCGCTCAAGCCCGCCAACAACAGGATCGCAAGCTGCTGCCCGCTCATTGGATGATAACCGAAAATCAGAAAAGGCAGCGTCGCCAGACAGGAAAAACCGGAGAAAAAGCAGACAATCAACGGGCCTTTCTCCCCTCTCTCCGATAAGTACCGCACCATCGTATAAGCCGCGCCGGCCCCCATTCCGCCCAGAAAGCCCAGGATCGCCGGAAACATCTCCATTCCCGCCACGGTGGGCTTGATGATCAGCAGGCTTCCCAGAAAAGCTCCGCCGACGGCAAACGCCTGGAACGGGCGCACCCTTTCCTTTAAGATAAACGCGCTAAATACAATGGCAAAAAAAGGCGACATCTTATTCAGCATAGAGGCATCGGCCAGCACCAGATGATCCACCGCATAAAAATTTCCCAGAATACCGGCCGTTCCGAACGCCGATCGGAGAATCAGCGGCAGCAGATTTGATTTTTTTCCCGAAAAACCGATGTGGTTCTTCTTCATAACCGCTAGGGCAAAGAAAAACGCCACCAGATTTCGGAAAAAGCTTTTCTGAACCGAGGGCAGATCCCCAGAAAGGCGCACAAACAGATTCATCAGTGCAAAACAAAACGCCGATACGATAATACAGACAATTCCTTTATATTTCACTCTTTTGCCACCAGCTCTCCCAGTTTTTTGCTGACACGCGCCGCCGTGTCCCCATACATATGCCCGTCATAGTCGTTAAAATCCTGCGCCGAAAGCCGCATTTTCTCCGCACCATAGTTAAGATTATAATAGACGACGCCGCTGTCCTGGAGCAATTCTTTAAAATACTCATAAGCTCCTCTGAAATGCTCCTCATACTGCTTTAGCGTTTCCGTCGGTATGGGCAGCGTCACCACCACCAGCTCAATCCCGTTTTCCTGGCAATACTTTCGCATCTTCTGGAAATAACGAAGGCTGTCCTCTTTGATATTGTCCTGCTCCCACAGAACCGGAATCGAAGAATCTTTTGCCGCGCCCTCGATGCGGTTGATATACATAAAGCCGTTGTCTTTGCAGAAATAGGTTGTATCTCTCAATATTTCCGCATCCCGTCTGCGGTAAGATGCGCTCTGCTTCGCCTGTACGATCCGCGGAATGTTCCGGTAATCGTGGGCATATTGATACCAGGGCAGCAATGTCATACGAAAATCCGACATCAACACCCGGTCCAGATAGTATCGAACTTTCAAAGCGGAACGGGGAAAACTCTGATAAACAGCATTATAATGGTTCCCCGCCACCCAATACCCTGGGTCCAGCTCGTAAATCACCCGTCTCAGCTTTTGATGCCGCTCGGCCTCCTGGATAATGTAGAAACTGTCTATGGGAAACTCCCCGCCCAGGCAAGCGTTTTGCGTCTTGCCTCCAGTATATTCCTCCAGCACGTCCGGGTCAAGGCCGGACAGCCCATGGGAACTGCCCACGATCAGATCCTGCACATCTCCCTGCGCTATCTTATGAAAATCCACATCCACAATGCTGTAAGCCCGTAAAAGCCAGGACAAAATTACATTGAGCAAAAGGAGAATCGCCAGGAATCCGGCCGCCCGCAAAAGCCGCCCAGAGCCGTCTCTAAAACTGCGCATAGATAAATCCTCCTTCTGTGCCTTCGATCTGTCCCAGAGCCGCCATCGACAAAATCAGAGCCAGATAAATCCCCCAGCGAACAGCAAGCGGAGCGTCCGACAGACGGCTGCAGATGGACACGCCCCGTTCCTGCAGAACGCTGACCGCCAAAACCGTCAGGCAGCCCGCCGCCAGGATCAGGAAATCCTCTATGCCAAGCCCCAACTGCAGAAGGCTTCCGTCCGTCACCGCCGACAGGCGAAACCCGACGACCGTGCTTTTCATCATGGCAAAAGCCGCCCCCAGGGAAACCGCCATATCAAAATACCAACTGATATTGACCAATACAAACGTGCGCGCCATCTGAAAGCCTTTCCAGAGCGGCGACTCGTCCCGAATGTGCAGCCTTTTTTTCCAATTCTGAAAATGCATAGCCATCAGACTGCTGAAAACGATGAGGATTCCATGGTACAGTCCATAAAAAATAAACTTCCAGTCCGGCCCATGCCAGACGCCCACCAGCCAGAACACCAGCAGATTGCCCGCGCAGATGGGCAGGAGCCGTCCGTACTGCCTGCCGAACACCTTTTTCGTCCATTTCCCAAAACGTTTCATGGCGCGTGAGAGGTTAAACGGATAAAAGACGTAATCTTTCATCCAGGTACCTAAAGTAATGTGCCAGCGACGCCAGAAATCCGAGATAGACACCGCAAAATACGGCCGCTTAAAGTTCTCGTCCAGAGAGACGCCGAAAAGCTGGGCCGCTCCGATCACCACATCCATACCCCCAGAGAAATCACAATACAACTGGATAGAATAGCAAAGCAGGGCAAAAATCACGGTCACCCCGGAATGACTCGAATAATCCTGAAAAACCAGATTGACCACCGGCGCCGCCCGATCCGCCAGCACCAGCTTCTTAAAATACCCCCATAAAATCCGCTGCACGCCAAGCTGCAGCCGTTCCAGAGAAAAAGCATGGCGCTCATACAACTGCCCGGCCAGCTTATGGTATCGCCCAATCGGCCCCTGGAGAAGCTGTGGGAAAAAGGAGACAAATAAAGCAAACCGGAAGACATTCGTCTCCGGTTTCACTTTCTTCCAATAAACATCCAGCAGATACCCCATAGACTGGAAGGTGTAAAAAGAGATGCCAAGAGGCAGCACAAAATTCCGAAACGAAATGTGGCTGCCCGTCAGGCTGTTCAGGTTACTGATAGCAAAATTGCTATATTTTAACAGGGCAAGCATACCGAAATTCAGAAGAAGCCCGATAACTAGAATAGACTTTCGCTCATACTTTTCCAAAAATCTGCCCGCCGCATAAGTCGTCAGAGTGGTAAAGACCAAAAAAAGCGCCGCTTTCCACCCGCAGGAAAGATAATAGAGATAGCTGAACCCCAACAGCCATATCCACTGATATTTCCCGGCAATCAGATAATACCCGGCCGTTGCTGCCGCCAAAAGCAGCACAAACGCCATAGAAACCAACGACATAACGCTCTCTTTACCCCTTATGCTTTCTGCAGACGCTGCACCATCTCCCACAGAGCCTGAGCAGAATTAAAGTTTTCCGGTATAATTTCCGCAGGAGTCAGGCTGACTCCAAAAACATCTTCCAATTCCCCTACAATGGACAAAATTGCAAAGGATTCCAAAATCCCATCGTCAATCAACGTCGTGCAATTGGCATAATCCACCCCTGGTTGAATATCCTCCAAAATTTCAATCATCTGCTCCATCCGTTTCATCCTCCCCTGTTCTCATATTCCATTGACACGTCCCTTCCCGTTCCCGTACCAGCTCCATTCCCATTTCCTCCGAATAGAAATAAACCTTTGGCAAATCGTGGCTGAGGAACAGGCTGATTCCTTCTGTGACCGAATACGCGCCCGCCCGCTCAAAGATCAGCAGATCCCCCGGTCTGGGATTCTGCATGGGAATCTGGCGCATCAGCACATCCGAAGTCGTACACAGGCACCCGCAGACGTCCCATATCTGCTCCGGGGCCTCAAAATCCGGTTCCTGGGGCAAATGCGTATAATGCGGAATCCGCATGCCCATCGCCTGTCCGTAATAATTCAGATGATGGATTCCTCCGTCCACAATACAATAGTTCTGATCCCCATGGCGTTTGATCTCCACAATGGACGTATAATAGGAACCGCAGTAAGCCGTCAGGAAACGCCCCATCTCCAAAACCACGGTTCCAGAGAAACCAAGCCCGTCCAATAAATCATTCAGATCCGCTAAAGTCCGATCTAGATCTTCTTCTTCATCTTTTTCAAAATAAGGAACGCTTAAACCCGGCCCGTATTCCAAAACCTCTGTCGAGAAGCCGTACTCCCTTTTTAACTCCTCACAGAAATCATCGAGCATCTGCAATTCCTCTTTTATCTTCGACAGATCTTTTTTCTGTGTGCCGGAATAGTATTGAATGCCCAGAATCTTTATGTTCTCGTACTCTTTTTGCCGGGAAATGCATTCTTTGAGCTCCTCGAACTCCATTCCAAACTGGTTCCCGCTGGTAAGCCGCAGCAATACCCGTATCTGCCTGCCCTGCATCTTGGCACAGAGATTCAATACCTGCAACTGTCCGAAAGACTCCGCCGTAAACACACTCTTGCCCTCGTGCTCTCCGATAAATCGCGCTACGTCCAGCGGAGCCTTGTAAACACCGGACACCACGACCTGCTCCATCGGGATCTCTCCCTTTTCACAGACATGGAACTCCCCTGGCGAACAGACTTCAAAGTAATCTGCCTGATCTTTTAATACTTCCACGAGAAACGGATTTGCTTTTACGTTAAAACAAATCTTTGTCCCGTCTCTTTTTATCCCGGCACGGACCGCCTCTACGCGTTCCCGCAGCCGATCCAGATCAAAGACATAAGACGGCGTGATGTTCTCATCGTATAACCCGCCTTTAGCCTGCTTGTCGATTTGATACATGACATTCCTCCAAATAATAATTTTCCAGCTCCCTGCGGTCAACCTTGCCGTTTGCCGTCACTGGCATACGCGTCACGGCCATCCATTTGTGCGGCAGCATATAAGTCGGCAGACGTTTGCCTAACTCCTGGCGTATTTGCCTTTCGTGTATATTTCCCTGGTAAAAGCCAATGATTCGGCCTCTTTCTGCGTCGAAAATACAGCAAGCGCGCTCCACAGGCTCCAGCTCTTCCATGGATACTTCAATCTCGCCCAATTCAATCCGGTGCCCCATATGCTTGATCTGGTTGTCCCTGCGGGCCGCATAGCACAGTTCCCCGCGGTCGTTGTAATACCCCAGATCTCCGGTCAGATAAACCCTCTGTGGCGCTTCGCTTTGCAGCGGATTCTGCACAAAACGCTCCGCCGTCTGTTCGGGGGCGTTGTAATAACCCAGCGCTAGGCCGGTGCCGCTTACGCAGATTTCCCCTTTTACCCCTTCGTGATCCGGCGTTACCAGACGGCCTTCTTCGTCCAGCAGAAACACCTGTTCATCGGGAAAAGTATTTCCCATCGGGATAACTTCCCCCGGCGCAAACTCCCGGTCGATTTTATAATAACAGCAGTTGCAGGTAACTTCCGTAGGGCCGTACAGATTGACATACATCGCATCCGGCAAATGTTTTTTCCAGATGTTTAACTGTTTTACCGGCATAGCTTCCCCGCTGAACAAAATCTTATTGACCGCAGAGGGCGTCTTGTATTCCAGCCCTTTTAACGCGCTGACCATACAAAGAGCAGACACCGCCCAGATCAGCGTAGTCACCCGATGCCAACTGATGTAATCCAGCAGCTTTGTCGGAAAAGAGAAGAACTGCTTGGGAATCAGCACCATGGTCGCCCCTGTTTTTAACGTGGAATAAATATCTTTTACCGACACATCGAAATCAAACGGAGCCTGGTTTCCCAGGATATCTTCCCCGGTGATCTCAAACAGCCCCGTAAAGGAGTCGATAAAATCGATCACGCCCCGGTGAGCGGTCACCACCCCTTTTGGCGTCCCGGTGGAACCGGAAGTAAACATTCCGTACAGAGGGTCGGTATCCTTCGACTGGCGGCGGATCTGCCGCAGCAGACAGCTATCCTCCTGGCTTTCCAGACATTCTTCCAGTATCAGGATTTTGCCGGAAAAGCCAAGCTCCCTCGCCTGCTTCTCATGCTTTTTATCCGTGAGCAGAACCTTCGGCTCCAGAGTATCCAAAATCCGTTTTACCCTTCCAATGGGATGACCAGAATCGACCATCACATAGAAACAGCCCGCATAAACACTTCCCAGAAAAGCCACGATCGCTTCTACGGATTTATCCATAAAAACAGGCACTGGTGAATGAACCGGCAATTCCTTTGCCAGAAAGCTGCCCAGCCGCCGGGCCGCAGCTTCCAGTTCTCCGTAGGTATATGTCCGCTTTGTGTCGATAAATGCTGCCTTCTGCGGCGTTCTCTGCGCAGACTGCTCCAAATATTCCAAAATATTTTTCATAATCATTACGCCTCCCCATCCTGTTTTTCTCTATCATTCATCTAAACACTGGGGGGCCTGAGCACAAATTCCAGAAACTTTCTTCTGACGCACTCCGACATATGATTATGGTATAGAAAAGACCGAAAGCATCCTACTTAATATAGGGAACTTTCGGTCTTTAAGAGCGTGAAACGGGACTCGAACCCGCGACCCCAACCTTGGCAAGGTTGTACTCTACCAACTGAGCCATTCACGCGTATTGCCGACTCTCTATCGACAATACTTAATATACTATAATCTTCCCCATATGTCAACAACTTTTTTCGCAATATTATTGTAACACATTTTTAAAATAATGCAACTGTATATCGTAATTTTTTTGACATTTTTTCCAAATTTTCGTCACAGTATTTTTATGGGGCAGACATACTTTCAATATACCCGCGGTCAAAAGAAGAGAAAATGTGAGTTCGGCAAACACTTGTTGCTGTTCATTGCCAATATCGTTAGTTTAAGGTTCTGACACAGCAATCGAAAACAAGTCACCGCCGACCTTCTGCTGAATCCATCCCGCCATTTTTGCCGTATTGCCGGGCAGCAATACTCCAGAACAGCAGCGCCACCGTCATAGCAGCATCAACGGCCCCTTTCAGTTTTCTGTTCATATTTCCGCCCACCACCTCTCTTAT
>CANOZK010000008.1 GCA_947571775.1 uncultured Lachnospiraceae bacterium | reverse complement strand
GGTGAGGGTTTGACCAGAATGAAGGAGAGACGTATATGCGGTTTTGAAGGTACGCAAAAAGACAAAAAAGAAGATAACAACAAAGCAGCGGATAAAAATATCGGCTGTTTTTTATATAGATAGCAGTTATTACCATCTGCGCCGAGCGCGATCGCTTTGTATAAGAAAACCCCCACAGAAAGCTGTGGGGGTTAAAACATATATTGATTAAACCAATGCTACCGTTTCACGGCAGATAGCCAATTCTTCATTTGTGGGGATAACAGCTACTTTCACTTTAGAAGAAGCTGTGGAGATTACGATATCCTCACCTCTCTGAGAGTTTGCTGCCTCATCCAATTCAATTCCCAGATAGCCTAAATATCCAACTACCTTTTCACGTACATTTGCAGCATTTTCGCCAATGCCGGCTGTGAAGGCAATCGCATCCACACCATTCATTGCAGCTACATAAGAACCGATATATTTTGCTACGCGGTAACAGAATACTTCAATTGCGTTTTCTGCCAGTTTGTTGCCGCTGTTCATACCTTCTTCCAGATCACGGAAGTCACTGGAAAGTCCGCCGGAAAGGCCTTCTACACCAGATTTTTTATTCAGTACATTCATAACGCCTGCGATATCCAGGTTTTCTTTCTTAGCGATAAATTCCATAATAGCTGGGTCAATATCACCAGAACGGGTTCCCATTACCAGACCCTCCAGAGGAGTCAGACCCATAGAAGTATCCACACATTTTCCGTTTACAACAGCACTGATAGACGCTCCGTTTCCAAGGTGAGCAACGATCATCTTGCAATTATTTGCATCCAGGCCCAAGAATTCTGCCGCATGTTTGGATACAAAGCTGTGTGAGGTTCCGTGGAAACCATATCTCCTTACTTTGTATTTCTCATAATATTCGTAGGGAAGTCCATACAGATAAGCTTTCTCCGGCATTGTCTGATGGAAAGCGGTATCAAATACAGCAACCATAGGTGCTTTTGGCATCAGTTCCTGGCACGCACGAATCCCGATTAAGTTTGCGGGATTATGTAACGGAGCCAGATCGTTACACTCTTCGATTGCTGCCATTACTTCATCGTTGATAACCACAGAGGAAGCGAATTTTTCGCCGCCATGCACTACCCGGTGGCCTACGGCGTCTACTTCATCCAGGCTCTTGATTACGCCTGTTTTTTCATTCATCAGCGCATCCAATACCATCTGGATTGCCTGTTTGTGTGTGGGCATAGCTGCCTCTGTAACTTCTTTTTCACCGTCAGCGGGCTGATAGGTCAGTCTGCCGTCAATGCCGATTCTCTCGCAAAGACCTTTTGCCAGAACAGCTTCGCTGTCGGAATTAATCATCTGGAATTTCAGAGAAGAACTTCCACAGTTGATTACCAATACATTCATTTTTATTTCCTCCGGTTTTTTATTCTTAATTTTCTGCCAGGCACTGTACTGCTGTAATTGCGGTTACACCCACGATATCTTCCGCAGAGCATCCTCTGGAAAGATCGTTTACAGGCATAGCGATTCCCTGTGTGATAGGCCCGTATGCTTCTGCTTTTGCCAGTCTCTGTGTCAGTTTATAACCAATGTTTCCTGCATCCAGATCTGGGAAAATCAATACATTTGCCTTACCTGCTACTGGGCTGTTGGGAGCCTTAGAAGCGCCTACGCTGGGAACGATTGCAGCATCCAACTGGAATTCTCCGTCCAATTTCAGATCTGGGTATTGTTCCTTTGCAATGCGGGTAGCTTCCACTACTTTATCTACATCTGCATGTTTTGCACTGCCCATGGTTGAATGAGAGAGCATAGCAACAACCGGTTCTTTTTCTACCAGAAGACGGAAAGATTCAGCAGAAGATCCGGCGATAGCAGCCAGTTCTTCGGATGTTGGATTCTGGTTCAGTCCAGAATCGGCATAAATAAATGTTCCGTCTGCGCCAAATTCGCAATCAGGCACTACCATCAGGAAGAAAGCGGAAACTAATTTTGTACCTGGTTTGGTTTTCAGAATCTGCAGGCATGGACGCAAGGTATCTGCGGTAGAATGGCAGGCACCGGATACCATACCATCTGCATCTCCCATTTTTACCATCATAACTCCGTAGTACAAGTACTGGTTCAGTAGAATCTCTTTTGCCTGTTCTGGAGTCATTCCTTTCTTGCTTCTCAGTTCCACCAGCTTGTCAATATAAGCGGCTGTCTTATCGGAAACAGCCGGATCAACGATCGTTGCACCGGAAATATCCAGACCGTCAGCATCTTTTTTAATTGTTTCCTCGTTTCCGATCAGAACGACCTTTGCCAATCCTTCTTTTAATATCATTTCTGTTGCTTCTAAGGTTCTTCTGTCCTCTGTCTCAGGCAATACAATGGTTTTCTGGGCAGCTTTTGCCCTTGCCTTAATTGTGTCAATAAATCCCATGATTTTTTGACTCCTTTCCTATATTTACTGTGAAAGTTCCGGCAAACGTCCATATGGACAGGCTGCCGTTCTTCTATTATTATAAACCTTGCTGTCTTGTATTTCAAGTTTTATAGTGGTAAAATATGTGAGGTTTCACGTTTTCTTTCTGCTGTGAGGTATGGATTTTATGAAAATTACAGGAATTATCGCGGAATACAATCCCTTTCACAATGGTCATTTGTATCATCTGGAGAAAGCTCGCCGGGAGACGAAAGCGGATTATCTGGTGGTTGTGATGAGCGGTGATTTTACCCAGAGGGGAGCTCCGGCCCTGGCCGATAAATTTGTCCGCGCACAGATGGCTCTGACCTGCGGTGCAGATCTGGTGTTGGAACTTCCAGTCATCCATACTACGGGAAGTGCCGCCTATTTTGCCAGAGGAGCCGTTGCGCTTCTGCACAATTTACAGTCTGTGGACTGCCTGTGTTTTGGAAGCGAAAGCGGCGCGTTGGAAGCTTTCGAGAAAGTCAGCCAGGTATTACAGCAAGAGCTTCCCACTTTTCAAAAAAAACTGCGGGCGTATCTTTCCATGGGCTGCACCTTTCCTTTGGCCAGGCATCAGGCCCTCCAGGAATGTCTGTCATTTCCGATTCCAGACGGACTGCTGGATTCTCCAAATAATATTCTGGGCCTGGAATATTGCATGGCTCTCCAGGACTTTGCTTCTCCAATACGTCCTTTTGTTATCAACCGCCGGGAATCGACTTACCATCAGACAAACCTTGGACTGCAGTACAGCTCGGCAACCGCTATCCGGCAGGCTATTTTGGAAGGTAGTCCTTTTTCAGTTTGGTCTGAACACCTTCCCGAAGCGGCTGCTGAAATCTTGGAGCATGTGCTGCGGGAGAGAGGCTGGATACAGGAAAATGATTTTTCCCTTTTGCTTAAATATAAATGTATGGAAACGTCCCCCGAAAAGCTGTGCTGTTTTTTTGATGTGTCAGAGGAAATGGCCAACCGGATTCATCATTGCCTGAATGATTTTATCAATTACCGGGAGTTCATTGCCCGGATAAAAACTAGCGAAATTACTTATACCCGTGCTGCGAGGGGACTTTTGCATATTCTTTTGAATTTGTACCAGCCAGATCCTTATTTGTCGTTGCAGGAGCTTTCTCCTTATGCCCGTGTCCTGGGCTTTTGCAAAGAATCCGCTCCGCTGCTGACACAGATAAAAAAAACAAGCAGGATTCCTCTCATATCTCAGCCGGCCAAATTTTTAAAAAAGGATTCCTTGTTGAGCACACATGCGCAGGCGATGCTGAAACAGGATATCCATGCCGCCAATTTATATGAAAGTGTTTTGGCTTATAAAAGGAATACGCCTTTTACCCATGAATTGCGCAGGCAAATTGTCAAAGTATCAAAAACAGGTTTTTAGCTGTAAAACAATTATTTTACAAACATCCGCACCAGTTTTTCTTTTAATTTGTTATAAGGCGGATAGCGCAGAGGAAGGTCTATCCAGGTGTATTTTTTTACAATGCTTTTTTCGTGACTGAAGGTTTCAAAACTTTTTTTACCGTGATAAGACCCCATGCCGCTATTCCCCACACCGCCAAAGCCCATATAAGGAGTGGCTAAATGGATAATTGTGTCATTGACACATCCGCCCCCAAAGGGGACTCTTTTCAAAAACCGTTTTTCCATCTTCTTATTTGAGGTAAAGAGATACAATGCTAACGGTTGGGGGCGTTTTCTTATAAAGGCATAGGCTTCATCCATGGAAGAAACAGTCAGAATGGGTAGCACTGGCCCGAAGATTTCCTCTTGCATGACGGCGTCTTCTTCGGTTATCCGATCCAAAATAGTTGGAGCTATCTGTAAAGTGTCCGCGTTGCTTTCGCCGCCATATACGGTTTTTGCGCTGTGAATCAGTCCCAGCACCCGATCAAAATGTTTCTGGTTTATCATTTTTCCATAGTTTGGGTTGTCCAAGGGATTGTTTCCATACATGCGGGCGATTTCGCGTTTTACATATTTTAGGAAACGATCTTTTACGCCTGGTTCAATTAGTACATAGTCGGGAGCGACACAGGTCTGTCCGCAATTCAGATATTTTCCAAATACAATCCTTTTGGCGGCGAGTTTTAAATTCGCAGTATGGTCGATGACACAGGGACTTTTTCCGCCCAGCTCCAAGGTCACCGGAGTTAAATGGGCAGACGCTTTTTCCATAACTAACTTTCCTACGTTTACGCCTCCAGTAAAGAAAATATAATCAAATGTCTGTTCCAGAAGAGTTTGGTTTTCTTCTCTTCCGCCTTTCACCACAGCGACATATCCTTTGGGAAATGTCTCTTGGATCAGTTGTGCGATAACCTGAGAGGTAGCCGGAGAATACGCAGACGGTTTTACAACGCAGCAGTTGCCTGCCGCCAGCGCCCCGATCAGAGGTTCCAAAGTTAAAAGCACCGGATAATTCCAAGGAGACAGAATTAGAACAACACCATATGGTTCCTGTATGGTAAAGCTTTTTCCATGAAACTGTGCCAGAGGTGTCTGGACAGTTCGGGTTTTGCTCCAGCTATGGATATGTTTTCGCACAAAGCGCAGTTCAGACAAAGTAAGTCCCACCTCGCACATATAGGATTCCGCTTTGGATTTTCCCAGATCGGACTGGAGGGCTTTATACAGCTTTTGTTTGTATTTGAGGATTGCGCGCTCCAGAAGATTCAGTGCCTCTATCCGACAGGAAATCGGAAATGTCCTTCCCGATGCAAAAAAATCCCTTTGTTTCTGCATCAATTCTTCTATTTGCATCCTTTAATCCCCTTTCACTTTCTCATAAATACGTTCCAGCTCTTTTTGATTCATCAGTATGGGAACCGGATACAGCGGATTTCCTTCCTTATCTGCATGGCGGGCCATCACAGGAATATCTTTTCTCTGAATTTGCGGAAAATGACGCGGAATTCTCATAGAATCATTTAATTCCTGAATCCATTGGATAAATGCCTGCGCCGCTTCTTGGTTCTTTAGCTGTCTGTTTACAATGCCTGCTTTTCGCGCCAGTTTGGCCAGCTTCTTTTCACAGGCAGAGCCATACATACGAAGAACAATCGGAAGGATTACTGCATTAGCAAGCCCATGAGGAATTCCGTACTGTCCGCCCAGGGAATGGGCGACAGCATGGACATAACCCACATAAGATTTGGTAAATGCAGCTCCCGCGTAGTAGGAAGCATGCAGCATCCCTTTGCGTGCCTTTTTGTTCTGTCCGTCATCATAAGCGGCTTTCAGATATTGGGAAATCAGGCAGACCGCTTTTTCTGCCATTCTACGGGTTTCCCTTGTGGTCGTGTTTCCGATGTACGCTTCTACGGCATGGGTCAGGGCGTCCATACCCGTGGCGGCGGTGATATCCGCAGGCAATCCCAAAGTCACGCGGTAGTCCAGTACTGCATAACGGGGAATCAAGCTGAAATCGTTGATTGGGTATTTGTAGTGTTTCTCGCTGTCAGTGATGACCGCGGCCAGGGTCGTTTCACTTCCGGTTCCGGCAGTAGTGGGAACGGCAATCAGAAGCGGAAGTTTTTTGTGTATTTTCAAAAGCCCTTTCATCTGCCGGACATTCTGTTTGGGTTTTGCAATTCTGGCGCCGGCCGCTTTGGCGCAATCCATGGCAGAACCTCCGCCAAAAGCAACGATAGCCTGGGCTCCATGCCGAATATACATCCGGCGGGCTTCTTCCACATTCCAGATAGTTGGATTTGCCACTGTTTTGCTGTAAATATAGTAGGAAATTCCGTGTTTAGCAAGCGTTCGCTCCAGAGGACGAGTAAGCCCCAGGCCGCGAATATCCCTGTCTGTCACAATCAAAACAGAACGTATATTCTTCTGTCTGCATATTTTTGCAATCCCAGATATACAGGGGATAAGTTTTGGTTTTCGATATGGAAGGAATGGCAATGCCATTTTAAAAGCAAATTGGAAGGTTCTGCAATAAAGTTTTCGGAATACAAACATGGGCAACTTTCTCCTTGTAGCTTTTTTAAAGTCTTACCGGAAATCCTACTTTCTTTTGCACTTTCCGCAGGGTTTTCATGGCATAATAGCTGGCTTTTTCCGCATTTTCTTTGATGATGGAATCTACATAGTCTTTGTCCTTTTCCAGGCGCGCCGCTTCTTCCTGAAGCGGTTTCAAAACAGAAACCACAGCTTCCCCCACTGCCATTTTAAAATCTCCATAACCTTTGCCGTCAAATTCCCGCACAACATCTTCCGGCGTTTTTCCTGTACAGGAGCTGTAAATGTCAATCAGGTTTTTTACCCCTGGCTGTTCTGCACGGTATAAGATTGTGCCTTCGGAATCGGTGACTGCTTTTTTGCATTTCCGAATAATCGTATCCATATCATCCATCAGATAAATGCTCCCGTTGGGGTTCTGATCGGATTTGGACATTTTTTTGGACGGATCCTGGAGACTCATGATTTTTGCCCCTATTTTGCCGATATAGGCTTCGGGAATGGTAAAAACGTCCCCATAAAGGTTGTTAAAACGCTCCGCAATGTCTCGCGTAAGCTCCAGATGCTGCATCTGATCCACACCCACGGGAACCACATCCGCCTGGTACAGAAGGATATCCGCAGCCATCAGCACCGGATAGGTGAACAGCCCGGCGTTAATATTATCTCCATGCTTGGCAGATTTGTCTTTGAACTGGGTCATGCGGTTCAGCTCGCCCATATAAGTAAAACAGCTTAAAATCCAGCTTAATTCGGCGTGACCGGATACATGGGACTGGTAATAAAGACAGTTGACTTTTGGATCCAAGCCTGCGGCGATGTACAGGGTAAGCAGCGTCCTTGCACGTTTGCGCAGTACAGACGGATCCTGGCGGACCGTAATGGAATGCATATCTACCACGCTGTAAAAACATTCATATTCGCTGCTTAAGGTTACCCAGTTTTTCAGGGCTCCCAGATAATTTCCCAAAGTCAGGTTTCCGGTAGCCTGCATACCGCTGAATAATACTTTTTTGCCATTGATCATGGGACAATCCTCCTAAAATACTTCTATAATTATTGCTCTATCAATATCAGATTTTGAACAGTAAAACTATATCATATTTTTGGCGGCTCTTCAAGAAAATAGAATCTGAGGCATAGATGTCCTCTTTTTGTCACTTGGGTGGAAAACAACCATATTGTACCACTCTATGAAGCGTGTGTCAATAATATATTGCATTTATAAAATTAAAAAATATATAAATATAATTTAATATTATTTTATGTTTTTGACCGATAAGGCATGAACGCTGCGGAACTGGATTTTTTCAAAATTAACTATGGAAAAGTGCATAAAAGTATTGTATAATAAAATCGCTTTCTATAAAGGTGTGTTTGGAAAATTAATTTTTGTAATTGGCACGCCTATTTTTTGTTATATTAAGGAGAGGTTGAAATGGCGCAGACAAACACGATAAAAGAACCAAAGAAGGAGATCCAACAGGAGACACTTCCAGAGACCATTATGATCGGCGGGGTTGCAGTTTTTATATTTGCTATTTTTGCCCTTTATCCGCTATATTTCCAGGATAAATATGCCAATATGGGAAGTGCAAAATACGATTTTTTTAAAACTGCTTATACAATCTTTATTCCTGTCATGCTGCTGGCGTGGGTATGTTATTTGTTCTTAAAAAGAAAAGAACTATCCATCAAAAAGACTTGCCAGGAAATGTTATTGACAGACTGGTTTGTGTTAGCCTATATTATTGTTTGTTGGATATCCTATGGGCTTTCCGATTATAAGGAAGCTGCATTTTGGGGATACGACGGCTGGTTTATGGGGGTTATGACACAGACTATTTTTGTATTGTTGTATTTCTTTGTGTCACGGTGGTTTTTGTGGCATTGGAGTTACTGGTGGTTTCTTGCGCTTCCTTCTGCAGTAGTTTTCTTATTGGGGATTTTGCATCGTTTCAATGTTGACCCCTTGGGGATGTATGTGGGGGTGGATGAAGCTACAAAAATTCTGTTTCTTTCTACATTGGGACAGGCAACTTGGTATTCGAGCTATCTGTGTATTGCTTTGCCGATTGGTATGGCCTGTTATTGGTATCGGCGGGAGCAGAAATGGTCTATATTGTGGGGGCTGTTTCTTTGTATCGCATTTGCATCGGTTGTTACGCAGAACAGTGATAGTGCATTCATGGCGGTGGGCGGAAGCTTTTTGGTGCTTTTCTGGTTGTCCTTTGAATCCAATGAGTACTTTATGAGATTCTGGGAATTGGTAATTTTGTGTTTGGCATCTTTTAAAGTGATTGGGGTTTTGCAGAAAATTTTTTCAGATCGCACAGTCAAATTGGAGGGACTGTCAACTTTTTGTTCCCAAAGTACAGCGACTTTGATTTTGTTGGTGGTAGTGGTTGTTATATATGTTGGTTTATACTTTGTTAATATGAAAGAAAAACTGCATATTAATAAGTTTCGTATGGTTCGCAATGTTCTTTATGCATTGATACCAATTTTTATTGTTGCTTTGATTATTTGTATTTACTTTATTACAGTAGGTAAGATTACAGGCACTTTTTTGAATAAGATTGGGTATTTGAATTTTGATAATTCCTGGGGAAATGCTCGTGGTTTTACATGGAAGTTTACGGCGCGTATGTTTGGGGAGTATGGATTTCGGGAAAAACTGTTTGGATGCGGCCCAGATGCTTATGCCAGTGCAGCTTATGCATTTGATGCACCCAGTCTGCAGGGCTTTTGGGGCAATTCAATATTAGCCTGTGCTCACAATGAATGGATGAATTGTCTGGTGGATATGGGGATTTTTGGCCTGGTTACATATCTGGGCAGTTTTGTAACGGCATTTCTTGTATTCCTAAAAAATTGGAAATGTCATCCGTTTGTAGTGGGAGGTGCGACAGCGCTTGTTTCTTATTTTCTGCATAATTTCTTCTGTTATCAGCAGATTATCTGTACCCCAATTATCTTTATCGTGATGGGGATTGGAGTGGCATTACTGAAAAGAAAAGATGAGTATGCAGAGGAGTAAATGGATGGACCTTTGATTAAGGTTTTGAAAAGATGGAATGATTGTTCATGGAGAGGAAAATAGTAAAAGCGCAGATTCCCACATGCAAGATTTTGGGGGTGAACATTGCCGCCGTTAATATGCAGTGGCTGCTGGATTTTACAAAAAGGCATATCCAGGATTTATCCGGTGATTATCTATGTGTGTCTAATGTGCATACAACGGTTACGGCATATGAGGATGAGGAGTATCGCGCCATTCAAAACGGAGGCATTATGGCTATTCCAGATGGCGGGCCTTTGTCTTCCGTAGGGCGCAGGCGGGGCTATTCCCATATGGAGAGAATCACCGGCCCGGATTATATGGGTGAAATTATGAAAATTTCAGCGGAAAGAGGCTACAGGCATTATTTTTATGGTTCTACAAAAGAGACCTTAGGAAAAATGCGGAAGCGTCTGCTGAAAGAGCATCCGGGGCTTTTGATTGTGGGAATGTACAGTCCGCCCTTTGGTCCAATGACAAAAGAGGAAGATGAGGCTCTTGTAAAAGACATGAACGCTACGAAGCCGGATTTTGTGTGGGTTGCGCTGGGCGCGCCCAAGCAGGAAAAATGGATGGCGGCTCACCAGGGGCGTGTGGACGGGCTGATGGTAGGTGTAGGCGCCGGTTTTGATTATTTTGTGGGAAATATAAAAAGAGCTCCGGGGTGGATGCAGAAACTAAATCTGGAATGGCTGTACCGCCTGATGCAGGAGCCGGGAAGGCTGTTCAAACGGTATTGGCACACAAATGTGAAATTTATCTGGGAAGCTGTAATTAAGGGGAAATGAACGGGTGAAAGATGAATATAAGCCAACTGTGCTGATTGTACACAATTATTATCAGATTCCAGGCGGCGAGGATACCGTGGTTGCCAACGAAAAGCGAATGCTGGAAAAGTATGGGCATAAGGTGATTTTGTATACCAGGCATAATTCGGAACTGAAAGAACTGTCCAGATGGCAAAAACTGATGCTGCCTTTTACCACTGTTTTTAACAAACGGACTTACGATGAAGTGAGGCGGATTATCCACAAACAGCAGGTGGATATCGTTCATGTTCATAATACCTTGAATCTGATCAGTCCTGCAGTATATTATGCGGCGGCTGCCTGTAAAACGCCAGTGGTGCAGACCATTCATAATTTCCGTCTGCTGTGTCCCGGGGCGACATTCTACCGCGATGGGCATATCTGTGAAGAGTGCTTGGAAAAAGGGCTTTTTCATGCGGTAAAATATGGATGCTACAGGGGAAGCCGACTGCAGACTTTGGCATGCGTAATCAATGCCAAATTCCATCGGTTGACGGGGATTTATAAAAAGTTAAATTATATTTGTTTAACTGAATTCAACAAAGAAAAGCTGTTGTCTTTTAAACAAATTGCGCCGGAAAGGGTATTCGTCAAGCCTAATTTTGTCGAAAGTATAGATAGTGAGATTGTTCCACCGGAGAAGAGGGCGGATCGGTTTATATTTGTAGGACGTTTGGAGAAGCTGAAAGGCGTGGATGTTCTGCTTAAGGCCTGGAAGAGGATGGGGGATTCGGCTCCAAAGCTGCTGTTGTGTGGGAACGGACTTATGGAGGAGCAGTGTCGGGAGTATATTGCCAAGAATGGGTTGGATTCGGTTGAGATGATGGGCTTTGTTCCGAATGCGGAGATCCGGAAGCTGATTGCCAATTCAAGGGCTCTTATATTGCCAACGCAGTGTTATGAAGGTTTTCCTATGACGATTGCAGAGGCATTCTCGGTGGGGACGCCGGTGATTGCTTCGGATTTGGGAAATGCGGGGAACTTGGTGGAAGAAGGCTTGACGGGGTGTAAATTCGTTGCTGATTCACCAGAGGAGTTGATGAAATCGGCGCTTCGGGTAAATACATATTTGGATATTTGTAAGATCACCGTAGCAGAGTATAAAGAGAAATATACAGAAGAGCAGAATTATAAAAATTTGATGGAGATATATCGTAAGGCGAATTGCTAGAGGGGCTTTTTCATGAACTTGTATTATATGGTTGAATTAGGCGTTTTGAATTTATAGAAGGATGGGTGCATATGGCAAATAAAGTAGTTATAGTGACAAATATTCCAGCTCCTTATAGAGTGGATTTGTTTTATTATATGCAGACTCATTTCTCAGAATATGAATTTCATATCATATATACAAATAAAACAGAAGATAACCGTCAGTGGTTTTTTGATGAAAATAAACTTCTAAATTCTATTATTTTACATTCGAAAGTAATAAAAATAAAGGGAAAACTGGATAATCGTTATATCCATTTACCAGTCAATGTGATGTCGTGTTTAAATAGAATTTCACCGGATATTGTGATAGGCTTTGAATACAACGTGGCGGCAATTCAAAGCTTGGCTTGGTGTAAAATTCATAATAAAGGATTTGTTCATTTAACAGATGGAACTTTATATTCTGAACGGAATATTGGAAAAATGCAGATGCTTGCTCGAAAGATTATTATAAAAAATTCAGATGCATATATAGCCAGCAGCTTAAAAGCAAAAGAAAAATTGATTGCATGGGGGGCTGGTGAAAAAGAGATTTTTACCAGTCTTTTAACAGTGGATATAAGTCAATATGGAAATTTAAAAAGGGAAGTCTGTCCAGGGCGTATACTTTATGTGGGAAGCATGATTAAGCGTAAAGGGTTGGACTTGTTAATTAAGGCGCTTCCTTATCTGTGTACAGAATTTAATTTGCATATAGTTGGGGATGGAACTAAAGATGAAATATCTTCTTTAAAAAAAATCGCAAAAGAAAAAAAAGTTTATGATAAAATTACTTGGTGCGGTTTTAAAACAGGAGATTCCCTTATAGATGAATATAGGCAGGCTCAGATATTTGTTTTGCCAACCAGGGAGGATTGTTTTGGATTGGTATTGCTGGAAGCTTTTTGTGCGAAGATTCCGATTGTTTCATCAAAATATGCGGATGGAGTATATGATATTGTGGTTGATGGAAGCAATGGATTTATTGTTGATCCATATGATAGTAAGGCATTGGGAAATGCTATACAACAAGCATTAATGGATGAAAAAATTGCAGTGCGCGCACAAACAACATCCTCCGATAAATTTCGATTTGAAAGCGTATCTGATGGATACATTCAAGCGTTAGAAAATGTTATTGCAAAAAAATGATTGTAGATTTTTCGTAAAATGGAATTATTGACCTGTTTAAGAAAGGTTTGAGAAAATGGGGAGGAAAATAAGTGACATAGAGGTTGGAAAACTAGAATTAGAAATATTAATTAAGTTTGCAAAATATTGTGAGAAATATAATTTAAGATATTTTTTGGCGTATGGAACTTTGATAGGCTCTATACGCCATAAAGGTTTTATACCATGGGATAATGATGTTGATGTTGTTATGCCTAGACCGGATTACGATCAGTTTATGAAATTAGTAAAAGAAGAAAATATTGGAGAATATTTTCGCGTTTTAGATTACCATGATGTTCATACATTTCCTTTTGCCAAAGTAATTGATACTCGAACCAAGCTTTCTGAAAAATATCTTATTACAGATACATTAGGGGTTTATATTGATGTATTCCCTCTGGATGGAATGCCAGATAACGAGAAAAAAAGGAAAAGATTAGAGAAAAAAGCGGCAATATACTATAAATTATATGCTTTCGCAAATTATAGATTTGGTGAAGGTTCTACCAAGTTAAAAAAATTTGTAAAAAATGTTATGTACCCTTTTTCTCGATTGATTAGCAGTAAATGGATTTGTGAAAAATTGGATAAGCTTTGTGAGAAATATCCCTATGATCAAAGTGAATTTGTGACTAATATAGTATGGGGTTATTTGCCCAGTGAATGTATATCAAAAGAAGTGTTTGAAGCTGTCGACGAAGGAGAATTTGAAGGACACTTTTTCAAAATTCCTAAGGGGGGGGGTAAATGGTTAAATAGAATATATGGAGATTATATGAAATTACCTCCTGAGGAGGAAAGGATTATACATTATTTTGAGGCGGAGTGGAAAGAATAAGGTGAAATTCTTTTTTTGACAAATTTGAATTATAAAGTGGGGAAATTATGAAAACTATAGTTGTTTTAATGACTTGCTTTAACCGGTGTGAAAAAACGAAGAGATGCATTGAATCATTGGCAAAGGAAAATAACCATCAATATGCCTTGGAATTTGTTGTTGTAGATGATGGCAGTAGCGATGGGACTGAGGAGATGCTTTCTTTTTATTCAAAAAAATATATATTACATATTGTAAAGGGGAACGGGGAGCTATATTATACTGGTGGTATGCGGAAAGGAATGGAGTATATTATAGCGTTACATTGGAAGTTTGATTATTTGTTAATGGTCAATGATGATGTTGAGTTTTTTGAAGGCTTTCTTGATGGGATGGTTGAAAAGAGTCTGAAAAAAAACAATGCTGTTATAGTGGGAGCTATTCATAATGAGATTGGAGAATTGAACTATGGAGCAATAAAATTTAAAACAAAAAAAAGTCTAAAATATAAGAAATTGGATTTGAATGATCAAGAAGTGGAAGCAGATACATTTAATGGGAACTGTGTATTGATACCCAAGAATATATTTGTTGAAATAGGTCCTATGGATGCGGCTTATACGCATAATTGGGGAGAATTTGACTATGGAATGATGATCGTTCGGTCAGGTTATAAAATTTATACATCTATGGATTATGTAGGAGAATGTGACGATAATTTGGAATCGTATTTAGATAAGCGCAAAACCATTTTACAACGGTTGAAAGATAAGGAAAGTCCTAAGGGGGCTCCTTTTAATCAATGGTTTCATTATTTACATAAAAATTATGGAATTGTAATAGCTATCTTGAGGTGTTGGACGCCATATATCAAATTGTTATTTGGAAAATAGAGAAGTCTTGGGGTGTCAATATGTTATTAAAAAAGCTTTTAAAAAAGGTAATATTAAAATTTCGGTGGGGGGGGGTATGCAGTTTTTCTCATAATGCGACCGCCGATATGAAAAGTACATTTGAAGGGAGAAATTACTTAAGTGCAGGTACGGAAGTGGTTAATGCTCATTTTGGATATGCAAGCGGAACGAGTATAAATTGTTTTTTAAAAGATGTAGAAATAGGACGTTATGTTTGTATTGCGGGCTATGTTAGGACGGTTATTGGAATACATCCTTCATCTAATTTCATGTCTATTCATCCAGCATTTTACTCGACTACACAACAGAATGGATTTACTTATGTTAGAAATGATAAATTTGAAGTTAATAAAAGACTGGATAAAGAAAAACAAATTTCTATTCGCATAGGGAATGATGTGTGGATCGGTGAAGGAGTTCGTATATTGGAGGGTATAAAAATTGGCGATGGAGCAATTATTGGGACGGGCGCTGTTGTGACAAAAGATATTCCTCCGTATGCTATAGTAGGTGGCGTACCAGCAAAAACAATTAAATATAGATTTTCTGAAGAAGTGATTGAGAAATTAATAAGACTAAAATGGTGGGATAAAGGTGAGGAATGGATTGCAGAAAATGCTGAGTTATTTGATGATGCTGAACAATTTTTTACGGATTTTAAGTAGGATTACATTTGGCTGGAAACTAGAGTCTTGTGGCAAGGTAAAATATTGTCAGTGTTAGATTTAGAAAAAAATTCTTTTATCCATTATAAATTTCATTTTTTCAGAGAAAATTTCAAAATAGAAACTTTTTGTGTTTTTATTATGCACTTTGTGCAGTAGAGCATTTTAGGTGTTAAAAAAATAATATTGATAAAAAGCTGTTATTATGGATGAAAGGGTTGTAAATTATGGGAATGATTCGTGGATGTGCAAATAATATGTGGAAATTATTAAAATGTATAATAAAATGTTGTATAGAGATGCCATTTAGAAAAAATCTCAAATGGCCTGAATTGGTGATTAATAATCTTTTAATAGTGGGAAATGGGCCAAGCGCTGCTGGGTTTTCATTGAATAAAATTGTCAAACGAAATAATTTTGATGTTTGTGTAGTGAACTATTTTCCTTTGAAAGATAAACGTTTTTTAGAGATTAAACCTAAATATGTAGCATTGGTTGATCCAGCGTTTTATATGGAAAGAGGAGCTGGCATTAGTGAAAAAAATCAGGAATTGTTTAATATATTGGAAAATGTGGATTGGGATATATATATTATTTCTAGATTGGGACAGAATATACCCGTAAAAAACAAATGGATTCATCATATATATTTAACCAATAATGTTTATGAAGGAAATTACTTTAGAAAATTTTTTTACAAGAGAAATATGGCTTGTTTTGCGCCGCAAAATGTTGTTTTGTCAGGATTATTTTATGCAATTACTAAAAGAGTGAAAAATATATATTTAATAGGCGTTGAAATGGATTTTTTTAAGAAAATTGCGGTTACAGATCAAAATGATATTGTATTTGAAACGATCCATCATTACGGAAAAGAACATTATATTTATACCAAGGATCAAATTAGGGTTTCTGAATATTTTTGGTCAATTTATAATACTTTTAGGCAGTTTGAAATTGCAAGTGAATATGCAAAGGAAATGAAGTTAAATGTGATTAATTTGACTGAGGATTCTATGTTAGATATGTTTGATAAAAAGTATGATTTGTTTATGGAAAGCGGCATATATAAAGCGAATAACGTAGAAATATAAATTATTATACGTACAAAAAAATTTTAACAATAATTGGGTAGGAATTTTGAAAATAGAGTTTCAGTTAAAGATGCACTATGGCAAAAAATGAATGGTATCATTTATGTGGTTTATTCCACAAAAAGGAGTGGCTTGCTATGTATTAAATAAAATATACAGTTTTTAGTCATTGCATTAACATTTTTTTGTATAGGGTTTAAGGTAGGAGAACGTAAGTATGAATTTAATATATAAAATAAATTACATATTTAATAGGAAACAAAAAATAAGATTAGTTCAATTGACTATTATTATTATTATAGGCGCTCTATTTGAATTACTTGGAGTTAGTGCAATTTTACCTTTTATTAACGTAGTATTAGAGCCTGATTCTATTGAGAAAACACCATATTTAAGTTTTTTTTATGAGCTATTAGAATTTAATTCTGTAAATAGTTTTATGATTTTTTTGGGTGTTTGTTTAATTGTAGTATATATTATAAAAAATTTATATATTGCCTTGATGTATGACGCGCAGTATCGTTTTACTTATCGTAATCAATGTAGGATATCTTCTAAATTATTGAATTCATATTTACAGGAAAGTTATCTTTTTCATGTAGAGCATAACAGTGCAGAATTGTTAAGAAATGTGAATATGGATGTATCTGTTTTTTTTCAAGTAGTATTGGGAATCCTCCAATTGTCTACTGAAGTATCCGTATGTTTAGTTTTGGTTATATTTTTGCTATTTATGGATATTTGGATTACAATTGGTGTATCAGTATTGCTTAGTATTTTTGCTATGGGATTTATGAAATTATTTCGTACTAGACTCAGTAGTATGGGTTTAAAGTCACGCAATTACCAGGCAGAAATGAATAAATGGATGTTGCAGGCTATGGGGGGCATCAAAGAAATAAAGGTTATGAATAGTGAGCGTTTTTTTAGCAAAAAATATGAGAATGCTTATTATTTGTATGCGGAGAGTCAGAGAAAATATTCTTTACTAGGAATATTGCCTAGGCCTGTATTGGAAATGTTCTGTGTTACGGGTTTACTAATTGTTGTAATCATTCGATTATTGTGTGGCGTTGAATTGGATAATTTTGTACCCACATTATCTGTATTTGCAATAGCTGCATTTCGTATGCTGCCATCTTTTAATCGTATTACAAATAATATGAACACAGTTATGTTTAATCGGACAGCGGTAGATCGAATTTATTCTGATTTAAAACAGGCGGAAAATTATATTAATGGAAAGAAATCACAAGAAAAAGTAGATGAGATATATTTTCAGAAAGATATTTCTGTGGAAAATCTTACTTTTTCATATCCGAAAACAAATAATCCTGTTTTAAATAAAATTAGTTTAAAAATACCAAAGAATATGTCAGTTGCCTTTATTGGACCATCTGGAGCTGGGAAAACAACTCTGGCAGATTTAATTTTGGGAGTTTTAGAGCCACAGAGTGGGAAAATAATGGTGGATGGGAAAGATATTCAATTAGGGGTGGATTCTTGGCATAAGAAGTTAGGATATATTCCTCAGAGTATTTACATTATGGACGATACTTTGAGAAATAATGTGGCTTTTGGAATACCTGAAGAAGATATAGATGATGTAAAAGTATGGAAGGCGTTAGAAGAAGCGCAGATGAAAGAATTTGTTGAACTACTGGAAAACGGCTTAGATACAAATATCGGGGAAGGCGGAATGAGGCTGTCCGGAGGGCAGCGGCAAAGGATAGGAATTGCAAGAGTTCTGTATAATGATCCTCAGGTTATTATTTTGGACGAGGCCACATCAGCGTTAGATACGGAAACGGAATCGGCAGTGATGGAGGCCATTGAAAGCTTTAATGGTAATAAGACAATGGTAATTATTGCTCACAGATTGTCTACAGTTAGAAACTGTGACATTGTATACAAAGTTGATAACCATAAAGTTGTAAAAAGTAAAATTGACGATTATGTATAATTCTATTTAATTCATTAAAAAATTACAGAAATTAATTTAGACGGAGGACAAAATGTATGTTAAATGATAAAACTATTTTGCTGACAGGAGGCACAGGGTCATTTGGACATCAATTTGTAGACTATGTGTTTCATCATTACAAACCTCAAAAAGTAATTATATATTCCAGAGACGAATATAAGCAATTTGTTATGAGCAATGAATATAGTGAATATCGTGATACACTGCGGTATTTTATTGGTGATGTCAGGGATGAAGCGAGACTTAGAATGGCTATGAAGGGTGTAGATTATGTTATTCATGCTGCTGCATTAAAACAGGTGCCAGCCTGTGAATATAATCCAAATGAGGCAATTAAAACAAATGTAAATGGCGCAATGAATGTAATTACAGCATCGTTAGATGCAGGCGTGAAAAAAGTTGTTGCTTTGTCTACAGATAAAGCGGTAAATCCAATTAATCTGTATGGGGGCACTAAGCTAGTTTCGGATAAACTATTTATAGCGGCAAACTCTTATTCAGGAATTGATGGCACACGTTTTGCGGTGGTCCGTTATGGGAATGTTGCAGGGAGTCGTGGATCGGTTATTCCATTTTTTAAAAATATTATCGATCATGGGGGAAAAGAGCTGCCAATTACAGATTTTCGTATGACACGGTTCTGGATTAGTTTAAAACAGGGTGTAGAGCTTGTCATAAAGGCATTGAAAGAGGCTAGAGGCGGGGAGACTTTTATTTCTAAGATTCCTTCTTTTAAGATTACAGATTTGGCGCAGGCAATGCTTCCCGGCTGTGAAATGCCGGAAGTGGGGATAAGAGAAGGAGAGAAACTGCATGAGATTATGGTGACTAGGGAAGATTCCATGCATACATTCGAATATGAAAAACATTTTATCGTGTTTCCTAATTATAATTGGTGGGCGCAGAAAAACATCATACCTGGAGGAAAACTGGTTGCTCCGGAATTTGAGTATAGTTCAGGGACAAATGTGGATTGGTTAAGTGTTGAGGATATTCAGAGACTTTTGAAAACGGATTTGGATAAGCATTGAACATTACGGGAGATGTGGGAATGGAGAAATTGGCAATTGATGGAGGGACGTCAGTTCGACGCGAAAAAATATTCTATGGTCATCAATGGATAGAAGAGGACGATATTGAGGCGGTATGTGATACATTGCGCAGTGATTATCTTACATGTGGACCAAAGATAGAGGAGATGGAATACACTCTGAAAATGTATACTGGGGCTGAATATGCAGTTGCCGTATCGAACGGAACGGCTGCACTGCATTGTGCTTGCATAGCGGCCGGCATAGGGGCCGGTGATGAAGTGATTACAACATCTATTACTTTTGCAGCCAGTGCAAATTGTGTTTTGTATTGTGGGGCGCGTCCTGTGTTTGCTGATATTAACCCAAAAACTTATAACATTGATCCGAACAGTATTCGTGCGCATATTACTAAGAAAACGAAAGCGGTTATAGCAGTGGATTTTACAGGGCAGTCGGTGCAGAACAGGGAGATACGTGAAATTTGCGATGAATATGGATTGATATTTATTGAGGATGCCGCTCACGCAATTGGCACAAAATATGATGGGAAACAAGTTGGATCGCTTGCAGATATGACATGTTTTAGTTTCCATCCGGTAAAAACGATTACTGGCGGTGAAGGTGGGGCAGTGCTTACAAATAGTCAGGAATTATATACGAAATTAGCATTGGCTCGTACTCATGGCATTACCCGTGATAAAAATATGATGGAAGATGATTTTCACGAGGGATCATGGTGTTATGAAGAGATTACTTTGGGATATAATTATCGTATCACAGATTTTCAGGCAGCGTTAATTGTAAGTCAGATGAAAAAACTGCAGAAATTTGCAAAGCGGCGAAAAGAGATTGTAAAAACATATGATGAGGCATTTGCAGCGTTGCCAGAGATTATAGTTCAACAGGAAATTCCAGAGTCAGATACTTGTCGTCATTTGTATATTATTCGTCTTGATTTGGACAAGCTGGTTTGTACGCGAAGGGAATTCTACGATGCGATGAGTGCGGAAAATGTACAGTGTCAAGTTCATTATATTCCTGTTTATTGGTTTCCATATTATAGACATTTAGGATATAAAAAGGGATTATGTCCTCAGGCAGAAGAAATATATAAGAGCATTATGAGTATTCCATTGTATCCGAAAATGACAGATCAGGATGTAGAGGATGTTGTCCATGCAGTGAATAAAGTAACCGCGAATTATAAAAAAATCTAGGATTGCTAAATTCAAAAATTGCTTTATTTCTCTACTTTGCTAAAAATATGTATTAATAATAAAAACCTGGCGAACTCATAATGAATAAAAGAATACTAATTAGTGTAATTATTCCTCTCTATAATGGAGGGGAAAAAGTTATGACATGTTTGGAAAGATTAGCTGAGCAAACTTTTGTCGGTGTATATGAGATCATCATTGTAGATGATATATCTACGGATGAGAGCGTTCAGTTAGTCGAGAATAAAAAAACAATTTTGAGAGAAAAAGTATTTTTAAATTAATTAAGTGTAATAATAATGGAAGAGCCGGACGTGCAAGGAATATTGGCGTCAGCAAGGCGTCTGGTAAATATATTCTTTTTATAGATCAGGACGATTATCCAGATTTTTCTATGTTAGGAAAAATGTATCATTTGACGCAAAATGGGACTACTGATTGTGTCTCATGTGGGATTTTAGAAAAGGAATTTTAGGAAATGATGGCAGAAAATATTTTAGACCAAATATTGATTATAGAACAGATATGAACGAAGAATGAAAAACGTCTCTTTGCAGAAATTTTGGATATGTATTTGGCAATTTATATCGAAGAGACATATTGATTGATAATCAAGTTTTATTTCCGGAAAATGTTTGAATATGTGGTGTTCTATATAATTATTGGGTTGTAAATTACATAGAATCTTATGGGTCAACAGAGGAATTATTGTATTTTCGTATTGGTGATCAGAATAGTCAAACAGCTTCTTTTACGCCTAAAAAGGTTGAGGATAGAATAAAAGCGGCGGCCTATTATTATGAAAAACTTTCCATATTGAGTTGTTCAGAAAATTATAGAAAAGAATATAGAAGGCGGCGTTTTATTATATATTTTTAAGTTGTATGTTCTGGATGACAAAACATCGGAACATATACAGAAAACATATATTTAAGGAAAGCTTAAAAATGGGCAGAGAAATTATTGTAGTAAGGTGACTGATGGGATATGTATTTTTTTGATGCAGGCCAAAATTGAACCAGGTAATGTCAATAGAATTCAGATTTCACCAACGATTCAGGCGACAAAAAGTAATTTTATGCAGACACATGGAGGAAAAGCGCCTGCTTACTTAGAATACTTTTCAGATGAACAAAATTATGAATGAGGAAAGTTATTGTTACTGGCGCGGGTGGGTTTATAGATGAATCACTGGTAAAGGAATTGTTTCATAAAGAGATGATAGTTTATGGTGCGGATATAGATATATCAAAATTCAATAAATTTATTGAATATCAAAATTTTATTCCAGTGATTGCAGATTTTTCAATATATGGTAAATTGCCTCAACTAATTAAGGATTAGAGAAATAGACGTATTTTACCATTTTGCATGAACAGGAGGATTTACATCGTCTATTCGAGATTATTCATTACAGATGCAGAATGCAGCGTATACTGGGGATACTCTTGTTGCAGCTAAAGAAATAGAATGTAATAAATTTGTACATGCAGGCACCTATTAATGAATACGAAATTAGAAATTTTTTGGCAACAGAAAGTTTTGAACCAAGATATACTTGCATATATTCCACAGGAAAAACAGCAGCCGACCTCATATGCCGTATATTGGCATATGACCTAGGCATTGATTATAATGTTGCTTTTATTCCTATGTCTTATGGAGGAAATAATTATTCAAAACAGTTAATGAATGTGGTGATAGATTGTTTAAATAAGGGTGTGGCGCCTAAACTTGTGGAAAGAAAGAATATGTATGATATTATTTATATTAAAACATAGTGGATGCATTTATTGTGATTGGAGATAAAGGCGCAAATTGCAGAGGGTATTATATAGAACATAGAAAATTAAAGACTTTTAGGCAGTGGATGATGGAAGTTAGAGATGTAATCAATCCTGATATTGAATTAATATTTGGTGAATATAAGATGTGCAAAATATTGATTATTCCATGATTGATTTGGAAGCTTTATATAGAGATACTGGGTTTGAGTGTAAATCTGATTTTGAAGAAAGTATTTTAAAAATGGTTAAATAGATTAAGGAGACTTTGTGGTAAGTCAAAAATGCCTTACTTGATACGAAATATAATAGTTTTTGGTATTTTAGCAAATTGAGGTGACAAACGCTGTGTTACTGTCCTATCCAATTTAGAATTATAGTTTGTTAAAATCGATGGTTGCGTTATGGAGAGGGTACTATGATATATGAAAAAAGTTGAGATAAGCGTTATAATTCCAGTATATAATACAGAAAAGTTTCTGCAGTCTTGTATAGATAGTCTTTTAAATCAGACGATGAAGGATATGGAATTGATTTTTGTAAATGATGCATCTACAGATCATTCGTTGGAAATTTTGCAAAAAAATGCAGAAAAGGCGTTAGACAAGATTAAAATTGTTAATTTAAGGGAAAATTTATGTCAGGGAGGAGCAAGAAATGCAGGTATTAGAGTTGCACAAGGAAAGTATATCGGATTTGTAGATAGTGATGATTTTGTAAATCCAGATATGTATAGTTTGCTGTATAAAAAGGCAGTGAGAACGAATGCGGATGTAACATTTATTCAGTATATGTCTGTTCCAGAAGATGAGGAAATGTTGATTGTTTCAAAAAACGAGGAGGGAGGGAGTAGCGATAAACCTTTAATTCAGTGGCATAAAAAACTTATTGCACTGGATTCGTTACAATTAGACGATTATGGGCGTATGGATTTGATGTGTTATCAGATAGGCGGATGTGTCTGCGGGTTATGGAAAAAGGACATTATAACTGAAAACGAGGTGTATTTTCCAGAACACTTAAAATATGAAGATAATTATTGGGGAAGTTTAATTAAGTGTTATATTAGGAAGGTTTCGTTTATTCCATGTGTTATGTATTATTATAGGCAAAATTTAAATTCTACTACACATAGTAGAAATGAAATGTTTCAATTTGATAGAGTGAAAATAGAAAAAGATTTATTGTATGAAGCGCAGAAAAGAGATCTATTTGAAAAATATTATCAAGCGTGGGAATATATGTTTGCATCTAGGTATGCTTTTGGAACCTATTTTGCATTTTTCGGATGGTTTGATAAATTATTTGTTGAAGAAATGGTTTTGTTTATAGATGACTTAAAGTCTCTATTTCCAAAATGGGAAAGTAATAAATATTATCAAGAAATAATATCGTCTAAGATAAAACGAAAGAATAGAATAGTATCAAAATTCCCAAAACAGTATGCAGTCGTTTACTATAATTATTTGGTTTTGAAAAGAAGAGTGAAAAAATTTTTAGATAACATATGATAATTTGCTTTTGGCTTTGAAAAGGAAAAAATATTAGGAACTATATTTAATTGGACAGTTAGAAAATCTCAAATAAAAAAGATGCCATCTTAAGTGAATATATGTAGATATATATTGTAACTAGATTGATAAATCCAGAAACCAATGCATAAGCCGAGATGTATTGCCTATAAGAATACCATAAATCCCAGCAGGTGGAAAGCAGTCATGTTTTATTCACGTATATCTATTGAGAGCAGTTGGTATATTGTTTGGAAATACAGTGCCATCATCAGTCGGATCAGAGATAGGTTCGTTTTTCATATAGTGCAAATGCTTCATAACGATTTACGTCAGGACATATCTATGTAAGGTAGGGTTTGTAGTACCAGACCTTGTAGTTTGTCCTTGTAGAGTATGGGCAGATATAGGTAATTCTGAATTGAAAACATTTAACCATTCAGTTATTTAAGAATAATGCTAAAAGGGTGTGAAAAAAATGAAAACAATTGCTATTATAACTGCAAGAGGTGGAAGTAAACGAATTCCAAGAAAAAATATAAAAAAATTTTGTGGAAAACCAATTATTCTTTATTCAATAGAAGCGGCAATAAATAGTGCTGTATTTGATGAAATAATGGTATCAACGGATGATGAGGAGATAGCGGATATTTCTAGAAAAGCAGGGGCAAAGGTGCCGTTTTTTCGCTCTCCAGAGAATTCTGATGATTATGCGGTTACATCCGACGTATTAAAAGAAGTGCTAATGAGATATAATCAAATGGGTAAAAATTTTGATTATGGATGTTGTATTTACCCAACAGCCCCCTTTATAACGGCAAGTAAATTGAAGCGTGCTTTATCTATAATAGAAAAGAAGAAAGCGGATACGGTCATTCCGGTTGTAGCATATTCTTTTCCTCCACAACGTGCGATTATTATTCGTGATGGAATGGCGAAAATGCAATTTCCAGAGAATTTGAATATACGATCGCAGGATTTAGAACCTATTTATCATGATAGTGGTCAATTCTATGTATTTAATATTTCTTCTTTTTTGGAATCGGGAGTACTCATGGGAAAAAATGTGATTCCCATGATAATGGACGGGTTAGAAGTACAAGATATTGATAATTTGGAGGATTGGGAAATAGCAGAAATGAAATACCGGATTGGAGAAAGTAAATAATGGAGTGTGAAGAAACGTAAAAATAAAACAAAAAATATTAAAAATAGGTGAATTGAACAAACAAAGAATATAATAACTTTTTTATTTGTACAATTGCACAGATAATATTTAGAAAGTTATATATGTTCATAACGCAAAGTTCGGATTAGTGTTGTCTTGTGTATCAGAAATCTATAAAAAATGAATGATTAAGGAATGGTTATACAAAATATCAAATAGTGAATGGATGAAAGTGTAATGAGAAAGACAATAGAAATGAATGGTAGAAAGATTGGTGGAGAATATCCTGTATTTATCATAGCAGAAATATCTGCTAATCATCTACAAAATTATGATCGCGCTGTAAAAATAATAAGGAAAGCGAAAGAATCTGGAGCTGATGCGGTTAAACTTCAAACGTATACACCAGAATCTATTACGATTGATTGTGATAATTCATATTTCAGAATTAATCAAGGGACTATATGGGACGGAACAACACTGTATAAATTATATCAGGAAGCTTATACCCCATGGGAATGGCAGCCAAAGCTAAAAAAGGTAGCTGAAGAATTAGGGCTTATATGTTTTTCGTCACCGTTTGACTTAACTTCTGTGGATTTTTTGGAAAAAATAGATGTTCCAGCATACAAAGTGGCTTCTTTTGAAATTACAGATATTCCTTTGATAAAAAAGATTGCCAGGTTGGGAAAACCCGTGATTATTTCAACTGGAATTGCATGGATGGAAGATATAGAGAGAGCGATTGCCACTTGTAAAGAAGAGGGAAATGAACAGGTAATCTTACTAAAATGCTCATCCTCATATCCAACACCTTATGAGGATATTAATCTGAAAACGATTGTTAATATGAAAGAAACTTTTGATTGTCTGGTTGGTTTGTCAGATCACACGTTAGGCAGTGCAGTTGCCGTGGCTGCTGTGGCTATGGGAGTAAAAGTAGTTGAAAAACATCTTACGCTTTCCAGAGAAGACGGCGGTCCAGACGGGGTGTTTTCCATGGAACCGGACGAGTTTCAAAAAATGGTAGAAGAGATTCGGATTGTGGAAAAAGCTATGGGAAGAGTGACATATCATTTAACGCCTAAACAAATTAAGAGCCGTGAACATTCCCGCTCTCTGTTTGTGGTTTTGGATATAAAGCAGGGGGAGGTATTTACGGAAAAAAATGTTAGATCTATACGTCCTGGCTTTGGCATGCATACCATGTATTATGAAGAAATCTTGGGAAAAAGAGCCAAAATAGATATCAAAAGAGGCACTCCGTTAACATGGGAGTTAGTAGATTAATCTGGGAAAGAAGGGTTGGAATATGTCGCAAAAGGATTTGTATAAAGATGTGGAAAAAAATAGATATGGATATTATGAATTAAAAGGTAATTATGTGAAAGCGGATATTGATTCCTTATATCAGGATTCTTATTATCAAAAGGAAATGTCTCTTTACCGAAAACAATATTCCGAAAGGGAATTGGAGGAAAAAAATTATAGATTGAAAGAAAAACGGTATGTTTTGGAAAATTTGTTGCCGGTTTCTGAGGAAAGAAAAAAATTCTTAGATGTTGGATGTGGAGAAGGATTTGCATTAAAATTTTTTATGGAAGCAGGATATGAGGTATCAGGGATAGAATTTAGTTTGGAAGGATGTCAACAGCATAATTCAGATGTGGCGGATAAAGTGGTATTGGGAGATGCCCTTGAAGTGTTGAGCCAAATGGAAAAGAGGTGTTATAAAGGAACTATTTTGATGGATCACGTATTGGAACATGTTGTAGATCCTGAAAGGTTGATAAAAATAATTACGGAGATATCAGTACCTGGAACAAGTCTAGTAATATCGGTGCCAAATGATTTTTCTGCTACCCAGAAAAAATTATATGAAGAGGGATACATAGAAACTCCATTTTGGGTTACTGCTGCATATCCTCCGGAACATCTATCCTATTTTAATAAAGATGGATTAAATAATTTGATGACAGAATATGGCTGGAAAATGGAGGTTTTAATGGGAAGTTATCCCATTGATTTTCATTTATTTAATGAAAATACAAATTATGTTCAAAAGAAAAACGTGGGAAAGAGTTGTTATGAAGCAGGCTTAGAGATTGAAGAATTGATGCGTGATGTTATGGGAATTGAAGGATTAGTGGATATTTATAGAAAATTGGGAGAGGCCGGATTAGGAAGAAGCATGACTGGATATTTTATTTTACAATAAAGAGGAGAGATTGCATGGGAATATCTGTGAGAAATATGTTACAAGAAGATTTAGAGTTGATTTTGAAATGGAGAACAGACCCGGATATTACCAAATATATGAAAACAGATTTTGAGGCTACAATTGCTACGCAAAGAAAGTGGTATGAACGAATCCAGGAAGATGCCAGTAAAAAATATTGGGTTATTGAAATAAATGATATTCCGGCTGGCGTAGTCTGTTTAACAGATATAGATTATGATGCGAAAACTTGTGAGTGGGGATATTATGTAGGCGAAAAAAGTTTACGTTCTTTTGCCGCTGCAATTTCTATTGAATGTAGTTTGTATGATTATGTATTTGAAGAAATGAGCTTTCAGGAAATTTTTTGTGAATGTCTGAGTTTTAATACAGGAGTTATAAAATTACATGAATACTGCGGAAATCATATCAATGAAATCCAAAAAAACGCGATTTTGAAAAAAGAGGCTTCTTATGATTTAGTGATCATGAGTATAAATGGAGAAGAATGGAGAAAGAAAAGGAAAGATTTTTCGTATGATTCAATTTCATTTTCACCATAGTAAGGGTATTTTTGTGTAGATTTAAACAGTAAAAAGGATGGGAAAACAAATGAAAAAGGTTATAATCTTTGGGGCGTCTGGATGCGGACTGGATGCTTTGTATTCCTTAGATGATATGAAATTTCAAACGCTTTGTTTCATTGATAACAATAAAGAAGTGCAAGGAAAAACTTTTCACGGGTATTATGTGGATTCTCCAGAAAATATTTGGAAGTATGATTTTGACTATATTATTTTATCCATTGCCGATTATGTGGAAGATATGAAAAACCAGTTGAAAAATTTGACGAAGAAAATTTTAGAGGGGGGGGGTATAAAAGATAGTCAGATTATTTTGTATAAGCCTAATTCAAAAGAGATCCAATGGGAGGAACCCAGAATAGCTATGTTGCGGCGGTGTATAGAAGAAATCAAAGAAAACAAAATAAATGGAAATCTGGCGGAATTAGGAGTTTACAAAGGGGAGTTTTCAAAATACTTTAATAGGTATTTTCCAAAACGCAAGTTATATCTCTTTGATACATTTTCAGGTTTTAACGAGAATGATGATGATGAACGGGATATTTGGTTAGATAGTAATCATAAGTTTACAGATGCTTCTGTTTTGGATGTGCTTGGCAAGATGCAAAATCCGGAATCTTGCATTATAAGAAAAGGGTATTTTCCGGATACTGCGAAAGGGCTGGAGAATGAAACATATTGTCTGGTCAGTCTGGATGCGGATTTGTATAAGCCAACATTAGCAGGTCTTTCTTATTTCTATCCACGTCTTGTGACAGGCGGGTATATTTTTATTCATGATTTTGGAACTTATGCTTGGGGGTATGGAGTGAGAAGTGCGGTGCGGGAATATTGTTCAAAAAATAGTATTTCCTACGTTCCCATATTGGATCGATGTGGGAGTGTGATTATAACGAAATAATTATTTGTAAAAAGGAACGTTGCGGATATGGAGGTTTATTTTATTGTACATGGCAATGCAAAAACTGGTTTGGGACACATTGTGCGTTCTTTATCATTGGCGGCAGCTTTTCAAAAGCAAGGGCATGACGTAATATTTTTCAGTAAATATGAGCAAGGGATCCAAATGGTTCAGAAAGCTGATATTGCAGTATATAAGATTTCGCATGAGCATTGTTTTGCGGATTCAAAAGGTTTTTTTTATGGAGACCCAAAGGAATTGAAGGAAGATATTGTGGAGATCCGCAACAAAATTCAAGAAAAGGCAGATGCGCTTATTGTTGACACTTATAATGTATCGGCCGAATTCTTTTTAGAGTTAAGGCCATTGACGAAGTGTTTGGTTTATATTGATGATCTTAATTTATTTTCTTATCCGGTGGATATTTTAGTCAATGGCACAGCTTCTGCTTTTGATATGGGATATGAAAAAGGGCAGTCTGCACAACTTTTATTGGGGCTAAAATATAATCAAGTTAGGAAAGAGTTTTGCAATCCAAGACTAATACAGAAAAGCATCCCTATAAAGGATATATTGATTACAACGGGAAGTGCAGATCCATATCACATGACAGAAAAGATTTTAAATATTTTGATGGGGCAAAAGGGGTTTTTTGAGTTTCAGTACCACGTTGTTGTGGGTGGGGGATTTGAAAAAGATATTTGGTCAGATTCTAACATAATCGATTGTAAAAATATTTTTTTATATGACAAACCCGAAAATATATCTGGTATTATGGCAAAATGCGATATCGCAGTAACGGCAGGCGGTTCTACTTTATATGAGCTTGCGGCTTGTGGTATTCCGGCGGTTGTGTTCGCATATGCAGACAATCAACTTCTCCATATAAAAGCATTGGAACGGTGTGGGATTTTAAAATATGTGGGGTATTATCGTGAATTAAATCAGCAACAATTAATAGATGAGATAAAATATTTAATGACGCATGTGGACATAAGAGATGAAATTGCAGAAAGGGCAAAGTCATTGGTGGATGGAAACGGTTGCAGAAGAATAGTCGAAAAGATAGAACAAAGGGTATTTCAAGATGAATAAGCTTACATTTACACAGTTAAAGAAGAACAGCAAAAAAACTCTGGAAGGGCGAGTTCGTTATAAGTTGGCTGTTTTGGGGGATTGTGCCACACAGCATTTGACTACGGCCATTAAAGGTTATGCATATGAGGAAGGATATGGACTGGAAATCTTTGAAGCGGACTATAATCAGATTGATATCCAGGTGATGGATGACCAGTCACAATTATATTTGTTTCAACCACAATCTATTCTTATATATATGTGTATTCAAAAATTATATGAAGATTTTTGTGCCATGCCAAGCTCTCAGAGGACTTCGTTTGCAGAAATTATGGGTGAGAAAATTGTAAATTATTGGAACAGTATCAATCAAGTGACTAAAGTTCATATTTTGCAGTTTACGTTTACTTACGACAATGATAATGTGTTTGGAAATTATGCGTTAAAAACGGAATCTTCTTTTTCGTACCAGCTGATAAAGTTAAATCATATGTTGATCGAGCAGGCGCTAGCATTTAGAAATTTGTTTTGGATTGATTTGGATATGATACAACAAAAAGTAGGTCAAAGCAGATTTTACGATCAGCGGATGTACAATATAGCGAAGATGCCGTTTACACTAGAAGCTCTGCCAGAAGTTGCAAAAGGCGTTTTGGATGTGGTGGAAACGCTTCATGGACGGCTCCATAAATGTGTTATTTTGGATTTGGATAATACCTTATGGGGCGGTGTTATCGGGGATGATGGCATAGAAAACATTCAGATCGGCGAGTTAGGACAAGGACGTGCTTTTACAGATTTTCAGCGTTGGCTAAAAGAATTGAAAAATCGAGGTATTTTACTGGCAGTTTGTTCTAAAAATCAGGAATATATAGCTAAAGAGCCGTTTATTTCTCACCCAGAGATGACGCTTCATTTAGACGATTTTGTAATTTTTGTGGCAAATTGGCAGGACAAGGCAACCAATGTGCAATATATTCGGGACAAGCTAAATATAGGCATAGATAGTATGGTTTTTGTGGATGACAATCCTTTTGAAAGAAATTTGGTACGGACAGCTTTTCCCGAATTAACGGTACCGGATTTGCCAGAAGATCCAGCACAGTATGTGGGATATCTAAAATCTTTGAATTTATTTGAAACTGCGTCCTTTTCTGATGAAGACGTAGGAAGGACGCAGCAATACAGAGCAGAAGCTAAACGAGAATCTTTAAAAGATACAGCGAGATCTTTTCAAGATTATCTGAAAGAATTGGAAATGACTGCCTGGGTAAAGCCTTTTGAGAAAATGTATTATTCCAGGATTGCACAGTTGACACAGCGTTCTAATCAATTTAATTTGCGGACCATTCGTTATACAGAGTCAGAAATTGAGGAAATTGCAAGAAACGATGATTTTCTAACGCTTTATTTTTGTCTTAAAGATAAATTTGGAGATCATGGTTTGATTGGCGTAATGATCCTGGAAAAAAAATCAAAAGAAGAGTTGTTTATTCAAGAATGGCTGATGTCATGCAGAGTGCTGAAACGAGGAATGGAAGAATTCATTATCAATAAAGTGATGGAAATTGCGGAAGAAGAAGGTTACCAGAAAGTTATTGGAGAATATATTCCAACACAGAGAAATGAAATGGTCAAAAATTTATATAGTGATTTTGGATTTAAATGTGTTGGAGAACGTACGTATGAGATGACCGTAAAAGACTATAAACTTCAGAAAACATATATCGAAGAAAAGAAGAGATAGGTATAGAGGAGGATTATGCAATGGAAAGAAAAGAGATGTTAAAAGAACTTGTATCTATTTTTGAGGAAGTGTTTGAGGTTGAGGATATGGAGATCACAGAAGAAACTAATTCAGATGATATTGAAGATTGGAATTCATTAAATCATCTTACTTTAATCGGCGAGATTGAACAAGCATTTAATATAAAATTTTCCATGCAGGAAATGTTGGAGATAAAAAGTGTGAAAAAAATTCTGAATATTATTGAAAAGGAGAAGAAGTGAAAATACATCATATAGGGTATCTTGTGAAAAAATTAGATAGAGCAGTAGAGGCGTTTGAAACCCTTGGATTTCAACTGAAACAGAAAAAAATATATGATGAGCATAGAAAAATTCATATCGTTTTTGTAGAAAAAGATGGCTATGTGATTGAATTGGTTTCACCAGTTGGAAAGGATTCGGTTGTATCAGGGCTTATAACACAATATCGTAATATGCCATATCATTTGTGTTACAGTTCGAATGAATTTGAGAAAGATTTAAAATATTTATCTCAACAAGGATGTGTTCAAATTGATGAACCTTGTATAGCACCAGCATTAGGGAATGGAAGAGTTGTTTTTTTGATGAGTCCGGTGATTGGGATGATAGAACTCTATGAAAAAAATAAGGGGGGGGGTGATTTTGTGTGAGATTGCAGTGTATAATATTATAAACACTATGTTTAAATATATACAATCAACTTCTACACATAAATGTATTGGATATTATGATGATTTAAATACACAACAACTTAATGAAATGGAGAAATATTTTGCAAAAAAATTGAGGTATATAAGGGAAAAATATGTGTACAATAAATCAGCAAATTCCGAAAAATGCGCAAAAATATAGTATATTGTTTTTGCAACAAAGAGTTTTCTCAAAATTTCTGTGGCATTATTTTTAGGAAGGAATTTTTTTGTGATGGATAAAATTAGATTAACAGATAGATATATAGTTTTATCAAGAATTATTGTCTGTATCGGGATTATGGTAGTGTTATTTCCCCTTATTTACTACCGTGAAGATTATATTTTCACAATACACGATTATCTGGATAGCTGGCCTTCCTTGTTTGAAGTGCTGAGGCGTTCAGATCTTTTCTTTGCACCGGATTCAAGTATGCCGATAATGGACGGAATGTCAACATGCTATCTCTATTTTGATTTTGGTGCCTATCGATTGCTGAATTTCTGTTTTGGCCCTATATGGGGTGAAATTGCAAATAAAGCAATTGGCCTGATATTTGGATTTTATTTCGCAAAAAGACTATTCAACATTATTGCTGAAGAAGATTGTTTTGTGTGGATGAGGTGCAAAAGTAGGGAAGTTAGTTCATTATATTCGATAAAATGGATGACTACGCTGCTTGCTGCGGCATATGCATTTACCGCAGTATACCCTAATTGGACGCTTTCTTTCACCTTTCTTCCATTGTATTTAGAGATGCTGTATAATATATTGGAGCAGCAAGATGATAAAATCCGGTTTAGCTATGTGGTCTTATCTATAACATTTGGATTTTTTGTATATTTTCCTACTATTGGTATATTTGTTTTTGGGGTGTATTTTATTGCTTTTCTTATTGATGCCATTAGGCACAAAAAAGTAAAAAAGAATTTCTTGTTATATGGATTTTTGATGTTTTTGGGGATATTGATTACTAATATTAACGTTTTTATATATGTATTGCGTGGAGATGCAACAAATAGAACATTATTCTTGACAAGCCTTCCAGGAGATTTCAAATCCGGCATAGCCACCTTCATTAGAACAACAGGAAGAGTTGGCCTTTTTGGGCAGTATCATGCAGCACCTGTGCTAGACTTGCTGATCCCAATATGCATGATAGGGTATGCAGTTTTGTTTTTTCAGCTTCTCAAGAAAAAAGAATTGAAAAGGATTGTATTCCCTACCGTCATAGCTTTGGTGATTGTCGCATTATGTGCAATATATGCCTTAAATGAAATGAAGATTCTGAGCATCGTATCTAGTATACTGCCATTTTTAGAAGGATTTAATTTAGGGAGAGTGGTTTATTTTAACAATGTACTCTGGTATGTGCTGGCCATTACAATCTTTCTGGGGTTGGACAGGAATAAGGCGGTGGATATAATTTTATTCCTTGGCCTTTCGATCAACATTGGCGTGGTGATCATGAGTCCGGGGACTTACAGGGATACGGAAAAAAATATCTTTCACAAGGATTCCTTGGCCGAGGGCAATGTGACTTTTGCGCAGTTTTTTGATACTGACTATTTTGCAGAACTGAAAAAGGATATTGGATATAACAACGAGGGTGTTGTCAGCGTGGGCTACCATCCGGCAGTTGCCATGTTTAACGGTTTTAATACATTGGATGGATACATCTCTACTAATCCGTTAGAGTACCATTATAAATTCAGGGAAATCATAGCCCCTTCATTAGACAAATATCCTGAATTAGAAAAATATTATGATACATGGGGTGGCAGATTATATTGTTTTGTAGATAATTTGAAAAATGTAGAACCGGAAATTTTTTTGACAGATGAAAGTAGGTCTTTGTTTATTGATTCCAGTGCATTTTCTAATCTAGGTGGCAAATTTGTTTTCTCGAAATATCAGCTGGATAATGCAGATGATTTAGGGCTTGTATTGGTGGAACGTAAGACGGATATAGACTCGAGTATATATCGGGTGTGGGTATATGAAGCGGAGGGGAGTAACTAAGATTATGAAGATTATTATTGGCGCTGGCATTTATGGCCTGTATGCGGCTTTATATCTTGGGCAGCGATGTACCGACAGGATTATCGTCTTAGAGTATGATTCTGGGCCATTCAAGCGTGCGACGTACGTAAATCAGGCAAGAGTTCACATGGGCTATCATTATCCTCGCTCTCTTTCAACCGCTAAAAAATCTGCACATTATTTTAACCGTTTTATGGAGGATTATGGTTTCTCAGTATTTACAAATTTTAAGCAGGTGTATGCTACAAGCAGAGATTTTTCATGGACTGATGCAGGGGAATTTGTAAAATTTTGTGAAAACGCATCCATAGAATGCGTTAGGATTGACCCAGAAGAGTATTTTAATCCAAATATGTGTGATGGAGCTTTTTTTACCCGTGAGTATACTTATGATGCTAACATATTAAGGGATTATTTTTTGGAGAAAATATCAGGGTATCCGAATATTGATATTATTTACCAGGTACGGCTAAAAAATGTCCATTGGGGAGAAGTGTATCAAATTGAAACCAATAAGGGGAATTTTGATGCTGATTTTGTGCTAAACGCAACATATGCCTCAACGAATCAGATTGCCAAGCTGTTTGGGGTGCAGACATTTAAAATCAAATATGAATTATGTGAGATTATCTTATGTGAAGCCGATGAAAAGCTGAAAAATGTTGGCATTACTGTAATGGACGGTCCATTTTTCTCGATCATGCCATTTGGAAAAACAGGGCTTCACTCGCTTACATCTGTAACGTTTACCCCTCATGCCACAAGCTATGAAACATTGCCGGAATTTGACTGCCAGAAAAGAGGGAGAGATGGCTATTGTTCTAAGGCTCAGTTAGAGAATTGTAATGGATGCAAGTATGAACCGAAGACGGCATGGCCGTATATGAGTAAACTGGCAAAAAAATATCTGAAGGAAGACTATAAGTTCAAATATCTGAAATCCTTGTATTCCGTAAAGCCTATTTTGATGGCTTCAGAAGTTGATGATTCGAGGCCGACTGTTATTAAGACGTTTTCTGAGGAACCATTGTTTGTGTCGGTTCTCTCAGGAAAGATTAATACAGTTTATGACTTGGATAATGTGTTAAATGAGGTGTTAAGACGTGGATAAAGAAAAAGGGTTTGTGTCATTTGTAATCTATACCTACAATGATGGGGAAAGAGTTAAGGAGTTTCTTGATCAGATTTATATTTATATATCGGGCTGTTTTGAAAATTTTGAGATAATATGTGTGGATGACGGCTCAACGGATAACACGGTTGTTTTGATAAAAGAGTATGTGTCAAAAGGAACGTCAATAACTGTAGTGGATATGGGTTTCCACCAGGGTTTGGAACTTTCCATGAATGCCGGGGTGGATATCTCAATTGGGGATTTTGTTTACGAGTTCGATTCGGTTGATATAACGTATGATCTCAGTATAATATATGAGATTTACAAAGAGTGCTTAGAAGGCAATGATATTGTATCGGCTTGCCCCGATAAGAATAGGGGAATAGGGTCAAGTTTGTTTTATAACTTGTACAATAAAGTTTCAAAACCGCACTATAAGTTACAAGCAGATGCATTCCGCATACTTTCCAGACGTGCAATCAACAGAGTCCGGTCTATGAGCAGTGTCCTTCCATATCGGAAAGCGGTATATGCGAATTGTGGGTTTGTGATGAAAAAACATTTATTTCAAGTCACTTCAGGGAATATACATAAGCATGATAATAGTTATAGGATCAAGCTGGCAATAGATGCATTTGTGCTGTATACAGACCTTGCATATAAACTTGCATCATTTTTTACGGGTTTTATGTTGTTTATGACAGTAGGCATCTCCGCTTATGCTCTTGTGATACGTGCGCAAGGAATACCGGTTGCCGGGTGGACCAGTATAGTTCTTATAATTTGCGCGGGTTTTTTTGGATTGGGTCTCATTATGGCAATTCTTACGAAATACACAGAATTGATTCTAAAAACAGTATTTACCCACCAAAAATATATAGTCAAATCGGTTGACAGAATTTCGAGGTAAAACGTTATGGCATCATACGGCATTATTTTTCCTGTTTATAATGAAGAAAAACGTATATTAAAAGGGATTCAAGAAGCTTATCAATATATAAGCTCATTGGGCATTGTTTTTGAATTTTTGATTGTCGACAATGGGTCAACAGATAGGACCGAAGAGCTTGCCAGACAACTATGCAAAAGGCTTGAAAATGTGAATTACCTGAGGATTAAGGAGAAAGGTGTAGGAGTAGCTTTTAAATCTGGAGTGAAGAGGTTGAAAACGGATATTGTAGGTTACATGGATATTGATCTATCTACGGATATCAGATATTTTTCAAGGGTTACAAAGCTTTTTGAAGATGATGACAGCATTGATTTAATAAATGGCTCGCGTTTTAATAAAAAATCAATAACGACGGGAAGAAAATGGTATCGTAATATCACGTCCTATGGCTTAGTTTTTCTTCTGAAAATAGTGTTTGCAATGAAAGCAACGGACGCAATATGTGGATTTAAATTTTTCAAACAGACTGCCGCCATGGCACTGGTTTCCGAAGCGTCAGAGGAGAATGGTTGGTTTCTTATTATAGAACTGCTGCTCCGTGCGGAGCGGAAGGGAATGAAAGTTGTGGAACTTCCGGTTCGTTGGGAAGATGATATCAAAAATTCAAAGGTAGATGTGATTGATACAATTTCAAATTATATTATCCAGATTATAAAACTTAAAAAAGCATTAAAGAATGAAAAGGATGTAAAAGTATGAGGTGCTTATTGTTTGGAAATGGATATTGGGCTAACATTTTAAAAAAATATTTGGCAGTGAATGGGTTCGATGTTGTGGGGATAATTGACCATAATACAGATGAAATCTCATTCCAAAAATATTTGAAAGAGGTAGAGGCTGCTTTCATATGCACTCCTGTTGATACCCATTATCAGTATGTGGTTCTTTCATTAAAACATGGCCTGAACGTATTTTGTGAAAAGATTCTAACAAGAGATGCCATATCTACCAGAGAGCTTTATGCATTAGCGCGAAGGAGAGGAAAAACCCTGTTTACGGATTATACTTATATGTTCTCTGAATCAATTAATTTAATCAAAAAAAAGATAACATGTATAGGCCCTATAAAAAGGATCAACGCTGAAATTGCTCAATATGGAAAGTTTTATCCAAACGCCACAGCAGTTGAGACGATAGGAGTACATATGCTTTCCGCTATTCACTATATAATGAGTGATTATTCATTGATACATTTTACAGAGTATGGGGAAACGAATGATTCTATACTAATTGGAGTGGCAGGTAGTATATCTGTATATATACGTAGTTCATTGTATTCTAATGTGAAGCGGAGGTTCATTGAATTTATTGGAACTAACGGAATTATTACTGCTAATATGATGGGAAATGAAAATGTTGTAGAACAATATTTTAATGGTAAAAAAACAACGTATTCTTTTGATGAGAGCAATAATCTTGGAAGGGCTGTAAGAGAATTTAATGAATCAATCAATATGCATAATTCAATAAATGAACAAATTTCTATTGCGGTAGTGCAAGATGTTGAGGCGATTAATTATGACGTTGATTCTCAGAAGAAGTATTCCATACACGAATGAATGTAATCGACGCTTCCTATGCGTTAGAAGCTGATCTCTGCAAACATCTGCGCGTTGAGGACAAATGATATAACTTTAGTCAAAGAAAAAATACATGTATAGGTGCCATAGAAAGGATTAAAGCTGAAATTACTCAATATGGTATTTAAGTGTAAATAGTATAGTTTTGAATGTATAGAAAAGCTGACAGAATAATGAAGAAAAAATGATTAATGAATGCTTTAGTGGGCTATGCGGGCTTCGTATGGAATATATGTCTAATCAAATCTATTTTAGGGCGAAAGAAACCAAGAGCCTGCATTTTTCCTTATAAAAAAATAAATACTGTTTCTTCCCACACAAGTATGTTATAATAACCAGATAAGTTACGAGGGAGGAAGATTCTTATATGAAAGATTTTGAATCCATTGTGGGTCAGGAGCAGATGATCAGCCATATGAAGAATTCTATTTTGCAGGATAAAGTTGCCCATGCCTATATACTGGCAGGGCAACACGGTTCGGGAAAGAAGCTGCTTGCCGATGCATACGCGATGGCCTTACAGTGCGAGCAGGGCGGCGGTGTCCCATGCAAGGTCTGTGAGTCCTGCAAAAAGGCGGACAAGAAAGTTCATCCAGATATCATATATGTGCAGCGTGAGAAGCGCAATTCCATCGGGGTGGAGGAGATCCGCGCACAGGTGGTAGAAGATGCGGCTATCCGGCCGTACAGGGGGCGGTATAAAATCTATATCATTACGGATGCGGACAAGATGACTCCGCAGGCACAGAACGCGATGTTGAAGACGATAGAAGATCCGCCGGAGTATGCGGTGTTTTTGCTGCTTACGGCCAATGTGGACGCGCTGCTTCCGACGATCTGCTCCCGCTGTGTGCGGTTGGATGTGCGCCCGGTCAGCGATGCGCTGGTGAAGCGGTATCTGGTGGAACAGATGCATGTGCCAGAGCAGGAGGCGGCTGTGCAGGCGGCTTTTGCACAGGGAAATATTGGCAAGGCCAGGCAGTCGGCGGATTCGGATGGATTCGGCGATACGATGCGCAAGGCTTTGTATTTGCTAAAACAAGCCTCCAAGATGGAAGTTCATGAATGGATCGAGATTTTGGGGAAGATGTCCCAGGAACAGGGGAATATTTACGATTATCTGGATATTTTCCAGGTGTGGTTCCGGGATGTGCTGATGTTTAAGGCTACACGGGAAGTAGATCATCTGGTGTTTAAAAAAGAAATCAATACCATTAAGCAGCAGGCCAGCGAACACTCTTACGAGGGGATTGACAATATCATCCATGCTACGGACAAAGCGAAAGTCCGGCTGAGAGCAAATGTCAATTTTGAACTGGCGATGGAGTTGCTGTTTTGTGCAATCAGGGAGAAATAGCATGACGAAAGTGATTGGCGTAAGATTTCGCAATGTGGGGAAGATTTATTATTTTGGTCCAAAGGATTACGATATCCATGTAGGAAGCCATGTAATTGTAGAGACTGCAAGGGGCATGGAATATGGACACGTAGTTCTGGCGCCCAGAGAAGTGGAGGATCATATGGTGGTACAGCCACTCAAAGACGTGTTGCGAATGGCCACCCAGGAGGATGAAGAGCGGGAGGAGAAAAACCGGGAGAAAGAAAAAGAGGCGTTTGAGATTTGCCTAAAGAAAATCCAGGATCACCATCTGGGGATGAAGTTAATCGATGCGGAATATACATTTGATAACAATAAAGTGTTGTTTTATTTTACAGCGGACGGACGAGTGGACTTTCGGGCGCTGGTAAAGGATTTGGCCTCTGTGTTTAAGACGCGTATCGAACTGCGGCAGATCGGCGTGCGGGATGAGACGAAGATTATGGGCGGCATCGGCATTTGCGGCCGTCCCCTTTGCTGCCATACGTATCTCACAGAATTTGCTCCGGTTTCTATCAAGATGGCGAAGGAACAGAATTTGTCGTTAAATCAGACGAAGATTTCCGGCGCCTGCGGCCGGCTGATGTGCTGCCTGAAAAATGAGCAGGAGATTTACGAGGAGCTGAACCGGAAGCTTCCGGGAATTGGCGATATGGTGACTACCAAGGAGGGCTTGCAGGGAAAAGTCCACAGCGTCAGCGTTCTGCGGCAGTATGTGCGCGTACTGGTGGAGGTCAACGACGAGAAGGAGATGCGGGATTATAAGGTGGAAGAGCTGAAATTCCGTCCCAGGAAGAAAAAGGTAAAATTGTCGGAAGAAGAATTTCGGGAATTGAAGCAATTGGAAGATAAGGGAGGGCAGTCCAGTTTTGACGAAGAGTAAATTACTGCCGGGCGAGCGTCTGGATGATCTGCAAAATGGCTATGAGATTATCCAGAATCCGAATAAATTTTGTTTTGGCGCGGATGCGGTGCTGCTGTCCTGGTTTGCCCGTGCGCAGGATTCGGATCGGATTTTGGACATGGGATGCGGGACAGGCATTATCCCGCTCCTTTTGAGAGCCAGAAAGAAAGGGAGCCATGTGGTGGGGCTGGAGATCCAGCCGGACTGTGCACAGATGGCGAGAAGAAGCGTTATCCACAATCATTTGGAAAAGGAAATCACAATTGTGACAGGAGATATCAAAGAAGCCTCCGCCATCTTTGGAGGGGCTTCTTTTGACGTTATCACCTGCAATCCGCCGTATATGATCTATCATCACGGCCTGACCAATGCCCGTATGGAAAAGGCCGTTGCCCGGCATGAGATTTTATGCACGCTGGAGGACGTCATCCGTCAGGCGGCAAATCTATTACGGCCCAGGGGCAGATTTTATATGATCCATCGTCCGTTTCGGCTGGGGGAAATCCTGCCCAGGATGGTGCAGTACGGCCTGGAACCTAAGCGGATGCGTCTGGTTCACCCTTATGTGGACAAGGAGCCGAATATGGTGCTTTTGGAAGGAATTTCGGGGGGAAATCCTAGGATGACCGTGGAAAAGCCTTTTATCCTATATAAGAAACCGGGCGTCTATACACAGGAAGCGCTGGATGTCTATTATGGAGGAAAGGGGGACTGAGCCTTGGGAACGTTATATTTATGCGCCACGCCGATTGGGAACCTGGAGGACATTACGCTGCGTGTGCTGCGTGTGTTAAAAGAGGTGGATTTGATTGCAGCAGAGGATACTAGAAACAGTATCAAGCTATTGAATCATTACGATATCCATACGCCCATTACCAGTTATCATGAACACAATCAGAGAAAAAAAGGCCCTGTGCTGGTGGAAAAGCTTTTGCAGGGACAGGATATTGCGTTGGTGACCGACGCGGGAACGCCGGGTATCTCTGACCCAGGGGAAGATTTGGTCAAGTTATGTTATGAGCAGGGGATCGCGGTGACGGCTTTGCCAGGGGCGGCGGCTTGTATTTTGGGCCTTACATTGTCCGGGTTGCCTGCCCGCAGCTTTGCCTTTGAGGGATTTCTTCCTATGGATACGAAGAGACGAAAGGAACGGTTGGAGAGTCTGACAAAAGAAACGCGGACGATCGTTTTGTACGAAGCGCCGCATCGTCTGGCGCGCACGCTGGGGGAGCTTGCGCTGGTTTTAGGCAGCAGCCGGAAAGTTTCTTTGTGCCGTGAGTTGACGAAATGCCATGAAACGGTATATCGGACCACGCTGGAAAATCTGCTGGAACAGATAAAAAACCAGGAGGTCAAAGGAGAGTGTGTGCTGGTTATCGAGGGAAAGAGCGCTCAGGAGTTAAAAGAAGAGCGGCAGGCACAATGGGAAGAGATGCAGATAGAGGAACATATGAGTTATTACGAGGCGCAGGGACTTTCCAGAAAAGAGGCGATGAAACAGGTCGCCCGTGACCGGGGGGTGGGAAAACGGGAGATTTACCGTCTGCTGCTGGAAAAAGAAGATGAATAAAAGGAAATGGATATTTGTCTCAGAAAAGGGCATAGTAATCCTATCATAAATAGCGTGCTCTTGGAAAATTCCTAGAGTACATAATAGATACAGGAGGAGAGATAGGATGCAGGCGAATTACAGAATTCGGACGGATCTGGCCCTGGAGACAAAGGAGCGTTTTGAAGAGGACAATGTGGAGATAAGCGGAGTAGTCATTGAGGAATCCTATGACGAGGAAAAGGATATCCAGACTACGCTGGTTAGGATTGAGACAGAGAAGGGGGCCAAGGCGATGGGGAAGCCCCAGGGGATTTACATTACTATGGAAGCCCCCAATATGTCTGTGCCGGATCAGGACTATCACCGCGAAATTTCCAAAGAGCTGGCCAGACATCTGCGCAAGCTGGCGTCCCTGGATAAAGAAAAATCCGTGCTGGTGGTGGGTTTGGGAAACCGGGATGTGACTCCCGACGCCCTGGGTCCAAATGTCGTTCAAAACCTGCATATTACACGTCATGTGTTACGGGAATACGGGACGCTGGGGATGGGGGAAGACCGTGCCCATGCAGTCAGCGCAATCGTACCAGGGGTTATGGCACAGACTGGGATGGAAACTCTGGAGATTATCCAGGGAGTTGTGGATGAGACAAAGCCGGATGTGGTCATTGCCGTGGATGCGCTGGCTGCCCGCAGCACCAAAAGGCTGAATCGTACCATTCAGATTACAGATACAGGCATCAATCCCGGCTCTGGAATCGGCAACCACCGGGACGGATTGAATGCGGAAACGTTGGGAGTACAAGTGATCGGCATTGGGATTCCCACAGTGGTGGACGCGGCGACCATCGTACACGATGCCATGGCGCATCTTTTGGATACCCTGGAGGAACAGGAACGCAAGGAATTTCTGGAGGAAATGATTTCCCCGCATCTGCACACAATGTTTGTGACGCCCAAAGATGTGGACGAAACTATGAAACGGCTGGGTTTTACCATCTCGGAGGCACTGAATATTGCTTTAGAGGACGTATAATCTGGCCGATCGCTTCATATAACAACTATGGGGTGATTGGTTGACCAACTGGCAGAAATTTATTTGTATCCTGCTTTGTCTGTGCATGATTGGACTGCTTTTTATATATTTACCCGGTTTTTATCCTGCGCCGCAGCAGCAGACAGGGATGGTGGATAAGCTGTTCCATCAGTTCCCTGTCTATGGATATATGAAGCATCAGGCGGTGTACGGGCCTGCCATAGAGGATGAATATACCTATGATAAAATCATAGAGGCAAATGCCAAGTATCTGGAAGAGCAAGTGGAAGGGGAGAACCAGCTTGCTCAGGAAAAGGAACAAGTACAGGAGGAGGAGCCGCCTGAACAAGAAGAAGAGGTGGTCTCAGAAAACGCCGAGAGCGCTTCAGCGGCTGTGGAGCCCCAGGTGGAGATTAGCAGAGAGCAGTTGGAAGATTACGACTACTTGCTAGGGAATTTTTTTATCGTGGACAGCACCACGGCGGTGGACGAGACGCGGATCAACGCTTCGGGATTGTTGGATCTGGACATGACTCTGGAAAAGAATCCAAAGGTGCCGCAGATTCTGATTTACCATACCCATTCGCAGGAGGGATTCGCAGACTCTGAGGAGGGAAATCCGGAGCATACAGTGGTCGGGGTGGGGAATTATCTGACTGGACTGCTTCAGGATCAATATGGCTATGGAGTCATCCACAACACAGACACTTTTGATGTGGTGGACGGTGTGATAGACCGGAATAGTGCATATGATTATTCGATGGCGGCTGTGGAACAGATTTTGGCGGAAAATCCCACCATTGAGGTGGTGATTGACCTGCACCGGGACGGGGTGGCGGAGGGCCGGCGTCTGGTGACAGAGGTCAACGGAAAAGATACGGCAAAATTTATGTTCTTTAACGGCCTTAGTTATAGTGCGCTGAACGGGGAGGTTGAATATCTTCCCAATCCTTATGTACAGGAAAACTTGGCCTTTTCCTTCCAGTTAAATTTGCAGGCCGCTCAATATTATCCTGGCTTGAGCCGCAACATTTATTTATCCAGTTTGCGCTATAATCTGCACCTGCGCCCTCGTGCCATTTTGCTGGAAGCGGGCGCACAGACAAATACACTTCAAGAGGTGAAAAATGCTATGGAACCTTTTGCGGAGATTTTGGATCGGGTGCTGCAAGGAACGTAAGCGTTTAGTACCCTCCTGTTATCGGAAACCATAACAAATAGTAACAGGATTTTACTTTTCTGTTGACAATTTCCCGTTTTCACGTTATAATAAGCGAAATATTATTGTAATAATCATTTAATAAAATCCGTTTGATTCAGCGATCAAATGTAGAGAAAAGGTAATATTTCGTAAAAGGATGGGCGATGACAATGAGGAGAAGACGTGTAAGCTGGAAAATTTTAGGTTTCTTTATTCTGATGCTTTTGCTGGCAGGAAGCGCCGCGGCGCAGTCCACAGCGGTGGAGGTACAGGCCGCGGCTAAGAACGGCTGGATAAAGCAAAATAACATCTGGTATTATTATAAAAATAACAAGAAGGTCAAAGGGGACTGGGTATTTTACAACAGCAAATATTATTATTTAAAGCCAAAAAACGGCGCGATGGCAGAAAATGAACTTGTCACAGCAAAACCGGACGGACTGCAATATTATCTGGGCCAAGACGGCGTGATGGTTACCGGATGGCAGCAGATCGACGAGGACTGGTATTATTTTAATAAGAGTAACACTCCCGGCTCCATGCGTTACGGGTGGCTTACAGAAAAGAATTCTGCCGGGGAGAAAAAGAAATATTTCCTAGATAAAACGACAGGGATTATGCACGCAGATGAGCTGCTCAAAGTCGGCAAGAAATATTATTATGCCACGGAAAACGGAAGTTTGCTGGTAGGCTGGAAAACCATTGACAGCAAGAGATATTATTTCACACTGACCGGTACTTATAAGGCGTGGCAGCAAATCGGAAACGACTGGTATTATTTTGAGGACGAAGGCTACGTAAAAACTGGGTGGCTGACCTACAACGGCGATAAGTACTATCTGTCTAAGAAAGCAAAAAACAAAGGGGCAAGGCTGACTGGTACGCAGACCATCAGCAATAAGACGTATCATTTCGACTCAACCGGGGTCCTGGAATATGAGGTTAATGAAAGTGATGCAACCATCGATCAACCGGGAGAGGCCCACACGATTAAGAATTTCCTCCTTGGTGCATTGCAGCCGGTAGGAAAGACGCTGTACGTATGGGGAGGCGGATGGGCGCAGCCTACGGCTACATACATAGGGGTTTATCCCGAATGGGTGACCTGGTTTAACTCCAAAGGCAGTTCTTATAATTATGCTAATTTTATGGATTTGTCTGTTACCACCAGGGCAAAGGGCCTGGATTGTTCCGGGTTCGTGGGCTGGAGCACTTATCAGGTGATGGAGACGCAGAGCGGCGTGGGCAGCGGATACGTAGCAGAGGCTTCTACCATTGCCAGCGTATATGCCAGCCGGGGCTACGGGGCGTTGTGGTCCCAGTCCAAATTGAGTCAAAGTAATTATCTGGGACGGTTCAAAGCTGGGGATGTAGGCAGTATGTCCGGGCATACTTTTATTGTTATTGGCCAATGTTCGGACGGCAGTCTGGTAATCGTCCATTCCACACCCCCTTGCGTTCAGATTAATGGGACGACAACGCCTTCTGGGGGGTACGACAGCGAGGCAGTCGAACTGGCGAAGCAGTATATGAACCAGTATTATCCCAGTCTGGTAAAGAAATTCAATTTATCTTGCAGTGTGGGTTCTTCTTACATCAGGGCCAGCAATATACTCAGATGGAACACAAAGACACTCTCAGATCCAGATGGCTACAAGACGAAAAGTGCTGGTCAGGTTCTGGAAAATATGTTTGGCGGCGGCGAATAACTGCCGGACAGAGATATCTGGTGAAAGCTGGGTATCTCTTTTTTTACCTGAAATCGTTATATTGTTTCTCATAAATTATAAAAATGTTACAAAAGTATTTAATTTTTTTAATTTTACTCTTGAATCTGGAAAAAGAGTGTGGTATGATAGGGACAGTGAAGCAAGGCATACAATAGCGGAGCTTGGGGATATAAAAGAGATGAAGGGTTGAGAGATTATGAAAAAAAGACTTGTATGTTATATGTTAGCGTTTATTGTTACTTTCTCGCAGGTTGTAAGTGTAGGAGCTACAAAAGAAGAAGAGCTGCGCGTGGAGCAGGAGGCAACCAACAATAACTTAAATGAGGCGTATGAAACAATTGACAGTCTGGAGGCCCAGAAGGAAGCTTTGAGTGCAGAGATCAACGAATTGGATCAGGAACTGGTCAATGTCATGGTCGCTGTCAATGTGCTGGATCAGGATATTGCAAATAAAGAGACTGCGATTAAGGAAACGAAGGAAGATCTGAAAGAAGCAGAGGAACAAAAAGACGAGCAATACGAATCCATGAAAAAACGGATTCAGTTCCTTTACGAGAAGGGCGGGAATTCCGCTTGGTTCCAGATGCTGCTGGAGTCGAAAAATCTTTCGGATCTGTTAAATAAAGCGGAATATACACAGCAGATGTATGAATATGACCGCGCAAATCTGGAAAAATTCGAGGAGACGGTAAAAGGGGTAAAACAACTAGGTGTACAACTGGAAGCAGAGAAAGCCGAACTGGTAGATATGAGAAGCCAGCAGGAAGCGCAGAAGGTTTCCCTGGAAAGCCAGCTTGCAGATAAGAGAGCGGCTTCGGAAGACTACGAAGCGCAGATTGCTACTGCACAGGCACAGGCAGAAGAATATGCATACTTACTGCAACAGCAGACCGCAGAAATTGCCCGTCTGGAAGAGGAGCGCCTGGCGGCTGAGGAAGAGGCCAGAAGACAGGCTGAGGCGGCAGCGGAAGCAGAAGAAGCCGCCCGCAAGGCAGAAGAGGCCAGACTTGCAGAAGAGGCGGAAAAAGAAGCCAGGAGACAGGCAAAAGCAGCAGCAGAAGCAGAAGAAGCCGCCGCTGCGGAACAGACTGCGGACAATACCGACGAGAACGAAGATACCGAAGATACCGATACAGAGGACTTCGCAGATGAATACGAAGATACCGATCTGACGGATGAAGAGGAAGAGGAATTTACAGACGATGACTCTTTCATTCAGGATACGGAAGACCAAGAAGATCTGACAGACGATTTCGTTACAGATACAGAAAGCGGAGACGTACAGACAGACGAATACGGCAATGTGATAGACGAGGGGTATGGAACCGGGGAGACACTCCCAGCCGTTTCCACAGGCAGCGGCGCAGGCCAGGAGGTTGTCAACTATGCACTGCAATTTGTGGGAAATCCCTATGTATGGGGCGGAACTGACCCGGTAAACGGCGCAGACTGTTCTGGATTTGTCCAGAGTGTGTATGCTCACTTTGGGGTGGCCTTAAATCGGACGTCGGAAGCCCAGATGGCAAACGGCATGAGCGTTCCCTATTCACAGGCGCAGCCGGGCGACCTGATTTGCTATGGAAGCCACATTGCCATTTATATGGGAAATGGCCAGATTGTACATGCGTCCAACAGCGCTCCCTATCCGGCCGGAGGAATCAAAGTAAGCGATAACGCAGCTTACCGAACCATTCTGGATGTAAGAAGAGTCATATAATGAAAAAAAGAGGCTGTTTGAGAAGTTCGTGCTTTTCAAACAGCCTCTTAGATGTATGTAATAAAATGGAAAAAAACGGACATACTGGTAACAGTAAAAAAATTTCGAGAGTATACAAAATGTACAAGGAGGTCAGTATGTCGATAAAATTTTGTGATAGTGAGACAAAAGCCAATCTTATGCGTGCTTTTGCCGGAGAGAGCCAGGCCAGGAATCGGTATGTATTCAGCGCTGATTTTTCAAAAAAAGAGCATCTTCATGTGATTGAACAGGTTTTTCGTTTTACGGCGGCTCAGGAACAGCAGCATGCGAAAATATTTTACAATCATCTGCAAGAGTTAAACGGCCATACGGTTATCATTGATGCAGGTTATCCGGTAGATAACTACAAGGATGTAGACAAGCTGCTGCGGGCGGCACAGCATAATGAGTACGAGGAGCATGACGATGTATACCATCATTTTGGGGAAGTGGCTGCCGCCGAGGGATTTCCCCAAGTAGCGGATTCTTTTCGCAGGATTGCCCAGATTGAGAAAACTCATGGAGATCGGTTTGGTTATCTGGCGCAGCTTCTGGAGGAGAAAAAATTATTTGTTTCGGATGTGGAAACCGCGTGGATGTGCTTGAACTGCGGATATATTTATCAGGGGACGGAAGTGCCCAAAGCATGTCCGGTCTGCCGGCACGACCAGGGGTATTTCATCCGTCTGGATTTGCTGCCGAATGGGATGGCTTAAAACCTGCTGAATGGAGCACTATATATTTGGCGATTAAAAAATCGCTAAATATATAGGCTCTTTGGGGAATACGCGCTCGCATCTTGGCGGCGTTCAAAATATTCCTTTTTTTTGAAAAAAAACTCTTGCAAAAGGGATAAACATATGATAAAATTATCATCGTCGTCAAGACAAGGGCTCCATGGTCAAGTGGTTAAGACACCGCCCTTTCACGGCGGTAACAGGGGTTCAAATCCCCTTGGAGTCATCCAAAAGACGGACCTTTAGCTCAGTTGGTTAGAGCACCCGGCTCATAACCGGTCGGTCCAGGGTTCGAGTCCCCGAAGGTCCATTTAGTTTCGATATGATAGTTGTATATTTTGGCCCAGTGGCTCAGTTGGTTAGAGCGCCGCCCTGTCACGGCGGAGGTCGAGAGTTCGAGTCTCTTCTGGGTCGTTATATGCCGCAGTGGCGGAACTGGCAGACGCCCGGGACTTAAAATCCCGTGGGTAGTGATACCCGTACCGGTTCGATTCCGGTCTGCGGCATTGGAAAAATCCCTGATTACAGGGATTTTTTTGTTATATCCCATGATTCCAATGCACATATCTCACCCTGGCCCATAGGGCCGAAATCGGCCATTCCATTTCGGTATCCCGAACAGCGATTCACAGTCTTTTTCCATTTGACGTTGTATCATCACAATGATTTGTACCCCCGTTTTTTTCTGAATGCTTCTGTCAGAAAGTTGAATTGCCCCTTGACTTTCACGTTACGTCATAGTTTATTATATGGGAAAACAGGAAAGGAGCAAAAAATATGAAGGTATCTGTTGTACGGCGCTGGATATGCTTGCGGCTATCATTTAGTAAAGCATTACTTGAAAAAAACTGGTAAAAGTGCGGTTGAAGCGACACTTTTACCCGCAAAAGAAATTTTAGACGCTGCGGAGGAATTTTGGAATGACTAAAGAATCTATGTCTGTCCATGAGGTTGCTAAATTGACTGGCATCACCGCCCGCACACTTCATTATTATGATGAAATCGGGCTTTTGAAACCTACGAAAGTAACCGAATCAGGCTATCGAATGTATGACGATACGGCACTTAGCCGTTTGCAAAATATTTTATTGTTTCGTGAATTAGAGTTTCCCTTAAAAGAAATCAAAGTAATTCTTGACAGCCCTGATTTTGACCCATCAGAAGCAATTGCTCAGCAAATTGAGTTGTTAGAATTACAATATAAACACATAGGGGAACTTATTATCTTTGCCCGTGAAATTCAAAACAAAGGAGTGACAACAATGAATTTTGACGTTTTCGACAAGAGCGAAATTAAAAAGTATGAGGCGGAAGTCAAGGCAAAATGGGGCAATACGAAAGCGTATCAAGAGTACGAACAAAAAGATATTACTCGAAATGAAGGTGATTATAGCAAGATTGCAAACGAACTAATGACCATGTTTTCTGAATTAGGAGAATTAAAACATTTAACTCCTAATGTCGATGAAGTACAAAAGAAAATCTCTGCATTACAGAAATTTATAACCGATAACTACTATGTATGTACAAATGAAATCCTTAGCGGATTGGGTGAAATGTATGTATGTGATGAACGTTTCAAGAGCAGCATTGACAAAGCAGGCGGAGATGGAACGGCCGGTTTCGTCAAACAGGCTATTGCTGTGCATTGTAGTAAAAAGCGGAGTTGATTAACAAAGCGACAAATTCTCATTGGTCAGGCAGAACAAATGATATTTTAGGTTTATCGATTTGACTATACCAGAGAATTGTTATATTATCAAATATTCAAGCCAGCATTGGACAATCCTTTTCAGGCGCATTCTAATACTAATTTCTGGAGAAAATGGCTGTATTTCTAAAAACGAGCAAAATTTTACGCTATCGGCGAGATTACATTCGCTTGCAAAATAGGGGAAAAGCAAGTATAGTAAAAGGGAGCGAATCTACGAAAGGAAAAGAGAGAGCCAATGAAAAACAAAAGTATCTTGGCAATGGCTGTATTTGCTGTTTGTATGGTGGCTGCAGTTCCCATAAGTGCTGCTGAAATTTCTGGGGACAGTCTGGAGTCGATGGAAACGATCAGCTATATCGTCGACTTTCTGGATGACGACGGGAATATTTTGGATTCAAAGATTTGTACATATGGGGATGTGCTGGAAGATATCTGCATTCCAGAGCAAAAAGAGGACGAGCAGTATATTTACCAGTTTGCAGGATGGGAGCCGCAAATTCAGGAGGTTGTGACAGAAAGCGCCCTTTATACAGCGGTTTACCAGAGAATATCAAAAATTGACGGCAAAGTTTCGGACATCATGCCGGGGGAAATAGTGGAGGAGGTACCAGCAGCGTCGGTATCGAAGGATTTTTGTCCAGAAGAGGAAGTACGCCAGGTAACCGCAACTTCTTACGATGTGGTTGCTTTTCACATAAAGACGGAAGAAGAATTAGATGTTGCTAACGAACGCGAAGAAGAAAATCTGGAGTCCTCCATTTTTGCAAGTGTTATTCCAGAAGTTATCTTCCCGGAGGAAGAGAAAGCCGAAGACATTGATGAAATAGCAAACGAACAGATAACAACTCTTCTGGAAGAGAAACTAAAAGCCATACCAGAAGAAATACCGATAAAAACAGAAGGCTATTTGGATGTTTTGACGGACGAATCTGCGGATGTAAAGATGGCCGTTGTTGATACGGAAGAACCGGAACCAAAGATTTCCGCAGCGCTGGAAAAGACTGTAAAAGAAAAGGAGAACAAACCAAAAAGGAGAGAGCAAGGCCCTCCAACGGAAAATACAGACACAAAAACTTCAACGTTGAGCGAATCCAAACAGGAAATCGGAAAATCATTTTTCATACCTATATTTTTGGTAAGCACAGTAGTTGGCGTCGTCTGTATGAAGGGAAGGAGGGCTTTATGAAAAAAGCAAGAGGAATCTGCCTGGCGGCAATATTAAGCCTGGGACTGGCGGCAGGAAGCGGCTCTGTCTCTGTTTTTGCCCAGAATATGGAGCAGGAACCAAGGGGACAGTCCGTGAGCCAAGACACAGCAGAAGATGGTCTGGATTATATTTTGGGAAGACCGATGACCGAGGCAGAGAAGCAGGAGCAGAAAGCCATGGTTCCAGAGCTTCATGAGCTGCCGACGCCGGACGAGGAGGCGGAGCCAGTGCTGACTCAGGAGCAGCGGGCCAAGGCATCTTATCAGGAAAGATTTGATTTGCGGGATTTAGGACTGGTAAGCAGTGTAAAAAACCAGGTGGAGAACGGCATGTGCTGGGCTTTTGCCGCCATGTCCATGGCCGAGTCAGCTTTATTAAAACAGGGGCTAGAAGCCAATCCCGATCTTTCGGAAGAGCATCTGGCTTACTTTTTTTATAATCGGGTCAATGACCCGCTGGGAAATACTTCCGGGGATAAGAATATCGCAAACGATGCATCGAGCAATTATCGAACCATTGGCGGAAATATGCAGCTCTCCAGCAAGTTTTTGTCTACTTGGTCAGGCGTGGCCAGGGAAGAGACTGCTCCGTACGTTTCTGAGATATCCGACTTGGACGAAGGGCTGGCGTATGTATCGGAAGCCCATCTGCAAAATGCCGGGTTTATCTATGCTTCTGAGGAGGAGATCAAAGAGGTTTTGTCTTCCAGACAGCAGCCCGTAGGGATTAATTTCTACTATGCATTTCCTTATTATAATGAGAGCACAGCCGCGTACTCTTGTCCAGAGGCGGGAAGAAGCATCAACCATGCAGTTACAATTGTGGGTTGGGACGATGCCTATCAGAAAGAAAACTTTGATCCGTCCTGCGGCGTATCCAGGGATGGCGCGTGGATTGTCAAAAACAGTTGGGGGGACGCATTCGGGGACGAGGGATATATTTACATTTCTTATGAGGACAAAAGCATTTCTGGGGCAGTGTTTACGGAGTTTGAGTCAGCGGATAATTATCGCCATAATTACCAGTACGATGGATCTTCCGGGAGCAGCTCGGTGCGTGTTGCCACAAGGGCTTCCCATGCCAATGTTTTTCAGGTAAAAGGCAATCCCTCTGGCAGTGAGATCTTAAAAGCCGTAGGGATTTTGATAAGTTCTGCCAATACCGATTTGGCAGTAGATGTCTATACCGAGCTGACCGATCCGGCAGATCCGTCGAGCGGTATCCATATGATTTCCGCTCAACCGGTGTCTGCCCGTTACAGCGGATATTATACGTTCCCGCTGCAAAACGAGGTAGCATTGCGGGAAAACAGTTATTTCAGCGTAATTTTTACCAATCGAAGCGACACGGAAAAGAATTTTTCCATTGAATCTACGGTGGACAGCGGTTGGATTGCATTTGAGGCCAGTGTAGGAGCCGGACAGTCTTTTTACCGCGGCGCGAACGGGACGGGCTGGCAGGACATGAACGGGAATTATCTCAGCACCGGAAAGTCGGTAAACGCCCGGATTAAGGCGTATACCGAAGATTCTTCCATTGTTTTGACCGCTCCGGCTCCGGCAAAAGCTTCGGTTCAGACAACAACGCCTGCGGTAAAAAAAGTGACCATCAAATGGGATTCGGCTGCAAATGCCGTCAAATACGAGGTGTACCGTGCGCCGGCCTCCGGCGGAAGCTGGAAATTACTGAAAACGACGTCGAAAACTTCCTATATAGATAAGACCGTCCAGTCGGCTTCGGCCTACCGTTACCGAGTGCGCGCAGTGAACGGGACGGGAGCTGCTGTCAGTTATGGAGCTTACAGCGGCATCCAAAAGGTATTGACGAAACCGGAAGCACCCGCTAAACTATCCATTAAGCGCAGCGGTAAAGCCTCTGAGAAGGCTACGAAGGTGAAAATAACCATAAAAACCAGCGCCAGAGCTTCCGCATATAAGATTTACCAATATAATCACCGTACAAAAAAATATCAGATTGCGTATCAAATCAAGGGAAATAAGTTGTACCGTTATCAGAGATCAGCCAAAAAATATCAAAAAATTGGTACGGCTCAAAAATCTGGTGGGAAGATTACCTGCACTTTACCAGACATTGATTTGAAGAATTACCACTGGCAGCGTTTCAAGGCGCAAGCTTGCGTCAGCAAAATCGGTTTTGGAGAGCAGTGCAGCAAGTACAGCGCAAAAATTACGATAAAAAGATGAGCTTTCCAGTTTTTTTGGGATTGTTGCCGTCTGCGAAGTGTGGTAGAATGTTAAGGTGTATCTTCAAACGCGCGCTGAGGCATAAAAAGAGATGAAGCTACAAAGACATTTAAGAAAGGACGATAGAACATATGTCAACAGAAAGAGTATACAATTTTTCAGCAGGCCCGGCAGTGCTGCCGGAAGAGGTTTTAAAGGAAGCGGCAGAGGAAATGCTGAATTGCCAGGGAAGCGGTATGTCTGTGATGGAGATGAGCCACCGCTCCAAAGCTTTTGAACACATTATCAAGGAAGCGGAAAAAGATCTGCGTGAACTGATGAATATTCCAGATAACTATAAAGTTTTGTTCCTTCAGGGCGGCGCTTCCCAGCAGTTTGCGATGATTCCTATGAACTTGATGAAAAATAGAGTGGCGGATTACATCATCACCGGACAGTGGGCAAAGAAAGCATGGAAAGAGGCGACGAAATTCGGAAAGGCCAATGTCATTGCTTCCTCCGAGGACAAAACCTTTTCTTACATACCGGATTGCTCCGATCTGCCGATCAGTGACGACGCCGATTATGTATATATCTGCGAGAACAACACTATTTACGGCACAAAATACAAAAAACTGCCCAATACAAAAGGAAAACTTTTGGTAGCCGATGTATCCTCCTGCTTCTTATCTGAACCGGTGGATGTGAGCAAATACGGCATTATTTACGGCGGCGTTCAGAAAAACATCGGCCCGGCAGGTATGGTCATTACGATTATCCGGGAAGATTTGATCACAGAAGATGTGCTGCCTCAGACGCCGACCATGCTGACCTATAAGACGCATGCCGACGCAGAGTCCCTTTACAATACGCCGAACTGCTACTGTATTTATATCTGCGGAAAGGTATTTAAGTGGCTGAAAAAGATGGGCGGACTGGAAGTAGTCAAGGAACGCAACGAGAAGAAGGCAAAGATTCTGTATGATTATCTGGATCAGAGCCAGATGTTCCGCGGAACCGTAGTTCCGGAGGATCGCTCTCTTATGAATGTGCCCTTTGTCATCGGAAACGACGAGCTGGAGAAAAAATTTATCCAGGAATCGGGCGAGGCAGGCTTTGCAAACCTGAAGGGACACCGCAGCGTAGGCGGTATGCGGGCCAGCATTTACAATGCGATGCCAATCGAGGGCGTAGAGGCTCTGGTAAACTTTATGAAAGAGTTTGAGAGCAAGAACGCATAACCCAAGGATATTACTTTAGGAGAAAAAGTTTGGAAGCAAAACTTCCAAATCTACCTGAATGACGCAGCAAGTGCGTCAAGAGGAGGAAATTATGGCAATATTTCGACCATTTCAGGCAATCCGGCCCCAGAAGGATCTGGCGAGCCGGGTGGCCGCCCTGCCTTATGACGTTATGAACAGTCAGGAAGCGCGGGAGCTGGCCAAAGACAATCCCTATTCGTTCCTCCATGTGGACAAGGCGGAGATTGACCTGGAGTCTTCGGTGGACATCTATGACGATCGGGTATATGAAAAGGCGGCGGAGAATCTTCTGCGGATGGAAAAAGAGGGGACTTATCTGAAAGAGGAAACTCCCTGTTTTTATATTTATCAGCAGATCATGGATGGCCGCGCCCAGACAGGAATCGTGGGCTGCGCGGCAATTGACGATTACATACAGAACCACATCAAGAAACACGAGCTGACCCGCTCAGATAAAGAAGCCGACCGGATCCGCCATGTGGATGTGTGCGACGCCAATACGGGGCCTATTTTCCTTACCTATCGGGCAGTTTCCGATATTTCCCAGCGGGTAAAATCCTGGATCGGAGAGCATGATCCGATTTATGATTTTACAGCAGAGGATGGGATTGGACACCGGGTATGGGTGGTAAATAATCAGGAGGAAATCACAGCTTTTGAACAGGCATTTCGTCAAGTGCCGGACTTCTACATCGCAGACGGGCATCACCGGACGGCTTCTGCGGTAAAAGTGGGACAGAAGCGCAGAGAACAGCATCCAGGATATACGGGCGAGGAAGAGTTTAATTATTTTCTTGCCGTGTTGTTCCCCGATGAAGAACTGAAGATTCTGGATTACAACCGGGTGGTTCACGATCTGAACGGGATGAGCAAAGAGGAATTTCTGGAAAAATTGGGCCAGGTTTACGATTGGCAGGAAGTGCAGGGAACATGCAGACCGGAGGAAAAACATGCCATGGGCATGTATCTGGACGGAAAGTGGTATCTCTGCCAGGCAAAAGAGGGCAGTTTTTCCGAAGACGATCCAGTGGGACGGCTGGATGTTTCGATTTTACAGAATCAGGTATTGACACCGCTGCTTGGCATTGAAGATCCGAGAACCAGCAGCCGCATTGATTTTGTAGGGGGCATTCGGGGACTAAAGGAACTGGAGAAAATGGTAGATGAGGGAAAAGCAGTCGCTTTCGCCATGTATCCCACGGGATTGGACGATTTGATGGATATTGCAGACAACAATCACATTATGCCGCCGAAATCTACCTGGTTTGAGCCGAAACTGCGCAGCGGGCTTTTTGTGCACCGACTTAGTTAAGTCAAAAACCCCGCCGCAAGCAACCGGGCGTCAAAGTTGAAGTGCCCACAAGGGCGGGGTATTTAACCCTTGCGGCAGTCGCCAAATAGACATGCAAGCATGTTCGCTTGGCTCGTTGTCTGCGGGAATAAAAGATTCCAAAGATACATTAAGAGAAGGCTTAGGGTGTGTTTTAAACACATTTAGACAGCTTCCTGGGAGGACACCGATGGATTTTGGCGGGCTGCACTTGGAAGACCGAAGAATACGGTTTGCCGCGGATGGAAAAGAGCATTTTATCACATATAAGGAGCTTGTCTGGGCATATTTGGAAGACAATAAGATTGTGATTCACACGCAGCAAAAAGATCAGTATTCAATCGAAATGGACGGCGAAGAGGCTGAGAAGTGTCTGAAAGCGCTGAAAAGAGAAATTCCCGAATTGATAGCAGGTCATCAAAAAGGCGGGAAACTGCCCTTGAACAGTTTGGATAATGTCAGAGATTTGGGGTCTATTCAGACCAAAGACGGACGTTGTATCCTGCCGGGCCGCCTGCTGCGCAGCGGGGATTTGTATCACATTTCTTATGACGATCAGAATTATCTGTGCAGGGAATATAAGCTGAAAACGGTCGTTGATTTTCGGACAGAAGAGGAATGGGAAGAAAGGCCGGATGCGTTACTGAATGGAGTGGATTACATAGAACATCCGATTTTGGAAAAATCCTTTGCAGCGATGGAACCCCTTGTCCGCTTTTCCGGCGACGGCGAAGCCCGTATGCTTCAGCTTTATGAGGATCTGGTGCTGAGCCAGAGAGCACAGAGTGCATATGGAAGTTTTCTGCGTATCTTAAAGCATCATGCAGAGGGCGCTGTGTTATGGCACGGCAATGAGGGCAAAGATCGGACAGGCGTGGGGACTGCGCTGTTGCTGCGTATCCTGGGCGTTTCCCAGACGGAGATTCTGGCGGAGTATATGCAGACAAAAGATTATCTGCAAAAAGACACAGAATTTATGCTTCTGATGCTGGAAAACCGTGGTGTTCCCCGCCGGGCTTTAAAAAACGCGGAGATTATGTTGGGAGTAAAGGAGATTTATTTGCAAAGGGCTTTCGACAAGATCGCGGAAAAATACGGCACATTCGATAAATATGTAAAAAAAGCTTTGGGGTTAACTCCATTTGATATGAATTTTTTGAAAGACAGGTATTTATTTTAGAGGATTACAATGATTCAAGTCTAATTTGGACAAAAAAATCGTTGTAATCTTTTTGTGATTTTAGAAAGATTTCAGAATTAGGACACGCTCCATTCACATTTTACTGTTAAAGTAATAAATATCAGAAATGAACATAGAATATATCTTGGAGGGGAAATCCAGAGGATGCATATTCCAAGAATACAAGAATGGAGGTAATCAGTATATGAAATACCTGGCTTATTACGAAAATGGAGAAATCATATCAATAGAAGATTATAAAGAGGCTGCAGAAAAACTGAAAAACAAGAATAAAAATAAAAAAGAAACGATTCAAAAATTTCTTCTTCACAAATATATTTTTACTTTTTGTTTAGATGAGGTGAAAGATGCTTCCGAGTATTCCCTGTGCAAAAAGAAAGGTGAAACGCATGAAGTTTATCTCGAAAAGAAAAATGTACAGGGCAACCTGATCTGCAAGCAGCGGGAGACGATCAGTGAAGAGGAAGGCAGCCGTATTTTAAACGGCGAGATTGCGTGGATGAAGGAAGATGAGCGGCCTCTTGTTCGGGATTTCTATTTGCAGAGTACGCTGAATGGATTAGAATACAGCCATATGATGGAATTTGAAAGAGAAGTTTATCATTATGAGAAACAGGATTATGTAGTGTTTGATAAAGCCATTCGTCGGCAGGTAGATCAGTACTTCTTGGAATGTCTGTTTGAAGATGATGTACAAGTCCGTGTACGGAGGGCCAAGACGATTCCTCGATATATCTTGAATATGCTGGTGAATATCGAACCCGCTTCCGAGCAGTGGGCCTATGCCTGATGATCCTTGAGCTGGACGGCTCCGTCGAAAATGGCGGGGCCGTCGTTTGCGGCGTAAAGAGTTTCAATTTCCGGGAAATTTTCCAGATTCAAACACATTCTAATCTTAAAGTTCCATAAATTCCTGAGATATTGGTTGACAAGCTTGAAAGACAATATATAATGAGAAGGTAGGGGAATGTCCTGTATATCGCTATCGGCAAACGACAGCGGATAAGCTGTACTCTCAGAATCTTTGCATCAGATACAAAAAGATTCCAAGAGTACATATAAGAGGAAATGGAGGAATCATATATGAAGAGAAAGTATTTATTGCTTATTGGCATGCTGACAGTATGTTGTGTGCTGGGAGGCTGTAAGAAGAAAACAGACGCCGCCAAGGTTTCTGCCTCTTCTGAAGAGCCGACAATCATCACCAAAAGCGACAGCGTGTCCGGTCAGGTAGTTGAAATGCAGCAGGGCAGCAGTGTAGATAAGAGTCAGATTACCAATGTGATGGGCACGCAGACAGCTACGTCCGGCGATTTGGTCATTACCAATCTGACAGGAGAGGACATCAGCGCATTCTATGCCCGCTCTTCTGATGATGAAGACTGGGGTATGGATTATGTAGAGGGGAAATTTACGTTAAAAAATAGTGACAGGGCACTGTTTTATTATGATAAAGAGGCAAAATCTTCTTCTGGGTCTGCCATCACAAAATATGATTTACGGGTTTCTTTTGCGGATGAAAGCATGGACGACTGTTATTTCCGGGAACTGACATTGAGTGATATCGAAGAACTTTCCTTGAATCTGGACGATGGTGTTCCCTATGTGAAATATCAGAGTTTGTCAACGAAGCAGCAGGTTTCTACTTTATCAGCGGCAAGAAAGCGGATGGGGCTGCCGGATTCGGGTTCCAGTGAAAGTACACAAGGTTCTTCCTCCACTCAGACAACGGGCAGCAAGCGTACAGGTTCTGGAACAAATACAAATACAAATGCAAGTACAGGAGCGGGCGATTCATCTTCAGATACATCTTCTGCACAGCAGCCGTCAGATTCCGGTTCTGAAACAGGAGGCGATTCAACACCAACGCAAACCGATCCATCTGGTGAAGATCCCGGAAATTCCAATGAAGGAGGAGGAGATGTCGTTCCTCCAGGATTGGAGAACCAGGGTCAGGATATTCGGGATACAGCCCAAGGTTACGTGGGCCAGGATATGGATAACTTAATCGGTGATATTGGAACGGCGAATGCCACGGAATATGGTACGGACGAGGCCACAGGCAATACCATTGTTTATCATTATTATGATGGTTTTGCAGTTTCTACTGTGGAAGGCGAGGACGGCGGACAGACCGTTACCGGAATTTGGTAAAAGAAAGGGCGAAAGATGAAAAGGGTATTACTGAAACTAAGTGGGGAAGCTCTGGCTGGCGATAAGAAAACAGGATTTGACGAGGCTACGGTTATGGAGACAGCCAGGCAGATAAAAGCGATTGCGGATGAAGGCATACAGCCGGGGATCGTCATTGGCGGGGGTAATTTCTGGCGTGGAAGATCCAGCAATGCCATGGATCGGACGAAAGCGGATCAGATTGGCATGATGGCCACGGTGATGAACTGTATTTACGTATCGGAAATCTGCCGCCATGTGGGATTGCAGACAGAAGTGTTTACGCCGTTTGTCTGCGATGCATTTACGAAACTGTTTTCCAAAGATGAAGCTGTTGCGGCTCTGGAACAGGGAAAGGCTGTATTCTTTGCCGGAGGTACGGGACACCCCTATTTTTCCACCGATACCACAACGGTGCTGCGGGCTGTTGAGATCGAGGCGGAGGCCATATTGCTGGCAAAGGCGGTGGATGGTGTCTACGACAGCGATCCGAAAGAGAACCCGAATGCAGTAAAATATGATGAAATACACATTCAGGATGTGATTCATAAACAATTGGCAGTGATCGATATGACGGCCTCTGTTCTGTGCATGGAGAACCATATGCCTATGCTGGTGTTTGGCTTAAATGAGAAAGACAGTATTATCCGTACAGCGCGGGGAGAATTCCATGGTACAAGGGTGCTGGTATCTTAAAAGATATCACTGCCTGTGAAAAAATTTTGAGGGAGAATAACAAATGGATGAGAGAATTCAAAAGTATGATGAGAAAATGAAGAAAACAATGAATAATCTGGAATCGGAATATGCGGCGATCCGGGCAGGAAGGGCAAATCCAAGAGTACTGGATCGGCTGACCGTAGATTATTACGGCGCACCCACGCCAATCCAGCAAGTGGCCAATGTCAGTGTGCCAGAGGCCAGGATGATTCAGATCCAGCCGTGGGAGCCAGATATGGTAAAGAAGATTGAGAAAGCAATTCTCACATCTGATTTGGGAATCAACCCGACCAACGATGGAAAAACAATCCGACTGGTATTTCCAGAATTGACAGAGGAGCGCAGAAAAGACTTGGTAAAGGACATCAAAAAACGTGGAGAGGCCGCCAAGGTAGCACTCCGCAATATTCGCAGGGATGCCAACGATACCTTAAAGAAACTGGGCAAAGGGGATGTCTCAGAGGATGAGATCAAAGAGTTGGAAGAACAAGTGCAGAAAATGACGGATCAATACGTGAAAAAGGTGGATGCTGCTGTGGAGGATAAATCGAAGGAGATTTTAACGGTATAGCAGCCATTCATGAAGCAATCAGTTACTGTTCAATGAGTGAGCGGCGACTTAAATAACAGGGGCCTTATAGGAGGCCCCTGTTTCTGACTTGTATTTTTGAGAGGAGATTTGTATGAATGTACCCAGGCATATCGCCATTATTCTAGATGGCAATGGCAGATGGGCAAAACGCAAAGGGATGCCCAGAGGATACGGACATGTGAAGGGCTGTGAAAATCTGGAAAAGGTCTGCGAATATGCCCGTGAATTAGGGGTGAAGTACCTCACCGTATACGCTTTTTCCACAGAAAACTGGAAACGCTCCAAAACAGAGGTAGAGGGGTTGATGAAACTTTTCCGGGATTATTTGAAAAAATGCATCAAAATTTCGCAGAAGTGGCAGATGAAGGTTCGGGTTATCGGCGAGATCTCTGCATTCGACCAGGATATTCAGGACAGCGTGCGGACTTTGGAGGAGTTCTCCAGCCAGTTTGAAGAGTTGCATTTTCAGCTTGCACTGAATTACGGAAGCAGAAACGAGATGGTTCGAGGCGTAAAAAAGATGCTGGAAAAATGTCAGGCAGGGGAATTGTCTCCAGAAGAACTCACGGAAGAAAATTTTGCAGATTATTTGGATACGGCAGGGCTTCCCGATCCGGATCTTCTGATCAGAACCAGCGGCGAACAGCGGCTTTCTAATTTCCTTTTGTGGCAGCTTGCCTATACGGAATTTTATTTTACCGATGTGCATTGGCCGGATTTTAATCAAAAGGAATTGGTCAAAGCTATTGAGCAATATAATAAAAGAGATAGAAGGTATGGCGGAGTAAAGGAGGGCAACAATGTTTAGGACGCGGCTGCTCAGCGGAATTTTGCTGGTGCTGGCAGTCTTTTTGGTGATATCCCGGGGAGGAATTTTGCTGTATGCCGTTGTAGCAGCGGTTTCCTTCATTGGAATGCGGGAGCTGTACCAGGCCATGAAAGCCTATCCAGATGGCGTCCGTTCAGACAATGACTCTTCACAGCAAGCAGAAATTTTGGAGCTGGCGGGTTATGCAGGAGCTTTGCTCTATAACGCTGCCCTCTGGTTTGGAGTGCAGGAATATGGGATGCTGGCAGTGATAGCCGCTTTGATGCTTCTGATGTTTGTATATGTCTTTACGTATCCCAGATACCAGGCGGGGCAGGTAATGGCCACATTTTTCGGGATCGTCTATGTAGCGGTGATGCTTTCCTGTATTTATCTGACACGCCAACTGGAAGGCGGCTTTTATCATGTGTGGCTGATTTTCCTGTGTTCCTGGGGATGCGATACCTGTGCGTATTGCGTGGGCGTATTGTTTGGAAAGCATAAGATGACGCCGGTGCTAAGCCCGAAAAAGTCAGTGGAAGGCGCGGTAGGCGGAGTCGTGGGCGCTGTTTTGCTGGGAATTCTTTATGCCTATTTAACAAAAGGCAGCGCGATAGGTTACGGCGTGATCTGCGCAGCGGGAGCGATTCTCTCTATGGTGGGGGATTTAGCGGCTTCTGCCATAAAAAGACAGACAGGAATCAAAGATTATGGAAAACTGATTCCCGGACATGGCGGTATCCTGGATCGGTTTGACAGCGTGATTTTTACCGCCCCAGTGATTTATTACCTGGTGGTATGGATGAATTAAGAGGGGAACGTTTATGAAAAAAATTGGGATTTTGGGTTCCACTGGATCGATAGGGACGCAGACGCTGGAGGTGGTTAGACAGAATGGGGACATCCAGATACGAGGTCTAGCGGCAGGTTCCAATATTGAACTCTTGGAAAAGCAGGTTCGGGAATTTACGCCGGAAATGGTATCGGTGATGGACGAGGCAAAGGCAAAGGATCTAGCGGTGCGCATACAGGATACCCGCACAAGAGTAGCCGGCGGCATGGATGGAATGCTGGAGTTGGCATCCCTGGAGGACATGGAACTTTTGGTCACAGCCGTGGTGGGCATGATTGGCATTCGTCCCACCATCGAAGCCATACGGGCAGGCAAAGATATTGCGCTGGCAAATAAGGAGACTCTGGTTACGGCGGGGCATTTGATCATGCCTCTGGCGCACAAATCAGGGGTTTCCATTCTTCCGGTTGACAGCGAGCACAGCGCCATTTTCCAGTGTCTTCACAGAGAGACACCCCATACGTTCCGGCGGTTGTTGTTGACTGCATCGGGCGGGCCGTTCCGGGGATACAGCAGAAAAAAGCTGGAAAAAGTTACACTGGAAGATACGCTAAAGCATCCCAACTGGGTGATGGGACAGAAAATCACGGTGGACTCTGCTACATTGGTCAATAAAGGGCTGGAAGTTATGGAAGCCTGCTGGCTGTTTCAGGCGGATTTGGAACAGGTAGAGGTGGTGGTGCAGCCCCAGAGTGTCATCCATTCTATGGTGGAATTTGAGGACGGCGCGGTAATGGCACAGTTGGGCACGCCAGATATGAAACTTCCGATTCAGTATGCCCTTTATTACCCTGAACGGCGTTTTTTGTCTGGTGAGCGGCTGGACTTTTCCGCATTGGGAACGCTCAGTTTTGAGGCGCCGGATTTGGATACGTTTCAGGGGCTTGCCATGGCTATGGAAGCGGCCAGAACTGGCGGCAGTATGCCTACGGTCTTTAATGCGGCCAACGAACAGGCTGTGCGCAAATTTTTGCACCGGGAAATCGGATTTCTGGATATTTATGACTGTATTCGGAGCGCCATGAACAGACATCAGGTTGTTGTAGAGCCTTCTCTGGAAACAATTCTGGAAATTGAAACCGATACAAATCAATGGTTGGAAAGCAGGTGGTAGTATGAAGATTCTCATTGCTGTGATTATTTTCAGCGTTTTGGTGCTATTTCATGAGTTCGGGCATTTTCTTCTGGCAAAGAAAAACGGGATTGTTGTTCAGCAGTTTTCCCTGGGAATGGGACCTACCCTGCTGAGTACCCAAAAAGGGGACACCCGCTATTGTCTAAAGCTTCTTCCTCTCGGCGGTTCCTGCATGATGCTGGGCGAGGACGAGGACAGCGAGACTCCAGGCTCCTTTAATTCCGCCCCAATCTGGGGACGGATTGCAGCGGTTGCGGCCGGTCCGATTTTTAACTTTATCATGGCGTTTGTTCTCTCTGTACTTATCGTGGCGATGATGGGCTACGTGCCTTCTAGGGTGTTGGAAGTTCCGAAAGATTCCCCAGCATATGCGGCAGGGCTGCGGGAGGGCGACCAGATCACAAAATTTCAGGGATATTCCATTGATATTGGACAGGATCTGAATACCTGGCTTGCCCTCAATGAATTGGAGGACGCACCTATTGAGATGACCGTAAAACAGAATGGGGAAAAACGGCAGATATCTTATCGGCCAAAAACCCAAGAAAAATATTTGATGGGCTTTAACCGGGCGGATACGGAGAAGCTAGAGGTACTGTCTCTGATAAAAGGAATGCCTCTGGAGGAATCGGGAATCCAGCCAGGCGATGTGATTACAGAAATTGATGGGATAGAGATTGCCAATCAGAAGGATTACGAATTGTATATCCAGGAACACCCCTTGGGAAAAGAATCGCTGGACATTACTTATGAGCACAACGGGAAACAGAATAAGATTACCATAACTCCTGCCAGCTATACCCAGGTGACGTTGGGATTTAGTTATAATTTGGGGCGTGAGAAAGCGACGCCTTGGGGCGTATTGAAATATGCCGCCCTGGAAGTCAAATACTGGATTCGGACCACAGTGGTAAGTCTGGGAAAATTATTCAGCGGCCAGTTTGGCATTCAGGATCTGTCCGGCCCGGTAGGTGTGGTGGACGTCATCGGCGATACCTATGAAGCGGCCAAACCGGAAGGCGGCGTGATCGTATGGGCCAGCCTGCTGAACATTGCAGTGCTGCTTTCTGCTAATCTGGGCGTTATGAATCTACTTCCGATTCCGGCACTGGACGGAGGTCGCCTGGTCTTCTTAATTTTAGAATTGATACGCAGGAAACCGATTAACCGGCAGGCAGAGGCGATGATCCACATGGCTGGATTTGTACTTTTGATGGCTTTGATGTTTGTGGTTATGTACCATGATATTGTGAGAATGCTTTAAGAAATCACATTCTGAGTTTTTGCTTCATATATTGATATAACAATCAATATAGTTTGGGCGCATGTGCCCAAGTGAGAGGTTGGAATGAGGAATTATATGCGCATCATGGAGAGGAACAGCCAGACAGACACGGGAAAACTGCAGATTAATGTACAGTCCACAGTCCGAAATGTCCCAATAAAGGATGCCAAAATACAGGTGTCTTATACAGGGGATCCAACACAGATTCTCGAGGAAGTTACGACCGATGAATCCGGGCAGAGTCCAATGTTGGATTTGGCTGCGCCGCCACTGGATTATAGCCTGGAGCCTGGGGAAATTCAGCCCTATTCGGAATATACGCTGAATGTCACGGCTCCGGGGTATACCCCCTTTGATATTAGCGGTGTGGAAATATTGTCTACAACTACGGCTTTGCAGTCTGTTTATCTGGAGCCTCAGGAGCCGGGAGAACAGATCGACAATCTGGTGATTCCAGCCCATACGTTATATGGGGATTATCCGCCGAAGATACCAGAAGATGAAATCAAACCGATGGATGAGACCGGGGAAATTGTGCTGAGCCGTGTAGTGGTGCCGGAGTATGTGGTGGTTCATGACGGTGTTCCTTCAGACAATACTGCCCGCGATTATTACGTCCGCTACAAGGATTATATCAAAAACGTAGCTTCCAGCGAAATTTACGCTACCTGGCCTGCGGATACCATCCGGGCGAATGTGCTGGCGATTATGTCTTTTACCTTAAATCGGGTCTATACGGAGTGGTATCGGAACAAAGGCTATGATTTTACCATTACATCTTCCACGGCATTTGATCACAAATGGATTCCAGACAGAAATATTTTTACAAGCATTTCTCAAATTGTGGATGAGTTGTTTACCAACTATTTGTCTCGTCCCAATGTCCGCCAGCCGATCCTGACGCAGTATTGTGACGGCGAGCGAGTGACTTGTCCCAATTGGATGAGCCAGTGGGGTTCTAAATACTTGGGAGATCAAAACTATTCTGCGATTGAGATTTTGCGCTATTATTATGGGAGTTCGATGTACATCAACACGGCAGAGGAGATCTCCGGGATTCCGGCTTCTTGGCCGAGATACGATCTGGATATCGGCGCTTCTGGCCAGAAGGTGACGCAGATGCAGGAGCAGTTAAATACGATTGCACAAGTTTATACGGCGATCCCTCTGGAGCCGGTAACCGGATATTACGATGAGGCTACCAAGGAAGCCGTGCGTGTTTTCCAGCGGGTGTTCCAGCTTCCCCAGTCTGGAATTGTGGATTATCTTACCTGGTATAAAATCCAGGAAATTTATGTAGGAGTTACCAGAATTGCGGAATTGATGTAAAAAAGATGAAAAAAACAATTTTACTTTTAGAGGACGACGAAAATTTAAACCGGGGAATTGCCATGCGTTTGGAGAAAGAGGGCTACCAGGTTCTCTCTGCGTTTGGCATGTCTCAGGCAGAGGAGTTGATGAAACAGCATGAGGTACATCTGATTATCACCGATATTACGCTGCAGGATGGAAACGGCAAGGAATTTTGCCGCCGGGTTCGGGAACACAGCAGCGTGTATCTGATCTTTCTGACTGCTCTGGATGAGGAAATCGATGTTGTAAGCGGCTACGATTTGGGGGCGGATGACTATATCACTAAGCCGTTTAGTCTGATGGTGCTGGTATCCAAAGTTCACGCGCTGATGAAACGGGTGGACGTCGCAGAGGCCGTATATTTGATCAGTGGGGACATACGGGTATCTTTGCGGGAAATGAAAGTGTGGAAAGGGCAGGAACCACTGTTTCTGAGCAAGAAGGAAATGCAGCTTTTGATTTTCTTTTTGGAAAATCCCAGGCAGATTTTTTCAAAAGAACAGATTGCAGATGCTGTGTGGGATATGGATGGGCAGTTTATGGATGACAATACGGTACCAGTCAATATTAGCCGTCTGAGAAAGAAGCTGGATAACGATGAGATACAGAATGTGAGGGGCATCGGATATATATGGACAAAGGAAGTTTCAAAAGAGTAGTCCTTTTTACAGGGCTGCTTCTTTGCGTGATCGGGGGAAGCCTGTTTTTTTTGTGGAGCTGGGCGCAGACGGTGCGTATCCAAGATGAGGAAATGCTGGGGCAGTTGATTCTGATGAAGCCAAAGACGACCGCAGAATATGTCAGCGTCATGAGAGGAAAATTTGCAGATGACCGGGAGAAGGCTATTCAGACCGGGCGGGTAGCGGATGAAAAATATGGATACACAGGAAATTATGCGGTGGATTCCCCGGCTGTCGCCGCTTTTCTTCCCGTCCAGATTTTTGTATCCGGGACGCTGGCTCTGCTTTTGGGCATTTTGATTTTGTACCAGAAGAAAAAGCAGAGTAACCTGGAACTGGAGCTGTTTGCGTCCAAAGATAAGCTGGCGCAGATCAGCGAAGAAAATCAGATTTTGAGAAGTAAAATTGGAAAAGAGGAGGCAAAACTCAAAGAGCTGGTTACGAATGTGTCCCATCAACTCAAGACACCGCTGGCCTCTCTGAAAATGTGCTATGAGATTGCCGATACCCAAAATTTTACCAAAGAAGAGCAGCGGGCTTTTCTGATGCAGGGGCAGCAGGAAGTGAACAAACTGGACAACCTGATTCGCGCCTTGGTGCAGATCTCCCGGCTGGAGGCTAATCTGATCCAGATCAGCCAGAGTCATGTAAGCTTGAAAAAGATTCTCCACGGCGTGGTAAACAGCATTTACATGAAGGCATACGACAAGGGGATTTCCATATCCGTAGATGAATTTCAAGACGCCGAGGTGTTTCTAGATTTCCGGTGGACCCAGGAGGCGTTATCCAATATTCTGGACAATGCGGTGAAATATTCTGAGCCGGGTACGGCGGTAGAGATCCGCCTGCATCCGATGTTCAGCCACTATCTGCTGGAAATCGAGGACGAGGGAATTGGCATCAGGAAAGAAGAGATGCATCGGATCTTCCAGCGCTTTTACCGGGGAAGTTCTCAGAAAGTACAGGAGACGGAAGGTTCCGGGGTGGGACTGTACCTGGCACGGAAGATTATAGAAGCCCAGAGAGGCACTATCTGCGTAAAAAAGGGAAAGAAAGGAAGCTTGTTTCTAGTTACAATTCCTTTTACATAGAATCTTCCAGCCTGCGGTAGACGGTTACCCACATCGTCGTGAAACTGGCCAGGCCGCCGACGAAATTGGAAATGGGTTCTGCCAGGAACACGCCGTTGACTCCCAATCCTAGTCCGGGCAGAAACAGGGTCAAAGGGACAACAATGATCACTTTTCGGAACAAAGAGAAGAAAATGGACCGTTTGGCATAGCCCAGAGCCTGGAAAGTACTCTGCCCGCTAAACTGAAAAGCCATAAAGCAAAATCCGAAGAAATACATCTGCAACGCCGCGTTTCCGCTCTCCACCATACCTGCATCCGGTGTAAAGATGGAGAAGAGCAAATGGGGGAATTTCATAACCAATCCCCAGGCAAAGAGCGTGTAAGTGATGCCGATCAGTGCGGTGAAACGGATGCCCTCTTTGACGCGGCGCATATTCTTTGCCCCGTAATTATAACCCAGGATTGGCTGGCTGCCGCTGACAATCCCCATAACCGGAAGCGAGAGAAGCTCCCGCACAGAATTTAACACGGTCATAATGCCCACATACAGATCCCCTCCATAACTTCGCAGGGTGACGTTGCAGACGATCTGTACAAGGGCGTTGGTAAACTGCACAATAAAGCCGGAGAATCCAAGGCTCATAATATTCAGCAGCAGCCTGCCGTCGGGCTTTAGGTTTTTTCGCCTGATTTTCAAAATTGCCTTTTTGCCGGTCAGGAAGCGCAGCACCCAGACGGCCGAAACCATCTGACTGATAACAGTAGCCAGAGCCGCTCCTTTTACCCCCAAATGAAACTTGAAAATAAAGAGAGGGTCCAAAATCAGATTCAGCGCTGCGCCGATTACCGTCGTCAGCATCCCCATACCCGGATACCCCTGAGCATTGAGAAAGCCGTTCATCCCCGCGGCCAGCATGGAAAAAGCGGTGCCCAGCAGATAAATCTGCAAATATTGATCGGCATAGGTATAGGACGCGTCGCCGGCGCCAAAAAGATATAAAATGGGTCTGCGGAAAAAATAACAGAACAAAAAGATGACAACGGAGCTTCCAAGAAGCATCGAGCATACATTTCCCATAATCTGTTCTGCCTGCTTCTCGTCCTGCTTTCCTCTGGCAATGGAAAATAAGGGCGTGCCACCAGAGCCGAAAAGGTTTGTAAAAGCTGCAATCAGCGTGATAATGGGAAAGGTCAGTCCTACTCCTGTCAGCGCCATGCTGTCACTCCCCGGTAAATGGCCGATGTAAATGCGGTCTACTACATTATAGAGCAGTTGTACAAGCTGTGCTAGAGTCAAAGGGATGGCCTGGGAGACAATATTCTTCCACACCTTTCCCTGAGAAAAATCTATGGTCATATCCAATTCCTTTTTCCAATTCTTTATTTTCCATACAGTATAACATTGATGTTCTGTGTTTTCAATGGACGCGATCTTTACAAATCTGTTATTTTTCCTGATTCCTTTTTGTAAGAATCCAGGTGTAAAATGGGTATCATCCAAGGAGAAGTCATATCAAAAAAGGAGTATCTATTCATGAGCGAAAGAATATTAGAAACGGAAAATTTGTGCAAGTATTACGGCAGTGGGGAAAATATTGTAAAAGCCATTGACCATACCAGCATGTATATCCAGCGGGGAGAATTTACCGCGATTGTCGGGCGTTCCGGGTCTGGAAAAAGCACTCTTCTTCATATGCTGGGCGCGTTGGATCGGCCGGACAGCGGCAAGGTGCTGATCGAGGGAAAGGATATATTCAGTTTAAAAGATGAGCAGCTTGCGATTTTCAGAAGGAGGAAGATCGGCTTTGTTTTTCAGAATTTTAATCTGATTCCATCTTTGAATGTCTGGGAAAATATCGTCCTGCCCATTGGTCTGGATAAGAAAAAAGCAGATCGGCATTTTGTCCTGGATCTGGCGGAGAAAATCGGGATTGCAAACCGGCTGGAGGTCCTGCCCAACACGTTATCCGGCGGACAGCAGCAAAGAGTTGCCATTGCCCGCGCCCTGGCGGCGAAGCCGGCGGTGATTCTGGCGGACGAACCTACGGGCAGTCTGGATTCCAGCACGGAACTGGAAGTAATTTCTCTTCTGAAATCCTGTGTCAGCGAGTATGGGCAGACATTGGTAATGATTACGCATGATGAGACGATCGCCCAGATGGCGGATCGCTCTTTGGTCATTGCGGACGGTAAGGTGGTGAGCAAATGAATACAGTGAATCAAACAGCACTGGCGAATCTGAAACAGAATAAAGGAAAAAATATTTTAACGGGTATCGCAATTTTTCTGACGACGCTGCTTGTCTTTATCATACCCACCGTTGGATTTGGGCAGATCGACGCGCAGAAAGCGGCGATCAATGAAATCTATCCTCCGTTTCATGGGATGTACCGGGATGTGGACGAAAAGACAGCCGGGGAACTGTCTCATCGAGCCGAAATCGAAACGATCGGGCTTCGCCAGGACGTAGCTCAAATCCCGATAGAAGACGGAACCTGCGCCATGATTTATCTGGATGAAATAGCCTGGAAACTAAATAAAACAGAACTGGAAGAAGGTTATGCCCCGACCAAAAAAGAAGAAATCGCAGTTTCTCAGGGGATTTTGGACGAACTGGGGATTTCCGCAGGCATCGGCGATACCGTTTCCCTTCCTTTTCAGGTTATCGAATCGGGCGGCGTTGGGTATGAGAAAACCGCGGAGTTTGAGATTACCGGACTGCTCCCCACTTCCGATGATCAGAAAAATCAGAAAACATATTTTACGCTGGTTTCCAGAGAGTTTATGGAAGAACAGCAGCTCGAAGCGGATCGCAGATACCGGGTGTTGTTTCGGATTTTAAATGCCGATTCCATGACAAGCGACGAGATTGAAGGCGTGATGAAAGATATCGCGGCGGATCTGGGGATCGCAGAGGTAAATGTGGTGAGCAATGGGGATTATCTGTGGGCCAACTATGTCGACCCGGCTTTTTACACCGGAATTGCCCTGGTTCTTCTTATCGTGGTTTTGGCAGGGATTTTGACAATATGCAGCATTTATTATATCTCCATGGTTTACAAAGTACAAGAATATGGGAAAATCAAAGCCCTGGGAGCCACCAAACGCCAAATCCGCCAGATGGTATTCCGGGAGGGGATGCTGGTAGCGGCCATAGCGGTTCCCGTCGGACTGATCGTGGGGAGTATCCTGTCAAAAATAGGGTTTTCTTATCTGGTAAGAAGCTATGCAGCCGACAACATGAAGGAAGTGATGGCGAGACTGCTTGAACAGAACCAGATTTCCATATGGAAGCCGTGGATTTATCTGATGGCCGTTGCCGTTACGCTGCTGTCTGTGGTGATCTCCCTGTGCTGTCCCATGCGGATCGTATCTCGGATCTCACCGGTGGAGGCTATGCGATACGACGGGAATATGAAAACCAGCCAGAAGAAACGAAAGGGCCACAGGGAGATGAGTCTGTCAAGCCTCACCAGCGCGAACCTTTCGAGAAACAAAAAGCGCACGATTCTGACTATTGTGACACTGAGCCTGACAGGGATTTTCTTTATGATGCTGTCCACTATTTTATCCTGTGCAGATCCGAAGGAAATTGCCCGCTCGGCTATGTTTGACGATCTGTTGGTTGTAATAGACAGCGCTCATGGAGACAAAATGCACCCAGAGTGGGAATGGCAGTCGATTTGCAAAAACAATCCGCTCAATGATGACCTGGAAAAACAAATCCTGGAAATTCCCGGTGTGAATAAGATTACAAAATCCAGTGAATTGATGGCAAAGCTAAAGGAACTGATGTATGGGGACGACCTCTGGGAAACTTCTATTGTCGGCATACCCAAAGAATATGCGCCGAAGATGGAGGAATGTATCGTACAGGGCAAGGTGACTTATGAGGAACTGCTCGGCGGGGATAAAATCCTGGTGGATAAAACCATGCTTCACTGGGCGCCGGACTGGAAAGTGGGAGATACTCTGCATATGATTTTGGAATGCGGGGACGGCCCAGTAGAAAAATCCTTTGAAATCGCAGCCATTGCCGATCTGCCGCAAGGATTGCTTCACTATGCTTCCTTAGTGCTTCCCAAAGAAGTAGTGGATGAGCTGGGCGGTTATTCTATGGACTATTATTGGTCTGTTGGAACCGACAAAGGCAGTACCCCAGAGGCGGAAGATCAGCTTCGGGCAATCCTCGACAGTCAGGAATTTCTGGACATGACAACTTATGAAGAGGAAGTGGCTGAGAATAAGAAGAATACCGGATTTTCCGCACAAATCGTCTATGTGTTTATGGCAGTTCTGGGCGGCATTGGAATTATGAATCTGATTAATACATTAATCAACAGTATCTATGTCAGGCGCAGGGAGCTGGGCATCCTCCAAGCGATTGGACTCTCGGAAAAACAGATGGTGCAGATGCTTCAGCTAGAAGGAATTTTCTATACCGCCGGAACACTGCTTTTGTCTCTGGGGATAGGCTCCCTGGCCGGATACCTGACCTTCCTTTATGCCAAAGAAAACCGGATACTGGGAATTCTAAGCTATCATTATCCGGTCTGGCAGGCAGTATTTTTGGCAGCGGTGGTGTTGGTCATTCAGTTATTGCTCACCTATTTGATTATCCGAATCTTCCGTAAACAGAGCATGATAGACCGAATCCGTTTTTCTGAATAACTCTGAAATTGTATTTTGGAAGAAAGAATGATATGAGAAGAGAAAGAAACCGTTTCACAGATGAGCAGAAATGCGCAGACAAAGATGGAAAACATGAAATTTACAAACACACCATACGATGACGTATGATGAAGGAAATATAGAGGGGAGCGTCCTGACCGTGACGTTCCCACATTCAGCAGTGCTGTTTCTGCGGTGCAGCGCATCAACGCCGGACAAATTAAAAATTCGGATGCTGACGCCAGGAGGAGAGATTAGCTGCGAAATTCCTGTAATAAAGTCACAAAAATATACCATAGAGGATATTTTTGTGAAAAAACTTTTGTTTTTTCAGGGCGAGATTGACGAATATACAAAATGTACCATTATGGATATGTCGAATAAAGTATTGGAGCATATCGCAAGAAAATATGAAAATGTCAAGAAACGGATGAAATCCGTTATGGGCGGAAAGGTTCTGGATTATGAGACAAAGACCATAAGAAAAGAAGGTATTCATAAGGGCAGACTGGAAATGCTGATGGATCTTGTAAGGGATGGTCTGCTGTCTGTAAAGGAAGCAGCATCCAGGGCGAATCTTACAGAGGAAGCATTTCAAGAAAGAATGCAGGATTACAGGCGCTAATTTGGATATACAATGGTGATATATGCAATCAAGTTATATCCGCTATGTGCGAGAATACAGCAGAAGACGGAATCGGTTTTTAGATAAAGTATTCCTAAAAAGATGCCGCACACAAACGCTGATAAGGTCTGTACCATATTAAAATGCAGAAGCGCAAAAAGTGCCGCCGAAACAGGCAAAGCGACTGCGGTTCCATAAGTTTTTTTCAGACCGCCTAATACAACGCTTCTCATAAGAATTTCTTCTATAACAGGAGCAAGGAGACACACTTGCAGAAAACTTGTCACAGGGGATTTGAGAAGGCTCTGGATCGTCTCTTGATAATTTTCTTCGCTTTGGGGGAAGAAACTCTCAAAAACAGGGTCTAAACACCGATCCAAAAGCAAGAAAAAAAGAACGGAGCAGCCAACAGCAAAAAGAACCCCTGTGAGGTTTACATTGGCAAATAGCCGCAGAGAAAATCCCAGTTTTTTTAATAACAAAAGAAAACCGCAGATACATGCTATAATGGTAAAGATATTGGCAACAGGGGACAAATCAGGGAAAATTTTTCTCCAAACAGCTACGTCTAAAAATGTATAAAAGAGCATAATCCCAAAGTATAGGACTGTCAGAAAAATAGCTTTCCCGATTGTCAGAGTGTCTTTATCCATTTTGAAATTCCTTTTTGATTCGTGGTTTTGAAACTGCCTTCTATATTTTTTCATATTATCATAAATCAGAATCGTTATCAAGAGAGCGCAGGCGGCACTCACATTTGCCGAAAATCATTGTATTTTTTCCCATTTTTCGCTATAATGAAATCTGACTTTTCATGGGAACAGGAGGATTTCTATGTTACTTACATGCCAGAACATCCAAAAAAGTTTTGGAGAAAAAAACGTATTGGATCAGGTATCTTTTCATATAGAAGAACGGGAAAAAGTGGCGCTGATCGGCAGCAACGGCGCTGGGAAGACCACGCTGCTGCGGATTATCCGAAAGGAGCTGGAGCCGGACGGCGGGCAGGCTGTGCTGGCCAAAGGCGTTTCCCTGGGTTATCTGGCACAGCACCAGGATGTGCATAGCAGCCGCACCATTTATCAGGAGCTTTTAAAAGAAAAGCAGTATTTGCTGAATATTGAGGAAAAGATGCGTCAAACCGAGCTGGATATGAAACAGGCCAGCGGCGATGCGCTGGAAAAACTGATGAATACTTATGCCAGCCTGACCCAGCAATTTGAACAAAACAACGGTTACGCCTGCCAAAGCGAGGTGACCGGGGTGTTAAAAGGGCTGGGTTTTTCTGAGCAGGATTTTCATAAGCAGATTTCCACCCTGTCTGGAGGGCAGAAAACCAGGGTATCTCTGGGTTGTCTGCTGCTGGGCAAGCCGGATATCTTGTTGCTGGATGAGCCGACCAACCATCTGGACATGGATTCCATTGTCTGGCTAGAAACGTATCTGATCAATTATCCGGGAGCGGTTTTGATCGTCTCGCATGACCGTTATTTTCTGGATCGGATCGTCACCAGAGTCATTGAGCTGGAATACGGAAAATCTATGACCTTTTCGGGAAATTACACCGCATTCAGTCAGAAAAAGGCCCAGGTGCGGGAGGCTCAGATACGGGCGTATCAGAATCAGCAGCAGGAAATCCGCCATCAGGAGGAAGTCATTGCGAAGCTGAAATCTTTTAACCGCGAAAAATCCATCCGGCGGGCGGAGAGCCGGGAAAAGAAATTGGATAAAATCACGCTTCTGAAGAAGCCTGTCACAGAAGAAAACGCCATGCATATGCGCTTGGAGCCGCGTATAGAGAGCGGAAAAGACGTGCTGGCGGTGGACAATCTGGCCAAGTCCTTTGGCCCGACTAAGCTCTTTCAAAATCTTTCGTTTGAAGTCAAACGGGGGGAACGGGTAGCGCTGATCGGCAGCAATGGTACTGGAAAGACAACGATTTTAAAATTAATCAACGGCCTGATCGCCCCTGACGAGGGCACATGCAGTCTGGGATCGCGGGTGCAGATTGGCTATTATGATCAGGAGCATCAAGTGCTACACATGGAAAAAACGATTTTTGAAGAGCTTTCGGATACATATCCGACCCTGACCCACACAGAAATACGCAATGTGTTGGCAGCTTTCTTGTTCACGGGGGATGATGTGTTCCAGAATATTTCTTCCCTGAGCGGCGGGGAGCGGGGACGAGTATCCCTGGCAAAACTGATGCTCTCCGAGGCAAATTTCCTGATTTTGGATGAGCCGACCAACCATCTGGATATCTTGTCAAGAGAGATTTTGGAGGAGGCTTTGAACAATTATACGGGTACTCTGCTGTATGTCTCCCATGACCGGTATTTTATCAATCAGACGGCCACCCGGATTCTGGATTTGACCAACCATACCTTAGTCAATTACATGGGCAGCTATGATTATTATCTGGAAAAAAGAGACGAGCTGACGGCAAAATATGCGCCCGCCCAGGAATCGTCCAAACCCTCTCCTGCGGTTTCGCAGGAAAAATTATCCTGGAAACAAAAAAAGGAGGAGGAGGCCAGAAAACGCAAACGGGAAAACGATCTGAAAAAGACCGAGCGGCGGATCGAAGAATTGGAAGAGCGGGACGGCGAGATCAACCAGCTTTTGTCGCAGCCGGAAATCGCAACCGATGTTCAGCAATGTACCTAGCTTTCCCAAGAACAAGAGGCCATTCAGGACGAATTGGAAACTTTATACGAACAATGGGAAGATTTGGCGGAAGCGTCAGAACAAATATCTTCATAGAGAGAAAGGGCTGTGCATGATACAGCCCTTTTGCTTTATTTCCGCGAGCAACGGCTTGACGCGCTACTGCTTGCGGAGGAGCATTTTATTGCATATTTGCTGCAATTGCCTGGATAAATGCCCGGCTGTTGAGTATGGTTGGATTGGGTATGGTGGTCATAGCTGCCAGGTCTCCGGTCATTTTGCCCTCTTCAATGGTCTGCAAAGTGGCTTTTTCCAGTTTGCGGGCAAATGCACTTAACTCTTCGTTCTGATCCAGTTCTCCTCTTTTTGCCAATGCGCCTGTCCAGGCAAAAATTGTAGCCACTGGATTTGTGGAAGTCTCTTCGCCTTTTAAATGGCGGTAATAATGGCGCTGTACCGTGCCATGAGCTGCCTCATACTCGTAATAGCCCTGGGGAGAAACCAAGACGGAAGTCATCATAGCCAAAGAGCCATAGGCAGAAGAAACCATATCGCTCATCACATCGCCGTCATAATTCTTGCACGCCCAGATAAAGCCGCCTTCCGCCTTCATTACGCGGGCGACTGCATCGTCAATCAGGGTGTAGAAATACTCGATATTGGCTTTCTCAAATTTTTCACAGAATTCTTCTTCGTAAACCTTCTGGAAAATATCTTTAAAATGATGGTCATACTGCTTGGAGATGGTGTCTTTGGTGGCAAACCATACGTCCTGTCCAGTGGACAGTCCGAAGTCCAGACAGCTTCTGGCAAAGCTTTCGATGGAACTGTCTAGGTTGTGCATTCCTTGCACAACGCCTGGGCCGTCAAACTGGTGTACCAGTTCTTTTTTCTGGGAGCCGTCCGCGGCCGTGTAGACCAGCTCTACCTTGCCTGGCCCCGGAATCTGCATTTCTGTATTCTTATAGACATCTCCATAGGCATGTCTGGCCAGGGTGATGGGCTTTTTCCAGTTTTTTACGGCTGGTTCAATGCCTTTTACCAGAATGGGAGTGCGAAAAACTGTGCCGTCTAACAAGGCCCGAATGGTTCCATTGGGGCTTTTCCACATTTTTTTCAGCTTATATTCCTCCACGCGGGCGGCATTGGGAGTGATGGTGGCGCATTTTACGGCTACCTGGTATTTTTTCGTGGCCTCGGCAGCATCTATGGTAACCTGGTCGTCTGTGGCGTTTCGATGCTCCAGCCCCAGGTCATAGTATTCGGTTTTTAGATCCATATAGGGCAGCAGCAGCTCGTCTTTGATCATCTGCCACAGAATACGCGTCATCTCGTCTCCGTCCATTTCCACAAGGGGGGTGCTCATTTTAATTTTATTCATATCTATCCGTTCTCCTTTGCTGTATGAAAGTATTTTTGTCTATCATTATAAGTGCCAACGCTAAACTGCGTCAATGTGTTTTCTGAATAAACATAGATAGCTTATAAATAGATTTCTATGGTAAATTTGTGAAAAAATACCGCCAGATAAAATTATATTGTGTACAGTTTTGCTATGTATGGGCAGAGAAAAGCAGAAAGATTTGTGCCCTGCTTGTCTGAGGCACAAATCCTTCTTAAAAAATATTATTTGGAGCTATCTTCGTAGGCGACCAGAGAGATCTTTTTCCCTAAGTTTTTGCCGATCTTTTCTTCCAGTTCTTGGATTTCGCCAAAGCTGCTGCCGGATAATTCTGCAATGCGGAAGTCTTCGCTCCGAACGGCGTGTTCCATAGAGTCAACCTGAGCACGGCAGGAATTTGGCAGGTCTGTGAATGAAGAATAACTGTTGTTTTGCATAATATACCTCCTGAATGTGAATGATAGTGCACGTTTATTCTAACCTTTTTGATGAGGAATTATGCGCAGGTGTATCAAGTCTTATAGAAACATTTGTTCTACATAATTGCGCATCTGCTCTCTGTTTTCGATGTCCTTTGCGCCGTCAATGTAGGCTTCCTGTTGCGCTTTGGGAAGCCGGGAAAATTTGTTCAGGGCGTCGGCGTGCATAGCCAGTTCCATGGTAAAACCGATGGGAAGTTCTTCGTTGTCCATCATTTTCATCACCTCCGCCATAGCTTTTGCCAAAAAGCGGGGCTTTATTCGCCGGCAAATATTTTGGCCTGACGTTTGTTTTTTTTCGTGATATACTATATTAAAAAAATACGGAGGCTGCGAATGAAACCTTATAAACATTTTACCCAATATTATGAAACGGACCAGATGGGGATTATTCATCATTCCAATTATATCCGGTGGCTGGAAGAGGCGAGAGTGGATTTTATGGATCAGATGGGATTCGGATATTATAAAATGGAAGAGGAAGGGATTTTTTCGCCGGTGATCGAGGTGTCCTGTCGGTATAAGCAGATGGTTCGTTTCCATGAATGGGTGGAAATTATGGTAAAAGTCAAGAAATACAATGGGGTGCGTTTATGTCTGGACTATGAAATGACGCAAAAGGGTGAAAACCAAAGGGATGGAAAAATCCTGTGCGCAACCGCCAGCAGCACTCATTGTTTTATCGACAAAGCAGGAGAGATTCTAATGCTGAAAAAAGCTTGTCCAGAGTTGGACAGAAAGTTAAGAGAATGGATTTGACCGTCGATTCGGAAAAGAGAAAGCCGAAAAAGTCTGTAAATACAGACTCTTTCGACTTTTTTACAATGAGGCCTAAAAGCGGAAATCCCGTTTCCCGGTTTCGATCTCTTTTAAGTTCTGTTGGGCGATTTCTCTGGTTCTGTCCCGTGGGATTTTCTTTAATTCTTCCTGGATGACCTTTTCTCCTTTGGCGAGGGTATCCGGGGAAGCGTAGTCGATCAGGTATTCTTTCAGGGTCATCAGGGCGTTTGGCTGACAGCAGTTGGCAATCTGACCGGATTTCACCAGTTTCATAAAGCGGTCGCCGGTTCGCCCTTCCCGATAACAGGCGGTGCAGAAGCTGGGAATATAGCCTAAGTCCAGCAGCCAGTTTACCACTTGATCGAGGGAACGGCGGTCGCTGACGTCAAATTGAGCGGAATTTTCTTCTTCTGGTTCTTCTTCTACATAACCGCCTACGCTGGTGCGGGAGCCGCCGCTGATCTGAGAGATACCCAGATCCAGAACTTTTTCCCGACAGGCTTTGGATTCCCGTGTGGAGATGATCATGCCGGTGTAGGGCACGGCGATACGGATCACGGCTACGATTTTCTGGAATGTGTCGTCGTCGATGGCATTCTCAAAATCCTCGGTGGAGATATCGTCTGCGGGACAGATGCGGGGTACGCTGATGGTGTGGGGGCCTACGCCCATGGTTGCTTCCAGGTGTTCGGCGTGCATCAGCAGGCCCACGAAGTCATAGCGGTAGGTATTCAGCCCGAAAAGTACGCCGCATCCTACATCGTCAATGCCTGCTTCCATGGCTCGATCCATAGCTTCTGTATGGTAGGCATAGTCGCTTTTTGGTCCGGTAGGATGGAGCGCTTCGTAGTTTTCCTTGTGGTAGGTTTCCTGAAACAAGATGTAGGTGCCAATTCCGGCCTCTTTTAATTTCCGATAATTCTCTATGGTGGTAGCGGCAATGTTGACGTTTACCCTGCGGATAGCGCCGTTTTTGTGCTGGATGCTGTAAATGGTCTTGATGCTTTCCAGGACATATTCAATGGGATTGTTCTTGGGATCTTCCCCGGTTTCGAGCGCCAGGCGTTTGTGACCCATATCCTGGAGGGCAATAACTTCCTGGCGGATTTCTTCCTGGGTGAGCTTTTTGCGGGCGATGTGTTTGTTTTTGGCATGGTAAGGACAGTATACGCACCCGTTGATGCAGTAATTAGACAGGTATAAAGGCGCGAACATTACGATTCGTTTGCCGTAAAACTTTTCCTTGATTTCTTTGGCCACTTTGAACATTTTTTCAATCAGATCCGGCTGGTCGCATTCCAACAGCAGAGCGGCTTCCCGGTGGGTCAGGCCCTTACAGTCTCTGGCGCGCTCGATTAGCTGCTCAATCAGTTCCCGGTTGTCTTTGTTGGTTTTTGCATATTCTAAAGTGTCCAAGATTTCCTGATGGTCAATAAATTCCGTTGCTTTTTTTGATTTTACATTATACATTTGTTTTCTTCCTTTCCAACATATTCTTTACGGCTGCGGATAATCGCCTCTGTCACAGACGACTTTGTATCCGATTTCTTCCATTTGTTTTTTTAGCAAGTTTACCGACTCCGCGGCCTCCAGACCAGTGGCGATTTTATGGTCGTAGAGCAGGTATTTTTCCCGTACTCCAGACGGGGATAAGTTTGGCATTACCACATTGCATCCAGAGAGGACGCCCAGTTTTCGTCCGTCTGGGTGCAGGGTGCCTAGGGCGGTAGTGGCCGGAAGCAGCACTTTGGGCAGCATCAGCCGGATCAGAGCTAATAAAAATAGAGTCAGCTCCAGACTACCATTGCGTTTGTCTGCAAACGGCGTGTCCTGATGGGACAAAAACGGCCCGATACCCACCATATGCGGGGAAAATTCCCGCAGAAACAGTAGATCCTCTGCCAGACATTCCAAAGTCTGTCCCGGAGATCCCACCATAAAACCCGCGCCCACTTGGTAACCGATTTCTTTTAGATTTCGCAGACAGGCTTTGCGGTTTTCTAAAGAAAGATTTGGGGGATGCAGTTTCTGGTAATGTTCTTTGTTGGCGGTTTCGTGGCGCAGCAGATAGCGGTCGGCTCCAGCATCGTATAAGCGGCGGTAGCTTTCTGGGGAGCGTTCTCCCAGGGATAAGGTCACGGCACAGTCAGGGTAATGCGCTTTCATATCCCGGATGATCTCCGTGAGCATCTCGTCGGTGAACCAGGGATCTTCCCCGCCTTGCAGGACGAAGGTGCGAAATCCCAGCGCATATCCGGCTTGGCAGCAGTCTAAAATCTGGTTTTTATCCAGTCGATAACGGCTTGCTTTTTTGTTGCCGCTGCGGATGCCGCAGTAATAGCAGTTATTTTTACAGTAGTTCGTAAATTCAATCAGACCACGGATGTAAATGTCTGTCCCGTAGACTTGCCGGCGCACCTGGACGGCCTGCTCCCGCGCGTAGGCGTAAAGGGAGGTATCCTTGCAGGAGAGCAGCGACAGAAATTCTTCGCGGGTCAGAGTATGTTGTTCCCTTAGTTTATCGATGAATTTTTTCATGGCTGATCCTGGATTTTGGAATATACCGTTTTGCTGGTAATACCCGGCAGCATACCGATTTTGCCGGATAAGGCGCTGATGACATCCTGGGGGGCGTCTAGGATCGCGCAGATGACGGATACCTCTTTGGGGCGGTAGGGCACGCCCATCCGACCTACCAGATAATCTCCATATTCGTGAAGAAGACGGTTTAAGCCATCCGCAGAATTTCTATCTTCCACAATGATGGTAACGACGGCAATCCGCGTAGCTTTTGTATCTTCCATTTGTATCTTCCCCTTTCTTCCAGACGAGATAAAAGAAAAAAGCGCCCAAAAAGGGCGCAAAATCTTCTAAGTTCATTTTTTCTGCCCTTTCCCCTCAGGGTTTGTTGCCCTTTGAAGTCTGGATATTATTTTTATGTATGTTTAATTCTAACGCAAACAGTTGGAAAATGCAAGAGGCAAGATCTATAAACTTGTTTTTTTTGGTTTTTGTGGAAAGTCAGTGATAGATATATGTAACGGCTTATGCTATAATAAAACAGAAGCAACGATATGCAGCGTGCTAAATTTACAGATACTTGGTGGTGAGAATAGATGAAAAAGAAATGTCAGATAACCGGAATGGTTCTTTTATGCCTGGCGGTTCTGGCCGGGTGCTCTCAGAAGCCGGATAAGGAGTCCGCGGCAAAGACATCTCCGAAAACGGTCAGCCTGACGGTTTGGGGTTCCCAAGAGGATGAAGAACTGGTCACACAAATCCTGGATGGTTTTGAAAAGAATTATCAGGGGCAGGCGGAATTTCGTATCACGTTTGCCGAACAGGGGGAATCCCAGTGCAAGGATGCGTTGCTGGCTGATCTGGAAAATGGAGCGGACGTCTTTACGTTTGCCGACGACCAGTTGAACGCTCTAGCCGCAGCCGGGGCGCTGGAGCCAGTGGAGACGGGAGAAGAACTCAAAAAGGAGCACCTGCCCGCAGCCGTGGAAGCAGCGTCGGTGGGGAACACGCTCTATGCCTATCCGCTGACGGCAGATAACGGGTATTTTTTATATTATAACAAACGCTATCTCACGAATGAGGACGTCCATACTTTGGACGGGATTTTAGAGGCGGCTTCTGAAAGCGGGCGTCAGTTTGTCATGGATTGGTCTTCTGCGTGGTATGTGTACGCCTTTTTCGGCGGCGCGGGGCTGGACGTGGGGCTGAATCCAGATGGAATCACGAATTTTTGTGCCTGGAACCAGGCGGAAGGGGATATCCGCGGTGTAGACGTAGCCCAGGCCATGTTGGATATTGCCGAGAGTCCGGCGTTTTCTGACCGGGACGACGCCGGATTTTTGGAAGGGGTTCGGGACGGCTCGGTTATCGCGGGCGTCAGCGGCGTGTGGAATGCCGTAGCCCTGGAAGAAATCTGGGGCGAGGATTTTGGCGCGGCCAAGCTGCCTACGTATACCTGCGCCGGAAAACAGGTTCAGATGGCTTCTTTTTCCGGCTGCAAATTGATCGGCGTAAATGCCTATTCCGAGCATTACGAGTGGGCGGAAAAACTGGCCCAGTGGATGACCAGCGAGAGCAGCCAGAAATTGCGTTTTGAGATGCGCGGGCAAGGGCCTTCCAATCAGAAAGCCGCAGAATCCGAAGAAGTGCAGCAGTCTCTGGCCATCGCCGCTTTGCTGGACCAGTCGGAATTTTCCAAAGTCCAGCGGGTGGGCGGAAAATTCTGGGATCCGGTTATGGTCTTTGCAGAAAATATGGCGGCCGGCAATCCGTCCGGGGCGGATTTGCAGGAGCAGTTGGACGAAATGGTAGAAGGTGTTACCGCCAGATAGGAGAAAAACGATTATGAAAAGCAAGCTCAGTATTCAAAAGCGTTTGATTTTGCCCATTGTCCTGCTGGGAGTGGTGGCGCTGATTTCCAATGTCCTGGCGGCGTTTAATATCCACAGCGTTCACGCAAATGCCGCGGATATCGTGGATGATTATATGGTCGGGGAAAATCGGCTGGCGCAGATTCGCCGCTCCGTTATGGATATTCATAAAATGGCCCTGTCTCACATTGTGGCCACAAATTACAGTACGATGATCGACGTGGCGGCACAGATCAAGGAAAAAGAAGCCGATCTGGACGGCGATTTAGCGGATTACATAGATTACGTCACGGAAACCCAGTCCTATGAAGAATTGCTGAAAAATTACGAGGCGTTTCAGCATGCACTGGTGCATCTTCTGTGCGCCAGCGCCGACAGCAAGACTGAGGAAGCTTACGCCCTGGCAAACGGGGATGTGGCCAATTACGGAAATGCCATAGAGAAAAATATCGACGACTTATATGCCTCGATCAGCCAACAGACACAGGAAGCCCGAACCCATCTGAGAACGGTATACATCGCCGCTTTTGCCATCAGCACGGTTTCCATTGTGACGGGTGTTTTGCTGGTTCTGGCTGCTATCCGTGTGATTTTGCAGTATGTGATCAAGCCTATTCAGGGAACGATCCATACCCTGCAAGGAAGCTCCGAGCGGATTAGCCATATGTCTAGGGAGGTGTTAAAGAGGGCCAGAACTTCCGATCAGAGCACACGGGATTTGTCCGCGCTGTCTGAGTCTTTGTCCGGCGCCATTCAGGAGGTGGCGGACAGTACATCCTCTATCAATCATCACGCTGCCGGCATCAAGCAGGATGTCATTGCCATGGCTGGTGAATGCGGTTCCATTGCGGAATACTCAGCCGCTATGCGGGAACGTGCAGACGGATTGGAGCGTGCGGCAAAAGCAAATGTGGAAGTCATTCAGGAAAAAGTAAACGGCATTTTGTCTGTTTTAAACGAGGCCATTCAGCAGAGCAAGAGCGTGGATAAAGTAAACCTGTTGTCCAAGGATATCCTGGATATTTCATCCAATACCAATCTGATCGCGCTGAATGCGTCCGTGGAGGCGGCCAGAGCCGGAAAAGCCGGAGAAGGATTTTCCGTCGTGGCTGCGGAAGTCCGTGCGTTGGCCAATTCTTGCAGCGAGGCAGCCAATCATATTCAGGAAGTCAATCAGGTGGTGACCCATGCGGTTTACGATCTGTCCGATAATGCCCAAGATCTGGTGGATTATTTGAATCAGTCCATTTTAACAGAATTTCAGGAATTTATCGGTTCTGGGAAACAGTACCAGGAGGATGCGGTCTACATCGAGCAGTCCATCGCCCAATTCAACAGTCAGACCGCGCGGTTACAGGACTCTATGGAGGAGATCGCCGCATCCATTGAAACGATCACCCGAACCATCGGTGAGAGCGCGGCGGGTATCACCGGCGTCGCGGACAGTACCCGCAGTCTGGCAAAAGATATGATGGATATCACTGGCCGTATGGATAAGAACCAGGAAATTGTGGAGGAGCTGCAGAAACAGACGGAAGTATTTGCCAATCTGTAAAAAAGCCAAGACACTCTTAAATTGGGGTGTCCTGGCTTTTTTGCGTTTCATGCACAGTTTTATTCCATTTGTATATGGGAGATATCCGGCTCTGCCACCAAAGAGTAATTCGTATGGTAAATGACAAAACCAGGTTTTCCGCCGGGGGTTTTCTTTATATGTTTTTTCTGGATGTAATCGATCTCCACTTTCGGCGCGGTACGGCCGCTGGAATAATAGGCGGCCAGTTGCCCCGCCTCTTCAAAGGTTCGATCCGGCAGTTCCTGGTTGTTGCTTTTTACAATCACATGAGAGCCGGGCATCTGTTTAGCGTGAAACCACCAGTCGTTGCCGGAGGCTACCTTGAAAGTCAACTCTTCATTCTGGAAATTGTTTTTGCCCACATACATGTGATAACCGTCGGAGGAGATATAGTGAAACGGTTTGGACTTTCCCTGTGTCCGCTGTTTTTTGCCGTATTTGCGCCGGATGTAGCCGTAGTCCATCAATTCTTCTTTGATCTGGGCAAGGTCGTTTTCCTGCAAAGCGATATCCAGGGAGGTCTGGATGGATTCCAGGTGTTGGATCTCGGCGGAGGTTTCCTGAATCTGCTGGTTTAAAGCTTCTTCTGTGCGTTTGAGCTTATTGTATCTGGCAAAGTACCGCTTGGCGTTGTCCGAGGCGGAGAAGTCCGGGTTTAGAGGAATGGTGATTTCCTCGTTGGTGTAGTAATTCAGGGCGCGAAAAGACTTGCAACCTTCTTCCAACCCGTAGCCGTAAGCGTTGATCAGCTCGCCGTATACTTTGTATTGTTCTTTTTTTGCAGTGTCTTTTAACTGCTTTTGCTGTAATTGATATTTTTTGCGGTTCCGATCCAGGGCTGTCTGAACGATTTTGCGCAGATCCGCGGATTTCTGGCGAATCCGGGTGATTGTGCTTTTGGAGGCGTAATACGTTTCCAGAAGTTCGGACATGGAAGAAAAAGCCTTTTGTGTGTAGGCATCGCTGTATTGATCCATGGGGAAGGCCGCGTATTCCTGGGGTTCTTCTCCCTGATAAATCATATGGGGGGAGAATTCGGCGTTTTTGACCTGTTCCATAAACCGAAGGAACGTGCGGCACAGGTGCAGCCTCTCATTTTCGGTTAAGGACTGGGCAATGGCGGCGCCGTCCAGCGAAGCCTGGCAGCAGATTTCGTTGGCCATGACCGGACTGATGCCTGTGCAGGTGTGATACAGGGCTTTTCCGATTTGCATGGGGCGCTCGCAGACCTGTCGAAGAAAGATTTCTTCTGTGATTTCCAGCGGATCTAGCTTATCCTGGGTCTGCGGGATAAAATACTCCCGACCAGGCAAAACTTCCCGTACGGAACTCATATGGGAGGACACATGCTTGATGCTGTCCAGGATTTTTCCATCCTGGCCGCAGAAAATAATGTTGCTGTGCTTGCCCATGATTTCGACAATCAGCCTTTTCTGACAGAGATCGCCCATTTCGTTTAAGTGTTCCAGATCGATAAATAACACCCGCTCCAGCCCCGGCTGTGTAATGCCGGTAATCCGCGCGCTCCCGATGTGTTTGCGCAGTAGCATACAAAAGCTGGGGGCGGTCAGAGGGCTTGTTTTATTTTGCTGGGTAAAATAAAAATACGGCAGGGATGCGCTGGCAGAGATCAGAAGCTTTTGCACCCCTTTTGTTCCTTTGCAGGTCACAAGCAGCTCGTCGGCCTCCGGCTGTGCAATTTTATGAATACGTCCGCCCAGCAGGGAGTCACGAAGTTCCGCCGCCAGACAGGCAATGGTAATACCGTCAAAAGCCATAATTGGATTCCTCATTTCTTAAATTGATATATCTGCTGGCCGCTTTGTTCTTGCAGGTCAGCCCGTCAAGTTGGAAATATTTTTAAACTGATTTTATGATATTTTTCATGATAAATCAATTGTTTCAAGAAAATAAAAGTTCTCAGAAACCATTATTAACAAATTGTTCATTCCTGTGTTTGTCTTGTCATTCATCCTGCCGCTTTAGAAGTGGGGTATCTGTGCGGCCAGTAAATCGGCACTTGCCCTAAAAATTCTCTGTCGAACTCACATTATTAAAAGAAAACGAAACGGCTTTCGGAAAGGAAAAACGAGAAAAGGCTGATTTTCTATGGCTTTCCTGTAATTTATAACTGTGCTTTAAAGGAACGGAACTGAAAATACAGGATTGACAGACGAGTGAAAGCTGTGGTATAAGAGAAACAGAAGATAGTTACAACTAACCGTTTGGGTTAGTTAAAGCTAATCATGTGCGACCGCGCAGAAGAAAGGGTGCGAAGTGGAAATGGGAAAGGAAAAGGGATGCAAAAGAAAGAAACAACTTCAACGATTGGCAAAAATATTCCAGAATCCAGACAGGAAACAGAAGAAAATATCTTGAAAATAATCTATCAATGGGATTGTGCAGGGCAGCGGATTACAAAGAAAGGGATCGGGGAATATTTTGGGCTTTCGGGGCATGAGGCCGCCTATTATGTAAAGCAGATGGCCAGGCATGGCTATATTATAGGAATGTCCGATACAGAGGAAATAAAGCTTACCGAATTCGGCAGATACGAAGGGGAGGAATGCCATTACAGACATCGTATGTTCACACAGTTTTTGCAGATGATTGGCTTGGAACAGGAAGAAGCGCAGGAGGATGCTTGCAGGCTAGAACATATCGTTGGGGAAAAGACGGTAAAAGGAATCGCAGATTTTATGTTGAACGGGGATGTCTATGAGCGTTCTTTTACCGCGTCGGATTTGCGGTATCAGTATGCTCCAGGGGAATATGACTTTCTGATGGGGCTTTATGGCATGGAGGCTCAATATCCAAGGGAGTTTGCGGAAGAATTTTATCTGTATTCGGATACGGTGCTTCTGTGTGTGGACGAGGAAGAGAGCGGCTTTATTCTCCAGGAAAAACCTGAGAAACCAGATCTTGCGCTCTGGTATAAGTCTGCAAGTGGATGGATACAGGCGCAAAAAAGACAGAAGGGGGAATGGATACCTGCGCAGGCATTTGAATTTACCATTACGCCGGGTGATTTTGTTATGGAGGGGTATCTTCTGGTCGCTTTGACCAAAGAAGATGAGCAGCCGTCTGACAGGAAATGCAGGGAATTGAACATACATATCTGGCATGGAGGCGAGCATGGGCAAAACTGAGAATCGTACAAAGAGCAGACCGTCTTATCTGCAGATCCGGTATCTGATGGAGTTGAAAAAGATTGGGAACCAGAGGGGATGCGTGCAGATGGCAGCAGACGCGTGCGGGGTCAGCCATGGAACAGTGAGCCGTTTTTTCAAATCCTGCTGTCAGGAAGGGATCTTGGATAAAGATTATGGTTTTACGGAAAAAGGGGAACGGCTGCTCGGCATGTACCGGCGGCTGTTCTGGGATGTGGAGGCATACCTTTACCGGATTGGGAGCAGGGAGTGCGAGGTGCCTGCTCTGAGCAGAAATCTGATTGAAAATATCGATTATCACCTGCTTGCAAGGATGATAAGGAATGACCAGAGCATACGCCAGAGCAGGGAAGGCCGCGGGTATGCGGAAGATGTGCAGAGTGTGCTTGGAAATGTCCTGCGCAAGGGAAGTTTTCCGGTGGGGATAGCAGTATACCGTGCAGACGGGACAGATCAGACGGAGTATTCTATGGCACACAAGGGATTTGAAAGGCCGGCAGTGATCGTCATCAATAAAAGGGGCAGTTGGCTGGAGCTTACGACCTGCGCTGTGAAAGCCAGATCCCGTATAGACGGCAAAGAGAGGGAAGGCCAGCTCTATTCTCTGAAATACTTTATGAATGGGGAACTGATGGAGGCAAAAAAGAAAGGCAGCAAGATCCGAATCCCTCTGGAAGCGTGTCGGATCCAGAAGAGCAAAAAAGGGACGATCAAAGGGGTAATCACAATCACCGTGACCTGTACGGCAGGGAATGCCCATATGCCGGAGAGTACGGCTTATCTGATGTTCTGGCTGTGAGGATTAAAAGAAAATGAAACGGTTTTTGAAAGAGGAAAATCGGAAACGGCTGGTTTTCTGCGGCTTTTGTATAGTTTGTAATTGTGCTCTGTAAGAACGAAATAGAAAATATAAGATTGACAAAAAAAGAAAAGCTGTGATATAAAAGAAAAAGGAGATAGTTACAGCTAACTACTATAACGCATCTCTATTTTTCAGGAAAATGACAAAGCCGAAAAGGCAGAAAGGATGGAATGTATTTATGAAAAAATTCCTCAAAAAATTAACAGCAACCATACTCACAGCAGCTATGATAATGGTCATGGGTGTGACCGTATTTGCCGCAGGAAATTCGGAAAAATTGGCGAATGGAACATACACGGCAAACCAGAACCTGTACAAAAATGCGGCGTGTACAAACGAGTCAATGGGAAATAAAGCACTGAATGATATGAAAGCAAGTATCACAATTGATGGAGATGAAGCTACCCTTGTTGTCCATACCCATGAGATTACATATCTGGGATTGACAGGACATCTGGGAGAAATGATAATCGATGGAGATGCCCAGAAACCAGATAAAATCATAACTGGCGGGGTAACAGATTACTGTTTTACTTTTGAAAATTTGGATGCGGCCATGTTTTACGAGGGCTGTGTAATCACAGGGCAGTTTACAACCTATGTTGGAAGCATGCCGATGAAAGCAACCGGATATCTGAAATTAACAAATATTATGACTAATAATATCTAAGCGTGGATGTAAGGAAAGGGCTGATGTAAGCGATTGCGGCAGCCCGTTTTATCTGGAAATGGAGAATAACTATGAAAAAAATAAAAAAAGTATTGGCTTTTATTTTAAGTCTCTGTATGCTGCTGAATGTATCGCCTCTGGAGGCATATGCAGAAAACGGGAGCGGAGGAGGCGGAACTTCCAGCTTGTCATTGGAAAGTGGAGTGCAATATATTGTACCACTGATATTTTATCAAAACACGGGCAATCTTCAAACGGGCAATCTATACGGATCTGGTGGTGGAATCTGGGGAATTTTGGATGATATAGCGCTGGTCACAAAAAATGATAATGGTACATATCATGTGACTTTACAGGTTGAAAATTACAAAAAAATAGATATATTTCAGATCTCAAAACCTGGTGTGATATCTGATGAGGTTATGCCCGATAAGGTGCCTATGGGAACCTATAATATACCAGAGAAGTATTTTCGGACTGATCCGTCAAAGGAGAATGCGACTGAAGAAATTACGGCGTATCTGAAAGAACAGGGCAAAATGGATGAAACTTGGAATGATAAATATTTTCAGAAATCTGAGATTGATGTGGTCGAGGGAAGCCAAGGGGTATGTTGGTATTCTTTTGATGTGGATACGCTGGAAAGTTCCTTATATGTGAAAAGCTTTTACAGCTATAGGAACACAGCGCAATCTAGTATGACTGGTTTTTTGAGAGGCATTCTTACTGGAAAGTTTGAGTTCAATATCAAACAGATGGAAGCAGTAAATGATATTGCAACAGGTACTTATAATGATTTTGGACTTGATATTTCCAAAGTACAAGCCAGAACGGCTGATACATATTTTCATAGGCCACTACCAGCGCAGATAGCGAATGACTGTCTGTCCGCTCAGGCAACCGCAGTAGTAGAGAACGGGGGCGGGATATCCGTTGATGGCAGCATTTCCCAGGAAGCGAATGTCTCCTCCTTGCAAGTGCTTACGGAGATGGCAGATTTTGGTGAAAGTTCAATTTTTCCAAGTGACACAAGGTTCGGACAATATCAATATGCATACTCAAAGGAAACCGTTACGCAATCTTCCCAAACGGTAGATGTCTCCATTTATTCCGATAATTTATTGAAAGACGGAAGATTTACAGTTGACTATTCCTGCCTGCAAGAAGCTCTTTTTGGCAGACAGATCAAAATTGTGACAGGGGATGGGTCTAATTATTACGGCGAACTGCGATTGAGAACAACTCCCAAACAGGAGATAAAGAAGTCAGACCAGGGTGTTACGCTGGTAACGAATAGTTACACGGTAAGTGACCAGGCAGAATTTAAAGCAGAACTGCTGCAAGAAAATACAGATGAGAACAGCGAATATAATAAATTTTATTCCTTGTTAGCAGGAAATGCATCGAAAGCACTCATCTATAATTTATCGTTAAAAGAAAATAATGAGCAGGTCAGCCTGTCCAGAGCGGTGGATCTTCGGGTGGAAATCCCGGACGACTGGGATACGGACAAAATTGAAATCCAGTGGATGGGGGATTTCTGGACAATATTTAATCCTCTGACTCTTGCTACTGACGCTTCTTATCAAAACGAAGACGGAAGTGCCAGGATGGATGGAAATGAACTGATTATAAAGCAACTGGACCGTGTCCATGGCACCATAGCGATCACACAGAAAGCTGACAAGGCAGATATTTCTTCAATTCAGGACGGCGTTTATAAAGTAAATGTTACGATGTGGCAGCAAGAACAGCCAGATAGACTTTCCATGAGCAATTCGGCAGTTATCAGCGATTCGGCGCGTCTGGAAGTATCGAATAGCGGCGCCGAGAAATGGATCTATTTTGACACGCAGGGCGTGGAGATTGCCAGTCAGTACGGATACGCCAACAACATCCGCTGGGCGAATAATGAAGCGGACAGCAAAGATGTTGCTGCGGTTCTGAATACGTTTACACCGCTGGAGTATTACAGTTATTATCTGAACGAGTCCGGCAGTACGCAGATGGATAGTTATGCAAAAGATTATGACTTGTACTATCCGAAAACAGTCGGATTCCAGCTTCCGCAGTCGGCAGACCGGGACGGCGGGGCATACCTGGAATTTTGCGTGCCGATCATGGATGAACTCCAGAATAAAGTTCCGGGTTCTGGAGAGGGAAGCCGCGTCGCGTTTATGACATTATCCGGCTTGGTGCAACAAGGTGAGATCGATACGCCAGTGCATGACGCGTCCGTCCTGGTTGTTGCAGCAGCCAAAGCGTCAAAATACAATGTCGATGATTATACGGAGGAGAGCGCGAAGGTATTGTCCGACGCACTGGAAAAAGCGCAGCCTATCATCAGCGGTTCCGAAAAAGCGACAGATGAAGAGATTGTAACCCTGGATAAACAAATCGCAGCAGCCATTGCCGGCCTGACAGAAGATCCAGAGCGAAAGAATACGGTAAAGGCAGAGCTTAGCCAGGCTATCACAGAGGCTGAGACAAATTACGCCAAGGCAGATTACACAGCGGAAAGCTTCCAGAGACTAGAGTCTGCCATTGCAGCAGCCAAAGAGATTTTAAACAATGAGGATGCGGCGATATCGGAGATGAAAGCGCAGATTGCCAAACTGGATACGGCAATCGCCGCATTGGATGTGAATGCAGAGATTCCGGCGGATGTACAGGAATTGCAGGAATTAATCGAAAGCGCATTAAAAGAGACAAACGATGGTATTTATACCGAGAGCAGTTGGAACAGCTTCCAGGCAGCCATTGCGTCGGCGCAGAAGATTCTGTCCTCTGAAAAAGCCACTGCGGCAGACCGGGAGAAGCAGAAGAACTTATTAAATGCAGTAAGAGAAGCCCTTGTCTTGCAGAACAAGCAGAACGCCGCTGCCTATTCCGTAGCCGTCAAGCTTCTGAATGCAATGACGGACGAGGCGTCCATGGGAAATGATTCCATGGTTCAGACGGCAACCATAAGAGTGTCCGATGAGGGAGACATGACCCTGGAACTGGATTTCCAGCCCATGAAATTTGCGGGCCTGACTGGATATCTATACAAACTGAAAAAAGTGGATATGGATTCGGTGAAATACAATCAGTATGGTTATCCAGCAGAATATACCGCATCAGACGTGCAGCTTCTGGAAGAATACACAGATACCTACGATCAATTTAACGATCAAAATTCCGAGTATTACGACGCGAAGACCGAAGGAGGCTGGTATCCAAAGAAATTATCCATTCCGATCCAGCCCAACGATAACCTATTCTATGTGGAGGTTTACGTTCCGGTCATGGAGAGCATCGGAGAAGGGCAGGGGACGAAGGTCGCCAGACTCAGCATCGGCTGGGAGGATATTGCAAACCGTGACAACAGTGCCTTGGATGCTCTGTTGGAACAGGTTTCCCAAATGACTGCGGACGGTATATCTGAGGAGAGCTGGAACGTTTTGCAGGCAGTTTTCCTTACGGCACAAGAGGTTCGCAAAGATATAAATGCCACACAGGAGGAAATCGACCGTCAGACAGCGGCTTTGCAGGCGGCCATCCATGCAGTGGAAACGGCGACGGAAGAACCAGCCGCCGACAAGACAGCCCTGATAGCCCTGATTCAGACAGCGCAGGCAGAGAGCAGCCGCACAGACGTATATACGGCAGAGACACTCGATAAGCTGAAACTAGCAATCGAAAATGCACAGGCAGTTGCAGCAAAAGAAAATGCGACACAGGCAGAAGTGGAAGTCCAGATAACAGCTTTGGAAGCAGCGATCCAGGCATTGGAGAAACAGCCAGAGTCGCAAACTCCGTCAAATCCATCCGGTGGGGCTATCAATACGCCAATGGCATCCCCAGAACCGCTGCCCAGCGTGGCTCCCACAGGGACACCTGCACCGGCGCCAACACCGGGAAGCACAACAGAGACAACTATAAAAGACGACGGGACCAAGGTGACTACAACCACGACCATTGACGCAGACGGAAGCCAGAAGCAAGAAGTGATCGAAGAAAGACCGGACGGCTCAAAAATGGAATCCACCACGGTCACAAATACTGACGGCTCCAGCCAGGCGACCCAGACCGAGACAGCCGCAGACGGCTCTGTGACAAAAACAACCGTCACCAATACGGCCGCAGACGGCTCCGCAACGAAAACCGAGCGTACAACCGAGACGAACAGCAAGGGCGCAGAAGTCGAAAAGACCGTTGTAACCAAGACCGATACCACAGGAAACGTGACGAGTGTAAAAGAAACTTCCGTTTTTGAACCGGTAAGCAGCGCGGAAGCGACTGTGACCGTGACAAAAGATGGCAGCGACAACGTGACTGCGGCAAAGGCGGCCATTGTCAACACCACTTCCGGCAGCAAAGTAACCCTGTCCGCAGCCATCGCAGAACAGGTAACCGAGGCAGCAGGCCAGGAAGACGTGGTGATCACCCTGACAGCAAAGAAAGCCAACGGCGACATTGCCTACCAGATGACTGTGAATGCATCCAACGTAAAATCCGGCGAAGATCTGTATGTATACGCCTACAACAAGAAGACCAAGGAATATACCCTGGTCAATGCAAAGACCTACACGATAAAAAATACCAATCTGAGCATGTCCTTAAAAAACAATAAGGCCAATGAGATTTACAGACTGGTCAATAACCAGAGGTCAACAGCCATCTTCAACAAGATACTAAAAACCGTGAAGCTGGCAAAGCCTTCTGTTTCTGTGAAAAAAGGCAAAAAGACAAACCTCACATTCAGTTCCAAGCTGAACACAGCAAATGTGAAAAAGATTACATACAGCACTTCCAAAAAGACGGTCGCAGCCGTAAATAAAAACGGTAAAATTACAGCGAAGGGAAAAGGCACTGCAACCATTAAGGCAAAAGTGACCTTGATCAACGGCAAAGTAAAGACAGTCCGAATGAAAGTAAAAGTAAAATAATCCAGATTTCAGCCCTGTTGCAAGCCATGGCCTGGGCCAAAAAGCTGACAGGGCTGTATTGGCCGTAAATTATCAGAAAGGATGGAAAATATGAAAAGAAAAAAAGAAGTGTTTGCTTTTATTTTAAGCTTTTGTATGCTGCTTCAAATACCGTCTCTCAAGACCTATGCAGCAGACAGCAGCGGGATTTATCCTGGAACCTACTCGGTAAGCGTCCGTCTTGTGAATGCGGTGACGGATGAAGACTCGATGGGAAATGCGTCTATGATTCAGACGGGAACGATACGAGTGTCCGACCAGGGAGAGACAACTTTGGAATTGGATTTTCAGTCCATGATATTTGCGGGTCTGACCGGATATCTGTACAAACTGAAAAAAGTGGATATGAGTTCCGTGCAGTACAACCAGTATCAATACCCGGCGCAATATACGGCGGCGGACGCACAGATTCTCGAAGAGTACACAGGTATCTACGATCTCTTTAACGATTCGGCCTCCGAGTATTATGATGAAAAGACCCAAGGAGGCTGGTATCCAAAGAAATTGTCCATTCCGATCCAGCCAAATGACAACATGTTTTATGTAGAAGTTTACGTTCCGGTTATGGAGAGCATTGGAGAAGGACAGGGAACGAAAGTCGCCAGACTCAGCATTGACTGGGAGCATATAATTCAGTTAACCGGTGTAAACCGTGACAACAGCGCCCTGGATGCGCTGCTGGACCGGGTTTCCAAAATGACCGGGGACGGCATACCGGAAAATAGCTGGAAAGCCCTGCAAGAAGCTTATGTTGCAGCACAGAATGCGCGCAAAGATATGAACACCACACAGGCAGAAATCGATCGTCAAACAGCGGCTTTACAGGCGGCAGTTGACGCGACGCAAACGGGAAACGGAACTGGCACCGGGACAGGCAGCGGCACCGGAACCGGAACAGAAAAACCAGTCGTTGACAAAACAGCTCTGACGGCGCTGATTCAGACAGCACAGGCAGAAAGCAGTCGCACAGATGTATATACGGCAGAGACACTCGATAAGCTGAAACTAGCAATCGCCAATGCACAGGCAGTTGCAGGCAAAGAAACTGCGACGCAGGAGGAAGTCCAGGCACAGATAACGGCTCTGGATGCAGCAATCCAGGCGCTGGAAAAGCGGCCGGAAACACCAGCAGCGGATAAGAAAGCCCTGGAGCGGGCAATCGCCCAGGCAAAAGAACTGTCAGCCCAGGCTGATGTTTACACACCAGATTCCCTTACAGCTCTGAAACGTGCCATTGCAGCCGCGCAGGAAGTTTACGACAATGCAAATGCCTTGCAGTCGGATGTGGACGCCCAGGCAGCAGCCTTAAATGCGGCTGTAACCGCTCTGGAAAAACAGACCCCAAAAGAAACGCCGGCAGCGCCAGAGGTAACCGAACCAGCAGCGCCCGCTGGTGTAAAAGCGGTATCTGCGGCTTATGACAAAATTACAATCACATGGTCTGCCGTAGAAGAAGCAACCAGTTATGAGATCTATCAGTATAACAGCAGCACAAAGGAATATGACAGCATTGCCTCTATAACAGGAATTTCTTATACACAGAAAAATCTGAAAACAGGCGGGACATACACCTACAAAGTGCGCGCCTATCGGACTGCGGATGGCGAGAAGATTTACAGCCCTGACAGCAAAACCGTTTCCGCAAAACCAGCGCTTTCAAAAGCAGCCGGTGTGAAAGCGAAAAACGCAAAGCGCAAGACAGCAACAGTAAGCTGGAAAAAAGTATCTGGAGCCAGCGGCTACGAGGTATACCGTTCCACAAAGAAAACAGCAGGATTTAAAAAAGTCACAACTATAAAGAAAAATAGCACCGTAAAATATGCAGATGGAAAGCTGAAAAAAGGCAAGACCTATTACTACAAAGTAAGAGCATACCGTACTGTGGATGGCAGAAAAGTATACGCCGCCTATTCCAGTGCAGCGAAAGTGAAGATCGGGAAATAGTGAGAGCGAGAAACCGGCAAGCCTGTGCCTGTAAGACACAGGCTTGTTTGGTGATTTATGGAACATAGACAAGGAGATTTGTATGAAGAAAATATTTCAAAGGCTGGCGGTACTGTCCTTGGCTGCGGTGACGGCGCTGGCGGGAGCTGCGCTGCCGTCAGTCCCCGCCTATGGGGCAGATCATGATACACTGCACAGCGCGATATCTCAGGCGGAACAGATAGACGTCAGTGGTTATACAGAGGAGTCCACAGCGTTTCTTCAAAAGGTATTGAATTCTTCTGCGCAGGTGATAAAGGATGAGAGTGCCGACAATTCCCGCATCAATCATCATGTCACGTTGTTGAATGCGGCAGTCCAGGCGTTGGTCAAGAAAGAAGACAAGAATTCTCCGGTTTGCGGAAATTACACCATAAAAGGAATTTTGCGCCAAGCATCCTCGGACAGCGCTTCTATGGGAAACGCCTCCATTATCCAGCCTATGGAGCTTATCGTGGATAATGATGAAACGATATTAAGACTTCAGTTCACTTCCTTGACAGTGCCGGGCTTGGGACAGGGGTTTCTTTCTGATTTAAGCTATCTGCCGGACTGGGAAGGGATGCTTCAGCAGATGACAGAGGAACAGCGCCGCGCATTCCAGGCATGTACAGTGGAAGAATACCATGAAGGAGTCTATGATCTGTTCAACGATCCAGACACGGGGATCGATGCGGCAATCCGGGGGAAGCTGTATCCGAAATATCTCACAATGCCTGTGACTTACGGGGACCCAGAAGTATGGGTGAGGGTGTATGTTCCCATTATGGAATCCATCAGCGCCGGGGGCGGAACACAGTATGCCCGCTTGCAGATGGATTGGGATACGCTTACCTGGATGGAACCAGACAAGAGCGTCCTTAAGGAAGCGCAAGAACAACTGATACAGTTGAAAGAGACCGTTGTCGCGGCAGATTATACCCAGGAGATGGCAGAACTTTTGAAACAGGCGATAGTTACCGGAGAAGATGTCCTAAACAGTACAAAGCTTGGTCAATCCCAGGTGGATGCTATGGCACAGGCATTGAATGCGGTCGCAAATTTATTTGCAGATACAGATAAACAATATCTTTATGACATGATACAAATGGCGGAAAGTTATACCAGCAGTGATTATACAGATGTCTATGTGGAGGATATGAAAAAACGCATCCGCGCGGCACAGGAGGTTTATAACAATGCCTTTGCTACACAGACGCAGGTAAACGAGCAGTATGCCCTTTTATTGCAGGCAATCAGCAATGCACAGAAAAAAGAGAGTTTTATTGCTCTAACACCAACTCCCGCTGAGACAAAAACTCCAGATTCCACGCCGACACCCGCTGAAACACAGACGCCAGAAAAGACAAACACAGCCGTAGAGGGCAGTACTCAGAACTTAGATAAGAATAACCTGAAAGATGGCATCTATGCGGTCACAGGCAAAATGGTAAAGGTTGACAAAAGCACAGCGTCTATGTCCAATGACGCCATCAACCATACCATTAAGCTGGTCGTCGAAAACGGAACCTACCAGATTACTTTGGATTTTATGGGATTGAATATCAGTGGAAGATATGGATATTTAAGCGAGCTGAAATACTTTCAGCAGGGGTATACATTAGACGGTTATGGAGTGCCCCAGGGTACAGTCGAAGCGGTTACCGTGGATTCCTATCAGCTTGACAGCAGCGGTGCGCGTGTTTCGGATACTTATGGGACGGACTATCCCAATCAGGTGACTTTTCCGCTGATTTCAGAGGCTGTGAAAGATGGATATGTGCCGTTGCAGGTCTATGTCCCAATTATGGAAGCCATTTCTGCGGGCACGGGGACACAACCGGTATTCCTTTTCCTGGACTGGAATACATTAAAATCAACGACGGAAGATGACGACGGTTTTCGGGACCAGGAGAGCAGCAGCCAGGGCAGTGCCACAGGAACCACAACTGGGACAGGAAACGGCCTTACAGCAAGCCCCTCCCAGCTCAAAAGCAGCGCCTCCCTTACTGGCGGAAACAATGTATCAAGAAGCAGTACATCTGCTTCTCTAAACGCCACGACAATTTCCGCAAAGGCCGCTCGGTCAGAAAGCGTTTCCTCAGAAACTACCTTCCCAGAAACCATTTCTCCAGATGCAGGACTGTCAAACGCAGAATTTTCAGATGAAGTGACAGAAGAAAAAGCGGATACACAGGCACAGGATACCAATGCAGGCGATTCGCCAAGCTTGCCCGATCCGGCGGCAGTTCCGACCGTTATGAGTATCTTGATGGTGGCGTCAGGATTTTTATTCAAACTAAAGAGCAGGGGAGGCCTGTAAGTAAAATGAAGCAGAAGAAACAGGCAGACACAGTCCGCAAAAGCAGACAAAGCAGGCGGGCAGCGCTGGAAGTATTGGCAGCGCTGCCGATATTTTTATCAGGATTTTTATGGATATTATTATTAGCGGTTCCTGCGCGGGCGGCGGCAGGGACCGTGTACACCTGCACCATCAACCGATGTTATGCGCACCCCGTTACGGGAGAGATTGAAGATTCCGGTGGTGAGGCTTCCTACGCTACCGGACAGGGCATGGTAGAAGGGGCAGTCTTTTCCTCTGGGCTTTTGGAGGTAACGGAGGGAGGCGAATATTATCTCACTTTCCGGATCAGTCTGGTGGATTTTACTTCAAATCATGGCTTTTCTGTACAGAATGTGGGAGATTCCGGGTGGTCGCCAGTCACGCCGGCAGTAACGGCAAACGGATCCGACAACAACGGCACGACTTCAGATCTGTGCATTCTGGTACCAAGCGAGAACTGTATTGTGCGGGGCAGTATGTATGTGACACCTATGGGAAGAGATGTCGTCTTTTATTTTTACCCCAATAATTATACAGAAGGCAATACCGTTGGCATGACAGCGGCTATGGTGACAGAAATTGCAGGGAGTACAGGAGAAGCGGCAGATTCCGGTCAGATAGACGAGAGCGGAGGCATCCAGACAGGCATGGATGAAACCAGACAGACGAATACAGGTGGAAACGACGAGTCAGAAAGCGACGAAATCGATCAGACGGATGCAGGTGAAAGCAGTCAGGCCGACACTGTTCAAACCGGTCAGGCCAATACCGATGAAATTCGCCAATTGGAAAGCAGTCTGGATCAGGTATCGCCGGCGGCTCCGTCGGATACAGAGCTGAACAATGTGCAAGGACTTCGGTTGTCCACAGCGTCAGAGACACAAGGCGATACAGAAAGCCAAGACAGCCAGGAAAACGGCAGCGGCACAGGACTTGATATTGTAAGACTGATTGCGGCGGTAACGGTATCTATAACCCTTTCTGGATTGATCCTGATGGCGGTCGCAGCAGTCATTGTCTGTTATTTCCGAAAGAACTGGAGGCGGTGGGGCGGTTATGAGGATGCGGGGTATGATGAGGATGAAGAGGACAATGATTAACATGAGTAGACAAAGAAAAAGACATCTATCCTGGCATTTGCACGGGGGGTTTTTGGCGGTTCTGCTTTTGTGTACAGCGTGTTTTGTAAGCGGCTGCGTCAATCAGCACCCCGAAGGAGAAGCAGATTCCAAAACGCAAGTTTTAGAAAGCAGCGTAGAAACGATGCTGGAGATTACCGATCCACAGGAAAAAGAGGCTGTGAAAGCGGCAAAAACCATCGTACAGGCCATGGGTACAGAGCCAAGGATTATCGCTACCTCCCCCGCAACGGCAGAAATCTGTGACAGATTGGAGTTAGATCTGGCGGGCATATGCAGCAGCACGGTATCTTCCCTGCCGGAGCGCTATCAGGACGTTCCGACAGTGGGGACAGCTATGAGTCCAGATATGGAGATTGTGTCATCCTTGAATCCCGATTGGATCTTAAGCCCAGCGTCCCTGCAAACAGACTTGCAGCCAAAATATGAAGAGATTGACACACAGTGGGCTTTTCTAAACCTGCGCAGTGTGCAGGGAATGTACCGTTCGATTCAGGAACTGGGAGAGATTTTTGGGCGGGAGAGGCAGGCGCAAAAGCTTGTGGATGAATTTACAGAATTTTATGAGGAATACAGGACGAAAAACGAGGGCAAAGAGAATCCCAAAGTCATGATCCTTATGGGTCTGCCTGGAAGCTACATCATAGCAACGGAAAAATCTTATGTGGGAAGCCTGGCAATGCTGGCAGGCGGTGAGAATGTCTATGCCGGAAGCGATCAGGAGTTTCTTACGGTAAATACAGAAGATATGAAAACAAAAGAACCAGATATTATACTGCGGGCGGCGCATGCACTGCCGGATCAGGTAGTAGAGATGTTTAACGAAGATTTTCAGACAAACGATATCTGGAAGCATTTCAAAGCAGTGCAAAATGGGCGGATCTATGATTTGACATATGAACTGTTTGGCATGAGCGCCACTTTCCGGTATCCAGAAGCATTGGAAGAATTACAGCCGATACTGTACCCTGAGAGCGCTGCGGATAGAAAAAAAGCAAAAAAGAACAGTAGGAAAGCACAGAAAGCGGCAAAAAAATCCGGCGCTGTACAGAAGGAGAAAGCGAAAGGAGACAGCAAATGAAACAGATGAATACGGATGATGTACATAGAAAAAGAAAGAAAATCCGCGCTGCGCTGTCTTTTTTGATTCTGGCGGTATTGTTAGTCTTATTGTTTTTTGCGGCTATCAATATCGGAAGTTTGCAGACGGGATTTGCGGAGCTGTTAAGAGGACTGTTTGTAGAGTATGACGCCAATGTGGCAACCATATGGGATCTGCGTTTCCCAAGGATTTTGATTTCTATGCTGGCAGGCGCGGGCATTGCCGTGTCGGGTGTATTGTTCCAGGCAGTGCTGAAGAATCCCCTGGCAGATCCGGGCATTATCGGGATTTCCAGTGGGGCCAGTTTTGCAGCGGTGCTGATTACCGCTTTTGCGCCTGGATGGTATTTCTTTGCGCCGCTGGCGGCCTTTGCCGGAGGAGTAGCGGCCTTTTTTATCGTATATTTCTTGTCCTGGAAAGGCGGACTCAACCCGCTTCGGATTATTCTGACCGGAGTGGCTGTGGATGCCCTGTTCTCCGGTCTTGCAAGTGCTTTTAACTCCATGTCGGGAGGAGATATGACCGGGGTGGCGTCCATTGTGGAGGCGAATATCACACAGAAAACATGGGAGGACGTGTCTACATTATTTCCTTATATACTGGCAGGGCTGTTTTTGGCAGCGATTTTTATCAGGGAGTGCAATCTGCTCTCTTTGGAGGATAAGACGGCGAGGAGCCTTGGAGTCAATGTCAATACTACGCGCATCGGTATTTCTCTGGTGGCCGTGCTTTTGGCGAGTATTTCCACAGCGATAGCGGGCGCCATCAGCTTTCTGGGACTGATTGTGCCGCATATCGGCAGAATCCTGGTGGGAAGCGATCATAAGGCGCTTGTGCCTTTTTGTGCGCTGGCGGGGGCTTTTACTTTTCTGCTGGCGGATACCGTGGGAAGAACCATTGCGGCACCATATGAAGTCAGTGCGGCGGTGATTATGAGTGTGGTGGGAGGCCCGTTTTTTATTATTTTGCTGAGGAGGTCAAAAAAATATGCAAACTAAAACAGCAAAGCCTGCTATGGAAGTAAAAGACCTTTTCTTTTCCTATGGAAACAATCCAATCTTAAGAGGCGCGTCCCTGGAAATAGAAAAAGGGAAGATTACCACGATTATGGGCGCGAATGGATGCGGCAAATCGACATTGTTTTCCCTGATGACAAAAAATCTCGTGCCCGGCCGTGGGAAGATTCTCTTAAATGGCAAAAACATCCGGGATATGCAGCTTTCTGAGTTTGCCAGGAAAGTGTCTATTGTGCATCAGTACAATACTTCTGCGGACGATATCACAGTAGAGCGTCTGGTAGGATTTGGCAGAACTCCGCATCGGAAGTTTTTCTCAGGTTATGGCGAGGAGGATATCCGTCTGATCGAATGGGCTATGGAAGTGACCGATATTGCCAAATACCGGGAACGCGAGGTGTCGAAATTATCCGGGGGTCAAAGGCAGCGTGTATGGATTGCCATGGCGCTGGCGCAGAATACGAAGATCTTATTTTTGGATGAGCCTACTACATATCTGGATATCCGGTATCAAATCGACCTGTTAAACCTTGTGCAGGAACTAAACCGGGAATATCACATTACGATTGTGATGGTGCTTCATGACATCAATCAGGCCATCCATTTTTCCGATCGGATTGCAGGTCTGTGGGGCGGAAAAGTTATTGTGGAGGGAGAACCCAGCGAAGTGATTTCCACAGAAAGCATTCAAAAGTTGTATGGCATCGAGCTGGGTGTGACAGAGATAGATGGGAAAAAGTTTGTGTTGACAATATAAAGCGTATGATCGAGAGAATAGGGAAAAGCGATGAAGAAAAATCCTTTAAAAATTCTGTGGAGCGTGTTGGGTTTTGTAAGTCTTGGAATCGGAGCGGTGGGGGCGGTCTTGCCGTTTCTTCCCACATTTCCATTCCTGCTTTTGACGGTGTTTTGTTTTGCAAAAAGCTCTAAGCGTCTGCATACATGGTTCATAGGAACGAAACTGTATAAAGACAATCTGGAGTCTTATGTGCAGAACCGTTCTATGACGGTTGAGGCAAAAGTACGGATTATGGTTACCGTGACTTTGATTATGAGCGTTGGGTTTATCATGATGGGAAAAGTTCCGGTTGCGAGAGTGGTGCTGGCCGTTGTGTGGCTGTTGCACGTAGTTTATTTTTTGTTTGCGGTGAAAACGAGAAAGACAAGGAGCGATAAATGATAAAGACAAGGCTGGTGAGGCTTTTGTCTCACGCGAAAAAATATATTATCTTCCAGGTGATCTGGCAGTGGCTGTCATTGCTCTGTCAGGTCATTATGATTTATTTTGCATCTGTACTTTTGGAAGATGTTTTATATGGAACCATTACAGTAGGCCGATTCTGGCAGTATGCGTTGCAGGCAGCGGCGGCGATGGCCGTGCGTTTTGTTTGTGATAGGAGAGCGGTATATGCTTCTTATAAAGCAAGCGTGGATGTAAAGCGGGTTTTGAGAGAGAAGATTTATCAGAAGCTTTTGCGCCTGGGGGCGTCTTACCGGGAAATGGTTTCTACTTCAGAGGTCGTGCAGATGAGCGCCGAGGGGGTAGAACAACTTGAGACTTATTTCGGCAGATATTTACCCCAACTATTTTACAGTATGCTTGCGCCGTTGACGCTGTTTCTCTTTCTTTCCTTTGTCGATTGGAGAGCCAGCCTGGTCTTGCTGATCTGTGTGCCGCTGATTCCGGTATCCATTGTGGCTGTACAGAAGTTTGCAAAGAAACTTTTGAATAAATATTGGGGGATTTATACGGAACTGGGCGACAGTTTCCTTGAGAACCTTCAGGGCCTGACCACGCTGAAAATTTATCAGACGGATGAAAAAAAGGCAGAGGAAATGGACGAGGAATCCCAGCAATTTCGTCGAATCACCATGAAAGTGCTGACGATGCAGTTAAACTCTACCAGTGTGATGGATGTGATCGCCTATGGCGGAGCGGCACTGGGCATGATTGTGGCCTTGAACGAATTTGCGCTGGGACGTGTGGGGTTTGGAGGGACTTTGATGATCCTGTTGTTGGCGTCTGAATTTTTTATTCCTTTGCGTCTTTTAGGTTCTTTCTTTCATATTGCCATGAATGGCATGGCAGCCAGCGATAAGATCTTTGCACTGCTCGACTTGCCGGAGCCAGAGAAAAAGGAGGGAGGGGTATCTTCCGGTTCAAGCGGCATCTGTATGAGGGATGTGTATTTTTCCTATCCTTTCACCGGACGCTGCGACAGCGAGCACAGTCAGGCAGGGAATGAAAAGGAACGGGAAATCTTAAGCGGGGTTCATATGGATTTTCCGGCAGGCAGTTTTACCTCTCTTGTAGGGACTTCTGGATGCGGAAAAAGTACCGTAGCGGGAATTCTCATGGGAAGAAACCGTGGTTATCAAGGAAGTGTACAAGTCGAGGGGCAAGAGGCATCGTCTCTTGCAGAGGACAGTCTGATGGATCACATCACCATGGTCACACATAACAGTTATCTGTTTAAAGGAACGGTAAAAGAAAATCTGCGTCTGGGAGGGCCAAACGCCACAAGAGAGGAGATGGAGGCAGCGTTGGAAAAGGTAAACCTGCTGGGATTTTTACGGGAACAACAGGGGGTGGATACGCTGTTAGACGAAAAGGGCGGCAACCTTTCCAAAGGTCAGTGTCAGAGGCTTGCGATTGCGCGGGCTTTGCTCCACGACTCGGAAGTTTATATTTTTGATGAGGCTACCTCCAATATCGATATGGAAAGCGAAGAATTGATTATGCAGGTCATTCATCAATTGGCAAAAACAAAGACGGTACTGCTGATTTCCCATAGGCTTGCCAATGTGACGGCGTCGGACCGGATTTACATGATGAAAGACGGACGTGTGGTGCAGTCCGGCACACATGTGGAGTTGATGAAAGCAGGCGGAGATTACAAAGAATTGTATCAGTATCAAAATGAACTGGAACAATTTTCACACCAGAGAAAGGCGGTGGCAAAATGAAAGACGCAGAAAAAAGATCGGGCAGACGGGCGGGATTTGCGATTATGAGCCAGCTCATCGGATTGGTAAAACCGCTTCTTCCAATCATGCTCATTGCCATTCTTTTGGGGACCCTGGGATATCTTTGCGCGATCTTTCTTACGATTATCGCCGGATATGAACTGGTTCAGGAACTTCTGGCTCTGGCTGAGACAAACATTTGGGCAGAAACTGGCAGCTTATTTGCGGCAATAAAACCAGGCAGAGTATCGGTTCTGCTGGTGCTTCTGGCCGTCCTGCGCGGCGTTTTGCATTATGGGGAGCAATACTGCAATCATTTCATAGCCTTTCACCTGCTGGCAATCATCCGGCACAAGGTATTTGCCGCGCTGCGCAGGCTCTGTCCGGCGAAACTGGAGGGAAAGGAGAAAGGAAATCTGATTTCTATTCTTACATCGGATATTGAACTTCTGGAAGTGTTCTATGCACACACGTTATCCCCAATCGCCATAGCGATCGCGGTCTCGTTGGTCATGATTTTGTTTATCGGACGTTTTTGTGTATGGGCGGGTTTCTTGGCCATGGCAGGTTATCTGACGGTAGGGATTGGCATTCCATTTATACATGGGAGAAAAGGCGCGGCAAAGGGAATGGAATTTCAGACGGCTTTTGGGGATTTAAACAGCTTTCTCTTAGATTCTCTTCGGGGGCTGGATGAGACCATTCAATATAAAAACGGCGGGAAACGCCTGGAAGAAATCAAAAGCCGTTCCAATGATCTGGGAGACATGCAAAGGGACTTAAACCGTTTGGAAGCTTCCCAGAGATCGGTTACAAACCTGACGATTCTTCTGTTTTCTTTTGGAATGTTATTTGCGATGACTGGCCTTTATCTGTCCGGCAGCGTGGATTTTCAAACAGTGCTGATGACTACGATTGCCATGATGGGTTCCTTTGGGCCGGTTGTGGCTTTGTCGAACCTTTCTAATAATTTGAATAAGACGTTGGCAAGCGCAGAGCGGGTGCTCTCTCTTTTGGAAGAACAGCCGCAGGTGGAAGAAATATCGGGAAAAGACAAGGTCGCATTTGAAGGAGCGTCTGCAAAACATGTGAATTTCTCTTACAAAGAGGAGCAGATATTGAAAGATTATTCCATTCAGATTCAAAAAAACCAGGTCGTTGGCATTCATGGACAAAGCGGATCCGGAAAGTCTACGCTGTTAAAGCTTCTCATGCGCTTTTGGGATGTGCAGGCGGGATGTGTAACCGTCTCCCAAAAAGATGTCAGAGAGATCAACACAAAAAATCTGAGAGATATGGAATCTTATGTAACGCAGGAAACCTATCTGTTTCATGACTCAATCGCCAATAATATTGCAGTTGGAAAGCCCAAGGCAAGCCGCAAGGAGATTATAGAAGCAGCCAAAAAGGCTTCGATACATGCTTTTATCATGACATTGCCGGATGGATACGATACAAAAGTCGGTGAACTAGGAGATACTTTATCTGGGGGTGAAAAACAGCGGATTGGGATTGCCAGGGCATTTCTTCATGATGCGCCGTTTTTGCTTTTGGATGAACCGACCAGCAACTTAGATTCGCTGAATGAAGGGATTATCTTGAAATCTTTGAAAGAATCCTGTGAGAAAAAGACCGTAGTGTTGGTATCCCATAGAGCATCGACCATGAATTTGGCAGATATTGTGTATGAAATGGACAACGGAAGAATTTCCTAGTGGAAAATAGTATCTCAATTTGCGAAATAGAGAAGAATTAGATTTTATTTAGAGGATATTTAGAGGTTTCCGTGATAGGATGAGAGCAGTACAAAATACGCGGGAGGTTAGCGATGAAAGGGAAAAAAATAATCAGTTGGATTCTGGCTGCTGCTTTATCCTTTGGGGCTTTGACGGGCTGTACTTCGTCGGGCGGCGGCACAGATGGGGAAAAGAAAGACACCAGCACGGCGAAAGGCCGGTATCTGGAAGCGGATGTGGAACTTCCAGAAAATACATCGGTATACGATATGGTAAAACTGGAGGACGGGACGCTTCGGATTGCGCTCAGCGACCAGGACGGTCGGGAGTCGGTCTGGAATCTAAAAGAGGATGGAACGTCCTGGGAGAAAGTCTATGACATGCCCGAAGAATGGATGATGACGGATACTTTTTTTGTATCGCATGTGACTCTCTCACCTAAGGGCGATGCTTTTGTGGTTACCAGCCAGGTCTTTGAGGGAGAGGAGGAATCACAAGAGCATTATTATCATCTGGACGGAGAAGGGAAGGCGACGGAGGTGCCTTTGCAGACAGAGAATTATGTTTATTTTACCGATTATACCCGTGAGGGGGAATTTCTAGTGCAATGCCAGCATACCCCTGTCAGCTCCGTAAACATGGAGACCGGGGAGATGACCGATAAAGTTTCCGGCACGGAGGATATCAGATACTTTGGAGTTGCTGCAAATACGCTTTACGCCGTAGATCGCGATGGGCAAATCCTTCTGTTTGACCTTCTCCAGCCAGACGTGGTGGAAAAAGACGACGGCTTGTCCGACTCGATTGCGCAGAGCGGGGCCAATACAGATCTGCAAAGTCTGCAAACAAGGCCGCTGATTTTCACGGAGGGCAAGGAAGAAAATGAGGTTTTCTATTGCAGCAACAAGGGCCTTTACCGGCATATCAGAAACGGAGATGTGTCGGAATTGCTCATTGACGGCTCCCTGACTTCTCTGGGAAGCCCAGATGTGGGTCTGATAACGATGGAGACTGCCGAAAACAATGAATTTTATGTACTGGCCGTAGATTCTCAGTCTGTCCGGCTGCTGCACTATACGTATTCCAAAGACACGGCGGCGGTGCCGGGAACAGAGCTGAGAGCCTGGTCTCTGCGTGAGAACAGCGAGCTTTTGCAGAATATTTCCCAATATCAGAAGGAAAATCCAGATGTCTATGTAACGCTGGACATCGGGAGCACAGAGGAGAACGGTGTGACGGCTTCCGATGCGCTGAAAAATCTCAGCACGGAGATTATGGCGGGGAACGGACCAGATTTGCTGGTGCTGGACGGCTTGCCGATGGATTCTTATCTGGAAAAAGGGATGTTAGAAGATCTGACCGATGTAGCGGATCAGGGGGAACATCTTTTCACAAACCTGCTGGAAAACATGAAACAGGACGGGAAGATTTACGGGATTCCCCTTCGCTTCGCCCTGCCTTTGGTAGAAGGCAAGAAACAGGATTTGGAGAAAATTCAGGATTTGAAGTCTCTGGCAGATTTGGCGGAGGAACTAAAAGGGCAGGACTCGGAGAAAACGCTGTATAATCCTTATTACGATGGTTTTGCGCTGGCGGCCCAGCTCTACGATGCCTGTTCCCCAGCGTGGATACAGGAGGACGGCAAAATTGCAGAGGAAAAACTGACGGAATTTTACACACAGGTTGGCCGCATTTTTGACCCGGAAAGTGATCCGATTCCAAACTCGAATGCATTTGGGGATTATGCCGCCACATTTACCAGCAGCATTGGCGGAGGCACTCTGGAGCTTTACTGTGACAAATTGCTGCTGAACTTCGGAAACATCTGGTCGGGTACCGATCTTGCCATGCTGACTACTACCGTAAAGGAAAAAGAAGAAATCGGCTATCAGCCGCTGACCGGGCAGGCGGCGCATGTATTTTTGCCAAAAACGGTGATGGGAATCAGCACCAAAAGCAAGGAAAAAGAGGAGTCCAAAAAATTCCTGCAATTTTTGCTTACGAAAGACGCGCAGACGGCTGCTCAGGGAGGCGGACTTCCCGTCAATCAGGAGGCTTTGGAATTCCTGGTTGATAATATTTACGATGGCAGCACCTTTGGAAGCAGCAGATCCGACGACCCAGACAGTTATGTGGAAATGACGATCCATAAGCCGGACGCCGATGCGGTTGGGCAGTTTATCGATTATGTCAAAGAAGCGGATACTCCGGCTTTGACCAACGAGATTATCCGGGAGGCGGTTCTGGAGCAGGCCGACGACTGCGTGCAGGGAAAGATCACGCCGGAGGAGGCGGTTAAGGCAGTGACGGAAAAAGTCAGCCTGTATCTTGCGGAGTAACATGGATGAAAAAGAACATAAAGAAGAACCAGACAGGGTTTCTCTTTGTGCTTCCAAGCCTGCTGGGCGTCCTGTTCTTCCTGGTTATCCCGTTTGCGGACGTGGTGCGCCGGTCGTTTCTGGGGGCGCTCAGCGGAGCCTGGGCGGGGCTTGCCAATTACCGGACGGTTTTTTCCAACACGGCGTTTCGGCTGGCGGCGGGAAATACCCTGCGGTTTGAAGCGGTGTGTATCCCGCTTCTGCTGGCCCTGTCTTTGTTTACCGCGCTGATTTTAAATTCTCTGAAAAGCCATATACAGTTTTACAAAAGCTGTTTTCTAATTCCGATGGCGATTCCGGTAGCCTCGGCAGTCCTGCTCTGGAAAGTACTGTTTCACGAGAGAGGGCTGCTTAGCGGGCTTTTGCATCTGTTTCATCTGCCGGGCGAAGACTGGATGCGCACGCCCTGGGCGTTCTGGATTCTCATTGCCAGCTATCTGTGGAAAAATCTTGGCTACGACGTAGTACTGTGGCTAGCAGGACTTTCCGGCATATCCCCCAGCCTTTACGAAGCGGCGCGGGTGGACGGCGCGGGAAGGCGGCAGTGTTTTTGGTATATTACGCTGCCCAGCCTGCTTCCGTCTCTGTTTACCATTTCCGTGCTGTCTATTTTAAACTCTTTTAAGGTCTTCCGGGAGGCTTATCTGGCGGCGGGAGATTATCCTCATGAGAGTATGTACCTGCTCCAGCATTTGTTCAACAATTGGTATCGAGATCTGTCTATGGATAAAATGGCGGCGGGGGCGGTGATCCATGCGGGAGTGATTTTTCTGATGGTATTGACTCTGAAAAGGGCCTGGGACGGGGAGGATTAAATACATGTGGAAAAAAATCATGCTGATTTTGCTGGCCGTGCTGGCGTTTGCGGCGGTATACCCGATTTGCTTTCTGCTGGCCGGCTCTTTGATGGGCACAGGGGAGCTTCAGGAGAATCTCTCAGCAGCACAGGAAGGCGGCGCCGGGTATGTGCGTATGCCTGGACTGCCTCAGTATCCGACGCTGCAATCTTATGTAGAATTGCTGCTGGATTCCCCGGAGTTTTTTGTGATGTTCTGGAATTCGGTGAAACTGACGGCAGGTATTTTGCTGGGGCAGCTCCTGTTCGGCGTTCCTGCGGCCTGGGGGTTTGCCAAGGGGAGCTTTCCGTTTCGGAAACTTTTGTTTACGATCTATATTTTGTTGATGATGATGCCGTTTCAGGTCTTGATGCTGTCGGACTATCTGCTTTTGGATACAATGCGGCTTTTGGATACCCATGCGGGATTGGTTTTGTTGTCGGTCTTTTCCACGTTTCCGGTTTTCTTGATGTATCGTTTTTTTGACAGTGTACCAGACGCGCTGGTGGAAGCGGCCAGGCTGGACGGGGCCTCCCAGTGGCAGGTCTTTCTCTATGTGGGGCTGCCCCTGGGTTCTCCGGGAATCATCTCCACAATGGTGCTGGGTTTTCTGGAATACTGGAATCTGATGGAGCCGCCGATGACATTTTTAAAGAGCAAGCAGCTCTGGCCGCTGGCTTTGTATCTTCCCAATATCAGTCTGGAGGAAGCGGGCGCGGCGTTTGCCGCATCGGTGATGGCGCTGATTCCCGCTATCCTTGTTTTCCTGGCGGGACAGGATTATCTGGAAAAAGGCATCGTCGCGGCGGCGGTAAAGGAGTAGGACATGAAGGGAAAAAAGATGCTGAAGTTACTGGGGCGGTTTCTGATCTTTATGCTGGCCTGTACGATGCTCTCCCGCGCCTCCGCCTCTCTGACTGTGGCTGTGGTACAGACAACTTCACCAGGGAAAATGGTGATTTCTCACCGGGTTTTTGCAGCGGGAAAGGTAGAGGGAAACCAGGAGCGGGCCGTATCTGCGCAGGCCGGACAGAAGATTTCCCAGATCTTTGTCCAGGAAGGAGATTTGGTGAATCCCAAAGATGCTCTTTTACAGGTAGATTTGCAGACGTTAAGGGAACAGATAGCCGCCTGTGATCAGGGGTTGGAAAAAATAGAATTGGAGCTGGCGGATCTGGAATCGGCCCGGAACATACAGGAGGAAAAGCGGGAACTGGCGATCCGGCGCGCCCAGGAGGATTATCAGACGGCGGCGGCAAAAGGCGATCAGGCGATATCCTGGGCGGCATACGAGCGGGACCAGGCAGCGGCAAAGTTAAAGGAATATTATCAGAATACAGAGCTTGAGCAGGAAGAGGAGGACGCGCTGATTCAGGAATTCAACGCCGCCCAGAAGGCTTACGAGGAGGCGGTAGCCGCCCGTGAAGCGGACATACAGGCGGCTGTCCGGGCAATGGAAGACGCCCAGGAAAAAGAGCCGGCCGACAGCAGCGCGCAGCTAAAAAAAATAGAGGCCAAAGAGAAGCAGGTTCAGCGCAGGAAATTAAAAAAGCTTGAGAAAGCAGAGGGGAAAATCCTCTCCCCGGTCAAGGGAACGGTTACCAAGCTGAATGTTTCCGTCGGGGAGTGGACCACAGAAACGCCTCTTCTTCTGCTGGCGGATCTGACGACCGGATGTAAATTTACGGCGCAGGTAGAGCAAGAGCAGGAACAATATCTGGAAAAAGACGCCCCGGTGACGCTGACCAACGAAAGGAAAAAGCTGAGAGTAGAAAATCTGAAAATTCATTCGGTGGAGGCAAACTCGGAGGATTCCTCTCTCTTGGACGTCTGCGTCTATCTTCCGGCGGATACGATGAGCATCGGCGACAGTGCAGAAATGACGGTGGAACAGAAATCCCAGACTTACAATACCTGTGTTCCGATTCAGGCTCTTCACGAGGCCAGCGGCCAATATTTCGTCTATGTCATTCAGGAAAAAGACACCATTCTGGGAGAGCAGCTCACGGCCCGGAGCGTGAAAGTAACCGTGCAGGAGCAAAACGAGACTTACGCGGCCTTAGACGACGGATGTCTCTCCAGCAGCCAGAAAGTGATTACCGATTCCAGCAAAGGAATCGACGAGGGCAGCCCAGTACGGCTGGACGCGTCATGAACAGCAGGATAAAAACGAACGGCCTGCGTCTGGCTCTGATTCTTGCGGCATTTTTTTCCTATTATATGGCCGTTTGCCAGTACCGCCTGCTGATACAATCGCCAATTACTTATCAGATTGTGGGCGGCGAAAAAGGCGGCAGTTCTCTGACCAAAGCGGATTACGAGAATATCCAGGAAATCCAGCAAAAAGAAGAATCGGATGTCTCCTATGCCCTCTGGCGAAAAACGGACGATTTGACGGTCGAGAATCCCAAGTGGAATCGTGTGTCATCCATATCTTTGTGGACAGTCCGGGGGAACTTGGAGGTTCTCTTTGATCAGCCGGTAAAATTGCTGGAAGAGGATACGCGGGGGTGCTATCTGGATGCCCAGACTGCCCAAGAACTGTTCGGAAGCACAGAGGTCGTCGGCAGCGAGATTGTCTGCGAGGGCCGCACATTTACGATACGGGGCATTTTGCAGGGGGAAAAAGCCCTGGCGGTTATCCGCCCCAGGCAGACAGAGGATACCAACCGGGTTACTCTGGGAAATGTCACGGGCCTGGAGGCCGAGAGTTTTCAGATGCGGTATGGCATAGAAGGAAGCGCGGCGAATCCTTTTTTTCTCAGAGGGATTTTACAGATGTTGCTCTTTTTATTTCCGGTCGGTCTGGCTTTACGTTTTCCAAAAAAGAACGGCCTGCGGTGGCTGCTCTTGTTTTGTCTGGCCTGTTTGTTCGTGCATCAGGTACAGATCCCGGAAACCATGATTCCAGATAAATGGTCAAATTTTCAATTTTGGACAGAATGGTGGAAGGCGGCCGGGGAGAATATCGCCGCCTATGTGCAGCAGGATAAAACAGGACGGGAGCTGGCGCAGATTGCCTGCTTCCTGAAAGGGGCGGTGTGTTCGGTTGCCTCGTTATTTTCTATTCTCCTTTTTGGAGAGTAGCCGGAGACAGTTCCAGCTCTTTCCCATGCCTTGAAATATGCAGTTAAATAATGTATGATACAAAACAAATACGTATCATCCTATTATTGAAATAAATTTATGCAATACACCAGGGGGAAATATGGATAGAAAAGCAATGGCGAAGGAAACGTTAAACATTTTGAATCAGGGATTCTATGAGTTGACGGCCCAAAATGAGGCCGGACAAGAATCGGAGAAACGACAGATTAGAATAAAAGATGCCATGGAACAGTCCATCAAATGCAGTGCGTTGATTTCACTTGAAGAGGGAGAGAACATTCTTGAAAAATATCGTGTATGTACAAATTGCAGTAAACCAAAGACAAAAGTTGAAAATATTTCTACGGTAGAGGCTATTCGTATACTGGCGGAGGAAGGGAAAACCGATATCGGTGTATTGAACTTTGCAAGCGCAAAGAATCCGGGAGGCGGTTTTTTAAACGGAGCCAAAGCACAGGAGGAGAGCCTGGCAGTATCCAGCACGCTCTATCCTACATTGACAGCACACAAAGAGTACTACATAGAGAACCGGGCACATAGATCCATGATGTATCTGGACTATGCAATTTATTCTCCGAAAGTGGTATTTTTCCGCGATGAGAGATTTCGATTAGCAGAAACACCTGTAAAAGCTTCCGTTCTGACCTTGCCGTCAGTCAATATGGGCCAAGTGCTTTTGAAAGGAGAAAATGTACAGGAAGCCAAAAGAGTTATGCGCCGGAGAATGAAGCTGGCCCTGGGAATCTTTGCAGAACAGAAAGCAAAGCATTTGGTGCTTGGGGCCTATGGATGCGGCGTATTCCGAAACGACCCCAAGGAGGTGGCGGTCTGGTGGAAAAAACTTCTGGAGGAAGGAATGGGCCAATATTTTGATTCTGTGTTTTATGCTGTTTTGGATCATTCTAAAGAGAAATGCTGTATAAAGGCATTCCAGGAACAATTGATAGAAGTTTAAACAAGATACGCCTTTCGCCGGAGGGGGTTATAGTAAAACGGCAAATTCATTTGTCGTTTACTATAAGAAAATGACAAAGCACGCGCCGCCTCCGGGGGTATCCTCCACATGGATTTCTCCCTGGTGCATACTGACGATCTCCTGCGCAATGCAAAGACCCAGCCCGAAATGGTTTTTGTCGTGGTGCGCTTGATCCATTCGGTAAAAACGCTGGAAGACGCAGCTTTTCTGGCTGTCCGGGATACCAGGGCCGTTGTCAGACACCCGGATTTCGGTTTTTCCCCGTTTCTGGCAAAGCTTTAGTTGGATGCATCCTCCAGCCGGCGTATAGGCCAGAGCGTTGTCCAACAGGATTTCCAAAACCTGAGTCATCCGATCTGGGTCCCACTTCTGGGAGTCAACGGCAGTTTCCGGAAGAGAAAGCTCTAGACGGATGTTTTTTTCCCGGACACGGGTCAGATACCGCTCGTAGATTTCCAGCAAAAACGTATCCGGCTCCATCTTGGAAGGGCGAAAACTCCAGCTTCCGCTGTCCGCACTGGCCAGAGAGAGCATATCTCCAATCAGGCGGTTCATCCGTTGGCTTTCTTCTTGGATATTGGCGGCGAATTGCTCTTGCTTCTGGGCGGGCGCGTCCTTCATAGCCGTAAGACTGGATAAAATGACCGTCAGAGGCGCGCGCAGCTCATGGGAGGCGGCGGCTACAAATTCCGTCTGTTTACGGCGGTTTTCCTCCACAGGAAGCAGCACCTGCCGGGTAAAAAACCAGGAGAAAGCGGCCAGAAAGAAGATAGCAGTTGACACAGCAGCGAAAAAAATCAGCACCTGTCGCCGCATGGCCTGGCGTTCTCCCTCCAGGGAATATAAAGCAATCACATGGAGGGTATCCTGTTCTTTTGGAATCGCCGCAACCGAAGCATAATAATTCTTGTCCGCTTTCAAGGAAAACGCGGCGTTTTCGGTAAGCTTGCGTCTGCCGGAAATATCTGTGGAGGAAATCTGGTATTCCTGGGCAGCCTGTTTTTCAGCCTGTTCAAACAAGTGTAGCGTCTGGGCGGAATGGTGCAGGGAGTTGAAAAACAAAGGCGAGTTTCCGTCAAAAAGCGAGACTTGCAGATGATAATTCTTTTCCAGCTCCAACAGCCATTGGTGGGAAACCACGGATTGGTTTTCCAGATAGGAAATCATGGAGGCCACATTTTTTTCAAAGGTGGAAAAGCTCTGGCGGGAGGCATCTGCCCGCAAAAGAAAGAGACAGACGGCGGCCATGGCAATGAGGATCACACTTGTAACAAAGGTACAGAAAATGGTAAATTGCAGGCGAAGTTTTTTAAACATGGGAATCCTCCAGCCGGTAGCCAATCCCCCGCACGGTTTTCAAAAGGGCGGAGCTTTCTACCGTTCTCAGCCTTCGGCGGATAAAGTGAATGTAATTGTCCAGGTTGCCGTCCTCCACTTCCGCGTCCGCTCCCCAGACGTTTGTCAAAATCGTGCTGCGGGGAAGCGTCTGTTGGGGATTGTGCAGAAAAAGCTCCATCAAGTCTCCCTCCCGCCGGGATAGGGTACAGGATTTTGTCCCGCAGGACAGGATGTTTTGCTGGGTATCGTACCGCAAATCTGCAAAGGTAAGTTCTTTCTGGCTTACCATAGAAGGGGGCCGGCGGGCGATACAGCGGATTCGAGCCATCAGCTCTGGAAAGGCAAACGGTTTTACCAGATAATCGTCCGCTCCACAGTCCAATCCGGTGATTTTATCGTGCAGCTCCCCCAGGGCGGTGAGTAGAATCACCGGAGTCTGGATGTGCTGCTGGCGGGCCTTTTGAAGAATGGTCAGCCCGTCCATGGAGGGCAGCATCCGATCCAAAATCGCCAGACTGTATGCACCGTTCAACAGCCTGTGCAGACCCTCCAGACCGTCCTGACAGGAATCCACTAGGCACTGTTCCTGCTCCAGTTGATATTGTAACGTTTCGCATAGTTTTTCATCGTCTTCAATCAGTAAAATATGCATGAGAATTCTCCTTTCAGGCATACAGATAAGTACTCCCTGGGATTATACCATAAGCGTCAGAGAAAAACCTCTAAAAAATCTCTAATAAGGAATCGGAGAGAAAAAATGAAGCGATCTGCCAGACAAAAATTTTATAAAATAAAGATACTGTTTCTTCTTTTGTTGATGATTGGAATCGGAACAGCGGGCAAAATTTGGGCTTCTCATTTTCTGCATCCGCTTGTGAATGAGGAGAACGGATGGAATTTGATTCTCGTAAATCGAGAACACTACATCCCCAATGATTATGAAGTAGAACTTATAGAGCTATCCAATGGTGAAAAAGTAGATTCCAGAATATATCCTTATTTGCAAGAGATGTTCGATGCGGCGAGGGCGCAGGGATATGGATTGTTTGTCGCAGCGGGATACCGCATACAGAGCGAGCAGCAGCGATTGCTGGATGAAAAAATAGAAGCCTATGAGGCCGAAGGTTATTCCAAATCCGAGGCAAAAAAACTTGCAAAGGCATGGGTTGCCCTTCCCGGAACCAGCGAACATCAGTTAGGGATTGCGGTGGATATCAATGCCGATACCACCAAAAGCTCCAGCGATGAAGTTTACGACTGGCTGGCCCAAAACGCCTATCAATATGGATTTATCAAGCGCTATCCCTCCGACAAAACAGAGATCACAGGCGTCATCAATGAACCTTGGCATTATCGGTATGTGGGAGAAGAAGCCGCACAGGAAATCTATACACGGGGGATTTGTTTGGAAGAATACATAGATGCTTTAGAATCCAAAACCGGCAGTACAGAATAAAAATAGAATATATTTGAAAAAAAGAGAGCCGGATAATCAGAAGTTAGCAAAATTTAAAATACCAAATATTCCACAATAATAGCAAGTATCGGATTGTGATAACCACAATCCTGGAAAGCTCATTTCCTTGAGCGTCCTGCCGCGTTTCTATAAACTGTATAACATACTGTCCGCCGCGTCGTATCTCATTTTCGCCTGAGTATTTTTTTCGGCCTTCAGTGCCTGGTAGAGTGTTTCTCCAAAAGGGATAGTGCGGCAGGAGCTGGCCGTTTTGGTATCCGTGATATACCAGGAGCGCATAGGGGCATTGGATTCTCGCAAGGCGTCTTCATGGATGGTTATCTGGTGGTTTACCGTGATCGTCCGGTTTTCTAAGTCGATATTCTCCCAAGTAAGACCGCAGGGTTCCGCAATGCGCAGACCGCAGGGTTCCTGTAATCTGAAGGATTGTCCCCTTTTAATCCGATACTGTGATTTCCGAAGGTGTAAATACCTGCCCCGCAGTATTGTATTCGTTGAGCGCTTTGGCAAGTACGGCCTCTGCTTCTTTCTTTGTCCGAAAACCGCCTTCTTCCTTTTTCTTCCTTTTACTGTCCACTTTTCCAAGGTCAAAATAATAAGACCATGTGGAGCCGCGTTTTCTTACTCCTCCATTCATAAAAAAAATAGCACTTCCTTTCTTTACTTTTCATCAAGGAATATGCTATACTTTGATTGGTTTTTCGTATTGCATATCCCTTGACAAAGGTTTATGTGTTACATTTATAAAAGCCGTTCCTGTTGGCACGGGGGCGGTTTTTATTTGATTATTTTCAGAAAATCAATCGGTGTAAGGGTTGGTGTATCTGCTGTGGAAAAATCTTCAATATTTCTTGTTATAATATAGCTTGCGTTTACCTGCTTTGCACATTCATCCTAAAGACAATCTTCAAAATCAGGGAAATCATTTCTTGACAAAGCATTTATTACATCTCTATGCTGTGCATTAGCTATTTGGAGAAAATCCAAAATACCGAGAAGTAATTGTCTGCGGTCTTCAGCAGAATAGTATTTTCTTAAAATATAAAAAATATTAGAAACAGAATGCAGTGCAATATAGCCTTTCAGTTTTCCAGAAGCGCAATAAGTTAAAATTTTTTCAGAAGAATCACAAAAGGGAACGCGTTTTTGCAGTACATCCAATATCAAATTTGTATCAATTAAAACGGTCATATTTTTCATTCCGCATTTCCTCTAATTCATGCTTATAATCAAAACTTTCTGGCAATGTTCCTGCGAATGATTGTAATATGCGCAGCCTCTCCATATTCTTGCTTGTGTTATTTGCTTTGGCAGCGTGTTCTAGTATACGGATAATATAATACATTTCGCTCTCAGGTATTTGATCTAATAGTTGTATAGCTCTTTCTTTATTGCTCATAGAGATTCTCTCCTTTTATCAAACACTATTGAGGTTTTTTGTAGTAAATCTAAAAAACCTCAATTTTGTTTATAGATATTTATAAAATAAATTTGGCCTTAAATTTTGTCTATGGCATATCATGCGCCCCCATTTAACACATCATAGAGAGGTGCGGGGGCTTTTGCTAGTTATAATATGTCCCGTTGTCTTTGGCTGACATCTATAAAAACCGTTTAGTGCTGGTAACATTGGGTGTTTTTATTGCTTTTATTTATTTGGATAGGCATTCTATGCGTATTTCAAACGACCTTTCGGTTCTGGGATTTCCCATCCTAATTCATTCGCCCGGTCAATCCATTCTTTGATAATTATTTGCACATTTTCAGTTAATTCCTGAAGTGTTTCACCATCTGCCATACAGCCAGGAAGCTCTGGCACTTCCGCCAAATAACACTCATCATCTTTGCTGTACCATATTATGATTTCGTATTTATACATTTATTACGCTCCTTTTATTTCATGTAGATTTATAAAATCCCTGATCTGCTTAACCTGATAAGATTTGGCTTTTGAATGGTCTTTTTTGTCAGGTTGGATGTTGATTAGTTCTTTGATTCCAGGGTAATTGTACAAAAAGTGATCACCATTATTTTCTTTTTGGTGAAAACCCAAAGCAGTTAATAGCTTTTGCAAATCCCTGAATTTTATGTTTTTATCTTGCGTTCCGCACATAACAGACTGAAAAAGTTTTTCGGTAGTTGACACGTTTTTATCGCTTCCTTTTCTCTGGTTTTATTTATTATTTTTATTCATGCAAAATATTTTTTTCATTTCACATTTCCAGTTAAGCGTATTATATTATCAGGATACGCCCCCATTTAACACATCACAGAGAGGTGCGGGGGCTTTTGTTAGTTACAATATGGCCCGTTGTCTTTAGTTGTCAAGCTGTCTCACATACTGCTACTCTCTTAAAGGTGCTCCAACATTGTCACGAAAACTTCCAAGCAAAATTCTGAAAATATCTACAAACCATCCAACTCCACAAAGGCCCGCGGTGCAGGTATATAGTATACCCATCCCTATTTTTCCGACATAGTACTGATGCAGTCCCACATATCCACCCACTATGCATAGTATTAATGCGGTTGATTTTTTCTTGTCGCTTGTGTTTGTTACATAAGTTGACATAATACCCTCCTTTTCCTTAATCGTATATTTACAAAGAAGAATATGATAAAAAAAGAAGGAAATAACAGTAAACTGCAAAAAAATATTAATTATACTGAAGGAATAAAACGCTGCTTATACTGTGAGCAGAGATTTTATAGTAAATTCTGGAAAATTTCTTCTAAAGGGATACAAAAATCGCTGTACAGGGATACAGGTATCTCTTTTTTGCTCTCTTTTTTTTGTTACAAGAGAATCCGGGAACAGGCCGTAAAACTCATCAAGATTATATTTTCCGTCTGATAAAAGGTAAGCTTCAATGGAGCGCATAACCGGGTCAACGATCCAGTATTCTTTTACACCAGATTTTTCGTAAAGCTCTTTTTTGTAGCCACGGTCATTTAAAATAGCTGACTCACATTGTACGCCGTTTTGGAAAACTCGTATATATGCAGACATTTGAGCGCTTGTGATTTCATCACTGTTGTTTGTAAAATCATAATACACGATCAAACAGGGGGTTCCTTCATAATCAGTTCCAATGGCATGGCCTGTATATTTTACTATGTATTTGCCCATATTAAAGTCTATCATGTTGTCATCTGCTGGCTGTTCTGGTTCTGGATTAGAGTCTGGCTGTTCTGGTTCGGAATCATCAGCACTGTCAGCATCTTTTTTTACAAATTTCTTTTTGTTTTCTTCAGAAGATACAATCTCCTGTTCTTCCAAGGTGCTATTAATGGCTATGTGTATGCATAAAAAAAGAAAAATTCTAGTCTTTCATTGCAGACCAAGATTGCGCCACTTGCTCAAGAGCAATCCATCCATTTTCGTCTAATTTAGAAAGCATTTCAATATATCTTTTTTTAAAACTATCTTCTTTATCTTTTAAAATTCGTTCTATGAACTCTGTAATTTCTTCTTCTCTTGATAACTCTTTAAATGTTTCGCCAGTTCCATTTCTCAGCCATTCTTCATTTACATTGAATTTTTCACAAATTGTGGTTATTGTTCTATCAGTGACAGATATACGCCCTGTTTCTATATTTCCTGCATTGGAACGGGATATATTAAGTGCATCTGAAAATTCTTGCTGAGTTACATTTAAAATATCCTTTCTAAGCTGTTTTATTCTCTGGCTTATATTCATTTTGTTGCCTCCTGTTTATTGAGATTATAGCACACCTCAAAATGCTTGTAAAGCGCATTTTTTTCTCAAAAACGATTGATAAGCTCTAAATGTATAATATGTAATGCGCTTAATAAGCAACATAAAGGAGGTGAAATAAATGAACGAAAAAGAAAAACAAGTTATCAATCATTTTGAAAAAATAATGTCTGAGATGACAGACAAAAAACTTGAAAAGTTCTTGCTTATTGGTGAGGGAATGGCAATTATGTCTGGAATTAAGGATAAAAAAAGATTCAGGAATCAATCGAAATATTTCAGTCTGTAAAGAAAGTCATGTAAAAGTATGCAAAGGAAATATTTTAAAGATAGTCTCGGTATGACAAACTCTGATGCAAAATGTCTGATTAATGAATCGGAACTTCGTCTTGATCTGGAGGAACGAATCAAGGAAGTAGAGGACAGCATGGAGTTGGCGGCGCTTGTTCAAGCATGGTGTCAGGTTCCTAAAAATTATAATTATGATACTGGGATATTCACGGATGCGCTATATCGAATTTGTGACAGACATGAGCACAAATACACTAATCCGGTGTCATCAGAACGCGTTCCGATATTTTGGAGGTTACCCGGAGGAGCTACTCTATGACAACATGAAACAGGTGGTCATCAAACGTTTCCTGAAACAGCAAGATTCCACGCTGAACCGGCAGTTTGAGGATTTTACAGGCTTCTACGGCTTCAAACCAATTCTGTGCCGGGAGTACATCATGGACAAAGTCAACCTGCGCTGGGTACAAAAAGACTGCCTCATCTCCTATGCCGGAAACCAGTACTCCGTGTCGGCAGAGTACATCGGCAAAGATGTGGCAGTCGTAGCCCTCGACAGTATGCTGGCTGCCT
>CANOZK010000007.1 GCA_947571775.1 uncultured Lachnospiraceae bacterium | reverse complement strand
GAAAGAGTTTCAAAACAGAAATCAATCCAACAGAGGAGCAAAAAACCAAGATTGAGATGTAAAAATGTATTTTGTAAAAACAGATGCCAAAACGGTTATCCGGTGTGAAAGGCACCGAATCAAAATCCCAACGCTTGGATGGGTAAGGCTAAAAGAGAAAGGGTATCTTCCAACAACGAAACAGGGATATGGAATCAGAAGCGGGACGGTTTCTAAGAAAGCAGGCAGATATTACGTTTCGGTACTTGTAGAAGTTCCAGACGCCAAGATTGCGAATCCCAACAAGGAAGGTCTCGGAATCGATTTAGGGATTAAGGATTTAGCAGTTCTTTCAAATGGTAAAACTTATAAAAATATTAACAAGTCTAAAAGAATAAAGAAAATCGAAAAACAATTGCGCAGGGAGCAGAGATGTCTCTCGCGAAAATATGAAAATTTAAAGAAAGGAGAGTCCACTCAAAAAAATATATAAAAACAAAGGATAAAAGTACAGAGACTTTATCATAGGATAGACAATATCCGCACGGATTATATCAATAAAACAATCGCTGAGATCGTGAAAACCAAGCCATCTTACATAACGATTGAGGATTTGAATGTATCTGGTATGATGAAGAACTGGCATCTTTCAAAAGCTGCTGCATTGCTAAAAGCGAAATGTGAAGAAAACAGCATGGAATTAAGAGTTGTGAACAGATTTTATCCATCTTCTAAATTATGTCATTGCTGTGGCTGTATAAAGAAAGATTTGAAACTTTCTGACAGAATTTACAGATGCAAATGCGGCTATGCAGAAGACAGGGATTTCAATGCCAGCCTTAATTTGAGAGATGCAGTGACTTACGAAATTGCATAATCAGGCAAACGTAAGTATGTACCGAAGGCTATTTCGGGAATTTACGGCTGTGGAGTGTACAAGAACTTGTGAGTAGATAGAACTTCGGTTTATCAAAAGCATACACGTTGAAACAGTAAGAAGTATCCGTGAGGACTTCGATTTCTTGATGTGAGTATATTTAATCACATTTTGAGTGGCAGGAAATTATGTATACTTATCAGACCAAAGGAGTTTGTTCCCAAAAGATTCAATTTGACATTCAGGACGGAAAAGTCTGCCACATAAAATTTATCGGCGGCTGTCATGGAAATACTCAAGGCGTTGCAAAGCTGGCAGAGGGCATGGACGCGCAAGAGGTGATTGCCAAATTAGAGGGCATCAACTGCAATGGACGCGGTACTTCCTGCCCTGACCAACTGGCCAGGGCGTTGAAATCCGCGCTTGCATAGAATCTTCATGCCCCCTTTGCCTTTCCTGCATTGGGGGCCGCCGCCTTAATCTCTTTCCCACTTGTCACATAACTTTTGGATCTCATTGGCAAATTTTTTCAAATCTTTGTTTGCACCGCCTTCGTTCTTGTGAATCACAACCATCAGACGTTGTCCCATAGACAACAGTCTTGCATAAACCTCGTTGACCTTCTGGGCGGCGGCTGTAACCGGCGTCTTCTTTGGCGCTGGAATACCTTGCGCCTCGTAGATGCACTGATTGGCGGCCAGGTCATAAACTGTCCCGCTGAAAGGCGCCATCGCCTGGTAACCCAGTTCGCTTTCCAGCCGTTTTGCAAAAGAAGTCGTCACCTGGTCGTCTCCATGGACCACAAAGACTTTCTTAGGCTTGTTGTCGCGAAACGATCCAGCCCATTTGAGCAGCCCGGTCTGGTCTGCATGACCGCTGACCCCGGCCAACACCTGTATCCGCGCCTGGACATGGATTTCTTCCCCGAACAGTTTTACGGTCGTTGCGCCTTCCACCAGCGCACGCCCCAGGGTTCCCACCGCCTGGTAGCCTACAAATAGAATCGTAGACTCTCTTCTCCACAGATTATGTTTCAAATGATGCTTGATACGTCCGGCGTCGCACATGCCGCTTGCAGAGATGATGACCTTGGGCGTCTCCATTTCGTTGATGGCCCGTGAATCCTCTGCGGTTATAGACACTTTCAGTCCGGTAAATCCAATGGGATTTACGCCCCGGTTGATCAGCGCCTGGGCATCCTCGTCGTAGCAATCTAAGCGGTGTTCCCCAAAAATACTAGTCGCCTCCACCGCCAGCGGACTATCCACATAAACCAGAAAATCATCATGTCCATGTACCAGGCCGTCCTCCTTGATCTGTCGGATAAAATACAGCATTTCTTGGGTACGCCCCACGGCAAAGGATGGAATCACCACATTTCCGCCCCGGTCAAACGTACTCTGGATAACCTGAGCCAATGCTTTTACATAATCGATCCGTTCCCCATGACTTCTGTCCCCATAGGTGGATTCCATCACGACATAATCTGCCTCATCTAAGTATACGGGGTCCTTGATCAGCGGCTGGCGCAGGTTCCCGATATCGCCGGAGAACACCACCTTCTCTGTCTGTACCTGACCGTCCTTTTCCTCTGTAATCCATACCTCGATACTGGCAGATCCCAGCAAATGGCCCGCATCCACAAACCGTACCTGGATACCCTGATCCAGATATTTTATCTCGTCATACTCACAGCCGACGAAATTTCTCAAAATCCCCAGAGCATCCTCCAATGTGTAGGCGGGCACAAATTCCTCTTTTCCGGCCCTCTTGCCCTTTCGGTTCCGCCACTCCGCCTCAAACATCTGGATATGCGCGCTGTCACGGAGCATAATATCGCACAAATCGCAGGTTGCCTCTGTGGCATATACATTCCCCTGAAACCCCTTGGCATAAAGGGCGGGCAGGTTGCCGGAATGGTCGATATGCGCATGAGTCAGAAGCACGAAGTCGATCTCTCTAGGGTTTACCGGAATTTCCACATTTTCATAGTCGTTGGGTCCCTGCTTCATTCCGCAGTCGATCAGAAATTTGCAGCTATTCGTTTCCACCAGGAAACAACTTCCCGTCACTTCATGAGTTGCCCCGATAAAAGTTAATTTCATTTTAAATTCCCCTTTCTATGTGTAAAATTCATGACTGTCCAGTACCCTCACAGTCACGGGCAAAAATCCATTTCAAATCGTCTGTGGTCATGAGATTTTTGCTTGTATGTCTCAAGACTTTGCTGTATGTTGCAGCAAAACATTTCGCGGGATACTGTCTGCTAAATAGTTCCTGAAATTCTAAAAATTTATGCATCTGGTTCTATTATACACGAAAAATCTCTATTTTAACAGCTTTTTTCTCTCTGTTTGTCCAATATATTTTACTTAGCTGTAAATTTATACAGACTGTTCTGATTTTATTTTTCTCATAATATCTTGATGTTTTGCCCGGAATATGCTATACTATCGTTGCCAACATCTGGAAAAATTTAGCATTGTATATCTTAACATTTTAAAATTGAGATAATTATTTATTGGAATTTGCTGCCAGATAGTTGACGATTAAAAAAAGGCAACCTGTTGACCAGAAAACACGTAGCAGTTCGGACAATTTCACTGTTACGAAAATGCAAAGAAGGAAGGAGCAACGCTATGAAAAAATTGATTTCATGTTTGCTGGCCAGCATCCTTGTCCTCACCCCATGTCTGCCTGTCGGCGCTGGGGCAGTCTCACCCGAGATTATTGTGGACAATGCGTTGGAAGCAAACCCCAATGAGCCTGAGATGAATGCGGCGCAGGCAAGCGGACAGCAAGCTGAAGCAGCGGCCATTGGACAGGTGGATGTTTCTGTGATTGCGGGGCTGGTACTGGAAGGCGATATTGATTTCCAGGTATCTCTTACCGGACAGGAAACACAAACCATTACACTGAAAAAAGACGCGAAAACAGAGAAACCCAGCCGGGCAGAGGCAAGGTTTGAACATCTTGCACCCGCGGCATACACGCTGACTGTGACAGCGCCAGGATTTGCCTCCTACACACAGGAGATCACGGTGGGGCATAACGCCTATGGTCTGGAGCTCGTGGCCGGAATTGTCAACCCGGACGCATACCAGAATGCGCATCCTGGAATTCTCCAAATCGGCGATGTCAACGGAGACGGCACCGTGGATGAAGCGGACAAAAAGATGCTGACCGAAGCCATCGACGCAAAACCAGAAACAGCCGCAGCCAATGAGGATTTGAACCGCGACGGCGAGATTAACCTGGCGGATCTGGAGTATTTTACCAAAGGATACCAGTCTGACTGCATCGGTATGCAGTCTACGCTGAAAGTCGGCGTTCCGGCAGCCGTGACAAACGTCGCCTGCGGCGAGGATACCATGATAACAGAGGGCGTTCTGCAGTCTCTGCTGAGCAACGAGGGCACCGTGACATTATCCAGGGAAGATTCACAGCCGATTGCCAAAGATTCCCCGGTTTCCATAGAGTTTACTTTACCAGAAGATAACGCCAGCTCCCTGGTGGGAGGCATGACGATTGAGAGCAACCCGGAGGATCCGATCAGCAGCGCCTCTTTTGAAATCCTTTATAGCGAAGACGGGAAAGAAAATACCACAGTGGAGATACCTTTCCAGGAGGGAATTAATTACCTTCTGAACAGCGAAAACGTAAGTGTAACACAAGACAGCCAAACAGGCGCCATTCATATTGATTTCGGCAAACAAGTCGCTGTAAAAAAGGTAACCTTAAAAATCTTTGGCACAAAGAGCAGCAGCAATCTGGTTGAGATTTCCAAGGTTGAATTTCTGGGAGATATGCTAAGCCGTATCCCGGAGCCTGCACTGGATATTCCGCAGAATCCGACGGCCGTTATGGGCAGTAAGACATTTTCGGTAAACTGGGAAGCATGTACAAATGTCACCGGCTATGAGGTTCTCGTCTCCGAGGGCGATAACGAAGAAATTACCCCCGTTGTCGGCAATTCCCTGACCGTTACCGGCGTTTCCTGGGGACCGAAAGGCAAGCTGGAAAACGGCAAAACCTATATGGTAAAAGTCCGGGCCGTAAACGGCGCCTGGCGAAGCGGGTACAGCAAAACGGTAGAAGCAAGACCAGAAGCAACCAAAAAACCCGATAAACCGGATTATGTAAAAGCGGTCGGAAAATACAAAGCCATTGACGTATCCTGGAAAGATATGGAAGATACCGACTGGTACCATGTATATTACAAAGAAAAAGATGCAGAGAATTTTACCAAAATCGAACAAGATATTGTATCCAACAGCTACACCATCTCGGAGCTGAAGGATAAAACCAGTTACATCATCTATGTAACCGGCGTCAACAAAATTGGAGAAAGCGATCCGTCTCTGGAAGCTTCCGCGGACACCGCGGATATCACGCCAGCCAAAATGTACAGATACAAGCTGCTCAATTCGGCAGAAGATGGACAGATCAGTAACCATATAAAATCCGCTTCCATCGTCAACGGAAGCATGATCGACAGTCCTGAAGACGAAATCTCCACAAGCGGAGACAAAACAGCATGGGGAACGGTGGATAACAATCCGGTATCCTATTTCTCTGTCAATAGTTGGGATGGCGGTGGGTACAATAATCTGGGAAATCATGGACTTTTCTATGAGTTTGACGAAGCCTATGAAATCCAGGATATCGCTTTGCAGGAAGTAAGCGTCCAGGGAACCAGCTACGGATATGCAAACATTCGCTACTGGGATGAAGAGAATGAGGGAAAACAGGCAACGTTTTCCCGATTGGGAATGCGACGCATGACCGATTCCCAAAACCGGGTATATTATCGAATCCATCTTCCGAAAAAAATCAAGACCAGGAAAATCCAGTTTGGAATTGCCCGTTCCGTAGCATCCGGCACGATTACCATTTCCGAGGTTTATTTTTACCATTACGATTCTCTGGAAGACGAGATTATGGGACTTTATGAGGACGATCTCCATACGGTATTGAAAGAGGACGTCACACAGGAGACCATCAACGCATTGCGGGAACGGATCAACACGAAGGACGCAGCCAGCGACGAATACCACCCAGACAAGGATATGCTGGAAAGAGAACTGAAAACGGCGGAAGATATCCTGAATTCGATTCTAAGCCCCTCCATACATATCCACAACAGCATCACAACCTCCGATGTAAATCGCGGATTTGGCGGACTCAACGCATGGCAGCCTTTGGGCGTTACCGCAGCAGCCGGCGAGGAAATCACAGTTTATGTAGGGCATAACAGTAAGAAGACAGGAGAGAATACAAGCTTGCAGTTGGTGGCAACCCAATACCACTCCGAAGCCACTCCGATGTTCTCGGTTGTAAGAACATTGAAAATAGGAAGAAACGATATCACACTTCCCAGAATCGGCTCCCTAAATACAGAAGCCGGCGGCGCGCTGTATGTTCAATATACAGGAAATAATGCAAGCGATCAGTATGCCGTTCGTGTAAGCGGAGGCGTGCAAGTTCCCATTCTCGATCTGTATCAGGTGACTGACGCCGCCGAACGTCAGACAAGAGCAGAAACTTATGTAGAACAACTCGACGAATACGTGAGCCAAATGGAAGCAAAACACGCAGAAATTCATCAGGCATCGGACAATAAGCTGGTTCAGTATGCATACAGCAAACAAGATTGTATCCTGGGAGCAACGGATATTCTGCTGGATACTATGATGCTGTCGCTGCCTGCACAGCAGATCCAGGCAGGTTCCGGAAGCGGAAGCATTGCAGAGCGCGCAGGAAAAATCGTGACGTCTATGGACGCCATGGAAGAAATGATGCATCTGTTCTATCAGCACAAAGGGCTGAATAAGACAGACACCGCTGTAACAAATAAAAAAGCACAATTCCCGGTCGGCCATTTGAATATCCGCTACCAGAGAATGTTTGCAGGCGCATTTATGTATGCATCCGGCAACCATATTGGGATTGAATATGGATCGGCGCCCGGAATGATAAGCGGCGTTCCGGTTCAAAAAGATGCCAACGGCAAATGGATCAGCGGGCAGTATTTCGGCTGGGGAATCGCCCATGAAATCGGCCACTGTATCAATCAAGGAGCCTATGCGATTGCAGAAATCACGAATAACTATTTCTCCGTGCTTGCACAGGCGAAGGATCGCAACGACAGCGTGCGGTTCCAATACGACAAAGTTTATGAAAAAGTAACTTCCAACACCAAAGGCCGTGCAACCAATGTATTTACACAGTTGGGCATGTATTGGCAGCTTCATCTGGCTTATGACGATGGTTATAATTACAAGACTTATGAAAAATACGATGAGCAATTAAAGAGCCTGTTCTTCGCCAGGGTGGATACCTACGCAAGAGATACGAGCAAGGCTCCGGCTCCAGGCGGGACTGCGCTCACGCTGGGCGATACGGATCAATCCCTGATGCGCCTCTCCTGCGCGGCGGCAGAGAAAAACCTTCTGGATTTCTTTGAACGCTGGGGCATGGTTCCGGACGAACAGACAAAAGCCTACGCCGAGCAGTTTGAAGAGGAAACAAGAGCCATTTATTATGTCAACGACGACTCCAGGGTATATCGGCTGACACATGCAGGAAGTTCCTTGAGCACCAATGGCACTGTCGAAGCAGTCGGAGACGGCACAACCGCAGTAGTAAATAATAAGAACAAAAACCAGGTAGACTTTACACTGGAAGCCTCTGGTAACATACCTAAAGAAGATATCCACGGATATGAAATCGTCCGCTGTATGACTTCCGGCGGAAAAGTGAGTAAAGAAGTTGTAGGCTTTACCACCGGCAATACATTCAGCGACCATATCACAACTGTCAACAATCGGGTGGTAACGTACGAGATTACACTGATCGACCACTATATGAACCGTTCCGCGGTAAAAACACTGCCGGCACTGAAAATCGAACATGACGGAGCGATTGACAAGACAAACTGGACCCTTTCCACAAATGGACTGACGCCAACTCAAAAAGTGGAATCTCCCAGCGGAGACGAGGAAGACCCCTGTGCCCCGGCGCCAGAAAATCCCATCGTCAAAGCGGCGGACAACGATACCAATACTGCATATACAGGCACCATTGGAGCAAATGCTGAAGTGCTGCTGGAATTCAACCAGCCGCTTACCATTACCGCATTTAAGTATACGCCGGGTTCTGGAACACCGATTGGAGAGTATCGGATTTCGGTCTGCACAGAGGACGGAAGCTGGACAGAAGCAGCCGCGGGAACTTTCCGTGGAACACAGCCTCAGACCGTGTACTTTACCAATTCTGAGCAGACAAACGGCAATATCGCAGCCTACCGTGCAATCGCAGTGAAACTGGCGATTGCGGATCCAGCCGGAACAGAAGTTTCTATCGCAGAGCTGGATGTGCTGGGAATCACCGGAGACAACGTAGACTTCCGGCGTACCCAAGACGCAGACCAGACAACAGCCATCGGCCGGCTGGAAAAAGATTTTCAATACGGAGACAGACCTGACGATATCATACCGAAAGGATCAATTGTCTTTACCGGTTCTTACAAAGGAAACCCGGCATACAACGTGGTACTGCTCTATGACCAGAACGGCGAAAACGTAGGCGTCACCCAAGCGGACGGCAGCCTGAACGCCGCACAGGTTATTTTGGCAGAAGTGCCGACAACCGGAAACATCCAGGACGTTTCTGACGGGACATGGCTGTATTGGGTTGAACCAGATGAAAACGGTCAGGTGGATTTGCCGGATGTGACGAAAGTACGGGCAGAGCTGTACCGTGTAGATAATGCGGAAACCAATGAAGGTCAGCGAATAGTCAGCGATTCCTTATTTGCAGATATGCCGAAAGAATTGCCGCCTCTGAAACTGGATAACCTCTCAACTCAGTAGGAAAGAAAGGAAAGTTTGGAAATAGATGAATATATTTCTAAACTTTCCCATATGACGCAGCAAGTGCGTCAGGAGGAGAAAACCATGAAAAAATATTTAACAGGAATTATCCTGGCTGTGCTGGTATTTACTGTGGTAATGCCGCGGCAGGTATTTGCAGCGGAAAACTCCATCCAGTTAGAGCCGGCTGACAAACAAGTGACTGTAAAACTCACATTGCCAAACGCGGCTGGAGAAAAGATTTCTTCTCTTCAGCTTAGCCTGGAAATCACGCCCTGCCAGTCTGCGGATTTTACTTTTGATTCGGCAGTCGCCAGTACGGCGGTCACCTACGCACAGTATCATCCAAATGGTGCCGGCGGAACTTTAAACCTTTATATTTCCAGTGCAAATCCGTTGTACCAAAGCGGCGTAGAGACTCTATCTCTGGGGACGGCAGCCATAGAAAATACCGGAAACCGGATTATCACGGTAAAGGTCGGCAATGTAGGCATTGTCCGGGGAACAAAAGTAGAATTTCTGGATGAGGTATCGGCAGAAACGAAGGTCAGCACAAATTCAGAGATTTTCCCCACCGTTCCAGGAGGAAATGTCATAGGCACCGCCACACCCGAACCGTCGGAAACACCAGAACCCACAGAGCCGCCGGAGGCATCGGAAACACCAGAGCCATCGGTCAGCGAAACGCCGACCGTTACGCCAACGCCGGATTCCAATGGTAAATTAAAGACCCCCAAGGTTCCGAAACTGGCCAATCTGAAATCCGGGATTCGGATCACATGGACGAAAGTTCCCAATGCATCTGGGTATTATGTATATCGGAAAACGGTGAACGGAACATGGAAGAAAATCGCGACCGTCAAGGGAAACAAGAAAGTCGCCTATACCGACAAAGCGGTGAAAAACAAAAACGGCGTTCGCTATTTCTATTCCATCCAAGCTTACAGCGGTAAAAACACCAGTGCCTACAACAAAACCGGCACACAGAGCGTCCGTATGATTTCACAGAGTTTTTCCAAGCCGACAAGCAAAGGTTCCGGAACCGTTCTTGTAAAATGGAAACGAAACAAAAAAGCTGCGGGATATCAGATCGAATATTCCACTTCTAAGCAATGGAAGAACTCCAAAATCGCACGGATCAAGTCCGGCAAGCAGACCTCCAAAACGCTAAAAGGATTAAAAAGAGGCAAAACTTATTATTTCAGAATCAGGAGTTACCAGAAAGTCGGCAAAACCACTTATGCAAGTGCATGGAGCGCCAAAAAGAAAGTAAAAGTGAAGTAAAAAACTGGTACTCTTCTACGAAGAAAGCGCCAAAAACGCCGGGGGATTGTGATTTCCCCCGGCTTCCTTACTGCTTTATTTCAAAAATCCCCTATCGGATCCACGTTTTTTGCTTACACCGTCCGCAGCATCGGGAGATGATTGTTGACTCCCTTTGACATTAAAATCTGATGCAGATCAATGATTCCATTATGAAAGGTAGCGGTGCAGGAAGCCAGATACAGCTCCCACATACGGGCAAATTCGACCCCTTTCATCTGCTCCACTTCCTCATGGTGTTTTAAAAAATTCTCTCGCCAGTACAACAAAGTGCGGCTGTAATGGCGGCGGAGGCTTTCGATATCCAATGTATAAAAATTATAATCGGGCAGCAGATCCACGATCTCCCGCAGACTGGGAACTGTACCGCCTGGGAAAATATATTTACGGATAAACGCGTCCCCCGGATGCTCCCGCAAAGCGCTGATATAATGGAGCAGAAACAGCCCTTCCGGCTTCAGCACACTGTGAACGCTTCCCAAGAATTCTCCGTATTTTCCCCGTCCTACATGCTCAATCATTCCCACGCTCACCACTCGGTCAAATTTCAGGCCGGTTTTTTCCAAATCCCGATAGTCCATCAATTCCACACTCAGGGAATCTTCCAGATGCGCTTCCTGGATATCCCGACGGAATTTCTGGCACTGCTCCTGGCTCAACGTAATTCCGTATCCCTTTACCTTGTATTTCTCAACGGCCCGTTTCAGCAGAAAGCCCCAGCCGCAGCCAATATCCAGCAGGGTCATTCCTTCTTGCAAATGCAGCTTTTCCAGAATGTGATCCACCTTGTTGAGCTGTGCCTCATACAGCGTATCTCCCTCGTTTTTGAAATACGCGCAGGAATAGCTCATGGACTCATCCAGCCACAGTTGATAGAAGTCGTTTCCGATATCGTAGTGGGCAGACACTTCTTCCTTCTGATTCTTCTTGCTCTGCGAGGTGTGCAGCAGTTTTTTCAGCACAGAGGAATCTGTCATAAATTTTCCCATCTGTCCCAGAAAGGTATCCAATACTTCGTACAAATCGCCGTCTACTTCCAGATCGCCCCGCATATAAGCTTCTCCCAACGCCAGCGAGGTACTGGTCAGCAATTCTTTCTTGCCGATATCCTTTTTAAAAGTCGCTGTGAACCGCGGCTCTCCCTGGCCAATCACATTTTCTCCGTCCGGCGTCCGCAGCCGGAAAGGAACCGGTATAAAATCTGCCAGATAGTTTTCCAGAAATTTGTTCATTTTACACCCTTCTTTCTTTTTTCCCCAGTATCATACTGGAAAGTATTTCCTTTTAGAAGGGATTATATTACATTTTTTCAGAAATGCAGACGAAAAGTTTAGAGTTTTTACTGCTTTAATACTGTGCCGTCCGCCAGCGTAATCGTGTATCCGTTAAAATGGATGGTGCCGTTATTTTCCAGAGAGGTTATTGTGCAGTCTCCGGTTAGCGTCCAGGTACTGCCGTTTTCCACAGTGACCGCGGCGTTATCGGAAACAGCCGTGCCGCCCTGGGCATTTTCTACAATCTTAACGGTTCCGGTAAAATCGCTGTGATCCGTAAGCCGCAGATCCAGTGTGGATATAGAGTCCACCACGATATCTCCTTCCAGTACCTGTCCGCTTGCGGTAAATTCCACCTGTCCGCCGTTTTTCCCAGCAGCGCCCCAGCCCCGGCTGGCACTGTTTCCAGTTATATTCAGAAGATAGCCCTCCGCATCCTCGTTGGCAAGCTCCACGCCCGACAACTTAATGATACTATGGGTATTTGTCACATAAATCATATCGCCGTTGTTGGAGGTCAGCGTTCCGCCCGTCATAGAAAACTCGGAAGTACCTACATCCGCATCTCCGGACATAGACTGATAAATCATGACATTGTGGACATTTTCATCGGAACTGGAGCCTTCGGTGTCGCTCATATTGCCGGTTACTGTACAGTTCTCCAATGCAATCGAATTCTTTCCCTCAATTACCAGCGCCTCCGAATGGTTTGCTGTGAGCGCCGCGTTTTTTACCGTGATCGCGGCTGTGGAGTATACGGCGGGAGAGTTGTAACCGTTTGTGGTATAGCTGCCGCCGTCTGCCTGGACGGTTCCGCCTCCCCGGTCGGAGCGGATGGCCGCGGAAGAATTGCCGGAGGTTTCGATGGTCAGATTTGCAGCGTTGGTCGTGCCGCCTCCTGTGGTCTGAATCCCGCCGGAATTGTCCGCAGTCGTTGTGATTTCAGAATCGGAAATATTCACAGTGGTCCCGCTGCCATAGCTGAACACACCGTTGCCATTTTGCGCCGATGAGGAAATTATGGAGTCCTGGATCGTCACTTCCGCGCCGTTTGAGGCCAGGAGGGCGGCGTTCATTCCGTAAAAATCACCGTCCTCGGTATTGGATGTAGCTCCCGCGGATTTGTCCACGGTGACGCCGCTCAGTGTCACCGCAGCATTATCCACACGCAAGGCATTTTCATCATCGCCGGAGGAGGAATAGGTTTCTTTGGAATATTCCCCATTCGCACTCAGCGTATGAGCCGCCGTACCCTGGGCCACTTCCCCAGAACCGCCGAAGCCGCTTTCCGGCATGCCCATGCTATCTGCTGCTTTTACCATGACAGATTTTACGGCATTTTTTTCGTCCAGCTCCACAACGAGAATTGCATTCTCTGTAATATCTTCTATGGTTCCGTCGAGGACTTCCATTCCCCGTTCTATCTGAATGGCCACACCGTCCAAATCAACCGTAACGCTTTCCTCTCCCGCGGTAAAATTGCCCGCCGGCATGTTGCCCAAAAGCGGCCGCCCATTGTCACTTAATGAATCGGGCGGCGTCTGGCCATCCTGCGGCATCCCTCCGTCTGGTTTGTCGGGCGGTATCTGACTGTTGCCGCTCTGTGCCGGCTGGGGCATTTCGCTTTGAGCGTTCCTTTCTGGCTCATTCAATTCTCCTATCTGTAAAGTAACCTGGCTCCCGTCAACAGCCGTCACTTGGCCTGTAATGGTTTTACCGCCGTAGTCTGCCGCTTTTTCCGAACAGGCGGTGAGAGAAAGCATCATGGCCGCCGCACATAAGATTGCTGTCATTCGTTTTATCATTGAGATCCTCCTTTTTTTCAATGTCATTTACTTAAAGTTCATGACATTGCCTTTTTCATCAAAATATCTTGAATGATATTGTACAGGAGGAAGATTGAACTTTGATTGAAATGAAACTGAAATTGGATAAAAAATGATGGGTTATTTTTTCAGAGGAAGACGAACTGTAAACTCCACCTTTCCATCCTGGCACAGCACTTCGATTTTCCCTTTGTGCGCCGTAACGATTGCCTTTGCGATTGCAAGACCAAGCCCGTAGTGTCCGCCGCCCCCCGTCCGGGCAAAATCCCCTCGATAAAACCGTTCAAATATTTGCTTTTGTTTGTCCGATGGAATTTCCTCTCCATCGTTGATGACAGACAAAACAGCCCCATTGCGTTCCGCTTTTAATATAAGTGTAATCTTGCCTTCAGCCTGGCAATGACGAATCGCATTGTCCAGCAAAATCGCTGTGAGCTGTTTTAGCTGCGCACTGCTGCCTTTTACATACAAATAATCTTCAATTTTGCAATCAAGCATCAAATTTTCTTCAAAAACAATGCTTTCAAACGGAAGTGATTCGCCGCTGACCAGTCGGCTAAAATTTACAGTTTCCATTTGCAATGTTACATTTTCTGTCCGCGCAAGTTCCAGAAGCTGCGTCACCAGAACGCCCATTCTTTCGTTTTCATACTGAATGTTGGACAGCCACGGATTTTCCCCAATCTCCCGCTGAAGAAGCTCCGCGTTGGCGCTGATCACCGATACCGGCGTTTTCAGCTCATGGCCGGCATCCGAGATAAACTGCTTTTGTTTCTCATAGGCTTCTTCCATAGGTAAAACGATTCTTTTTGCAAGATATACCGCAGCAAAGAACAAAAGGACAATCGTCACACTGCCAAAGGCCAGCGTATAGCGGAACAGCGTGCTCATACTTTCCCCGATAATGGTATTGTCCATAAACGCCACCAGCATATAACCGCCCTTTTCTTTCACAAGGTAGATCAGACGTCCGCTGATTCCCTGCGTTCTTTGGCGCTTTATAATTTCTGCGGCGGTTTCGGCAAGGAGGGCGTTTTCGTAAACCCCAGCCGGATTATCGATTGCCAGGATATTGCCCTCGCCTGAGACTGCCACAGAGTAAAAAGTAGAAAGCTGGAAAGCCGGCGTATCTTTCAAAGGCGGTTCATTGGCAGCCGGATTATTCTCTCCCGGCAGTTCCATTTCCCCTGGCTGCCGCTCCAGAAAATACAACTGTGCGTAGTGTTCCAACATTCCAAAGTTCCTCTCCAACACCTCGTGATAGCTGGAATTGTAGATAACGCCCAGCGTTCCCAAAAACAGCAGCAGCAAAACGGACATGATTGCCGCGACGATTTTTCTCCTGGATTTCTCAAACATCACTGCACCTCAGTTCATACCCGACTCCCCGGACAGCCTTGATGGTTGTCTTTGCGCCCACAAACGCCAATTTTTTGCGGGTAAAAGACATATATACTTCCACGTTGTTGTATTCCGCATCGCTGTCAAATCCCCAGATCTTCACCGCAAGCTGTTCACGGCTCAGGATCTGCCCCTGGTTTGCAATCAGGTACTCGAGAATGCGGTATTCCTTTTCGCTAAGCCGGACGCTTTGCTGATTCGCAGTGCATACGAGAGCCGTTGTTCCTGTGTCCAGGGAAATATCTCCAAAAGACAAGGTGCCGTCCGACGAATGAATGTTCCGTCTGGCCAGAGCACGAAGCCTGGCCAGCAGTTCCTTTGTTAGAAAGGGCTTTGTCAGATAATCGTCCGCGCCGCTGTCCAGTCCGGCGACCTTATCGTCCAACTCTCCTTTTGCCGTCAGCATTAGAATCGGCGTGCGGATACCCGCCTTGCGGGCTTTTTTCACAATTTCCAATCCACTCATCCCAGGCAGCATCACATCCAGAATAACGATGTCGTAAATGCCGCTTTGAACAGCCTCCAGGCCGGATATGCCATCCGCGCAGTGGTCTACCTCATATTTTTCCAGACGAAGAAGTTCGGTGAGCGCCTGCGCCATTCTTTTTTCATCTTCTACAAGTAAGAGCCTCATTGGGGAACCTCCTTTTTAGCCATTATATCACAAGAGAAGATATAATCCGCAAGCAGTTTCTCAAAGCGCTTAACGCTAAACATTTTTTATAAAAAATCTCCCATCATTTCGCTTTTTCGCCATTTTTCTGTTATACTTCTTTATAGTAAAATTAATTTTATAGAACAAAGGAGAATGTTTATGAAACCAAAGTACCAAAGAAGCAGCGCATACCATCTGTGGATGCTTCTGCTCGCCATGCTGTGCAGCGTCCTGCTCATACATACACAGGCCGCCGCATTCGTTCGGACAAAAACTCTGCCGCAGGCGTCCGCCGGCGAAAGCGCTTCGGGAAATACAACCCCATCAGGAAATGAGACGGAGCTGCCCTCTGGACTTGTGAAGCAGGGAAAGAATTATGTGCTGTATGTAAACGGCGTGCAGGCAGCAAAAACCGGCTGGCTGGAATTATCCAAGGAGAAGTTCTTTATCAGCAGGGAAAAAAATGTAACCGCCAGAATGGATCAATCCGAAAATACCTGGAAGTTTTACAAATACAATTCCCAAACAGAAAGCTGGGAAGTGCAAAAAGAGCTTTGGGCAAGTGTTTCCGAAAAAGAATATTATTTTAACACAAGAGGCATTTGTACAAAAATCTATTCCCCAGATAACGGAAAATGTCAGAAATACAGCAACGGAAAAATGGTTCCTGTAAAAAAGGAACTGTGTACTCTCCGAAGCGGAAAACTGTATTTTTTTAACGCCAGAGGCGTTCGGATCACCGATGCAGGGTGGCAGAAATTATCGGGCACACAATATATACAAACCGGAAAAAACGGTTCTGTGATTTCCAAAATGGAAAAGACAAATAAATCCTGGCGATATTTCAAATATCGTTCCGCCTCCGGCGACTGGACGAAACAGAAAAAGTTCTGGCTGACCTTTGACAAGAAGAAATACTATTTCAACACATCGGGCGCATGCACAAAAATTTACAATACCGTTTCCCAAAAATGCTACGACTATAAAAACGGCAAAAAAACGCTGGTAAAAAATGCCGTGCGGACAATCTCCGGCATCAAATGTTATTTTGGGCCGAAAGGCGCGAAAATAAACTCAGCCGGCCTGTATCTCACCGCCTCCGGCAAACTGATTTATGCCAAATCAAACGGTCATGTGGCAAAGGAAATCTCCGGCAAAGCAGAGGAGTATACCTTATCAAAGGGGAAGATTACCGCCTGTAAGGTAAGAACTTCCCATACAATCTCTTATTACAACGGCAAAGGGATTCTGACAAGAACGATTGATTTGAATAAGCGGATGGTCGCCCTGACCTATGACGACGGGCCGTCCCAATATACCCCGATCATCCTGGATGTGTTAAAAAAACACAAGAGCGCCGCTACCTTTTTTGTGGTGGGAAACCGGGTATCTTCTTATCCCGACGCCGTAAAACGCACTTATGAAATGGGATGTGAGATTGGAAACCATACATACAGCCACAGTATCTTGACATCCATTGACGTTTCTTCTATTCAAAGCCAGATTTCTACGACAAATTCGGCGGTCAAAAGCCTTACCGGAGTATCTCCAGCCGTTATGCGCCCGCCGGGAGGCGGATACAACGGCACGGTACAAAACGCCGTGGGGATGCCTTTGATTATGTGGTCCATCGACACTCTGGACTGGAAAACCAGAAATGCCGCAGCCACACAATCAGCCGTCCTAGATTCTGTAAAAGACGGAGATGTTGTGCTTATGCATGATCTGCATGGCCCGACTGCAGAAGCTTCAAAAGTGATTATACCAGAACTGGTCCGCAGAGGCTATCAGCTTGTAACCGTCAGTGAGCTTGCCCAATGCCGCGGAGGCATGTCAAAGGGCGTTGTATACAACTCTTTTCGATAAATCCAAAAGACCCTGCGCTGCCTATTTCTAAGCAGTGCAGGGTCTTTATTCTTTTTAAGCTTTTTCCAAAGCTCTTTCTCTTGCCTTTTCTTTGAACTGGTGAGTATCCTCCAGCATCATATCTTTTACCTTGAGCAGACGAATCTGAGTACTTCTCTCATTTTCATCCAACTTCATGGTAATGTATTTGATATTCGCCTGTGCCTCTGGAATGATTACGTGCTCCAGAGCATTTACACGGCGGCGGGTTTTCTCAATCTCCGCTGACATAAGCTGGCAGGCTTTCTCCGTTTCCGCCAATTTCAACATATCTGGAAGAATATCGGCCAAGGATTTTACTGCACCGTCCAAATCGCTGGAAGTAAACGCAAAACCATAGGAATAGATATCATTTGCATCCGCTGTTCTGGTCTTATATTCAAAAACCGGAACATCTACACTCATGACATTTCTTTTATCTGTTTCCAAGTATACTTCCTGCTTGGGAGCCATCAAAGCGGTATTTAAAATCTGCTCTGACATGCCGGCTTTCGCAATTACGAAATTTATATTGGAAGATTTAATTCCGGCCTCCACTTTCAGCCGCAATTCCATGTTCTCCCTTACCAAATCCAGGAACTGACGCATCAGCTCATCCCGTTTGTCTTTCAAAAGTTTATGGCCTTTGACTGCTGTCTTCAGCTTACTCTTCTGACGGGTTAGTTCCATACGGGTTGGATTCACCTGCGTAGATGCCAAATCCCATCACCTTCCTTCCTAGTATTTCCCGTAATGTTCATCCAGGAATTTCTCGTCGATACGTTTCAGCTCACTCCTGGGAAGGATGGACAGCAATTTCCAGCCAACGGTGAGGGTTTCCTCAATATCCCGGTTGCCCAAGTAACCCTGAGATACATATTCTTGTTCAAATGCATCTGCAAATTTAGCATAAATCAAGTCAATATCAGACAGTGCAGCTTCACCCAAGATGGTCATCAATTCCTTCGCGTCTTTTCCACGAGAATAAGCGGAGAAGAGCTGGTTCATGGTATTGGCATGGTCTGCACGAGTCTTGCCTTCTCCAATACCCTTATCTTTCAGACGGGACAGAGACGGCAATACGTCGATCGGAGGCTCAATTCCTCTACGGTACAGATCACGGCTTAAGATAATCTGACCCTCTGTGATATATCCGGTCAAGTCAGGGATCGGATGGGTCTTGTCATCTTCAGGCATGGTCAGAATCGGAATCATGGTGATACTACCATCTTTCCCGTTCTGTCTTCCGGCACGCTCATATAATGTAGCCAAGTCGGTGTACATGTATCCAGGATAACCACGACGCCCCGGAACCTCTTTACGGGCTGCAGATACCTCACGAAGGGAGTCCGCATAGTTGGTAATATCAGTCAGGATAACCAGTACGTGCATTCCTTTTTCAAAAGCCAGGAACTCTGCACAAGTCAAAGCCATCTTCGGGGTAGCGATACGCTCTACCGCCGGGTCATCGGCCAAGTTGATAAAGAGAACGGTACGATCGATCGCGCCTGTCTCTTTAAAGCTCTCTACGAAGAAGTTGTATTCCTCGAAGGTGATACCCATAGCGGCAAATACAACGGCGAAGTTCTCGTCTTTACCGCGTACCTTTGCCTGTCTGGCAATCTGGGCTGCCAAGTTGTTGTGCGGCAGACCAGAGCAGGAGAAGATCGGAAGCTTCTGTCCACGAACCAATGTGTTCAGACCATCAATTGCGGATACACCTGTCTGGATAAACTCTTCCGGGTAGCTTCTGGCTGCTGGGTTCATAGCAAGACCATTGATATCGCGGCGTTCTTCCGGCAGAATTTCCGGGCCATCGTCGATGGCACGACCCATTCCGTCAAATACACGTCCCAACATATCCCCCGAAACGCCGAGCTCTACGCCTTTTCCAAGGAAACGAACCTTACTGTTGGACAGGTTGATGCCGGTGGAGTCTTCATACAACTGCACCAGAGCTTCACTTCCGTTGATCTCCAATACTTTACAGCGGCGAATTTCTCCGTTGGCCAGCTCAATCTCTCCCAACTCATCAAAGGTTACATTTTCCACACCCTGTACCAGCATCAAAGGACCGGCTACTTCTTGTATGGTACGATACTCTTTTGGCATTTTACTGGTCCCCCTTTCCTAATACATTTGCAATCTCTGCTGCCAGCTCGTTATTGATTGTCTCGTACTCGCTGGTAATATTTTCTTCCAGAGTATATTTGTAACGTCCGATTCTCTCACGGACATCCATATTAATCAATTTATTGATATCTGCGCCCTTTTCCAGTGCTTCCACACACTCCTCATAGAAAGCTATAACCAGTTTCATCATGAAATGCTGTTTCTGAAGAGAGGTATAGGTATCCACATCATGGAAAGAGTTCTGATGCAGGAAGTCCTCACGGATAGAGCGGGCTGCTTCCATTTTCAGACGGTCGGACGGCGACAGCGCATCCATACCTACCATCTTAACGATTTCGTCCAATTCGGATTCATCTTGCAGAAGTCCCATCATCTTACCACGCAGTTCCATCCAGTCTGCCTGTACGTTGGTGTTAAACCAATCTGACATACTATCCAGATACAGGGAGTAACTGGTCAGCCAGTTGATAGCTGGGAAGTGACGTTTGTAAGCCAGGTTTGCATCCAGTCCCCAGAACACCTTTACAATACGCAGGGTTGCCTGAGATACGGGTTCGGACGTATCACCACCAGGCGGGGATACGGCTCCGATAGCGGACAGAGCGCCAGTACGTCCGTCTTTACCCAATGTTACCACATGTCCGGCACGCTCGTAGAACTGAGCCAGACGGCTTCCCAGGTAAGCAGGGTAACCTTCTTCACCAGGCATCTCCTCCAGACGACCAGACATTTCACGAAGAGCCTCGGCCCAACGGGATGTGGAGTCTGCCATCAGGGCTACGGAGTAACCCATATCACGGAAATACTCTGCGATGGTGATACCAGTATAAATAGACGCCTCACGAGCTGCCACAGGCATATCGGATGTATTGGCAATCAAAACGGTACGCTCCATCAGAGACTGGCCGGTTTTCGGGTCCTTCAATTCTGGGAATTCGTTCAAAACGTCGGTCATCTCGTTTCCACGCTCGCCGCAACCGATGTATACCACGATATCAGCCTCGGCCCACTTAGCCAACTGATGCTGGATAACGGTTTTACCGCTTCCGAAAGGTCCCGGTACGGCTGCCACACCGCCTTTGGCGATGGGGAACATACAGTCAACAACACGCTGACCGGTTACCAGAGGCATTTCCGGCGGAAGTTTTTTCTGATACGGACGGCCTTTACGAACCGGCCATTTCTGCATCATGGTCAGTTTTTCTTCACCATTGTCTGTGGTGAGAACGGCAACCACTTCATCTACCGTAAATTCTCCAGATTTGATTTTTTTCACAGTACCCTTCATGCCTGGCGGCACCATGATTTTCTGTTCTACGACAATGGTTTCCTGAACAGTACCCAGGACATCGCCGCCTTCTACAACGTCACCTGTCTTTGCAACTGGGACAAATTTCCACTTCTTATCCCTTTTCAGCGCCGGTACTTCTACACCGCGCTTAAGGCTGTTGCTGTTTGTAGCCTTCATAATATCGTCCAACGGACGCTGAATTCCATCGTAAATACTGGTTATCAGCCCTGGCCCCAATTCTACGGACAGGGGCGCTTCGGTAGATTCCACAGGTCCGCCCGGTCCAAGGCCGGCGGTTTCCTCATATACCTGTATGGAAGCTTCATCGCCGTGCATCTCGATGATCTCGCCGATCAGACGCTGGTCGCTAACACGTACCACGTCGAACATGTTCGCGTCCCTCATCCCCTCAGCGATAACCAGCGGACCTGCCACTTTCTTTATCGTTCCTTTACTCATTAGAACTAATCACTCACCTTCCTGATCAATTATTGCTAAAGAGAATATCCGAGCCAACCGCCTGTTCCACAGACTTCTTGACACCTTCCACGCCCGCTCCCGTATTGCCGAAAACGCCGGGGATCTGGATAATTGCAGGCAGCAATTCATCTCGGTATTTCTCTATCTCATGCTTAAGCACATCTGCCAGACTCTCCGTTATATAAATGACGGCATACTGGCCGCCGGCCAACTGCGCAAGCTGTTTCTGTGCCTGCTCTAGGTCTGTCTCCACTACCGGAAATGTATCAAGGCCCAGTGCTGCAAAGCCGTAAATGCTGTCATAATCGCCAATTACTGCAATCTTATACATACATTTCCCTTACCCTTTCCCGGATGGATTCGTCCGGCAGCTCGTTTTGTTTGCCGGAAAGGATAATCCTTACCGTTTTGATTTCATTCTCACGCGCTATCACATAAGCCACCAACGGCCCGATAGTGAATGAATTATACAACTGAGGCCGGATTGTTTCGATAATACGGTTATCGCACCATCTCTCAAATGCAGAAGGAGAATCCGCAAGGGCCTGTGCCCCCTGGGCGTATTCCGTACCTGCCAGATATTCCTGAATTGCGTCCATGCCGCTCAACGCCGCCTTGGACAACAGGTCAACCGACAGGCTGTCGCATTCTGCCATGGCCTTTTTCATAAACTCTACTGATTTCGCGGTTTTCTGCGAACGCACAGCAATTTTAATATCGGCAACCGCCACGGTGGATTCGGCATATTTGCGGATGATTTCATCCTTAGCCTCCTGCCCCGCCTGGTAAATTGCTTCCAGAGCTGCCTTATCAATCATCACGTCACAGAGCTGGCCGTCACCTGTATGGACAAACGACTCGTAAGCTTCCTGCGCTGCCTGGGACATATTGTCCGGCAGACGATGGAAATCTTTGTTCTGCACGATTTCTATCATTTCCTTGCCGTTAATCGAGCAGGAATCATAGAACAGATTCGCATCTGCGGCAGAACTGTCGGAAGCCACATATTTGATGGCTGCCTTCAGATTGTGGAACTGATCCGGATACGTGAGCACATCCAGCACAGACATATCGTCTATCAGCTCCCGCATCAGCTCCCAGGTCTTCTCTTTCTCCAGTGATAAAATCGCTTCTGCATCATCTACGGAAGAATCCGCATTCCCCCAGCCCTTCTCTAACAAAAGCTGTACGCACTGCCCATGATTTTTGGCAGCGACAAGCTGTTCAATGGTTGCCTGGGAAAACAAAGACACTTCCTTTGAGCGAATTCGCGCAACCGCATAAGTGTACATCTTATCAGACATCGGTATAACCTCCTATACGCGGATCTGCGCTTTTATGCAAATAAAACTTTCTGTATCTGATCTTGCAGGTCATCCTTTCTTGAATCAAACAGTGCGCGGAAGGAACAATTTTCCTCTACTCCTCCATAGGCCAGGATGAACCCGCCGCCCTTCACTTCTCTGCTCTCCTTGGATACCGTCAGGCTGCCGCCCTTTTCCTTGGCGATCTTTCCTATCTCCTCCTCAAATCCGGAAGGCATTTTCTTCAAATCTTCGCCAGAAAAGTAAACTTCCCCGTCTTGGGGCAGAGCAAATTTTTTCAGCATCTCTTTCAAAGTGCTGAAATATTCCCCGTCACTTTTCGAGCAGAATTTCTCGTATGCCTTTTCCATGGTTTCGGCAATCACTTCCTGCTTTGCTTCCAGGATTGCGGTCCTGCTTTTCAAATCTGCGGAAGATTCTACCCGATCCCTGTAATTGGCAACTTCTACCTCTGATTTTTTGGAGATCTCCTCCTCGATTGCTTTGGCTTCCGCTTCGGCCTTATCCATAATTTCTTTGGCTTTGGCTTTAGCCTCTTCCAGCTTCTCGTTGGCGGAGTTGTTCGCTTCATCCAGGATTTGATTAATAATTTTGTCTAATCCGGTCATTCTAAGCTCTCCTTTACTCTTGATTTACCCAACAGCTACTTACACCTGAATTGCACTTACTGCCAGAATAGAAATCAAAAGTGCCAGAATCGCATAGGTCTCAACCATTGCAGGGAACAGCATCGCTTTACCGAACTGCTCTTCTTTCTTAGCAACGATACCGATAGATGCTGCGGAAGTCATACCCTGATATTTACCGGAAATCAAACCTACAATACCGATTGGAAGGCAAGCTGCCAGAATCAATAAACCAGTTTTTGGATCTACTGCTGCTGCGCCGCCGCCCAGAAGACCGATCTTAGAAAGTGTGATAAAACCAACCAACAGACCATAAATACCCTGTGTACCAGGCAGAAGCTGCATGATCAGAACTTTTGCAAATTTATTGGGATCCTCTGTAACAACTCCTGCGGCTGCCTGACCGGCAATACCTACTCCGATAGCTGAACCTGCACCTGCCAAAAATACTGCAACTGCTGCGCCAAGTAACGCGTATACAATTCCTAATTCACCCATAACTCTACTTTTCCTCCTTAATATCTACATATTTCGTATTTGCCTGAAATGGCTCAAACGGCTTTCCGCCGCCCTCATAAAATTTACCAAAGAACTCCACGAACTGGAGACGGTTGGTATGCACATAAGTACCCAACAGGTTGATTGCCATATTCAGCACATGTCCTACCACGAATACCAGGATAAAGACGATGATACCGAAAATGCCGCTTCCACCCATGCTTCCCATCTGGTTTACTACGGATGCGATAACACCGGTAGCCAGGCCGAGAGCCAACAAACGGGAATAAGACAATACGTCGCTGAGCCAGCCTGTAATGTTGTACAGGTCATAAGCTCCAAGAGCAATCCGCAGGCCCGGATTCTTGTTATCCCTGCCTGACATAAACAGGATAATCAAAGCTCCGCCAATAGCGAGAACTTTTGCCAGTGTATTCACTGGGCCTGGAAATACAATATGTGCCTGTGCGATAGACGCAAAAATATCAGTCGGGATAAAGATCAGCACCAGACCAGTGATCATCATATACCAGCTCACTACGTCGCTGATAAGACCCACAAAATCTTTATGCTTGATACACATATATCCCTTCATGCCAAGGCCGGCGTACAGATGAATCATACCCAATGCCATGGCAAAAACCAACAGTTTCATGGGGTTTTCCAAAGGTGCAAACCACAAAGGTTTGATAATCGGAGTCGCCCCGGTGTAGCCGAAGAACGTTTTGGCGACCACATCCACCACATCGCCAAAATAACCGCCGAATAAAATTCCCCATACGGCCGTAGAAATACCGCCGAACATAAACAATTTTACATTCGTCCGCAGGCCCTTGGCCATGCGCGGGAATTTCTTCAAAGCTATTGCACATACAATAAAAACGAGTAAGCCATAAGCTGTATCAGACAGCATCATACCGAAAAATACAATGTAGAAGAAAGACATCACCTTTGTGGGGTCCACTTCTCCTTTTTTCGGAAGACCATAAGACTGAAGCACGCCTTCTGCCGCGGATGAAATGGAACCGTTTTTCAAAATTACCGGTGCCTCTTCATCTTCTGCGATTTCTTCAATATCCACGCTGGCATGGTATTTCTCTTCAAATTCTGTCTTGATAGCCTGACTCATGGACTTTGGTAAGTATCCGCTGATGAGAAACGTCTGCCGCGTGTGGAGAACCTGCCCCAAAACTTCATACTTCTGGGCACGGGTGCGGAAATAGTCGGAAATCAGTCTTAAGTCTTCCCTGCTGCTGGCATAGTCCTTAATCTGGGCTTCCGTCTGTTCGTTCTGCCTCTCCGTCTCTTTGATCTGCTTCTCATACTGTGCTTTTTGTTCCGCTGGAGTCATCCGCACAATCTGTGCCGGCCTGGAAAAACCAGTGCTTCTTAATGTTTCCTCCAGCAAACTTGCCTGATTTTTCAGGCAGGTGGCCGCAATGCAAGTCTGATCTTTATCCGAACAAACTACTTGAATGTCCACCGCTTCCAACTCTGGTGCGTGCGTCCCGATATGAGTCAAAATCTCCTCAAGGGTCATCACGCTGTTAATACTTCCAATCAAAACTGCTGTTTTCTTTGTGCCCGCAAAATCCATAGGCACATCCAGATTCAACCATGGCGTTAAAGCATCAATCTGAGTCTGCAACTTCAATGCATTGGCGTTTTGCTCTGCGATTTTCTTATCCAGGGCAACCACTTCATTGGCAATACCCAGCGTAGCCTGATGCTCTGCCATCGCCTTGTCAAAGACCTGTTTTTCCACCAGCTCTTTGCCCGCCAGACTGTCCAGCATGGATTTTTTCTCTGGGGCATATTTGTCCAGGATCTCCAAAGCATGGTCAGCCAGGGAAGCATTCTTCTCAAATACCTGACGCGAGTCCGTGGTGTTGATGGTATGCAGCGATTCATCTTCCACCAGGGAGTTGTCGATTTCCACCACCCCCAGGGACTGCAGTCGTTCCAGAATGGCTTTTCGTTCTTTTTTCATAGCGCAGATACTAAAGCGTTGCATCTGCATAACTGCCATATCCGCATCCCTCCTTCTTAAATTTCGTAAAAAAAGCTGGCGCACAAGCGCCCACACATACTAGGGGGAACCTCATAACCTCCCCCTAATACAGATGGGAGATCACCAGATCAATTGCCTGCGCCTCTTTTTTTGCTGCTGCCGCTTTAAGAGCCTTAATATCTTTTGCGGATGACTGTTCAGACTTTTGATAGACTTTCTGCGATTCTGCTTCTGCCTGTTCAAGAGCCGTCTTAGCCCTGGCACGGGCATTCTCCTCCTGATCTGTCTTCAAGGTTTTTGCATCGGCTTTTGCTTTTTCTATCAGTGCCTCAGCTTCTGCTGCGGCATCCTTGATAATCTGTTCAGCCTTTGCCTCTGTTTCCTTGACTACTTTCATAGTTTCTTGTACCACTTTATCACCACCTTTTATACGTATAGTAAGATAGTACCATATTCCGCACAAAAAATCAAACAAAAATCAGTAACTATGTCAAAAAGTGTGTTTCTTAATACGAAATCAAATACATGAAAAAAGTGTGAAATAAAAATAAACTCTATGGACTAACGAGAAAAAATATGTATAATCGTAAAGAGAAGAAACGGCCATTTGAGATTTAAAAGGAAAGGGGAACAGCATGAAACAAGTATTCATGGGGCTTTTATGCTCTGTATTGGCCTTGGGAATGTTTGCGGGCTGCGCCAAGGAGCCACGGACGACTGCTGTCGCTGCCGCCGCAGAGGTTCTGTCCGCACAGCCGGAAACGTCCCAGTCCTCCGAATCATTTTCAGAAAACGAGGAAATAGACACGGCATCGCCGCTTCCGATTCAAGCCGACGCCAATTTGAACATCGAAAAAGGTCTGCGCATTGCCGTTGTCGCCAAGTCCACACAAGGCGATTACTGGAAGCAGATGAAAAAACAGATGAAAGAAACGGCCGCATATTTCAACGAATTTTACGGCCTGACCGGGGAGGACGCCATCCAAGTGACCTTTGAGGGGCCGGACTCCGAGGCGGATATCGACGTCCAGATCAACACCATCGACGCAGTTCTGGCCGAAAACCCTTCTGTACTCTGCCTGGCTGCCATCGATATGAATTCCTGCCAGGCCCAGCTTGAGACTGCACAGGATAACGGAATCCCCGTAGTGCTCTTTGATTCCGGGGTAAAATACAGCACCAACGCCGCTTTCTGCGCTACCGACAACAAAGCAGCAGGGGCAGAGGCCGCTCAAAAGCTCTGCGCCGCTATAAGCGAAAACGGAACCGCTGCCGTATTCGCCCACGCCTCCTATACGCAAACCAGCAAAGATCGGATCCAGGGCTTTCGCCGGGAAATCCGCAAAAACCATCCCGGCGTAACTGTGGCAAATGTATACACCGAAGATATGGAGGAAGATATGGAGGCCGCTATCCGAAACGTCTTGAAAACCGGACAGACAGACGCCATTTTCTGCACAGATCAGACCATCGCAGAACAAGTGCTGGCCATCCAGGAAGAATATTCGGAAAATACGCCTGCAATCGTTGGTTTCGACGCCGGAAAAGTTCAGCTTACAGCAATCCAGGAAGGACGGGAAATCGGTACCATCGTCCAAAATATTCCTCTGATCGCCAGTCAGACCATCCAGACCGCTGTATGCGCCACAGCGCCGGAGCAGACGGATCATCTGGAAAAATACCTGAAAGCAGATTATTTATGGATAGACGGCTACAATCTGGAACAGGCCAGGCAGGACGGCCTACTGTATTAACAAAACTGTAAGTTAATCCCAGATATCCCATTCTTTTCCAATTCCATATACCAAGGATAGGGCAATCGGCCCCAGAATAAAACCTGCCACCCCAAATACAATGAATCCAAAATAAATCGCCGCCATAATCACCACCGGATATACGCCCAGCTTCCCACCCAGAAGCCTGGGCTCCATAAACTCCCGTACCAGTGTGGTCACCAGCTCAATGGACAAACACCAGACCGCCAGCCCGGTCCGGCCCTGTAAAAAGAAAATCAGCATCGCCGGGTACAGAAAAAGCCCGGTTCCAATAATCGGCAGAGCATCCAGAATACCAAGCCCAATCCCAAACAAGAGAAAATAAGGACTTTTCATCAGCCACAGCATGACCGTACAGAGAAATGCTACTGCCAGCATAATCAATAACTGCGCTTTCAGATAGGTAACACACGTCTGGCGCAGCCGTTTGAGCACCCGTTTCCATGGCTGGTAGAACCGGTATGTGCGCAGCGTCCGCCGGATAGCTTCCAGATCTTTCAAAAACAACACGCCGGAAATAAAAGCAATGATAATCCCGCTGATAACCGCAATCAGGCTTTTCAGATAATCTGTGGCCTGGAAAATCGTTTTCGGACTGATTCCCTGAATAAAATTTGCGCGCATCTTTTCTGCATTATCCAGAATAAACCTGCGGCTGTCAGTCTGAGAAATTCCCAGAGTGTCCTCCATAACGCAGCAGCATTGATCCACAAACTGATAAAACTTTGCCTCCAGCGTGGGAAAATTGGTCATCCATGCTTTCAACTGCCCAATCAGCGTGCTCACTCCCACCCACAGCAGAACCCCAGCAGCCGCCAGAAGCAAAAGCATAAAAAAGCCACCGGCAACGCTCTTTTTTATATGAAGCTTTTTTCCGGTCTTGACAGCCAACGGATGCAGCCACACCGCCAATCCCCACCCAATCAAAAAAGGAATGGCCACCGGCAACACATACCGGAACCCCAAGTAAACACCTGCCACGATTCCTACGATGTATATTCTTCTCTTCCATTCAAAATCCACAAAACCACCATACCTTTTCTTTGTCGTTTCTAAAGCCTAATCCCAGTATGATAGTTTTCTTGCGGTTTTATACCTGCCAGTTCCTAAACACTTCCCCATCTGGCCAAATTTCCCAGCCCATTTTTTCTCCTGAAACCGGGTGCGAAAGATACAGACGGCATGCGCACAATCCCAGTCCTCCGGTCTGGCTGTGTCCTTGGGGATTGTATTTGGTATCGCCCGCCAGCGGAAATCCAAAATGGCTCAACTGCGCCCGTATCTGATGATACCTGCCTGTGAGCAGACGGATTTCCAACAGGCTTTTCCCTTCCCGGCGCTGTAATACCCGATAGCAGAGTTTAGCCTCTTTACTTCCCTTTGTGCCTGGAGGCACCACTTTTGCCATTCTCATTTTGCTGTCTTTGAGCAGCCAGTCGCAAAGCTCACCTTGTGAATCCTCTATCTCGCCGTCTACCACGGCCAAATACGTTTTTTCCATCCGTCCATCCTGCACCTGTCTGCCCAGTTCTCCGGCTGCTTGTTTTGTTTTTGCCAAAACTACTAGTCCTTCCACGGGTTGATCCAGCCGCTGTACAATTCCTACATAGGGCTGCCTGTTGTTCTTTTTATTCTTTTGCTGTAAATAATTTAAGCAGGCGCATTCCAAATCCAATACGCCCACACCTGCGCTTTGCACCGGAACTCCAGATGGTTTGTGACAAATAATCAGATGTTTCTCTTCATATATAATATATTCGGCAAAATCTTTCATAATTCTTTTTTGTTCCTCTTTTTTATTATATGGATTCTCTTTTTGACGGGCTTGACAAATGCCCGCGTCCGTCCCATACTTATCCCATAACCCTCTACTTTCCAAATCAAAGGAGACTATGATATGATGAAGTTTTTGTTTTTACTCTTGGGATTTTTTCTGCTCGTCAAAGGCGCTGACCTGTTCGTGGAAGGCAGTTCCGGCATCGCCCGCCTCCTGCGCATTCCCAGCATCATCATCGGCTTGACGGTTGTCGCATTTGGAACTAGTATGCCGGAGGCTTCCGTGAGCATAACCGCCGCTCTCGCCGGAAAAAATGATTTGTCTTTGAGCAATGTCATCGGTTCCAATATTTTCAATCTTCTCATTGTCGTGGGGGTCAGCGCCGCCATACGGCCTATGAAAATCCAGGATTCCGTTCTGAAAAAAGATTTTCCTTTCTCTATCCTGATTGCCGGCCTGCTGCTGGTTATGACAGTCCCCACTGCTTACGGCAATGAGAAGATGTCTGTTCTTTCCAGCCTAGAGGGATGTATCCTTCTTATCATTTTCGTCGCTTATCTGGCAGTCACTGTCCGGGATGCGCTGAAAGCCCGACAGGAAAACACAACAGAACAATCGGAAGAACCCCATATCACCTCCATTCCGACCATTATCCTCTATGTTATTGTAGGAATTGCCGGGATTGTCTGGGGTGGTGATTTAGTCGTAGACAGCGCTTCCGCGATTGCGCTCACATTCGGGTGGAGCGAAACGTTTATCGGTCTGACGATCGTTGCGCTGGGCACCTCTCTTCCCGAACTGGTGACCTCTGTGGTAGCCGCCAAAAAAGGGGAAAGCGATCTTTCCCTGGGAAACGCCATTGGCTCCAATATTTTCAATATTTTGCTTGTATTGGGCGCCTCCTCCGCCGTACATCCCATCGCTGTAAATCCGTTTACTATTTACGACACGATATTCCTAGTCGCATCCAGTATCATCGTTTACCTGTTTGCCGTTCAGAAAAAGGAGTTGGAAAGAAGAGAAGGAATCATGATGATTCCCTTGTATGTGATTTTCTTTCTATATATTGTCCTGCGCTAGAGATATTTGAAAAATCATTCCACCATTTGCCTGCCCCGTTTGAACTACCAAATAAGCGGCCATCATTCTGTTTTTTTAAAATGATGGCCGCTTTAAAATTCTTCCATATTCATTTTTCTGTCTTCTGAAACAGCCTTTCTGCCGTTTCTTTCTCTGCCTCCTTGAAATATTCTTTCTTCCTGCTTACGGACGCCAACAGTCTTATACTCCTCCCGTCTGCCGCCTCCTCTTAGAAAGCCTTATACACACTTTCAACTTTCCAAATGCAAAGCCATGACCCATATTATCCATCTTCTTAATCTTCACGCTTTGTTACAAAGATAATATGCTTCTTGGAATGCGGCCTTCCGCATCCTTTCCTGATTACGTTTCTTTACACGTAAAGGAAATCCTTGTACTGGATCTGTGGTATTCTTCACCGTCAGGGTAAGCCTTTTGTACTGCCGGACTATATATTTCCCCATCTGAGGGATTCGGCGATTTTCACCTTACATGAATCCGGTGCTTTCTGCAGGAATGCTTACCATACCACGTTTTTAAAAAAACTCTTTTCTGCTATTTCCAATGGACTAATCCCCTCCCCTGTTTGTTGATGGTTGTATCATATCATCTGCGCGCATATTTGTCAAGACTTTTTTTGAGATTTTTTATATTTTTTTATTTTCAATTGCTTTCAAAAATTCTTAGCTGTTAATTTTCTAAATTTTCATGAATTTTCTGATTATTTATTTCTTTCGTAAACCCCCTCTTGTTATTCTTCCAATATCTGTTACAATGACAGATAGATAGTGATTCAGAATTACCAACTTAGATAGACATTGTTTTAGAAAGGAGCTGCAATTGATGATATTTGAAAGCCACGCGCATTATGACGACGAAGCCTTTGACCCAGATCGGGATGAGCTTCTTCGCTCTTTCCAGGATTACGGTATCGAAGCGGTTGTCAACGTATGCGCAACAGTAGAAAGTTTAGACAGCACCCTCAAACTGATGGAAACATACCCCTTTGTATATGGAGCCGTGGGCGTGCATCCAGATGAGGTAGGCGGCATGGATGACCAAGTGCTGGAAAAAATTCGGAGCCTTTCCCGGCACGAAAAAGCCGTCGCCATTGGAGAAATCGGATTGGATTATCACTGGAACAAGGAAAATCATGAGACACAGAAGAAGTGGTTTTGCGCCCAGATGGAAGTGGCCCGCGAAGAAAAGATGCCTTTTATCATTCACAGCAGAGACGCCGCTGAAGATACGCTCAGTGTGATAAAAGAACTGCGTGCTGGAGAAATGTACGGCGGCGTGATCCACTGTTTCTCGTATTCGGTGGAAATTGCCAGGGAATACCTGAATATGGGACTTTACCTTGGCATCGGAGGGGTGCTCACTTTCTCCAATGCCAAGAAGTTAAAGGAAGTAGCTGCCTATGCGCCTCTGGAGCAGTTGGTTCTGGAAACTGACAGCCCTTATCTGGCTCCCGCGCCCAACAGAGGAAAACGCAATTCCTCTTTGAACCTGCCCTATATCGCCAAGGAGCTTGCCAACTTAAAAGGCGTCCCCTATGACCAGGTGGTAGATATAACCAACGCCAACGCCAAAAAGTTATTCGGCCTGGATACTATCCGTACTTAAATCTGTCTGAACTTCGCCGGACATAATCTGTGTCAGAAGATCCAGCGTCCCGTCCGCCGCATTGGCCGCCTCGATTTCCCCTGGATAAACGATGGTGCCGTCCGGGCTGCTAAGCGTACTGTCCGCGTTAAAGGTATAATCCAGAAGATTGGAATTTCCAGAAGCGGCCACTGGAATACTCATAATATAATCAAACAACTTCTGAAAAGAAGCCACACTCATAGCCGCGCCGGCATAATAATTGACAGCCACGACCCCGTGGCCCTGCGCCAGCTCGTCCGTATAAGCGGACAGCGGATATACATTGCAGATATTCAAATTTTCCGAATAGTGCATAACGATAGGCGTCAGGCTGTTGGAGACCACCTTTACCGTACTCTGTCCGTTCACCGTGTCTTTTTGCAGGGTAAATTCTGCCAGGCCGCCCAGCAGCTCTGGGGCCGTCTGTGCGCCGGAGACAAGGCTTCCCAGCGAATAATAGACCAGCATCTCATTTCCATTCATATCGGAAAGCATCTGGCATGGCTGAAGCACTTGGGGGTGCGTGCCAATCAGAACCTTTACCCCTTGCTGCAGCAAAAACTGCGCCCACTGGGTCTGATATTCATTGGGTACGGCGTTACTTAGATTTCCCCAATGCGCCACAAAGACAATGCAGTCGCTGACGCTTTTCGCCTGGGCGATCGCCGCGGCGACTGTCTCCCTTTTCAGGTAATCCACCATAAAAGGCGCGTCGTTCTTGATGGAATCGCTGTTGGAACCGAAAGCATAATTCAAAATAGCAATTTTCATATTGTTTTGCTCTACTACGCGGATGCTTGCGGCGTCTTCCTGCGAACCGTGAACGCCTGTCACCGTAATATCGGGATAAGAAGACTGCCAGAATTCCAGCGTATTTCGTAAATAATCCGATCCGAAGTCATCGGCGTGCTCCGTCGCGCTGGCAATGATGTCAAATCCCGCGTTGACCAGCGCGCTGGCCACTTCCACAGGTGTGGAATAAACGGTACTCCCGCTGGTCAGATTGTGATCCGCCGTGAAAACGGACTCCTGTGTTACAATGGACAGATCCGCCTGGTTGATCTGCTCCCTGACCAGACTGTAAAGCTGGTCATAATTCCAGGCCGCTTCGTTTGCTTGTCCACAAGCCAGGATGCTGTCATCCAGAATGTTATTGCCCGCCGCCAGGATACGGACAGAGGAAGTTGAAGTTTCCAAAACCTCCTCCTGTTCCTTTTCCTCCTGGCCCGAAACCGAAGCCGTCTTGTGTTCTGCCGAAACAAAGGCTTTATCCACCTGGGTAATAATCCCGCAGAGGATCAACAAGGTTACTATGGAAAGCACCAGGCTGATTTTCGCCCTGTTTTTTTCTATTTTCTCTAATGGTAAATTATTTCGTTTCATAGAAATTATCACCCTCTCTTACATACCCCGTTAAATATTATATCAAATCTTTTATGCAGAAGATAGTGATAATATAACCAAATCGTCAAAAATTCCTCTTTTCCGCCATTTTTTACAGCCCTAGATGCTTTTTCAACACTGGAAACTGCACCGGGCCGATCTCTAAAACCCGTCTGTGGAACTCCTGCAGCTCAAATTTCTGGCCTTCCTGCTTTTGCATTTCTTTTTTTAGCTGGGTGAAATTCAGGGAGCCTAAATAATAGCGCAGATAATTAGCCGGAGCTTCCACGACAGCCTGGAAAATCTCCTGTACAATCGCATTGTCCGTGATCCCAAAAGGCTTTAGATACTGCGCCGCATTCTCCAGCGACCATCCATAATAATGAACTCCCACATCCAACAGGGAGTAAATACACAGATTTACCGAACGGTTTAACCAGAGCAGCCGGGTCAGATCCGCGTCTGCGGGGGCATAATGGTATCCGTAGGATTCGATATAAGTCGCCCAGCCTTCGATATAGCCGCCAAAGCCGATTATACTGCGGACTGCGTGGGGATCGCTCTGCTGGAAATATAGGGACTGATATAAATGACCAGGGAATCCTTCATGCGCCAGGGTGGCAAACAGCTCCAGATCCGAGGTCTGGCTGGCCGGATTGATATAGATAGTATTTGGTGAAAGCGTATCCAGGGGAGGCGTCAGGTAAAACGCCGGGCTTAAAAACTCAGCCAGAGAGGGATGCACGTATTTTACCTGATATTCAGGTTTCGGAAGAGCGGGGAAATCCTGCGGATAAGCCGTTTCCAGCGTTTCCAGAGCCGCCTGGGGAGATTCCAGGGTAAAATCATTGTTGTAAATCGAAGCAATCAGCGAAGGCGATTTCTTCAGAAGTTCCCCCAGCTCCTGGTAATCGGCCATAAGCTGCTTATATAACTGCTTTTCAATAGCCTCCACTGTCGTATACACACCGACGTCGCTTTGCAGAAGATACTGGTAATAGGCGCGCCCGTTGGGATAATGACGCAGGCCATTTTCATTTTGACCCGCGCCTTTTAGCGCCTCCAGTCCTTGGCTGAGCATTTCATAAGCCGGAAATACATGCTTTTCCAGAATCTGCTGATGAGCTTTCAGACAATCCTGTATTTCCTCTTGGGAAATCTCCCCGGTTTCCTCGGCAAATTCCTCCAATTTGTCCTGAAAAACTTCTGAGAGAAAATTGTTCTGAGGATCCTTGATAAATTCCTGGCACTGAGATACAATTCCCTCCAAAGAGCGGTCGCTCATAAACAATCCCTGCTGCGCTTTTTCCTGCTCAAAAGCCAAAATTTCCGCAAAATAGGTGTCTATGGTTTCCAGAAGCTTTAAGTAATCAGAGATATCCTGCCTGTCATAGAAGGTATATTCCGCCAAAAGAACTGGAAGCTGTGCCTGAATGCCCAGCGTTTCGCCCAAAGGCTCTTCCAAATAATAGAATTTTTGAGAAGATTTTTCCGTGGTAAAATAAAGAAGTAACATATCCAGAGTGATTTGATTTTCCGAAGAGAGTTTTTTGTAATTGAATTTTTTGAGTGTTTTTAGATACTGTTCCATAACTTCATACCGTTTTGGATCCGGCTCGGCGGACATGGCCCCCAGCGAAATGGCATACTCCGTAATTCCGTACTGCTCCGGGTGCGCCAGCGTGTAATGCAGGTTCAGGGTATTGGACGCCACCTCCCCCAAGAATAAATCGTCGGCAAATTTTTCAAAACGGCCGTTTTCACTGAATGACCAGTGTCGGGAACCATATCCCAACAATACGCCGAGAAGCAGCAGCAGGCACAACCCCGGAACCACATAGACAAGCTTGAAAACTTTCTTTTTTTCCATATCCATCTCTCTATTTAGAGTGTTTGTATATTTTATTGACAATCCTGCTTATCTATGCCAAGACCTTTATCTGGGAAAAAAAGAAAAGAAAATTATTTTTTTACGGAAATACAGGCATCTGGTGCGGCTGCTGATGAGGCAGACGCCTTCCAGTCTGCTGCTGCATGGTCTGTCCACGCATGGTCTGAAAAATCAATCTGGACACGCTTTCTGCTGCTGTTGATTTCTCATATTTTCCGCCGCATCCAGTTGTCAGACAGATCGCCGCAAAAAACATGACCGCACCCAATAGGATTTGCTGTGTATGCACTCTCATCCTTTGACACTCCTTTCTTGCCCATTTTAATTCATATTTTAATATATTTTTCTTTCTTTTACAATAGAAAGCCTTGACTTGCTTTTCCAAAGTATGCTATACTGTGACGGTGACGAGAATTGGGTCTTTTTTTTATGCTTAAATTTACCTGTAAACGGCGCAAAGGAAAGGCGTTCCCGAAAGAAAACTTTACGGGACTGCTATGAAAACAGTGGAGGTGGAAGTTGTGCGTGTAAAAATCACACTGGCATGTACAGAGTGCAAACAACGTAATTACAATACGACGAAAGAGAAGAAAAACCATCCAGACAGAATGGAAACAAGAAAGTATTGTAAATTCTGCAGGAGGCATACTCTGCATAAGGAAACCAAATAATCCGAATTTGTGAGGGCAGAGCTTATGGCAGAAAAAAAGAAAGAAAGCCAGATAAAAATATGGTTTGACGGACTGAGTACAGAGTTTAAAAAAATTATCTGGCCGGACAGAAAAACATTGGTAAAACAGACGGTAGCCGTAGTAGTTGTCACCGCTGTTTTGGGCGTGCTGATCAGCGTGTTTGATGCGGCAATCCTGGAAGGAATCAACCTTTTGGTGAAATAAGTTTGTGAAAAGGATGAGGATATGTCAGAAAGTGCAAAATGGTATGTAGCGCATACCTATTCCGGCTATGAGAATAAGGTAAAGGCAAATATCGAGAAGACAATCGCCAACAGACATCTGGAAGACCAGATTCTGGAGGTATGTGTTCCGCTGCAAGATGTAGTGGAAATGAAAAACGATATGCAGAAGGTCGTACAGAAGAAGCTGTTTCCCGGCTATGTTCTGCTGTATATGATCATGAACGACGATACCTGGTATGTGGTGCGCAATACGCGAGGCGTCACCGGATTTGTAGGGCCGGGTTCCAAGCCGGTTCCTCTGACAGAAGCCGAAATGAAATCCCTTGGCATTCAGCTTGAAACAAAGGCTGTGGCTGTGGCTTACACAGAAGGGGATCTGGTTATGGTAACCGGAGGCCCATGGAAAGATACCAGCGGTACGGTCATGGCCGTCAATCCACAGAAACAGTTAGTCACCATTGGCGTGGAACTGTTCGGCAGTGAAACGCCGGTTGAGATCAGTTTTTCTGACGTAGTGAAATTGTAAATTGTAGCAGTGGGAGGGCAGGGCCCAAGGGCCAACCCCCGCCAATACCACAAGGAGGTGCCTGTTATGGCAAAAAAAATCGAAGGCTATATTAAATTGCAGATTCCTGCTGGCAAAGCAACGCCAGCACCGCCGGTAGGTCCGGCACTGGGACAGCACGGTGTTAATATCGTTCAGTTTACCAAAGAATTCAATGCAAAGACCGCAGATATGGGAGACGTACTGATTCCCGTAGTCATCACGGTTTATGCGGACAGAAGCTTCAGCTTTATAACCAAAACTCCGCCGGCTGCCGTTTTATTAAAAAAGGCCTGTAACATAAAATCCGGTTCCGGAACTCCGAACAAAGTAAAAGTGGGCAGCGTAACAAAAGCCCAGATTCAGGAAATTGCCGAAACCAAGATGAAAGATTTGAATGCTGGTTCCCTGGAAGCTGCCATGAGCATGATTATCGGTACAGCCAAGAGCATGGGAATCACAGTGGAGGAGTAAGGATATGAAGAGAGGGAAGAGATATCAAGAAGCTGCAAAAGCCATCGACCGTACAATGTTATATGATCCGGAAGAAGCCATTGCACTGGTAAAAAAAGCAGCCGTTGCAAAATTTGATGAGACAATCGAAGTTCATATCCGTACAGGATGTGACGGACGCCATGCAGATCAGCAGATCCGCGGCGCTGTTGTCCTGCCTCATGGGACAGGCAGAAGCGTTCGTGTTCTGGTGTTTGCCAAGGATGCGAAACTGGAAGAAGCTCAGGCAGCAGGCGCTGATTTCGTGGGCGGCGAGGAATTGATCCCCAAGATCCAAAACGACGGCTGGTTAGATTTCGACGTTGTTGTAGCAACCCCTGACATGATGGGCGTAGTAGGTCGTCTGGGCCGTGTATTGGGACCAAAAGGTCTGATGCCCAACCCGAAAGCCGGAACCGTAACCATGGATGTAGCAAAAGCCATATCCGATATCAAAGCCGGTAAGATCGAATATCGTCTGGACAAAACCAATATCGTGCATGTGCCGATTGGAAAAGCTTCTTTTAGCGAAGATCAGTTAAAAGAAAACTTCCAGACTTTGATTGAAACCATTTTGAAAGCAAGACCCAGCGCAGTGAAGGGACAATATCTGAGAAGTATTTCCCTTGCACCTACAATGGGACCTGGTGTGAAAATAAACCCAGCAAAGTTCTAATCCACTTTGCCCATTCAAGAACGCCTCGGCATCTTTGCGGCGGCGTGCGGATCAGTTTTGCCGACAGAATCCATTTCCGCATGCCTGCCACCCGCCGGAGGCTTTATCAAAAGACCTGCCTTTTTATGGAGACGCTCTTCCTGCGCCCGCCAAAAAAGGGAGGTCTTTCTGCTATTGTATTTTATATACATTTCGTTTATAATGAGGTTAATATCCAAATTCATGCCATAACCATTCGTAAAGAGGAGAATACATAGATGAAAAAATTATTATTAACAGGGGCCCTGTCCCTCTTACTCCTAGCACAAACCGCAGTACCGTCACCCCTGATCGTGTCTGGAGCCATCCTGCCGTCAGACAGTATACAATATCTTTCTTCCGATATGCGGGCGCAGCCGAAAGATAACGGACTTTACTGGATCAACGCAGGCGCGACCTACCGTTCTGGGGCCACGTTGCAGTTCTACGCCACAGGAGCAGGATATGGGCCGGATGAACCCCAAGAACTGCAGCCCGTCAAACACGCAACCCGATACAAACCTGTCAGTTGGAGCGTCGGCAAGGTAAAAGGCTCCTGGAAGAAATACACCGAAAGAACAGCCGCTCAGAATTCCTCCGGTGAATACCGCTTCAAGGCTTCTTTTACCTTAAATACAAAGAAAACCGCATCGGTACCATACACCCTGCATGTGAAATACAAAAGGGAAGTATACGACGGCAAACAATGGCAGGCCGATGGCAAAACCGCCTCCAAAAGCGTAAGCTTTTACATCAAAAACATATCCGACACGACTATATCCAGCAGTCCAAAGCCTGCGGTCGGGAGCTATCGCGTCCAAGGAGATATTGTATACCAGATAACCGGCGCTTCCTCTGTGGCTGCAGCCTCGCCTGCCAATAACTCTGTAAAAAGCGTGAACATCCCCAAAACGGTTACCATCAGCGGGTATAAATTCAAAGTAAAGAAAATTGCGGACAAAGCCTTTTCCAACTGCACAAACTTAAAAACCGTAGCCGTCGGCAGCAGCGTCTCCTCCATTGGAGCAAAAGCGTTTTATAACTGTAAAAATCTGGAAAAGATTTCATTAAAAACGACCAGGCTAATGGAAACATCGGTTAGGGCCAACGCTTTCAAAGACATCAAAAGCGACTGCCTGTTTCGGGTACCGGCGGGAATGACCTCTTTTTACAAAAATATTGTTCAGACAGCGGGCGCGCCAAAAGATATCCAGGTAGAAAAATATGATTAATGCAAGATTTTTTTCTTGACAAAACTGTTCTCCTATGCTAATGTGTATATATCACGCCGAAGACAGCGGGTGCCGTAAGGCATAAAGGGACACCGCCCGCCGAGGAGAGACAAGCAAGAGAGAAAGATAAATTATTTCTTGAGAAAAGATTTCCCACCCTCTTTGTGTCTTTGGATGCAGGGAGGGCTTTTTTTGAGCGTGTACAGCATAATAAATAAAGGAGGTGCACAAAATCATGGCAAAGGTTGAACTGAAAAAGCCTATCGTTGAAGAGATTGCCAATAATGTAAAAGACGCCCAGTCCGTAGTATTGGTAAATTACAGCGGTCTTACCGTAGAACAGGATACCATACTCCGTAAAGAGCTGAGAGAAGCAGGCATTCTGTATAAAGTATACAAAAACACCATGATGAATTTTGCGTTTCAGGGAACGGCTTGCGAAAGCCTGACGCCGCATCTGCATGGAACCAACGCACTGGCTATTTCCGCAGACGACGCTACGGCTCCTGCCAGAATCCTGGACAAGTTTGCAAAACAGTATCCGGCTCTGGAATTGATTGCAGGTGTCGTTGAAGGCAATTACAATGACCAGGCAGGTATTCAGGCATTGGCAAATATCCCATCCAGAGAAGAACTGCTGGGAAAATTGCTGGGAAGCATCCAGTCCCCAATCGCGAACTTCGCCCGTGTGCTTAGCCAGGTTGCGGAAGCAGGCGGCGGTGAAGCTGCAATGGCTGCAAAAGGCTCCGGTGAAGAAGCCCCGGCAGCAGAGTAATTTTTTTCGATCTTATTTTATTAGGAGGAATATACAATGGCAAAGTTGACAACAGAAGAATTTATTGCAGCAATCAAAGAATTGACTGTATTGGAATTGAATGATTTAGTAAAAGCTTGTGAAGAAGAATTTGGCGTATCTGCGGCAGCAGGCGTAGTTGTTGCAGCAGCAGGCGGCGCTGGCGGAGACGCTGGCCAGGCAGAAGAAAAAGACGAATTTGACGTTGAGCTGGCAGAAGTTGGCCCCAACAAAGTAAAAGTAATCAAAGTCGTTCGTGAAGTAACTGGTTTGGGCCTGAAAGAAGCAAAAGAAGTTGTAGACGGCGCGCCGAAGGTAGTAAAAGAAGGCGCATCTAAGGCAGAAGCTGACGAGATCAAAGAAAAACTGGAAGCCGAAGGCGCAAAAGTAAACTTGAAATAATTTTTCTGCAGCCACTGTTTCAGGCATCTTATGCTTGGTGCGGTGGCTGTATATATGTATATGCGAAATACAAAATGGAGCATACCACATCTTATATTATAGGCTCATACATTCAGGCTTGACAAATCCTTTGTCAAGCCTTTTATCAGCATACTTTCGTAATCCCTCCGACAGAATTTTTTATAAAATATTGTGATTATATTTCAAAAATATTATTAATATTACAAAAAAAATGAAAAAATATCAAATTTCTATCACATTTACTTTGTAGAATTATGAGAAAACGTTGGAGAAATAATATGCGTTACAATAAAACATTACTAGTTGTGGAAGATGAAGAGAAGTTGCTGCGCACCTTGTCGGATTTTCTGACTATGCAGGGCTATGAGGTGCTGCAAGCTTCTGACGGCCAGAAAGCCCTGGAAATTTTCTACGACAATATGAATAAAATTGATTTGATTTTATTGGACATCCTTCTTCCCCAGATCAATGGGAACGAAGTCTTAAAGGAAATACGGAAGAATTCCCAGATGCCGGTGATTATGCTCACCGCCAACTCTTCTGTGGAAAAACAGCTTCACAGCTTTTCCCAAGGGGCGGATGATTATATTGTCAAGCCCTACACCCTGTCCATTATCAAAGCCCACATAGAAGCGGTACTCAAAAGAGTAGGAAAATACAGACAGTTTTTGGAAGCCGGGGAGTTGTATTTGGATCTGCCTGCCCAGAAGGTCTACCGAAAAGGAGAATATATGGAAACCACCCGGCGGGAATACGAGCTTTTACTGTATTTTATAGAGAATCAAGGTCGTGTTCTGAAAAGAGAACATATTCTAGACGCTGTGTGGGGTTTTGACTATAAAGGAGAGACGCGCACCGTGGATACTCTGGTAAAACAGCTTCGGAAGAAATTGACAGGCGACTGCAATTATATCCGATCTGTATACGGCGTAGGCTATATTTTCGAGGCAGATACCGATGAAAAAGAACATTAGAAAAAATCTATTTCTGGTACAAGTTGCACTTTTGGTTGCTGTCATGGCAATGTGTGTGTTGATTTACTGGCTGTTTGCACCCTCCTACTATAATTCCCAAAAATCCAAACTGGTTCGGGAGGCGTTTACAGATCTAAAAGAAACAGGGATGCAAATGTTGGACGACAGCGACGAATCCATGATCAAGCAATATGAAAACGAGGGATTGGTTTTTACGATAACGGATGAAAACTTTTCTCCTGTATATACCAATTGGCCGGAGTCCGCAGAACACGAAATATATAAGCATATTTTGCTTTGCAAAGAAAAATTCTCCAAAGATCCGGAAGTCATTAACAGAGAAACCAAAAATCCGATTCCCGTCAAATTGATGGGACTCATTGAACAGGATGACGAAATCTATTACGTAAGCATTCGGGAACGGGGGCGGTCTTTCTCTTCCTTTTTTCTTTACACAGAAAAATTTTTGCTGCTGCTGCTTTTCCTTTCGTTTCTTATGGCTGTACCAGCTTTTTATCTCTTTTCTGGATATATCGCCCGATATCTGGAAAAATCCGCGGAAAATACCGGTGAGACTGCAAAACAGAATGATTCCGTGCAGAATATCCGCAGAGATGTGATGGCAGATATTTCCCATGAACTAAAAACTCCTCTGACAATCATCTCCAGCCAGGTAGAGATGCTGCAATGTGTGGAGGATCCGGCAAATCGAGATTATTATTGCGAGTCTATCGTAGAAGAAGTTGCACGCATGTCCAAAATGGTGGAAAATCTGATGGATCTGTCCTTGATGGAACACCAGATTCAGGAGATGGAACGGCAGAATATGAATCTGACGGACACCATAGAGTACATCCAGCTCAAATATCAGGCATTGTTTCAGCAGAACCATATCAGAGAAGAGTTTTCCGTGGAGCCAAACTGCAAAGTGCGCGGAAACGCCTATTATCTGGAACAAGCCATTGATAACTATATGATGAATGCCTTCTCTCACACAGCCCAGGGCAGCCGCATCCGCGTGCGTCTATACCGAAAAGAAGGCTGGATCTGGGTGGCCGTGCATAACCAGGGCGAGGAAATAGAACCTTCGGCAATGGAGCAGATCTGGCAGGGATATGTGATGAAACGCACCCAACAGACCGAAAAATGCCTCGAACAGCGGCATATGGGAATGGGTCTGTACTTGGTCTGGCGGATTATCCAGCTTCACCAGGGTGAGTGCGGCGTGGAAAATCGGGAAAAAGGCGTAGAATTTTGGTTTAAAATACCAGAGATATCATAAAAGCCTTTACATTCCTCCACACTTTGCAGTATAATTCTATTGCAAAGTACACCAAAGCATCAGGAGGACTTTAAATTAAGATGAAAAAACCAGCATTGGTGATTATGGCGGCGGGTATGGGAAGCCGTTATGGAGGATTGAAACAGATTGACCCTGTGGATGAACAGGGGCATATTTTGATGGATTTTTCTATCTATGACGCAAAAAAAGCGGGATTCGAGCAAGTGGTATTTATCATTAAGCGGGAAAATGAACAGGATTTCCGCCTTGCCATCGGGGATCGCATCAGCCGCCATATGAACGTTTCCTATGTCTATCAGGAATTGGACGCACTGCCCGACGGCTGGTTCGTTCCCAAGGGGCGAATCAAGCCTTTCGGAACCGGCCACGCTATTTTGTGCTGCAAGCAAGTGATCGATGGCCCTTTTGCCGTAATCAATGCAGACGATTATTATGGAAGCCAGGCGTTTGCAACTCTGTATCAATTCCTGTCCACCCACGAAGACGACAGCAAATACCGCTATTGTATGGTGGGATATATCTTGGGAAACACGCTGACGGACAACGGGCATGTAGCCAGAGGCGTTTGTAAAACAGATGGCAATGGATATCTGCTGGAAATCCAGGAGCGAACCCATATTGAGAAACGCAGCCTTGGAGCAGCTTATACAGAAGATAATGGTCAGACATGGACGGAGATCTCCACAGACAGCCTTGCTTCCATGAATATGTGGGGCTTTAGCAAGAGTATCCTGTGGGAGTTGGAAGAACGTTTCCCTGCCTTTCTGCAAAAAGGCTTTCGGGAAAATCCTTTGAAATGCGAATATTTTCTGCCCGCAGTAGTAGGCGCATTGCTAAAAGAAGATAAAGCTTCTGTAAAGGTACTGAAATCTACGGATCAGTGGCATGGAGTCACCTATAAAGAGGATCGGCCCATGGTCGTGAAAGCAATTCAAAATATGAAAAAAACCGGTAAATATCCGGTTTCTTTGTGGGAAAAGGAGGACTAGAAGATGACTATTTTAGTAACTGGAGGAGCCGGCTATATCGGGAGCCATACCTGTGTGGAACTCTTAAACGCCGGATATGAGATTGTCGTTGTGGATAACCTGTGCAATTCCAGCGCAAAGTCACTGGAAGTAGTAGAAGAAATTACCCATAAAAAAGTGAAATTCTATGAAACCGATCTGCTGGACAGAGCCGGATTAGAAGAGATTTTCCAGAAAGAATCCATCGATGCGGTCATTCATTTCGCGGGGTTGAAAGCCGTAGGAGAATCGGTGCAGAAGCCTCTGGAATACTATTCCAACAACCTCACGGGAAGCCTAACCCTCTGCGATGTGATGCGAAAATACGGGGTAAAAAATATCATATTCAGCTCTTCCGCCACCGTGTACGGGAATCCGGCTTTTATTCCGATCACCGAAGAATGTCCCAAAGGAGAAATCACCAATCCATACGGACAAACCAAAGGGATGCTGGAACAGATTCTGACCGATATCCATGTAAGCGACCCTGAGTGGAATGTGGTGCTGCTGCGCTATTTTAACCCCATCGGCGCTCATCCCTCCGGGAAAATCGGCGAAGATCCCAAAGGCATTCCCAATAACCTGGTTCCCTATATTGCCCAAGTAGCTGTGGGAAAACTAGATAAACTGCGGGTATTCGGAAACGACTATGACACGCCGGACGGGACAGGTGTCCGGGATTATATTCATGTGGTAGATCTGGCGATCGGCCATGTGAAAGCCATCGAGAAACTCAAAGACAAAGAAGGCGTTTCCATCTATAATTTGGGAACCGGAAGGGGATACAGTGTGCTGGAAGTACTTCATGCCTACGAAAAAGCCTGCGGCAAAACCCTTCCCTATGAAATCAACCCCAGAAGAGCCGGGGATATTGCTACCTGCTATGCAGATCCCGCAAAAGCCCGGCAAGAGCTGGGATGGTCTGCCGAAAGAGGAATTGAACAGATGTGTGCCGATTCCTGGAAATGGCAGTCTAACAACCCCGATGGATTCGGAAAATAATCACTGCTTTAACACCAGGTTTTTCAGGGCCTCTACCGAATCGGCATTCAGTCCCTCGGCGGCCTCCTGATTTGCCTGGGCAGCCTCCACCAATTCGGCGCGAAGAATTTTCACATCCTTTGGCGCCTCAATCGCCAGCTTAATCCAGTCACTGCCAATTTCCAGGATGGAAACGGTTACATTACCGTTTATGACCAGTGACTGGTTTTTCTTTCTTTGCAGTACCAGCATATGCATCCTTCCTTTCCCTCGTCTTTGAGATATTTTTCATTTGATGGCGGAAATCATATTCTGGCTGCTCCAAAATCAACTGTCTGGCCGCGCGGGTCAGCGCATTGACCGCAATGGGGCACTTCAGATTAATGCTGCTCTCTTCAAGGGTATCCTGCAAAACACAAATACAATAATAAGAAATATCTTCATCCTTCGGATTCCCCAATGCTTTCCTGTCCGCGTCAGAGATTTTGGGATGATAAGCCGGAGAAAGAAGAAAAGGGTTCATAATGATAAAAGCAACATCCGAATCATCCAGACTTTGCAGACAGATGATCGCATCGCTGTCCGGTTCCATTGGAATGGGCAGATAACTTTTGTAGTTCTCAAAACCAAACAAACCGTCCTGGAAATGGACGGTTTCTTCTTCTGTATATTTCATAATTCCAAAATGTTTCGTCTGTATTTCCATCTTGTCCATCATGCCTCCTTCCTAAACGAGAAAGTGTTTTAATACAAAGACAGACAAACAGTTCTGTCCGCAGAACTGCTTATCTGTCGTAACAGTTCGGATATCCCCACTGTTATCATCTATTTTCCGTATATTGAGCATCGCCTATTATGCCACGACATCAACGCTTTTATAATTCGGGTCAGCGCTAGGCGGCACATACATAGGACCTCCGATATACTCGATCCGTACATCCGGCATCTGGGTAATATTGAGGGAAACATCTCCTGGAATAAACTGGAAATCGCCGTTGGCAATCTTCAAATTAAAATTCAGTTTATCCATCTCATACTGCATGGTAATATCTGGCTCAGTCCATTGAATATCCGGCCCGGCCTTAGGAATGAAGTCCATTTCAAATTCCCCGGTCTTGAGATTGTTCATAAAATCCCGTTCTGCAATCTGCCCGGCGACATCTTCTCCCATTGGCGCTTTCATCATCAGATGATTATCCGCCGCCCATTTCGCAGTAGCCTCAGCAGCGGCCTGCTTTCCTTTCTCCGCAGCCTGTTTGACACTAGTGGGCGTAGACGGAAGCATAGAGTTGCGCGCTTCAAAGGTATCCAATCTTACCTTAATCGGCTGGTTTTTGATCTGAAGGCCGCCCTTTTCTCTGGATATCTCCAGTTGGGCAGTGCTGCGGCGACGCTCTACCTGTGCTTTCTGAACTTTTAATTCATAACTAATTGGTACTGTCGTTATTTGAATCAATGGTTTCATAAGTCTTCCCCCTTTCTGCTTTCTCGATTCTTTTTCATATTCACCTTATTTAAGCCAATTAGCGCATAAAGTCAAGGAAAGACTGAGACAAAAGGTTTACACCGATACGCAAAGCGGCGTTGTAGGCATATTGGGCATAAGAATAATTGGTAATAGCAATGGCCATATCTGGAGTTACCACCCGCTCTAACTGTGTAGCCAGAGAAAGCTCATTGGATTCCATACGGTCAACGGATTTCTCAAGGAAATCAGATTTTACGCCGATGCCCGTAAGAGAATTATCTGCCTGTTCGTGGAATTTTTTCATTTTCGTAAGCATTTCGTCGCAGGACTGGTAGTCAAATTCTTCATCCGGCTGAAGAAGTTCCAAAGCCAACTGACTGCACAAATCTACCAGGTTATTCGCCATATGGTTTTTTCCTTCGCCATTGGCAATGGCAGCACGATAATCCTGAGCCGCCTGGTTGTTTATGGTATTGTTTCCCACTTCGATTTTCAAACTCGTTTTTCCTGCTGCTCCAGTAATAATAGTAGAATTCCCTGCGTCATTACTGTCATTCCAGATTGCGCTCAACCCAGAAAAGGCAATGTTAAAAGCCGTGGAAGATATGATTTCGTTGCCCTGCCCTTTGTTACCAGCAGCATCCGCATTAAACTCTAATCCAAGGCCAATATCCATATACAGCGCTTCATCTCTCCATTTTTGTAATTGCGCAATATTGGCCGGATCGTCAACCTCTGTACCGCCCGCAGCGCCTCTGTTATACATCAATTTGCCTGTCGCATCATCAATAGAAAATGGCGCTTCCGTACCATTTGCTCCAGCCATAATAAAAGTATTGCTGTAAACGGCATTTAAACTTTGCAGAATAGAATCCCGAATGGAAACAATCGTATTTGCGTAAGTCTCCCGCTGCTCCAAGTTGGTTCCATTCAACGATTCCTTACCGATTTTGGCGAAAAGTTCTTCCGCATATTTCACTACCTGGTAAACGCTGTCCTCCTGGGAATCCAGCTTGGACTGCAGATCTTTGGACATCTCCAGATAGTCTTCGTTCTTCAGGTATTGCCGTGTCAGGTGGGAAGCTTTGGCCGCTGCGGAAGGATCTTCTTTTACGCTGGTAAAGTTCCGCTGTGTCAATACTTTATTTTGGTAATTCATTTTATTTTCCGTCGTAGCGCTCAGATTCGTCTGATAATTGCGAATCATCATAGTTGTTGTAATTCTCATGATATTACTGCCTCCTTTCCTTATCTGCCGGCAATATTCAACAATGTCTGCAAGGTATCATCCAGAGTTGTCATCAGCCTAGCGGCTGCTGTATAGGATTGCTGGTACTGCATCAGGCTTACCCCTTCTTCATCTAGGGAAACCCCGGAAACCTCATCCTTGCTCTGGGCAATGGTATTAAGCACCGTAATATGGTTATCCAACAGATTATCAGTGGCCTGCTGGTCAATACCCAAAGTGGATTCAATATCTACATAATAATTATAGAAATTTCCGTTAAATATAACATCCTTTCCGTTTGCTTCAAAATCCCTTTTATCATTCAGTGCTGCGATAAATTTGTTGATATTATCGTTCTGAGTCGTACCAGAATCTGGATCTATCTTTGCTTTTAATTTTACAGCGCCTTTAATCCAATCATCGTTCACCTTAATGTTTGCTGCCGTAAAAGGCCCAGTTGAACTGGGAGGATTATCGCTGGTGACAAAAAGGGGTCCTCCATCGCCAACGGGATTGCCATTGGCATCTTGAGATTTTTCATTTAACTTATTCAATGTTTGGGCAAATGTATCTACCATCAAATCGAATGCTTTCTCATAATAGCCCAACCCTTTTTCCGTCGTGGCATCACCGTCGAATACGCCCGAACTGTTCAGCATATTCAGAGTTCCGGCAAACGTACCGCCGTTAATGTAAAGTTTTCTTTCATCTCCATTGGCTCCAGCAAGTTCACTGATAGCCATCTCAGCTGGAACAGGCGGATTATCATCTGGATTTCCAAGATGCTTTAATCTTAACTCTGTAAATGAATCGTTCGCTGTTGGCGCCTTCGTTGTCACTGGCGCCTGGAACTCTCCAGTCTGATCGTGATCGATAAGTTTTACTTTCGTTCCATCCGCCTGTATCATATAGACTTCCAGAACATCTACTTTTTCTGTCTTAGCAGCATTCAGATACTCATCTCTATAATTGACCTGAATCGGCACATAACTAGCCAGTTCATCCAGAAGATCGTTTCTCTTATCCTGAAGTTCCAGCGCGGGATGCCCCAAGATGTGACTGCTCTTTATGGTCTTGTTATATTCTGCGATTTTCGCCATCAACTCATTGGCCTGCTTTACAGAATTTTCAAAATCTTTGGTGACGTTTTCCCGCTTTTCAGCAAGTCGCGTAGCATTGGAATGGAACAGGTTTACCAAAGACTGCATAGAAGAACGCACAATGGAATCATCCAGTTCCGCACCTGTGGAATTGGCCAGATCAAGAAGCTTACTTTCCAGATCTGAAAAAGCGTCTTTGACGGCGCTTTTCATCGTCTCGTCAAATACTGATTCCAACTCTTCCAACACCGACGCTTTGGCGTCGCTCATCCCCACGTTAGCCATCTGAGTCCGGTACTGAATATCCAGGTATGGATCCCGTATCTGAGATGTTCCGGTCACCAATACGCCGTTTCCAATATGAGTCGTATAATTCGTAACTGCATAATTGCCGTATCCCGAAGCAAAGCTGACCTGATCCAGACGCTGCCGGGTATAGCCTGGGGTGTACACATTCGATATATTTTGGCCGGTTACATCCAGAGCCTTCTGGCTGGCGGTCATGGCGCCGCGGGCCACAGAGAAACCGGCAAAGGTTGCTCGTAACATAATTATCCCTCCCAATATTTCCTGTATACTCTCAAAATCTTCCTTGCACCTGCTTTTGCGGTTGGTTTTCTGCCAATTGCGCCCAAATCCCATTTACGTAAATCCATGTGTGTTTCACAAATTTGTGCGCAGTTGACAAAAAATCATCTCACAAAATGAGATACCAAACGATTCCAAAAGTATATATCTGCATCGCTGGTCTGTATGAATTTTTTATATCTTTCTATTAGTAAAGTGTCTGTCGGGTTTCTCCGGTTTTTTCGCACTTCCTTTGCTGTTATAGGCCCCGCTTTCTTCCGCCGCTTTCTTTGCAAGCAGCTTATTGATATGGTGAAGATTGATTTCCAGAGCCTTCTCTGCACTGTCCTTGGTGGCAAGGAACTGTTGCAGGGAACTATTTAATTGATTGAACAAAGGGCGAAACTCTTCCCGCTCAACGTCATTGACCTGGGACAGGATTTGTTGGAACGACATTCCCTCCCACCCCAGGTCTTTTTGTATAGATTCCCGTTTTTTATCCAGGCCCCGCAATTTCATAATGGCAGCCTGTTCTTTTTTCATAGACTCCTCTACAAAGGTGACCAAATTCCGTTGGACGGCATCCAATTTCTCGGTTTCCAGCTTGTTAAATTCTTCCAGAAGTGAAATCAAGTCACCCACAACTGTTTTGAAATCATTTAAATTATGCATCAACGCCGTCTCCCCACTGGAAAAGCATCCTCGAAGCAACCCGGTTGAAATCCACGGTATACGTCCCGTTTTGGATCTGGTCTTTGAGATTTTGGATCTTCTCCTCGGAAGTTGTAGTACTGCGAACTTCACCAGACACTGCTTGGGCTAAAGAAGAAGAAAAGGTTTTTTCTGCAATCTGTCTGGAGTCAGACTGGATAATGATAGCATCATAATTCCGATTTGCCTTTTCCGTATTTGTAGTCTTTGCAGCAGCTTTCGCAACCGGAGGAAGCTCAGTATGGTAATTCGATATGTTATTTAACGATATTTTCATATTCATCCATACTCCTTTCGACAATTGCTAGATTGTAACTGTTCAGCACCTTCACGGCCGCAAACAAAAATCCATTGGAAATCGCCCCGCACATATAGTATCTACTGAATAGTTACGCTAAATTTACTTCTCTTATATAAAGTATCGCCATTTTACAGAAAATATTAAGAGCCAAATTTGTGAAAATCACAATTTGTTCAAATGGTTCAATAAAACGTTTGCAATATTGGAACAGGAAGCTTGCTGACAAACGGCTCCGATATTCTGAGCCACCATAGGCATACCGTAGACTACACAGGAATCTTTATCCTGACCAATCGTAAAAGAGCCTTTGTTGCGCATCTGCAAAAGGCCGTCGGCGCCGTCCTTGCCCATACCAGTCAGAATGATACCGATGCCGTTGCGTCCGACATTTGCCGCCATAGAACGGAATAAGACATCCACTGACGGACAATGGCCGCTGACTCTCTCTCCCGGATAGCAGCGCACGACATAGGAAACCCCAGAACGCGCGACCTCCATCTGCAAGTTGCCGGGAGCAACGAGAATCCGGCCCTTTACGATTTTATCACCGTTTTCGGCTTCCTTTGCCTCCATTTTACAGATACGGTTCAGACGTTCCGCATACATTTTTGTAAACCCTTCCGGCATATGCTGGGTGACTACGATCCCTGGCGTATTGGCGGGCAGATCGCGCACGACCTCCAGGGTAGCCTCCGTGCCGCCCGTGGACGCGCCGATGGCAATGACTGTACTGTTCTGAGCCAGTGCGGACATATTGCACTGAAAAGATCCCATTGGTTTCTTGATAGGGGGCAGGGCGGAAGCAGTCCCCGGCACTTTTACCTTCGCCTTGGACGCAATGGTGATTTTCAAAGCCAGAGCATTGATAAATGTATCCATATTTCCAGATCTTGACATATCCGGTTTGCGCACAAAATCTACTGCGCCGGCCTTCAGCGCGTCAAAAACATTCAGATTCAGGGCAGTAACCAGTATAATGGGAACCGGATGTATAGGCAGGAATTTCTTGACAAAATCAATGCCGCTCATACGCGGCATTTCAACATCGCAGGTAACCACGTCCGGGTTTAGCTTCTTGATTTTATTTTGCGCATCGAAAGCATCTACGGCATAGCCAACAATTTCAATACTAGGCTTCTTGGACAGATTCTCAATCAGTACTTTGCGGAACAGCATAGAATCATCCACTACTAGTACTTTTATTTTTTTGAATGTATTCATTGTATCACGGCCTTTCTGTTAATTGCTGTCTTCGCTTTTTCGATAAGTAGCAGGCATAACATAATCGTAGGGCGTGCGGTTTTTATTCAGACTCTCGGAGTGTCCGATCAACAAATACGCCCCTGGATTTGAAGCCTGATAAAAGCGGTCTACCAGAGCCTCCTTTGTTTCCTGATCAAAATATATCATTACATTTCTGCAGAATATCACATCAAACTTTAATTTAAACCGAATTGAACCCATCAAGTTAAACGTGCGGTATATGACGTTGGTGTGCAGGGCCTTGGAAACTTCATAAGTCCCCGGGGAACCCTTCACAGGAACAAAATACTTGCGTTTCCATTCCGGCGGAAGTTCCCTTAACGATTCCTCTTCATACAAGCCAGTTTTCGCTTTGGTCAAAACCTGGTGGGAAATGTCGGTAGCCAGTATCCGGGTGTCCCAGGACTCTGCCTGAGAACCGAGAAATTCCTTAATCAGCATGGTGATGGTATAAGGCTCTTCCCCAGAAGAACAGCCGGCGCTCCAAATGCTCATGACACGGTTTTTCTTATTTCGCTCCACCACATAAGGAAGTATGGTGTCCCGGAAAAAATCAAAATGCGTTTTCTCTCTATAAAAATAAGTATAATTCGTAGTCAGCTTATTCAGCATAATCTCATTGTCTTTGGCATTCTTATTGGAGATAATGTGATCCACATACCCTGTAAAGCTTTGATAGCCCATGCCCTCTACCGTGCTGGACAGACGGCTGGATACGAGCTGGCGTTTTTTTATCAGATCAATGCCGTAATTGGATTTTACAAAATTTACCAGACGTGTAAAATCCTGATCGGAAATTTTTAACATAGATTCCTCCTGCCGCGTTTAAGCCATCATCTGGGAATCCACCAACTGCTGGCAGTCCAGAAGCAGTACCACGTTGTTGACATCCAGAGAAATCATGCCGTTAACCAGCTCCTGCTGGTTATTAACCGGCACCGGAGAAATCTTGCTTAATTCGCTGTCAACCACCTGAGAAACAGAATCCACAACAATTCCCACAGAAATAGAATCAATATCTAAAACAATGATGCAGATATCGCTGCCCTCCATGTCCACAGACGGTTTGCCCAGGCGCAGGCGGATATCTACGATCGGAATGATCTGTCCTCTCAGATTGATAATACCCTTGATATAATTCGGCACCATGGGCAATGTGGTGATGGCGTGGTTTGTAATGATCTCAATCACGTACTTGGTATTTACTGCAAAGGTCAGATCTGCGGAGCGGAAAGTGAGGAACCGTTCTTTTTCCACTTCGACTTCTGCAGTTCCGTCCAGGTCCTCATCTACTACGATTTTTGTATCTTCAGCCATTTCTAATCCTCCAAATTCAATTTATCTTAATACTGGGCCATCTCATAAAGGCTGAGAATGTCCAGGATAATGCTGATGTTTCCATTTCCCAGAATGGTACAGCCGCTGATGCCGGAGTTTTTGATGTTAAAACTATTTAAATAGGAAGGCAGAGGTTTTACAACCACCTGCTGCTCGCCCAAAAGTTCGTCTACAAACAGGCAGTAGGAGGTATCGCTGGCTTCCACCCAGATCAGAATACCGTCTTCAATGTTGGTAATTTCTGTTTCCACATTGTAAAGCTGATGTACACGGATAATGGGATAAAATTCGTCCATGCATTTGACGATCTCATTTCCCTCGGCATCGTATACCACATCTTCATTGGAAACTTTAAAGGACTGACGGATATTGGCAATCGGCACCGTAAACATGGACTGTCCTACGGCAATCTCCATACCGTCCACAATCGCCATGGTAAGCGGAATCTTCAATGTAGTGCAGCTTCCCTGTCCCAGTTCGCTGGAAATGGAAACCGTACCGCCAACAGACTCAACATTTCGTTTTACTACGTCCATACCCACGCCACGTCCAGAATACTCGGTTACTTCTTCGTTTGTGGAGAAGCCCGGCAGCAGCAGCAGGCCAAGAATTTCCTTCTTTGTATATTCACTTTCCGGTTTGGTCAGGATTCCGTTATTTGCCGCTTTGGCAAGAATTTTGTCAGGATCCATTCCATAGCCGTCATCTTCTACTTTGATGATAACCTCGCTTCCGGTATGGGTTGCAGACAGGATAATTTCCGCCTGAGGGTCTTTTCCGGCCGCGATACGTTCTTCCTTGGAAACCTCTACGCCGTGATCCATGGAATTCCGCACAATGTGCATAATCGGATCGCTGATTCCGTCCACGATGGATTTATCCAGCTCGGTATCCTCCCCGATGATGGTCAGGCGCACATCCTTGTTGAGTTTCTGTCTCATATCCCGCACAATCCGGTTCATCTTCTGGAACACGCCAGATACCGGAACCATGCGCAAGGACATGGCAATATCCTGAAGATCCTTCGTGAGCTTGCGAAGCTGACGGGTGGATTTCATAAAATTATCCAGCTTGAGTCCTTGGATATCCGGGGATGAGGTTACCATGGACTCGGTAATTACGATCTCGCCTACGATAGCGACCAGGGCATCCAACTTGGACAGATTCACGCTTATCAAGCTCTGTTTTACAGGCCCGGAATGGGATTTCGCATTGTTTGCCGCTGCTTTCTCAGTATTTTCCGCTTTTCTTGCGCCTGCCGGTGGAGCTGCCGGAGCTGGAGCCGGTGTTTCCGGTTTTGTACTCGCTGCAACCTCTGTCTTTTGAACATCCTCCTGGGCAGCCTCTTTATCCTTTTTGTTCCGGGCATTTTCTATCACTTCATAGGATTGAATATGGCTGGTACCGCTGATTACGCCGATTACTTTTTCAATATGGCTTTCCTCTTGCAGGGCCAGGAAAAAGCCTTTGTCAACAATGGTCTGCGCGGAAGCGCTGTTGGTCTCCACATCGTCCGGGTAAAAACGGAATTCCATTTGCAGATCTTGCAGTGCATTAACCAGCATAAAAGCCCGCAAATTCTCCATCCCGCACCCTTCCTCAAAGATAACTTTAATAAAGAACGGTGCTGGATCGTCTGGACAGTTGGCCAGTTCCATATTGAGTTCTGCCACGGAAGGAGCGTCTGTCTCTTCCCCGTTTGCCTGCGCCGCATCGTCTGATGTATCCGCATCACTGATTTTATTCAAGAAACTATTAATTTCCCCGATGATGCTGTCGATATTTTCAGTAAGTGGTTCGTTATTTTCCACTTTTTCAATTTCAGACCGCAACATATCTGTGGATTTAAACATAAGATTAAACAGATTTTTTTTCAATTCCGGTGCAATGGAGTCCATGCCATTTTCACGGATATAGAAAAACAGGTCTTCAATATGGTGGGCTATCTGATTTAGAGAAGTAAATTCCATCATTGCAGAGGAGCCTTTGATGGTGTGCATGATACGGAAAATTTCATTTACGTCGTCCGTGCTAAATTCCTCGACTTTTTCTGCCTCAATGAGCAGCTCATCAAGCTGTTCCATTAAAGAGTTCGTCTCGAATAGATACATATCAAGCATGCTATCTGTACCGTTATCCATAATTTTCAACACCGCCTTGTATTTTATTAAAATTTTGTATATAGTATGTATATCGACACAATGGATAGAAAAATTAATATTAGCAGGTGGAAAAAATGCCGAATATTTTAAGAGTGACCACGCCCCCTTCGGGGATGGATAATAATGTAAAAAATAATCCTCTGACAACCAACGAAAAACAGATCCAAAATCCCGTAGATCCCGCAAAAGTTGTGCGCCCCGACGGGCGCGGCGACGCTGGAGATTCCCAGCAGACGAAACTGGGCTTAAACTCCCAGTCTAATTTTGGAAATTTTATCCAGCAGATAGGCGAAGCCCCCCAGCTTACGGAAATGTTCTCCACATTGTTCCTCCAGGGGATGGGGAATATGGTGGAAGCCGGCATCGGCCCGGATTTTGCAGAGGAAATCTCCAAATTTATGGAAATGGTCAAAATGTCCGACCCGGAACTGGTCAACTTTCTGAAAAACCAGACCAACGGGGCTGTCCGCTATACCGGAACCTTTTACAATATGCTGCGGCAGGTGATGAACGAAACCCAATCTGTGGAACTGAAAGCAGGCATCCTGGATTTTCTCAAACAGGTCAACGACATGTCCTCCGGGCCGCATTTGCTGGAAAATATCCGCGGCAACCTGGACATCATCTCCAGGTATATGCTGCGCTCCGACCGACAAGCGCTTCAGCAGATGATAAATCAACTGGATCTGAAAGCGCTTCCGGGCGATACCAAACAAAACGCCGCATTCCTGAAAAATGAGGTGCTCCCCAAGTTGGGCGAGTATATCTCCAAGACCCGCGATTTCGGAGTAATCCGCGATTTAATCGGCGTACTGACCTTTAACACCGCCAGATACGAAAACGGCAACATGGAAAAGCTGATTGACAATTTTGCAAAGCTGCTCAATTTCCAGGGATTCCGTGCAAAATTCCAGGCAGTCCAACCAGAAGAACTGCCCCAGATTCTGCAACACACGAATTACGAAAAAGCCACAAAGGAGAATACCTGGGCAGAAAAATTCTTGAGCATGGTAGAAAACGGCGTAAAAGGCCAAGCCGGCATTGAAAACAAACAAGTATTCCAAAACCTGATGAACGCCGTATTGTTAAACGAAAGCGTGTACATGCCTGTGCTGCATTTGATGCTGCCCTTACAATTAAACGGACAGTTGATGTTTTCCGAGATGTGGATCGATCCAGATGACGAGAGCGGGGCGGCAGACGGAGAGGGCAGACGGACAAAGCTTCTGATAAAATTTGACATTAAGGATTTGGGCTTTTTTGATATGATCCTGCTGTACGGAAAAGAAAAGATGGATATGTACCTGTCCTATCCAGAAATCCTGGCAGACAAGGAGAAAGAAATCCATGGCGCTCTGGAATCCATCATGGCTCAAAATGGAATCTCTTTTAACTCCTTAATTTTGGAAAAAGCGGCCGAACCGGTATCCCTCTCCCAGGTGTTCCCGAAAATATTTGAAAGGAAGAATACAATAAATGTCACGATTTAATGATTTGCTGAACAAAAAAGCAGTGGCCTTAAAATACGACGAACGGCAGTCGGCAGCCCCGGTGGTGGTGGCTTCCGGCATGGGACATCTGGCCGAGAAAATGGTGGAAATTGCAAACGAAACTGGCGTGCCGGTATACGAGGACAACTCCCTGGCCACCGTTTTGTCACAGCTAAATCTTGGAACGGAAATCCCGGAAGAACTGTATAAGGCCGTGGTCGATATCTACGCATACTTTCTCCATTTTGTGCCGGGCAGTACTCTGGAGAAAGAGCCAATAGAACAAGAACCGGAGGAAACACCGGAAGAAGCTCCAGCCACCGCGCCGGATATCGACGAGACAGACGCCCAGTGATATACATAAACAAAAGCTGGGACAGCAGGCAAAAAATTAAAGGAATATAACCGAAACACAAAACCTTTGGCCATTGACCTCTAATCGTAATTGCAAAAAAGCCATTGAGTGTCAATGATAACGCTCAACGGCTTTTCTTTCTATATTATAAAACCAGAAAAATTTTATAGCATAAGCCCCCGGTAACGGTTGACACAGGCATAGATTTCCTGCGGCCTGGGCATGGCCAGATTGGAAGACAGATAAGCCCCCTCGTTGACGGAGACCAGCCCGTGTTTCTGGATGCGATCGGATAATTCGGCGACGATATCTTTTAAAGCGGTATGTCCATTGAAGCAGTGAAGCTCCATATATTTCAGCAGATAAGCCAGCGCCGTAGTCTGCTCGCTGTCCACAAGCTGCTCCACATAACGCAGATCCACGGTTTCTTTGTTGATGGAAAAGGCGTCTTTGCCCAATGTCTTCATTTTAATCCGATCGTTTTTTCGGAAAGCGCAAGCCTGGCGGGGACACCGGCTATTCTGGGGAGGCGTTGCTTTCGGGGCATCTTCACAGGTGAGCGGGAACTTCTTCGCTTCCTCTTTTGCCAGTTTGGTGATATCCATAGGTTTGTATTGATTCATCTGTAAAATCACATCCGCCACATGAAAATAAGATCCAGAACTTCCCGCTACCAGAATCGAGGAGATCCCCTGTTCCTGGTAAATCTGCCGTACCCGTTCGATAAATGGGGTAATCGGTTCCTGATCGCGGTGCACCACCCGCTGCATCAAATCGTCCCGCACCATAAAATTAGTGGCGCAGGTATCCTCGTCAATGAGGAACAGCCGAGTATCCGCCTCCATGGCCTCCACTACATTGGCCGCCTGAGAAGTACTTCCGCTGGCATCTTCTGTGGAAAAGACTCTGGTGTCCTGGTTGTTGGGCAGATTGTTGATAAACATGGAGATATCAGCCTTTTTGATGCTGCGGCCATCCTCCGCACGGATTTTCACAGCGGTATCGTCCGTGGCCACATACTCGCGCCCATCTCCGGCAATGTGGTCATACACACCCAGTTCCAGAGCTTTTAGCAATGTGGACTTTCCATGATAGCCGCCGCCCACAATCAGCGTAATTCCCTGTGGAATGCCCATCCCGGCAATCGGGCCGCGATGGGGCAGATCGAGAGTGATTTCCAGAGACTTTGGAGAGCAAAAAGGCACCGCGTTTTTCATCGGGCGGGAGGAGATGCCGCTTTCCCTTGGCAAGATAGTTCCGTTTGCCACAAAGGCAGTCAGCCGCTTCTCCTTTAGCTGCTGTCGAATATAATACTGGTCTTCGCTCAATTCCCTGACCTGCTGGATTTTCCGGGCGTTCAGCCGTTTGTAAAAGAGACTGGCGGGGATACATTCCGGCAGGAAATCAAAGAGGATTTTGATCAATTCCCCAGAGTTGATACGGCGGCCATCCGCAGGGAAGCCCACCTCCATACGGATAAGCAGATCGCCGTTTTTGGGATTGAGCTGGCAGGCCGTGCGCTCTAGGATCTCCTGCCCGCACCGGCTGACGCTGATCAAACCGCTTTTACCGGAGCCACGGGCCTTAAAGCTGTACTGACCCAGCGCGCGGGAAAACAGGCGCAGGATGTGATCCTGCAAAGCAATGCGCTTATGCGGCTGGTCATAAGTATCCACGGGAAATCCAGCCTCCAGCCCCGCCACCGAAACACTGACTTTAGAAGGCGAAGCAAACGGATCGCCTTGTACATGGTCGATATTTAACACATAACCGGGAAAGCGATAGCTTCCCCGTGTGTCCTTGTATGCCGGATAACTCTTGTGGTCGATTTGCCGAAGCAGTTGTTTGAGGTCATTGGCATTTTTCATAAATTCCCCTTTCTATTATCCCTTATCTATCCTGCATACTGATGGCCTCTACTGCAACGCTGCCGCCCCGCACCACTTCAATGCGGCCGCTGAAATCCTGATTGAGAAGATTGATAATATCGTTATTGCGCGCCTCGGTCTGCGTGGATTCCAACAGGATATTGCTCTTGCCGTAATCCGTAACCTGAATCCCGAAAACCTGCGCAATCCGAAAGACCTCTTCCCGGTCGCTTTTGGTACAGCCTTTGACTTTTACAAATAAAATTTCTTTCATATGGATCGGCGTATCGGTAAAATCAATCACTTTGATGATTCCCACGCTCCGGTTTAACTGTTTTTTGATCTGTTCAAAGGTAATATCATCGCTGAGCAGCCCAATGGTCATGCGGGAAATCGTGGGGTCTTCGGTTTCCCCAACGGTGAGAGACTGCAGATTGTATGATTTTCCAGAAAAGAGGCCGGAGATTTTTGCCAGCATACCGACTTCATTTTCCACAAACAGCGAAATCCAACGTTTCTTCATATTCTTATTCCTCCTAACATTCCAAAACCATTTCATTCAATGGTTTGCCTGTGGCTACCATGGGTGATACATTTGCTTCTGGATCGATGAGAAATTCAATCAGCGTGGGCCGTTTGGTCTCATTTTTCGCAGCCAGAAAAGCGGCTTCCAGATCCTCTGCCTGCTCTACCCGAATAGCCTGCGCGCCGTAGCTTTCCGCCAATTTTACAAAATCCGGCGTATAGGGCGGGCAGCATTTCTCCGGGTTTAAGCAATCCCGGCTGCAGCCCTTGCGGTAGCGCAGACAAGTCGCGGAATAACGTTTGTCAAAAAACATCTCCTGCCACTGGCGCACATTTCCGAGCCAGGAATTGTTCAGTACGCACAGAATCAACGGAAGTTCCTGGCACATGGCCGTGGCCATCTCTTGAATGTTCATCTGCATCCCGCCGTCGCCGGAGATGGCAATCACCCTCTGATCGGGGTTGCCGAGCTGTGCGCCGATGGCAGCCGGCAGACCATAACCCATGGTTCCCAGACCGCCGGAAGTCAAAAGCTGCCGTTTTCCAGTCATGGAGAGGAACTGTGTCGTCCAAAGCTGATTCTGGCCCACATCGGTGGTCACAATGGCGTCGGGGAACAGTTCGTTGATTTTGCAGATGATTTTCTCCGGGTTCAGTCCTGGATAACGGTGGTTCATACCCAAAGGATGATCCTCTTTCCAGTTCTGGATTTTTTCCAGCCATCCTTTTGTCTGCAATGGTTTTGCGTATTCCAGCATTTTTTCAATGGCAGACCCCGCGTCGGCCACAATCGGAATGTCCACCACAATATTTCGGGAAATCGAAGCCGAATCAATGTCGATATGGACAATGGAAGCATTTTTTGCAAATTCGCTGATTTTTCCGGTGATTCGGTCGTTGAACCGCGTTCCGATGGAAAACAGCACATCGCACTCGCTGATTGCCGTATTGGAAGCATAATTTCCATGGATACCAATGTTTCCCACATACAGAGGATGATCAGTAGGAATCGCCCCCTTTCCCATAATTGTGGTGATAACTGGAATCTGCGTCAGCTCTGCCAAACGGGTCATGGCCTCATTGGCATGAGCAATTTTGACGCCGCCGCCCAGCAGAAATACCGGACGTTTGGCTGCGTTTAACAGTCTCAAAGCCTTTTTCAACTGTCCTTCGTGCACTTTTGTGCTAGGCTTATAGCTGCGGATATTTGCCTCGGAAGGATATTCATCTGACCCCAACGCCTGCTGGATATCTTTGGGAATATCCACCAGCACCGGCCCCGGCTTTCCATTGCGCGCGATGAAAAAAGCTTCTTTGATAATCCGCCCCAGGTCTTCGCGCCTGCGTACCGTGATGGAATGTTTGCAGATGCTGCGGGTAATTCCTACGATATCCACTTCCTGGAACGCATCGTTTCCAATCAGATTCAGCGGCACCTGTCCGGTAAAACACACCAACGGCACACTGTCATAATTGGCCGTGGCGATTCCAGTCACCAGGTTGGTCGCCCCCGGCCCGCTGGTCACCAGGCAAACCCCTACTTTTCCGGTGGAACGGGCATAGCCGTCCGCTGCATGCACCAACGCCTGCTCATGCCGAGGTAAAACTACTTCAATGTCATTTTGACCATACAGGGAATCGAATAAATCAATGGCCTGTCCTCCTGGATAGCCAAAGAGGATATCCACCCCTTCTTCTTTCAATGCCTTTACAAATAATTCCGTTCCTTTGATTTGGTTCATAAAATGTCCTCCTTAACGAAAAAAACCCTAAGCCGCTATGGGCTTAGGGCGGATAAAAGTCCGTGGTACCACCTAAATTCAAAGAAAAACTTCCTTGCACTCTGCCAGTACGGATCCTTCACAGAAGAATCGATACCGTATCCCTGTAACGTGGGATAGACGTGAAAACTTAATAAAGCAGATTCTTAAAATTCCGCCCGTTCGGCTCTCCTGCTCAAGGGTTACTTTCCGCATCCTCTCCATGAAGATTTCCACCAGCCATCTTCTCTCTGTGATATCGACAGATGCATACTCCTCCCTGTCACAGCATTTGTTGTATTGCTCAATGTTTGTTTTTGTAGTATAACAGAAAGTCCGTTTCCTTGTCAACAGTTTTATCTTCAATTTCACGGAAATCAATTTATGGATGGAAGCCCCCAAACACATCCACCCCCACAACAGTTTATAGAAAATTTAGAGATAAAATCTCCTTTCTATGCTATAATAGCTTACAATATGTAACAGTTCAACCTTCCAGGTTTCACTGTCACACAAAAAATATGCACACAAACTGCAAAACGCAGTTTGTCGCTGGTCTGTCTCAGGATCGACTTGCAACTGCAAGTCGACACTTCGCGGGATAGTGCCTGTCTGAACTGTTACTGCAATATCACATAAAGAGCATGGAAGCGGGGATTTTTATGAAGCTGCAGACCAGGATTATCGTAGGTTTTCTTATGGTTGTATTGGTGCCTGTACTTTTATTTATGGCGACTTTATATGGATTCGGGCAAATTCAAGCCGGCCAGGTTACCCAAACACAAGATACAGAATCCTCTCATTACGATTTATCTATCGCAGAATCCAATAACAGCGACGCCAGAATCCAGTTAATGACGAAAGACGTGCTGTTTGTGGCCCTGATCATTATGACTTTTACCAGCCTGACGGTCGGTTCCTGGATTTACCGGAGCGTTGCCGCCCCCCTGGTAAAATTAAAAAGAGCCACCAATAATATCAAAGAAGGCAATCTGGACTTTACCATGGATGTGGAGGGCAGCGACGAGTTTGCCGAGCTCTGTCAGGATTTTGAGGAAATGCGCAAACGCTTAAAGGAATCCACAGAAGAAAAGATTGTCTTGGACAAAGAAAACAAAGAATTAATCAGCAACATCTCCCACGATCTGAAAACCCCGATCACGGCCATCAAAGGCTATGTAGAGGGTATTATGGACGGGGTAGCGGACACACCGGAGAAAATGGACCGCTATATCCGCACCATCTATAACAAAGCAACCGAGATGGATCATCTGATCAATGAACTGACCTTCTATTCCAAAATCGATACCAACCGCATTCCCTATACCTTTAGCAAAATCCGGGTAAACGATTATTTCAACGATTGTGCAGAGGAATTGGGGCTGGAATTGGAGGTAAAAGGGATTGAACTGGTCTATGCCAATTATGTAGACGATGAGGCCGTGATCATTGCGGACGGCGAGCAGCTAGGCCGGGTAGTCAATAACATCATTGGCAATTCCACAAAATACATGAATAAAGACCATGGAATCATCCAGCTTCGGGTCAAAGACGTGGGGGATTTTATTCAGATAGAGATTGAAGACAACGGCAAGGGCATTGCTTCCAAAGACCTAGCCTATATTTTCGATCGATTTTACCGCACAGATGTATCCCGCAATTCTTCCAAAGGCGGCAGCGGAATCGGCCTGTCTATTGTAAAAAAGATTATGGAAGACCACGGAGGAAAGGTGTGGGCCACCAGCAAAGAGGGCATCGGCACCATTATGTACTTTGTACTTAGAAAATACCAGGAGGTACCAGCAGATGAGTAAGATTCTGATCATTGAAGACGAAGAGGCGATTGCAGATCTGGAGAAAGATTATCTGGAGTTAAGCGGATTTGAAGTGGAAATCGCCAACCGGGGAGACTTAGGATTACAGATGGCTTTGAACAGGAGTTTTGATTTGATTATCCTGGATCTAATGCTGCCGGAGGTGGACGGATTTGAAATCTGCCGGCGAGTGCGGGATTCGCAGAACACCCCCATCATTATGGTATCGGCCAAAAAAGACGATATCGACAAGATCCGCGGCCTGGGCCTAGGCGCCGACGACTATATGACCAAGCCTTTCAGCCCCAGCGAACTGGTCGCACGGGTAAAGGCGCATCTGGAACGCTACAACCGACTGATCCACAGCGGTGTTCGTCAAAATGATATCGTAGAAATACGGGGAATCAAGATTGATAAGACAGCCCGGCGGGTATGGGTAAACGGAGAGGAAACCACCTTTACCACCAAAGAATTCGATCTGCTCACATTCCTGGCTCAAAATCCCAACCGAGTCTTCGCCAAAGAAGAACTGTTCCGGGAAATCTGGGATATGGAATCCATCGGGGATATCGCCACAGTAACCGTACACATCAAAAAAATCCGTGAAAAAATAGAATTCAACACGGCGAAACCGCAATATATTGAAACAATATGGGGCGTAGGCTACCGCTTTAAAGCCTAATCCCAAAAAGAAAGGATGCGCAATGGCAAAAAAAGTATATGCAGTCCGAAAAGGAAAAACACCGGGCATTTATTCGACCTGGGCACAGTGCCAAGAACAGGTTCACTGCTTTCCCGGCGCACAGTTTAAAGGATTCGCCACTCTCGCACAGGCAGAAGAATATATGGGACTGTCCGAACGGACAAGCAGTCCGCCCACAGAGGCGGTTGCCTATGTAGATGGCAGCTACCAGGCGGCGACCAGGCGATTTTCCTGTGGCGTTGTGATTCTCTATGCAGGAAAAGAAGAACATCTCCTCGCATGCTACGACGATCCTGAACTGGCCCAGATGCACAACGTCGCCGGAGAAATCAAAGGCTCCCAAAAAGCAATTGAGTACTGTCTAGAACACCAAATCAAAAGCGTTACCATTTTTCACGACTATGAAGGCATCGCCAAATGGTGCATTGGGGAATGGCAAACGAAAAAGGCAGGGACACAGGCATACAAAGCCTTTTACGAACAGGCAAAAACAAAAATGGATATCCGCTTCGTCAAAGTGAAAGGTCATTCTGGGGATAGATACAACGATCTGGCTGACCGTCTGGCAAAAGAGGCTTTCTCCAGAAACCTCTAACAAGGTACTTTGGAAAAGCCCACAAATTTTCACATCTTTTCAACTCTCCAAAAACTCAATCCCCAACAAGGTCAGGCCGCAGGCCGGAGCCGTAGGCCCTGCTGCCCCCCGCTCTTTCGCATCCAGGATTTCCTGCATATGTTCCGGGGGATAGATACCGTTTCCGACTTCGATCAGCGTCCCCGCAAAAATCCGCACCATATGATAGAGAAACCCTCTGCCGGAAACCCGCAGGTAAATCATTTCGCCTTCGCGTTCTACCGAAAATCCAGTTACCAAACGCACCGTGGATTTTACCTGCGCTCCGGCTCCGCAGAAACTGGCAAAATCATGCCGTCCGATTACATAAGAAGCGGCTTCCCGCATCTTTTCCACATCCAGCGGATAATGATAGAAGTAGGAATACAGCCTTTCCGTAGGCAGAGAAAACCTTCGATTCAAAATCCGGTATTCATAAGTCTTTTCGCTTTCGCAGTACCGCGGATGAAAATCCGGCGTCACCTCCTGAGAGGACTGAATACGGATATCCTCCGGCAGACGCTGATTCAGGGCATAGGAGAATTTCTCAGGAGGGATCCGGCTGTCTGTGTCAAAAACCGCCACATTCCCCAGAGCATGAACGCCTGCGTCTGTGCGGCTGGCCCCCATGGTTTCTATCGGCTGGCCCAGCAGTTCTTCCAGACAGCGATTCAACTCCCCCTGAATCGTCGTTCCATTGTCCTGAACCTGCCAGCCGCAATAGTGCGTGCCATCATAAGCGACCGTCAGCCCGATTCTCTTTTTCATCATCTAAATCCCCCTTATCCGAAAGGCAATGCTCACCGCCAGATAAGCCAATACCATCCCGTAAGCGATATAATCCCTGCCTTTATACTGAAGCGGCTTCATTTGCGTCCGTCCTTCTCCTCCATGGTAACACCGCGCTTCCATGGCCATCGCCAGATCGTTGGCACGACGGAACGCAGATACGAAAAGAGGAACCAGCAGCGGAATCAGCCCTTTTGCCTTCTGTAAAAGATTCCCGGACTCAAAGTCGGCTCCGCGTGCAATCTGCGCCTTCATAATCTTATCCGTCTCTTCCATCAAGATCGGAATAAACCGCAGGGCAATGGACATCATCATAGAAACCTCATGAACAGGCACTTTTACGTAGTTTAGAGGCCGCATCAGGCTCTCCAAGCCGTCTGTCAGTTGGTTGGGGGTAGTGGTCAAAGTCATGATCGAAGAACCGACAACCAGGTAAATCAGACGGATGGCCATTTTCCCAGCCTGCATCAACCCTTCGTATGTAATTTTTACAAAACCCGTCTGCCAGAGCACCCGCCCCGGCGTGAGAAAGATATGGAACACCACGGTAATCAACAGAATCAGAAAAATAGCTTTCAGACCGCGGAACATAAAAGACACAGGAACCCTTGACAACACAATGATACACACCAGAAATACAGTGGCAACCCCATAGCCGGGAAAAGTATGAAACAGGAACAAAGAAAGCACAAACAGCAGAGTACCAATGAATTTTGTCCGGGGATCGAGCCTATGGAGTACGGATTTTGTCGGATAATATTGTCCCAGGGTGATATCGCGGATCATAGACGAACCTCTCTCAATGCTTTTAGAATACTGTCTTTTGCCTCTTCTACTGTAATCGCTTCCACATCCACAGGCAATCCCCGGTCTTTCAGGTCATGCATCACATACGCGATCTGCGGTGCAGCCAGCCCCATTTGTTCCAGTTCCCGATAATGGGAAAATACCTGCTTGGGCGCTCCGTCAAAAGCCGCCTGCCCTTTGTTCAGCACGATAATCCGCTGCACATACTGGGCGATATCCTCCATACTATGGGAAACCAGCACAATAGTGATCCCGCGGGTACGGTGCAGCGCAGCAATCCGCTGGAGAATCTCATCTCTTCCCCGCGGGTCCAGTCCCGCCGTAGGTTCATCCAGAATCAGAAATTTAGGATTCATCGCCAACACCCCCGCGATTGCCACCCTCTTTTTCTGGCCTCCAGAAAGCTCAAACGGCGATTTTCCAAAAAGTTCCTTTGATACTCCCACATGCTCTAACGCTTCTGTGGCGCACTGCCTGGCCTCTTCTTCCGATAAACCCTGATTTTTCGGGCCGAAGCAGACATCTTTGAGTACATCTGTTTCAAACAACTGGTATTCTGGATACTGGAACACCAGCCCCACCTGGCTGCGCAGGTCTTTTTTGGAAAAGCCTTCCTCCCAGATATTTTTCCCATTGTAAAAGACTTGACCTTTAGTGGGCCGAAGCAAGCCGTTAAACAATTGGATTAACGTGGACTTCCCGCTTCCCGTATGCCCAATCATACCAATAAACTGATTATCTGGGATAGTCAGGTTGACGCCGTTCAGGGCGCGCATTTCATAGGCTGTTCCCGGACTGTATACATAAGAAACATCCTTTAGTTCAATTGACATAATGCATCCACCAACTCTTCTCTGGTCAAAATATCTTCTGGAAGTGTGACGCCGGATTTTCTCAGCTCATAAGCCAGCAGGGTTACCTGCGGAACATCCAGGCCGTAACGTTTCAGCTCTTGCACATGGGCAAAAAGTTTCCGTGGAGTGCCCTGCATGACAATGTTTCCCTGATCCATCACATAAACCATGTCGGCAAATACTACCTCTTCCATGTAATGCGTGATCCAGATTACTGTCACATTTTCCTGACGGTTCAGTTCTCGAACCGCCTCCAGAACTTCCCGGCGGCCGTTCGGATCCAACATAGCTGTGGATTCGTCCAGCACAATACATTGGGGACGCATGGCCATTACTCCGGCGATGGCTACCCGCTGCTTCTGGCCCCCGGAAAGCTTGTTGGGAGAATGTTTGCGGTAGGCCGTCATCCCTACTGCTTGCAGGCTGTCCTCTACCCGTTTCCAGATCTCTTCTGTCGGTACGCCCATATTTTCTGGGCCGAACCCCACATCCTCTTCTACAACCGTGCCGATGATCTGATTGTCGGGATTTTGGAAAACCATACCCGCCTTCTGACGGATTTTCCACAACTCCTCTTCCGAAGCGGTATTTCTGTTATCTACCCATATGGTGCCCTCTGTCGGAATCAGGAGTGCATTGATGTGCTTGGCCAGTGTGGATTTTCCAGAGCCGTTATGGCCGAGAATCGCCACAAACTGCCCCTCTTGTACATCCAAGTCCACCTGGTCAATGGCTCTGGAGGTTTCCTGTATCTGCCCATTTTCGTCATAACGATAGTAATCGTATCCCAGCTTACTGGCGCGAATGATTCCCATCTGAATATTCTCCCGCGATAATCGCTTCCATGATTTTCCAGATTTCTTCTCTTCCCTGCTTGGATGTGGCAGAAAAAGAAATCAATTGCGTTTCCTTTGGCAGCTTTAACCCTGTCCGTATCTCCTTGACATGCTTCGGAAGCTGGCTGCGCTTTAATTTATCTGACTTAGTTGCGATGATAATCGGCTCGTATCCGTTTGATACGATCCACTGGTACATCATCTTATCATTTTCCGATGGGGCATGGCGGATATCCACCAACAAAAACACTGCTTGCAGCGCATGGGAGCTGTACAAATATCGTTCCACCAGCTTGCCCCATTTTTCCTTTACCGCTTTGGAAACCTTGGTATAACCGTATCCGGGCAGATCCACCAGAAAAATCTGGTCATTTACGTTATAATAATTGATGGTTTGAGTCTTTCCCGGCTGGGCGCTGGTTCTGGCCAAAGATTTCCGGTTCATCAGACTGTTGATCAGGGAGGATTTCCCTACATTGGATTTTCCGGCAAAAGCAATTTCTGGCCTAGTATTTTCGGGCAGCTTACTGGTTATCCCACACACGGTATCCAGCGAAGCGCTTTTGATTATCATGACTGGCCTCCCAGCGCCTGCTCCAGCACTTCATCCATGGATTCCATGTATAAGATATTCAGATCTCCGGTGATCTCATTTGAAATTTCCCGGATATCCGGCTTGTTTTCTTTCGGCACCAAAACGGTCTTAATCTTAGCATTTTTGGCGGCCAGCAGTTTTTCTTTTAATCCGCCCACCGGGAGCACCCGACCTCTCAAGGTAATCTCGCCTGTCATGGCGACCTGAGCCTTAACCGGCTTTTTGGTAATGGCAGAGAGCATCGCTGTGGCCATCGTGATTCCTGCGGACGGGCCGTCTTTTGGAACGGCTCCCTCTGGAATATGGATGTGGATATCGTGTTCCTGGAAAAATTCCGAATCCACTTTATAGTTCTTTGCTATGGAACGGAGATAGCTGATGCCAGCCTGCGCTGACTCTTTCATCACATCGCCCATCTGTCCAGTAAGCTGAAGACGGCCTTTGCCCGGCATGACGTTAACTTCAATCTGTAAGGTATCGCCGCCCACGCTGGTCCAGGCCAAACCTCTGGCCACTCCTACCTCATCCTTTTTGCCCGCAGAGCGGATGCTGTATTTCTCGTGCCCCAGATATTTTTCCAGATTTTTCCCGGTCACAGTGACTTTCTTGTTTGTGCCTTCCAGCACTTCACGGGCTGCCTTGCGGCAGATTTTCCCGATCCTGCGCTCCAGGTTGCGGACGCCGGCTTCCTTGGTATAACCGCTGATTATCTTGCGTACCGCGGAGGACTGGATGGTTAACTGGGATTTTTTCAGACCATGAATCTCTCTTTGTTTGGGGATCAGATGGTCTTTGGCTATATGCTCTTTCTCGTTTTCCGTATAGCTGCTGATCTCAATCAGTTCCATCCGATCCAGCAGGGGACGCGGGATCGTGGAGGCGTCGTTGGCTGTGGCAATAAACAGCACCTGCGACAAGTCCAGCGGAATTTCCACATAATGATCCGCAAACTTGCTGTTCTGCTCCGAATCGAGCACTTCCAGCAGGGCAGACGCAGTGTCGCCTTTGTAATCGCTGCTGGTTTTGTCGATTTCGTCCAAAAGCATCAGCGGATTTTTTACTCCGGCCTGCTTTAAGCCCACGGCAATCCGTCCCGGCATGGCTCCCACATACGTCCTTCGGTGCCCCCGGATCTCCGCTTCGTCCCGGACGCCGCCCAGGCAGATGCGCACATATTCTTTGTTCAATGCCTTTGCCACAGATTTGGCAATGGACGTTTTCCCGGTTCCCGGAGGGCCTACCAGACACAGAATCGGGCTGTCGCCCTTTTCAGTCAGGGTGCGCACGGCCAGGTATTCAATGATCCGTTCCTTTACTTTTTCCATCCCGTAATGGTCATCGTCCAGGATTTTCGCGGTTTTCTTCAAGTTCTGGGAATCCTGCGACATTTTATCCCAAGGAAGCTCCAATAAAGTCTCAATATATCCCCTTGCAACAGCGCCCTCGGAGGCGCTTGCTCCCATGGATTTGAGATGGTCGATCTCTTTTGAAATCTTTTGTTTTACGCTGTCAGAAGCCTGCAGCTTCTCCAGCTTTTTGCGAAATTCGTCGATTTCGCTCTGGGGATTGTCCTCTCCCAGTTCCTCCTGGATTAGCTTTAACTGCTCCTTTAAAATATATTCCTTTTGATTCTTGTCGATGCGCTCCCGGATTTTCATCTGAATTTCCTGGCGGATTTGAGCGATCTGTATCTCGTTATTCAAAAGAACCCCTAATAGCTCGTGCCGTTCTTCTATGCGAACGGCCTCCAGCAGCTTCTGTTTATCTGTGTACTGCAACGGCAGGTGAATACCGATCTGATTGATCAGCGGTTCCAGATCTTCGATTGAGAGAATCTGCGCCGCCAGCTCCTTGCTGATCCTGCCGCACTCCATGCAGTATACTTGGAACGATTCCTTGAGGCTGCGGATCATGGCCTGGCGCATACTCTGGTTAAACAGCTCTTTTTCGTCACCGGAGCCGATCACCTCCACTTCCAGCATTTCCTCATTTTGGACGATCCCGGCCAGCTCTCCTCGTTCCTCGCCTTCCACCAGGATACGCAGTACACCCTGAGGCAGCTTTACCACCTGCTTGACACAGCCGATGGTTCCGATTTTGTATAATTCATTAAGACCCGGTGCTTCCGCTGCCGGATCTTTTTGTGTAATCAAAAATATTTTCTGGTTATCTAACATAGCAGTTTCCACTGCCTTCACAGAACGGGGCCTGCTGATGTCAAAATGCACAATCATATCTGGAAGCACGACAGTCCCCCGCAATGCGACTGCGGGCATTACTTCAACTATATTATTCATGTTATCCCTCCATTAAGCGGGCTCCGGCTGTCCTTTTCTCTTTGCCTTTGTGGACTTCCTGGGCTGCGCCGGCAGTTCTCCCCTCACAATCTCAGGTTCTCCAGTTCCTTCCACCATCTCCTTGGTAATCACACACTGCCGGATAGTTTCATCCGAAGGCGCTGTATACATCAAATCCATCATCGTATTTTCCAGAACAGAACGCAGCCCGCGCGCTCCAGTCTTTCTCTCCATAGATTTCTGTGCAATGCTCTTGAGCGCCTCTTTCTGGAAGCTAAGTTCTACCCCGTCCATCTCGAACAGCTTGCGGTACTGTTTAGTCAGAGAATTTCTCGGCTCCTGTAAAATCCGAATCAGCGCCTCCTGATCCAGCGCATTTAAGGAAACCACTACTGGCACACGGCCTACAAATTCGGGAATCAAACCAAATTTGATCAGATCCTCCGGCATTACTTCTCTTAAAAGTTCTCCTGGATTGGTTTCTCTTACATCCTGCACATCCGCACCGAATCCGATGGTTTTGTTGTCTTTTCTGGTAGCAATGATTTTCTCCAAACCCTCAAAAGCACCGCCGCAGATGAACAGAATATTTGTCGTGTCAATCTGGATAAAATCCTGATGGGGATGCTTCCTGCCTCCCTGGGGCGGAACGCTGGCGACAGTTCCCTCTAAGATTTTCAGCAATGCCTGCTGAACGCCTTCGCCGGATACATCTCTGGTGATGGACGCATTCTCAGACTTTCTTGTGATTTTATCGATCTCATCAATATAGATAATTCCGTACTGAGCCATCTCCACATCATAGTCAGCGGCCTGGATGATTTTCAGCAGAATATTCTCCACATCCTCACCCACATAGCCGGCTTCTGTCAAAGTGGTGGCGTCTGCAATGGCAAAAGGCACATTCAAAAGCTTTGCCAGAGTCTGCGCCAGCAGCGTTTTGCCCGAACCTGTGGGGCCAAGCATCAGAATATTGCTTTTTTGCAGATCCACATCCAGGTTCTTGGGGGCCATCACCCTCTTATAATGGTTGTACACAGCCACCGACAATACTTTCTTGGCCTCATCCTGCCCAATAACATATTCATCCAATATCGCATTCATTTCCTGGGGCTTCATTAAATTGATCGTTCCGTTGTATTCCTCTTCGTCATAAATGGCGAATTCTTCGTCTATAATCTCCGAACATATACTTACGCACCCATCACAAATATAAGCGCCATCCGGGCCTGCAATTAATTTCCTCACCTGTTCCTCTGTTTTGTTGCAAAATGAACATCTGACTTTGTTATCCCTTGTCTTATCTGCCATGATTTCCTCCTTCTGACGCACTTGCTGCGTCATCCAGGTAGATTTGCAAGTTTCCTTCCAAAACTAACTATACCCCTTTCTCCTGTTTCTGCAGCTAACGGTGGTTCAAGGCCAACCCCTGTAACTCGTTTTACAGTGAATCAGCCTTTCCTTCTCTTTGCTTATGTGCTTATCTATGCTCAAATACTTTATCAATGATCCCGTACTTCATGGCTTCCTCCGCTGACATGTAATTGTCTCGGTCTGTATCCACTTCCACCACTTCTATGGGCTGTCCGGTGTTCTCCGCTAAAATTCTGTTCAGCTTCTGCTTAGTTTTTGCAATCTGATCGGCCACAATCTGGATCTCCGTAGCCTGTCCCTGCGCTCCGCCGGAAGGCTGATGAATCATAATTGTGGAATTGGGCAGCGCAAAGCGTTTGCCTTTCGCTCCGCCGGCCAGCAGAAAAGCGCCCATGCTGGCTGCCATACCGATGCATATGGTAGAAACGTCGCACTTGATATAATTCATGGTATCGTAGATAGCCATCCCCGCAGACACAGACCCGCCGGGACTGTTGATATACAGATTGATATCTTTCTTGGGATCTTCAGATTCCAGAAACAGCAGTTGGGCAACAATAATACTGGCAGATACATCGCTTACTTCTTCTCCCAGAAAAATAATCCGGTCTTTCAACAGCCGGGAATAAATGTCATAACTTCTCTCCCCCCGGCTGGTCTGTTCGATTACATACGGCACCAAACTCATCGCTTACCTCCCAAATATATATTACACCTCTTTGGCTGCTTCTATAACAAACTCCACAGCCTTCTGAATAGCCAGGTCATTTACCACCTGCTCCATTCCCTGTTCATCGATCATCTCTTTTAATTTATCCACTTCGAGTTTGTACATCTCGGCGGATTTACGGATTTCTTCGTCTATCTCTTCCTGGGAAGGCTGGATATTCTCCGTCTCCACAATTTTCTCCAGCACCAGTCTGCTCTGGATATTTTCCAGCGCCCGATCGTGCATCACGCCGTCCAGATCTTCCATCGTCATTTTTCCAAAAACAAGGTACTGCTCGATGCTCATGCCCTGCGCCTGAATCCTTGCAGCAAAATCATCTTTCAACTGTCCCTGCTGCGCTTCCACCATTGGCTCTGGAATATCCATCTGGGAGTTCTCGACAATCTTTCTTACCACATCGTCTCCCTTTTTGCGTCTGGCTGTGGCTTCCTTCTGCTGGGTCAGATTCTTGCGGATATCTTCCTTGTATTCTTCCAGAGTGTCAAATTCAGATACATCCATAGCAAAATCGTCGTCCAGCTCTGGGGTTTCTTTCTTCTCAATTTTGTGAATCAGGCACTTGAAAGTAGCCTCTTTTCCAATCAGCTCCTTGCTGTGATAGCCCTCTGGGAACGTAACGTGAACCTCGGTCGGTTCTTCCAGCTTCACGCCGACAAGCTGATCTTCAAATCCGGGAATAAATGCCCCGGAACCCAGCATAAGCGGGAAGTCTTTCTCTGTTCCGCCTGGGAAGCTTACCCCGTCGATAATTCCTTCGTAATCCAGGGTGACAATATCGCCTTTTTCCGCAGCCCGGTCTTCTATTGGGATCAGACGGGAATTTTTTTCTTGTTCTTTGTGAAGTTCTGCATCCACTTCCTCATCCGTTACTTCTATGGTTTCCTTGGAAACCTCGATGCCCTTGTATTCGCCCAGAACAATCTCCGGTTTCACAGCGACTTCTGCTGTAAAAACAAACGGCTTGCCTTCTTCGATCTGTTCCACATCAATAGCCGGATAAGAGACAATCTCCAACTCGCTCTCCTCTGCTGCCTTTGCATAGGCATCCGGAATCAGGTCATTGGCCGCATCCTCCAGAAAAACGCCTTTTCCATACATCCGCTCAATCATTTTCCTTGGGGCTTTCCCTTTGCGGAATCCCGGCAAAGCAATGTTCTTTTTGTTTTTCTCGTATGCGCCTTCGATTGCCTTTACTAATTCTTCAGCAGGAACTTCTATGATCAACTTAGCCATATTATGTTCCATTTTTTGTACTTGTAAACTCATTTTTCTATAATTCCTCCTTGAATTCTAAGAGTGCTCAACCCTCTGATTACGCCGCTTATCGGAAAAATGGCATATCTCCCCTATTTCTAATCATTAGTGAAGTATACCATACAAATCTCCAATTGGCTAGAGTATGTTTGAAATTTTCATCTTGTTATTTATAAACAATGGATTCCGCGATTTCTTTGGCTTTCTCAGGACTGATAAGCTGTGCGATCAGCTCCAGAGAAAAGTCGATAGCCGTCCCCAGCCCTCTGCTGGTGGTGATGCATCCGTCAACTGCCACAGGCTCCGTCGTCCTCTGCGCGTCTGCAAGCTCCTCCATCATCGACGGATAACAGGTGGCTTTGCGGCCGTCCAGCAGACCCAGCCTGGCGAATATGGTAGGAGCGGCACAGATCGCGGCCACTTTTTTATCCTGAGCGGCGTAGGCTTTTACCAATTCCAGAAGCGGCTGACATTTCCCCAGGTTTTCTGTCCCCACTGCGCCGCCCGGCAGAACCAGCAAATCCCCTTTTGAGCAATCTGTCTGGGAAAGCACCGCGTCTGCAATTACCGGTATCCGATGGCTGCCCATGACCTGCGTTTCTTCTTTAATAGACACTGTCACCACCTCTAATTGCGCTCGGCGGAGGAGGTCAACTACTGTCAACGCCTCTATTTCCTCAAACCCATCTGCCAAAAAAACATAAATTTTTTTCATAAATCTCATTACCCTCCTTGTTCTTTCACCCTCTGTTTGTGGTATGATAATCCTTAAACGAACATGTCTGTCAACGCAGACTGTACCATGAAAGGAGATTCATCTATGGAAATCGAAAGAAAATTTTTAATCGGTGAGAACCATCTGCCAAAAAATCTGTCGGACTATCCCCATCTGGAAATTGAGCAGGCTTACCTATGTAAAGAACCAGTTGTGCGGATCCGCAGACAGGACGACGACTACTATCTGACCTACAAGTCAAAAGGGCTGATGATCCGAGAGGAGTACAACCTCCCGCTGACCCAGAAAACCTACGAACATCTGCGCGGAAAATCCGACGGATACCTGATCACCAAAACTCGTTATCAAATCCCGCTGCCGGAAGAACTAACCATTGAACTGGATGTTTTTCACGGCAAATACGAAGGACTTTTCCTGGCAGAAGTGGAATTTCCCGATGAATCTTCCGCCCAGAATTTTGTCCCGCCAGACTGGTTCGGCGAAGATGTAACGTTCTCCTCCCGCTACCACAACAGTACGCTGGCTTATAGCTGACGCGCTTTCTGAGCGCAGGCTTTGGCCGCTTCTATGATACTGCTGCGAAAGCCCTTTTCCTCCAGCACGCGGACAGCCTCTATGGTTGTGCCCCCCGGCGAGCAGACCATATCTTTGAGTTCGCCGGGATGCAGCCCTGTTTCCAGCATCATCTTTGCACTGCCGTAAACCGCCTGGGCGGCAAATTCATAGGCCATTTTCCGGGGCATACCGTCCGCGACTGCTGCGTCCGCCAGCGCCTCCAGGAATAAAAAGACATAGGCCGGGGAGCTTCCGCTGACCGACACAACCGCCTCCATCATGGTTTCGGGAAGCACCTGCGCTTTCCCGAAGCTGCTGAAAATCCGCCGAACCATGCGCAGCTCCTCTGGGGTGACATTCGCGTTTGCGCAAATTCCCGTCATTCCTTCTCCTACCTGCGCTGGAGTGTTCGGCATCGTGCGGATGATTTTCACATCCTTTACAAAACACTCCTCCAGCCACTCAATAGTTTTTCCCGGAGCGATGGTCACGATCAGATGGCTGCCTGATATACGATCCCGGATCTGCCGAATGACCGTCTGGTAAAACTGCGGCTTTACAGCAAGGACGATGCACTGGGCGTTCTCTACCACTTTCAGATTATCCTGCGTCGTTTCAATATCAAAAGCCTTGCGCAGACGTAAACACGCTTCCTCTGAGGCATCCGAGACAATCACATGCTCCTTATCCAGCAGATTCTGGCCAAAAACCCCTTTGAGCATTGCAAAAGCCATGTTTCCGCCGCCAATAAACCCTAACTTCAAATAATTATCCTCCTTTAGAATCCCATGTATTGTACAACACATCAATAAAAAACCCGGCTGTCAAAGCCAGGTTTCCATTTATCCATTTCTTCCAAACAGATCCGCTAAAGGGCGGGTGGCGCTTTCCAAATTCCGAATGGCTTCATTCAAGCTGTTCAAATCCAACTGGTTCAGCTTCTCGAGCGTCTGGCTGATCTCCGCCTGACTGCCCTCGGCCAAATCATTGATGCTCTGCACCGTCTCCGCCACATTCGCCTTTTCCAGTTCTTTCAGCAACCGATCCGCACGATTTAGAGACTGAACCGTCCGCGGTACGATTAGAAACGCCACTGCGAGCAAAGCAACAGCCGCAATACCGATAACCCCTGTCAGAATCCTGGACAGCCGCAGCTGCTTCTTCATGACGACAAGCTGCTGTTCCAATAACTGTTGTGCGCCCTCTACTCTCTCTGCATTGTTATCCTGAGACATTTTTCAATCACCTTTAGATCAGTCCGCCGGAGCTGCTTGCATTCAAGCTGGTATTAAACGCCGCCAGACTCTGCATCTGCATCTGTATTTTTGCCATCTCTGCGAGATACTTGGCGTCATCGGCCGAAAATACGCTTTCCGTGGAAGATGAACTTGTTGCGCCGGAAGTCTTTGCCGACTGGCTGGAAGCCACTTCCGCGGTCAGATCTTCGTCCGCATACTTTAACACTTCTTCCACATATTCATTCAGACTCATATCCACATCTTTGCCGTTGTAATGGGCGGCCGCTATATTTGCCGCATGATAAGAGCGAACGGCCTGAGCGGTGTCGCCGCCGTTAAACTCCAGCTTCCTGGCCAAAGATTTGGCCGCGCCCATGATATTTTCCCTGGCATCATAGACGTTTTCAATATCCATCTGCTCTGCCATCGCCGGCATTAACTGCATCAAACCCTGCGCGCCGGACTCTCCCTTGGCATTGATGTTATAACCGGATTCCACTTTCGCAATCGCTCTGAGCAAATCCGCAGAAACCCCATATTTCTCTTCCGCTTCTTCAAAATAGCTGTTTAACTGCCGGCCTGTGGCTTTGGAATTACCCACTGTTGTCAGTCCTGATTTTGCCGCCGTCTCGCTGGCATTTCCGTAAATAGCCGTGCAGTAAGGACATCCGTCGGACGTTGAGCCCAAGCCCGCCTTTAACAGCGTAGACCACAAAATATTCTGAAAGCTGTTAGTCGAAGAAGTTCCAGTCAAAGTTGATAATAAATTATTTCCGTAGGAATTGCTTCCCGTTAATCCGCCTAATGCCGACATAAGGCTACTTGTATCTATCGCCATGTACTCACCATCCATCATCGAAAACTCTAGTAACTTTTATTCTATATGATAGCACAAACAGATAGAGATTGCAACGATTTTACGGATTTTTCACAAATCCAAAATACCGCGCCGCGTTGTTGTAGGAGATTCCTTTCACAATTTTTTCCAGGGCTTTTTCATCCGCCGGGTATTCCCCGTTTTCCACCCAGCCGCCTATCAGTTCACATAAGATCCTGCGAAAATATTCGTGCCGGGTATAAGATAGAAAGCTTCTGGAATCAGTCAACATCCCGATAAAATTCCCCAAAAGCCCCAGGTTAGCCAGCGAGACCATCTGTTCTGTCATGCCAACCTTGTGGTCATTAAACCACCACGCGCTGCCCTGCTGGATTTTCCCGATGGCGCCGCTGTCCTGGAAACAGCCAAGAATGGTTCCGATTGCCGCATTGTCTGAGGGATTTAGGGAATACAGAATCGTCTTTGGCAATTGTCCGGTGCAGGCAAGAGCATTCAGACAATCCGCCAGTTCTGCTGACGGTGTAAAATTGTTGATACAGTCGATTCCCGCATCCGGCCCCAATTCTGCAAATACTTTCCCGTTGTTGTCCCTTTTTACCCCATAATGCAGCTGCATGGCCCAATCCCGCTTATGGTATTCCCTGCCCAATGCAATCAGAAGTCCCGTTTTGAACTGCCGCTCTTCTTTTACGGAAATGTGTTCTTTTGAGCGCTTTTTGCAAAAAATTTGTTCCAATTCATCGTCTGAGGCCGGCTCGTACATCACATAGGCCAGCCCGTGATCCGACACCTTGCAGCCCATGGAGCCAAAGAAATCCATGCGTTTTCTCAGCGCTTCCAGAAGTGCCCCAAAGCTGTCCACTTTTACGCCGGACACCGTGCCAAGCTCTGATAAATAATCCAGATAATCCGCTTTTTCCAGATACATGGCCCGATCCGGTCTCCACGCCGGAAGCACCTGCACACGAAAGCTCTTATCCTGAGCAATCTTTTTGTGCCATATAAGCGAATCCGCGGGGTCGTCGGTGGTACAGATTAGGGTCACATTTGACATCTCAACCAGCTTTCGAGCAGTCAAACCGGACTGTAATTTGGCGTTGCACAGATTCCAGACTTCTTGGGCTGTCTCTTCATTTAAATACCCTTCGTAGCCGAAATAGCGTTTCAGCTCCAGATGGCTCCAGTGATACAGTGGGTTTCCGATGGCCATCTCCAGTGTCCCGGCCCATTTCTGGAACTTTTCCCAGTCGGGGGCGTCGCCTGTAATGTATGTTTCCTCCACACCGTTGGAACGCATCTGCCGCCATTTATAGTGATCGCCCCCCAACCATACCTGCGCGAGATTGTCAAACGCCTTGTCCTCATAGATTTCCTGGGGATTGATATGACAGTGATAGTCCAAAATAGGCATCGGCTTAGCATATTCGTGATACAACCTTTGGGCAGTTTTTGTGGACAGCAGAAAATCTTCATCCAAAAATTTCTTCATGCTTTCCTCCTTAAACACTTGCTGTATCCTCCAGATAGATTCAGAAGTCTCCTTCCAAATTTTCTTTCTTTTGGTTCCGTCACCTCTGCACTCTCCCAGAAGCGTCGCCCTCGGCCAGCCGCTGCACTTCCTCCAAAGATACCAGATTGAAATCCCCTTCTATGGAGTGTTTCAGACAGGACGCCGCCGCCGCAAAGTCTATGGTTTCCTGAGGAGCATAGTCGTTTAAGCAAGCCGCAATCATCCCGCCGCCGAAGCTGTCACCGCCGCCGATCCGGTCTACAATATGCATGTTGTATTTTCGGCTAAAATAATACTCTTTCCCATCATAAAGCATAGCCGACCAAAAGTTGTCGTTTGCAGATACCGACTCTCTTAGGGTAATGGCAATCTTCTGGAAGCCGAAACGCTCGATCAACTGCTTGGCCACTTCCCGGTATCCTTCCTGGTTCACTTCCCCTGCGGCTACGTTGGTGTTCATGGCATGGATACCGAACACGTCCGCGGCGTCCTCCTCATTGGCAATGCACACATCTACATATTTGCACAGCCCGCTCATGACCTGGCCCGCCTTTTCCTTGCTCCAAAGCTTCCTGCGGTAATTCAAATCGCAGGAGATGGAAACCCCGGCTTTTTTTGCCTCTTTGCAGGCATCCAGGCAGATTCCCGCCACATTGTCGTTCAGAGCCGGTGTGATTCCCGTGAAATGAAACCAGTCCGCCTCTGCAAAAATTTTTTTCCAGTCAAAATCCCCTTTTTCGGCTCCGTAGATGGACGAATTTGCCCGGTCATAGATAACCTTGGACGGCCTTTGGGACGCTCCTTTTTCCAGAAAATAAATCCCCACCCGTTCGCCGCCGCGCACGATATAAGCGGTGTCCACGCCGAATTTGCGCAGCGCATTGATGCCGCCCTGGCCGATCTCGTGTTCGGGGAGCTTCGTCACAAATACTGCATGGAATCCATAATTGGCAAGCGACACCGCGACGTTTGCTTCGCCGCCGCCATAAGCAGCCATGTATTTTTCTGCCTGCACAAACCGCTCGTAGCCTTCCGGCGACAGATGCAGCATGAGCTCGCCAAATGTTACTATTTTTTTACCCAATTTGATTTACCCTCTGCTTTCTTTTACAATTTGAACAGCTTCCCTACAAAGCTGCCGAATTTTATCAAACGCTCCTTCCCGGATCAAATCCCCTTTTACCATCCAGCTCCCACCGCAGGCCAATACCCGCTCATACTTCAGATATTCCCCCGCATTGCCTGGATGAATTCCTCCGGTGGGCATAAATTTCACATTTACATAAGGCGCGGCCAGGGCTTGGATCATCGCCAGTCCGCCCGCCAGTTCCGCCGGGAAAAATTTTACCACATCCAGGCCGTTTTCCAAAGCCTGCTCAATATCGCTGGGATTTGCACATCCCGGCGTGATTAACAGATGATTTTCCACACAATATTTCACCACTTGTGGATTCGTGCCGGGGCTTACGAGGAATTTTGCGCCTGCTGCCGTTGCCCGCTCTGCCTGTTCAGTGGTCAATACGGTACCTGCGCCCACGAGCATCTGGGGGTATTCCCGGGACAAAAGGCGTATAGATTCTTCCGCTGCCCCCGTGCGGAACGTGATCTCCGCACAGGGCAGGCCGCCGTCACACAGAGCTTTCGCCAGCGGCAGCGCATCTTTAGCATCTTCCAGAACCACGACTGGAACGATGCCGATCTTTCCAAGTTGTTCCAATACTTCATGCATGTGCGTTCACCTCCTTTTCCAGAGTTTTGCGGACTGCCCCCGGCCCGGCCTGCATTTCCTTGAAATATCCGATTACGGTATCTGCCATATGAACTTCATAGAGATTGACGCCGAAGATTTCGGAATTTTCCAGGATTGGCCTCAAATTCTCTTCTTTTACATAAGGGCACAGCGTATCCAGCATCGGATCGGGGCTTAGCTGGAAAGCCTGGCCTTTATCGTCAATCCCGGTCAGATAGCGCAGCCATCCGGCAAAGACCAGCGGAATCTTTTTCAGGTTTTTCACGTCCAGTTCGGCCGAATTTGCATATGCCTGAATGGTTTCCCCAAAGCGGACGGCCAATTTTTGGGATGTGTCGGTGGCAATGCGCTGGGGCGTATCCGGCATAAAGGGATTGGGCAGACGAATGTTTAACACATCGTCCAGGAATTTTTTCGGGTCCAGTACGCCGGGATCGGCTGCCACAGGCAATCCCTCGGTATAGCCGACGCCCTCCACCAGCTTGCGAAGCGCGTCGTCTTTCATCTCGTCTGAGATGGACGAAAATCCCAGCAGACAGCCGAAAACGGCCAGCGCCGTGTGCAGAGGATTTAAGCAGGTGCATACCTTCATCCGCTCTGCCTTATTCACGGTTTCCCGATCTGTGAAAATCAGCCCCGCCTGCTCAAGCTCTGGCCTGCCGCCGGGGAAACGATCTTCGATCACTAGATATTGGCACTCCTCGGTATTGACAAACGGCGCAATATAGACATTTCGGCTGGTCACAATGGGCTTTAAATCTTCAATCCCGTCTTTTTCCAAAAGGGCTTCCACAGACGCGTCCGGCCGGGGCGTGATCTTGTCGATCATCGTCCAGGGAAAGGATACCTGGTTGGGATCGGCGATATAATCGGCAAAACCGGAATCTGTTCGGCCGTTTTCAGACCATTTTCGGGCGAACGCAGATACTGCCTCATAAAGCTTTGTCCCATTGTGGGAACAGTTGTCCATACTGACCATCGCCACCGGCTTTTTCCCAGCCTGGTAGCGGGCGTACAGAAGGGACGCTATCTTTCCCATATAACTGTGCGCATTCTCAGGGCCCTCCTGCAAATCCCGTTCCACCTCCGGCGTGTATGCATCGTCGGCCTGGTTCAGATTGTAGCCTTTCTCCGTGATGGTAAAGGTTATAATCTGAAGGGAATCTTTCACAAAGATTTCTCTCAGCCGCGGATAGCTCTGCCCTTCGTCCAGAGTCAAATACTCTGCCACGCTTCCGACGATGGTTTTTTCTATGGCCCCATCTGTTTTTAAGGTGACCAGCAGCGAATAATCGTCGTGGGGATGGCTCAACCGCTCCATGCTTTCCCGGTCGCCCACGGCAATCAGGCCCCTGTCCAGAACTTTTTTATTCAGCAAATCCTGAACCGCATTCGCCTGGAATGCGCGGAACAGATTCCCCGCGCCGAAATGAACCCAAAACGGATTTTCCCGCGTTGCCTGCACCATCGCCCTGCGATCGTACTGGGGAAGCCGATAGCCTGCCGACTCCCATAAATGCCTTTCTTCCTGTAAACCCTGTTCACTAAACCGCATGGATTCCTCCTCTCTGACTGGATTTGTCAATGGCTTCCCATAGACCGTTCAGGTATGCCGCTCCCAACGCCCGGTCATACAGGCCGTATCCCGGCATGGCTACCTCATCCCAGATCATCCGCCCATGATCCGGGCGAATGGGGCCGTCAAATCCAATCTCATAAAGGGCTTTCATAATCTCGTACATGTCGAACGTCCCATCGGAAGAAAGGTGAGCGGCCTCCTCAAAATTCGTGGGCGTGATAAATCTCAAGTTGCGCACATGGGCAAAATGAATCCTGCCTTTCAAAGAACGAATCATATCCGGCAAATCGTTTTTGAGGCTGGTGCCAAAGGAACCCGTACAGAACGTCACGCCGTTATGGGGATCGTCCACCGCTTTCATCAGCCGCAAAATATTTTCTTTGTTCGTAATAATCCGCGGCAGGCCGAATACGCTCCAGGCCGGATCGTCTGGGTGGATGGCCATTTTGATGTCATATTCGTTGCAGACCGGCATAATCTGCTCCAGAAAATACTGCAAATTGGCAAATAATTTTTCTTCATCCACATCTTTATACAGCGCAAACAGTTCTTTGACCTTCGCCATGCGCTCCGGCTCCCATCCGGGCATAACCGTACCGTTCATATCCCCTGCAATGGAATCAAACATTTTCTCTGGATCCAGCGCGTCCACCGCCTCCTGAGTATAAGCCAGCACCGTGGAGCCGTCCTCCCGAACTCTGGCCAGCTCTGTCCGGGTCCAGTCAAACACCGGCATAAAATTATAGCACACCAGATGGAGATTTTCTTTGCCCAGATTTTCCAGCGTTTCGATATAATTTGCGATATACTGTTCCCGGCTGCCGCTTCCAGTTTTGATTGCATCGTGAATATTGACACTCTCAATCCCCGCCACTTCAAGCCCTGCCGCCTTGACCTCTTCTTTCATGGCGCGAATTCGCTCCCGACTCCATACCTCCCCCGGCTGGGTATCGTACAATGTGGTAATCACTCCGGTGACGCCGGGAATCTGGCGAATCTGCTTCAATGTGACGGTATCAAATTTGGAGCCGTACCATCTCAATGTCATCTGCATAAGTCTTTTCCTCTTCCTTTCCCCGCTGCACTCACAGACGTGTATCGAACAATCCGCAGAAGCTATCAACGGGATCTTTTCCTTTGAAAGCCCCCGGCCCTTCCATCAGATTTGCCACCAGCGCGTCAAAGGTGCTTTCTTTGGCATCGTAGGTATTGATATACGTCCGCGCCTGGGGAATATCTGCCAGCATCGTGGGCTGCCCGCAGCCGATAACGATAACTGGGATTTCAAACACATACCAGGGAATTTCCCCGCCGCCCTTTGACATGCCGAACGCTGGTCTTCCCGACTGGACGTCGCAGAGGGTAATCACCATATCCATATCCTTTACAAAATCCGCAACGGCATGTTTTCCTGCAAAATACAAATTCAGGCTGGGCTTTTCCCCCTCTTTGACTTTCTGCTTCATGCGGTCCAGCGGGCTTTCATAAATAAAAGCGTCGAAACCTTTGTCGCATAATTTCTGTTTCAAAAGCCCCGCCGCGTCGCTGCTCGGCATTCCCATCATCTGCATAATCTCGCCCATAGGGCCCCCGGCGCCTTTGATGTTGACAATCATAATCCGTTTGTAGCGTTCCGGTTTCACAGGAAGCACATCTGAATCCTTGTATTTAACCAGCGTAATGCTGTGATTGCTGATGGTTCTCTGCATTTCCTTGTATTCCTCTTTTCCCAAGGTCCGCTCCATGACCTCCGGCTGGGGCACCAGTTCCTCTTTTGCTTTCCGGTGAAGGCCCATGTGCGCTTTCAAGCCCAGAATACGCGTCAGAGCTTCGGTCATCCGCTCTTCACTGATGGTGCCGTCTTGATAGGCTTTGAGCATCGCGGCGAAGTCTTCTTCCGGGTCGTTGAAGAACAGGAACATATCGCATCCTGCGTTGATGGCAAGCGGCAGCATTTCCGAGCGTTTCATCCGGTTTGTCATGGCGACCATATGAGAAGCGTCGGTGACGACCATGCCGTTGAAGCCCATTCTCTCCCGCAGCAGCCCGGTCATGATTTCCGGGCTTAATGTGGCCGGCATCATTTCTTCCTCTTTCAGATCTGGGTTGATCGCCTTGGCATACTTTGGAAGCATGATATGCCCTGCCATAATCGCTTCCAGCCCATGCTCAAACAAGGTTTTGTAAACCATCCCGTATGTGGCGTCCCACTCTTTTTCATCCAAATCATTGACATTGTTGGAAAGATGAGCGTCCCGGAAATCCAGCCCGTTCCCCGGAAAATGTTTGGCCGCGCAGGCAAATCCTGGAACGGTATGCGCCCCCCTTAAATAAGCGGCGCTCATCTTTGCCACGCGCCCCGGATCGTTTCCGAAGGCCCGGTTGATGATCTCTGTATTTTCCCAGTTATAGGCAATGTCGCAGATAGGCGCAAACGCCATGTTGCAGCCGATAGCCGCAGCCTCCTCATTTGCCATTTTGCCCAGGGCGAACGCATATTCCTCGTTCCCTGTCGCCGCGATCTTTAACTCGGAGGCAATCGGCGTTCCGTCTGAACAGGCTCCATCCCCGCCCGCTTCGGTATTGCAGGCGATGATGACCGGAACTTTTGCATATTTTTGCAGTGTCCGGTTCTGTTCTTGGATTGCCTTTGCAGGAGCCGCATTGTAACGGCATCCGCCCAGATGGTATTTTTCCATCAGCTCTTTTAAATGTCCTTCGTCCTGGGACTGGGTAAGCTGGAAGAAAAGCTGCCCTACCTTCTCTTCATCCGTCATGCCTGCAATGGTATCCTCCACCCATTTGCAGTCCTCCTCTTTCAGATAATATGGATTTGCTTTCAAATCAACCATAGCGTAAACCTCCTTTCATGCCTGTCCGTTCAGATGATCCATAAAGGTATCTATCTTTTCTCTTTGATATGCTCCGCCGTATTTTCCGCCTTTGAACCGGGGACCGGCTGCATCCAGAAATTCCTTCCAAGAACTCTCTTCTTGGCGCGCCAAGATTGGATAAAAAAATATATCGTTGGATTTGGCCGCTTTGTAATCGCCCAGCGCATCCCCGATCATCAGTACTTTGTCCTTTGGATAGCCCTCCTGCATCAGTTTGGCAATGCAGCGGGCTTTGCTCCCGGAATCCTGTGCCATCACATAGTCTGTATACGGCAATAACTCATAATTTTCCCATTCCTCCATCACAGCCTGCCGATTTGCAGACGAAACGATGGCAACCTTTGCAAAACCATGGGCGTATACAAGAGACTCCCGCACTCTGGGAAACGGCCGCCTGTCCTTTTCCTTTAACGCCCGCACCCCTTCGTTCACAGTCTCAGACCAACGCAGCGCTTTTTGTAAAATGGGGCTTCCTGTTTTTTCCATCTCCCGCTTCAGCGAATCATTGGACAGCTCCGGCGTATGCGTCACCCATTCTCCCAAGCTCTCTATGCCCTCTACGGGGATATATTTCTGGTTGATTTCCTCAAGCGCTTTATAAAGACCTTGAAAACGGTTGATTCCTCTGGTTATGGTATAAAGATTGACTTCATTCCACCGCTTTAAGATAGAATCCTCCCATTTTTGCAGCCCCCACTCCCGCACCATATATGGTCCAAAACATTGCATATGCTTACTGGTCATGGTATCCATCGCACAGCCGTCAGAATCTACACAGATCAGATATTCCTTATCCGCCATACATCCGATCCTCCTAATTCGTCTCATGCCTGCGCTTCAATTCCGCGCTGTTTTCCTCAACACACTTTTTATTCAGAGGGTAAATAAACCACAAGGCCAAAGCCACGGCGACCAGTCCCACAATGGGCACCACACAGGACATTGTAAAAATCTTTCTAGTCACATCCGGATCGAACGCCGTCGCCTGGGTATAGCCGATCAGCCCAAGGAGCGCTCCCACAAGACCGGAAGAAAGTGCCTGCCCAATCTTTCTGGCAAAGGAATACACCGAATAGATCGTCCCATCTTCGCGGACTCCATTCTGAACCTCCGCATCGTCAATTACATCTGTGATCATCGCCCAAATCACCATGTTAAAAAAGCCCAGCCCCAAAAATGCCAATGTAAAGAAGGCCACATATACATAAGCATTCCCCGGCCGCACAAGCAGGCAAATTAAGTAAGCAAGCGCTCCAAAGAAACAAGAAACAACAGACAACTCTTTTTTGCCGTATTTGTCCGAAAGTTTTACCGCAAAAGGCGCGCAGATAACCAGAGTTGCGATACTGCTAACGAGGGAGGACATTGACTGAGCCTGGGCCGATCCATAATAGTTCGGGAACACATACCCTGAGATTCCCTGCATACCAAACTGCGCCAACAAAAGCAGAATAGACGCCGCAATGATTCCCAAAAGCGACCGATTCGTCACCAGACTCTTTAATAATTTTGCGATATTCAGCCGTTCGTTATTCGCCTCAATGGGCACGCGCTCCTGCACCAGCCAAAAACAAAGCAGATAGCAAAGGATTGCCGCCACGGAAAAGCCTCCTGCAATCACCGTCATTCGCGGACCGGAAAGCACGGTGTTTCCATTCACCACCACATAAGCTACAATGGGCGTACCTGCGCCAATCACCAACCCTGCCAGCGTTGCGCCGATGCTTCGCCATGTGGACAGTTCTGCGCGATCTTTCGGGCTGTCAGAAACCGCAGAAACCATAGAACCATAAGGAATATTGATGGCTGTATAAAAAATAGATCCCCACAAAATATAGGTAACGGTCATCCAGACCACTTTGAACCCATAAGACATGTTGGCAAATCCAGACTGATAAATCAGAAACGAGGCAATGGCCACCGGCCCGCACACCCGCTTGATCCAGGGCTTGAATTTTCCATCCTTTGTGGGCTTGGATCGGTCTACGATCTGCCCCATCGTCACATCGGTAAACGCATCAATGAACCTGGCCGCCATCATCAGCGTCCCCACCACGCCTGGGGCAATCCCCATCACATCGGTATAAAATTTCAGCATAAACGTAGACGACAAAAGAAACGTAAAATCATTGCCGAAATCGCCGAACATATACCCAATCTTATCGGCCATTCCAAAGGGTTTGACTGCTTTTTGTTCCTCCATATATGCACCTGCCTTCCCAATTTTTTTATCTTAGAGTCTGTTCTTTATGACAGTGTGTGCAGTTCTGAAAGAAAAATACGAAAAAAATCAAAAAAGGCATAGCCAAAGCTACACCTTTCCCAACGCCTGCGCCCAGCTCCTTTCAAGCCTTTCCATCGAATACGAAGCGTTCGCCGGACTGGTAGACGGCAAACCGACGATCTCCATCCCGGTCTGAGTCTTTAGATATTTCTCATACAATTTCTGGGCAGTTCTGCCGTTGGCATAGATTCGTGTGATAGAACTGTTTTCCAAAATCTCCGTCAAATCATTGGGTATGACGTTGCGGATGCTGCTGTCGCTGGAGCCTGCGATCTCGCAGCTCTTTATCACATCCCAGACGGCGATGCCGTTTTGCAAGAGCAGCTCCTTTTTTTCGGGAATGGTCTTTGGCAGAGGCCAGCCGGTCAGCCGTGCCAAAAGTTTCCAGAAGCGATTCTGGGGATGGCCGTAATAAAATTGCGTTTCCCTGGATTTTACCGACGGGAAGGTGCCAAGGATGAGTACCTTGGAATGTTTATTATAGACTGGAGCAAATTCATGGCTTTCCAATGTGCGATCCATCTGTATCTCCTTTTCTTTATAAAAAAAGAGAGGCCGCTATGGTTTCCCGATAACGGCTTCTCTGGACAATTTCTGTTTAATCCTGAATGTATGGCATGATTGCCATATGGCGGGCGCGTTTGATCGCTACGGTCAAAGCCCTCTGATGTTTTGCACAGTTTCCTGTGATTCTTCTGGGAAGGATTTTGCCTCTCTCAGATACGTATCTCTTTAATTTATTTGCATCCTTGTAGCTGATGGTGTTGTTTTCTCTGCCGCAAAATACACAGACTTTTCTTCTTCTGCGGCCGCCCCTCTTCTTATAAGGGGAATCTGATCTGTTTCCTCTATCGTAAGCCATTGGTTTACCTCCTTTAACTAAATGGCAGCTCCTCGTCAATCCCATCTGGAATATTCATAAAGCCATCCGCAGACGCCGCACTGGGCGCGGGCATGTCCGCAGCAGGCATGGACGGAGCAGTGTTATTCGCCGCCGCATATCCCTGGCTGGCTGCCTTACTCTCTGCAAACTCCTGTTCTTCTACCACCACTTCCGTGGTATATACCTTCTGTCCTTCCCGGTTGGTATAGCTTCCGGTCTGAATCCGTCCGCATATGGTGATGCGGATTCCTTTGTGGAAATATCTTTCCGCAAATTCCGCTATCCGTCCGAAAGACACGCAGTTGATAAAATCTGCCGTAGCCTCCCCATCCCTCTTGAAACGGCGGTCTACCGCCAGGGTATATCTGGCAATCGCCAGCGCATTTTCCCCAGCCGAATATCTCACTTCCGGATCTCTTGTCAAACGCCCCATGAGAATCACTTTATTCATCATTTACCTCTTTAAAAATCAATTTGCGGTCTGTAAATTACTCTTGTACTGGCGCTTCTTCTTGGGCAGGCTCCTGGGCAGAGGCTTCTTCAGCCTGTTCTACCACCGGCTCGTCTGTCTTGTTGATAATCAAATATCTGAGCACGTTGTCCATAATGTGCATATGGCTCTCCAGCTCCACAGGGCAGGTCGGTTCGGCCTCAAACTGAATGAAATAGTAATAACCTTCGTGCATCTTCTGGATATCGTAGGCCAGACGCTTCTTGCCCCACTCTTCCACTTCCGAAATCACCCCATTGTAACGGGTAATGTAGCCCTTCGCTTTTTCCAAAGCGGCCAGACGCACTTCGTCTTCTACCTTTGCATTCAGTACCAATGCTAATTCATACTTGTTCATGTATTTCCTCCTTCTGGTCTATTGGCCCCTTATTCTCTTTGTAAGGAACAAGGATTCCGTCTCGCCGGGCTTATGGCTTGCCCGCAAAACGAGTATTCACGAAACTGTATTCTAACATATTATGTCAATTTTGTAAAGATGCCGAAAGATAAAAAGATAGACTTTATGAAAAAAAAAAGGTATACTAAAGAAGTATCTGCCCCAAAGCGGCCGTGCTCCGCGCAGATGATGAAAATAAACCGCCATCCGTATTTTGAGAAAGGGAGTACATAAGCATGGATAGTCTTCATTTGCATACCCACTGGGTCCCGGACGTCACCCTGATCCCCAACCGTTTTCTGGATGAATACATGCCTCGGGCCAACGGTGAATTTGTGAAAATCTACCTGTATCTGCTGCGCAGCGCTCCTGGAGAGCTTCCCTCTTTGTCCCAACTGGCGGACAAGATGGACTGTACTGAGCGTGACATTTTGCGGGCGGTCCGCTATTGGGAAAAAGAAGGGCTGCTTACGCTGGGCTTTAATGAGAACCAAGAGCTGACCGATCTCTCTTTTTCCTACCCGAAAGAGAAAACGGAGGCTGCCGCAATGCCGGAAATACCCGAACCGGTCGAGACGTCCGTGAGTGCTGACGTATCCCCAGACGAAAACAGCCTGACCGCCGAGCGGGTAAAAGAGTTAAAAGACAACGAGCAAATCGTACAGCTTCTTTATATTGCGGAGCAATACTTAGGCCGTCCCCTCTCTATAACGGATACCAATAAGATTCTCTATTTCTATGAGGAGCTGAACTTTGACCCCGATTTGATCGAATACTTAATCGAGTACTGCGTATCCAGAGGACGCAAAAGTATCTGGTATATTCAAAGCATCGCTCTTTCCTGGTCGGATCAGGGGATTTCCACTGTGGCCGCCGCCAAGGAAGAAGCCCGCCAGTACAGCCAGACATACTACGCCGTTCTCAAAGCCCTGGGTATCCAGAACCACAACCCAATAGAAGGCGAAGTCGAAATCATAGACCGCTGGATCCAGGAATGGGGCTTTACCATGGAGCTGATTCAGGAAGCCTGCAAACGGGCCGTGCTGCAAACCGGAAGCGGAAGCATCCGCTATACGAATTCTATCCTGAATAGCTGGCATGAAGCGGACGTTCATCATCTGTCGGATGTAAAAAAATTAGACGCAGACTATGACAAACTCAAACAGGCTCAGGCTAGGCAGGCTAGATCCGCAGCCAAAAACTCCGGCAAGTACAACCAGTTCAACGATTACCCTCACCGGGATTACGATTTTGACGAGATAAAAAAATCTATGTTTCAGCAATAAGGAGGTTTCCCATCCATGGCCTTAGAAAATATCCAATACGACGCCATCATGCGCGAGTACGACCGCCGGCAGAGCCAGAACCGCCGACGGCTGGAGGAACACAGGGAACATGCCTACCGCCAAGTTCCCCAATTGAAAGAGATCCAGGACGCCATCGCCTCCTCCAGCGCCCAGAGAATCCGCAGCCGCCTGAAGGGAGATTGCAGCGAAAGCAGTTCCGCCTATGAAAAAAAACTGCAAATTCTTTCCAAAGAGCGCAACCGCCTTCTGCACGAAAACGGTTTCCCTCCCGATTACCTGGACATGCCCTGCGAATGCCCCCTCTGCCGGGACACCGGCTATATCAGCCGGAACAAAAAATGCGCTTGTTTTCAGAAGATGGCCGCAGATATACTCTACCAACAAAGCGGTCTAAAGGAAATTCTGGAAAAAGAAAATTTTGAACTCTTTTCTTTTTCGTTCTATTCTGATAGAATAAGGGATGATAACACTGGAAAAACCCCCCTGGAACATGCCCAGTTCGCTGTGGAAAAATCCCAGGAATTTATCAGACAATTTGGAAATGCTGCACATAACCTGTTTATTTACGGGGATACGGGAGTGGGAAAGACCTTTCTCTCCCACTGCATCGCCTGCGAGATTCTCAAGAAGGCGTACAGCGTACTCTATTTCCCGTCATATGATTTGTTTGATTTGCTGGCGAAAAAAACCTTTTCAAAGGAATCCAGCAGCGAAGGGGCATTGGAATATATTCTGAACTGTGATCTGCTGATTTTGGACGATCTGGGAACAGAGCTGACTAATTCTTTCGTCTCCTCTCAGCTCTTTCTCATCGTAAACGAACGGATGTTGCGGGAGAGATCCACTATAATCTCTACCAACAAGGATTTGGAAACCTTTTCTGAAATATATTCCACCAGGACTTTTTCCAGGATTATCCAAAACTATGTGTTTATTAACCTCATCGGAAAAGATATTCGTAGAGATATCCGTACCAGAAAAATCATTCAGGAGGACAAAAGATTATGAGCCACATGTCCATTGAAAATTTATCGGCAATACCTGCAGGAAGATTAGCTATCCTGCCTCTGGAGAGCTGCGCTTCCCTGGGCGGGAAAGTAAATGACTGGATTATAAAATGGAGAAAGGAACAGATGCCAGAGCAACCGGACTCTTTTGCGCCGGACGGCTACTACCGGGATTCCTATATCGTCCAGCCCCAGGTTCCCCGTTTTGGTTCCGGCGAAGCCAAAGGAACCCTCAATGAATCCATACGGGGCGACGATATCTATATTATGGTAGATGTGTGTAATTACAGTCTGACTTATAATATGAGCGGCTACATAAACCGGATGTCCCCGGATGATCATTTTCAGGATCTAAAAAGGGTGATCGCGGCTGTGGGCGGAAAGGCCAGACGCATCAATGTGATTATGCCTTACTTATATGAAAGCCGTCAGCACCAGCGCAGCGGACGGGAATCTTTGGATTGCGCCATCGCGTTGCAGGAGCTGATCAAAATGGGCGTAGACAATATTTTGACATTCGACGCCCACGACGACCGCATCCAGAACGCCACCCCTCTGGACGGTCTGGAAACCATCCGGCCCTCCTACCAGTTTATCAAAAACCTGCTCAACCATGAAAAAGATCTGTCCATCGACAGCGATCATCTGATGGTAATCAGCCCGGATGAAAACGGCATGAACCGCGCCATCTATCTGGCAAACGTGCTGGGCGTTGATATGGGCATGTTTTACAAACGCCGGGATTATTCTTTATTCTATTCCGACGGAAAGCACCCGATTGTAGCCTATGAATTTCTGGGCGCCGATGTGGCTGGAAAAGATATGATTATCATTGACGACATGATTTCCTCCGGGGATTCGGTTCTGGAAACTGCCGCCCTTTTAAAAGATAAGAACGCAAATCGGATCTTTATCTGTTCCACCTTTGGTTTCTTTACCAATGGACTGAAAAAATTCGATCTGTCCTATGAAAAAGGTTTTTTTGACGGGCTTCTCACCACAAACCTGATTTATCAGGCACCGGAATTGCTGGAGAAACCCTATTACATCAACTGCGATATGAGCAAATACATCGCCCTCCTGATTGACACTTTAAACCACGATATGTCCATCAGCGAACTGTTAAACCCCATTGACCGGATCAATACCTATTTGGAAAAATATAAAAATCAGAATTGATTAATTTCTAATGAAAGCAAACGGGTCTTCATCATTCAGAAAGTGCATCAGCATGTATGCACACATGATGGCGATCCGTTCTTCTTTTAAAATTCTTCTGACTTCCTGGCGGTCAGCAAGGACAATCTCAATCTCTTCGCTGTCCTCCTGACCCCTGTTGGTAACCTCCCCGGAAGCATATCCGTAGATGGTCGCGCAGGATTCGTCCGTCATACCTATCGTGGTAAAGGCCGGCTTCTCATACATTTCATCCACCGAAAGCAGATCCAAATCCAGCCCTGTCTCCTCTCTCAGCTCCCGCACGCCTGCCGCATGGTAATCCTCTCCCGGCTCCACAAGCCCGGCAGGAAACTCATAGATATAATCGCCGATGGAATAGCGGTACTGGCGAACCAGGACAACCCGATCCTTTTGCTCTCCATAGACGCTGTAAACGATGACTCCGTCAGGAGTGTTTTCCCTCGTTTTCAGCTTTAGAGCGTCGGTGGCTTTTGCCCTGGACGCCATATAATAACTGCCATGCGCCCCTTTTTTATTGGTAATTTTCAGCGAATACAGATTGACATAGGGCGTATACGTCAACTGTTTGATCTGATTGATTTTACCCATTTTACATCCTTCCTCACAGAATCGTATTTACAAAATCATACTAAGTCCAATCCGCTGCTTTTTCAAATCCAGGCTTATGACCTTGACTTCTACCACATCCCCGACACTGACCACATCCAGCGGATGCTTCACGAATTTGTTAGCCAACTGGGAGATATGAACCAGGCCGTCCTGATGTACCCCGATATCCACAAATGCACCGAAGTCGATAACATTCCTTACGGTTCCTTTTAATATCATGCCCTCTTTTAAATCTCTCATTTCCAGCACATCGCTTCTGAGTACAGGCGCGGGCATCTCATCCCTGGGATCTCTGGCGGGTTTCTCCAGTTCTTTGACAATATCCCACAGCGTTACTTCTCCAATTCCCAGCTCTTCGGCAAGGGCGGCGGCATCTTTGATTTCTTTAGAGATGCCAGATAATTTCCGTTCTTTGATATCCTGCGGGGTGTAGCCCAGTTTCTCTAATAACTGAGTAGCTGCCGGGTAACTCTCCGGGTGGACGCTGGTGGCGTCCAGCGGATTTTTGCCGTTCATAATCCGTGTAAATCCGGCGCATTGTTCGTAGGCTTTTGGACCCAGCTTTGGCACCTTTAGCAACTGTTTCCGGTCGGTAAAGCTGCCGTGTTCCTCCCGGTAAGCCACGATGTTTTTCGCAGTTACCTTGGTGATTCCAGAAATGTATTCCAGCAGGGAAGCGGAGGCTGTATTCAGGTCTACGCCGACTTTGTTTACGCAGTCCTCCACAACCGCAGACAGAGCCTCCCCCAGCCTTTTTTGATTCACATCGTGCTGATACTGGCCCACGCCGATGGACTTCGGATCAATCTTTACCAGCTCCGCCAGCGGATCTTGAAGCCGTCTTGCAATGGAAGCCGCGCTGCGCTGGCCCACGTCGAAATTGGGAAATTCTTCTGCGGCCAGCTTGCTGGCGGAATACACCGAAGCTCCGGCTTCGTTGGTAATCAGATACTGAACCTTTTGCGGTATCTCTTTGGATATCTCTTTGAGCAGTTCCACAATGATCCGCTCGGATTCCCTGGAGGCGGTACCGTTTCCCAGAGAAATCAGCGTAATGTTGTATGTTTTTATCAGTTTTTTTAAGGTGTTCTTAGCCGCTCGGATCTTCGCATCTGTTGTGGGATCTGTGGGGTAAATCACAGTCGTATCCAGCACTTTCCCTGTGGCGTCCACCACAGCCAGCTTGCATCCGGTGCGAAACGCCGGATCCCACCCCAGCACCACCTGTCCGGCAATGGGCGGCTGCATGAGAAGCTGGGTGAGATTTTTGCCAAATACCTGAATCGCTCCAGTCTCGGCTTTCTCGGTGAGTTCGCTGCGGATCTCCCGCTCCACGGCGGGGGCAATCAGCCGCTTATAGCCGTCCGCCGCCGCTTCTTTTAAAATGGGAGTGGTGTGAGGATTGTTTTTGGTGACGATCTGTTTTTCCAGATAGCGGATCAAATCCTCCTCGGGCGCAGTCAATTTTACACTCAAAAGCTTCTCTTTTTCCCCACGGTTTAACGCCATTACCCGGTGTCCGGCCAGCTTGGACGCCGCTTCCTCAAATGCATAGTACATCTCGTAGACGCTCTGGGCTTTCTCATCCTTTGCCGCAGACTGCACCGTTCCCTTCTTCCAGGTGGCGTTGCGTATATAGATCCGGTAATTTGCCTCCTCGGAAATCTGTTCGGCCAGAATATCCCTGGCGCCGGCGATGGCCTCCTCCACGGTGCGGACTTCCTTTTCTTCTGAGAGATACGCCCGCGCTTCCTCCTCGACGGGACCTTCGATCGTCTGCTGCCAGATTCGGATTGCCAGCGGCTCCAGCCCCTTCTCCTTTGCGATGGTCGCGCGGGTCCGCTTCTTGGGGCGATACGGGCGGTAAAAATCTTCTACCAGCACCAAGGTCTGAGCCGCCAAAATCTGTGCCTTCAGCTCCGGCGTCAATTTTCCCTGCTCCTCGATGCTTCTCAACACCTGTTCTTTTTTCTCCTCCAGATTTCTCAGGTAAACAAGCCTTTCATGCAGCAGGCGAAGCTGTTCGTCGTTCAGAGAGCCGGTGGCTTCCTTGCGGTATCTGGCGATAAACGGGATGGTTTTTCCCTGATCGATGAGATCCACCGCCGCCTTTACTTGATGGCTTCCTACTTGCAGCTCCTGGGCGATTGTTTTTATCAGATCCATATATATCCTTTCCCAAACTTAAAAACCGTCATGATCGAAGTAATGGCTGTAATCTTCATAATTTCTCATGCTTCTCTGATACATCCCGTTGCTGCTCACCGTCACAAACGCCAGAACCAAAACAACAATTCCCAGCACGATTCCTCCGATAGACAGGCAAAGTCCGGCTTTGGCATTGGTTTCCATCGGTTCCCTGCCGCGCGATAAAATGGCAAGCACAATTCCCACTGCGCCCAAAATCACCCCAAAACCGCCGCAGCAGCACATCACAATCGACAAAATTCCCAGAATCAGCGAGGCTAACGCCATGCCGTTGCTTCCTTTCGGCGTATATCTCTGCTGGTAATTTGAGCCGTAGTTGTAATTCGGCGGGGGCGTTCCCTGACGGTTGTCCCCTCCGTAGTGATAACCGGGCGGGGGCGGCGTCCCCTGCTGATGATTATTTTCACCGTAATTGTAGCCTGTGGAAGCGGTTTCCGAATGAGTGTTTTCTTTGCGTTCATAGCCGGATGCGGACGGCTCTTTCTGCGCGTCCTCTTTTGCCTCCGGCATGGGTGATGTCCACTCTGAACCTGCCCCTTCTGAATCTTCCTTCCTATATGAAACACTTTCGGCGGATGGCTCTTCGGGTCTGTGCTCTTCATGTCCGTCATTTGTAGATACATTCTCTTGTGAAACAACTTCCGGTTCAGTCTTTTCTTCCTTCTCAACCGGAACTCCATAGGAATACTCTTCCAGAACGCTTTCGCCGCTCTCTGGCGCTTCCGGTTCGGGCGGCGCGTCGGATACCGTATCGTCTACAGCTGATAGCATGATTTCCATTTCTTTTTCATCCATTTCGTTCACATCCTTTCTTTGAATGATTATGCTTCCGCATTATAGTCATCTGCCCGTACAGGCAGCAGGTCCCTTTCCTTCTGTTGGGGATAGTCTATCTGCCCTTCCTGTGCCAGTTCCCCGTTTAACTCCATATATAATTGCACCATAGATGCCTGAAGATACGCCTCTACCCATATAGCGGCTACAAACCCGGACAGAACAACCAGTACGCCCATGCCAAAGAAGCTCAGATAAAGCCTGCACAGGCGCAGCTTATTCCCCCTCAGCATAAAGGCGCTTCCTTTTAACGCATCTGCCGCGCTCATCTGAGGATTATCAATCAGCAGCATATAGGAAAACGCAAAGGGCAGTGTCACAAACAGATTCAAAACGCCGCTCAGGCACATAGCTCCCAGCAAAACGGGAAATACCTGAAGCACTTTTTCCGGGGTATCCGCTTTCATCACCAGTCCCTGCACCATATACAGAGGTATCGAACAGATCATATTGATTAATGTAAGCACAAAGCATACAACAATCACCCTGTCTGGATCCCGATGGAACATATAAAAAATATCGTCCATGCTGTAAGTTTTTTTTCTTCCTATATTCAGATACATGTAACAGATGCCCGCCATAAAAACAGACAGAATCAAAGAAAAAATCAGGCTGGCCAGTTGATTCAAAACCAACGCCAGGGTACTGTTTCCCCGAAATATCAGAGAAATCATACAAGCGAACGCAAAAGTAAGCAGCGCAATGCTTACGGCTGCCATAATCGGAACCAGGTAATTCCCTTTCATCCTCTCTCTGGCCCTGCATTTCAATTCCTTTCCTGTGTATTTCATGTACTCCTCCTTAAAACTTGTACACACGGTATCTTGTCCATAATTATAACAATAATTGGGAATGAATGCAAATAGTCTATGATTTTTATCGACTGAGAAAGATTTTTATGATATAGTTTTTGAAAATCAAAAAGAAAGCGGCAGTTTGTAAGCAACCGTTTGGATACTTTGTCTGCCACGTTTGCAGTACTGCCTGAAATGGATGGGTGTTCTTTATGAATATCATGAAAAACCCGGAACAAAAGAAAATTTTTCTGATTAGCTTATGTCTGGCAGCGGTTTTTGGCGGACTGCTTTTGTTTCTTGCCGTAACGCGGATTCCGATTCCTCCTTGTCTTTTTCACCGTCTGACCGGGCTGTACTGCCCAGGCTGCGGCGGCACCAGGGCCTTTATTTCCCTGCTGCACGGCCGCTTTTTGCAGTCTTTGCTTTACCATCCGGTCGTTGTGTACGGTACGGTTCTTTACTTTATTTATGCGGCCCGCAACTTGCTCGCCCTTTTGCCTGGACAATCGGACAACCGCCTCTGCCACGGCATGACCTTCCGAAACGCTTATCTCTATGGAGCCGTTGCTCTCATTTTACTCAACTGGATCCTGAAAAATATCCTGCTGTGCGCGTTTCATCTGGCCATGTAGACATGTAACATTGTTAAACCTGGTATCGTGTTATTCTGCCAGGCCAAATGCATCGTGTACGGCATTGATGGCGCGCTCTCCGTCCGCCTCGTTGATCAGCACGGTAATCCGAATTTCAGAGGTAGAAATCATATTGATGTTGATATTGGCATTGTACAGGCTTTCAAACATTTTTGCCGCCACGCCTGGATTGCTGATCATCCCGGCGCCCACAATGGAAAGTTTCGCAATCTTTGTCTCACTCTCAATCCGATCAAAGGACAGGCGGCCTCTGCTTTCCTGCAAAGCAGCCACAGTATCTTCCAGATCTCCGTCGTCCACGGTAAAAGAAATATCCTTTGTTCCGTCGCGGCCGATGGATTGCAGGATTACATCCACGTTAATATGTTTCTTTGCCAGGCAGTCAAATACTTTAAACGCAATACCCGGCTCATCCTTCAGCCCAATCACGGCTACCCGGTCTGCTTTTCGATCCAGCGCAACTCCGCTTACCAACATTCTTTCCACGTTTACATCCTCCTTCACCACGGTTCCTTCTTCGTTCGTCAAACTAGAGCGCACCACCAGGGGCACACCGTATTTTTTCGCCATCTCCACGGAACGGTTGTGCAGCACGCCCGCTCCCAGCGTGGCCAGATCCAGCATTTCGTCATAGGTAATCCCTTTTAACTTTCTCGCATTGGGCACCAGCCTGGGATCTGCCGTGTAAATGCCGTCTACATCTGTATAAATCTCGCAAGCGTCCGCCCGAAGGGCCGCCGCCAAGGCCACGGCTGTGGTGTCGGATCCGCCGCGCCCCAGGGTTGTATAATCGTCAAATTTATTGATTCCCTGGAAACCGGTTACTACAACGATCTTCCGATTTTCCAGCTCTGTGCGTATCCGCTCGGTATCGATCCGTTTCAGCCGGGCGTTCCCGTAAGCGCTCGTCGTATGCATACTCACCTGGAAAGCATTTAAGGAAACTGCCGGCACGTCCAGATGATTCAAGGCCATCGCCATCAAAGCTACGGACATCTGTTCTCCAATCGTAAACAGCATATCCATCTCCCTCTTTGGGGGCCTGGGGTTGATATCCTGCGCCAAATCTATCAGTTCATCGGTGTATTTTCCCATAGCAGACAGGACAACCACGACGTCGTTTCCTTTTCTATATTCTTCTACACAGCGTTTTGCCACATTGAAAATCCGCTCTTTGTTGGCGACGGATGTCCCGCCGAATTTCTTTACCACTAACATCTGCCGTTCTCCTTTTATTTTCCTTCTTCCTGGAACAGATATTTCATCATATCCCATCCGTGGGCCACCACATTTTTGCTGTCTGCCGCCTGGTCTTCCTGATACTTCCAGTCCTTCTTTAAAGGCGCTGTGCTGTCATAGAGCAGATACGGCACCGGGGAACTGGTGTGGGTGCGCAGGCGAACCGGCGTGGGATGGTCTGGCATAATCAGCATCCGGTAATCGGCGTTCGCCTGCTCCAGTCCTTCCTTTACCAGACGGATCACCCGCTGATCCAGATACTCAATGGCTTTTACTTTTTTCTCCGCGCTGCCCTGATGACCCATCTCGTCGGGAGCTTCCACATGTACATAGACAAAATCATAACCGTTCTGTGTCAGAGCCTTCACGGCTGCCTGGGCTTTTCCCTCATAATTCGTATCCAGCCCGGCATTGGCTCCCTCCACGATGATATTCTCCATGCCTGCGCCCACGGCAATGCCTTTGAGCAAATCCACAGCGGAAATCATCGCGCCTTTTTTGTTATGTGCTTCCTGGAAAGAAGACAGGGCAGGCTTCGTGCCGGCGCCCCAGAACCAAAAACTGTTGGCAGGATTTAAGCCCTTTGCCTTGCGCTCCTGATTCAGAGGATGATTTTTCAAAATTTCATAGCTGCGCTCCTGCATGTTTAACAGCGCTACCTCTTTGGGAAGATGCGGTCCGATTTTCTGTTCCAGCACATCGTGAGGGGCCGTAAGCTCTGCCACCGTCCCGTTTTTCCAGATCAGACAATGCCGATAGCCGGTTCCCACATAAAACTGATACGTTTCATCTGCCAGCTCTTTTGCAACGGCATCCATCAGGATCTGCGCATCCTCCGTGCTGATTTCGCCGGAGCTGTGATCCACGATGGTCTGCTCTGCATAGGGAGCGTCGTCCTCCGTCAGCGTAACCAGATTACACCGCAGAGCCACATCGCCCTCTTTCATATCCACGCCAATGCTCAGCGCTTCCAGAGGAGAACGCCCGGTATAATACTGCCTGGGGTTGTAGCCCAGAACGGACAGGTTCGCGGTATCGCTGCCGGGGTGCATCCCTTCTGGTATGGTATGTACCAGGCCGATCTGCCCCTTCGCTGCCAGAGCGTCCATCGTTGGTGTTTTTGCAAAAGCCAGAGGAGTCTGGCCGCCCAGCGCTTCCACTGGTTCATCTGCCATGCCGTCTCCTAAAATTACTACATATTTCATCTGTCTATCCCCTTTCTTCTCTATTATGTCTATTCTGCTCCCAGTATTTTTAAATAATGAATTCCCTGTTGCTGCTCAATATGTTCCACCATAGCCGCGGCGTCCCCTGTGCCTGGGAGGATATCCACACTCAGCGTCAGCATGGCGACCCCATTGATGGGAATGCTCTGGTGAATGGTAAGAATGTTCCCGTGAAAACGGGCGATGGTTGTCAGTACATCCGATAAAAGTCCCGGTTCGTCGTCCATCTGTATGATGAAGGTAATCGTTTTCCCCTTGGTCTCTGCGTGAAAGGGAAAAATATCGTCTTTGTATTTGTAAAAAGAACTTCTGCTGATTCCCACCATATCGGTGGCTTCCTGCACCGTCTCCGCTTTGCCGCAGTCCAGCAGCCTCTTGGCCTCCACCACCTGAACCAAAACCTCTGGTACTGCTTTTTCCCGGACTACATAGTATTTCTGGCGTTTCTTTGAATTTTCCATATGCCGCGTATCCTTTTGTTCGCGTATGAAATACATCTGTTTTTCAACGAAAGATATATTATCATATTCCGGTTCATTGTGCAAGACTTTTTTCGGTATTTTTTCTCATTACAAAAAACGCCGCTTTCCTGATATTTTGAGGATATCAGAAAAGCGGATGATGACGTCTGCGCGAACAGACATATCAAATTTTTTACTACTCGACAGTTACTTTTTTCGTCTTACCGGTTCCAATATAGGTTTTTCCCTTATAAGTTTTGTATGCTTTTACCTTGAACCAATAAGTCTTTCCATACTTCAGTTCTTTACCGGTAAAACTGGTTTTCTTAGTTATCTTTAAGGTTTTCCAAGAACCGTTTTTGCTGGTTTTGTAACGGATTCGATAGCCTGTGGCTCCGCTTACCTTCTTCCAATTCAGCGTAACTTTTCCATACTTTGTCGTCGCTTTAACTGTCGGAGCTGCGGGTTTGGTCGCCGCATAGACAGATGCATAAGACTTACTAAGCGTCTGTTTCTGGTCTTGCATCATATACGCTTTTATAGCAAAACGGTAATTGGCGCCAGCTTTTAATTTCTTTACTGTATAAGCATTTTTCCCAGATTTCACAGATGCAATTTGCTTCCAGCCGGAATTTTTGTATTGATAAATGATGTATCCGTCCGCTTTGGAAACCTTGCTCCAGGTTAGCTTGACGCTGTTTTTGCTGGAAACGTTCTTCAACCCGGAAACCTTTGAGACGGATACGGGAGCCGGTGAAATCGTCGGATCCGGGGTATTCGTCGGGGTTGGCGTATCGGTTGGAGTCGGCGTATCCGTTGGTGTTGGTACGTCGGTTGGCTCCGGTGTGCCCGTTGGTACTGGAGTGTCCGTCGGGTACGGAGTGACAATCTGACCTGGGACTCTTGTCGGATTCGGATCGGGGTCGACTGGAGGAGTTACCGGGTCCTCATCTTCTGGCGTGGGTGTCGGATCTTCTGGCGGAATGGGGTTCCCGTTTATTTCCGTTTCAATCTCCTTTGTGCTCAGAGGTCCTTCCAGGATATTTTGTACTTGGTCTTTTGTATCAAGCACAACTGTAAAAGGCAGTTTTGGATTTCCGGCTTCTGCTGATGTTCCAAAAATATTGGTATACTCGGCCATAGCATTTTGAATTTCCGCAACATCTTCTGCATAACAGAACTGAATAGGAGAATCCTCCCCAAATTTCGCCGCATACTCCATGAGTTCTTCCTTGGTTGCCTCGCCGCATTCAGCAAAAGTTATGTAAATGTTGCCTTCTTGGTATGGCTTACTTTCTAAAATATTTTGGAGAGTTTGGAGCGTATTGTCCACATCCGTGAAATCTTTCGTATCGGGAACTTCAGTACCAGGATTCTCTTCACCGGAATTCTCACTAAGTCTCACAGCAGCCATGCTCCTGACTTCACCGTTTCTTTCCTGCCATGATGCAATTGTACCAAAGATAAGCATTGTCATCTGGTTCAAAGAAGGAGCCTTTACAGAAACGCTACCTCCGTTTATGGAGGGAAGCTCCGTTACAGGATTGATGGGAGCTGTCGGCGGCGTAACCGAAGGCGCTGCTTCCGGGTCTGTAAACTGGCAGATCTCACTCCAGAGATACTCTTCCGTCTGGAATCCCTGCATAACCTTTCGTACCCGATTATTCTCATCAATCAGGACGGTGAGCGGGAAACTTACCGCATTGCCAATCTCTGGGTTAAAACGGGCATATCGGAACATTGCATTATAAGTGCTGTCAAACCCCGAACCCGTATTGCCGTCATCATAACAAAACGTAATATCTCCTGTATATGGGTTTGCAAAAGCCACGGTTTCTTCCTTTGTTTTTCCAGTGCTCTCCGCAAAAATCACCCGAATATTGCTATTGCTGACCCAACTGCTGCCAGCAACTTCCTGAACGGTAGATCTGGTTTTCCCGCAGTTGGTTTTTCCGAACATAAGAACCGTAGTTTTTCCTGGAGTTTCTGTGTAAGTTGTTGCAATCTTTTCATCCTCTACGGAACGGAAAATATAGTAAGGGTCGTCGCCAAGACCTGGCAATGGCGTGGGCGTCGGTGTGGATGTTGGTGTGTTCTCCGGATCGGAATCTGTCTGTGCAAGACGATCAATCTCTGCCTTAAGCGTAGCCGCATCCACACTCGTTCCAGGCTGCAAGACTTGCCGAAGCCGATTGTTTTTATCAATCAAAACAATCACAGGAAATGATCCACTTGTCGAATTCATGCCGAAAATGGAAAGATAATTACTCATCGCCCCCATTATACTCTGGCCCTCATCATAACAATAAGCAATTTGATCCGTTCCACTTCCATATTTGTCTGCAAACTCTGCGACACCCATCACCCACTCATCGCCATACTGAGGAGCTCCACTGCATTCAGCAAAAATGATGCGATTTGTTTTTGTGGTAACCAAATCACTTCCTGCAATATTTTGAATAGTCTTTCGGGTTCTCGGACAATCTGTTCCACCAAATACCAGGACAACCGTTTTGCCATCTGTACTTTGGGTGGAAACCTTCGATCCGTCTATGGCATTGAACGTATATGTAGGATTCTCGTAACCTGGTAACTGTGCTCCCTCCTCCGCGGCCCAAACCTGCCTCTCACCAATATTCTGTGAAAACGGAAGCATCAAAACCAATAAAAACAGAAACAACACTTGAAACAGTCTTTTTTTCATAAAAAACTCCTTTCTTTCCTAATAATATATGTATAATTTTAGAAATTATTATATCATAGTAAAAATCGGCATTCAACCTCAAAATCTAAGGATTCTATAAAATTTATTCAGCCCCTCCCTCGAAAATAAGTACTCTCCCAAGAACCCATCCGAATGCTGCAAAAAAGGGAGCATAAAAAGTTGCGAAATACTTCCCCTTATAAGGACAGCGTTTTAAAGGGGGCCGGGGGAAATCCACAAAGTTTCCACTTCGTTCCGGTCGTTGCTAACCAAGCGCTTTTGGTACTTTTCTCGCGGAAAAGTACATCTCCATACCGCCAAACCCCCAAAACTTGATTTTCCCTCCCTCTTATTATAAAATGAAAACAAGAACTGAAAAAATTAGCAGAGAGGAGAGCATATGGGAATGAATCAGACGCCTGCTTCGGAGCGGGTGCATATCAGCTTTTTTGGAAAGCGCAACGCAGGGAAATCCAGCGTGATCAATGCGGTGACCGGCCAGGATCTGGCCATTGTATCCCAGGTAAAGGGAACGACCACAGACCCGGTGTATAAAACAATGGAACTCTTGCCGCTTGGCCCAGTGGTGGTAATCGATACGCCCGGCATCGACGATGAGGGGGAACTCGGAAAGCTGCGGATACGAAAAAGCTATCAGGTATTGAATAAAACAGACGTTGCCCTGCTGATTGTAGACGGCACGATAGGCAGGCAGCCAGAGGACGAAATGCTGATCCGCCGTTTTCAGGACAAAGGGATTCCATACCTGGTAGTCTACAATAAGCTGGATCAGATGGACGGGGAGCCTGCCTGCGGGGAGAACGAAATGTGGGTCAGCGCCAAAGATAAGCTCCACATCTGGGAGCTGAAAGAACGGATTGCCGAGCTTGGCAAACAGGAGGAACCGGATCGGTACATTGTGCGGGATCTGATGGAACCCGGAGATTTTCTAGTTCTGGTGGTTCCGATTGACAAGGCCGCGCCCAAGGGACGGCTGATCCTGCCGCAGCAGCAGACCATCCGGGATATCCTCGACGGAAACGGCTCTGCTATCGTGGTAAAAGAGGACGGATTGAGAGAAGCGCTGGACAAGCTGGGATCTCCTCCTCGGCTGGTGATTACCGACAGCCAGGTTTTTGACCGAGCCGCAAAAGATACGCCCAAAGATGTGTTGCTGACTTCCTTTTCCATCTTATTTGCCCGATACAAGGGGGATTTGGCAGAGGCGGTGCGGGGAGTAAAAGCCCTGGACTCGATCCAAAACGGGGACAAAATCCTGATTGGGGAAGGATGTACCCACCACCGCCAATGCGACGATATCGGCACGGTAAAGATTCCCAGATGGCTTAGAGAATATACAGGCTGCGAGCTGGACTTTGATTTTACCTCCGGCACGGAATTTCCCGATGATTTATCGCCTTACCGAATGGTGGTGCACTGCGGGGGATGTATGTTAAACGCCAGAGAAATGAAGTACCGGGTGCAATGCGCGGTAGATCAGGGGATTCCGATTACCAACTACGGCATCTTGATTGCCTACCTGCGGGGGATTTTAAAGCGGAGCGTAGAACCCTTTCCAGAGATTGCCCGGCTTCTGGATTAGCTATCCTGCGGCCGATTTATAATTATCCTGCGCAAGCCTTCCGTCCCGTTATCTTCTGTCTGAAAACGCGTATTGTAAGAGGGCGTCGTTGACGTCCGAATTTTTACGATAAGAAAAGAAGGCAGGAAAGATGGGGCAATGACAGAGGTGAAAGACATGCATTGGGCGTTTGGCAGAAATCTGTCCGCATACCGGAAAAAGAAAGGCTTTACCCAGGAATCCCTGGGCGAAAACATGGGGGTATCCCGCACGTACATCAACCTTTTGGAACGTGGCAGAGGCAATCCCACGTTCAGTACGGTCATGCGTCTGGCTCAAGCACTGGAGATTGATGCGGGTTTTCTTTTTTTTGGTATTCGGTACGAGGATTGACAAAAAAGGCAGTACCTGTTATGATTCTTTTTATAGGACAAAGGCGTTCTCACTATGCAGATAGAAGGACGCCTTTGTCTGTATGTCTAAAAGATAGAAGGAGGAAAAAATACGATGGCCAAGTATACAAAAACGGACATTTTCCGGATTGCCGAAGAAGAGGATGTAGAATTTATCCGTCTTCAGTTTACCGATATGTTCGGCATTTTTAAAAATGTGGCGGTTACCTTCAGCCAGTTGGAAAAAGCCCTGGACAATCGGTGCATGTTTGACGGCTCTTCCATAGACGGCTTTGTGCGAATCGAAGAATCCGATATGTATCTGCATCCCGATCTGGATACCTTCCAGATCTTCCCATGGAGGCCTCAGCAGGGCAAAGTCGCCCGCCTAATCTGCGACATTTACCGGCCCAACAAGGAACCGTTTGAGGGAGATCCCCGTTATATTCTCAAAAAAGCGCTTTCCCAGGCAGAAGAAATGGGATATGCGTTTCACGTTGGCCCAGAGTGTGAATTTTTCCTGTTTCATACGGATGATAACGGAATGCCCACCACCCTGACTCATGAAAAAGCCGGATATTTTGACATGGGGCCTGTGGATTTGGGGGAAAATGCCCGCCGGGATATGGTGCTTACGTTGGAAGAAATGGATTTTGAGATCGAAGCGTCCCATCATGAGGTAGCCCCGGCTCAGCACGAGATCGATTTCCGGTACGGCCCCGCTTTGCAGATTGCGGATAACATTATGACTTTTAAGCTGGCCGTGAAAACCATTGCCAAACGGCACGGACTCCACGCTACGTTTATGCCCAAACCCAAATACGGGGTGAACGGTTCCGGGATGCACGTCAACATGTCTTTGTCAAAAAATGGGAGAAATGTATTTACCGACGAAACAGATTCCCAGGGGCTGAGTCAGGAAGCATACTGGTTTATCGGCGGGATTCTAAAGCATATCAAAGGCATGACGGCTATCACCAATCCCCTGGTAAATTCTTACAAGCGCCTGGTGCCCGGATATGAGGCGCCAGTCTATATCGCCTGGTCTGCGACTAACCGAAGCCCTTTGATCCGGATTCCGGCTGCCAGAGGGGAAGGCACACGCATAGAACTGCGTTCCCCGGACTCCGCCGCCAATCCATATCTGGCTCTTGCGGTATGCCTGGCCGCCGGTCTGGACGGCATCCAGAACCACATACAGCCGCCTGCCGGAATCACCCAGAATATCTTTGAGATGACAAAGGCAGACAAACAGGCAGCCGAGATCCAAGCCCTGCCGTCTAATTTACAGGAAGCCCTGCAAGAAATGGAAAAAGACCGCCTTGTCATGCAGGTATTGGGGGAAAAAACTGCCAAAAGCTATATCCAGGCCAAGAAAACTGAATGGCAGCAGTATACAAACCAAGTGAGCGCCTGGGAATTGGAACAGTACCTCTACAAGTTTTAGAGAGGAGTACTTCGATGAACAATGTAGTGGTCGTGTTCCCGAAATTGGAGGACGCCAAAAGTATCCGAAACCTTTTGGTGCGCAATGGTATGGACGTGGTCGGTATCTGCACCACAGGCAGCCAGGCGCTGAATTGTATGGATGACCTGGGCTCCGGGATCGTTGTGTGCGGTTACCGCTTCCGGGATATGCTGTATACAGAACTAAAGGAGCAGATGGGTTCCGGCTTTGAGATGCTGCTGCTTGCCTCCCAGCGAGTGCTTGCAGAAAAAAGGCCCGATGGCGTGATCGCAGTCGGTATGCCCTTGAAAGTCCATGAATTACTTGATACAATAGGCATGATGGAAGCTGCAATCCGCAAAAACAGAAAAAAAAGCCGTCAGAGAAGCCCGCGGGAAAAGGCGATCATCGAAAAAGCAAAGCGGCTTTTGATGGAACGCAACCATATGACGGAAGAAGAAGCCCACCGTTATGTACAGAAACGCAGTATGGACAACGGGAACAGTATGGCGGAGACGGCAGAAATGATTATCAGTCTGGGGGAAAGCTAATGAAATTTACCAAAATGCACGGAATAGGAAACGATTATGTGTATGTAAACTGCTTCGAGGAAAAAATAGACGATCCGAATCGAATAGCCAAATTCGTCAGCGACCGTCATTTCGGAATCGGCGCAGACGGATTGATCCTGATTCAGCCGTCCAACACCGCAGATTTTCGGATGGAGATGTATAACGCGGACGGTTCTCAGGGGGCGATGTGCGGAAACGGCATCCGCTGTGTGGCAAAGTATGTCTACGACCACCATCTGACGGACAAAGAACAGATCACAATTGAGACAAAAAGCGGCGTCAAATCTCTGGACTTAACCGTGGAGAACAAAAAGGCAGTGCAAATCCGGGTAAATATGGGCGCACCCGATTTGACCGCAAAAAACATACCTATCCAGACAGAGAAAGAACAAGCCGTCGGCATGCCCATTGAAATAGAAGGGGAGAGATACCAGATAACAGGAGTCTCCATGGGCAATCCCCACGCCGTGGTTTATCTGGATGATGTAAAAGGATTTGACATAGAAAAATGGGGGCCGAAGTTTGAAAACCATCCTTTGTTCCCGGATCGCATCAACACGGAATTTTGCAAAATATTGGATCGGGAGACGATTCAGATGCGGGTATGGGAGAGAGGCTCCGGGGAAACGCTGGCCTGCGGCACGGGCGCCTGCGCCGCCACAGTTTCTTCTATCTTAAACGGATACACCGATACGCAGGTGACCGTAAAACTTCTGGGCGGCGACTTAAAAGTCTTCTGGGACAAAGACGCCGACCAGGTATACATGACCGGCCCCGCAGTCGAAGTATTCAGCGGAAACATAGAGTTACAGGGAGGAAATTATGTTTAAAATCAATGAAAATTATCTAAAGCTTCCGGGCAGTTATCTGTTTTCGACCATCGGAAAGAAAGTGGCTGCGTTTACGAAAGCCAACCCGGATAAAAAAATCATCCGCCTGGGAATCGGAGACGTCACACAGCCGTTGGCGCCCGCTATTATCGAGGCACTCCATAGTGCCGTGGACGAGATGGGCCAGGCAGAGACTTTTCACGGCTATGCTCCGGATTTGGGCTATGAATTTCTCCGGGAAGCCATTGCCAAAAACGATTACAAAGACAGAGGATGTCAGATTGCCGCGGATGAGATCTTTGTATCCGACGGGGCAAAATGCGATTCGGCGAACATACAGGAGATTTTCAGCGGAGACAGCAAAATCGCAGTCTGCGATCCGGTTTACCCGGTTTACGTGGACAGCAATGTGATGGCGGGAAGAACGGGAGCTTACGATCCCAAATCTGAAACTTGGAGCGATGTGATCTATATGCCCTGTACCGCAGACAATGACTTTGTGCCCGAATTTCCAAAGGAAACGCCGGATTTGATTTACCTGTGCTATCCCAACAATCCCACCGGCTCGACTCTGACCAAAGACCAGCTCCAACAGTGGGTGGACTACGCCAACAAAAACGGCTCGGTGATTATCTACGACGCCGCCTACGAGGCCTATATTTCTCAGGAAAATGTACCGCACACGATTTACGAGTGTACAGGAGCCCGGACATGCGCGATAGAACTGCGCAGCTTTTCCAAAAATGCCGGATTCACCGGTACACGGCTCGGATTTACGGTTATCCCCAAGGAGTTGAAATGCAAAGACGTCGCCCTTCATGCTCTGTGGGCGAGAAGGCACGGAACGAAATATAACGGCGCGCCCTATATTGTCCAGAAAGCCGGGGAGGCTGTTTATTCCGAGCAGGGCAAAGCGCAGCTAAAAGAGCAGGTGGCTTATTATATGAAAAATGCCTCCACGATCCTGGAAGGCCTAAAAAGCGCCGGCTATCAGGTGTCGGGCGGCGTCAACGCGCCTTATATCTGGATGCAGACGCCCAAGGGTATAAATTCCTGGGAATTCTTTGATTACCTTCTGGAAAAAGCAAACGTGGTGGGCACGCCGGGAGCCGGATTTGGCCCCAGCGGAGAAGGCTGCTTTCGGCTGACCGCTTTTGGAACTTACGAAAATACGCTGGCCGCAATGGAACGCATCAGACAATTATAAGGAGTAAAAATCTATGGCAAATATAATCAGTGACGAAACCATTGAGTACGTAGGAATCCTCTCAAAGCTGGAGCTTTCCGATCAGGAGAAAGAACAGGCCAAAAACGATATGGGCCGGATGCTCGACTACATCGACAAATTAAATGAGCTGGACACCAGCCAGACAGAACCTATGTCGCATGTATTCCCAGTTCACAATGTATTCCGCGAGGATGTTGTGACCAACGGAAACCAAAGAGATGAGATCTTAGTTCACGCGCCTGAGCAAAAAGACGGACAATTCCAGGTGCCGAAAACAGTGGAGTAGAAGACTTGCAGTTTTTCTTTTTCCATATTATAATAAAACAGTCAGATTCCCCCGCCGTTCACGGCGGGATATTTGACAGCCGCGGCAGTCGCCAAATGGACATGCAAACACGCCCGCTTGGTTCGTTGCCTGCGGAAATAAACACAGAAAGGAATTTATGAAAATGTCGAATCCAATTGTAACCATCACCATGGAAAGTGGAGATGTGATGAAAGTCGAATTATACCCAGATATTGCCCCCAACACGGTAAACAACTTTATCAGCCTTGTAAAAAAAGGATTTTACGACGGCCTGATTTTTCACCGGGTAATCCCTGGGTTTATGATACAAGGAGGCTGTCCCGACGGAAACGGTATGGGCGGACCGGGCTATGCCATCCATGGGGAATTTACCCAGAACGGCTTCCCCAATAACTTGAAACATGAGCCGGGCGTGATCTCCATGGCGCGGGCCATGCACCCCAACAGCGGCGGATCTCAATTTTTCCTGATGCACAAAGACGCTCCGCACCTAAACGGCGCTTATGCTGCCTTTGGAAAAATCACCGAGGGGCTGGATGTGGTAGATAAGATCGCCCAGGTTCCCACAGATCCGAATGACAAACCTGTAAAGCCGCAGGTTATCCAATCCATGGCCGTGGACACACAGGGCGAAGAATACCCTGAGCCAGACACGCTTTAATGCGTGTCGGCTTTTTTATCCCCAAACAAGCTTACCTGCCCGTCTATTATTGCAAAACAGGCTTCCCGGATTTTCTGAATTTGGGCCTTTCCGCCAGTGGCTTCGGTCACTCCCTGAAGAAATCCATCCGCTTCCCCTTCTGGTATCAAAATCTCCAGTCCGACAGCCTCCCCATAATCCGCATTTAGAATGGACAAGCCCCGTTCCCCGGCTAGATACTGAATCTTGCCCAACCCTTGATAATCCGTCTGTATCTGATAAATCTCGCCCTGCTGCTTCTCTATAATCACCGCGTGAGCCAGCCCTTCGCGGACAGCGGCGGAATAGGCGCGCACCAACCCTCCGGTTCCCAGCAAAGTTCCCCCGAAATACCGGGTCACCACCACCGCGGTATTGTGCAGCCCATTTCCCAGCAGGACGTCCAGCATAGGTCTTCCAGCCGTGCCGCTGGGTTCTCCGTCATCGCTGCACCGGGTGATCTCCCCGTGCGATCCGATAACATAAGCATGGCAATTATGACGGGCATCCCAATATTGCTTTTTGATTTTCCCGATAAAATCAATGGCTTCTTCCTCGCTGGCAACCGGCTCCACATGGGCGATAAACCTGGATTTTTTCTCCACAATCTCCCCTTGGCCGCCCTGATATACAGTTTTGTATTTTTCCGGCATCTCTCTTAGCCCTCCTCCTATCCCCTCTTGCTTTTTACGATATCGTTCCACTATATTTTATTATAACAGAAAATCATTCCCCTTTCATTAAATATTAAGAAAGAATCCGCTTGCGAAAACATCTTATTTATGGCAAAATAGCAATATGAAATTTTTTATCAGCGTATAAAGGAGGTTATTTGCAATGAACCCCAAAAAGCGTTCCCTTTTCCATATATTTATTTTCGTTCTCATCATAGCCTCTTTTTTGACTGGGTGCAGCGACGCCGCCGCATCCGGCAAAACTACTGACAAAGATACCAGAAGCGCCGGGAAAACAACCAAGGAATCCCAAAAATCCGATTCCGAAAAGAAAGAAAAAAAGAAAAAGAGAAAAAGTATTCAGAAATTCGCTTTGCCGGAGGCCAGCGGCACGGTTGTCTGCGGAGATGAAACGCTTTCCATGGACGCCTCCAATATCGGCGAAGGTTATATCATGGTTCAATATTTTGGCAGCGCTGACAAGGCAAAAATGCTGGTTACCACGCCGAACGGGACACAGTACACTTACACGCTTCTTCCCGGCGACACCTATGAGTCTTTTCCCCTCTCCGGCGGAAACGGACTTTACCATGTCGAGATACTGGAGCACGCCTACGACGATATGTACGCCACGGCATTTGCGCAAGATCTGGACGTGGTATTGAATGATGAATTCAAACCATTTTTATATCCGAATCAGTATGCGTGGTATACGCAGGAAAGCAAAGCGACGAATTATGCCATCGAATTGTCTCAGCAGTCTTCCGACGACCTGAATTTTGTGGAAAATGTTTACCACTATGTAATTGAAAATATTTCCTATGACAAAGAACTGGCGGAGAATGTTCCCTCGGGTTATATTCCAGATATCGATGAAACCATGCGTACCCAAAAGGGCATTTGCTTTGATTACGCCTCTTTGATGGCGTCCATGCTGCGATCCCAGGGGATTCCGACGAAGCTGGAAGTCGGCTATTCCGGTACGGCTTATCATGCGTGGATCGACGTCTATCTGAAGGAATCTGGATGGATTGACAAAATTATTGAATTTGACGGAAAAAACTGGAGCCTGATGGATCCCACACTGGCAGCGGGCAACAACCGCAGCTCAGTGGGAAAATATATCGGCGACGGAAGCAATTACACCGTGAAATATTCATATTGAGTGGAGGATGATTATGAACAGGAAAACAGCACAGGGAAAGCCCTTCTCAAACGTAGAGCTTTCCGCCTTCTGCAGTCAGATTGCCCTAATTTTAAAATCAGGCATCTCCTCGATAGAAGGCATCACGATTATGCTGGAGGACGCCTCTTCCGAAGAGGAAAAAACGGTTTTGCAGCAAATTCTGGAACATATGCAGGAAACGGGAAGCATGTACCAGGCTCTGTCCCAAACAGAGCTGTTCCCTTCTTATATGATACATATGGTGGAAATTGGCGAGGAGACCGGCACCTTAGACGAGGTTATGGAATCCCTCAGCAATCACTACGAACAGGAGGAAGCCATCGGAAAAAGCATCCGCAGCGCGGTAACCTATCCGCTGATTATGGGCGGAATGATGGTCGTAGTCATCTTGATTTTGCTGGTTAAAGTAATGCCGATCTTTAATCAGGTTTTCGTCCAGCTTGGAACGGAGATGACCGGATTTTCGCGGATGCTGATGAATCTGGGAAATGCCGTCAGCCGTTATTCCGTCGTCTTTGTCGCCCTGCTGCTTATACTGGCCGCCGCCATTGTCTACTGTACTCATACAAAAGCGGGCCGGGATTTTTTCCGCAAAGCCGGATATCGTCTGAAATTTATCCGCCCTATCTATGAAGAGATTGCGGCATGCCGTTTTGCCAGTGGGATGGCTCTGACCTTGAGCAGCGGTTTGAATCCGGATCGAAGTATGGAACTGGTCAGCGCACTCAACGACGACCCTTATTTTCTGGAAAAACTGGAGCTTTGCCAAAAACAGATAGAAGAAGGCGAAGATCTATCGGAAGCTCTGCGCAGTACCGGAATTTTCTCCGGGGTTTACGCCCAGATGGCCTCTATCGGCTCCAAAACCGGTTCTATGGAGCAGGTGATGGAGCGGCTGGCGAAGCTGTACCAGGATGACATTGACAACCGCATGAATAACGCCCTGGCGGTGCTGGAACCCACGCTTGTGATTGTGCTGTCACTGATTGTCGGCATTATTCTTCTGTCGGTAATGCTTCCGCTGACAGGGATTATGTCAAGTCTGTAAAAGGAGGGCGCTCATGGCACGTTTCCAGTACGGGAAAAAAAAGCATACATATCGGAAATTTGTCCTGTCCGCCGTTGTATTCGTGGTGATCGCAGGAGCATTTTACCAGGGAATCCAATCCCTCTCCTCCGGCACGAAAAAACGGCAGCGGGAAAGCCTGGAAAACGCTCTGACCCGCAGCATTACTTATTGCTACACGGTGGAAGGAACCTATCCGGAAAGCCTGGATTATCTAAAAGAGCACTATGGTCTGATGTACGATGAGGACTTGTTTTTTGTGGATTATCAAGTGACAGGCTCTAATATCCTGCCGGACGTTACGATTATCGAGAAGGGAGGATGACCATGCAGATCCGAACACGGCAAAACCATATGATTGATTTCCTGTTCCCAGTGGCGCTGCTCTTTGTATTTGCAGTATCCGCCCTGGCCGTTATCCTGCTCGCCACAGAGGTTTACCAAAGCACAACCGAGCATTCCTCTCTGAATTATACCGCGCGGACTTCCCTGGCATACATCAGTGAGAAAATCCATCAAAATGACAGCGGCGGGGATGTATCCATCGGCGTCTATGACGGGTGCGACACACTGATTTTACAACAGGATTACAATGGAACAGTTTACAAGACTTATATTTATATGTACGAAAATGAATTAAAAGAATTATTTGCAAAAGACGGCCTGGATTTTCAGGCCAGTATGGGTAAAACGATTCTCACCGTGGAAGATTTTTCCATGGACACCATAAAAGACGGCGTGTTTTGGTTTTCCTGCACAGACGCTGACGGACAGAAGGCCTCCACTGTTGTAGGAATCCGCGCAGGCCGGACTTCTTAAAAGAAGGAGATTATCTATGAACCGTAAAAACCGGGCGCAGTCATCCAGTTTATTTCTTTTAGAACTGATACTTGCAATTTTGTTTTTTTCCCTTGCAAGCGCTGTTTGTGTGCAGTTCTTTGTAAAATCTCATCTTATGAGCCGCAATGCCCGGAATCTGAACTACGCAGTCAATGAGTGTTCCGCAGTTGCAGAGCTTGTCACCGCTTCCGACGGGATAGAAGATGCGTGCAGCCTGATACTGACGCTCTACGAAGAAGCCCAAATCGCCGAAACGTATCCCCCTAATATTCGGATCGATTACGATGAGACCTTTACCCCTTGCAGGGCTGGAGAGGGCACCTATACATTGCTGACCTCCTTTACAGAAAAAGACCAGATGCTGACAGCCAATATTTCTATGAAAGAGACAGCACCCGACAGCCTCATCTACGAGCTTACGGTAAAACATCATCTGCAAAGGAGGCCCGCGAATGAATAAAAAGAAACGACAGACCCCTTTTGTAAATATGGGTTCTTCCCTTCTTCTGGTAGTTCTTCTGCTGCTGTGTCTGGTGACGTTCGCCACTCTGGCTTTCTCCAGCGCACGAAGCGACGAGTCTTTCAGCCAGCGCATTGCGGAGCGCAAAACGGAATATTATGAGGCGGCAAACCAGGCAGAAGAATTATTAAACCAGATTGATGGAATTCTGGCAGCCACTAAAGAAGTGCCTGATTTTACAGCGATGGACTCCGTAGACGCAGACATTTATTACGACGCAGAGAAAGAAACCCTTTCCTATCAGGTTCCCATCAACGAAAAACAGGCGTTGGATATCGTTCTGGCCCTGCATGCAGAGGGCGGCTACCAGATTGAGAAGTGGCAGACTGTAAATATCCAAAAATGGGAGAGCGATGATACCTTGCAGCTTATGCCCATGCCGTAAACAAAAAAATGAAAATCAAAGGAGATTTTTATGGATATTCAAACTATCTTACAACAAGCCGTATCGGAAAACGCTTCGGATGTGTTTATCGTAGCCGGACTTCCGGTTTCTTTCCGAAAAAACGGCGTTATCAATCAGATTAACGGAGAGCGACTTCTGCCGCCGGATACCGAGCTTTTGTTAAAAGAAATCTACAAGCTGGCAGACAACCGGGATATCGCACAATTTGAAGACCGCGGCGACGATGACTTTTCCTTTGCCATTCCGGGAATTTCCCGTTTCCGGGTCTGCGCCTATCGGCAGAGGAGCGCGCTGTCCGCAGTCATCCGAATTATCACGTTCCATCTTCCTGACCCAAAAGAACTTGGAATTCCAGAGCAGATCATCCGTCTTGGCGATACTGAGAACGGTATGGTTTTGATTACCGGGCCTGCCGGAAGCGGAAAGTCCACGACGCTGGCCTGTATCATCGACCAGATTAACAAGACCAGAGAATCCCACATTATCACATTGGAAGATCCCCTGGAATTCCTCCATCGGCATGACAGAAGCATTGTCAGCCAGCGCGAGATCAATGTAGATACGGAAAACTATGTAACCGCTTTGCGGGCTGCGCTGCGCCAAAGCCCGGACGTTATCCTCCTGGGTGAAATGCGCGATTACGATACCATAAACGTAGCCATGACTGCCGCGGAAACCGGCCACCTGCTGCTCTCCACTTTGCATACCATCGGCGCCACGAATACCATCGACCGTATCATCGATGTTTTCCCAGCAAATCAGCAGAGACAGATTGCAGTCCAGTTGGCTACCTCTCTAAACGCCGTGGTTTCCCAGCAGCTCATTCCTACCCTGGATGACAGAATGATTCCGGCTTTCGAGATTATGACTGTAACACCCGCCATCCGAAACATGATCCGAGACAATAAAGTGCATCAGATTGACGGACTGATCCAATCTTCTCCAAATATGCTTTCTATGGACGGAAGTTTGCAAGAACTCTGCAAAAAAGGAATCATCAGCCGCGAAGCGGCCCTCACCCACGCTTCCAACCCGGAAATGCTGGCCAAAAAATTATAAACAAATCGTCCAGGCGGCTGATCATTCATAGATTAGCCGCCTGTAAAAATTCCCATTGTTTTTTCAGTCAATGAGCGCGTATGACTTCATATGCCGCATACTCGCGATCAAAATGATAGCCCAGCTTTTCTGACAACGCCACTGACCATTTGTTTTTCGCGTCCCAACTGGGATACCAGCCTCGTTTCAGACATTCCAGAATCAGCTTCGCCGCGCAAACGCTGGCAAGCCCTTTTCTCCTGTGATCTTCCCTGGTGATAATCTGAACTTCTATGCCTCCCCGATAACCAGAATAGGAGGAAGCGCCGGAGACAGGCTCCCCGTCTTTGAGGATAACCGCTCCCAGTCCATACTTTTGGAACATCGCATAATCTTCATACTGTTTTACCCAGTCCCTGCACCATTCGATTTCCCTGCATTTCCAAAACAAACTCTCCTCTATCATCTGCAAATCGTATCCATCCGGCACGTTATCCACAATGGCCTGTAAAACTTTCTTTTGGCTCTCTTTTTGAAATACTTCTGGCTCTTTTTTTATGGCATAGCGGACAATTCTCTTTGCCCTTTCTCCATAAGATTCCTCAATCAGAGCGGCCCAACTCTCGTTTTGCGGCACCATAATTACAAAATCCCGCCCGCCCTGCCTGGGTTGATGCAAAACCAACTCCTGATTGGGCTTCCCCGCCAAAAAACAGAAATCTCCCAATAAAACCATCGCACAAGCCGGCTTTTCCTCAGAATCCACATAGATTTTTCCCATCACACCTTGCAATGCCGACCATATCAAAGATTCCTGCCAGCCCTCAAACAATGCCGCCGCCTTTTGCGTCTGACTCAGCTCAAAAACCATTTTTTCTCATCCTTTCCCGATAAATTCCTATTTTTTCATCCAGGTTCTGCAAATACTTCTCCCATTTATCCCGTTGTTCCATTACAGATTTTCTGTGCTGAAGCAATAATTCCATGCGCTCCTTCATGGTTGCATCGCCCTCATACCGCAAGTCCGAATAATGACGGATATCCCGAAGCAGCATTCCGGTGTCTTTTAGACGCTGGATAAATTTTACCCACTCGATATCCTCTTCGCTGTAATCCCGCCTTCCGGCACGATCCCGGCTCACGCGGATCAGCCCCTTCTTTTCATAATATCGGAGTGTGTACGCGCCGATTCCCGTTATTTTGCAAAATTTACCTATCCACATGTTCTTTCCTCAAAAAAATACTTGACTTCGACTATAATCTAAGATTTATGCTTATTTTATCAAACATGGAGGAAAAAGAAAATGGAGAAAACAAAATTTAAAACCGGAATGGAATATTTAAGAAAAATTGACGGCAAAGGCGGCGAAGCAGTCCTAACATCCCTGGAAGGAATTGCACCAGATCTTGGAAAGTATATTGTAGAGTTTGCATTCGGCGATATCTACGCCAGAAGCGGGCTATCCCTGCAAGAGCGCGAAACGATCACCCTTGCTAGTCTGCTCACTGCCGGAGGATGCGAACCTCAGTTAGAAGTCCACATTACAGGGGCCATAAATGTGGGAATACCGCCTGAGAAAATTGTGGAAATTTTCCTGCAATGCATTCCGTATACAGGTTTTCCAAAAGTCCTCAATGCGGTTTCCACTGCAAAAAAGCTATTCTGAGAATCAACAAGACAGCCAGTAAGGGAAGTATAGGCTCCCCGCTCTGGCGAAATAGTTAGACTAAGAAATAGCCGTCTACCTTTCTGCGAGCAGGGCGGCTATTTTTTATGAAAATACGTAAGTATTGCGATAATCAGATTATCTGCTGCCAATACATTTTTCTACGAGAAAAGCGCCGGGGTTGCTAAGCGCCAGTGGCGCTTGGTTCGCAACGACCGGAACGAAGTGGAGACCTTGCGATTTCTCCCGGCTCCCTTAAAACGCTGGTTTTCAAAGGAAACCTGGTTTATTTTCATCTGTATACTCAGGACTGGCCAGTTGCCATAGATTTTAAATATGCATTAATAAACGGGTCCAGATTGCCGTCCAGCACCCCTTCCACATTGCTGACCTCCTGGGATGTCCTATGATCTTTTACCATTGTATATGGTTGCATGACATACGAACGGATCTGATTTCCCCAGCCGATTTCTGAAACTTCGCCCCGGATACCAGACAGCTTCGCTTCATTTTCCTGCTGCTTTAACAAATACAATTTTGCCTTCAGCATCTGCATAGCTTTGTCTTTGTTCATATGCTGGGAGCGTTCGTTCTGGCACTGCACCACAATCCCTGTGGGAAAATGAGTGATACGGATCGCCGACGAAGTCTTGTTGATATGCTGGCCTCCGGCTCCGCTCGAACGGTAAGTATCTATCCGAATGTCGTCGTCCTTGATTTCGATATCAATGTCATCCTCAATATCCGGCATCACATCGCAGGATACAAAGGAAGTCTGGCGTTTTCCGGCCGCATTAAAGGGCGATATGCGCACCAGACGGTGAACCCCTTTCTCAGACTTGAGATACCCATAGGCGTTTGCACCTTTTACCTCAAAGGTCACAGACTTGATGCCGGCCTCTTCTCCATCCAGATAATCCAGTACTTCCAGCTCAAACCCTTTTCGCTCTCCCCAGCGGGTAAACATCCGGTAGAGCATACTGGCCCAGTCGCAGGACTCCGTTCCCCCGGCCCCGGCATGGAGCGTGACAATGGCATTGTCATGGTCATATTCACCGGACAGCAAGGTTTTCATGCGAATCGCCTCGAAGGCCGCCTGAAAATCATCCAACATTTCCTGGATTTCCGGGATCAGGTCGGGATCCTCTTCCTCATAGCCCATCTCAATTAGCGTTTCCATATCCTCCATCTGGCCCTGAAGCTTCTTGTACGTCTCTAAGTCATCTTTCAGATATTTCAGCTCCTTTGTCAGCTCCTGGGAACGCTGGGGGTTATCCCAGAAATCAGGCGCCTCCATCTCCCGTTCCAGTTCCTCAATCCTTTCCGCTTTACCAGCCAGGTTAAAGTGAATCCCTCACTTCCACCAATGGCTCTGTGTAGGAATTTAAAATCGTTTTAAATTGATCCAACTCAACCACAGCTTCACCTTCTTTCTAAATTTTTTATCATGATATTGGATCTTACCATACCATATTTTACAGATGAATACAACGTTTCATCCGATTAAAACTTTTTTTCTCTCAAAAACAAATCCGTATTTTCGGATACGAACCGAAGGATTCCGATGCCTGTTCCGATCGTTCTTGCCACATCCGCATTTCCTGCCGCCCAGAACGTATCTAATTGATATACCCCATTACCTTCCCATAATCTTCTGTTTTATCCCTCATAATATGAAGCCCTCGCTCCAATTCTTCCAGCGGAAATCTGTGAGAAATCAATTCTGCCGGAGCAATCCGACGCTTGGAAAGCCTGTCCAGGACATAATGCCAGTCGTCGTCCGGTTCCTGGGTAAACGACGAGTTCCAGGTTCCCATTACTGTTAACTGATTGCGCAGGACTTTCCAATAAATTTGTTTCTCCATATGCATATCCGAATTAGGATTCCCCACCAGCATGACTTTTCCTCCTGGGGCTGTATGGTTCACCGCCTGCACCAGCGTTTCATTTTTCCCAACACACTCAAAAAATACATCCGCGCCCTCGGTGTGTTCTTCGAGCCATTTATCCGCATCCTGCACTCTGGCATTACAATAGGAATCCTCGGACAATCCCATCTTTAATACCGCTTGTTTCTGAAAATCTTTGTTGCCAATTGTCAGGATATTCTGGACTCCGGCTTCTCTCAGAAACATAAGCAGCAGCAGGCCGATGGTGCCAAGTCCGCAGATAACCACCGTATCCGAAACAGACGGAGCAATCCGGCGCATCGCATGAACCGCTACCGCCATAGGCTCCATCATAGCAGCCTCCTCAAAGGTTACGTTATCTGGTAATTGAAGCAGATTATCCTCTGGAACGGATACATACTCTGCGAAACCGCCATTTTTGCGGGAACCCAGATAACTGTAACTTCGGCACATTTCATATTGCTTTTTTTTGCATGGCGCGCAGACTTTACATGGAATCAGCGGGAAAATACCCACACGCTGGCCCAGCCATTTTGTGTCTACGTTGAGGCCTATTTTTGTCACAATGCCTGAGAACTCATGGCCTGGGATGAGCGGATAAGAATATGTGCCGGTTTTGTATATCCTGGGGATGTCGGAGCCGCAGACGCCAGTTGCTTTTATGGATATTATGACTTCTTTGCTGTTTGGCTTTGGAACTTCTACTGTTTCCAGACGTAAATCATGGATGTTGTGTAAAACCAATGCTTTCATTTTTGTCCTGCTTTCTTTTATTTTTCCCTGATTATCTGTGGAAGTGCAAAACAATCTCTGTCTATATTCATTGCCACTGCCATATCCAATCCAGAAGGTTTTCTGTCATTTACAACAATCCTTTCACCCATAGGCATATGAAATAAAATCCCATCATACCTTATCGAATGTTTTTCCAAAAATTTCAAAGTTGATTCTCTATATTCTTCCGTCCTAGACGTAAATATAACAACTTTGTCCTCTTGGGGAATTGTTTCAAAATATTCTTTTACCCCTGGAAGCAAAGTATCTTCCCCATCTATTTTATATCCATTATGTTTTAAAATTGTTCCATCCAGATCAAATATCCACGTTTTTGGCAAAGTGGACAAAATCAACTGTTTTTCCATTGAAACCCCTCCTCTGCAACAAGGTTCTCCCAACCTTCCAACCAATATATATCAATCGCTTTCCATTTTGTATCACAATAATTATAATCTGGATACAACGCCACTTTTCTGCAAGAAGCCTCCCGCAAAACATCACAAATACCACTCCGAATTCCGATAAATGTCCCCGCACGTTCTACAACAGATTGTATTTCGTTAATAGCAGGGCTAATTGGAATCGTATTAGGCAAAGCCTTTTCATCACCCACCACATTCGTGAAACATTGATACCCTTCTTCACGATAATATTCTACTATCTCATTCCAGACCTTTTCGTCCAAAGCCGTCACGGATTTTGCATAAGGAGAAAATACAACCGCGTTTCCCTGTTCTATCTGGTCAAGTCCTTTGTACTTGCGCAGTTTGACAGGTTTATACGGTTTTGTAGAAGCTGGTAAGGCAAACACTCCACAGCAATAAAGCTGTTCTAATGTAATTTTCTTTATATACAATGCCTTTGAAAGATTCACAACATATGGCCTGTCTTGATGTGGAATAAAAAAATTGGAGTCCCGCGTATATAAGGCTGCTTGAATGGTTTCGTCCATATCTTTCTGCGCCAGCACTTCCACGGAATATTCACCAAATAGGTAGACCACATCCGCACAGGCTTTTCCGACTACGCCGATCACATACTTCTCAATCTTTCGTTTTTGCAGAAAATATGGGAGATAGGACATCATAATATAAATATCTCCAAGTGCAGAGAATGGACATAATAATTTCAAAAAACCTGGATATCGTTGTTCTAAGTTTTGTAATAAAATAATCCCCCTTTCCACACGCTGTTTCTTACGAATAAGCGTATCTTCTGAAAGGGAATATTCCGCAAAACTATTATAATCCACAAGTTTGTAAATTTTCCCTGTGTATCCTAATCGTCTTAGCTGATCAGACATAGAAGCATACGCTCTGGCAGCAATACATACAACAGCCTGTTCAGAGGATTCAACTACAATTACCTGTGGTGGCTGAATAGGAATGCCACGATATTTCTTGCCATGTTTCGCTAAATTATTGTCTAAAATCCCTTTAATTGAGTAGCCCTCATCAAAAAGCAAATCTGCCAGTTTTTCTGTTGCATTGCAATGGCCAAAAAGGTATATTTTTTTATTACAGATAACCTTTTTATGTATAAGGTTATTCAATTCTGAAACCATTTGATCATAGTGTATTTTATCCATACCATTTTCAATCCTAGAATATATTTGAAAACTATCTTCTAAAAAACACATCCCACCATTAAAGTATTCTTTATTTATGTTAAAATAAAATCGCTTCAAATACATCTTCTATGTCAAGAATATCCGCATCAAAAAGATTCCATATATTTCCATAGCTATTTTCTTTTGAAAGTATCCGAAATCTATCCGAAAATTCATACATATAATAAAGTTGATAAAACATGTTACAATCTTCCTTTGTAATCTGCCGCCGCTCTGCACAACAGCCATTTGGGAACTCACCGGGCGATAGAATCAGAACTTTATATTTACTAGTTCTTAACGCATTTGAATTGCAAAATGCTGCGAGTAAATTCGATTCTTGTCTATCTATAATGAGAAAAACACGTTCATATTTCTCCAAATCAGCCTTTAATATATTATACAAAAATTCTTTTTCCACCAAAGGATTATCCTCTCATTGTTAAACATCTTCAAGCACTTTTCCAATATGCCCGCCTGGATGATTTCTCTTAAATTGATGTATATCCAATTCAAGCGTTTTCGCGATCATCATAGCCAATCCCTGTAAGATAATTAGGTTCATAGTCGTAGAATTGTTTGGCATAATATTCCATAAATCTCCTTCGTGTTTCAATTCCAATATAATACAATTTGGAATCTCACGGGTAAGGGTGCTTTCTTGCTCAAAAGTCAAAAGCCACATATTCACTTTGCGTTCCTTTAGTAGTCTTGTTAGATAAATAGACTCTGAGGTTTCTCCACTTTTTGTAAGGATAACCACGAGATCTCCATCTTTTACCAAACCCATATCTCCATGAACAGCCGAGTTCGTATGCAAAAAATACGCCTCTAACCCCATAGACACCATAGACCCTACGAATTTCTCGCAGATAGGAACATTTTTTCCCAGGCCTGAAACTACAATTTTATGTCCATTATGAAGCGCATCCACCGATTCATCCACCAGCCTGCGAAACGCCTCTGAATCCAGAGAATGCAGTGAATGATCCAGTTCAGCAAGCTGCTTCTCAAAATATTTTATCACAACAAGTCCTCCAAGTAATACAAACCGTTATAAAATGCCCCACAAATAGAATCATAATCCTGCCACGCATACGTAGTCAGAGACAACCATATCACTGCATGCAGCAATTTAATCTCTTCTGGATCGGCTCCTGTTAATGCGAAAAAGTCGGCCTCCATATCTTCCCATTGGTTAGACTGAATCTGAAGAGAAATTTCTCTTTCTTCCATCTTCAATCGAAAATCTTTAAGATTAAACCGATCATAGTTCCCCACAATGGAATAATAAAGTTTTGCCCAGTCATACCGGATATCCCCATACAATTCCGTAAACCCAAAATACCCCCGCGGGTCAATCAAAACCGGTGAACCATCTTCCCGGAGCATCAAATTAGAAAACGTGCAATCCCCATGAATAAAAGAGAATTTATCGCAGGTAAGACACTCTAATTTTTTCTCTAAATCCCTTTTATAAAAATAAACATTCCGACAGTCCTTACCATTAATACGTATCACCTTATCCCTGCCAAAAGGAATTAAATCCTCTATTTTGCTTAACCGACTCATGGTCTTATTGAAGTAGGCCTCTTTCATACTAAAAGAATCCGCAGGCACACTATCTGACTCGTGTAATTGATGAAGGGCCTGAATAAGCTGTTCCAATATTCTTTTCTTTTCCTCATAGGAAAACTGACATTCATAAACATTTTTCCCTTTGATATACTCCATCTTCAAAGGCATTGTTTCATAAATATGAGGCAGCGCATCAATATTATTTTTTCTCGCCTTTTCATACCAGACGCACTCCCTGACCGCTAATCTCTTTCCCTGCTCGTCCACCGCTTCTTTAATAAATATATCCCCATCTATGGTAGTCCGGTTAAATGGGCGGCATTTTTCTTTCCCCATTCTCTCGTATTCTTCTAAAATACCAAATTCGCCTGTCCCGGCCAGGGAAATTTCACAAAACGGCATTTGCTGTGTCTGCATCCACCGGACCAACTCTCCGCTGACTGGCACATGCTCCAACTTCGACTTATCCCGAAACAGAAAAAAGCCCGCCACTCCATGCTCCACAGACCGCGCCTCTATAAATTGCCCATCTTTATAACTCCATCTGCACGGAAATGTAGATGAAATCCCCACATAATCGCGCTCCGCTTTTTCTGAACCTTGGTATTCATCTGGAAGTTGAAAATCTTTCGGTAAAATCAAATCTGACCATATAAGCATAAAAGACTCATTCTGCGGTATTAAATCCAAAGCTTGTCTAATTCCAGAGCAAGTCCCTGTTCCAATAGCATCTACAATCTGATATTTTACTTCTGAAAAGGCAGCCAGATATTCTCGCATAACTTCTTTATGATAATCCGCAATAACTATAAACTTTTTATTCGGATACTTCCGAAATAAATGAAAAAGCATGGGTAAGTTTTCCACAGGAACCAATGCTTTTGGTTTATTTGCTGTAAGATAACCTAATCTGGAACCTTTACCTCCTGCCTGTACAATAATATATTCCATCACTTGGTTCATTCCCCCTGGATTTTTTATTTCTTCAAACATATCCAAACTATAAAAAAGGCTTTATTAAATATTCATCCAAGCTTAATAATCTGGATAATACAATATCAATCTTTTTGTCCTATTGTATAATATTTTCTGAGCATCCACACCAAGCTGCACCAAATCCTTCCTAATTTCCAAATACATTTTTTCATGCCAAACCGCTACAATTATAAAATCATAATCTATATTTTTTATATTTTCTATTGCACATACATTCATTCCTTCTAATTGATATTTTTCATAATTTTTATCCACCCACAAGACCAATTCTGTTTCATGCTCTTCTTTTATTTGTGTGTAATATGCCTGTCCAACTTCCCCTGCTCCGTACAAAACTACCTTTTTACCATCCAACCTCCCAAAATACGGAAAATATATCAGCCAATCTTTCTTTTTTAAATCCAATTTGGAATATAAGGCCCTGCTTACCATGCCAATAATATCATCGGATAAAGATGCCAATAATTTTTCTTTATAATAATGCGCATCATATACCTCAAGCATACAATTATACCATTTATCAATTTCAGACAGACAATGAGTATCTATTTTTAACCCTGCTGAATTATCCCTTATACAATAGTGGTATCCAACTATATCAGAAATCCTGATCGACTGACAACTCAATAAATATTTTTTAATAAATATCGCATCTTCACACCAATGTATGGTTTTATTCATTGATTCATGAATCTGTTTGACCATATCTGTGCGAAACATCTTATCACACATATACCAAGTAATTCCTGGTGTTACCCATATATATTCCATTGCCTCTTTGCCTGAATAAGTGCCTTTTTCTATTCCTTGATATTTCAATTCCGTAATATCCGTATGAACATACCTGCCTGCAATCAATAAATCAACATCCTTAATATTATTTATCATTTGTCCATATAAATCATTTTCAATCCAATCATCCGAATCCACAAAGGTAATATAATCCCCTGTTGCACAATTAATACCAGCATTCCTAGCAGATACAACCCCTTTATGTTCCATCTCTAAAAGTACAATTCTGGAATCCTGTGCTGCTAGTTTTCTGCATATCTGTACAGAATTATCTTCAGACCCATCATCAACAACGATAATTTCTATATTTTTATATGTTTGCTCTTGAATGCTTTGTATACATTTCTCTATATATAATTCCATATTATATACTGGTACGACTATGCTCAATAATTCTTCTTCCATACCCATTTCATGCCCCTTTAAAACTCTGCTTCATCTGGAGAAGGTAATAATTTTAATTCCACCTCTAACCCTGAAAGTTCATCCACTTCTTGCTCAGATAATGCGAAATCAAAAACATTTATATTTGATTTAATTCTTTCTCTGCTGACTGATTTCGGTAATGGAATAAATCCCATTTGCAAATGCCACCGTAGACATATCTGCGCTGATGTTCGATTATATTTTTTTGCCAAGTCAATAATAACGGGATTTTCAAGCAATTTACCTGCTCCGAGCGGTGAATACGCTTGCACTGCAATATGATGTTTTTTACAATACTCAACTGTTTCTATTTGTACATAACCTGGATATAGGCAAATCTGGTTTATCATTGGACGAATTTCGGCGTGTTTAATAAGAGCCTCCAAATGATGTGGTAAGAAATTACTTACCCCAATAGCCCTTATTTTACCAGCTTTATATAATTCTTCCATAGCCTTCCATGAATCAGCATTATGCTTCTCATAGCCTATACCACGCAATGGTTTTGGATTAGGCCAATGGATAAGATAGGAATCTAAATATTCAAGTCCTGTCCATTTAAGAGTTTCTTCAAATGCCCTCATCGTATTTTCATATCCATGATCCTCATTCCAAAGTTTACTACTTACAAATAACTTTGAACGCTCTATCCCGCTTTCACGTACAGCCTTTCCAACGGGTTCTTCATTCTTGTATTGTGAAGCAGTATCTATCAATCGATACCCCTGTTTTATCGCCTCCCTGACTGCATCATCACAAATAGAATTTCGTGCAAGCGCAGTACCAAAACCAATAATCGGTAACTTAATGCCATTCAATAATTCAACTGTATTATTTTTATTTTGCATACTCATTAAATTCATAGTTAAATATACTCCTCAATCTTTCCAGTACTCGGTTTCCACACTGAATGACAACCCCACTTCTGAATATCACAATAACAACAAAATGGTATTCTGTCTGCCTGGAAATTTGCTATATCCTCCCAACTTTCCGCTTCAAAAATATCAATTGAATCTTTATCTGTAAGTTTTAAATTTTTTCCAAATTTCTTATTAAATATATCAATATGAGCAGAAACTGGACACATATAATAACGGCCATCTTTCACCACACCTAAATGATTATAATAATGACATGCCGGAAAATAAATATTGTCAGGATTTCCCTCTAAATTAAAAGTATGTTTATAGGATATTTTTGCTTCTTCTAGAGGAACTGCACTATGGATATCGGAACTGAGCAACAATGCCACTTCATATTCAGCTGCTTTTTTCTTTATAGCATCATAGTCTAGCTTTATAGGATAACGTGTAATCGAAATAGTTATATTTAATCGTTTACATACCTCCCATAAATTTCCTTTTTCATCATTTTCTTTTTTAAGCAAAAGAAGACCATTTGTCAAAAGTATAATCGGGCACTCTTCAAAATATCTACGTGTAATTTCCATACATTTTATTACATCAGGATGAAGCAACGGCTCGCCGCCGAGGAGTGTAATAACTGCACATTTCCCTTCACATAATTCATTCATCCTTTTCAGATCCCTATCAAGTATATCTGTATCTACATACCATTCATCAGATAACTGTGCATAATGATCACACATTTGACAAGTCATATTGCAATGATCTGTTAAACTAATCTCAAAAGAATTATATTCTGGATCCCTTGGTGTCATTTGTTCCGCAATTGTACGCTTATTCCATTCTGTTGGTAAAAAATAATCGGTAAATCCAATCTCTCTGAACTTCGGTATTATCTGACGATAATATCCATCACCAAGTCCTAAAATAATACCTGCACGTTTTCTTTTCAGTACTTCATCCACCAGATAAATGTCTCCAATCGGAACCTCATTAGATTCAATATTTGTAACGACAAAGCCCTTTATATTAATTTTCTTACTGTTCTTCAAAAGTTTATATAGCATTTGCTGTTTATATGCTGCGCCATAAATATATACTTCATCGTATTTTTGACAAAACTCAACCATGTCGGCAAGTTCATATACATGCGGATCTTCTGCTGGAAGTCCTATTGGTCTGCTTTTATCACGAATATTATCTAACATTATTAACGTCCTCCTATCCAATTATCTGTCATTGCGCTAAAACATTTCCAAAATATTATCAATCATTTCATCTGTATGAATGCAATCATTTATTATTTCTGTTATATTTTCACCAATACCCATACTCTTAAATCCAAAATAAGCAATTGATGCCGCTGGTGCTCCCGTTTCATATATAACAATTTTTTGACAATTTGCCATACAAACTAAATCACAAAAACCACTTCTCACCCCTATAAAATACCCTGCTGTTTCGACAAATTCTATACAGTCGGATAATTCAATAAACGGGGCTTGTGTCCCTGGTAAAGGCCTTTCTTCTGCATTTCCACAATTCGTACACACAGTATATCCTTTATCTTTTAAACTATTTATTAAATATCTCCATTCTTTATCAGTTATCGTTGCTATAAAATGCCCCGCATAGGGAGATATAAGAACTGTCTTTCCTGGTATCAATCCATATTTTTTAAATTGTTCCAGAACATGTTCTCTTCGCTTAGGAAATTGGGGATACACTGGTGTCACTTCTTTTTCAAATTGAAATACATATTTTGTAAAACTATCTCGAAAACTTACATCCGAATAATGTACAAGCGTCTGAAATATGTTATTTAATCCATGATATACTGCATTGTGAATATTAAACTTATCTCCCGCCAGTCTCATTAAAGCAAGCCAATTGCTATATGCTTTCTCAAAAGTAATTAGTTCTATATATTTAAAACCGATAATATTAGCAAGCTTTTTCACAGAATTTTTAGTGACAACTAAAACACACTCACATTCTTTTACACTGTCCACTCCCATAGCGTGTGGAAGAAACATTGAAAAAATATATAAATCTCCCAAACTCGGCTGATGCATCAGCCAAATTGGAAGCCCTCCATATTTCTCTCTAATTTCAATATATGATTGGTATCCTAATTTCACGCACTTTTTGTATTTGTTCCAGACTTCATCCGTAATCTTTATACTTTCACTTCGCAATGAATTCCTTCTAAATCTATCCCCGCCATATATAATATAAAATTCCTTACCCTCAACAAACCCCAAACTGCTCAACTGAAACTGAAGTTCTTTCCAAAAATAATTGTTAAGCACTAATATTATAAGATTTTCCACATCCTTTAAACTTTCAACCGATTGAGAAACAATACCCAAACGTGATACATTTTGCTTTTTCGGGTTATTATCAGCAATATGTGTAAGTTTCAAACCCAGGTTAAGCAGGATTTGATTAATTTCACCCGCGTTATTCCAACTACCAACAATAGCGATATTTTTCCCATTAAATACTCCCTGAAATTTTAATTTCAGAATATCAGAATGTACGCCTGCAAAATATTCTGCACGCTCATCTAACCAAGCTGCTTCAAATTCGTTTTTTGCCCCCATAATTAAATCTCTCCCCATATTCCATATAAACCACGGCATACGATTTTATCAAGTGTCAAATCTTTAAATCCATTTAGTATTTCTGCTTTTTGACAATGTGGCTTTTTCAACGATAAAATTTTTATGGTTGCTGCCGATGCCTCTCCACAGACAGAAATGTATCTCAGCATACATTCCATATCCTCATCATTTATTCGTACTATTTCAAAGGGATGAGTAGTGTATTTACTCAATTTTTCAATATCAATGGATGTTATGACTACTGCATAATCATAATCCGCCAGAAACCTATCAAAATATTTATATGCTGTGCTCAACAATTCATCATCATCATCGGGAAACACAGCTATAACATTATTTTTTTTATTATCTGGTGTGTATGTATCAACTATTTCTCTACCGCGCTCCGCTTGCTTAAGCGCAATTTCAATATCTGACATTTATTACTCACCCTCCAAAATTTTTCCAATACACCCGCCGGGATAGTTTCTTTTAAACTGATGTATATCCAGTTAAGTTCTTTAGCAATTATTGTAGCAAACTCCTGTAATACAATCAATTTAATGAAAAACTAAAATATTCGTGACTAAAAAATTTATAACTCATTTGTAGAAATCAAACATATTTTTTCTTTTGGAATTCCCCAACATATAAGATTTTGTGTAACTTCTTCTTGTATCTGTTTACTTTTGATTGCAATTAAAATATAATCATAATTAATAGTTAACAAAGAATCTACTAGTGTTATAGGATAATCTATATCTTTTATTATATACCATAAATTATCTACCCAACCAACGCTATTTCCTTGGTGATGTTCTTTTATCCACTGATAATAAATACGCCCAAATTTTCCCGCTCCATACAATACAATCTTCGAGTCTTTTAAATAAAGACAACTGTTTGTCATATCACTTTGTGAAAGCGGTTCATCTCTATTATTTTTTAAAACTTCTGGAAGCTGTTTTACTATATCTTCTTTTTCCTTTTGCAACTTAATAAGAATTTTTATAATCTCACTTAAACTTTAGCGCTTGCAAATACCTTCCGCAAAAACAAAATTTCATCACAACACACAATTATTTTATCTTTCTCTATTCCAAGCTTCACAAGCTGATCAACCATATCTTGAGCATGGCTTAAATTTGCAATAATATACGTACTGGAAGGATTGGTTTCTACAATTTTTTCAGGCGCATATACTTTGTTTCCCTCAAAACCTTCTCTATGTAATTTTTTATTATTATCTGCTAAAAGAAATTTCTTTTTCGATAAATCTAAAAATTTTTTTACAATCGACCCCATATGTCCCGCCCCAAATAATACTATATTATCATCTTGCACAAACCCCTTTGCAAAATAATCCAACATTTGAAAACGCTCCAAAGCATTTACGCATAATTTTTCTGAGAAAGCCTGTTCCCCCTCTATCAGGCTTTTCGTCACTTCCTGCAAATGTTCTATTTTGTTCTCTTTTTCATAATGTTCTTTATCATTCTGTTCTTTTAAATGATTATATACTTCTCTTACTCTCTTATGCTGCACATCGTATGGCAACTGACTTATAAAATAACTATAACTGCCAATCTCCCATTTATAATACATATCTTTGTACCGTTCCCATAATCCACGCTTTTTTAATTCATGAGAAAGATATTCGTATTCTCTAATATGTATTTGAATACAATTTTCAGAATTCACAGAGGCATCTGGGTTATCAATTCTATAACAATAAAATGCCTCATCCATAAACCATATGGTTTTGGCAAGCATCTGTGTCAGAAACGAGAATGTAATGTCCTGATAAGATGCCCCTGCCGTTTCATTCATATGCACATTGTTATTTATCAGAAATTCTCTATTGTAAATGCCGTTCCAAAAACCTCTAATCCCTTGTTCTAAAAAGAAGTCATCCTTTGAACCGTCAATAATCTTATTTATCTTTTCTTCCGAAAAACACGTTTTTGTATAAAACCGATATTCTTTTTCAAAAACATTACAAAACTGATAATAATCCGCTCTTAACACATCCAGTTGGTTTTTATGTGCAATCAAATATTGTTTTTCAAGCATTTCGGGCAATATATAATCATCCGCTTCACATATGGCGATATATTCTCCTTTTGCTTCGGATAACCCCAGATTAAACTGCGCTCCTACACTCGCTGGCGCATGCAGTAGCCGGATACGTCTGTCTTCTTTTTGCAGTTTCCCAATAATTTCTAAAGTGCCGTCTGTGCTTCCCCCATCCACAACTAAAATTTCTATTTCCCTGAGTGTTTGGTTCATCACACTCCTGACACACTGTTCAATATAAGATATTGTATTTCTTACATACGTAATCACAGACACTTTAACCTTATCTACCGAATGCATTCGCCCACTCCCCCTATTTTATACCTTTTCTATTTTTCACTCTCTTCTTCAGCAATCAAACCAGTTATTTCTTCTGTCAGTCCTTTATCCGTTAACAAATCTTTGATCAAAATGATATTTCCCTGATACCCCCCCCCTTCTATATTTCTCAAATCATTTTTAATCTTACTTACCTCTCCCACAGGTGTAATAAGAATGTCTATTCCTTTTTCTAATGGAAGAGGCTCTTTTAAGTCATAAACTTTTATACCTTTGTATTGACTGCAGGGTTTGTTTTTATCTAAAATATATGCTGGAACAATATTATTTTCCAGTAAATATTTAATCAAAACTTTTCCAACATTTCCGATTCCATATATGACAATTTGATGTTCCGGTGTCATGTGTTGTTTTAATTTATCCATTATCTCTTCTGGATTCAAAGCAATGTCCGTCAGAATCCGTTCTTTAAAATAAGACCGTTTAAAAGATTTATAGGGAAAGTCTCTTACATTAACCGTATCCCGGCCACCGCTCCAATCCAATACTTTAGGATGACGGAAAATATCATTTTTCATCACTTCCCGATATTCTTCATAATAAGGATGGAAAGGATTCCTCATATCGGCAAACCATTCAATTTCCGCTTCTTTATTTCCCCATGGCTCAAACGGGCGCAAACGGACAGAATCAGCTCCAAATTCCTCTATGCATCTTCTTGTGAATTCCGGCAGCCTTCTAAAATTACTTTCCTGCACTACTGTCGCAAGCTGTAAATGATTGATAATACCTTTTTCCCGCAAACCTTTTACAAAACGCAAATTATTTTCTATTCTTGATATGGGAAGCTTTGTGCCGGACAAATACTGATAAGTATCTTCATCAAAACTCATAATTGTTATAGCAACTCTTAGATTATATTGTCCCAAATTCTCAATTTGCTTCCAATGCTCCTCATCAAATAAGGAACCATTCGTTTCTAAATTCACGGATACTTCTTCTGCCGGTGCAATGGGCTTCCAATTTTGTAAAAGCTTCAAAGTCCTTTTACTACAAAAAAGCTCCCCCAAGCCATTGGCGCCAATTTTCTTCAAATGAGGAAGCAATTCCTGTATTTGTTCTTCTATTCTGTCATAACTTTTTTTCAAATCTTCCGTCCCTTTTTCGGGCATGGACTTGTGTATTGTACAGCTTGTACAAGAATAATTGCAAACATTTTCAAATGCCAGGAATAATTCTTCGGGATATTCGGGCACTTCTTCTATTTCAACCATATGACTGTCCATTTCACCCATGGAAAGACAAGGACATGCATTCATATTGCACAAAGAATAATCTCCATTCATCAGCCGTTCTCTTAATTTATTTGCACGTTCACTATGATATATTTCTTTCATGCTAGAGCAGGACAAAGAACCTATCACATCATCGATTATCCAGCCACAAATCCTTACATCTCCTTTATAATTCATAATCTGCACAAAGTTCAAAGCTCTCTCACATATCTTTCTGCCCATTGTTTATTTTCTCCTTTTTAAGTCTCTTTATATTCCCATTTTCATCAGACCTTTTAATAAAGACGAAATCAAATAATTCTTTATCCCCTTTTTCTCTAATAACTCCAATACATCGGTCCACTTTTCCAAATTAAGACCTATGATAATTCCAACCTTTTCTAAAGGAAATGGGATTTTATCCAACGTCCATACAGATTTTTTCAAATACAATTCCTGCATCTCTTTTTGTCCTGAGACAACAAAACCCATAAAATCAATATTGCTGTATTTTAACTGATTTGCAATAATACCTGCAAAATTCCCTGCTCCCATAATAAAAATATATGAATACTTTAAACAAAACTTCCGTATATCGTTAAATAATCTCTCATTCTCAGAATTAAAAAACTGACAAAAATATTCTTCTATTTCTGAAAAGCCTTCCCGATATAAACTACTGGTTTCTTTATCGTATTGATTGCACATCTTCTCGAAATCTTCTAAAGATAATTGCCTTTGATATGACACAAGAAGATGCTTCCTGAATCTTTCAATTCTGTTCAAAATACTAATTTGATACTTTTCATTTGTATATCTGTTATACTTTTCTAGTAAACAAATTATTTGCGCAGTATGAATAATAAGATTTCTAAAATCTGAGCTTGTTCTTTTACTCCATGATCCATGAATCATATAGCGATACACAGACATAATTCTACTAAAATAACGTATTGTTCCTTTCGTCATAAGCCAAAGCTGAAGCGGATAATCACCTATCCCTGCCTCTAAAAAGAGGTTGTAAAAATCTGCACTTAAAGCATCCCGACGAAAAATCATAGAAGCAGTCGGCAAAATACCTTGATACTGCATAATGATTTCATCCGATGTTATATCACAATCATCATTATATGGGTGCATGGCCCTTACATTGCCTTGTTCTTTATTGATGATAACTGCGTCGTGAACAGTAAGAACACATTCTGGATTTCTTTCCATATAATCAACTTGTATTTGCAGCTTGTGCAAATCAATCCAGTAATCATCTCCCTCACAGAAAGCAATATATTTGCCTTTGCATTCCTGCGCCTGTATGGACCATATCCACTTTCTATCTGTTCCGTTTTTACGAGTCTGATTCTCCTGCTGATAAATCCCATGTATCAAATCTGGATATTTTTCTTCATAATTTCTAATAATTTCCGGCGTCCTGTCAGTCGACGCGTCATCGTGAATGACTATCTCATACTTGAACTGAGTTTTCTGCGCCAAAAATCCTTCTATCGCATCTTCGATATATAATTCATGATTATATGTCAAACACCAAACAGACACTAAAACTTCTTCCATTTTTTCCTCACTATAATAAATTTCTACTTTACATCCTGTATCATCACAGGCTTCCCGGTATATCGGTATAGCCATACCAGCGAACTCCAGTCTCCATAATAGGCATCGCTTAATCCGATTGCCGTATACATATCTGATGTGTCATCATAAATACCCATATTTTCCCGAATAAACTTTTCCTTTAATCTTTTATACCCTTTATACAGTTTAGGACGCATAGAAGAAATAGTGTTTTCCAGAAGGGGATGAGGCCGCCAAAGCAGTATGGCATCTTCGCGCTTATTAAAAAACCGGAAAACCTCTTCCATTTTTTCCAACATTTCTTGGCTTTTGTTCAAAAAAGGTCCAACACTGACATTGTACAAAATCACTTTCTTCAGACTTCCATCCAGTTTACAGATAACTTTCATCCAATCCTGGGGAACTTCCAATTCGTTTCTTTTCAGACTATATATCCGATCCACTTTCGGCGAACCTAAACCAAGGATTTTTTTTTCCCAGTATTCCTGATCTTTCTCTCCTTTTTTTGTATATTCTGTCATAATCTGAATATATACTTGCCGCATAGCTTCCGACTGTACAATCACCTGATCCGCATGGAGCATACCTGGTACCAGACAATAACGTTTGATTTCCTCTGCCATTTCCTTAATATTTGGGTCAATTTCATACAATATAAAATATGGAATATATACCAACAATTCTGTAAACCTCTTCAGATTTTTAGAATAAAAGAATGGATGTACACTTGTTACATAATTATTGTTATCATACGGATTATGAATAAAAATAATATCGGGATGGTTCTTTTCAAAATGATAAGCATTATAATGAGTAACTGGCACATAATCTGGAAACTGATCAGCTTCATAATGCATTTGGCCAAAACTTCCATCCGGATTTCTCTCGTAATAGGGAATAGGAATTACATATACATCATAATCATCATCTGCATTTGCCACTTTCCACACACTTTCCAGAGAATCCCACATAGATGCTTTATATGGAAGAAATACCGCTTCTTTGCGTATCTGAATATCCTGATTCATACTACTTTCGATTTCAGTCAAAAGCTTTGTCAGATACCCCTCTATCTGCTTTGGAGAAATGGTTTCTTTCTTTTCCAGAGCATTATAAAACCGATACGCCAGCTCGCAATAATCCTCCAGCATTCTCACAGCAGCTAAATCTTCTCCTTCGTCTTCTTCCAGCATTGTTCCCATACTGATTGCCGCGCGCTGGCACTGTCCCAGTAAGTCCATTGTAGTTTCTCTATTCTTATGTTCTAATTCCTTTTTCATCCCTGTATGAGCCTCATATAACAATTGGACATAATCATCCATTATCTTTTTGCGCTGCTTTCTCATATTGTTTTTTCTCTCCCATTTGAGCATTCAGCTTCCAGAAGCAACAATCTGCATTTTATTAATTTTCACCCCGTAATTTTTCCCAGCACTTGCGTCCAATACCACTTGCTTTCTCTCTGCAAATAATGTTATCTGCCGTTTCTGACTTTAAGAAACCCAAAAGGCTTTCCATACTCACCTGTTCTTCATATAACAGTTCTTTTGCCTGCACTTGGCTGGCAATATAATCCATTTCAGAAATCTGTACTGGATAAAAAGCTATTGTTAGACTATCTGTATTGAGACAAATCATTCCATTTCCGCCAAAGGGAAATAAATACAGTTCATTGTTATTTCTAAAGGTTTTGCCCAAAAACATTCCTTTATTTTCATGTATTTTTTTAAATCCTGACGGATAATCAATACGACATATAAAGTGTATCCGATTATTGTTGATTTCATAACAGTGTATTTTCTGTTCAAAGCCCGGAAGCAAAAAAAGCCGATTTTCAATCCTGATAACTTCCCGAAACGGCCGATCCTTATTTCCATCATACCCGGTTTCCCATACCATCGTTTCCTGTGTATCCTGATTCCAGACTACAATCTGTTTTCCATCCATTCCCAAAATATAAAAATATCCATCTTTATAACTCATAGTAAAAAAGGGAATCTGTAAATCAAACTTTATAATATTGCCCTTCAACTCTCGTGTGTCCAACACCATTATTGAATTGCTTCCTGGAATACATTTCCATATCTGTGCGCCTATTTTTACAGAACTTTCCCAGGGAATAGGGCGAAATGTATCAAGAGATTGTCTACATTGTATCTCCAAATCATAATTGGAATAAAGGCTTTTTTCCATAGAAAATACCACTACTGAAGACTCTATCCCTTTCTTAAGCATCCACACATCGCTTCCTACACGACATACAGAACTAATGTCTATTCCTTCCATTTTTTTTTCAGGGCAGTAATATGCAAAATTTTTTTTCTCCAAATCATAAGAAACTACTTTGTAAGAATGCTGAGAAAAACAATAAAGCATTTTCTTATATCTAAATACAGCACAAATACGAAATCCAGAAATATCATCCGATTCATGAATGATTCCCATCCGCTTTAGATTTTTTCTTTTCATATCATACTGAAAAAAAATATTTTGTACAGAATCAACGCCAAATAATAAATCCCCTTCCATGTAAGCGTCCAAAAAACATATATTTTTTATATCTTCTGTCATCTAACCTCCCGTAATTATAGTCAAATATCCCGCCGCAAACAGCGGAATATCAACAGTCATTCTATGATTTGATATCGATCCAACAACAACTTTATGCTATCGATTTTGTTATGCATAATTACATCAATAATGGAGAGATTTGGAGTAAATTCCCCTTCAAACTGCGGATAGACTATATCATCCATTTTTATAAACTTTAATTCAATATTATTATCCAAGAAAGCTTTTTTGTGATATAAAGAAGCTCCGCCTATTGCATTCACATACCTTTGTCCCTGAAAAAATCTACATATATATATCACTTTGCTTTCATAATCCAAACGATAATAATTATCCCAAAACCCTTTGTCCTTTATACGCTCCATACAAGTTATCTGAGTATCAATTCCCATATATCTCGCAATTAAATAATTGGCATTCATATTAAAATATGCGACATTATTATTTTCAAACTGTAAAGCCTGATCAATAACAGTATATGCCTCTTCAAAATTTGATGCATTTTTATAACTCTGATAGAGAATGCGTCTTAATTTTTCGCAATCCGCTTTTAAATTGCTATAATAACGTTCATTTATTCCTTTTTTATAGTCGTCTTTTACAACTGCAAATGTAAAATAATGAGTTTCATTTTTTTTAATATTCGTATAAAGCCTATTTCGATTTACCCACCCTTGTCTCATATACTGTACATTTTCATAAAATACATATGTATCCACATGCCGCATTAACTGAAAATAACCCAAATATGGAAATAAATATGGCTGCATCAACCCTAATGTCATTTTACATCCTTCTTTCTCTCATTTAACTTTGTACAGCCTGCATAATCAATTCTGAAATATCTTTTATGGTTTCCAAGTCCAATTCGGAATACAGCGGCAATATCAAAACCTCTTTTGAAACTTTTCGGGCAACAGCTATGTCACTATGTTTATATTTGTCCCCAAAACAAACCTGATCCGTAACAAGCGGGAAAAAATATTTTCTGACCATAACACCAAATTTTCTCATGTAATCATATACTCGCTCCCTCGCATAGGCACGTTCGCGCTCACAGATCCGAATAGGAAAGTACGCATAATTATATTTAACACCAGGATTCGTGGCAAATAAACGGACACCATCAATATTTTCTATAAGCTGTTGATAATATTTTACCCTTTTCTCCCGCTGGATGATTTCTTTTTCGATATATTTCAAATTGCACAATCCCATAATCGCCGCAAATTCATTCATCTTTGCATTTGCTCCTACATCTGTAACTAGTTCTTCTCCTCGGATGCCAAAATTTTTTAGATTATACAGTTTTTCATATAAATTATGGTCACTGAATACCACAGCTCCGCCTTCTATGGTATGAAAAACCTTTGTCGCATGAAAACTAAATACAGAAGCGTCGCCAAAATTTCCAACCCCAATACCTTTATATGTCTCTCCAAAGGCATGAGCGGCATCGTATATTACTTTCAATCCATATTTTTTTGCTATCTTATCAATCGCTTCCACATTACATATATATCCATATACATGTACTGGAACAATGGCAACGGTCTTTTCCGTAATCAATTTTTCTATTTTATTTTCATCCATCGTTCCATCTGATTCTTTCACATCGCAAAATACAGGCGTCAGATTGTTTCTTATTATTGCATGTGTTGTGGAAATAAATGTAAAAGGCGTGGTAATCACTTCGCTTCCAGGAGGAAATTCCATTGCCTGAATTGTCAATTCCAATGCCATATGTCCGTTTACCATCAATGAAACTTCTGGTACTTTGAGATATTCTTTTAATTGTTTTTCTAGTTTTCTGTGATATATCCCCATATTAGTAAGCCAACGGCTGTCCCACAGCGGCTTTATCGCATCAATATATTCTTCATATGATGGCATGGAAGAACGGGTAATGGGTATCTTCTTTTCGTCCATATTTCTCTCCTGTCTGCGTACATCAATCCTACTTTCACCTTTTTAGCCAATTATGCATAAAACTCTTTCTTTCATCATCACTGTAAAAGTGCCTCATTTTTTCATTCTTATACACGCACTCAAGAAATTCTGGCGGTAAGTCTAATTTTTCTCTTAACTGTTTATATACAAATTTACATTCCTCATTTTCACTCTGGTGTTTTTTCACAAATTGAAACTCTTCCCCTAAGCACAAAAACTCTCCCAATGCCTGACCAATTTTATGACTGCTTTCAAGCTTATATAAAAAAATTTCTATATTGTCTTTTTTTATGATACTATATCCTTTCTCTTGGTCGAAAGGATATTCATATACATCAATTCCCAATACACTTTTTATCTCATAATCAAACCATTCAAAAGTTGATTCCCAGCATTTCATCAGATAATTTTTTGTACCTTCCAGGAAATCCCCTTGTGCAGATTTTATTATCGGGTATATCCCCCAATTGGTTATCGACTGAAATATCTCCGAATAACCTCTAGCTATCGGTTCTCTTACACTTGTTATAATTTTTATCTTTTTTTTCTTTAAGTTTTCCAAATAATTCTCTTTTATTTCTTCCAAATTATGAACGACATTGCCCATCGTCGGCATACGTTCGTCAAAACACTGGTTATATTGTTTAAATAATGGATATTCCAAATTCAAATAATGAACATACGTATGTTCCAAACCTTTATTCAACAAACTAGCTTTCATTGCCTGGGTTCCAGTTTTCGGCATTGCATATAACAATAGTGGGATTCTTGACTCTTCTACCCACCGGATTCCTTTTATCCATCTTGCAACTGCATCACAAATGCCAATCGCATGATTCATTTCATCCATGCACAGCATATCACTATTTTGCACTTTTCCTTTGCAGACTGCCGCAGACATGGCAATATACAACGCGTAATACGTAAAAACATAACGAACTCCCGCTTCCTCAAGCTGTAAAAGAATGTCATCCGATGTGCGCGGATTATTCTCCGCCAAAATTACGTTGATAGCGTCCCCGTCTTTATCCAGCCGCCCATAAATTTCTCTTAATGGTTTCACCACTGCATAAGACAACTCCTCATCCGAAATACAGTCATCTGTATAAACTTGCGTAACCTGAAACCCTGCTTGAAATAACAATTTGTAAGCTTTTCTGACATAATTAGAAGAACCACAGATAATATTTTCTCTTTCCTTGAGCAAATCTATTTTCTGAATTAAATCCAAATCTTTTACAGTCATTGATTTTCTGTCTCCGCTTTATATAGTTGTTTCCTCTTCGTAATCTATTGTAATAATTTCTGCAGTTTTGATGCAATCGTTTTTTCATCCAGCCCCAATGCAGGAATATTGTCTTGATAATTTCCCAGACAACATTTGGCGTTTATGTCTATGCCCACCATCTCTATTTTCAAAAATTCGCCTCTTAATGCGTCTATTATATTATACAATACCGCGCTTTTATTATACGGTTCGCAGATTAGAATACGATTTCCGCTTATATTTTCTCTTAGCAGCGTATAATCAAAAGGCTCAACCGTCGTATAATACAAAATTGTAACATCCTTATCACCAACAGCTTTCAAGACGGTATCCAGCAATGGTCCTACAACGACTACTGTACCTTTATTTCCCTTTTGTATGATATTTGCTCTGCCAAAAACAACAACATTCTCTGTATGATTGACCTCGTTGCTCAGTCTGTAAAATGTCGGGGAGCCATTTTGATAAGACTGAAGAAAAAGCTGTTCCCATTCTGTCGCTGTTCCTGGAACAACGATTTGCATATTTTTTATTTGCTTTAAAATCGCGATGTCTTCTGGACAATAATGAGACTCCCCCAACTCTGTCAAGTCATACGATGCGCCAGCTCCGATAAAATTCCCTTCTAGCTTCTGACTTCCGAAATCCAATTTCAGCTGCTCAAAAGCTCTTTCAATTAAAAAAGGCGTCCATGTATGCAAAAAAGGAATCATCCCTGCCGCTGCTAGCCCCGCCGCGAACCCAACCGCGGTAGATTCCATAATTCCTATATCAAACACTCTTTCTGGATATTTTTCCATAGATTTGCGAAAAGAATACTGCCTAATCCCAGAAAGAACCAATGCGCTCCTCTCATCTTTCGCCAATATTTCCTCTAACACACGCACAAACCGGTCAATCATTTTCATTCAGCTCCTTCAACAGCATTTTATATTCTTCCTCATTTGGCGCCTTGGAATGCCACAGCCCTGCCTGCTGTTCAAATGAACTGCAGCCTTTTCCTTTGATCGTATTTGCGATAATCATATAGGGAACATGATGTTTTTGATTTAATGCATCTGCTAACTCTTGTTCCTTATGACCATTGATTTCCTCAACATGCCAGTTAAAAGCCTCAAATTTTCTTCTTAAGTTCGTCAAATCTATGCCCTGTTCCGTCGTATGATTATTATCCAATATACAGACAAGATGATCCAGACCAAACTTATAGGCTGCAAGCATCGCTTCCCAATTTGTACCTTCGTTCAACTCTCCATCGCCTATGACTGTAAATACTCGGTTTTCTCTTTTTTTTGCTCGATTTCCATAAGCCATACCTACCGCTTCCGGAAGCCCATGTCCCAAAGATCCGGTAGAAAACAATACCCCTGATATTCCTCTTTCTGCCATCAGGCTCAGCCTTGAACGATACTGTCCAAATGTGTCCAGTTCACCCTTTTCCAAAATCCCTTTGTCCTCTAATACCGCATACAAACCAAACGCGGCGTGGCCCTTGCTGAGGACAAACTGATCTTCTTCTTCCATAATTTCATAATATAAAGTGACCAGAATATCCAGAATTGAAAAAGCGCTGGGCAAAAAACCCTGCTGGTTTTTGTATGATACCTCTAACATTCTTTCTTTTAGCTGCCTGACTTTTTTTTCATGTGTTGTCATTTTATTGTGTCTCCATAAATTCTGCAACCGTATCTATTACAAACTGAATATCCGCCTCTGATAATTTTAAATGTAGCGGTAAAGAAACAACTCGTTCGCTGTAATACTGTGCTTTCGGGCAAGTTCCCCTTGCATATCTGTACGGCTTAAATAAAGTATTGTCCAGATAATGTATTCCAGCATAAATCTGCCTTTCTTCCAAATAGCGTATGAGAGCATCCCTGTTTTCCACAACAATCTGAAAAAGCCACCTGGACGAACAACAACCGTCTGGTATTCGGATAAATCCTATCTTTTCAATATATTTCAGTCCTTCCCAATACTTCTCAGCTATACGATTTCTTATTTTGATTTCTTCTTCCAAATGAGAAAACTGAGCCAAAGCTATGGAGGCCATAATATCATTACCCAGAGAGCTGTCCCCAATCTCATTTACATCAAAATACCATCTATCCTTATTTACTTCTGACCAGGGTGTTCTGCTTTTATCTATTCCACACCAGGCTTTTCTCTGAATGGAATTCAGCAATCTTTCATCACGGCAGCAAACCATCCCTGACTCTGCCGTCGCCAGCACTTTTGTGTACTGAAAAGAATAAATCGCAATGTCTGCCTGATTCCCGACAACCCTGCCGTTTAATTTCGTTCCCGACATATGGGCAGCGTCCAAAATAAAATATACGCCCGCTTTCTGGCATATAGCGGCCACCTTTTCTAACTCTCCCGCATTTCCGCCCATCCCAACAAATATCACAGCTCTTGTCTTGTCTGTAATTTTTTCTCTGACAGATTCTGGATCTAAACAAAGCGTATCATCAACATCGGCAAAAACCGGCTTCAGACCAGCATGAAGAATAGAATGATTCGCTGAAACAAAGGTAATCGGAGATGTGATAATCTCATCTTGGTCCTGCCATCCATTTAATTCTTTCAGACACACTAGCGTGTGAAAAAATCCTGCCGTTGCCGTCGATAAATAGATATTATGTTCAAAACCAACATATTCTCCCCAAACTTTTTCAAATTCTTTTGTCTTTTCCCCTACGCCCGTCCAGCCCTTTTCCAAACATTCGCGAATATTCGCCAGGCAGTTCTCCACGTCATATTTAGATGAAAACAGATTTATCATTTTGATCCTTCACCTCTTTTTAACCTCATCTTTTGCTATCCAAATCACATAGCTACCGTACTTATTCTATTATATTATCGCAATTAATTCAAGAACTTTACACTTTTTGTTCCAATCCCGTTCAAAATATAATGAAAAAAAGATACCAAAATCTGACTTTGATATCTCTTTTATCCATAACTGGGGAAGTGACGCCTTAAAGGCGCCACTTCCTAGACTTATTAATAATATCACCCTATCATGGTTTCACTAAGTAAAATGATACAAGAATCTCTTTCCCATTTTCATCCACGAAAACAACTTTAAATTCACGTTTGGTTCCTGATTCAAGATTATTGTTATTAGCAATCAAATCAGTAAAACTTGATTTGATTGTTAATGTCTTAGTAGCCTCATCAAACTCATAGTTTGCTGGATCAAGAGGAGCACCTGCAGTTACATTTCCAATCCTATTAATACTTACTGCTGCGGCAGATCCCTGACCAAAATCAACTCGAACTGTTACATCATTGCCTGCTTGAAGTTGATACTCAGTGGCACCAACAATTGATGGCGCTACTGGATATACATAATCCTCTGGTTTAACATCCCAAGTAACTTTTATTTGTGGCTGATTCGATGTAAGTGATTTTTGCAAATCTGCCCATGCACTGGTATCGTTACAAGAACCTGTCAGACGGAAATCATAAGCTCCATAGGTTGCATCGCCTTCGCTAAGTACTTTAAATGAATAACCATCAGTTGCGTTATAACTTACTTTATAGTCACCTGACGCTGCTCCACTAACTGTAGTATCTCTAGAAGTTCCATTGCCGCTAATTAAGGTTTTTACACCTTTTGAATCCACTAACTGAAGATACATACTAGCTTCTGTGGTATTAAGATTTGTATTATCGGATATAGCTATACCGCCATCTTTTGCAACTTCGGCCGATAATCTAACATTCACGCTTATTGCACCTTTATTTGTAATAGTAAGCTTATCGCTGTTTGTGCTAAGCGCTGGCTTATCTGCGCTTACTGTGTTTTTAAAATACAATGTACCATAATCACTGACGCTTACCGCACCATCATTCTTTCCAGAATTGCCAGAGGTATACTTGATTCCACCTGTTGCTTCAATCAACCCTTGCGGATCCAGATAAAAATTAAATGGACTCTTAGTTGCATCAGCGGGCAGTGTAGGCAGTTCCACTGAAAAAACTTCCTTGTTCAAATAACCTTCCAATTTTCCTGAACCCGTTGTTGACCCCATCGCTTTGCTTTGATCCGTTACTGGCACTGGCGCTCCAAAAGCCAAAACAGAACTGCTCATTGTCATAGCTGCTGTTAAAAGCACTGCTAAAAATCTTTTTTTCCTCATAACAAATCTCCTCCTTGACACTTTGTAAACTACTTATTAATTTTCAATAACAATCTCCAGATTCACCCTTACCGTGCTTATGCTTTCTTCCTCATCATCCAATAAATGATAAGTCATAACGCAGTCGTACGTCCCGGCGGATAATTTTTTATCTAATTTTATATTATTAAGATGTTTCCCCACCGGAATAATGGGCGACTCATAAATTGTTTTGTCAGTATCAGAACGTACAACGTCAAAGTATACAGCATTTTCGTTTGCTTCCGCATTTTCCACATATGCATTATTTGAAGATGCGGTTCCATTTTCAAAATACCATGTAGAATTCATAGTCACCTGATAGCTTCCTGGTGGTACGCTGTCTCCTAGATCCGAAAGTATTTCTTCCACATTGTCTTCATTCACTACAACGTCGCGCCTTTCCTTTTTATCTTCATCTTTATTCAATAATAAATAGATAATTATACACAACGCGGCAATTACTATAATGCATATTATGAGAGCGATTCTACCTCCTTTCTTTTTATTTTCTTTTGCCATCTCGTCTGACACGTTATGATACCTCCCTGCTTGATTTTATATTTAGCTTTGCAGCGATCGCTGCTAAAGTAAATATCTTGAATTTAAAATAAGTATGTTCTACTGTTCACTGTATATTTTTTAAATCCTTCTTAACTATTATCGGCTGAATAAAATATTTCTTTAGCCTTTTTCAATAATAATTTTTTAATTATTGAAAGATTTTTAAGGGATATGATCCTCATGTGATATCTGCTCATTATTTCCACTCACTTGAAAGGAGTGGGTATCTTCTTTATCTGATATATCACTTTTCTCATATAAATTGGAGACACTTGTGGTATCTGATATAACATCCTCCAATGTGCTATTATGAGATGTGTTGTCCTCTGATGCATTCTCCGATACGCTGTTGTCCGACACACTATTCTCCGATACACTATTCTTCGATATGCTGTTGTCCGACACACTATTCTCTGATGTACTGTTCTCCGATACGCCGTTGTCTGACACACTATTCTCTGATACACTATTCTTCGATACGCTGTTGTCCGACACACCATTCTCCGATACACTATTCTTCGATATACTGTTGTCCGACACACCATTCTCCGATACACCGTTGTCCGATATGCTATCTAAAGACTCTGTATCTTCTGCCAAACCTTTTGCTAAATTTTCGGATTCAGATTGTGTAGACTCTGCCGTTTCTACAGAATAAGTCAATTCCAATGTTAGTTCGTTATCTCGCCACGGCTCATCCATATCTGACCACAAAGCACCATTAAAGGAGAAATATGCTTTAGAGTGGGCCTGCATGATAATTTTGCCTTTTCCAGGTGCAGAAGCGTCTCCCATCACCATTCCAGGCTTATCCAGAAGACTTCTATCCTTTTTCTCCCATCTCAGATGCATCCACACGTTCTTTTTTCCCTGCGCCACTTTATTTTCCGCAAAATCATCTCCTATAACATAACAATCTCTGTCATCCTCTCCTTTACAAATTCCATTCAAAGAAATACTGATATCAGCATCGCTATTGTTTTCAATGCAATATTGATTGGAACTTGCTATACCTTTCAGACCTTTTTCATTGGAAAGCACTATTCCAAAAGAAATATCCGTAGGAAAAATCACCTGAAGAACATCTTTTTGCTTCCCTTTTTCCAACGTCCGGTTATCCGACGCTATTGGACGGCTTTGCTGATTGGCATTTTCTGAAGGCGAACTGTTCTCAGACACAGGAGATGAATTATCCGTTTGGACTTCTGAATCCGACACAGAGTCGCTGCTGTTTTGAGACACATTGCTGTTTTCAAATGCCCCATTAATTTCAGAACTGCCACTGTCCTCAACAGAAACCGTATTTTCAAAACTTTCCTCGTTTACTGGACTCTCTTCCCCGATGTCTTTATTCTCCCAATTCTGCGTTTCTTCCTGATAAAATTCCGATTCCTCTACTTTATCGGCAATATCAGATATTGTTTCATTCACATCTTCCTGCTCTGTTACAACTGACTCGCTATTCGCCCACACAGCAGCGCCATTTGATATGCATAAAGCGCCTGTCAACAGCAGACTGACGCATATATATCTCCGCTTCTTATTATTCATCAAACAACACCCTTTCTTATTATTGAATCCCAAAACACTCTGATACTTTTTTGATGCAAAGGGAAGGAACCATAACATCCCTTCCCTTTTTTCTTACGCCTCCCTTTCTTCTGCCTTTCGTTGCATAATTACCCTGCCATGTGGATGGTTATCCTTGTTTTTGATTTATTGTTCAGAATAATCGTATAATCCCGTGATGTATAACCTGCATTAAACATATTATTGATAAGTTGGGCTTTAAAAGTCAATGTCTCACCTGAAAAAGTATATAAGCTATTGTTTAATGCATGAATAATTCCATTTAATTGGAAGGTAATGGAACTAACACCCGTCGCCCTCTCTTGTCCTGCTCCCAAATCAATGCTGACCGGAATAGCCTGATTCCTTCGCATAGTATAGGAAGTCACTGCAATCGATGGTATTTCACTAACAGCAGTAACACTAAAAGTTTTATGTGTACCCGCTATATCATCAAAGTTAATAGTATGAACGCGGTTTACATAACCAGCGCTAATAAAAGCATTGCTGTACGCAGTGTTAAGCACCAATACACTGCCATTCAAATAATATTTATCAGTTGGTAATGCGGCAATAGTACCATTTGGAAGTTTAAATGTTATAGAATTAATTTTAGTTGCCTTTATATCTCCCGCCCCCAAATCAAGATTTATACGAATATCCCGATTTCTATACATCGAATAGGATGGATTCGTATCAATAATGGATGGTGTCCTGCCTTCTACCTTTAATCTGACATCTTTCTGTGTATTTGCTGTATCATTTAAATGGATTGTATAAATCCGATCGTAGTAACCCGCACGCAGCATATTATTAATCAACTGTGTCGTAAATCTCAGTGTTCCATTTTCATAAGTGTACATTTCCGCTCTCAATGTTTCTGTTTTTCCATTTATCTCGAAAGTAATATATTTAATGCCTGATGCCTTCTTAGTTCCTGCCCCCAGATCCAGCTTCACATCAATCGGCTGATCCTTAGACATCGTGTACTCGGCTCCTCCAATTGACGGTTCCACATCAACAGCAGTCAGCGTAACTTTCGCCTTTGTA
>CANOZK010000006.1 GCA_947571775.1 uncultured Lachnospiraceae bacterium | reverse complement strand
TAAACAAAAAACATTGGGGAGAAAACACAGATACCAAACAAGTTTTAGCTTCACGTAATTGTCAAATCTGTTTAGACCGTCAAAATGGAATGACCATAAAACAGTTATCGGAAAAATATTTTTTGACAGAAAAAAGCATACAAAGAATACTTAGGCAGGAAAAAATGTAACTTAGAAATGTGTCACAAAATTTACGTGGCACATTTTTATTTTAAGAAAGAATATGAGGTTTTTCATTTGGGTTTATATGATTATAATGAACTTCAGATACAAAATTAAGGAGTGATGGAAAATGTCATATTTTAACTACAAAGATAATAGTTGTTTTTATAAAGAATGCGGACAAGGCGAACCTCTTATTTTTTTACATGGGAACACCGCTTCTTCCAAAATGTTTGAAATTCTTATGCCATTATATACTGCAAATTTCAGATGTATTCTGATTGACTTTTTAGGTAACGGACAATCGGACAGAATTAAAAAATTTTCGCCGGATATGTGGTATGAGGAAGCGTTACAAACAATCGCTCTTATTGAACATTTAAATTGTGGAAAAGTTAATTTAATCGGAACAAGCGGAGGCGCGTGGGCAGCTGTTAACGCTGCTTTAGAGCGTCCAGATTTGATTCACGCGATTATAGCGGATAGTTTTGACGGACGGACACTGAATGATCATTTTTGTGATCATTTACTCTCAGAGAGGACAAGGGCAAAAAACGACTTGCACTCAAGACAGTTTTATGAATGGTGTCAAGGCGAAGATTGGGAAAAGGTTGTGGACCTTGATACCGAAGCACTGCTGCAATGCGCCAAAGAAAAGCGTCCTTTATTCCATAAATCTCTAAAAGAGTTGAAAGTACCTACTCTATTCGTAGGAACTAAAGAAGACGAGATGTGCAGACCGAACCTTGAAGAGGAATACACGCAAATGGCAACCGTTATGTTGAATGCAACCGTTCATATTTTTAATCAAGGCGGACATCCAGCGATATTGACAAACGCAGAAGATTTTGCTCGGTTAATTCAAAGATTTTTAAAAGTGGATGGTGCATTGTTAAATTGAAATAGAAAGAGACTTATCAATACTTTGAAAAAATCGGAAAGGTTACGCCGTTTTTTTAGCTTTTCACTCTATGTATTGAATGATATTATTGCTGCGAACCGGCGCGGCAGTGAGCGGAAAATTATGAAAATGTGCTGTGATTTTGGAATCATATATGATATAATACGAAAATCAGTATGCGAAAAGTTATGATTTCATGGGAGTATCCATCATGTTCGGCATTCGTGCAAAAAAAACAATTCCCAGATTCCAAAGTAAACAAACATACTATGATTACAGTCTGGTCGCTGTGATTATTCTGCTGATTGTCTTTGGGCTGATTATGCTTTACAGTACTAGCTCCTACGTGGCGCAACTCCAGTATGGGGATGACATGTTTTATTTTGGAAAACAGGCGGCAATCAGTGCGGCCAGCGTGGTTTTGGCGCTGTTTCTTTCCAGGCTTGACTATCATCTTCTGGGGAAAATGCCCACCCTGATCTATGCAGTTGCTATGGTTCTTATGATTATGGTAAAAATCCCGCCCTTCGGGGTGGAAGTAAACGGCGCCAAGAGGTGGCTGCGTCTGGCAGGTGTACAGTTTCAGCCCTCGGAGATTGCGAAAATCGCGGCGATTGTGACGATTTCCTTCATGGTCGTGCAGATGGGAAAAAAGGCCGCGGGCAAACGGGGCATGGCAATACTAGGAGGAACCGGCGGAGCGCTGGGGATGGTAACTTTTGTTTTTACGGATAATTTAAGTACCGCGATTATTATCTGGGGCATTACCGGAGCATTGATTTTCATTGCCCATCCGAAGACCGCGCCCTTTGTGCTCGCTTTCCTCGGTCTGGTGGCTGTGGTTGTAACAGGCGTGGTTATTTTGGCATCCAATATGGACACCAGCAGCAATTTCCGAATCCGAAGGCTGCTGACCTGGCTGCGCCCAGAAGAGTATTCCGCGTCGGGTGGATATCAGGTAATGCAGGGGCTGTACGCCATCGGTTCCGGCGGTTTTTTTGGAAAAGGGCTGGGCAACAGTATCCAGAAGCTGCGTTGGATACCGGAGGCGCAAAACGACATGATTTTCTCTGTTATCTGTGAGGAGCTGGGGATTTTCGGGGCTTCGGTGATTCTGCTGCTGTTTGCTTATCTGCTTTACCGGCTGATCTTTATTTCTCAAAATGCACCGGATTTGTTCGGATCTCTGCTGGTTAGCGGGGTATTTGTACATATCGCGCTTCAGGTGGTTTTGAATATCTGCGTGGTTACCAATCTGATTCCAACTACCGGAATCACACTGCCCTTTTTCAGCTACGGCGGAACGTCCATTTTGTTTTTGATGAGCGAGATGGGAATTGCACTGAGCGTGGCAAGGAATATTCAGTTTCAGGACAATTTGTTTTAACGGCGTTCTCTGCCGCTGTGCAGGCAGTTTTTACGAATAACCTATGGACAGGGACGAAATAATTCTTGACAAATACTAGGGCAGCAGATATACTTTGCTATATCAAAATATGATAGGATTATGGAGAATATTTTTACTTCAAAAGGAGAATAAACAATGTTAGAAAAAATGAGAGAGATCATTGCGGATCAACTAAATTGCGAGGCTGACAGCATTACGGCGGATACTTCATTTAAAGACGACCTGGGAGCGGATTCTCTGGATTTGTTTGAGCTGGTTATGGCGCTGGAGGATGAATACAGTGTGGAGATTCCGGCAGAGGAATTGACCGATTTGACCACAGTTGGCGCAGTCATTGATTATCTGAAAAACAAAGGCGTTGCAGCGGAATAGATTGCGTGTTGCTAGTCGCAGCGAGCGGTAACGATTGCGTAAACTAAGGTAAAATTTGGAGGATGCAGCAGTTGCAAAGTCTCCTAACTTCAAGTATAATGTAATAAACGGGGATGCTGGGTGGCCGGTATCCCCTGTTGTTACATAAGGAGGAAAAGGAGGGCGGCTTATGATAGCGAATAAAATTCAAGTGGCACGTCGGGCGATTATGAAAAGTTCGTATCTTGTATGCTTACAGGGGCATGACACCAGTACGGACCGGGGATGTTTTGATTACAGAGATTCTAACGCGGTGTATGATATTGAAGAAAAGTATGGATATTCTTCGGAAGAGATGTTCCATGCCGGCTTTTACAACACCCGGCCAGAGCAGTTTTTCAAGTATTATAAACAGGAGGTTCTAGGTCATATCGGGACGCCCGGAAAAGGCGCCTTGGCCCTTGCAGAGCTGGAAAGACGGGGGATTTTAAAGTGTATCATTACCAGAGAGATATTTAGCCTGGCCCGGCGGGGAGGGTGTGAAAATGTAGTGGAACTTCACGGCAGCATCTTCCAGAATATATGTTCTCACTGCTGGAAGGAATACCCGATGGAATATATAATTCGTGCAAAGGGAGTTCCCCTTTGTGAGAAGTGCCACAGACCAGTTCGCCCTCAGGTCTGCCTGGTCGGCGAGCAGGTGGACAACGCCAGAGTTACCCGTGCGGCTGAGAAAGTGGAAAAGGCAGATGTTTTGCTTTTGCTGGGCTGCACCATGAACCAAAAGCTGGTTACGACCCATCTGAAATATTTCGACGGCAACAAAGTAATCTTGATCAATCCAGAGGAACATTTTTCGGATATCAAGGCGGATATTGTGATTCATGGAAAGGCCGAAGATATTCTTCCAAGAATTGTATATGGTGACAGAAAGGATGACGAAAGAGAATGAATCGAGTGAGGACCAGGTTTGCTCCCAGCCCTACGGGCAGGATGCATGTGGGAAATTTAAGGACTGCTTTGTATGCGTACCTGATTGCAAAGCACCAGGGAGGGGATTTTATCCTGCGCATTGAGGACACGGATCAGGAACGCTTTATGGAAGAAGCTTTGGAGATTATTTACCGCACTTTAAAGAAGACGGGACTTGTGCATGACGAGGGGCCGGACAAAGACGGCGGATATGGACCTTATGTGCAGAGCGAGCGCAACGAGAACGGTTTGTATCAAAAGTATGCCCAGCAGCTCATTGAGCAGGGGGACGCCTATTATTGCTTCTGCACCCCAGAGCGTCTGGAAAGCTTGAAAAGCAGCGTGTCGGATAAGGAGATCGGTATTTACGATAAACACTGTCTGGGACTGAGCAAGGAAGAGGTGCAAGCCAGGCTTGCGGCCGGAGAGCCGCATGTCATCCGATTTAACATGCCAACAGAAGGAACCACAACCTTTCACGATGATATTTATGGAAATATTACCGTTACCAATGAGGAACTAGAAGATCTGATTCTGATCAAAACCGATGGGTATCCCACCTATAATTTCGCCAATGTGGTGGACGACCATCTGATGGGAATTACCCACGTGGTGCGGGGAAACGAATATCTGTCCTCCGCTCCTAAGTATAACCGGATTTATGAGGCTTTTGGCTGGGAAATCCCTACTTATGTACACTGTCCGCTGATTACCAACGAAGAGCATCAGAAACTGAGCAAGCGTTCTGGACACTCTTCCTATGAAGATTTGCTGGAGCAGGGCTTTTTGAGCGAGGCGATCGTGAATTTCGTAGCGCTTCTGGGCTGGAGTCCTTCGGAAAACCGGGAAATTTATTCTCTGGAAGAACTGGTGGAGGCATTCGATTACCGCCATATGAGCAAGTCGCCGGCAGTCTTTGACATGGTAAAGCTCAAATGGATGAATGGGGAATATCTAAAAGCCATGGACGAGGAAGCTTTTTACCAGATGGCCCTGCCCTGGCTGGAAAAAGCGATTTCACGGGAAGTCGATTTCCGAAAGATTGCGAAAATGGTGCAGACCCGCATTGAGGTTTTTCCAGAAATCCCGGAAATGGTGGACTTTTTCCAGGAGGTTTTGCCCTATGAGATTTCTATGTATGCCCATAAGAAAATGAAATGCACGCCGCAGACGGCCCTGACTGTATTAGAGGAAGTCCTGCCCCTGTTGAAAGGTCAAGAGGATTATGGAAACGATGCGCTGTTTGCCTGCCTGAACAGCTATACAAAAGAGCAGGGATACAAGACAGGCTATGTGATGTGGCCCATCCGTACCGCTCTGTCCGGCAAGCAGATGACTCCGGCGGGCGCAACGGAAATTATGGAAGTGATTGGTAAGGAAGAGTCCCTGCGTCGGATCCGGCAGGCCATCCAGAAGCTCAGGGAGGATTCACAGGAAATTGGATAAGACACTAAACCCATCTCAAGAAAGGGCAATCGCCCACCTGTCAGGACCTATGCAGGTTCTGGCAGGCCCCGGCTCGGGGAAAACCACCGTTATTGTAAACCGAATCCAGCATCTGATCACGGTGCATCAGATTTTGCCCTCCTCCATCCTGGTGGTCACGTTTTCCAGGGCGGCAGCCAGGGAGATGAAGGAACGCTTCCTTATAAAAGGAGACTCCTATGCCCGGCAGGTAACTTTCGGCACATTTCACAGTATTTTTTTCGGCATCTTAAAACATGCCTATGGGCTGCGCGCAGAACAGATTTTAAGAGAAGACCAGCAGAAGGAGTTTCTGCGGCAGTTGATTGGGAAGTATGCGCCGGATCTGTCGGACGACCGAGAATTTTTGGAGGACATTTTACGGGAGATCAGTCTGGTAAAAGGGAATGGGATCCTGCCGGAAAATTATCACTCTGCCGGATGCCCAGATCAGACGTTTCAGAAAATTTTTCACGGATATATCGAAAGGTGCAGGCAGGAGCGTATGCTGGACTTTGACGATATGCTGGTCTACTGTTATGACCTGCTTCGCCAGCGGGAAGATATCCGAAAAGGGTGGCAGCAGAGATTTCCGTATATTCTGGTGGATGAATTCCAGGATATCAATACCATACAGTATCAGACGGTGCGGCTGCTGGCGGGATATGCGGATAATCTTTTTATCGTGGGGGATGACGACCAGTCGATTTACCATTTTCGGGGAGCCAGGCCGGAGCTGATGCTGAATTTCACAAAGGACTATCCGCAGGCCAAACAGGTGTTGCTGGACGTCAATTATCGGTGCAGCGCCCAGATCTTAGAGGCTTCCCAGAAAATGATCCAACACAATCAGCATCGTTTTTCCAAAAAGATTACCACGCCAAACCCCAGAGGTCTTCCCGTGCAGACCCTGGAATTTGACAATCCCCATCAGCAGGCATTGTATGTGTTAAAGGGGCTTCAGAAATGGCGGGAGAGCGGAGGAGACGCCAAGGATACCGCGGTATTGTTCCGCACACGCCAGGAAGCAGGAGTGCTGGCTGAGCTTTTGGTGGAATATCAGATTCCCTTTTCTATGCGGGATCGGTTGCCGAATCTGTATGAACACTGGATTGCCAAGGATTATCTTTCCTATCTGCATCTGGCCGAGAAACCGATGAGGCGGCAGGACTTTTTGCGGGTAATGAACCGTCCCAACCGGTATATTGCCAGGAATGCAATATATGAAAAAGAGGTCAATCTGGAAACTCTGCGGATCTATTACGAAGACCGGGAGTGGATGTGCGACCGAATCGACGATCTGGAAAGCGATTTGAAGCAGATTTGTTCCCTGCCTCCTTACGGCGCCATCAATTATCTCCGTCATGCCGTCGGATACGAAGGGTATCTCAGAGAGTACGCCAGGCTGCGGGGCTTGGATGAGCGGGATCTTAGCGAGACGGCGGATCAGATTCAGGAGAGCGCCAGGGAATTTCAAAATCTTGCCCAGTGGGAGACGCATATGGAGGAATACACGGCCCGTCTAAAGGAACAAGCGGCCAGGATGCAGCAGAAACCTCAGGGCGTGACGCTTTCCACATTACATAGCGTAAAAGGGCTGGAATATGAGAAGGTCTGGATACTAAACGCCAATCAGGGGACGATTCCCTATAAAAAGGCCAAGCTGGCGGCCCAGATTGAAGAAGAGCGCCGCCTGTTTTACGTAGGGATGACCAGGGCCAAAAAGGAGCTGACGCTGTGCCATGTGCGCCGTCAGTTTGAGAAGGAGAGGGAGCCATCGCAGTTTTTGGATGAAATCCGATAAGTTTAAAATCCGTGAAATCCCGATTGGCACGAGTAATGAAAGCGGGATTGTCCTCATATGATATTAAGGAGTACTTGAAAAAGTATTTGTAAAAAGAGAGGTGAGGACAAGAATGGAAAACCAGGAAAGGGGGATGCTGTATGCACAGGTTGTCCGGCTGTTTTCCGCAAATATCCGGCAGCGTCTGGAGAGGCTCCCCCTGGATTATCAACAGGTTTATGAAATTCGGATGCGGGTACATAACCCCTGTTTGATTTTGTACCAGGGACAGGAGTTCTTTCTGGGACAGAGCGGGGGCGTGACCAAGGAGCGCAGGCAGGCTTATTGCGTTACTGGGGAGGACATTCAGGAAACCATGGAACACATTGCAGGTTATTCTCTGTATGCCTATGAGGAGGAAATCCGCCAGGGATATCTAACGGTACAGGGCGGACACCGGGTAGGAATTGCGGGAAAGGCGATTGTGGAAGGAGAGCACATCCGGGGAGTAAAATATATCTCCTATATCAATGTGCGATTATCTCATCAGGTAAAAGGATGTGCTTCGCCGGCGATGCCTTACGTCCGCAGCGTGGATGGCATTTATCACACTCTGATTATCTCTCCGCCCCGGTGTGGGAAAACCACGATGCTGCGGGATATGATCCGGCAACTGTCGGACGGGGACGAGCAGCATCCCGGACTAACGGTAGGGGTCGTGGATGAGCGCTCTGAGATTGGCGGCAGCTATCAGGGAGTCGCGCAGAACGATTTGGGTATTCGCACGGATGTGCTGGACTGCTGCCCCAAAGCGGAAGGTATGATGATGCTGATTCGTTCTATGTCCCCGGCGGTGGTCGCCGTAGATGAAATCGGAGATTATCGGGATATCCATGCCATTGAGTCGGTCATTCACTGCGGCTGCAAGCTGGTGGCTACGGTGCATGGAGATTCCATCGAAGATTTGCGGCAAAAACCCCTGTTTGAACGGTTGATGAATGAGCGTGTATTTCAAAGATATATTCTTTTGCAGGGGCATCAGAGGGCGGGGGAGATAAAAGCTGTTTTTGACCAGAGGGGAACTTGCCTGTATCGGGAAGGGAGGAGCGGATGACCGGCTTTCTGGGAGCTGTCCTGGTGATAGCCTCCAGTGCGGGAATCGGTTTTTCTTACAGCTTTCGCTTGGGGCAGAGATTGGAACAACTGCGGCAGCTTCAGAGAATGACCCTGCTTTTAAAAGGGGAAATTTCGTATGGGTGCGCCGCGCTTCCAGAGGCGTTGTCCAGTATAGGGAGAAAACTGCCGGAGCCTTTTGCACGCTTTTTGGGGCGGGTGGCTTCGCGGTTAAGGGAATATCCAGATAAAAGCTTTCAGCAGGTTTTCCAGGAAGAAGTTAAGAAGAACTTCCGGCAGTCAGCGTTATCAGCGAAAGATAAAGAAGCACTTATGCAAATGGGTGCTTTTTTGGGTTATCTGGATAAAGATATGCAGCTTCGGACAATGGACTTGTATCTGCAGGAACTGGACAGGGACATTTTGGCCGCCAGCGAGAGTATTCCCGGCAAGCAGAAACTTTGCAAAAGCCTGGGGATTTTCGGAGGGCTGTTTCTGGTACTTCTGCTGATTTAAAAGTTCCAGGAGGACACCATATCAGAATGGAGGAAATCTGTGGAAGTCAGTATTATATTTAAAATTGCCGCAGTGGGTATCCTGGTGTCCATGTTAAGCCAGGTGCTCAAGCATAGCGGAAGGGACGAACAGGCATTCCTGATTAGTCTGGCAGGGCTGCTCATTGTGTTATTCTGGATTCTGCCATATATCTATGAATTGTTTGAGACCATTAAAAATCTGTTTCTATTATAATCAGGAGGGAAAGGATATGGACATTGTCAGGATTTCCCTGCTGGGGATCGGGGGCGTGGTTCTCGGTTTTTTGTTAAAGGAGAGCAGGCCGGAGTACAGCTTTTATGTATCTTTCGGCGTGGGCATTGCAATTTTGTTTCTGGCAGTCGGCAAGATCCGATATTTATTCGACTCAATTCTGAGCTTGAAAACGTATTTGCCTATGGACAGTGGCTATGTGGAAACATTGCTGAAAATGGTGGGGATCACATATATCGGGGAGTTTTCCTCCGGTATCTGTAAAGACGCCGGGTATGGGGCCATCGGAAGCCAGATTGAGATGTTCAGCAAGCTGGCGATTATGGCGGTGAGTATGCCGATTTTGCTGGCTCTTTTGGAGACCATCCATGGTTTTTTATCATGAAAAAACTGGGACGGGGGCTGTATCTTTGTCTATGCTTGCTGGCTTGCCTGTCTGCCGCTCCTGCTGTTCTGGTTTACGCAGGGGAAGTTGAGCAGGAAAATGCGGGACAGGCAGCGCAGGATTTGCTGGAAGACATGGAATTAGAGGAAATCCAGCAGATGATCGATCAGATGCTGGGGGAGGATACGTTTTCCCTGGTACAAGCCATACAGGCTTTGATGTCGGGGGAAGAAGCACTGAGCAAAGAAAGGCTTTTGGATATGGTCTGGAACATCTTTTTTTCTCAGTTTGAAAAACAAAGGAAACTTCTCTCACAGGCTTTGGTTCTGGTACTGTTAGCGGCACTGTTTACGAATTTCTCCCAGATTTTTGATAAGGGGCAGGTAGGGGAAATGAGCTTTTACATCGTCTATCTGCTGCTGTTTACTTTGCTGTTAAATGGATTTTACAGCCTCAGCAGTCAGTTGGAGGAACGGATATCTGGGCTTCTGACTCTGATGAAAGGACTGACCCCGGCGTATTATCTGGCCGTGGCGGCAGCCTCCGGCGTGACCAGCGCGGCGATGTTTTACCAGTTGGTGCTGATCCTTGTGTCTGTGATCCAATGGCTGATTCTCACGTTTGTCCTGCCCTGCACCGGCCTGTATGTGCTGCTGGAGCTGGTCAACGATTTGTCAAAGGAGGAGGTTTTGAGCAAACTGGCGGATCTGTTTCGGACGATGGTGGAGTGGGTGCTGAAAACCATGATGGGCACGGTAATTGGGATGCAGGTAATCCGCGCCTTGGTAGCCCCGGTAATCGACAGCCTGCGCCGGACGGCTCTGGGAAAAACGGCCAGCGCCATACCAGGTGTGGGCAATGCATTGAACGCGGTGACGGAAATCGTTTTGGCCAGCGCGGTGCTGGTGCGCAACTGCTTAGGCGTGGCTTTTCTGCTGATTTTGCTGATCTGGGGGATTTCCCCGCTGATTCAGTACAGCGTCTGCTCCCTGCTTTATAAGCTGGCGGCGGCACTGGCGCAGCCGGTATCGGATAAACGGCTGATCGGCTGTTTAAGCACGATGAGCGAGGGCTGCGGGCTGCTTTTGAAAATCTTATTCACCACAGAACTCCTCTGCATGATTACCATCGCGATTTTGGCAGTATCCTTTGGAGGTGGTTAAAATGACCCAGGTGGTTTACCAATGGGTAAGAAACCTGGCCGTTTATTATATCATTCTGACTGCCCTGATGCACATGATGCCGGGTTCTCAGTACAGCAAATATATCCGCTACTTTATGGGGATCTTGCTGATCTTGATTATCAGTTCCCCGCTGCTGAATTTGCTGCATCTAAAAGAGCAAATGAACGGCCTGTTTCAAAAAAAAATGCTGGAGGAGGAGTTTTTGAATCCGCAGTGGGGGCAGCAGCAAGGGAATGCGGCCAGGGACTATTATTTGCAGGCGTATGAGCAGGAAGTGGCGGATCAGATCAAAAAATCCCTGGAAAAAATATTGGGGGAAGTGTGCGAGGTTCTGGAAATTCGAGTGTACATGGAGGCAGAGGAAGAGTCCCAGGAATTTACCATAGTAAGGATACAGATATGGCTCTCAGGCGCGGAGCACGATCAGATCAGAGAGAGGGTGGAGCATGAATTGGCAGGAGCCTATGAAATCTCAGGAGAAAAAGTGGAGCTTTTCTTTGAAGAAATGGGATAAGCAGCAGTGGCTGATTTTATTATTATTGGGACTGATCCTTTTGGTGATGGCGATTCCCACAAAGAAACAGCTTGACCGGACGGCGGAGGGAGAAACGGCACAGAGCAGCAGCCTTTTGGGCAGCTCTTATGAGACCTCCAGTCAAGTTTCCAATCCGGCTTCCGATCGCATTGCGCAGCTTTTGCCGGAGAAAGCCGCCCTGGAACAGCAGTTAGAGGAACTGCTGCTTCAGGTGGAGGGGATCGGGCAGGTTCGGGTGATGCTGATGCTGGAAGATTCTTCCGACAATCTCACCTCTTTTTCTTCCCAAAGTTCTGCTGTTTGTGTACAAGGCGTGCTGATTGCGGCGCAGGGCGGGGACAATTCTGTGGTTGTCCGCAATATTCAGGAGGCAGTTATGGCATTATTTCAGGTGGAAGCCCATAAAATTAAAGTGATGAAAATGAAATAAAAAAGGAGAGGAAAGTGAAGAAAGTTTTCAAAAAAAATCAAGTGATCATTACGGCCCTGGCAATTATGATTGCCGTGGCAGGCTACCTGAGCTTTTCCGATACGGATTTCGGCATGAGGGAAGCCAGCACAGAAACCGCGGACACCAATATTTTGGAGGATATTGAAAGCCTGGATTACGATGTCAGCGATGAGACGGCACTTTTGGAAGAAAACGGTATCAGCAGCACAGCCACCCAGGGATTCCCCACAGAGTCGCCGCAGGCAGAAGAGGAGACGGAGGGCACAACTGCCCCGGAAGGCACTTCTGAAAATTCCCAGACACAAGAGGATGTCAGCACAGATACGCCCGGCGAGGCAGTTTTGACAGGCTCCACAGGATTTGCCGCACAGGCAAAAATCAGCCGGGAGCAGGTGCGCTCCCAGAATAAGGAGAACCTGATGCAGATCATTGACAACCCGGATGTGACAGAGGAACAAAAAGAAGAAGCCGTATCCAGCATGGTAGCGCTGTCCGAAACCGCAGAGAGGGAATCGGCCGCAGAAGTGCTCTTAGAATCCAAAGGATTTGCCGATGTGGTGGTAAATCTGACCGGAAACAGCGCAGACGTGGTGGTGCCGGACGATCAGTTGGATGATACTTCCCGCGCACAGATCGAGGACATTGTAAAAAGAAAAACAGAAGTCGCACCGGAGAATATTGTAATTACACCGCTGAGCCAGGCGGCAGAAGAATAAAAAAGCCTCGGATAGAAAAGCCTTGGAATAGAAAAGATTGCGCCTTGACAGCCCGTTTCTTGTGTAATAGAATGGAAACGTTGTAAAGATAAGGAAATCGATTAGGAGGTTTGCGGTGCCAAAATATACCAAAGAAATCGAAAAAAGGCGCACATTTGCCATCATTTCTCATCCAGATGCCGGAAAGACCACGCTGACAGAGAAGTTTTTGCTGTACGGGGGCGCCATTAATTTAGCCGGCTCTGTAAAAGGGAAAGCAACGGCGAGACATGCGGTATCCGACTGGATGGAAATAGAGAAGGAAAGAGGAATTTCAGTTACCTCGTCTGTCTTGCAGTTTCACTACGACAATTATTGCATTAACATATTAGATACTCCAGGACATCAGGACTTTTCCGAGGACACATACCGGACGCTGATGGCTGCTGATTCGGCTGTGATGGTCATTGATGCGTCCAAGGGAGTGGAGGCGCAGACCCGCAAGCTGTTTAAGGTTTGCGTCATGCGCCATATCCCGATTTTTACGTTTATCAATAAAATGGACAGAGATGCCAACGATACGTTTGATCTGATAGATGAAATCGAAAAAGAGCTGGGAATTGCCACCTGTCCGGTAAACTGGCCCATAGGATCCGGGAAAGTTTTCCGGGGAGTCTATGACCGCCAGGCTGGACGGGTGCTTACTTTTTCCGATACAAAGAAAGGAACCCAGGAGGGAATTGGAGAACAGATTGCCCTGGACGATCCGCATCTTTTGGATGTTCTCACCCCAGATCAGAAAGAAACGCTGTTAGAAGAAATCGATCTGCTGGACGGCGCCAGCGCAGAGTTTGACCAGAACTTGGTGGATCAGGGGAAATTATCCCCGGTCTTTTTTGGATCTGCGCTGACAAACTTTGGTGTGGAGACATTTTTGAAACATTTTCTCTCCATGACTGCGCCGCCGCTGCCCCGCGTCTCGGATGCGGGAACGATCGATTCTATGGACGATGATTTTTCCGCTTTTGTCTTTAAGATTCAGGCGAATATGAATAAAGCGCACCGAGACAGGCTGGCGTTTCTGCGCGTCTGCTCTGGGCGGTTTGATTCCAGCGAGGAGGTTTACCATGTGCAGGGAAACCGAAAAATGCGTCTGTCTCAGCCCCAGCAGATGATGGCTCAGTCCAGGCATGTGGTGGACGAGGCTTACGCAGGGGATATCATCGGCGTGTTTGATCCGGGAATTTTCTCCATCGGCGATACCGTGTGCAAGCCGGGAAATAAATTTGCCTATGAGGGAATCCCCACGTTTGCCCCGGAACACTTTGCAAGAGTGCGGCAGGTCGATACCATGAAACGTAAGCAGTTTACCAAAGGCGTCAACCAGATTGCCCAAGAAGGAGCGATTCAGATTTTCCAGGAACTGGATTCCGGTATGGAAGAAATCATTGTGGGGGTAGTCGGTGTGCTGCAATTCGATGTGCTCAAATACCGCCTGCAAAGCGAATATAAGGTGGATATCATACTGGAAAACCTGCCCTACGAGCATCTGCGCTGGATCGCAAATCCAGACGAGGTAGATGTGAAAAAGATTGTGGGAACTTCCGATATGAAAAAGGTCACGGATCTGAAAGGAAATCCGCTGCTTTTGTTTGTCAATGCATGGAGCGTGGGGATGACATTGGACAGGAATGACGGGCTGGTTTTGTCGGAGTTTGGGATTTCGTAATTTTTTTGAACGGCAGCCATCCCAATTCTGAAATTCAAATGAAATGACTTTTAATTTCCAGCGTTCTTTGGTATAATAACCTAAAGAACGAAACGTAACAGTTCGGATACCTTCACTGTTACAACGAAACTGGCCTTTAGGAGGAATGGATCATGGCAGAGAAAAGAAATACCTACAAAATACACGAAAACATTGAAAATGGGGATGTCCAGATTGCGGACAGTGTGGTTGCCATTATCGCGGGCCTGGCGGCAACGGAGGTAAAAGGCGTTGCATCCATGGCGGGGAATATTACCAACGAGCTGGTTGCCAAGCTGGGGATGAAGAATTTATCTAAAGGTGTAAAGGTCGATGTATTGGAAGGCGTGGTTACGGTAGCTTTGAATTTAAACATTGAGTACGGATACAATATTTATGAAACCAGCAGGACTGTACAGGAAAAGGTGAAGTCTGCCATTGAGAATATGACAGGCCTGAGCGTGGCCGATGTAAATATCCGAATAGCTGGCGTGGTGATGGAGCAGGAAAAAGGGAAATAAATGGAGTCCTAAATCCTGACAGGAGGGATTGATAGAATACATGGGGAGAAGAGGATTAAGGGAACAAATTTTTAAACTCCTTTTTATAAGTGAGTTTTACCCGGCGGAAGATCTGCCGGAACAGACGGAGATTTACCTGACAGAACTGGAGGAACAGGAATTGATTTCCGAACAGGAATCGCATAATGTGCGGGAGAAGTATTTGTCCGTGCGGGAAAAGATGCCGGAGATCGATAAAGTGTTAAATGAGATTTCTCATGGATGGAAAACCAGCCGTATGGGCCGGGTAGACTTAAATATCCTGCGACTGGCCGCATACGAGATCTGCTACGATGAGAGAGTGCCGGAAAAAGTGGCGGTCAACGAAGCTGTGGAGATTGCCAAGAAATACGGCGGGGAAGAGACGGCTCCTTTTATCAACGGCCTGTTGGGGAAAATCATTTCTTTGTATAGGGAAAAACAGATATGAACAATGTTTATTCCGTAAGTCGGGTCAATGCGTATATCAAAAATATGTTTACCCAGGATTTTCTGCTGCGGAATCTGAATGTGAGCGGAGAAGTGTCCAACTGCAAATACCACACATCCGGGCATATTTATTTTTCCCTGAAAGATGAAAGCGGGGCGATCGCTTGCGTCATGTTTGCCGGGCAGCGAAAGGGCCTGGCTTTTTCCATGAAAGACGGAGACAAGGTTATCGTGGCAGGCAGCGTGGACGTCTACCAAAGAGACGGGCGGTATCAATTATATGCAAAAAAAATCACCCTGGAGGGGGCAGGCCTTCTCTATGAGCGTTTTTTAGAGCGGAAAAATGAACTGGAGGAGATGGGGATGTTTGCTCCTGAATATAAGCAGCCCATCCCAAGATTTATCAAGACCCTGGGCGTGGTCACTGCGCCTACCGGGGCCGCGATCCAAGATATCCGCAGCATCGCATTCCGGCGAAACCCATATGTACAGCTCATTCTCTACCCGGCTCTGGTGCAGGGCGACGGGGCGAAGGAGAGTATTGTCAAAGGCATTCATGCGCTGGAGGCCTTGGGTGTGGACGCGATGATCGTAGGACGGGGCGGCGGTTCGATAGAGGATTTGTGGGCGTTTAATGAGGAAGAGGTGGCGTACGCGGTTTTTCACTGCTCAGTTCCCATTATTTCAGCGGTGGGGCACGAAACTGATACCACGATTATCGACTATGTGGCCGATCTGCGCGCGCCTACGCCGTCAGCGGCGGCAGAACTGGCCGTATACGATTACAAGGCGTTTCAGGAGCGGCTATTGGGATATCGGCAGATGTTTTGGGACAGGATGGACAACCGCTTGAATCTGTTGGACGAGCGGTTAAAGCAATACTGGGTGCGCCTGAAATATCTGACCCCGCAGAGCCAGATCCGGGAAAAACGCCAATATCTGATAGATATCGAGAGCAGAATGAGACAGAGCATGGCGCGGCAGGTGGAACAGGCCAGAAACGGCCTAGAGCTGTATGCACAGCGATTAAAGGGGCTGTCTCCTCTGGACAAGCTGAGCCAGGGATTTTCCTACGGCATGGATGCAGATAAAAAGGCTCTGGTGAGCATCTCTCAGGTAAAAACAGGCGATACGATTACCCTGCAAATCAGCGACGGAACGGTAAAAGCCCAAGTGACGGAGGTTTGGCCAGTGAACTGGAACTGACGGGACGCCGCGAGCTGGAAAGGAGTAACTATGGCACAAGAACAAGAGAAGCAAGAGTCCATGACTTTGGAAGAATCCTTCCAGAAGCTGGATCAAGTGGTGGAGCGTCTGGAGAGCCGGGAAATCACGCTGGAAGAGTCTTTTCAGATTTACCAGTCGGGGATAAACCTGCTAAAGGAATGCAGTGAGAAAATCGATCGGGTTGAGAAAAAAATGCTGCGGATGGACGAGAATGGAGATTTAAGTGAATTTTGAACAACTGCTGGAACAAAAAATAAAAGAAACCGAAAACTGCATTTGCAGATATCTGCCCAAGGAGGAAGGCTTTGCCAAAAAGCTGGCTCAGGCTATGAATTACGCCATGCTGGCAGGCGGTAAGCGGCTGCGCCCGCTGATACTGATGGAGTCTTTCCGAATGTTTGGGGGAACTGGACGGATGCCAGAGCCATTTATGGCCGCGCTGGAAATGATTCATACACATTCTCTGGTTCATGACGATCTTCCTGCGCTCGACAATGACGATTATCGTCGAGGAAGGAAGGCTACCCATGTGGTCTATGGGGAGGCCATGGGCATTTTAAGCGGAGACGCCCTGCTCAATTACGCCTATGAAGCTGCCTTGCACGGCTTTGATCTGACGGCGCAGCCTTGGGAAACTTCCCGTGTGGTGTTAGCTCTTCAGATTTTGGCGGCAAAAACCGGGTTGTATGGGATGCTGGGCGGCCAGAGCGTGGACGTGGACTGTGAGGGAAAAGCCGCGGACGGCGATATTTTACAGGGTATTTATCTGAGAAAAACATCGGCGCTGCTGGAAGCTGCTTTTATGATTGGGGCTGTACTGGCCGGAGCTTCTGCCAAGCAAATCCGCGCGATGGAGCAGGCAGGGCGAAAAACCGGACTGGCCTTTCAGATTCAGGACGATATCCTGGATGTGACCGGAAGCACAAAAGAACTGGGCAAGCCCATACATAGCGACGAGAGAAACCAAAAGAGTACCTTTGTTGCATTGTATGGCCTGGAGGAAGCAACCGGTCAGGTAGAGCGTCTGTCCAGAGAAGCCATGGAAATTTTGCAGGGTATGGCGAAGGAAAAGGATTTCCTGCCCAAGCTGGCAGAGTGGCTGATTACCCGCAAGGAATAAGTAACTGTTCGGATACCTTCGCGGAACAATACCTGTCTGAATGGTTACAGAAATAATGCTAAGGAAGCGATACTGTGATATTAGAAAAAATCCAAAAGCCTAACGACATACAGAGAATTCCCCTGGAGGAGTTTCCCAGGCTGGCAGGCGAGATCCGCATGTTCCTGATCCATCATATCAGCAAAACCGGGGGGCATCTGGCTTCCAATCTGGGAGCGGTGGAACTGACGATGGCTCTGCACAACGTATTTCATCTGCCGGAAGACAAGATCATCTGGGATGTGGGGCATCAGGCTTATACCCACAAGATCCTGACCGGGCGCAAGGAAGAATTTTCGTCTCTTCGCCAGATGGGTGGAATCAGCGGCTTTCCCAAGCGCAGCGAAAGTCCTTGCGATTGCTTTGACACCGGGCACAGTTCCACCTCCATCTCTGCGGGGCTCGGCTATGTGCGGGCCAGAGATCTGCAGAAACAGTCCCATTATGTGGTGTCCGTAATCGGGGATGGGGCACTGACCGGAGGGATGGCTTATGAAGCCCTGAACAATGCGGCCGAGTTAAAAAAGAATTTCATTATCGTATTAAACGACAATAAAATGTCCATTTCTCCCAATGTGGGAGGCATGTCCCGGTATTTAAGCAATTTGCGCACGGCGGAGGCCTACTGCGGGTTAAAGCTTAGTATTCGGAAAAACTTAAAAAAGATTCCCCGGATCGGGGAGACAATGGTGGAGGCTGTCCACAAAACGAAAACAGGAATTAAGCAGCTGATGATTCCCGGTATGCTTTTTGAAAATATGGGGCTGACATATTTAGGCCCGGTAAACGGCCACAACACCATGCAGATGATGAAGCTGTTCAACGAGGCGAAGCGTGTGGAAGGCCCGGTGATGGTTCATGTGCTGACGGAAAAAGGCTGGGGATACGAACCGGCCATGCGCTATCCGTCAAAATTTCATGGGACGGCTCCGTTTGAGATTGCCACAGGAACCTTAAAAAGCAAGCAGAAAAAATTCGATTACACCGATGTCTTTTCCTGCGCCTTGTGCAAACTGGGCAGCCAGGATTCCCGGATCGCGGCGATCACCGCCGCCATGCCTACGGGAACCGGACTCAATCATTTTGCCAGCCGGTTTCCCAGGCGTTTTTTTGACGTGGGAATCGCAGAGGCTCATGCGGTGACCTTTGCCGCCGGGCTGGCTCTGGGCGGGCTGATTCCCGTGGTGGCCATCTATTCTTCCTTTTTGCAGAGGGCGTTTGATCAGTTGCTTCACGATGTGTGTATGCAAAACCTTCATGTGGTGTTCGCCATTGACCGGGCGGGGTTGGTGGGCAGTGACGGGGAGACCCATCACGGCTGCTTCGATCTCAGCTATTTATCCCTGATGCCCAACATGACCGTAATGGCGCCAAAAAACAAATGGGAATTGTCCGATATGCTGAAATTTGCCGTCGATCATTGCGGCCCCGTCGCGGTGCGTTATCCCAGGGGGAGCGCTTTTGACGGTCTGGAAACATACCGGGAGCCGATCGAGCTGGGAAAAAGCGAATGGATTTTCCGGGGATCGGATCTGGCCCTTCTCGCCGTTGGAAGCATGGTGATGACCGGGGAGAAGGTGCGGGAAGCTCTGAAAACCCAAGGCTCTGATCCCAGTCTGGTCAATATGCGTTTTGTAAAACCGCTTGACAAGACACGGCTGGATGAACTGGCAAAGGATCACCAAGTACTGGTCACAATGGAGGAAAACGTTTTATCTGGGGGAATGGGGGAACGAGTGCGTGCTTATGTGAATGCCCGCTACCCCCAGATACAGGTGATCTCCATTGGCATTCCGGATCAGTTCGTCGGACACGGCAGTGTCGAGCAGTTGAAAAAGCAGTTGCATTTGGATGTGGAGGGCATTCTCTCCACGATTAGAGATAAGGTGGACAGATGAAAGTGCAAAAAGAACGTCTGGATGTATTGTTGGTGCAGCGAAAGCTGGCCCCCTCACGTGAGAAAGCAAAAGCGGTGATTATGTCCGGCAATGTATATGTACAGGGACAAAAAGAGGATAAAGCAGGCTCTATGTTTCCAGAGACGGTTTCCATCGAGGTCAAGGGCAGTCCGCTTCCCTATGTGAGCCGGGGAGGCTGGAAACTGGAAAAGGCGCTGCACTGTTTTCCCATCTGTCTGGAGGGGAAAACCTGTATGGACGTCGGAGCTTCTACGGGAGGCTTTACTGACTGTATGCTGCAAAATAAAGCGGCGAAAGTATTTGCCGTCGATGTGGGGCATGGACAGTTGGATTGGAAGCTCCGCCAGGATGAACGGGTAGTCTGTATGGAGAAAACCAATATTCGTTATGTAACAAAAGAAGACATTGGAGAACCCATAGATTTTGCCTCCATAGACGTCTCCTTCATTTCCCTGGAAAAAGTGTTCGGCCCGGTTCATGCACTGTTATCCGACGACGGACAAGTAGTCTGCCTGATCAAACCTCAGTTTGAGGCGGGACGGGGACAGGTGGGGAAAAAAGGCGTGGTTCGTGATCCGAATATACATCGGGAAGTAATCGAGCGCGTATTGTCTTATGCTGTGACGTTTGGATTTTCTCCAAGACATCTGGAATATTCCCCGGTAAAGGGGCCGGAAGGGAATATCGAATATCTGCTTCATTTGTATAAAGAAGCGGATGCGGCAAAAGGATTTTTAGAGGAAACTGTACAGGCTTTGGTAGAGGCGGCGCACCAGGCGTTGGATTAAAAGGAATGTGTGATGGATCAGTTTTATATCATAACCAACGGGGACAAGGATAAGGGGATGCAGGTGACCCAGCAGATTGCCGCTTATCTGGAAGCGCGCGGGTGTTGCTGCGGGGGGCAGAAACTCTCGGCGCACCGTCAGAAAGGGCTGTATCACTATACCGATCCCAGCCTGATTCCGCCGGATACTCAGTGTATCATCGTTCTGGGCGGGGACGGCACGCTCCTTCAGGCAGCCAGGGATGTGGTCGATACCGGGATTCCGCTGTTTGGCATCAATATGGGAACGCTGGGGTATCTGGCAGAGGTGGACAGACAGGGAATCTTTCCGGCCCTGGATCAACTGCTGCGCGATGAGTACGAGGTGGAAAACCGGATGATGCTCAAAGGTACGGTTTATCATGAGGGAAAGCCAGTAGGCGGCGGGATCGCCCTGAATGATATTGTCATCGGGCGGGACGGGCCTCTGCGGGTGATCTGCCTGCGCAATTACGTCAACGGCGAACATCTGAACGTCTACAACGCCGACGGCATGATCGTTGCTACGCCAACAGGCTCTACGGGTTACAGCCTGTCGGCGGGCGGCCCTTTGGTTTCGCCGGATGCCAGCATGACGGTGATCACACCGCTGGCTCCCCATACCTTAAATTCCAGAAGCATTATCCTCCCGGCAGAGGATGTGATTACCGTGGAAATCGGCGAGGGGCGCCGGCAGGTACAGGAATCCGGGCTGGCGACATTTGATGGAGATACGGTGGTACCCATGGTGACCGGAGATCGAATTGTGATTGAGAAAGCTCAGGTGAGTACGCAGATCATCAAGCTGAGCAATCTGAGTTTTGTAGAAGTGGTGCGGCGGAAAATGAGTGGCCAGTAAATTGGTGCGGCAAAAGGAGTCCAGAAAATGAAACCGGATAGACAAAAGAAGATATTAGATTTGATTAAAAAATTTGAGATTGAGACACAAGAGGAATTGGCCCAAAGACTTCATGAAGCGGGCCATGGGGCTGCGCAGTCCACCATATCCAGGGATATCCGGGAACTGAATCTGAGAAAAGCGGTGGGCAGCCAGGGAAAAGCGGTATATGTCTCCCCGCCGGAGAACAGCCAGCATATAGACAACCAATATCCCGGCATTTTGCGGGATGCTTTTGTGTCTGCGGATGCTTCTGGGAATCTTCTGGTTATACGAACCGCCTCCGGTATGGCTATGGCAGTCGCGGCTGTTTTAGACGGGCTGAAATGGAAAGAAATCTTGGGATGTATCGCAGGCGACGACACGATTTTCTGTGTGGTAAAAGAAGAGGACAGCCAGATTGTGATGGAGCGGCTGCATGCGATCCTGGAGTCTGTTTAAAGGAGGATTTGGACACGGGATGTTGACGAATTTACATGTGAAAAATTTAGCTCTGATACGAGAAGAAGAAGTGGAGTTTCAGCCGGGATTGAATATCCTCACTGGAGAGACCGGAGCCGGAAAATCTATCCTGCTGGGTTCTGTCCAGTTGGCTCTGGGCGGAAAAATGTCCAGCGAGATGATACGGGAAGAGGCTGAGTACGCTCTGGTGGAGCTGATTTTTCAGGTGGAGGATCCCCGGATTATTCGGGAGTTGGAGGCCCTGGGGGTGTATCCGGAGGACGGTCAGGTATGGATGTCCCGAAAGATGGCCGGAAAAAGAAGCACGAGCCGGATCAACGGGGAAACCTGTACCGCGTCCCAGATGCGCACAGTGGGAGCGCTGCTTCTGGATATCCATGGACAGCATGAACATCAGTCTCTTTTGAACCGGAAACGGCAAATGGACATCCTGGATGAATATGGAAAAGAAAAGATCGCCCCGATACAGGCAAAGGTAAGGGACAGCTATCGGGCATATCAGAAACTATGCAAACAGCTTGGCGAAAATCAGATGGACGAAGAACAGCGCAGGCGGGAGTTGTCTTTTCTGGAATTTGAGCTGCGGGAACTTGAGGAAGCCAATCTGCAGCCGGGGGAGGATGCGCAGCTAGAGAAGCACTACCGGAAAATGGGCAACGGAAAACAGATTCTGGAAACGCTGAGTCAGGTACATATCTGTACTGGATACGACGATCCTGGCGGGGCCGGAGAACGGCTTGGCCAGGGCCTGCATCTGCTCTTGGGTCTTTCAGCTCTGGACGAAGAACTTGCCCCGATGGAGGAGATGCTCACAGATATTGACGGGCTGCTCAATGATTTTAACCGGGAATTGACGAATTATTTGTCAGAATGGGAATTCGATGAGGAAGCGTATTACCAGACAGAGAAACGGCTGGATCTGATCAATCATTTAAAGTCAAAATATGGAAATTCTGTCGAGGAGATCCAGAAATATCAGGAAAAACAAAAAGAACGCTTCCAAAAACTGCAATCCTATGAGGAATACAAACAGGAATTGGAGCAAAAACTAGAAGAACAAAAACAAAAGCTGGCACAGGAATGTAAAATTTTGACAAAATACCGGATGGAAGCAGCCCGGAAGTTAGAGCAGCAGATCCAGATTCAGCTTGCGGATCTGAACTTCCTGAATGTAGATTTTGCCATAGAGTTTACCAGCCAGGATTACACGGCAAACGGCGCCGATCAGGTGGAGTTTATGATTTCCACCAATCCCGGTGAGCCGAGAAAACCGTTTGGAAAAGTGGTGTCCGGCGGAGAGCTTTCCAGGATTATGCTGGCCCTCAAAACCCTTCTGGCAGACAAAGACCAGATCGAAACGCTGATTTTTGACGAAATCGACACCGGGATCAGCGGCAGAACAGCCCAGAAAGTTTCCGAAAAAATGGCCTATATCGGAAAACAAAGGCAGGTTATTTGCATCACGCATCTGCCCCAGATCGCCTCTATGGCGGACGCTCATTATTCCATAGAAAAAAAGCAGCAGGACGAGGATACGTTTACTTCTATCTGTCTGTTAGATCGGGAGGAGTCGGTAAAAGAGCTTGCCAGGCTTCTCGGCGGCGCGGAGATCACCCAGAGGGTTTTGGAAAGCGCCAGAGAGATGAAAGATTTGGCAGACAAGCAAAAAAATTCAAGATTGAAATTGTGAGATTATCACATACTAAGAGAGTGTATACGAGGGTGTACGCTCTTTTTATATGGCATAAGAGAACTCTCCGGGCAGGAGCGTACTGCGGCGGAGGAGTATTTTGCCGCTTATACACCTTATTTGGAGAAGGGATGTGTATGTGATAAAATGAATCGGAAGGAAAAATACAGAAGAATCTTATGGATGCTGGTGCTGGTGGGGACGGTGCTTTTTACCTGCATGGGATACTGTGAGATCCGGAATTTTCTGCCGGATCAGGTTAGCGTTGTGGAAGGCGGGGAAGAAGACTTCCTGGAACAGTTTGAGAAGCCCTGGCTGACCCTTGAAGATGCTATACCCGTGTCGGGAGGAGACGGTTTTACGCTAAAATGCAGTTTATTCGGAACTATACCGCTCAAACAGATCAAAGTTCAGGTGGTGGAACCTACGGATATCTATGTCAGCGGCAGTACCGTTGGGGTCTATATGGAAACCCAGGGCGTGCTGATTATCGACAGCGGGGAGATCACCGGGGAGGACGGCCTGTCTTACCAGCCGGCTAGGAACCTGGTACAGCCGGGGGATTACATCGTAGCAATGAACCAGGAACATGTGGGAAATAAGCGGGAACTGATTCATAAGATCCAGACCTGCGACGGCAGTCCCGTGGAGCTTTCCTTACTGCGCCGGGGAGAGGAAATCCAGATGGCTTTGAGTCCGGTTGTGGACGAGGAAGGAGATTATAAGCTGGGTATCTGGGTGCGGGACAACACCCAAGGCATCGGAACGCTCACTTATATGGACCAGAACGGAAACTTCGGCGCACTGGGCCACGGAATCAGTGATGTGGATACTGGGGAGCTGATGCAGATCCGGGATGGAGACTTGTACCGGGCGCAGGTTATGGGGATTCACAAAGGTTCCAAGGGAAATCCGGGGGAACTCTCCGGTCTGATCCGCTATGACCATTCTAATATCATAGGCACCATTGTCAAAAACGGCGAAAACGGGATTTACGGCAACCTGTTTCCCAAATACACCCAAAGCCTGACCTTCCAGCCCATAGAAGTGGGGTACAAGCAGGAGATGGAACTGGGGGAGGCGAGTATCCTGTGCAGCGTGGACGGAGAAGTGGAAGAATATCAGGTGGAGATCACGAGCATTGATTATAACCATCCAGACACAAACAAAAGTTTTATTTTGAAGGTGACCGATCCGAAGCTTTTGAAGAAAACCGGCGGAATCGTCCAGGGGATGAGCGGAAGCCCAGTCCTTCAGAACGGAAAAGCCGTAGGCGCAGTTACGCATGTTTTTGTGCAGGACTCGACAAGCGGATACGGGATTTTTATTGAAAATATGCTGAAGAACAATCAATCATATGCAAGGTAATGGAAATATATTGTCGAAGAATGTAAAACGAAAGTAATGCATTTTGTATATTTTGCAGTTGATTGTCGGGATTAATTCAGTCATAATATTTTTAGGTGCAGAAGCCAAAAAGGCTGTACGGGGCCGAAAAAGTTTCTGGACAGAAAACACAAGTGTAAGGAGGAGCATCGATGGAAAAATTAGACATAGCCATTGCCGATGATAACGAAAAAATGATAGAAATACTGGAGAAAATGATAGCCGAGGATAAAGAACTGCATTTAGTCGGAAAAGCACATAATGGAGAAGATATCTGCAATATCATTCGGGAGAAAGAACCAGACGTGGTGCTGCTGGATATTATTATGCCAAAGGTGGATGGGCTGTCTGTGATGGACAGAGTGATCCACGACAAAGAGATGAAGAAGCAGCCGTCTTTTATCATCCTGTCTGCCGTAGGACAGGAGCGAATTACGGAAGACGCGTTCAATCTGGGAGCAGACTATTATATGCTCAAGCCATTTGACAACGGGCTGCTGCTGGATCGCATCAAATACGTCAGGCAAATGGCGCAGCGGCGCAAAAAGGACATACAGAAGATCAGCGCTTACGAAAGCTCCAGTCACTATATGGAAAGGAATCTGGAGGGCGATGTAACACATATTATCCACGAAATCGGCGTTCCGGCACATATCAAGGGATACCAGTATCTACGTGATGCCATCATTTTATCGGTCAATGACCAGGAGATGCTCAATTCCATAACAAAGATTTTGTATCCGACCATTGCCAAGAGACACCAAACCACGCCCAGCAGAGTAGAGCGGGCGATCCGCCATGCCATTGAAGTCGCCTGGAGCCGCGGAAAAATGGATACCATTGACGAATTATTTGGATATACGGTCAGCAACGGAAAAGGAAAACCCACAAACTCAGAATTCATAGCCTTGATTGCGGATAAAATAAGACTGGAATATAAAAATCAGACTTTCCATAGTGTAGAAAGTAGGATATAATAATATAGACACATTCATTTCGCTAAGGAGGATATGGGATGAAGAATATATTATTTGCTGCGTCAGAGGCCGTACCGTTTATTAAGACCGGAGGGCTTGCGGATGTGGCGGGAGCATTGCCCAAATACTTTGACAAACGCTATTTTGACATTCGGGTGATATTACCTAAGTATACGTGTATTCCAGAAGAATGGAAATCAAAGATGGAGTATATCACAAACTTCTATATGGATCTGGGTTTCCGAAGCTGTTATGTGGGAATCTTCCGTATGGAACACGATGGGATTACCTTTTACTTTATCGATAACGAGCATTATTTTGGTGGACCAAAACCGTACAGCCAGGCCCCGTGGGATTTAGAGAAATTTGCTTTTTTCTCAAAAGCGGTTCTGTCCGTTTTGCCGGTAATTGATTTCCGACCCCATATCATTCACTGCCATGACTGGCAGACGGGTCTTTTGCCTGTCTACCTGCATGACACATTCCAGGCAGGGGAGTTTTTCCGCGGCATCAAGACCATCATGACCATACATAATCTGAAATTTCAGGGAGTGTGGGATGTGGATACGGTAAAAAGCATCACGGGCCTGCCGCCCTATTATTTTGCGCCGGATAAATTGGAGGCATACAAGGACGCCAACTTTTTAAAAGGCGGAATCGTGTACGCCGATGCCATCACTACGGTGAGCAATACGTATGCGGAAGAAATTAAGACGCCGTTTTACGGAGAAGGGCTGGACGGCCTGCTGTGTGCCAGGACCAACAGCCTTAGAGGAATCGTCAACGGAATTGATTACGAAGAGTACAATCCAGCCACTGACCGCCATATTGTAAGGAACTACAAGGCGAAGAATTTCCGGCTGGAAAAAAAGAAAAATAAACTTGCACTGCAAAGGGATCTGGGACTGGAGGAGGATGCCGGCAGAATGATGATCGGCATTGTCTCCCGGCTCACCGACCAGAAAGGGTTGGATCTGATTGCCTACATTATGGATGAGTTGTGCCAGGATTCCATTCAGCTCGTAGTTCTGGGCACAGGAGAGGAACGCTATGAAAATATGTTCCGCCATTTTGCATGGAAATACCGGGGGAAAGTTTCTGCGAATATTTACTATTCGGAGCCAATGTCCCATAAGATCTATGCATCCTGCGACGCGTTTCTGATGCCGTCTCTGTTTGAGCCGTGCGGTTTAAGCCAGTTGATGAGCCTGCGTTATGGGACCGTTCCCATTGTCCGCGAGACTGGCGGCTTAAAAGACACCGTACAGCCGTACAACGAATATGAGAGCAAAGGAACCGGATTCAGTTTTACCAATTACAACGCCCACGAGATGCTGGGCGTCATCCGCAACGCGGAGCGGATCTATTATGATAAAAAAAGGGAATGGAATAAAATCGTGGATCGGGGGATGGCGATGGATTTCTCTTGGAACCATTCGGCCAGCCAATACGAGGAAATGTATAACTGGCTGATCGGCGAATAGCAACGAATAAGATTTTTTTGTCGTGGTATACTAAGGTGGTAAAGTCGTTACCGTTCATTTAGGAGGTGTATCATGACGAATATTTCAGAATTGGATTTACAGAACCTGCGCCATCTGATCGGCGGATTTGAGGTCAGCCATTGTAAAATGCAAGGCTATGCGGAGCAGGCACAAGACCCGCAGATTAAGCAGTTTTTTCAGAAATCTGCCCAGTCAGCCATGCAGAACAAGCAGCAGTTAATGCAGTTTTTACAGTAGGAGGGACAAAAGATGTTAGATGAAAAAACGATGGTAGCAGATACCTTAACAGCAGTCAACGGTGAATTGCTGCGTTATTCCGAGATGATCACACAGACGGGAAATCCGCAGTTAAAACAAACCTTAAAACAGATCCGCAACCAGTGCGAAATGTCCCAGGAGGAGATTTATAACATCGCCAGGGAAAAGCACTATTATGTGCCGGCTGCACAAGCAAAAGCAGACGAAATCGATCATGTTAGATCCATTTTGACACAGTAAGCAGTCAAAAAAAACGATCATAGAGAATTTGCAGCCCGCTCTGATTAATCCAGGGCGGGTGAAACTATAAAATGAGAGACAAGAAAGGAAAGTACATATGATTAATCAGATAGCAGTTGTGGTAAAAAACAAACCGGGAAGCCTGCGGCGGGTCACAAGCCTTTTGGCCCAGCATCAGGTAAACTGCCTGTGCATTTCTACATACGATGCGCCGGATTTCGGCATTCTGCGGATGATCGTAGACGATTTTGAAAAAGGCTATCAGGTGCTGGAAGCACACGGCCAGATGGTTATGAAAGACCGGGTAATTGCCGTGCCCATGGACGACCAGGCAGGGGCGATGGACGGTATCTTAGAGACGGTGGAGGAGGCCAATATTGGCATTGACTGTCTGTATTCCTATATCAGCAGCCAGTTGAAATCAGCCGTGTTGATTTTCCGGGCAGAGGATATCGAGGAGACGGAAAGCGTTCTGGTAAAAAAAGGGTATCGCGTGATTCAAAACGTGACGGAATTGTAAACGACCAGATCCCTTCTTGTAAATACAACAAAAGCCTGAGGCAGCGCTATCTTTGACGCTGTCTTTTTTTATTTCTGAAATTTGGGCATTTCCAGGATTCGACAACGTTCTCTTTTTGTGATAAAATGTAGATATATCACGAAAAGGGAGTTTGAGATAATATGGACAGACAAAAGGAATATACAAGTGCGCAGTACTGTTTTCCACCAAAATCCCTGCTGAAAAGAAGTCCGCACAGCAGGAACAAAGAAGAAACAAAAGGGACCGCAGCGATGATACAACAAACCCTTTTCAATTTTGGGGTGAGAGTACGAGTTTCCAATATTTATGTAGGCGCAAGGTTTACAAGATACGAAATCGTACCAGAACCAGGGGTTCGGGTAGAAGAAATTACAAGACGGAAAAACGAGTTGAAAAGAGCGACGGTGGCTTCCTATCTTCACATTGAGAAATCCATTCCGGGAAAATTCGCTATGGGAATTGATATTGCCAACAAAAGCCACTCGATGGTTGCCCTGAGAGGAATCCTCGAATCCGCAGATTTTACAGAATTTCCATCTGACGCAGCGTGCGTAATTGGAAAAAATACGATTGGGGAAAATGCAATCGCTGATCTATCCGAAATGCCGCATATCTTAATTGCGGGAGCGGCCGGATCTGGCAAAACAAATTTTCTATCCACTTTCATTATGGGCATTCTTTATCAGTCATCTCCAGATGCGGTAAAAATGATTCTGATAGATACAAAAGGTACGAATTTAAATCTTTATAACGGGATACCGCATCTGCTTGCACCGGTTATAAGCAATCCGTCAAGGGCCTTAAAAGCCTTGAATTGGGCGATATCAGAAACGGAAGATAGATATAGAAAGTTTGTGGATTGCGGCGTCAGAGATTTGAACGGATATCATAATTCTGAAAAAATATCGCAGAAACTGCCGCGGATATTTATCATTATAGACGATTTATCTGATTTTATGGCGTTATACAAAGACGAAACAGAGCGGTTGATTACCAGAATAACGCAGATATCGAGAGCGGCCGGGATTCATCTGATTATCGCAACACGAAAAGTTTCGGAGGATGTTCTGACCGGACCGATCAAAGCGAATATTCCTGGAAGGATTGCGTTTCGTGTTTCCTCGGCAAAGGATTCGGAGGCCATTTTGGACGAAAAGGGCGCGGAAGAGCTTTTGGAAAACGGAGATATGCTTTACAAGGCACGGGGGCTTACAAGAGCAATCCGCGTTCAAGGCGCATATGTATCCGATGAAGAAATTTCAAAAGTCGTAGATTTTTTGAAAAGCAATTCCGGCTCCAAAGAAAAAACAAGAAAAATCTTGGTCAATATGGAAGAATTTGAGCATCTATTTTCCAAAGAAGAGGAAGCTGTACCGATTCAGGATTGCGCCAAAGCGTTTCCGTTTGATTATGATTCTATGGATGGATGGGAGTTTGAGAACTTTTGCGCGGATATATTAAAAGAAAACGGATATGAAAATGTAGAAGTAACGAAAGGGAGCGGCGACCAGGGGGTTGACGTTTTTGCAGAGCGCGATGGGATTAAATATGCAGTTCAGTGCAAACGCTATTCTCATCCTGTCGGAAATAAAGCGATACAAGAAATATTTGCCGGAAAACAATTTTATCATTGCCATGTGGGGATTGTAATGACAAGCAATTATTTCACGAAATCGGCGAAGGAACTGGCAAAAGAAAATGGAATCATATTGTGGGATAGAGATTTTTTGGCAAAATTTATTGGAGATAACAGCGCTCATAAGCCATCACCAGAAACCACAGGCAACCTTGCACGGAGGGAGAGATAATTGAGCTTTTGTTGAAACATTTGGCAGTAGTTCAGAGCGGTTACACGACTTGGGGAACTCAGCGGTGTCAAACAGCCGATCATAGCTAGAATGGAGAAAGGGAGCATAAATCCACAGATAGATACCATCCTTAAAATTCTGGTTCCATTGGGAAAGACTCTTGCAATCGTACCATTTGAGAAATAAATAATCGTAAGCTGGTTTCTCTGGTGTAATTAAATCGCCAAAAACGGAAATTTGTGTTATACTATTGCCGTAGAATGATGAAAATCGAAAAGCAGAAAGCTCATTACAAAAAAAGAGTCGCTTGCAGCGGTTTTCAGGAGAGGAGCAAGGGGAATGTACCATGTGATTTTATTTGATTTGGATGGCACACTGACGGCTTCGGCGGAAGGAATTACCAAAAGTGTTCAATATGCGCTGCACAAGCTTGGAATAGACGAACCGGATTTGCAGAAGTTGGAGGCGTTCGTCGGGCCTCCGCTGCTGGATCAGTTTATGAACGCCTATGGGATGAATGAGGAGACGGCCTGGCAGGCGGTTTCTTATTACCGGGAGCGATACAGTCGGCAGGGGATTTACGAGAATCGGCCCTATGAGGGAATCCGGGAACTCTTGCAGGATTTGAAAAATCAAGGATATATCCTTGGAGTGGCTTCTGCCAAGCCGGTGTATTATGTAAGACAGATTTTGGAGCACTTTCAGCTTGCGTCTTTTTTTACCGTGGTGGAGGGTACCCAGATGGACGGTTCCCGCAGCGGCAAGGCAGAGGTTATCCGGGAAGCTCTCAGAAAGTTAAACATGGAAGACAAAAAGGAACAGGTGGTCATGATTGGGGATCGCTGGCATGACGTTCAGGGTGCAAAAGAGGCGGGAGTCGACTGCGTGGCGGTGGCCTATGGATACGGCAGCTTTCAGGAGTTGCAGCAGGCGGGTCCGGTGATGATTGTCCCTGCCGTGGAAGGTCTGCATCGTTTTTTTCTGTAAGCCCTCCGCCGCGCCGCCGGCATTGGCTTCATAAAGTGTGGAGGGCACTTTATCCGGCAGGGATTCACTTTGGAATCGGATTTTTGATGGCGCAGGCGCTAGTTGTTGCACTTCTGGTACTGGGCCTTGGCCTGGGAGAAGCGCAGAAATACAGCTTGGTGGCCACAGGCGTAACAGGGCTTTTGACCATCCCAATAGCCTGGCTTTTGATAAAGCTGGACAACAGACAGCCTGGCTTTTACCGCCAGCGGGCGTTTCAGAGACAGATCCGTCCGGGGGAAGTGATCTGGATGCTGCTCTTAGGCGTATCGGTTTGCCATCTGGCCAATATGCTGCTGGCCGTTTTGCAGATTACCCGGTTGTTTCCGGGATATGAAGAACTTTCGGAACAGGTATTTACGGGGCAGAGCTTTTTTTCCATGATGCTGTGGGTGGGAATTGTGGCTCCCATAGCGGAAGAACTGATTTTCCGCGGATTGATTTTCCGACGGCTGTTGGATGATATGCGTCTTGGCTGGGCCGTTGGGATTTCCGCTTTTTTGTTCGGCGTTTACCATGGGAATGTTTTGCAGTTTTTATATGCAGGAGTTTTGGGAGCCTGCTTTGCCTATTGCTATTATCGGCTGGGCAGTCTGTGGGCGCCGATTCTGCTTCATATCGGGGCAAATTCCTGGTCGGTGATTCTGACGAAGCTGGCGGAAAAAGTCCAATCGGCGCAATTGGGATATTTCTTGCTGCTGGCTATGGGCGTGGAGATTGTCGTTGTAATTTTTTCCGTCGTCCGATTTTGTAAAAATTGAAGAGATAATTGAGAAAATTCAAGATGGATGGATGATTTTTTGATTTTTCCACCTTGAATTTTTTCTTTTCTTGAGAAATATCCAGGCGGTTACGGGGAGAAAAATAAGAATATAAGGATTGTTATCTGATAAAAATAAATATAAAGATATAAAATCATATTATCTGATAATTAAGGGAAAATTTGTTGTTTACAACAAGGAAAAAATGAGTTATAGTAATTTTAAGTATTTCGGAAGAAAGGACGGTTTTCCAAATGGAGAAGACGTTATATGATGCCCGATTCGAGCACGACAATTGCGGAATCGGGGCGGTAGTCAATATAAGAGGAATCAAGACACATGAAACAGTGGTCAACGCATTGAAGATTGTGGAGAACCTAGAACATAGAGCTGGCAAAGATGCCGAAGGAAAGACAGGAGACGGTGTGGGAATTCTGTTGCAGATTTCACACAAGTTTTTTTCAAAAGCCTGTCAGTCCATCGGCATCTTTTTAGGTAATGAGAGAGATTACGGCGTGGGGATGTTCTTTTTTCCCCAGGATGAACTCAAGCGCAACCAGGCCAAGAAAATGTTTGAGGTGATTGTGGAAAAGGAGGGGCTGGAATTTCTGGGATGGAGGGAAGTGCCCACGGCTCCCGGTGTGCTGGGTCATCGGGCGGTTGCCTGTATGCCCTACATTATGCAGGGCTTTATCAAACGGCCCAGAGGATTGGAGCGGGGTCTGGACTTTGACCGCAGGCTTTATATTATCCGGCGCATTTTTGAGCAGAGCAACGACAATACATACGTGTCCTCCCTGTCCAGCAGAACCATTGCTTATAAGGGGATGTTTCTGGTGGGGCAGCTTCGCACCTTTTACAAGGATCTGCAAAGCGAGGATTATGAGTCTGCCATCGCCATGGTACATTCCCGCTTCAGCACCAACACCAATCCGAGCTGGGAGCGGGCGCATCCGAATCGCTTTATCGTACATAACGGCGAGATCAACACCATTCGGGGCAACGGGGATAAAATGCTGGCTAGGGAGGAAACCATGGACAACGGCGCCCTGGGGGATGAACTGTACAAAGTGCTTCCTGTGGTAAACGCCACCGGATCGGATTCGGCGATGCTGGACAATACGCTCGAATTTCTGGTGATGAGCGGGATGCCGCTGCCTTTGGCGGTGATGATTACGATACCGGAGCCATGGGCGAACAACAAGACCATGAGCCAGAAAAAGCGGGATTTTTACCAGTATTATGCGACGATGATGGAGCCGTGGGACGGCCCGGCGTCGATTCTGTTCAGCGATGGGGACATTATGGGCGCTGTTCTGGATCGAAACGGCCTGCGTCCTTCCCGGTATTATGTGACCTCGGACGGGTATGTGATTCTGTCCTCAGAAGTGGGCGTTCTGGAGATCGATCCGGCGAAAATTGTGGAAAAGGAGCGGCTGCATCCCGGCAAAATGCTGTTGGTGGATACGGTTCGGGGCAAGGTGATCTCCGACGATGAGCTAAAAGAGTATTATGCAGGAAAACAGCCCTACGGGGAATGGCTGGACAGCCATCTGGTGACGTTAAAAGAACTGAAAATTCCCAACAAAAGAGTCCCCTCCTATACGCAGGAAGAACGGGCAAGGCTTCAGAAAGCTTTTGGCTATGCCTATGAGGACTGCCGGACTTCCATCCTGCATATGGCGGCGACAGGAAGCGAGGCCATTGCGGCGATGGGCACAGATACACCCCTTCCAGTACTCTCAGAGGGACATGAGCCTTTGTTTCATTATTTTAAACAGCAGTTTGCTCAGGTGACCAATCCGCCACTGGATGCGATTCGCGAGGAAGTGGTGACCTCGACTACGGTATATGTGGGAGAGGATGGAAACCTTCTGGAAGAAAAGCCGGAGAACTGCACGGTGCTGAAGGTGGAAAATCCAATCCTCACCAACACGGATTTGCTGAAAATCAAAAATATGAAGCGCAGGGAATTTAAAATCGAAACCATTCCCATTCTGTTTTACAAGAATACCAGCTTGGAAAAAGCCATCGAGCGTTTGTTTGTGGAGGTGGATCGGGCGCATAGGGACGGTGCCAAGGTGATTATCCTCTCAGACCGGGGCGTGGACGAAAATCATGTGGCCATTCCCTCGCTGCTGGCCGTCTCGGCGGTGCATCAGCATCTGGTAAAAACAAAGAAACGGACGTCCCTGGCGATTATTCTGGAGTCCGGGGAGCCGCGGGAGGTGCATCATTTTGCTACATTGTTGGGATATGGGGCTTGCGCCATCAATCCATATCTGGCTCAAGATACGATTCATGAGCTGATTGACACCGGCATCCTGGACAAAGATTACTATGCGGCGGTGGAGGATTACAACAACGCAATCCTGCATGGAATTGTAAAAATCGCCTCCAAGATGGGCATTTCCACGATACAGTCCTACCATGGCTCCCAGATTTTTGAGGCGGTAGGAATTGCAAAAGAAGTCATCGACAAATATTTTACCAATACCGTCAGCCGGATCGGCGGCATTACTATGGAAGATATCGGAAGAGAAGCGGATCAGCTCCACTCCGAGGCCTTCGATTTCCTGGGGCTGGAAACGGATTTGTCGCTGGACAGCCTGGGTCGTCATAAGATGAGAAGCGGCGGGGAGCGGCATCTGTACAATCCCCAGACCATTCATCTGCTCCAAGAATCCACAAAACAGGGCGATTATGCCATGTTCAAGGAATATACAAAACTTTTGGAAGCGGAGGAAAAGCCCGGGCTGCTGCGGGATCTGATGGAGTTGAAATACCCCAAGCAGGGGGTTCCATTGGAAGAGGTGGAGAGTGTGGACTCCATTGTGACGCGGTTTAAGACCGGGGCGATGTCCTACGGCTCTATTTCTCAGGAGGCCCACGAGACGCTGGCTATCGCTATGAACCGGATTCACGGCAAGTCCAACACCGGAGAAGGCGGCGAAAGTCTCGACAGACTGACCGTCGGCCCAGACGGTCAGAATCGTTGTTCTGCCATCAAGCAGGTGGCGTCCGGGCGGTTCGGCGTAACTTCCCGGTATCTGGTCAGCGCCCAGGAGATCCAGATCAAAATGGCCCAAGGAGCAAAACCAGGGGAAGGCGGCCATCTGCCGGGCGGGAAAGTATATCCTTGGATTGCGACCACCCGCCATTCCACACCGGGCGTCAGCTTGATTTCACCGCCGCCGCATCACGATATTTACTCTATCGAGGATTTGGCGCAGTTGATTTATGACCTGAAAAACGCCAATCCCAATGCGTTGATCTCGGTAAAACTGGTGGCAGAGGCCGGCGTGGGCACAGTAGCGGCCGGCGTGGCGAAAGCTGGAGCGCAGGTGATCCTGATTTCCGGCTATGACGGAGGCACGGGAGCTGCACCGGGAAGTTCTATTTACAACGCAGGGCTTCCCTGGGAGCTGGGTCTTTCCGAAACGCATCAGACGTTAATCTTAAACGGACTGCGGGGCAAAGTGCGCATTGAGACAGACGGCAAGCTGATGACCGGCAAGCATGTGGCCATCGCCGCCATGTTAGGCGCCGAAGAATTTGGCTTTGCGACGGCTCCCCTGATCACGATGGGCTGTGTGATGATGCGTGTCTGCAATCTGGATACCTGTCCGGTGGGCGTGGCCACGCAGAATCCAGAATTGCGCAAACGCTTCCGCGGAAAACCGGAATACGTCGTCAATTTTATGCGCTTTATCGCACAAGAACTGCGGGAATATATGGCAAAACTGGGCGTGCGCACGGTGGATGAGCTGGTGGGCAGAACGGATCTTCTCTGCGCCAGAACGGATATTCAGGCACGGAAAGCCCAGAAAGTAGATTTGTCCAATATTCTGTCCAATCCGTATGCGGCAACGAAGCAGAAGGTCGTTTTTGACCCCAAACAGGTCTATGATTTCGAGCTGGATCAAAAAGCCGATCGGACAGTTTTGATGAAAAAGTTCCAAGACGCGCTGGAAAGCGGGCAAAAGCGCAGCGTAGAACTGGATGTGGGCAACACCGATCGGACATTCGGAACCATGTTCGGATCTGAGATTACAAAGCGTTACGGCGACACTTTAGAGGAAGATACCTATACCGTGAAATGCCATGGCTCTGGCGGACAGAGTTTCGGGGCGTTTATCCCCAAGGGGCTGACGCTGGAGCTGGTGGGCGACAGCAACGATTATTTTGGAAAAGGACTTTCCGGGGGCAAGCTGGTGGTGTATCCGCCCAGAGGCAGCAGATTCCGCCAGGATGAGAATATCATTGTGGGAAATGTGGCCTTGTACGGGGCGACCAGCGGAAAAGCCTATATCAACGGCGTGGCGGGAGAGCGGTTTTGCGTGCGCAACTCCGGGGCGAGTTCTGTGGTGGAAGGCGTCGGCGACCATGGCTGTGAATATATGACCGGGGGACGCGTGGTAATCCTGGGAACTGTGGGCAAAAACTTTGCCGCAGGCATGAGCGGCGGGATTGCCTATGTACTGGACGAAGAGAACAATCTCTACACCAAGACCAACAAGGACATGGTTTCCATCGAAAAGGTAACGTCCAAATACGATGTGCAGGAACTGAAAACCATGATACAGGATCATGTGGCCTACACCAATTCAATCAAGGGAAAACAGATGCTGGATCACTTTGAGGAATATCTGCCCAAGTTTAAGAAGATCATTCCGAATGATTATAACCGGATGTTGTCCGCCATTGTGAAAATGGAAGAAAAGGGGTTAAGCTCCCAGCAGGCGCAAATCGAGGCATTTTATGCGAATAAGCAGGACGAGGAGGGATAAAAAGTGGGAAAACCAACGGGATTTTTAGATTACAAACGGGAAGTCAGCGTATCAGAAGAGCCGAAAACAAGGATTCAGCATTTTCGTGAATTCCATGCCCATCTCCCTCTGGAGGAACAGCAGCTTCAGGGCGCTAGATGTATGTCGTGCGGCGTTCCTTTTTGCCAGTCGGGAATGACGATCGGGGGGATGACTTCGGGCTGCCCCTTGCACAATTTGATACCGGAATGGAACGACGCCGTGTATCATGGAAACTGGGAGCAGGCATACCAGCGTCTGAAAAAGACCAACAACTTTCCTGAATTTACCGCAAGGGTCTGCCCGGCCTTATGTGAAGCGGCCTGCATCTGCGGCTTAAACGGCGATCCGGTGTCCACCAGGGAAAACGAGTATGCCGTCATGGAGACGGCCTATGAGCGGGGCTATGCGGCCCCCCATCCCCCAAAGGTGCGCACTGGAAAAAAAGTAGCCATTGTGGGCAGCGGCCCCTCCGGGCTGGCGGCGGCAGACCAGCTCAACAAGCGGGGGCACGAGGTCACGGTGTTTGAGCGGGACGACCGGATCGGAGGGCTGCTCCGCTACGGAATCCCCAATATGAAGCTGGAAAAGCAGATCATTGATAGGAAAGTACAGGTCATGGAGGAGGAAGGCGTCCGGTTTGTCACCAATGCGGACGTGGGAAAGACCCATAAGGCAGCCGCTTTGTTAAAAGAATTTGACCGGGTGATTCTGGCCTGCGGCGCGTCAAATCCCCGCGATCTGAAAATCCCCGGAAGGGATGCCAAGGGCATTTTCTTTGCCGTGGATTTTCTGAAAACCGTGACCAAAAGTCTGCTGGATTCCAATTTCCAGGATCAGAAGGTGATTCCGATAAAGGGAAAGCATGTGGTGGTCATCGGCGGCGGCGATACCGGAAACGACTGTGTGGGGACAGCTATCCGCCTAGGGGCCAAAAGTGTCTTTCAGCTTGAGATGATGCCGAAAGCGCCAGACAGCAGAGAAAAAAATAACCCCTGGCCCCAGTGGCCAAAAGTCTGCAAGACCGATTACGGTCAGGAGGAGGCCATCGCCGCATTTGGGAAGGATCCCAGGGTTTATCAGACCACGGTCACAGAATTTGTCAAAAACAAAAACGGTGAGCTGTGTCAGGTCAAAACGGTGAAGCTAGAACCAAAAACCGATGCAGACACCGGACGGATCAATATGCTTCCCGTAAAAGGGACAGAGCAAACCATAGATGCAGATGTTGTCCTAATTGCCGCAGGCTTTCTGGGGGCACAGGATTATGTGGCAAAAGCCTTCCGAGTCGAGCTGGACGGGCGCACCAACGTAGCCACGGAACCTGGGAAATACGAGACTACCATATCGAAAGTCTTTGCGGCCGGAGATATGCATCGGGGGCAGTCCCTTGTAGTCTGGGCGATCCGGGAAGGCCGGGAAGCAGCCAGAGCTGTGGATGAGAGTCTGATGGGTTATACAAACTTGTCTGTGCAGTGAATATAGATGATAGAAGAAAAAATCTGTTGTCAGTGGTCAATGGGAAGGTTTTGTGATAAACTGTAACCAGCAAAGAGGTTGCAGTATGTGAATATGGCAGGAGGAATGATTATGTGCCAGATAACAGTTAGTATACCAGAAGAAGTTCTTTTTGATACGAAAATGAGCCAAGAAGAAGCTGGGCGTTTTGTAAGGTGTACAGCGGCGCTTGGATATTATACTCAAAGAGGCGTGTCTGTTGGGTACTGCGCCCAGATTGCAGGAATGACCGAGGGCGATTTTATCAGATATCTGGGGCAGAATGGTATCTCGATCTTTCATTTTGACAACGAGGAAGAATTTTTGGAGGAACTGGGCAATGCGTAAAGTAATTGTCAATTCCACACCGCTCATTGTACTATGCGGAATTGGGCGGCTTTCTATTTTGCGGGAACTGTATCAGGAGATTTTCATTCCAGAAGCTGTGTATCGAGAGGTAACAGTGAAAGAGGATACTGCCTGTATTCAGATAAAAGCATCCAGGGAATGGATCCATGTAGAAGGAATTCGAGACCATTCAGAAAAGAAGATGTACAAGGCAAAGTTGCATGACGGTGAAGTTGAAGTTATGATACTTTCGCAGGAAAAAGGGGCGGATTTGCTCATTTTGGATGATAATGCAGCGAAGAAAACCGCTAAATACCTGGGTTTTTCAGTCACTGGAACATTGGGGGTGCTTTTAAAAGCAAAACGTCAGGGGCTTATACATGAGATCCGCCCGCTTTTGTCTGAAATGCAGCAGAATGGCTTTTATGTCAGTGCTATTGTGGAAGAGATGGCATTGAAACAAGCTGGGGAATTACTCCCAGGCAATAAAACGGAGCAAAATCAATAACATAAGCGGTGCCAGGGTCAAAGCCTGACGCCGCTATTTTGCTGCCCTGCTTACAGTGAGGCATTGACTTATCTCGAAACTGGTTCATTTTTGAACATGTTTATAGGGATTTTCATAATCCGGGCAGAGATGGGTTTCGCTCCATGCCATCATGGTCTGCAAGACTGGGAGAAAGCTCTCTCCCAGCTTGGTCAGGGAATACTCCACCTTTGGAGGGATTTCCTTATAAATCTCTCTGTGAAGGAATCCGTCGTCTTCTAACTCCCGCAGTTGTTTGGTCAGCGTGGACTGGGTGATTCCGTCCAGACGGCGCAGCAGTTCTCCAAACCGCTGGACTTTGTAAAAGGAGATATACCATAAAATCAGGATTTTCCATTTACCGCCGATGATGGACTGCAACCTGCTCATGGGGACGCAGCGAGCGATCACATCTTTATCGTGAAATTTATTCTTAGCCATTTCTTTTTACCTCTTTTCGTATCAGTATATTTCAGCACAGGACAAAAATCAAGATACTATCAAAAATAGAACTATTGCCAGAAAAAGACCGTACTTGATTCTGTAAAAGGATGGAGGTATTTTAGTTTCAGCAAATGAAATGAGGAGGAATGAATCATGCATTACACAGGAACTATATGGAGGCCGCCCTATGAGGCGTCCTCACTGCTTTTGGAAGTCACCGCAGGCTGCACGCACCATAAATGCAAATTTTGCACACTCTATGCAGACCTGCCGTTTGGGTTTCGGATGTCCCCGTTGGAGGATGTAGAAGCGGATTTAAAGGAGGCGCAGGCCATGTACCGCCAGTTGATGAATCCAGATGTATCGCGGACGTTTCTGACTGGAGCAAATCCTTTTGTATTGAAGTTTGAAAAGCTGATAAAGATTTCGGAGTTGATTCATCGGTATTTTCCAGATATGGAGACGATTGGCAGCTTTGCAAGGGTGACGGACGTTTCTCTAAAATCGGATGAAGAACTGGCCGCCTTGCACCGAGCCGGATACGACGGGCTGACCATCGGCATAGAGACGGCGGATGAAGAAGCGCTGCGTTTTATGGACAAGGGTTATCGGGCGGACGATATATTGGAACAATGCAGGCGGCTGGATAAGGCCGGCATCCATTACAGCTTCTTTTATCTGACGGGTATTTCCGGCGCGGGCCGCGGGGAGGCCGGCGCCAGGGCTACCGCAGCCGTGTGCAATCAGCTTCATCCCACCGTGGTGGGGGCAAATATGCTGACGATTTACCCGGATTCCAGACTGTATGCGGAGATCCAGCAGGGAAACTGGGAAGAGGAAAGCGAGACGGAGAAGTACCGGGAAGTGCGGACTCTGGTAGAAAATCTGAAAATTCCTACGGTTTTTGCGGCCCTTGGAGCGTCCAATGCCTTTCAGATGCAGGGGACTCTGCCAAAGGACAAGGGGAAACTGCTGGCTTTGCTAAACGATGTAATTGAAAACGTCGGCGAGGATAAGCTGCGGCGTTACCGCGAGAGCGTTCATCATCTGTAAAGGAGGGAATTTTTTTGCATTTTACAGGAAGGACATGGAGGCCGCCTTACGAGGCGCACTCCGTGATCGTACAGGCCACTTCCGGCTGTACTTACAGAAAATGCCGTTTCTGCAATCTCTATCAAGGGGAGCGCTTTCGCATGTCTCCGATGGAAGAATTTGAGGAAGATTTGGCGGAGATTAAGCATTACCAGCCCTATGCCCGGCGCATTTTCTGGACAGGGGCAAATCCGTTTGCCATGAGTTACGAGAATTTAAGGCTGCGCGCGCGAACGGTGCGGGACTATCTGATTCAATGTCAGACAATGGCGATGTTTGCCAGCATTCGAGATATTCGGGACAAGGAAGTATGGCAGTTAAAGAAGCTGCGGGCAGCAGGCGTAAACGGGCTGAGCATTGGAACGGAGAGCGGGGATGATGCGACCCTTGCGCTGGCGGGTAAGGGCTACACGGCGCAGGATATTGTAAAACAGTGCCGGAAGCTGGAGGAAGCGGGGATAGAGTATTATTTTGTTTATATGACCGGGCTGGCCGGCAGGGGCGGCGGATACCGCAATGCCAAAAATAGTGCGAGATTATTTAGTTGGCTTCAGCCATATTTTATTTCAGTAGATTCGCTTACGCTGTTCCCCGGCACAGAACTATATCGTATGGAGCAGCAGGGAGTGTTTACCCCGGCCGGGGAGAAAGAACGCTTACAGGAGTTGCAGGTATTTATCCAGAATCTGCAGATAAGAACGCATCTGTTTGCCAATTCCAGCTCAAATGTTTATCCAGTTACGGCGTATCTGCCAAGGGATCGGGAGGCGGTTATCGGCGAACTGCAAGACGTTTTGGATACGACAAGTGAAGAGAAGATGGCAGAATACCGCAGGAACCTGAAAACTTTAGGGTGATTTTTTTTCAGAAAAATCCTTTCGTTCCCGAAAAATACCCCTTTTGTTCCATCGAAGCAAAGAAAGGGATGCTTATGCCGATATAATAATTGAGGTAATCGATTTTGAAGATAACCGTCGCAGAGGATGAAAAATGTATTATTTTTAGAGGGGGAATAGGATGAATGTTTTCAATGCAAGCGAGATTTTTACAGACGTCTATAAATATGTTGGCAGAGCACAGAACACAAATGCAGGTAAAACGGGTTTTACGGAACAATTGCAAAAAACAGGAACGGAGGAACTATATCAGAAATATCTGAAACAGAGATTTGGCAATGTAAGGATTCAAAGCGTAAAACAGGACCAAAAAAGCATGGACCGCATCGGAGCGGAGACTGCCGGTACGGGTAATGTAATCATCGCTCCGAATATTTTAGAGCAGATGGCGGCAGATCCCAGAAAGGCGGCTTATTACGAGGGAAAGATACAGCATTACTTTGACACGCTGCCTCAGTGCAAGGCGCAGCTCTCGGCTATGGGACATGAAATCCATTCTTCTGGCATCGTCATCCATCCAGACGGCACGATCACGCACTATGTCTGCGGCGATTTAAAACCGGAAGTGCGGGCAAGAATCAAAGCCCAGATAAAAGCTGAAGATGAGGCAAAGGCAAAGAGAAAACAAGCATACCAGGAAGCGTCCGCGAAGTGGGCACAGGAAATGAGGGTTTGGAGAGTACGTTCTATGACAGGGAGGGATTTATCATGCGTATAGGGAACAATTATCTAGGAATGATGCAGCTTTTTTCAAGAATCAACGGGAAGCAGACAAATATCAGTATGCCTTTTGGCAGCGGGACGTCCGCAAAGCGCTCAAACGCCGGAGGCCGCAATACCCTGGAAGATCTTCTTTCTGGGCATTATAAAAATTCTTACGGCGTGGAAGGAATGTGTGTGACAGGCAGAAGCGATTACAAAAAAATCATCCCGGTATCGGATGAGATGAAAAATCACGTCCTGGAAGATGTGAAATTGGGCTATTACAAATATAATGGGATGTCAGGGGATAACGAGGCGGAATGGGATGCCTATTACCGCAAAAATAATGAGTATTTTAAAACATTAAAAAGGGAAGACCGTTTGTCCGCAGCCTGGACGTTAAATCAGCTTCATCTGGGAATCTCGAACAAGGTTTCCAGCGCCATTAAGGAAAAAGTCCCCGGCTGGACTGCTGGAAAAGCGATCCCAGAAGGGCTGCTGGACGAAATTTTTGCAGATGAAAGCATCACTTCTATGGTGTCAGGAAAAGCGCAGGGAGCAAAAGGGATAGATATTCGAGCCTGAGACAAAATTTTGTCGGATACAGTTTTTTTAGAGACATGCCAGTAACAATTCGGAACAGTGAAAAGTTCTGAGCTGTTACATTTTTATACAAGAAAACCGCTGCCATATAGTTGCGGGCGCTCGGGTTGAAAAGAGCGAGGATTACAAACTTTATCACATAAAATCATCGTCAATTCTTACGAAAATGTAAGAAAAAAAGGGAGGCAAACAGCTTCCCTTTTTTATGCAATGGAGTTAAAATAAGAAATGTATTGACAAACAAAATGATATGTATTATTGTATTAATTAAGCAGTACAAAAACAGAAATACTTGTGGAGGGCCATATGGAGAAACTAATTGAAATTCAGGATATGTGTAAGATCTACAATCCGGGAGAAAATGAAGTCTGGGCCTTGAACCATGTGAATCTGGAGGTGGAGGAAGGGGAATATGTAGCGATTATCGGACATTCTGGTTCCGGGAAATCCACCCTGATGAATATGCTGGGATGTCTGGATGTGCCCACAAGGGGCAGATACCTGCTTCACGGCCAGGATGTTTCTTACATGACAGACAATGAGCTTTCTGCTATTCGCAATGTTGAGATTGGATTTATTTTTCAGGGATTTAACCTGATTGGAAATCTCAACGCTATCGCCAATGTGGAACTGCCCCTGGTCTACCGGGGCGTGGATCGATGGGAACGGCGGGAGCTGGCAGAGGAAGCCCTGCGTATGGTAGGGCTGGAAAAACGAATGACACATAAGCCTTCGGAGATGTCCGGCGGGCAGCAGCAGAGAGTGGCCATTGCAAGGGCCATCGCAGCCCGACCGCCAGTGATACTGGCCGACGAGCCTACCGGAAATCTGGATTCCAAATCCACACAGGAAATTATGGGAATCCTCAGAGGTTTACATAGGGAAGGGCGCACCGTCATCCTGATCACCCATGACGATGAGATTGCTGACCGGGCGCGCAGAATTATACGGATTATGGACGGAAAAATCGTAGAAGATGTGATCAATGAAAATTATGAAGAGGGGGAAGAGACCTATGCTCAGGAGTAAGACACCAAAACGTCCCAAAGGAAGAAAAACACCACAGCAGAGAAGAAGGCAGGGAAGGATTATCACCGTAATCATCGGTGTTCTGGCGATTCTGTCCATGGTTGCCCTGATGATGCTGCCAAAAATGACACAGACCGATATGACACCTACGGTAGCCACGCAGACCGTAGGAAAAGGGGATGTGGCCGCTTATCTGGAAGTGAGCGGCACGGTAAAAAGTCTCAAAACCAAGACTTATTATTCACCAGTCAATGCAACGGTAAAAGATTATACTGCCAAAACTGGGCAGATGGTAACCGTGGGTACTACATTGGTCAGCTTTGAAACAAATTCTCTGGAAAGAGACAACCAAAAGGGAAATCTGAATCGATCCGTCACAGTCAATACGAACCAGGACACCATGGATAAAGCTTATCAGACATGGGCGGAAGCGGAGGCTGCCAGAGGAAATGTGCAGATCCTTGAAGGGGATATCAAGCGTTATAAAGACTTTATCAACAGTCTGAAACAATCGATCAGCGATCGGACGCTTCAGCTTGCCCAGCAGGAATCAGATGTGGAAGTGGATGAGCAGGACTATCAGGAGGATTCGTCGCAGGAAATGGCGACGCTGAGCCGTGCCGTGGAGTTTGCCGCGCAAAAGGAAAGCCTGGTTTCCCAAAACGAGAGCTATCAGGCGGAGATTGACGGCCTGGCCATCATCCAGTCACGAGCCGAGTTTGACGGGGATACGAATACAGCGGAAACCATCGCTTCGCAGATCAAGAAAAAAACCAAAGCCATCAAAACCAACCAAGTGCTGATTGCTCAATTGGAAAATCAATTGGGAGATTATGCAAATGTCTCATCCGCAGATATCCAGAAGATGCTGGAGAAACTGACCGCCGCCGCAGCAGCGAGTTCTGTGCCTGTGGATAAGATAGATACGGCGGGAGCCGCGGCGGATGCGCAATTGTCCCAGTGGCAGTTAGATCTGGAAAACGCCCAGACAACCCTGGCGGAGCTGCAGTCGGATCTGGCCGCTGAGGAGGCAAAGGTGGATGCCGCAGATGCCGTGGAAATCACCCGGGCCGGCAAGAAGGTCATAGAGGACAACAACAACCTGGCCGAGCTGGAATCGGCGTCCCTGGAAGAACTTCTGGAAAAAGGGCGCAGGGGAATCAAGGCAGAATTTAATGGCATTATCACAAAGGCGGAGCTTTTCCCAGGGGCAGAGGCTGCTCAGGGCATGGAGCTAGTCAGCATTGCCAGCAGCGATGATGTGGCTGTGGAAGTGACGGTTTCCAAATACGATTACAACAAGTTAAAAGAAGGACAGAAAGCGCAGATCACCGTCGCGAACAAAACTTATGAGGGAACGGTGGGAGATATCAGCCGGGTAGCGCAGCAGAACGAAAAGGGGGCGCCGATCATTACCTGTGAAGTCAATATTGACAACCCAGATGATGATATTTTCCTGGGCGTGGAGGCGAAGGCTTCCATTCTCACTGGATCGGAGAAAAATGTGCTGACCGTTCCAGTGGAGGCAGTCAATACAGGTAAAGACAGTACATTCTGCTATGTGCTCGAAGATGGAGTGATTGCCCGCAGGGATATTACAGCCGGAATCAGTTCCGATACCGAGACGGAGATTCAGAAAGGGCTAAAAGAAGGTGAGCTGGTGATTCCTCAGCTTCCAGAGGGTATGATGGAGGGAAGTGAAGCCAAAAGCATTCCGGCAGAAGACGGACAGGAGGAAATCAATGGGCCAAATACTTGAGTACATTAAAATGGCGCTGTCTAATATCCGCGCCAACAAGGGCCGTTCGTTTCTGACTATGCTTGGCATTATCATCGGTATTTCATCAGTTATCACCATTATGGGAGTCGGAAACGGGTTTGAAGAAGAAATGAACGAGCAGCTTGCTGCGTTTGCCGGAGGTCAGATCTATATCTATACGAATAGCGAGGGCCAGAAAAATGATGAATACTTAAACTCAGAGGATATGGAGACCATAGAAGAACTGGAAGGGGTTTCCGGCACCAGTCCAGATTATATGGAAACAGGAACGACCCTGGCACCCAAAGGAACCTTTGACGTCACCCTTCGGGGCGGAGGGACAGCCCAGGAGGAAATATCCGGGATTAAGATCGTGTCCGGGCGTTATTATAATAAGGGCGATATTTCCACAGGCAGCCATGTATGTGTAATCCGAAAAAAAGATGCGCTGAAAGCTTTTGGCACTGAGGACATTCTGGGAATGAATCTGGAGGTAAGCCTTTATAATAATACTGTGGATATGACGATCATCGGCATCTCAGAAAGCAAGAATGAGGACAACATGGTCAGCTATGACTATGCAGGGGATTCGATTTCCCTGGAAATGCCCTACACGGCTTTTGAGGCGTTTGGCTGGGAGACGTCGGAAAGTATTTACAGCTTCTATGTGACCACAGACGGTACAGTGGAGTCTGGCGTTGTGGCGCAGAATGCTTTGCAGCTTTTGAACCGACGGCATTACAGCCAGGGGGAAGAGTATTACCAGATGCAGGACTATAACGACCAGGTGGGACAGGTAAACAGTATGTTAGGCATGATCACTGGGTTTATCTCTTTTGTGGCGGGAATTTCCCTGCTGGTAGGGGGAATCGGCGTCATGAACATCATGCTGGTATCGGTGACGGAGCGTACCAGAGAGATTGGCATCCGAAAATCTCTTGGAGCGAAAACGTCCTCTATCACGCTGCAATTCCTGGCGGAATCGGCGATTATTTCCTGTATTGGCGGGCTGATCGGAGTGGTCATCGGGATTGGGCTTGCTCATGCCATCTGTTCGGTGCCCACGTTGGGGTTCCCGCCGGGAATCCATGTGTCAACCATTTTGTTTGCGACTTTGTTTTCTTCGGGCATCGGGATTTTCTTCGGATTGTACCCAGCGCGCAAGGCGGCGAAACTAAGCCCTATCGAAGCGTTGAGAAGAAATTGATAAATGTTGGAAAAAACTGCTTGACAGACAGGCAGTTTTTTCTTATAATAACTGTATTAATACTAATAATACAGTCGATACAGTTAATACAGTATGCAGAAAGAAGGTATGTGGATGATTATACTGGATTATCAAGATCGAAGACCCATTTATGAGCAGGTTGTGGAAAAATTCCAGGCGTTGATTCTCAGCGGGGCGCTTCTGCCGGATAGTCAGCTTCCGTCGGTGCGGAGGCTTGCATTGGATTTATCCATCAACCCCAACACCATCCAGAGGGCTTACGCCCAGTTAGAGCAGGAGGGGCTGATTTATCCGGTGAAAGGCAGAGGAAATTTTGTTTCTCCCAATCTGGACGCCGCAGACAGGAAAAGAGAGATGTTTTTTGCGGAGCTTCGGGATTTGATCAAGAAAGGCAGGACTTATGGGATTTCCAGGGAGCAATTTCTAAAGACTGCCGATGATTATTATAAGGAGGAAGCCATATGATACAGACAATAGGCGTCAGCAAAAAGTTTGATGATGTGCAGGCGGTCAGCAGCCTGTCCCTGGAAATCCGCCAGGGGGAGGTTTTTGGGCTGGTGGGGACGAATGGGGCGGGCAAAAGTACCCTGCTGCGGATGCTTTGCGGGATTTTGAAGCAGGACGAGGGAAGCATTACCGTGGACGGACAGCCGGTTTTTGAGAACGAGAGTACCAAACGGGAAATCTTTTATATCTCCGATGACAGCTATTTCTTTGCCAACGGCACTCCCAAAGACATGCAGCATTATTACCAGCAGTTTTACCCAAAATTCGATACTGGACGGTTTTACCAGCTTCTGGAGCGGTTCGGCCTGAAAAAAGACCGGAAAGTTCGGACATTTTCAAAAGGAATGAAGAAGCAGTTAAGCGCGATTCTGGGAATCAGCGCAAACACCAAATATCTGCTGTGCGACGAAACATTTGACGGCCTGGACCCAGTGATGCGCCAGGCGGTAAAAGGGATGTTCGCCACAGAGATTATGGAACGGGAATTTACCCCAGTGATCGCTTCCCACAATTTACGGGAGCTTGAGGATGTCTGCGAAAACGTGGGGCTTCTGCATAAGGGCGGAATCCTCCTGTCAGAAAATCTGGAGGATATGAAACTGCATCTGCACAAGGTACAGTGTGTGATTCCAGAGGAGGGGCAGGAGAAACAGCTTTTAGAAGAGCTGGAAGTGATACGCTGTGACCATCAAGGTTCCCTTTTGATGGTGACCGCACGGGGAACCAGGTCAGAGATTTTGAAATGCATCCAGGAGAAAAATCCCCTGTTCTGCGAGATTATCCCCTTGACCCTGGAAGAAATATTTATCAGCGAAACGGAGGTGGCTGGCTATGAAGTCAAGGATCTTATCTTTTAACATTTTAATGGAAACGATGAAAAAGCAGATCTGGGTTCCGGTTCTGATTTTTCTGGGATTTTTCCTGAGTATGCCTATTGCGGGCATGGTTTACCTGGAAATCATACAGACAAATGGGCGGGCGGAGGCAGATATCATCCTTGACTATACCCGTTTCCTGGCAGGTACAGGGATGTCACTTGTGACAATGATGACCCTGGGCGGTGCCGTTTTGACAGGGGTCAACAGTTTTTCCTGGCTTCACTCTAGGGTAAAGACGGATTTTTACCACAGCCTGCCGATCCGCAGGGAGAAGCTATTTGTAAACCAGGTGTTTCTGGGGATTGCTTATTATGTGGTGCCCTATCTGGTCAATCTGCTGCTGGCCTATGTAGTCGGCATGGTGCATGGGATTTTCCGGGGAAGTATGGTTCGGTTGTCTTTGCAGACCTTTTGTTACCATCTTTTGTTTTATTTGATGATCTATCTGGTGGTGGTGCTGGCTATGCTGCTGACCGGAAAAATCCTGCTCGGCTGTCTGGGTTCGGTGGTGCTTTGTTTCTATGGGCCGGTTCTGGATCTGCTCTTGCAGGGCATGGCGACCAGCTTTTTTGACACCTACATCACAAACGATTTTTTCTTTAGCAAAATCCTTTACGGACTGTCTCCGATTATTGCTTATTTTACGTATATGCCAAACAATTCCTGGTCTATTCCTGGAAAGGTCTGGGGGGTGGGGATCCTGGCCGTGGCGGCGCTGGCAGTGCTTTGTTTCTTTCTATACAAAAGACGTGCCTCCGAGGCGGCGGGCCGCAGCATGGCTTTTCCCGGACTGGGAAGGCTGATTCAGTATCTGATGGAGGTACTAGTGATTCTGGGTTCGGGAATGCTTTTTTACAGCATTACGGAACATGCATCTTTAGGATGGATGGTGTTTGGGATTGTGCTAGGAGGCGCGCTGAGTCATGGTATTATGGAAGTCATTTATGAGGGGGATATCCGCCGGGTGATGGCGCATACCTGGATGATGGGCGCGTCCATTGTGACTGCTTTGCTAGTGATCGGAAGCTTTTATGGAGATATATTTGGATACGATGCATTCTTTCCCAAGCAGGAAGAACTCAAAACGCTCAGGATTCAAAGCAGCGAGAAAAATTATGGCGGGAGAGAGGAGGAGGCCGCCTATAATCAGGAGAAGATCGCTTCCATGGAAAAACTGGCCCAAGATCCGCAGGTATATGAAATGCTGCAAGAAGTTGTGCAAAACCGATTACAGAGCATTCAGAGCAGTGACGGCTGGGTGCATAGGGATCAAAATGGTGAGAAGGTGGAACAGATTCACGGAGTCGAGGTGGAATACGGCTTGAACGGCGGCCGGACTGCCAATCGGGTTTATTATGTGGATTACAGCCAGTTTGAACAGCGGCTTTTGGCCCTATATGACAGTCCAGATTATAAGAAAATAATCTATCCTTTGACAACGATGGCAGAGGCGGATCTGGAAAAAAGAATTCAATCGGTGCAAGTGACTTCCATTATGGGAAATATTTCTCAGTTATTTGCAGGCAGCAACGAGGCAAGGGTAGATTTTCTGAAGACGTTCCGCGGGGAACTGATGCAGATGGATCAGAAAACTGTTACCGAGGAGGTGCCTATCGGATGTCTGGATTTGACAATCAACTACGAAAACGGGGAGATGACCTGGGATGAGGCGCGGGTCATTGGAGATACACCATATTATATTTATCCTTCTTTTACCAAGACTCTGGCGATGCTGAAAACTCAGAATGTGGAATTGCCGGAAACGTTCCAGCCGGAAGCGATCAAATCTATTACCCTGTATGATTTCCAGGGGGATGAAGAAGAGGAAAAGAAGATCACGGATCGGGCAAAGATAGAGGAATTGCTGCCCTGTCTGATCAGCGATGGATGTAACAATGGTCTGATCAGCACTTATGATTATGAACTTCGTGCGGAGATTCTTTTAGAAGAAAAAGGATATAACAGAGAAGTTGTTTGTGTAATTCGCAGGGATCGGATGCCGGACATGAGTGATTTTTAAAAAAAGAGGATGAACACAATGAAAGGGAAAGGTAGATTACGGGATGAATCTGCCTTTCCCGTATGTATGAGATTGCGTTTTCAAACGTATTCTAAGAATTGGATTTTAAGTAGGCGGCTAATTTGGTGTCTTCCTGTTTGATGTGTTTGACCAGCCATCCGCCGATAGTGGTGTTTACCTCTCCTACCAAAGCCACAGTGGGACCTTGTTGTTCCAGGCGGCGCAGCAGATTGGCTACCACTTTTTTGAATTCCTCATGAAGTCTGCGGTGGTTGATATAATCTGGATATTTGCTCTGTTTTTGCAGCATTTCTTCATGGGCAAAATGTTTAGCCGTGTAGTCAGACAGGAAGCGGGTGGTCTTTTCCAGTTCTGCCCTGCCTTTGCCATGGGAACAGGCAGCCAGAAGATCGTTGACAGCCTGAATCAGTTGCCGGTGTTCGGAATCAATGGTGGCGTTCCCGGTTTCCAAATCTTTTGTAAATTGATAAGCCATATTCGATCATACCTCCTAATACTTTTATATCTAAATTTTATACCAGGCAGGAGATGGATGCAATAGTTTTTTTAGAATATTATTGAGATTCTGGCAGCAGAATGGGGGTTTCACAATTGTCTATTCCGGTTTATAATAGAAAAGAAATGAGAGGAAAAACAATGGGATTAGAAGGAAAGATACCGTATAAAATATTGATTGTAGAGGACGACCCGGTGATTGCGGGCGAGGTGTGCAGCCATGTGGCCTCCTGGGGATACGAAGCGCAGGCCGCCAAAGATTTTCAGGATGTTATGGGCGCATTCTTAGAATGGAAGCCGCAGCTGGTGCTGATGGATATTTCCCTGCCGTTTTATGACGGATTTCACTGGTGCCGGAAGATTCGGGAGGTGTCCAAGGTTCCGGTCATTTTTTTATCTTCCGCCTCAGACAATATGAACATTGTGATGGCGGTAAATATGGGGGCGGATGATTTTATTGCAAAGCCTTTTGACCTGCAAGTGCTGACGGCCAAGATACAGGCTGTGATGCGCCGGGCCTATGATTTTGGAAATCCGGTTCAGTGGATGGAGCACAGAGGCGCGGTTTTGAACACAGGAGATACTTCTTTGAGTTATCAGGGGAAACGAATCGAGCTGACGAAGAATGAATATCGGATTTTGCAGACATTAATGGAGAATAAGGGAAAGGTAGTCAGCCGGGATGCGCTGATGGCCCGCCTTTGGGAGACGGACAGCTTTATTGATGAGAATACGCTGACGGTGAATGTAGCCCGGCTGCGCCGAAAACTTTCGGATCTGGGGCTTTCGGATTTTATACATACGAAGAAGGGGATGGGGTATCTTGTGGAATAAAAAGGTTGTTTGGGGAAATATCTGGCTGCATTATATTCGGGATAAGAGAAAAATCCTGGTATTGTTGACTGTGTTCGCCTTGGTTCTGGGAGCGGTGTATCAGCTTTATGACCTTTCCTGGGAACCTTTTTTCTATGGGCTGGTTCTCTGTCTGGCAGCGGGGATTCTGGCGATGATACCGGACGGCTATGCCTACTGGCGCAGGCATAGGCAGATGCTTCAGCTAAAAGCACAGGTCAGGCAGGGGATGCCGGAGCTTCCCGCACCGCAGAATCTTCAGGAGGAGGACGATGTTCAACTGCTGAGAGCCGTGTGGGAGGAGAAGGAAAACTGTTTGGCCGACGGCTGCCGCAGGCAGCAAGAAACGCTGGATTATTATACTTTATGGGCTCATCAGGTGAAAACCCCCATTGCGGCTATGGGTCTGCTTCTTCAGGGCCAGGATACCGAGATGGGACGGGCTTTGCAGGCGGAGCTGTTTAAGACGGAACAGTATGTGGAGATGGCCCTTTCTTACGTGCGCCTGGGAAGCAGCTCTACGGATTACGTATTCCGCAGATATTCCCTGGATGATTTGGTGCGGCAGGCAGTGAGAAAATATGCGTCTTTGTTTATCCAAAAAAAATTAAAGCTGGATCTTCGGCCGCTGGACTGCCAGGTGATCACAGATGAGAAATGGCTGGTGTTTGCGATTGAGCAGATTTTATCCAATGCCCTGAAATATACCAATCAGGGTTGTATATCCATTTACCAGGAACCAGAAAAGGTGCTGGTGATTGCGGATACCGGAATCGGAATTATCCCGGAAGATCTGCCGCGGATTTGGGAAAAAGGGTTTACCGGGTACAACGGCAGAACAGATAAGCGGGCGACAGGCATCGGGATGTACCTTTGCAGGCGGGTGTTGGAAAATCTTTCTCATGCGGTGACCGTGGAATCCCAGGTGGGAAAGGGGACAAAGGTATCCATTGTGTTGGACGAAAAAACGTAGTATAATCAGGTGGATAGATACAAAGGAGGAGAAGCATGAAGGAACGGATAGAGAAATACAAATCTTTTCTGGCATATATCTTTTTCGGCGTATGTACCACAGGGGTTAATATTGCCGTTTACGGAATCTGTACCAGATGCGGATGGACAACCGGAAAAGCCAATGTGGCGGCGTGGATTCTGGCCGTATTATTTGCCTATATCACAAACCGGCAGTGGGTGTTTCACAGCGAAAACCATACAGGGATTTTGATTTTTAAGGAATTTCTGACTTTTCTTGCATGCCGGATCGGAACAGGGGTCATTGACCAGGTGATTATGATTGTGGGGGTAGACTATATCGGCCCCAGATATATACAGCCGGAGTTTTTGTTTCTCTGGGGTATGGCGGTGAAGACGGGCAGCAATGTTCTGGTCATTCTTCTGAATTATGTATTCAGCAAACTTTTGATTTTTACAAAAAAAGACAAAGAAGTTAATTGAGACTTCTTTGTCTATATATCATTTTGAAATTCTATTTTTTTTCCAACCATTGTTCTTTGTTTTCATTTGACCATACCACCTGGTTTCGGCCGTAGCGTTTGGCGTCGTACAGCATGGTATCGGCAATCTGTACATAGGTATCGTATGTATCCGTTATTTTTGGAACCAAAGTCACTCCGCCGATGCTGATGGTAACCCATTGAGCAACCAGGGGATTCTGGGGAATATGCAGGTCTTCCACAGCCTTACAGATTCTTTTCATAAATTCATAGGAAGCACGTGCATCGTTCTCCATCAGGATAATCACAAATTCTTCTCCTCCGTAGCGGGCGAGGAAGTCCGTAGCGCGCTGCAGATGAGAAGATAGGGTCTGTGCCACAGAAATTAGAACTTTATCGCCCTTTGCGTGGCCAAACGTATCGTTATACGTTTTGAAATTGTCCACATCGATCATACAGATGGTAAACGGCAGTTCCAGACGGATGGCTTCTCGCCATTTGATGCGGCTGTTCTTGTTGTAGCTTCTGCGGTTAGCAATTCCCGTCAGGCCGTCAAGCATTGCCTGTTGTCGGAAATTCATCTGATACTGGTACAGTTTGACATGGGTTCTTACCCTGGCTTTTACAATTAGGGGGACGAATGGTTTGGTGATATAGTCCACGGCTCCCAAAGTAAGCCCCTTCTCTTCATAGTGTGCGTCGGACAGGCTTGTGATAATGATGACAGGAATATATTTTGTCAAAACGGTGGACTGCAATTCTTTGAGCACTTCAAACCCGTCCTGACCCGGCATGATAATATCCAGGATAATCAGGGAATAGCTGCCGATCTTTGCATTTTTCAGGCCGTCTTGCGCGGTCTGACTAGTGGTAATATCGTATTCGTCTTCTAAAATCGTGCGCAAAGCTTCTGTCTGCAGTTTACTGTCATCAATAATTAATATTTTTTTCTTGATATTCAAGGTATTCTTATTCATGGGCATACTCCACTTCATAATCTGAGGGATTTGGAATGATAAAACGCTTTCAACACATAGTTCATAAAACAGGAAAGAACGGTTACCAACAACTGACATCAACAACGTATGAACTCTCCAATTATACTAAGTATATATGTAATTTCATATAAAATCAATCTTTTTTTGTATTACGGGAATAATTTCATAACTTGACTAGTGTTGGGGAATGCACTATAATACGTCTAGAACAGTTCAGCCTTCCAGGCTTCATTGTCACTAAATGTGCACATAAACTGCAAAAACGCAGTTTGGCGTCTGCCTGTTTCAGGAAAGAATTGCATATACAATTCAATACTTCACAGGATAGTATATGGCCAAACTGCAATTATGTCCATACGATGCATAAGGATTTGCTATTTTGGAGAACAGGCATGATAAAAAGTATGACGGGTTTTGGCCGGGCAGAAGTTTTGGACGAAACCCATAAATTTACCATTGAATTAAAGACGGTGAACCATCGCTATTTGGATTTGAGCGTGCGGCTGCCCAGGCAGTTGGGGTTTTTTGAAACTTGCGTGCGCAATTATCTGAAAAAATATCTCTTGAGGGGAAAAGTGGATGTTTTTGTTTTTTACGAAGATTATTCTCCTCAGAAGGTTTTGCTCACGTACAACCAAGAGCTGGCAAAGCAGTATCTGGAGTATTTTAACCAGATGGAGAAGGAATTTCATGTGGAAAATGATATTACCTTGTCTACACTGGCTGGGCTGCCAGAAATCTTTGTCATGGAGCAGCAGACCCAGGATGAGGATTCCCTGTGGAAGCTTCTTCAGACGGGACTGCAGCAGGCGGTAGACAGTGTAATTCAGGCCAGAGAACTGGAGGGCGGGCATCTGAAAGAAGATATTTTGCGAAAACTGGATTCCATGGAAGAGAAGATGGAGCGGATCGAAGCGCGCGCTCCCCAGTTATTGACAGCTTACCGGGAGAAGCTGGAAGCCAAGACGGCAGAATTATTGCAGGATGCACAGATCGAGGAGAGCCGGATAGCCGCAGAGGTAGTGCTTTACGCAGATAAAATCTGTTGCGATGAGGAAACAGTGCGCTTAAAAAGCCATATCAAAAATATGGGACAAGTGCTGGCCGAAGGGGAAAGTGTAGGCAGAAAACTAGATTTTATTGCACAGGAGATGAACCGGGAAGCCAATACGATATTGTCCAAAGCCAACGACCTGGAGATTTCTAATATAGCCATTGATTTGAAGACAGAGATTGAGAAAATTCGGGAGCAGATTCAGAATATCGAATGATCAGGGGGATACAAATGGCCAAATTAATCAACATTGGATTTGGAAATGTGGTCAATACGGAGAAAGTAGTGGCCGTGGTCAGCCCGGACGCAGCGCCGGTAAAACGTCTGGTGCAGAATGCGAAGAATCTGGGAAGCCTGGTAGATGCCACCCAAGGCAGGAAGACTAAGGCTGTGATTATCACAGAGAGCGAAAAAATCGTGCTGTCTGCCTTGCAGCCGGAAACGATTGCCAAGCGTTTTTCAGTCAATTACGAGGGGGAAGAACATGAATAAAGGGATTCTTGTGGTGGTATCCGGGTTTTCCGGCGCGGGAAAGGGGACGCTGATGAAGCGTCTGCTGGAAAAATATGACAATTACGCGCTGTCCATTTCTGTCACAACCCGGTCTCCCAGAGAAGGGGAACAAGACGGACGAGAGTATTTTTTTCGGAGCCGTGAAGAATTTGAAGAATGGATCGAAGCGGATCGGCTCATCGAGTACGCCGAGTATGTGGGTAATTACTACGGCACGCCAAAGGATTATGTGCAAGAGCAACTAAAAGCGGGGAAAGATGTCATTTTGGAGATTGAGATCCAAGGGGCTTTGAAGGTGAAAGAGAAACTTCCCGATACCTTGCTGCTGTTTGTGTCGCCTCCCAGCGCCCAGGAATTGAAACGACGGCTGGAAACACGCGGTACCGAGGCGCCGGAATTGATTCAAAACCGGCTTCGCAGGGCAGGGGAAGAGGCAAAGGGGATTCTGGGCTACGATTATCTGTTAATCAATGACGATTTGGAAACTTGTACCGATGTGATGCATCGGGTTATCCAGAGCGAGCACTATCGTATGCAGCGCAGCCGGGAATTTGCCGAAAGAATCGTTGAGGAATTAAAGGAATTGTAATAAAGGAGATTGACAATATGATCCATCCATCGTATTCGGAATTGATGCAAGTTGTAAACAAAGATACGGAGATTGACGAGCCTCCGGTAGTAAACAGCAGATATTCGATTGTTCTGGCGACCAGCAAGCGGGCCAGACAGATTATAGCGGGGGATACGCCTCTGGTTCCCTATGTGAGCGGGAAAAAGCCGCTGTCTTTGGCTATTGACGAATTGTATAAGGGAAAAGTAAAGATTATGGCCGAGGACGCAAAAGAAGAAGAACTGGAAGGGGAAATTCAAGATCTGGCAGAAGAAGCGTCTGTGCCGGAAGAAGAGTTGGAGCAAGAGGTTTTGGTAGAAGAAGGATTGCTGGAAGAAGAGATGTTCGGCCAGGAGGAAGAACTGCCAGAGGAAGCAGAGGAATAGATACAGACAAGTCAACAGGCTGTTGTACGGAAAAAAGCGGCTGTTTTTTTCGTATGTCAGCCTGTTAGATTTTATTTACTGTACTTTTTATCTACTCTTGGCGCGGGAGGATTTATGAGGAAAATTTTATTCATTTCCCTTGGATGCGACAAAAATCTGGTGGATTCGGAGGAGATGCTTGGACTTTTGGCTAAGCATGGATACCAGATTATCGACGATGAGACATATGCGGATATCATTGTGATCAATACCTGTTGTTTTATCAGCGATGCCAAAGAAGAGAGTATTCAGACCATACTGGAAATGGCCGAATACCGAAAAGCCGGCTCTTGCAAAGTGCTGGCGGTGACTGGATGCCTGGCCCAGCGTTACCAAGAGGAGATTGCAAAGGAGATCCCGGAGGTGGATGTGATTCTGGGAACTACGGCGGTGGAAGAGATGATAGAAGCTCTGGAAGCGGCGTTGGGCGGAAGCCATTATGAGAAATATGCGGATTTGGATTATCTGCCGCAGATTCCGGCGAAGCGGATTCTGACGACAGGCGGTCATTATGCTTATCTGAAAATCGCGGAAGGTTGCGATAAACACTGCACATACTGTATTATTCCAAAACTGCGGGGGCGATATCGAAGCGTTCCCATGGAACGTCTGCTGGAACAGGCTCGGACACTGGCCGAAGAAGGCGTGCGGGAGCTGATCCTGGTTGCCCAGGAAACTACGATCTACGGACAAGATCTGTATGGGGAGAAATCCCTGCATCGGTTGCTGGAACAGATATGCAAGATTCCCGAATTGACTTGGATACGGGTAATGTATTGTTATCCAGAAGAATTATATCCGAAGCTGATCGATACCATCCGCAAAGAGCCGAAAATATGCCATTATCTGGACATTCCCATTCAGCACGCGAGCGACCGCATTTTAAAGCGAATGGGCAGAAAGACTTCCCGATCCGAGCTGGAGCAGATGATTACAGGGCTTCGCCAAGAAATCCCGGATATCGTATTGCGAACTACTTTGATCACGGGTTTTCCGGGGGAAACACAGGCGGATCATGAGGAATTGTTGGAATTTGTTCGGGCTATGCAGTTTGACCGACTGGGCGTTTTCGCCTACTCGCCGGAGGAAGATACACCGGCGGCTGTGATGGAGGAGCAGATTCCCGAAGAGGTAAAAGAGGCGCGCAGAGCGGAACTCATGGAGCTGCAACAAGAGATTTCTATGAGAAAAGGCGAGGCGCGCATCGGCCAGACGCTATTCTGTATGGTGGAGGGAGCCATTCCCCAGGAAAGCGTTTATGTAGCCCGGACTTATGCAGATGCGCCGGATGTGGACGGCTATTTGTTTGTCAATACCGGGGAGCCGTTAATGTCTGGAGATTTTGTCTCGGTGGAAGTGACTGAGGCGATGGAATATGATTTGATAGGAAATTTGATAGGAGAGCCGAGAGATGAATACTCCCAATAAATTGACCTTGCTGCGTTTTGTTCTGGTGTTTCCGTTTGTGATTCTGATGCTGGGCGACTTTGGCGGCGCCTGGAGAAAATGGATCTGCCTTGCCATTTTCTGCGTTGCCAGCGCCACGGACGCTCTAGACGGATACATTGCGAGAAAGTATCATCTGGTCACAAATTTCGGTAAATTTATGGACCCGCTGGCGGATAAGCTTCTGGTCTGTTCTGCCATGATTTGCCTGATGGCGCAGGATCGGCTTCCGGTATGGGCGGTTCTGATTATTATCGCACGGGAATTTATCATCAGCGGTTTCCGGCTGGTGGCTTCCGATAATGGCATTGTCATTGCCGCCAGTTATTGGGGAAAAATAAAAACCGTCTGTCAGATGGCGATGATCATTTTTTTGCTCGCAGACCTGGGCGGCACAGCCGTGCTGATCGAGCGTATTCTGATTGACTTGTCTGTGGCGCTGACCGTGATTTCGCTGGCAGATTATTTATGGAAAAACAAAGGCGTCATATCTATGCAGGATTGACGGTGAAAGAATTTGAATTGTTATGGGAAAGGAGCAAATATGGATGGTGAATTGATTTCGGTAGGTACGGAGATTTTATTGGGAAATATTACCAATACCAATACCGCGTTTCTTTCGGAGATGTGCGCCAGGCTGGGTATCAATCTATATTACCATACGGTAGTAGGAGATAACGAAGAGCGTTTGAAAGAAACTTTGAAGCGGGCATGCGGCCGTTCCCAGGTGGTTTTGGTCACCGGAGGGCTTGGACCCACCGAAGACGATATCACAAAGGAGACGGCGGCGGTTGTTTTGGGATGCAAGCTGGTGGAAGATGTTCATACGAAAAAGCGCATCGAAGCTTTTTTCAAAAAACACTCAAAATTCCAGGACGGCAAGAAGATTCCAGAAAACAACTGGAAACAGGCAATGGTGCCGAAAGGGGCAAAGGTCATTGACAACCAAAACGGAACAGCGCCGGGGCTGATTCTGGAGGAGGATGGTACTGTGCTGATTTTGCTTCCCGGCCCGCCGAACGAGATGAAGCCCATGTTCGAGGAGTCCGTCTATCCGTATCTGCATAAGAATCAGCCGGAAATCATCTACTCCCAGATGGTAAAAATCTGCGGAATCGGGGAAAGCCAGGTAGAAGAGAAGATTAAAGATCTGCTTAGAAAGCAGAAGAATCCCACCATTGCGCCTTATGCCAAAACCGGGGAGGTGCATCTGCGCATTACTGCGAAAGCAAAGGATGAAAAAGAAGCCAAAAAGATGTGCAAGCCGATTGTGCGGGAATTAAAAGGGCGATTTGGAAAAAATATTTACACCACAGAAGAAAACAAGACATTGGAAGAGGCTGTTGTGGAACTTCTCGCTAGCCAGAATCTGACGCTGGCCACAGCGGAGTCCTGCACCGGAGGGATGCTGGCGGCCCGGATCGTGAACGTGCCGGGCGCATCCAGAATCTTAAAAGAGGGATTTGTGACATACAGCGACCGCGCGAAGAGAAAACGCCTGTTGGTAAAAAAAGGAACCTTGGCCAGAGAGGGGGCCGTCAGCGGCAAGACGGCAAAGGAAATGGCCAAGGGCGGGTGTTTTGTATCTGGGGCTGACGTTTGTATATCCATTACCGGCATTGCAGGGCCGGACGGGGGCAGCAAAGAGAAACCAGTGGGAACGGTTTTTATGGCCTGTTGTTATCAGGGCGAGGTAAATATAAAGGAATTTCATTTTTCTGGAAGCCGAAGCAAAATCCGCGAGTGTACCACGGTCAGCGCATTGGTTTTGCTCAGGGACACGTTACTGCAAAATTTTAAAAAGAAATAATTTGCCTTGGATTTAGTGTTTCATCAGTTTCATCAGAGAAACGATCTTATCCAGCCGTGCAGCCTCTTTGGGGGACTTTCCCATTTTCATAACTTCAATAATGGCATTGATTTCATCAGAAGAGAAATGAATGCCATTTTCTTTTCCCTGTGTGGCCGCGGACATGAGAAACGGAAGCATATCGGACTGGCTTTTGTTCATCCCCTGGTCAGCCAGCCCTTGAAGCATCTTCAGCTTTTCTTTGTCAATCCCTTCCAATTTGGGATTATCCATCCACTGGCCATTTGGGCTGTTTTGATTCTCATTCATTGAATTCACCTGCCTGTTCTAAGAATTTTCTGAGTTCTGAAAGAGTTCCACCATTTGCAGCATAGCGAATACCTGTATGATCTGGTCAATGCGTTCCTGGGCCGGACCGCTGCAAAAAGGCCGGATCTCGTTTAAGATATTTAAGGGCTGCGTTTCTGTTTCCGCGCCTGAGCCGCATATACGCATATCTCCGCTTTGCTGCGGAAATAAAGAGAGGGTATTTTGAAGTTCCCGTACTTTGGAATAAACAGATAGGAGCCGCTGTCCAGGGGCAGAGAGATAAGGAATGGCCGCTTTTAATATTTGAATCTGATCATCGCTGACCATCTGATCCAGGTCAGTCATAGGAGTCGTTTCTTGTTGATTCATAATTTTCCTTTTTTTTAATTTTATGAATTCCTTAATTAGAATATGACGGGAGAGGGGAAATTGACATATGATAAAAGTAAAGATATCTCTACTAGAAAGGAATTTTAAATGAAGCCATCAAAGGAAGACAAAAAGAATGCAGAAAGTCATTTTGTGCTGGAGGGCAACGCCTTCTATGAAATAGATGAAGAATGTGTAAAAAAGAGGACACGCGGCCAAAAGATGCGCCCTGTTCAAAAAAGGAGAAAATAAAAAGCAGGCCAGGGATGAATTCCCTGGCCTGTTCTCTAATGCTGTTTAGCAGCCGCAGTTACCACCGCCGCAAAGCAGCAGGATGATGATTAAGAGGCAGCTATTGTCTGCACCGCCGCATCCGCAGCCACAGCCGTGTCCGCCGAGCATGTTGTTCCCGCTTCCGCAGAAACTCAGTAAAATAATGATCCACAGAATGCAACTGCAGGAAGAACTTCCTCCAAAACCATTCAGCAAACCAGTGCCGCATCCGCAGCCACAGCCGCACCCGCAGCTGTCTTCCCGCTCACATCCGCATCTGTCATCACATCCGCAATTTGTAGCAGCTAAATCACTCATTCTTGAATCCTCCAAAACTTATTTACACTTTATCCTATGAGGATTTGTGGATTTGGTTACAGATTATGGGGATAAAAAAATGCTGAATACTTGGTAGATATTCAAAGTTCCATATCCCCATTCCCGGTTTGGATAGGTAAGCGCTGGATTGCGTACCGCTCCTCGGATAAGGTAAGCTTTCATTTCGTTGGAACTGAAATAGCGTTTTGGCTTAAGCGTCAGCCCCCATTGTGCGATCAGAGCGGTACATCCCGCCGCAAAAGCGGCGGCGATCGAAGAGCCGGTGCCTGTTCCGTAGCCCCCTCCGGGTTTGGGCACCGTAAGATCAACACCTGGGGAAGTGATGTCAGGCTTGATATCGTCAACAGGGGTAAAACCCCGGCTGGAATACGTATAGATAGAATTGTTGAGTACCTGGTAAGCGGCAGTTGTAATCACGGAAACGACATTACCTGGAGAAACAATAGTGGTAAAAGGATCTGGATTCAAAAACGTGATATCCGGGTTTACCATTCCATGTGCCGGAAGCCACATATGAAAAGTGCCTGTGGAATAATTGCTGCAATAGACACGGATTCGCCAAATCCCTTCCGTAGGCTGCCGGAACCGGAAAAAGATGACCTGCCCTCCGGATTCGACTTCAACCAGTCCGTAAGAAATCAAAAGAGAAGTATTTTCCAGAACGAAGAAAATTTCCTGCATTTGGTTGAAACGGGCAGGAATCCGATCTACGACTTCGCCCAAGGGAGATACAACGCCTACGGTGTAAAGCTCCGGCGGACGGCCCCAAAATTCCATGCTGAATCCAGGAGAGTTGGCAGGCACTTGTATCTCAATCTCCTGGAAGGTATTGGGATTTAGTATTTTGCCGCTGACATGGTGGGCCCTTCCGGCTTCGTTTCCCCCGGCGATCACCACAGATATCCCCTTATAAATTTTCATGCTGTCCAGCATACCAGGGAGGGCGCCGTCCCCGCTGTGCGCGCCTTGGTTGGTTCCCAGACAGATGCAGATCACCAGAGGCATCTGCATCTTATAGGAAATTTCTGTCACATAGCGGATTGCCATCATGATATCGTTTTCCTGGTACATAGGCCCAGAACCGTTGAATTGGTAATATTCCAGCAGACTGGGTTTTGCTTCCTTGAGCTTTACTACAACCAGGCGGGACTGAGGCGCGGCCCCCTGAAAATCGTTCTTTTCATCTATGCTTCCCGCCGCCACGCCGGCAAGGGAAGTACCGTGACCGTTTGTGTCCCTGCTGGGTACAATCTCGTACGGATCTGGCGAATTTAGTGCCTCTTGAATCTGTGCTTTGCTGTATTCACTGCCATAGTAGAAATTGTCAGGCGGCGTTCCGCTCTGGATGGTCTGATCCCATATGTATTCGATTCGCGTATTTCCAAAAGAATCCTGGAACGCCGGGTGGGTGTAATCAATTCCGGTATCCAAAAATCCAATTAAGACGTTTTGCCCGGTCAGCCCCAAAGCGGGGTTTGCCTGTACTTGCAGGACGCCGGATTTGGCTACGCTGGAGGTATCTTCCAGCGTATAAACGTTTGGCAGGAGGCTGTACAGCGTTTCCCGGAAAAAATCATTCAACGGCTTATTTCGGTTCCAGAATACCTCTGTAAAACTGTGGTTGATGATCTGAGGATAAGAGTCTACATCCTCCAAAAATTTCTCTGGAGTACCTCTGGTGGGAAGTATCAAATCCCAATAATCGTCCGATAGAATAATATCTTTTATATCTGGCATAGATAGACAGATCCCGCATAATGATTTCTGGTTTTCATAGATTCTATGAAAGAAATCGGAAATACATTCTAGTGGCGTGTTTGAAAAATGCCTTCTGCCGGCTATACCCCGCAAAGCGAAGCGTGTAGATGGAGTGAATGAGTTTATAAATATATTTTAATAATAACCATCGGATTCATCGTAATAGCCTTCACTGGCGGGATCGTAATAGTACATATCGCCGCTGCCGTCGTCGTAAACGGTGCTGTCATCGTAGAGTGTGCCGTCGTCGTAAACGGTGCTGTCGTCATAAATCGTGCCGTCGTCGTAGATTGTGCTATCGTCCGTATATCCGCCGTCATCCACCGTATTGTTATTGTACAGATTTCCGGTAGTATTTGTTGTTCCGGCGGTGCTCGTATCCGGGGAACTGGTGTCGTTTAACTCCGTAGCGGTGTATAATCCATTTACCGCAGACATGGAGGACAGTGTAACCGTAATATTGTTGCCTAGCGTAATGCCGTTGGCCAGATTGTTGACGGCCGTAGCGGTGGAGCAGGTGTATTCCGCGCCCTCTGATGTGCGGATAGTTACATCGTCCATACTGGCCGCTACGATGGTTCCGGTAATCTTATTGGTACCGTCTGTGGAGTTGGCCGACAGTCCGGTATTTACCATGGTATTGCTGGAGGCAGAAAAAGAAGTGCTTGTCCCGCCGACATTTTCGGAAATTCCTGCCGTAGTATTGGACGAGACTTCCGGTGTGGCGGAAGGAGTTTCGGAAGCAGCGGCTGTTTCCGCCGGAGTCGGCGTGATGGCAATCGCAGTGGATTCATCGTCTTTTTTTCCACAGCCGCCGAACGCCAGAAGAAAAGTACCAATGCATAACAGCATTGCAATTCTCATTTTCATCCTTTTTTTCATAGTCTATACTCCCCTTTTTCATACTTGAATTTTTATCATTATATTACGAAACAGAATTTCCTGCAAGTCAGTAATGATAAAAAAACGTAAAGATTCTGTGAAAATTGTGAAAAAATGATCGGCAAATTTTTCCAAATTCCGCGGCATGGATAGGGGATTTCCTTTGAACCATCCAGATGTTTACGAATATTTTAAAAGAGAGAAGGTGCGCAATTGCGCTGGAGCCAAACAAAATGAAAAATATTTCTAGTCTGACAGGGAAAGGGATTGGTGTAGCAGTGATTGATACTGGTATCTTTCCTCATGTGGATTTTGACAATCGTATTATCGCTTTTCAGGATATGGTAAATAAAAAACAGCAGCCGTATGACGACAATGGCCATGGCACGCATATTGCGGGGATCTTAGGGGGAAGCGGAGCAGCTTCCCACGGCAGGTGCCGGGGAACTGCCCCACAGTGCGATTTTATTGGGATTAAGGTGCTGGACAGACAGGGGAACGGGAACAAAGAGCATGTCTTAAAAGCGTTTCAGTGGCTGATCCAAAATCACAAAAAATATCATATTCGGATTGTAAATATATCTGTGGGCACCACCTACCGCAGCGACGGGGATCACAGAATCCTGATAGACGGTGTAGAGAAGGTGTGGGACGCAGGGATGGTTGTTGTGGCGGCTGCAGGAAACCGGGGTCCCGCGCCGGGGACGGTCACCGCGCCGGGGAGCAGCCGCAAGGTGATTACCGTAGGAGCCAGCGATATGTTAAGCGCCAGGTACGGCAGTTCTGGGAGCGGGCCTACCCTGGAATGTGTGTGCAAGCCGGATATTGTGACGCCAGGGATGCGGATCTTGTCCTGTGCGCCTCAGAAGCGGGGGAATCTCTATGTGAGAAAGAGCGGCACTTCCATGTCCACCCCGGTGATTTCCGGCGCGGTGGCAAAAATGCTGGAATATGATCCCTCTTTGACCAATGTGGAAATTAAGATGCTGTTAAAAGAAAGCGCGGTAGACGCCGGATACCCGCAAAATCGCCAGGGATGGGGCATATTTGACATGCAGCGTTTTTTCCAGGCATACCACAGGAAGCATTGAAATTCCTTGACAAATTTTGTATTCTCGTGTATGATTTCACACAAAGACAAATCGTAGCTGTGCGGGTACTGGGCAGCTGCGGAAAATCATTGTTTGGAGGGAGAAATTTTATGAAAATGAAAAAAGCAATATCCGCTGTTTTAGCGGCAACAATGGCAATGGCTCTTCTGGCAGGCTGCGGCTCTGGATCCGGCTCTGACTCTGGTTCTGGTTCCAGTGGTTCCGGAGAAACTGGCGGAAGCCAAGAGGCATTTCGCATTGGCGCTATTGGGCCAGTAACCGGCGGTGCGGCAGTTTACGGCGAGGCCGTAAAGAACGGTGCAGAACTGGCGGTAAAGGAAATCAACGAAGCTGGCGGAATCGGCGGGAAGCAGATTGAGTATAAATACGAGGATGACGAGCACGATGCAGAGAAAGCCGTAAATGCTTACAATACGCTGAAAGACTGGGGAATGCATGCACTTTTGGGTACGGTAACTTCCGCTCCTTGCGTGGCAGTCGGAGAAGTATCCCAGGCGGATAATATCTTTATGCTGACGCCCTCCGGCACAGCCGTAGAATGTGTGCAGTATGACAATGCGTTCCGCGTATGTTTCTCTGACCCCATGCAGGGATTGGAGTCTGCAAAATATATCGGTGAAAACGGCCTTGCAAAAAAGGTTGCAGCGATTTATGACAGCTCAGACGTATATTCCACCGGTATTTACGAGGCGTTTGTAAAAGAAGCAGAAAACCAGGATTTTGAAGTGGTTGCAGCAGAAGCGTTTACCGCAGAAAGCAAAACCGACTTCTCTGTACAGCTTCAGAAAGCAAAAGATGCTGGCGCAGAGCTTGTATTTCTTCCTTTCTATTATACAGAGGCTTCTCTGGTGTTGAAACAGGCTTCCGGAATGAATTACGAACCCATCTTCTTTGGCTGTGACGGTATGGACGGTATCCTTGCAGTGGAAGGCTTTGATGTAAATCTGGCAAACAACCTGATGTTTATGAGTCCATTTACCCCTACTTCCGAGGATGAAACCATTCAAAAGTTTGTAACAGATTATCAGGATGCTTATGGGGATACGCCCAACCAGTTTGCAGCAGATGCATACGATGGAATGTATGCCATCAAAGCAGCAATGGAAGAGGCAGGTGTAACACCGGACATGTCCTCGTCTGATATCTGTGACGCTCTGAAGGATGCGATGACAAAGATCAGTATTGACGGCGTAACGGCAAAAGGCCTTACCTGGGAAGCAGACGGAGAACCCAGCAAAGAGCCTATGGTAGTGAGAATTGCTGATGGAGATTATGCAGTTGTAGAGTAATAGAGGATAAAAGATTATCTTTAATATTATAGAAGGTTATCTTTCAATAAAGATAACCTTCTATTTGCATAATATAGATAAATTCTTAAGCACCAAAGGGGGGATTCCTATGAGTTTTATATCTTATTTGGTGAATGGCATCAGCCTGGGAAGCGTATACGCAATCATTGCACTTGGCTACACCATGGTATACGGAATCGCAAAGATGCTGAATTTTGCACATGGTGATGTTATCATGGCCGGCGCATATGTGGTCATGGTGGCAATTTCCGGCGCGGGCCTTCCGCCATTGGCTGCTGTACTGGTGGCAGTTGTTTTTTGTACCATTCTTGGAGTTGTGATTGAAAGTGTGGCGTATCGGCCCCTTTTGAATGCGGCTTCTTCACTGGCCGTTCTCATTACGGCGATCGGCGTAAGCTATCTGCTTCAGAATATTGCTTTGTTGATTTTCGGAGCAAATACAAAATCTTTTTCTTCCGTTGTCCCAGTACCAGCGCTTGTACTTGCCGGCGGCAGGCTTACGATTGCCGGGGAAACGATTGTGACCATTTTTTCCTGTATTGTGATTATGATTGGACTCAGCCTGTTTATCAAGAAATCAAAAGCAGGTCAGGCAATGCTTGCGGTGTCCGAGGATAAGGGCGCAGCCCAGTTGATGGGAATCAATGTCAACGGAACAATCGCGCTTACGTTTGCGATTGGTTCTGCGCTTGCTGCGATTGCAGGCGTGCTCTTATGTTCAGCCTATCCATCTTTGAACCCTTATACAGGCGCTATGCCGGGTATCAAAGCGTTTGTGGCCGCCGTGTTCGGCGGAATTGGATCGATTCCAGGCGCCTTAATCGGCGGAATCTTATTGGGGATTATTGAAATCTTTGGAAAAGCCTATATTTCTTCCCAGATGGCGGACGCAATTGTGTTCGGCGTGTTGATTATTGTGCTGATTGTAAAGCCTACGGGTATTCTTGGCAAAAATATTCAGGAGAAAGTGTAGGTAGATGACTATGAAAAAGATGAGTAAAACAACAAAAAGCAATATGATTACGTATTTGATGGTAATCGTGATTTTTCTGGTTGTAGAAATACTGGTTTTCACCGGGAATGTCTCCAGTCTTCTCCAGGGGCTTTTGGTACCTCTCTGCGCCTATATCATTTTGGCTGTTTCGCTGAATCTTACGGTTGGTATTTTGGGAGAGCTGAGCCTTGGACATGCCGGGTTTATGTGTGTGGGAGCATTTACCAGCGCCTTTTTCTCAAAATGCACAGTGGATACGATCACCGCATCGGGCCTGCGCTATTTTCTCGCGCTCTTGATTGGCGCGGCCGCGGCAGGAATATGCGGGATTCTGATTGGGATTCCGGTACTGCGTCTAAAAGGCGATTATCTTGCCATTGTAACTCTGGCATTTGGAGAGATTATCAAGAATATTGTAAATATCCTGTTCATCGGCAGGGATTCCAACGGCTTTCATTTTTCCACAAAGGATTCCCTGTCTCTGGGGCTGGAAGATGGCGGCAAGGTTATTGTCAACGGCCCCCAGGGGATTACCGGAACACCCAAGGACTCAACCTTTTTTATCGGTGTGGTTCTGATTCTGGTCACGCTGTTTATCGTTCTGAATCTGATCCATTCCAGAAGCGGGCGTGCCATTATGGCAATCCGCGATAACCGGATTGCGGCGGAATCCGTAGGCATCAATATCACCAAATACAAGCTGATGGCATTTTCGATTTCGGCGTCGCTGGCCGGCGTTGCAGGCGTTATTTATGCACATAACCTGGCGACTCTGACTGCTCAGCCCAAGAACTTCGGCTACAATATGTCTATTATGATTCTGGTCTTTGTCGTGCTTGGCGGAATCGGAAATATGAGAGGCTCCATTATTGCGGCTATTATCCTGACTCTGCTGCCGGAGCTGCTGCGGTCTTTAAGCGATTACCGTATGCTGATTTATGCGGTGGTGCTGATTGTCATGATGTTGTTTAACTGGAGCCCGAAGGCCATTGAATGGAGAGGAAAATATTCTTCCAAATTCAGGCGTAAAAATAAGAAAAGTACAAAGGAGGCTGCATAATTATGGCATTGTTGGAAGTGAATAATCTGGGAATCTCCTTTGGCGGCCTGCGTGCGGTAAATGAATTTCATCTGAAGATTGAGAAAGGGCGTCTGTATGGGCTAATCGGGCCGAACGGTGCGGGAAAGACGACGGTCTTTAACCTTTTGACTGGAGTGTATAAGCCGAATGAGGGCGTAATTCTTCTGGACGGCAACAACATTGTGGGCAGAAAGACCATCGATATCAACAAAGAGGGGATTGCGCGGACTTTCCAGAATATTCGTCTTTTTAAAGATTTGACTGTGTTGGAAAATGTAAAGGTCGGGCTCCACAATCATTACAAGTATTCTACCCTGGAAGGGATTTTCCGTTTACCGAAGTATTTCAAAGTGGAAAAAGCTATGGATGAGAAGGCTATGGAGCTTCTGGCAGTGTTTGATCTGGACAAAGAAGCAGACACTCTTGCGGCAAACCTGCCCTATGGAAAGCAAAGAAAGCTGGAAATCACAAGAGCGCTGGCCACGGAGCCGAAGCTTCTGCTTTTGGATGAGCCGGCGGCGGGAATGAATCCAAATGAAACGAAAGAACTTATGGAAACAATCCGTTTTGTGAGGGATGAATTTCATATGACGATTCTTCTGATTGAACACGATATGAAATTAGTATCCGGGATCTGTGAGGAGCTGACCGTTTTGAATTTCGGGGAGGTACTCTCGGAGGGAAACACCAGTGATGTGCTCAACGATCCAGAGGTTATTAAGGCATATTTAGGCGAATAGGGGGATGGCGAAAATGGCAATGCTTGAGATAAAGGACATTGAAGTATACTATGGCATGATCCAGGCGATCAAAGGGATTTCCTTTGAAGTCAACGAGGGGGAAGTCATTGCGCTAATCGGCGCCAACGGCGCCGGAAAAACAACGATTTTGCATACGATCACTGGCCTGCTGTCTCCAAAAAAGGGTTCGGTTATCTTTGAAGGAAAAGATATCACCAAGATTCCAGCTCATAAAATCGTATCACTGGGAATCGCCCATGTGCCGGAAGGCCGCCGGGTGTTTGCGGAGCTGAGCGTTTATGAAAACCTGAAAATGGGTGCTTATACGAGAAAAGACAAAGAGGAAATCGCAAAGACGCTGGAAATGGTCTATCAGCGTTTCCCGCGGCTTCGGGAGCGGAAGAGCCAGCTTGCCGGGACGTTGAGCGGCGGCGAACAGCAGATGCTGGCGATGGGAAGGGCGCTGATGTCCCATCCAAAAATCATTGTGATGGACGAGCCGTCTATGGGGCTTTCTCCGATTCTTGTAAATGAGATTTTTGATATTATCCAGGAGGTGAGTGCAGGGGGGACGACTGTGCTCTTGGTGGAGCAGAATGCAAAAAAAGCGCTTTCGATTGCGGACCGGGCATATGTTCTGGAAACGGGCAACATTGTTCTGGAGGGAGAAGCGGAAAAACTGATGAATGACGATTCGATTAAGAAAGCGTATCTCGGTGAATAGGAGGGCAGGTATATGGAGCGTGTAGTAATTACCATTGCAAGGCAGTATGGAAGCGGCGGCAAAACTGTGGGAAAGATGCTGGCAAATAAGCTGGGAATTCCCTGGTATAGCCGGGATATTCTGAAAATGGCCTCAGAAAAGAGCGGGATCAGCGAGCAGCTATTTATGCAGTTTGATGAAAAATTAAGAAATAGCCTGTTCCAGCGCATGACCACAGACATCTACACAGGAGAGCTGATTCCTCCGTCAAGCAGCGACTTTGTCTCTGCAAAAAACCTGTTCAATTACCAGGCCGAAGTAATCAAGCATCTGGCAGACACACAGGGCTGTGTAATCATCGGGCGCGCGGCAGACTTTGTCCTGAAGGACTATCCCAATGTGGTCAGCGTTTTTGTCCATGGCTCAGAAGAATTCAACCTGGCACGGGCCATGGAGCAAAACAGCATGACCGAGGACGAGATGAAAAAATTCATCGCTAAGACGGACAAATACCGGGCGCAGTTTTATAAACATTATACCGGACGGGAATGGACCGACGCCAGAAATTACGATCTTTGTTTAAACAGCAGTAAATTGGGTTTTGAGAAATGCGTGGAGGAAATTCTGTCCTATATAAAAGTGCGGTTTTAGAGGAACGCAGCTATGACAGAAAAGTGCGCGGCTGATTTTGGCATCCGTGATGTGGTATTGGATGAAATCCGTCAATTGGCAGAAAAATACGATTTAAAAAAAGTGTTTTTGTTCGGATCGCGGGCGCGGGGCGATTTTCAGCGCGCCAGTGACATCGATTTAGCTGTTCTGGGAGGCGATGTTCTGCACTTTGCGTTGGATGTAGATGAGAAAACACAGACACTTCTGGAATATGACGTCGTGGATTTGAATAAGCCGATTCAAAAGGAATTGGCGGAATCGATACAAAAAGAAGGAATTGTAATTTACAGAAAATGAAAAAGTTTGATAATTTTTCTTCCAATTTGGATGTTTTGCTGCGGGCAGACAAAGAAGATTTGGATAATGAATTTATTATAAGCGGCATTATTGATAAGTTTTTTGTTCAGTTTGAATTGTCGTGGAAGGTCTTAAAAGAACTGCTGCGGTATGAGGGAAAAGCAGTAGCCGCTACCGGTTCCCCCAGAGCAATCATCAAAGCGGCATTCTCTGTTTATAATTTTTTGGATGAGACGGTTTGGCTTTCCATGTTAAAAGACAGAAACGATGTGACTCATATTTACAGTGGAGAGGCGGCAAAACGGCTGGTACAGACGATTTTAACAGAATATATTCCAGCTTTTCAGTGTGTGAGGGAAGAACTTCTCAGATACTATGGAGGAAATCTGGAGGATATTTAAATTTTTGCAAAGTGTACAAATTCTGTATAAGCAGCACTGTACACTTTGCAATTTGCTTTCTGGAGCCGTCAGGGCAGAAAGAGTTCCTCTTCTGTAATGCAGTGATCGGGACCAAATATAAAAAAACGTTCTTTTTCCCATGGGCCAGTCAGCAGCTGTTCCAGATAGCTGTTGGAGGCGTCTATTTCCGTGTAACCCAGTCCCAGGCAGTCGGCGAACGCGTGGGCGTCCTTTTTTAGCTGTTCCATTTCATAACAGTGTGTGTCCAAAACGCCTACATCCTGATAATGTTCCATCATCATTTCATAAATCTCTTGGCCGGTTTCTTCTCCGTATTTTTCCAAGATTTCCTGATAATAGCTTTGTCCATGGCCTTCATCGTAAAGCCAGCCATGAGTTACATAAAAAGTTCCGGCAGGCATTTTCCGTCGTCTGTCCATGGAACCCAGAAAAAAAGTAACGCAGTCGTCTGTCCGGGGGAGAATCAGTTCGCAAGAACCTGTTCGCAGTCCTGCCACAGAATTTCCGCAGGTGGCATATCCCAAAAGGATGCGGCGGACGCCGCTTTTGCCTGCGGTATCGATCTGTTCCTGCAATACTTTTCTTAATTGTTCAGGCGTGTCGTGGAGTTTGGATTCCAGATAGGCGACCGGAAAATTTGTGCCCACAGCCTGCATTGCATGTTCCAGCTCTTTTCGGACTGTGTGGCAGGAAAGGATTATCGTATTGCTTGTGTTTTCCTCTGGATGGAACGTGGAAAAAACGATAGAGTCTTTCATTTTTATTACCTCCGATTATCGTTGCGTACTTATTTTAATTTCTCAAAAAAAGCATCGATCAGAGCATCATTTTGTTCGGGCAGCATCATACAGAATCGGATATACTGGGAATCCAGAAATGGGAAGGTGGAGCAGTCCCGGATCATCAGTCCTTTTTTGATGCAGTGTTCAAAGAGCATCTGTGCGTCGATATCTTCCCGCAGAATCCGCATCAGGATAAAGTTTCCCTGGGGAGGGTAAACTTTGACAGAATCCCAGCCGGATAATATCTGAAAGATTCTTTCTCTCTCTTTGTCGATCAAATCTTTGGTCGCCTGGATGTATTCCTGGTCCTGGAACATGATCTGGCCGGCAATCTCCGCCAGACTGTTGATGGTCCAGGGATCTTTTCGCAGATTGATTTCCGAAATCAGATCAAAATTTCCCGTGATGGCGTACCCTAAGCGCAGGCCGGGGGCGGCAAAGAATTTGGAGGTTCCCCGCAGAATGATTAAGTTGGTGTAATAATTGGTCAGCTTTACCGAGGTGATCTGTGTCTCGTTGGGGGCAAATTCTACATAAGTTTCATCCACCATTACAAAGATGCCGAATTGAAGGCAGGCGTCCAGAATGCGGCGCATCTGCGCGGTAGTAATGGCGGTGGAGGTGGGGTTGTTGGGGTTGCAGATGACCAGCAGATCCAATCCATCGTGAAGTTCCTGGCACAAGTCGTCCACATCGGGCTGGAAATCCTTTTTTTCTTTTAAGGGATAATACATACAGCTTCCCCCGCCCAGATTGATATCCCGTTCGTACTCCGAATAGGTGGGGCCCAGAATCAATGCCTTTCTGGGGTGGTTGACCTGGATAAAAAGGGAAATCAGTTCTGTGGAGCCGTTTCCCATAATGATATTTTCCATCTGCGCGCCGGTATAGGCTGAGATGCATTGGCGCAGTTTGGCGTATTCTCGGTCTGGATAGCGGGTGATGGCGTCGAGCTGTTTCCCCAGTGCGGTGCGCAAGCGGGTGGAAATTCCCAGGGGATTCACATTCGCGCTAAAGCTGGTAATTTTTTCTTTTTTTATGCCAAAGCATTTCTCAATTTCTTCCAAATCGCTGCCGTGAAAGTGGTCTTTATGTTTAATCATGCTTGCGACTCCTTTCTTTTTCTTGTATAATCCATTATAGTAAGACAGAAGATAAGAAGTCAAGAGGCAGGAGGTTACTGTTTATGAGTGACCAGTAACGGTAGGAGACACTTGTGAAAATACGAATCGAGCAATTACACAGCGATAAATTTGAATACGAAGTCCCGAAACTGATATTTTCCCAGGAAGAGATACGTTTGACAGTTCCCAAAGAAGTGAACACCCAGGGAGTTCTTTATGTGGGAACACAAGACGATACAAAGATCCGCGGATTTGCCGTTTCCTCCCATCGGCGTTTTGTGCCTGGGCTTGAACGGTTTTCCGGCACAGCCATTCAGATTCCCTATGGAATTGATGCAGATGGGCTAAGGCCCGACGACAGCTTTCAGGGGGAACTGCAGCTTCTGACGAATCTGGGAGAGTATCGGATTCCCTTTTTTATCCAAGTCCAGGCGAACCAGCCCCAGTCCTCGGTGGGACGCATCCGCGGCATGGAGGATTTTGTAAAGTTAGCCCGTAGCAACTTCCGGGAGGCGTTCCGGTTATTTACCGATCCCGCTTTTCCAGAGATTGCAGGCATCCGGGAGGGGAGAGAACGCACGCTTTACGAGGGAATGTCCCAGAATCCGGTGACCTATCAGCATTTGGAGGAATTTCTGATTGGAATCGGGGAAAAAGAATCCGTATCGGTTTCGCTGGGAGAAAGCGCAGCCGAGCATTACCAGGTAACGGAGACGGTGCAGGAATCTTTTCTAATCAAAAGGAGCGGGTGGGGACATCTGCGGTTGGAAATCGAGGTCATTGGAGACTTTATCCAGGTGGATAAGCAGGTGGTTACGGACGAGGATTTTATCGGCAGTTCGTTTCATCTGGAATACCGGATGGAAGCCGATAGTCTGGGCAAAGGAAAAAAATTCGGAAAAATCCGGGTAAAAGACGCTTATCAAAGCATAGATTACCATGTGACAGCCTCCCAGAATCCTGAAATCCAGGTGGACATGGATATCTATGAGAAGAAACAAAAGCTAAAACTGTACCGGAGTTATCTGAAATTCCGTCTTCATCAGCAGGATTATAAGATCTGGGCAAATAACAGTATCGAGACGCTAGAGCAGATGGAAGAGGCCGGTTGTGATTATGCGATTTACCAGGTTTATAAAGCATATGTTTATTATATGAACGACGAGCCGAAACTGGCCCAGGAGATTCTTCTGAAATATCAGGATAAAAATTTCACCGCGGACGATCTGGAATTGGCGGGCGTATATCTCTATGCCTGCCATTTGGTGGATTTGCTCAAAGACCGGAGCAAAGTGGTACAAAAGCTGCGTCTGCTGTATCGGCAGAGGCCCAACAGTTTCCTGTTATTTTGGGTTCTTTCTCAGTTGGACGACGAACTGTTGTTATCCACGGCAAAGACTCTGTATATGATGGAAGAACAGTATGACTATGGGAGCCGAAGCCCGCTTCTGTATCTGGAAACATTTTCCATGGTGGAAAAAGATATCAGTATGCTTCCCCATCTGAATGGCTTCTGGATCCAGGTGCTGCTGTTTGCGGCTAAAAATAAGCGAATTGGGGAAGAACTGGCTGTTCGGATCGCCTATCTGAGCGGTTACCGCAAAGGGTTTGAACCTTGCCTGTTCCAGCTTTTGGTTCATCTGTATGAGGTCTATCCAAAACAAGACATTTTAGAAGCTATCTGCAAACTGATTATGAAAGGCCGTCCCAGAAAAAAACGGTTTTTCCCTTGGTTTGCCAGGGCTGTGGAGGAAAACCTGCGGATTACCAGCCTGTTTGAGTATTACATGGATACGGTGGATGCGGATTATCCCCGGCTGCTGCCAAAGAATCTGCGGATTTATTTTCTCTATAACAACACGCTGAGCGATAACAAGAAAGCGCTATTATACGCCAATATTATCCGGCACCGGGAAGAAGATCCCCAGTCTTACGCCGGCTACCGCAAGATTATGGAAGATTTCAGCAAGCGCAAGCTGCGCGGCGGGGCGATGGATGAGACGTATGCCGTCCTGTATCATGACTGTATGGATGTGCTGGAAGAAGAGGATTTGCAGAAAATTGTATTTACGCACCGCCTGTACTGCGACCGTCCAGATATCCGGTATGTGATTATCCGGCACGCCCCTTTGCAGGAGGAAGAATCGTATCCCTGTGTCAACGGCCTGGCCTATCCTAAGATTTACAGAGAGGACGCGGTAATTCTGTTTCAGGATGAAAAAAAACGCCGCTATGAGGCCACCATCGACTACAATCTGCAAAAACTTTTTGACAAAGAGATGCTGGAAGCCTGCGGCCAGGGAAATCCAGAACATGTTTCCCATCCGGGCTTTCTGCTGAATCAGTGCGGCGGCCAGGGCGGGCTGCAAAAAAACAATATCGAAGTTTTCCGCCGGATTACCCAATCCGAAGCCTTTACTTTGGAATACCGCAATCAGATCCGCAAAGCTCTGCTGGATTATTACCAATCACTGGAAGAGGTTTTTCTAACGGAGGGATTTCTGGCTTCTCTGGATGTGGAGGAGTATGTGAATGTAGATAAAGTGCATTTGTCGGAAATGCTGATTGCCCACAGATTCTATGAAAAAGCCTGGCAGATTTATTGTGCGTACGGTCTGGAGGGCCTATGTCTGGAATCGCTGATCAAACTGTGCAGCCGATGGATTCTCCATCAGGAATTTGAGGAGGATGAGGATCTTTTGGCGCTGGCGTTTTCGGTGTTCCAGAGCGGGAAATATGACGGGGTGATTCTGGAATATCTGATGATGTATTATGTTGGCCCGGTGTCAGAGCTGTACCAGCTCTGGGTGTGCGCCAGGGATTTTCAGTTAGATACTTATCTGTTGGAAGAGGAGATTCTGGCAGTCAGTATCTTTGTGCGGGATTCTTTCTGGGAGGGCAGCCAGGTGTTGGAGCATTATGTCCGAGAAAAAGGAAACGAGCAATTAGTCCGGGATTATCTGACCTTTCTTTCTTATGAATATTTTATACACAAAAAGCCTATGCCGGATTATGCGGCCGGGTGCCTGGCGGCTGCCTATGAGCGCGAGTGGCCGTTGCCCCTGGTGTGCCGTCTGGCTTTGCTGGCTTGGCTTTGCAAAAAAAAGAAATGGAACGGGAATCAGTTTGAGCAGGTCAAAAGCCTGCTGGCGGAATGCTACCACAGAAATCTCACCTTCGCCTTTTTTCGGAAGCTGCCTAAGAATCTGCTGGGCGCGTATCAGTGGGATGATAAGGTGTTTGTGGAATATGCCACCAGCCCGCGAGCGGAAGTGACCATCCATTACGCTTTGGACAATGGTGTGGGAGACGATCTGGAATATCATCAGGAACCCTTGCCGGATCTGTTTCAGGGGATACATGGGCGGACGTTCACTCTTTTTTACGGCGAATCTATCCATTATTATTTCACGATAGAGCTGGACGGAACGGTAAAAAAGACCAGCGAACGAACATTTACCAAATCCATGGCCCCTCAGGATCAAGAGACGAAATACCAGATGCTCAATGAGATGCTGGCGGCGAAGAAGCTGGGCAGGGCAGAAGCGGTAAAAGAAAAAATCAAGCAATATCTGGAACAGGAAAAATTTGTGGAAAGTATGTTCCCTATTGAAGAAGGAACGGTTTATGAATGAAATTAGGGATATTCTGATAGGAATTGATTTTGGGAAAACAGAATCACAGCTTTGTTATTACGACCGAAAAGCCAAGGAGCCGGTATCCTTGTCTATGAAGGTCGGAACCAGCCAGTATGAATTTCCCACTTGCATGTGCAAGAGTATGGAGCAGAATGTCTGGTATTTCGGCCTGGAGGCCGTTGATTGCGCAAAAGAACAGGAAGGTATCCTGGTGGAAGGCCTCTATGAGATCTGCAAAAGCACCGAAAGCGTTCAGGTTGGCATTGAGGAGATGCAGCCGTGGGAGCTAATGGGGATCTTTTTGGACAAGGTGCTAAAGTCTATGGGGACGGTGGAGCCGGTAAAACACACGAAATGCCTGGTGATCACGGTGGAGCGGCTGACCGGGACCATGGTGGAGAACCTGCAAAAAGCTTGTGAGGACATCGGCTTTTCGCAAGACGGCTATATGTTGCAGGACTATTCCGAAAGCTTTTATTATTATACTTTATGCCAGAAACCGGAATACTGGAGCCGCAGCGTCGGATGGTATGCCTTTGCCCAGGACTTGGTAAAATTCCGAAAGCTTTCGATGACAAGCAACACAAAGCCGGTGCTGGTCACCTTGGAAAAGCCGGTGTCCGCCCAGTTGCCCGCAGAGGCGGAAAGTCGGGACGCGCAGTTTTGCAAATTTGTCCAGGAGACGCTGGGCGGGGGGATGTTTTCCAGTATTCTGATCACGGGCAACGGGTTTCATCAGGAATGGGCGGGCAATTCCATCAAACTGCTGTGCAAGCATCAAAGGAAAGTTTTTTACGGCAATAATTTATTTGCCAAGGGAGCCTGCTATACAGCAAAGGAAAAATTAGAAGACAGAGAGCTTCGCAGATACCTTTATCTAAGCGATGCGCTCGTCAAATACAACATCGGTATGGATATGATGATCATGGGTTCTCCGGCCTATTATCCGATTATCCAGGCGGGAAAAAACTGGTATGAATGCCGGACGGTTTTCGATCTGATTTTGGACGATACCAATCAGCTTACCTTCTATATCAGTCAGATGCAGTCCAACGATAAACAAAAGGTTTCCATGCCCCTGCCGGGGCTTCCTTCCAGGCCAAATCGAACCACACGCCTGCGGGTATGCCTGGAGTGCCAGTCAGAAACCGTTTGTAAAATTACAGTCAGGGATATGGGCTTCGGGGAGATGTACTCCTCCAGCAAAAGGATATGGACAGAGACGATTCAGGCGTAAGGAGGTATTCATGAGCGGTTATATTTTATGTAAAGCACCAATGGCGGCAACCCCTTATTTTATCCAGAGCATCGGCACCAATATTTATTCCATTGAGGAGTTGTGTTATTATCTGCACCGGAACTTGTATCTGGTGGACGACAGCCTGATGAATGCAGGGCTGTGCAAATGGATCAGTCAGGAACTGGGCATGAAAGAGCTGGCCAGGAGGCTGGCTATTTTGCTGGGGCACGGGAGCGTGCCTTTGGAGGATTTTGCCTGTGAAATCCTGCGCTCCATCAACTATCTGCCCCATGATGAACTGCGTTCCTATCGGAACAAGATTTCTGCTTTGGAAAAGCAGTCCGTCCCTGTGCGGGGAAAACTAAAGGGGGACTGCCTGATGGAAAACCGCAAATACGTCAATGCGATCCGGGTATACCGCACCGTTTTGGAGCAGGTGTCCAGCCGCGCAGGTTCGCCCCGGTTTTCCGGGAGCGTATATCACAATTTGGGATGCGCTTACAGCCGCCTTTTCCAGAAGGAGGAGGCGCTGGAGTGCTTTGAGAAAGCCTACGACTGCCTGCATACCAGGGATTCCCTAAAGCATTATCTGCTGGCATACAGCAACGCCAAAACCCCTGTGGAATATGAGAGCAGGATGAACGAGATGAAGGTAGACGACCAGACCAGGAAAGAAATCCAGGACGCTATTTCCGAATTTTATAACAGCACCGATATCCATATAGAAGAAGAAAACGTAGAGGAGCTTCTAGGGCAGATGACGAAGGAGTATCATCATAACACAGGGGCTTAAATCGTATTTCCAACAAAGAAAAAATACAATATATTGCATTGTATATATGGGGGGGGGTAATACAAATGCAAAGTGTATCCCTTTTTCTGTTTAGTGCTTTCTGAAGTTGTCTGAGAATTGGTAAATACAGGAAATACACCTTGACAAATACAACAAATGGATATAAACTATATTTTGACAGAACATAAAAAGGGGGGGGGCAAATGAATACTCATTTATTTAGCACACCACACAAAGAGAGAAAACAAAGCGCAGGAAAGAAAATGAAAGGAGATTTTCTAAAATGAAAATTTTTAAGAAAACAGCGTTTTTATTAGCAGCTTTAATGATGGTTCTTGAGGTTTCCGTTGGTTTCCAGGCAGCAGAGGTAAAGGCTGCAGTAAAGGAACCAAAAGAAGCATACCAGGCTTACATAAGTCATTATCTGTATGATTCTATTGGAAACAAAAATGCTAAAGTTACTTACTACGATCTGGATAAAGACGGCGTAAATGAAATGTTCGTTAAATACACCGTAAATGGTAAAGAAGCATACAAAGTTTATACTTATCGCAGAAAAAACAAAAAAGAAATCGTTCAGATTATGAACATCAAAGAGAACGGTGTAAGCATGACTCGCAAGGGCAAAAGCCTGCGTGTTGTTACAAAAAAAGGCAGCACAATTGTAACTGTTGATTACAGAAAGAGCGATAACAAATTACTGAAATACAACACCTATGAAGCAAGAACTACTGGTTTCTTCAAAAACGGCGCACGTATTTCAACAGCAGATTACAACAAAGACGTTATCTCAAAAGCAGATGAGTATACAAACGTATTTGCTGGAGCTAAAAAAATAAGAAAATAATCTAAACTTATTCTCTCTCCCCTTATTTTTTCTAAAATGTTTATGTCATATATGTACTTTTTGCGAAAAGTAATTCGGCAAAACGTAATGCAGTAGTATAAGTGTTACAAGGGCTTATATTTAGGCAGGGCTACGTTGCGCAGCATAGCCTTGCCTAATATCAAGTCTAGGGAGACCTATTTTTCTATCTTCTAATTCTTGTTTTTTTCTATATCTTTCTCAGATTCACAGAAGTATTTCTTCATTTTTTCACTTTTTTATGGCATATTTTTATAAATATGGGATACAAAGCAGATGAATTGTTGTGCGTTTTTCTATTGTAATTTATTGAGTCATGCTATATAATTTTTATGTTCAGAAGTTAGAGTGTTTGGGACACATAGCTGACATTTCAAGCACACTTTAGAAAATTAACAGACAAAGGATGGAAAAAATGGAAAAAAAACAATTGTTGTACGAAGGAAAGGCAAAAAAAGTATTTGCAACAGAGGATCCAGATGTAGTTATCGTAGATTATAAAGACGATGCTACTGCTTTTAACGGGGAGAAAAAAGGAACCATTGTGGGAAAGGGAGCTATCAATAACCGGATGACGAACCATGTGTTCCGTTTGATTGCAGAGAAGGGAGTTCCCACCCATTTGGTAGAAGAACTGAGCGATCGCGAAACGGCTGTGAAGAAGGTGGAAATCGTTCCGCTTGAGGTCATCGTCCGCAACGTGGCGGCAGGAAGCTTTTCCAAACGTATGGGCGTGGAAGAGGGCAGAGAGCTTTTGTGTCCGATTCTGGAATTCAGCTATAAAGACGACGATCTGGGGGATCCATTTATCAACGATGATTACGCGCTGGCTCTGGGACTGGCTACCCAAGAGGAAATTGACAAGATCAAAAGCTATACGCGGACAGTCAATCAGGTGATGAAGGAATACTTCCTGTCTCTGGGATTAAAGCTCATAGACTTCAAAATCGAATTCGGACGCTTCCATGGGGAGATTATTCTGGCAGACGAGGTATCTCCCGATACTTGCAGACTGTGGGATGTGAAGACCAACGAAAAATTGGATAAAGACCGTTTCCGCCGGGATCTGGGCAATGTAGAAGAAGCCTACGAGGAAGTTTTTAAACGCTTGGGAATTCATTAGGAGAAAATATTTCATGAGAAACTTCATGGTTAAGGGACAGAAGCAGAAATACAACCACTCAGAGGACGATAGCAAGCTAAAGGAAGAGTGCGGAGTCTTTGGGATTTATGATTTGGACGGGCAAGATGTGGCGTCTTCTATTTACTATGGTTTGTTTGCTTTGCAGCACCGCGGGCAGGAAAGCTGCGGAATTGCCGTCAGCGATACGAAAGGCTCCAAGAGAAATGTATCCGCTCATAAAGGGATGGGCCTGGTCAATGAGGTATTTACGGAAGACTCCCTGGAAGCTCTTCATGGAGATATCGGCATCGGTCATGTGCGCTATTCCACGGCAGGGGCCAGCAGTCGGGAAAATGCCCAGCCCCTGGTTCTCAATTATATCAAAGGAACCTTAGGAGTGGCGCACAACGGAAATCTGATCAACGCCAATGAGCTGCGCCGGGAACTGGAATACGGAGGGGCCATTTTCCAGACGACCATTGATTCCGAGGTCATTGCCTATCACATTGCCCGCGAGCGGGTACATACAAAATCCGTAGAGGAGGCAGTTGCCAATGCGATGAGCAAAATCCAGGGTTCCTACGCCTTGATCGTCATGTCGCCCCGGAAATTGGTTGCCGCCAGAGATCCATATGGATTTAAACCCCTTTGCATTGGAAAAAGGGATAACGCCTATATCGTTGCTTCGGAGTCCTGCGCCCTGCACACAGTAGGGGCAGAGTATATTCGAGATGTGCAGCCGGGCGAGATTATCACCATTACTGGGGACGGGGAAATCGTTTCTGACCAACGCATGTGTATAGAGCAAAAAAAACAGGCTCGGTGCATTTTTGAGTATATTTATTTTGCCCGGCCAGACAGCAATCTGGACGGCGTGAATGTCTATTCGTCCAGGGTGCGGGCAGGCTGTTTTCTAGCAGCAGATTCCCCGGTTTCGGCGGACGTAGTGGTGGGAGTGCCCGAATCGGGGATTGCAGCGGCTTTGGGATATGCCAGGGAGTCCGGGATTCCTTACGGCATTGCCTTTGTAAAAAACAGCTATGTGGGCAGAACATTTATCAAACCAAAGCAGAGCAGCCGAGAATCCAGCGTCCAGGTAAAGCTCAGTGTATTAAAAGAAGCTGTGGCGGGAAAACGGGTCATTATGATTGACGATTCCATTGTGCGCGGAACGACCAGCAAACGGATTGTCCGTATGCTGCGGGAAGCGGGCGCCAGTGAAGTGCATATGCGTGTTAGCTCTCCGCCCTTTTTGTGGCCCTGTTATTTCGGCACAGATATTCCTGCCTCAGACCAGTTGATTGCCTATAACCGTTCTGTGGAAGAGATCTGCCAGATGATTGAGGCGGACAGTCTGGCTTATTTGAAGATGGATAGATTATCTCAGATGGCTCCTGGATTGTCCATCTGCAATGGTTGTTTTACCGGAGAATATCCGATGGATCCGCCGTCGGAGGATATCCGGGGAGAGTATGAAAAGTAAAAAGGAGAGTCTGGATGAATACAGAAATTTATCAAAGCCCCCTGTCGGAACGTTATGCCAGCAGGGAGATGCAGTATATCTTTTCCCCTTCCATGAAATTTAAGACTTGGAGAAGGCTCTGGATTGCCTTGGCCGAGACGGAAAAAGAACTGGGCCTGCCTATCACCCAAGAACAGATCGACGAGCTGAAGGCACATGCAGAGGACATCAATTTTGAGGTGGCAAAGGAGCGGGAACGCCAGGTGCGTCATGACGTGATGTCCCATGTGTATGCTTACGGCGTCCAGTGCCCTAAGGCAAAAGGTATCATTCATTTGGGCGCGACCTCTTGTTATGTGGGGGACAATACCGATCTGATCTTGATGACGGAAGCCTTGAAACTAATTCGAAAAAAACTGCTGAATGTACTGGCGAAATTGGCAGAATTTGCCAAGGAATACAAAGAGCTGCCCACGCTGGCGTTTACCCATTTTCAGCCGGCACAGCCTACGACTGTGGGCAAACGGGCGACCTTATGGATGCAGGAATTCCTGCTGGATCTGGAAGATCTGGATCACGTACTGAACGGGATGAAGCTGTTGGGCTCGAAAGGAACCACAGGAACCCAGGCCAGCTTTCTGGAACTGTTTGAGGGCCGTCAGGATCTGGTGGACAAAGTCGATGCTATGATTGCGGAAAAAATGGGATTTTCGGCCTGCTATCCAGTATCCGGGCAAACCTATTCCCGCAAAGTGGATACCCGCGTGGCAAATATTTTGGCGGGAATTGCGGCAAGCGCCCATAAATTTTCAAATGATATTCGGCTTTTGCAGCATTTGAAAGAAGTGGAAGAGCCGTTTGAGAAAGACCAGATAGGCTCCTCCGCCATGGCCTATAAGCGAAACCCGATGCGCAGCGAGCGGATTGCCTCCCTGTCGCGGTATGTGATGGTGGATGCTCTAAATCCGGCCATTACTTCGGCTGTCCAGTGGTTTGAGCGCTCCCTGGATGATTCTGCCAACAAACGCTTGAGCATACCAGAAGGTTTTCTGGCTGTGGACGGCATTCTGGATTTGTGTCTGAACGTGGCGGACGGCTTGGTGGTTTATCCGAAAGTAATCCAAAAACGGCTGATGTCCGAGCTGCCTTTTATGGCAACGGAAAACATTTTGATGGATGCGGTAAAGGCCGGCGGGGATCGGCAGGAACTGCATGAGCGTATCCGGGAACTGTCCATGGAAGCGGCAAAACATGTGAAAGCAGAGGGGAAAGAAAACAATCTGCTGGAGTTGATTGCTGCGGATCCGGCGTTTAATCTGACCCTGGAAGAGTTGCAAAACACGATGGATCCCGCCCGTTATGTAGGGTGCGCTCCCCATCAGGTGGATGTATTCCTGGAGCAGACGGTAAATCTTCTGTTAAAGGAGAACCAGGAATCTTTGGGCTTGACGGCGGACATCCATGTGTAGCATAAGTATAACATAGAGTACACAGATATTCCAGGGAGGTATGTTGGATGATCATAGGAATCGTGGTTGCAGCAGTCATTATCCTGCTGGCCTGCTGGCTGATTGGTACGTATAACGCTTTTGTGCGTCTGCGCAATAAGACAGAGGAAGCTTTTTCGGCTATGGATGTTTCGCTGAAAAAAAGATACGATCTGATTCCGAATTTTGTGGAAACGGTAAAAGGGTATGCAAAGCACGAGCGAGAGACTCTGGAAGCGGTAATCGCGGCCAGAAACCAGGCGGTCAATTCCCGCTCCGCAGAAGAAACCATCAAAAACGAAAATTTATTGGACAGTACGTTAAAGAATTTATTTGCCCTCACAGAATCCTATCCGAACTTGAAAGCAGACCAGAATTTTCTGGCTTTGCAGAACCAGCTTTCCCGTATTGAAGAAGAGATTGCGGGTTCCAGAAGGTATTACAACGGGGTAATCAATAAATACAATACCCGAATAGAAATGTTTCCTGGGAATCTGCTGGCGGGATTATTTGGTTTTCATAGGAAACCTCTCTACGAAGTACAGGAAATTTACGAGAGAGACAACGTGAAGGTGACATTTTAAGAGGGGGAAGTCATGAAAAGAGGGGTCTATGCCCTTGTCTGTGTGGCAGTTGCAGTTCTTTGTTTCTTTGGGGGCGGTCTGCTTGTATCCGTGTCGGGTTCGGATTCGGATCCGGTGTACGATTCTGCCATGCTGACCGAAAATTACAGCACACAGGTAGAGGTGTTAAAGGACGGCTCCTATCGAGTGGAGGAACGGATACAGGTCAATATGCTGGAAAGGCGGCATGGAATTTACCGGTATATTCCTCAATATGGGCCAAGCGTATATATGGATGAAGCCGGACAGCGGCAAAAAGTTCCGTATTTTGGTACAATCAAATTATTGGAGGCCAATGCCCCGGCAAAGGTGTCCCATGAAAACGGCTGTACGGTTTTCCAGTTGGGCAGCGAGGATAAGACGGTATACGGCTCTGTGGAATATGTGATTCGCTATCAGTTTACACCATGGTTTCAGAATCGGGAGTATTCCAACGCCTATTACAATGTATTTCCCGGTATGTGGCAGAATCCCATCCCGGCGGGCAGCTCTTTTTCCATTGCTTTTCCCAAGGATTTTACACATGAGAATCTAAAGCTGTATAGAGGTTCTTACGGCGAGGCAAAAGACGGAGCAGAAATCATGGAGCTTCACTGGTCGGGGAATACCCTGGAAGGGACGCTGAATCAAAGTTTGCAGCTTGGGGAGGGCATGACCTTCTTTGCCTCCATGCCGGAAGGATATTTTACAGGCATGCATTCGGTAAAAGGGATGGGAATAGCCATTCTGGCTTTGACTTTTGCAGGGCTTGCGGCGATGACACTGCTGTTTCTGGCATTTGGACGGGATGAAACCATTTACCCTTCTGTCCAGTTTCAGCCCCCGCAGGGGCTGGACAGCGCCGCTGTGGGATATATCCTGGACGGAATTGTGGAAGACCGGGATATGCTTTCCTTGATCCTTTACTGGGCGGATCAAGGCTATTTGACCATTGAGGAGGCGAAAAAGGGAAAATTGTATTTTCACCGGATGCGCCCTCTGCCTGCGGATGCGCCCGCCTATGCCCAAACCATGTTTCAACGGCTGTTCCGGGACGGCGATGTGTGCAAATTAAAAGATGTCAGCGGCAAATTTTATAAGACTTTAAATGTGGCAAAAGAGCAGGTGAAACTGTGTTTTCAGGGGCCAACGGCTCTGTATACTAAAAGCTCCCGCTGGGCCAGAGCGCTGGCGGGTCTGTTATGTGTGATTCCTTTTGGAAGCTTTGTTGTGTTCATCGGAATGACTTCCTATATGAGTATGCAGTGGGTGCTGAATCTGGTTTGTCTGGCCCTTGTTCTGGCAGGAGTCTGGACAAATTGTTATGTTGTGGATACCTGGCACAGCAAGGCCGTATCCAAACGCTGGCTGACCGCGCTGTCGGCGGCAACGATGGTTGTCATTGGCCTGGCCGGCTATGGAGGCGGTTATTTGCAGCGGGTGCGGCAAGGGGAAGTGTTTGACTTCACGGTTTTGTACGCAGTTGTGTGTGCGGCGTCCGTGGCAATGATTCTGCTGACCGTTTTTATGCGCAAACGGACGCATGTCTGTGTAGAATGGATGGGAAAGCTGCTGGGATTGCGGGAGTTTATCGAAACTGCGGAACTGGATCGGTTGCGGGCTCTGGCAGAGGAAAGCCCTCAGTTGTTCTATCATATTCTTCCCTATGCGTATGTGATGGGTCTGTCGGATGTGTTTGCACGCAAACTCAAGGGGCTGGCTTTGGAACCTCCCCAATGGTATACCGGCCCTGTCCGGGGTAACTATTTTGATTACTATGTATTTCACCGCAGCTTAATGCACAGCATGGATACGGCCTCCCAAGCCTTGGCTGTTCCAGAGCCGCCGAAAACGTCCGGCGGATCGGGATTTGGCGGGGGCGGTTTTTCTGGCGGAGGAGGCGGTGGATTCTCTGGCGGAGGCTTCGGCGGCGGAGGAGGCGGGTCGTGGTGACGTGCCGATCAAAAGCCCAGAACGCCTTTGGTATACTGTAAAACAGGGCGTGTCGGCGGCCCGGCAATAATTCAGACACACGCGAAAGTAATCGTTGAAAATCCGGTTTCGATATACTATAATAAACCAGTGGCATGAAAATATTTTCCAAATGATACAAATATGAGAGATATGGGAGGTACTGTCAAATGGTTAAAGCGATTGTGGGAGCAAACTGGGGAGATGAAGGGAAAGGGAAGATTACCGATATGCTGGCAAAGGAATCGGATATTATCGTCCGGTTCCAGGGCGGAGCCAATGCGGGCCATACCATCATCAACGATTATGGGAAATTCGCCCTGCATACGATGCCCTCTGGCGTTTTTTACGGCCATACCACCAGCATTTTGGGAAACGGCGTGGCTTTGAATATTCCTGTGCTGTTTCAGGAAATCAAAGAGCTGGAAGACCGGGGCGTGCCCCAGCCGAAAATCCTTGTCTCTGACCGGGCTCAGATTGTGATGCCATACCATATTTTGTTGGACGCCTATGAGGAAGAACGGCTGGCGGGAAAATCCTTTGGTTCCACCAAGTCCGGTATTGCTCCCTTTTATTCAGATAAATATGCGAAAATCGGTTTCCAGGTCAGTGAATTGTTCGGCAGCGAAGACGCACTGCTGGATAAAGTAAAACGGGTCTGCGAAGTAAAGAATGTGCTGATTGAGCATCTCTATCATAAACCAGCGCTGGACCCGGAGAAGATTTTCAAAGAACTGCTGTCTTACCGGGAGATGGTAGGGCCTTATGTGTGCGACGTATCCGTGTATCTGTACCAGGCTTTGCAAGAGGGAAAAGAAATCCTGCTGGAAGGTCAGCTTGGCTCCTTAAAGGATCCCGACCACGGCATTTATCCGATGGTAACCTCCTCTTCCACGTTGGCCGCTTACGGAGCCATCGGCGCGGGTATACCGCCTTATGAGATTAAGAAAATCATTACCGTGGTAAAAGCCTATTCCAGCGCCGTGGGTGCAGGGGCGTTTGTCTCTGAGATCTTTGGGGAAGAGGCCGACGAACTGCGCCGCAGAGGCGGTGACGGCGGCGAGTATGGCGCTACCACAGGCAGGCCGCGTCGGATGGGCTGGTTTGACGCCGTAGCCAGCAAGTATGGATGCCGTCTCCAGGGAACCACAGACGTGGCATTTACTGTATTGGATGTATTGGGATATCTGGACGAGATTCCGGTATGTACCGGGTATGAGATAGACGGAAAAGTCACCACGGAGTTTCCGGTTACTTCCAAGCTCGAACATGCAAAGCCGGTTCTGGAAGTGCTGCCCGGATGGAAATGCGATATCCGCAATATCCGCAAATATGAGGAGCTGCCGGAGAACTGCCGCAGATACGTGGAATTCGTGGAAGAGAAAATTGGGTTTCCCATCACGATGGTATCCAATGGGCCGGGCCGGGAAGATATCATATACAGAAACAAATGAAATTCTTATGCCGCAGGGTGACAAAGCTTCTGCGGCATTTGCCGTGATTTAGGAGATTCTCTTTTAGACGATTCCCATTTTTTCCAAATCGTTAAGGGCTTGGGGATAGGAGGTAAACAACAAAGTGCGGATGTGAAGCCGGGCAGCCGTATCCAAGTTTTCCTGCCGGTCATCCAGAAACAGCGCGCGCCGGGGCACAATGGTATGTTTTTCCAGCAGAGACTGGTAGATCTCTGGATCCGGCTTGATCTGCCCAGTCTGAAAAGAAAAAAGTTCTCCATCCATATATTTGCGAAACGGCATTTTATGTTCTGTCCGGTAAAACAAACAGCGGGAGTAATTGGAAAGTATGTAAGTGCGATAGCCGTGTTCCCTACATTTGCAGACAAACGGTACGGCATAATCGCGGATATGGATGCAGTCCGCGCAGTTTTCGTAAACCTTGCGGATTTCCGGTTCGTACTGCGGGGCATTGCGGATAAACAAATCCAGGTATTCCTGGTCGGGAAGCAGACTTTTGTCCATCTCATTCCACTGGGGGCTTAGAAAGACAGCCGAGGCCACGGCGTCCCGGATTTCCGGCGAAAAACCGAAGCCATCCAGATATCCTTTCCAGTCAAAATCCACAAGCACGTTGCCTACGTCAAAAATAATGGTGTCAATTGTTTGATTTTCAGCCATCGTTTTATCCTTTCAACAGTTCCTTATTTTCTTGTCCAGCGATAAACTAATATACAGGCATATAAAAAGATGGGGATGCCGATTGTGCAGGCGAGGGATGCCTTGAACCAGCCGCCCGCCTGGGGACTGTCCATCAGAGCGGTAATCATAGTGAGCGCATAAACGCCCAACAGAAGCACCACGCCGATTAAGGCCAGAATGCGTTTGAGCTTTTTCATATTTTTTCTCCAAATTGATTTGCGGCTATCTTGGTATTATTTTAGACGCAGAAAGGCAGGATTGTCAACATTTATATGCCTCCAAAATTGGGAACTTTTGTCCGAATGGCAACATTTGGCCCGGTAAAGCAAACACGAAAAAAGTTGACACATGTAGATGGAACTGTTATAATTCTGCCTAAATTTAAAAGCTCTGGAGTATTTATGTGAATATAGACAAAAGAGCAGGTGAGAAGGGGATTTATTTTGTTATATCTATCACATCTAATGCCGGATGAGGACATGGCAGATTTGCTCAGACGTTATCCTGTCGGAGTGGAGTCCATTGAATTTTCCATCGGCTATTGTCTGGATACTTGGAAAGAAAATTTGGTGGCCTACCAAAAACGTCTGGACGCGATGGGCTGGGATGGACCTCTGACGGTACACGGCCCGTTTCTGGATCTGAATCCGGTGAGCTGGGACAGCCAGATTGCCAAGGTCAGCCGGGAGCGTTTCAGTCAGGCATATCAGGCAGCCTGCGAGCTGGGGGCAAAAAAAGTAATCTATCATACCTGTTTTGTTCCAATCGTCAATTATCTGGAGGGATGGGCGGAGCGGATGATCGATTTCTGGAATGACTTTATGAAGGATAAGGGGACAGAGCTGACGGTTTGTCTAGAAAACGTATTCGATCCAGAGTATGCACCTATCCGGGAGATTGCCGAGGCGGTAAAACATCCTGCATTCGGTTTGTGCCTGGATTTCGGCCACGCGCATTGTTCGTCTTTGCATCCGGCGGAAGAATGGCTGGAAAATCTTTTTCCATATATCCGGCATCTTCACCTGCACGATAATCACGGAGTTCGGGATGAACATCTGGGGATGGGTCAGGGAACCCTGCCCTGGGAATCTATTTTGGGATTTGTAAAAAAGAAGCTGCCCCAGGTGGATGCGGTCATTGAAAATGCAAGCAGGACGTTTTGCGAGGCATCCCTTTCCACATTGCAGCAGTATCAAATGCTTCAGTTCTTTTGCCAGAAATAAAATAAGCAAAAACTTCCCTGTATTTTCAGAATCTTTTTTCCAAGAGTAAATACAAAACAGAGGAGGTATAGTATGAAAGAATTTCATCATGTTTTACAGAACAGATTAGGCCTTCATGCGAAACCGGTCAGCGAATTTGTACAGATGGTAAAAAGCCTGGATTCCGCAGTAACTGTTTCCGGGGGAGATAAGGTGGCGAGTGCAGATAAATTATTGGCACTGGTATCTTTAGACGTACATAAAGGAGACAGTATTACGGTTACTTTTGAAAACGGTGTAAGAGACGAAGAGATAGAAAAAATCCGAGAATTCGTGGAAAGACATTTGTAAGAGGAAGCAATACAGGGAAGGAATAAATATCTGTGACTATTCAGATACCTGAATGGTTACAGATATTTATAAAATATACTTGAAATTTCAAAGATGTACTTGTTATTTTATGAGTATATGATATAATTGCGCTAGAACGTGTTTGAGAATTTTCAGACACACTTTAACTGAATAATATGCAAAATAGATTTCCATGCGTAAAGTGTTCGGTGGATAGGGAGTTGCTGCTGAAACGAAAAGTTTATTATTAGCTTGAACTTGCGGTATGGTGATCGCACCCGTTGCGGCAATAGAGTCAGACATCTCATATTGTGTAGGGAATATTTTCGGCATATGTTCTTCACATAATGGAGATGTTTTTCATTTTTACAGTGGAAAAGCATTCTCCAAATATGTAATATACGGAAAGGAGTATATTTTCATGCTGGACAAGCAGAAAATCGAGGAAAGTGTACGTTTGTTTTTGGAAGGAATCGGCGAGGACGCCGACCGGGAAGGGCTGCGGGAAACACCGTCCCGTGTAGCCAGAATGTGCCAGGAGATTTATGGGGGCCTGGATCAAGATGCAGGCGTGCATTTGGCGAAACAGTTTACAGTAGAAGATAACGAGCTGGTGCTGGAGAAAGATATTACTTTCTATTCCACCTGTGAGCATCATCTGCTTCCTTTTTACGGAAAGGCACATATTGCGTACATACCCAACGGCAAGGTGGCGGGCTTGAGCAAGCTGGCCAGGACAGTAGAGGTCTATGCCCGCAGAGCGCAGATTCAGGAAAAATTAACTGCGCAGATTGCAGACGCTATCTGGGAGCACTTAAAGCCGCAGGGAGTCATGGTGATGATAGAAGCGGAGCACATGTGCATGACGATGCGCGGGATCAAGAAGCCCGGCAGCAAGACGATGAGCTGTGTGACCCGCGGTGTGTTAAAAGACAATCTGGAGATGCAGAAACTGATTCTGGGGATGGTAAAAGAGTGAATCGGATTAATCAAATCTTGTTCCACCCGAAATACCAGTACGCTCTGGAGCAAAACGGGGTATGGGAACGAGAGAGGAAGTTTTGCCGCCATGGCATCGAGCATTTTTTGGACGTTGCACGGCTGGCGTATATTTACAATCTGGAACAGGGCCTGGATATAGACAAGGATCTGATTTATGCTGCCGCCCTTTTGCATGACATTGGCAGATACCAGCAGTATGAGTTGGAGATTCCGCACGAGAAGGCCAGCGCAAATCTTGCGGATGAGATTTTGCCGGAGTGTTCTTTTTCAGAGGAGGAGCAGGCGCAGATCCGGGAGGCCATTTTGGGGCATCGAAACAAAGAGGGCAGGGAAAACAGCGGTTCCAAGCTGGATTCCCTGCTTTATCGGGCAGATAAAATGTCCAGGAACTGCTTTGCCTGCGCGGCCAGGGAAGCATGCAAGTGGCCGGAACACAAAATGAATATGGAAATATGCGATTAGGAGGAAGTACGTGACCGTTCGGACAGATTTTATCCCGCAAGGCGTCTGAACGGTTACGGAAGCATAGACAGACTTTATGAAAATTGGGAATAAAATTTTTGACACAGAGCGGAAATGTTACGTTATGGGGATTCTGAACGTTACCCCGGACTCTTTTTCGGACGGGGGAAAATGGAATTCGCTGGACGCCGCTTTGAAGCACACGGAGGACATGATTGCCCAGGGAGCGGATATCATTGATATCGGCGGGGAGTCCACAAGGCCGGGACATCAGCAGATCTCGGAGCAGGAGGAGATCGATCGGGTAGTGCCGATAATTGAAGCGGTACGCGGCAGATTTGACATTCCGATTTCTGTGGATACTTATAAAAGCAAAGTTGCCCGGCCGGCCATCGAGGCGGGGGCGGATTTGCTCAACGACATCTGGGGACTGAAGTACGATCCAGATATGGCAAAGCTGGTTGCCGAGACAAAGGTTGCCTGCTGCCTGATGCACAACCGTGAACAGGCGGACTATCGGGATTTTATGAAAGAATTCCTCCAGGATATGGGCGAGTCCATTAAGATTGCGCAGGAAGCGGGCATTGCAGAGGACAAGATTATTCTAGATCCAGGCGTGGGCTTTGGAAAGACTTATGAGCTGAATCTGGAAGTAATGCGGGAGATCTCCCAGATGCACCAGTACAAATATCCCATTTTGTTGGGCACCTCCAACAAATCGGTGATTGGAAACGCGCTGGATCTGCCCACGGAAGAGCGGTTGGAGGGCACTCTGGCGACGACGGCGTTTGGCGTAATCCATCACTGTGCGTTTGTCAGGGTGCACCGGGTTCGGGAGAACAAACGTGTGATCCAGATGATAGAAGCGATTATGGGAAGGTAAAAATGGACAGAATTTATATCAAAAAGCTGGAGTTTTTTGCCAAGCACGGCGTATTTCCAGAAGAAAATGTGCTGGGACAAAAATTTGTCATCTCTGCGGTTCTGCACACCGATGTGCGGGAAGCGGGAAAGACGGACGATCTGACCAAATCCATTCATTATGGGGAAGTCAGCCAGATGATGAAGGATTATCTGGAAAGCCATACGTTCTGTCTTCTGGAACGGGCGGTGGAGACGCTGGCAAAAAAAATGCTTTTGGAAATCCCCGGCCTTATGGAAGTAGAGCTGGAGCTGGAAAAGCCCTGGGCGCCGATCGGACTGCACCTGGAAACCGTGTCTGTGGCCATCCGGCGGAAATGGCACACGGTTTACATTGCCCTTGGCTCCAATATGGGAGATCGGGAGCGGTATCTGCAGACGGCGGTGGAGAGTATCGGCAAAAAAGAGGGCTGCCAGGTGGAAAAGGTGTCGTCCTTTGTCCGCACAGCGCCTTACGGCGGTGTGGAGCAGGAGGATTTTTTGAACGGCTGTATGCAGATCCGCACACTGCTGACTCCGCGGGAACTTTTGGAATTTCTTCAGGAGATTGAGAAACAGGCGGGGCGGGAGCGCAAGATTCACTGGGGACCCCGGACGCTGGATTTGGATATTATTTTTTATGACCGGGAAGTGATCGAGGAGGAGGACTTGCAGATTCCGCATGTGGAGATGCAGAAAAGGGATTTTGTGCTGATTCCTCTGCGGGAGATTGCTCCTTTTTTGCGCCATCCCATTACCGGAAAAACCGTAGGGGAGATGGCGGAAGAGTTGGTACAACGTTATGTAATGTGAGGCCGCCTGTTTGATCTTATGGCAGCCTCGTCAAGGGGAGGATAAAAAGTATTTTTTTATTCATTGGAGGGGATTCCAATGAATAATTATAGTATAGCCGGATAGAAGGGGATTATACAAAGAAATTGATCTTTTTATTTTTGAAAGTCCGCTGCCAGTTAGGCGGCGTGTATTCAGGGACGCCAAATGCGTCCGCACAATTTTCGTTTATGGTGGCGCGTCCAATTTTGGGCGCATGCAGGTTTAGGAGGAGACTATGCGTTATGAAATAAAGGGCGAAACACTTCCAGTCGTTATCTGCCATTTGGAATCAGGGGAAATGATGATTACAGAGAATGGGGGAATGGCCTGGATGTCCCCAAATATGAAGATGGAAACGACGTCCGGCGGCGGACTCGGAAAAGCTCTGGGAAGAATGCTGTCTGGAGATACCCTGTTCCTTAACCAGTATACGGCAATGGGCGGCAATGGCCTGGTTGCCTTTGCTTCCTCTTTTCCGGGATCGATCAAACCGTTTACTGTAAGTCCTGGTCAGGAATACATCTTGCAAAAGAGCGCGTTTTTGGCAAGTGAATCCAGTGTGGATCTGAGTATGCACTTTCATAGGAAGTTTAGTTCTGGTTTGTTTGGCGGAGAGGGATTTATTCTCCAGAAAATCAGCGGAAACGGTATAGCTTTTGCAGAGTTTGACGGCCATATAGAGGAATACGAGCTGCAGGCGGGCCAGCAGATTGTGGTAGACACCGGACATCTGGCGGCAATGTCGGCAACCTGCAGTATGGAAATCCAGACTGTGCCGGGAATTAAGAATAAAATATTTGGCGGGGAAGGACTTTTCAATACTGTGATTACCGGGCCGGGCCGGGTGTGGTTGCAGACAATGCCGATCTGTAACGTCGCCGGAGCGCTAAGACCCTATCTGCCCACAGGCGGCAATTAAGAAATAAGGTTATGAAAGGCCGTGTTCCAAATAGAAAGAGAATACGGCTTTTTCAAATACGTAGCGTCGGCTACGTCGAGACTTGGGGAATGGCGTTATTTGGACGATGTATTGTGCATAGATTCAACGCTGCGATGGCATGATAATCAAAAAAAGAAACGCGCAAGGAGGCAGGCTCATGAATCCTGGAAATACAAATCATTTAATCCATGAAAAATCGCCGTATTTATTGTCCCATGCCCATAATCCGGTGGAGTGGTATCCATGGGGGCCGGAGGCGTTTGCAAAAGCGAAGGAACAGAACAAACCAGTTTTTCTAAGCATTGGCTATTCTACCTGTCATTGGTGCCACGTGATGGAGCGGGAGTCTTTTGAAAATGAAAAGGCGGCAGAACTTTTGAACCGCAGCTTTGTCAGCATTAAGGTTGACCGGGAGGAACGTCCAGATATTGATTCTGTGTATATGGCGGTGTGTCAGGCTATGAACCGTTCCGGCGGATGGCCGCTGACGATTATTATGACGCCGGAGCAGCAGCCTTTTTTTGCCGCCACTTATTTGCCGCGGGAAAGCCGGGGAAAAACGCCGGGGCTTTTGCAGATATTGGGGCAGATCGCCGATCTGTGGGAGCGGGAGCCGGAAAAGCTGCGGCAGGCGGGCGCTTCTGTCTGTCAATTTCTCTCGGCGGACAACCCAGGCGATCCGTCCGGGAAGAACGATTCCTGGCCGGATAAGGCGTTGTTTCATCGGGCGGCGGAAACTTTCCTGCACACCTTTGACAAAGAATACGGCGGCTTTGGACAGGCGCCTAAGTTCCCGGCGCCCCAGAACCTGCTCTTTTTGCTGCGTTACGGCCGTTTGGAAAAGAGCAAAACAGCAGAGTATATGGCGGCGCATACGCTGTTTTGTATGATGCGGGGCGGTATCTTCGACCACATTGGCGGCGGCTTTTCCCGGTATTCCACCGACCGGCAGTGGAAAATCCCCCATTTTGAAAAAATGCTTTATGACAACGCGATGCTGGCCCTGGCTTATCTGGAATGCTGGGAGCAGACGCAGGCACAGTGGTGTCTCTGGACGGCGCAGCGCATCTTTCTCTATGTGTTCCGGGAACTGACCGGGGAAAACGGTGGATTTTTCTGTGGACAGGATGCAGACAGCGAGGGAGTAGAGGGCAAATATTACGGTTGGACAGTAGAAGAAATCTGCCAGGTGCTGGGCGAACAGCAGGGAAAAGACTTCTGCCATCGGTATCATCTTACCGAAAAAGGAGATTTTGAGGGGATGGGCATTCCCAATCAGATTCCAGAAGAATCGCCCTGGATTCCCGATTCAGACACGGCCAAGTGTCAGGAAAAACTCTACGAATACCGCCAAAACAGATACCCGCTTCACAAAGACGACAAGGTACTGACCTCCTGGAACAGTCTGATGGCTGCTGCCTGTGCAAAAGGAGCGCGGGCCGCTTTTGCAATGGAAGATTCAGACAAGTCTGTTTTCGGCCAGTGTCTTTCCATGGGGGAAAATGCTCTGCGGTTTGTCCGTCAATATCTGACGGATGAGGACGGCCGTCTGATGGTGCGGTATCGGGACGGCGAGGCGGGACACCGCGGACATCTCGACGATTATGCGTTTTATGCCTTTGCATTGCTTGAGATGTACCGGACGGTGTTTGAGATTTCTTATCTGGAGAAAGCGATCCGCATCGCAGAGTTGATGGTGGAATATTTTCTGGATAAGGAAAACGGCGGATTTTATCTGTATGCCTCGGATGCCGAACAGTTGATCCACAGGCCAAAAGAAGTCTGGGACGGCGCCATGCCTTCTGGCAATTCTGCGGCTGCCCATGTACTGTGTGAACTGGCGGCGCTGACGGGAGAACTAGAGTGGTCCAAACTGCGGGATCTCCAGCTTTCTTTTCTGGCGGCACAGGCCGAGAGCTATCCTTCTGGCTATTGCTTTTCCCTGCTGGCAATGGAAGAGGTGCTCTATGCTTCCAGGGAGTTGATTTGTGTGCTGCCCATAGCCTGTGACGAGGAATGGCGGCGGCGTCTGGCAGCTATACCGGACGAAGGGGTTCATATTCTGGTAAAAACACCAGAAAACGCCGAAGTTTTGTCGAAGCTGGCCCCATATACCGCGGATTATCCTATCGGCGATCAAGCCCGGTATTACCTCTGCGAAAATAAGAGCTGTCATCAGCCCACGGAAAATCTGGAAAAAATCCTGGAAATTTTACGTTAAAAGATATATTATTAAAAAAATTCACTTGAATTATCATACAAAAATTGATATTCTTATAGATAACATACTATGTGAGGGAGGTAACGAATTATGAACTTGACAATTCTAGCGCCGATTGGGTCTGCGATTGCATTATTGTTTGCCCTGTATCTGGCGCGCAAAGTCCTGAGAGAAGACGAGGGCAATGATCAAATGAAGAAGATCTCTGCCGCAGTCCGCGCAGGCGCAAATGCCTATTTGAAACGGCAGTATTCCGGCGTAATCATCTTTTTCGCCATTCTGTTTGTTGTAATGTTAGGTTTGGCTTTGGGCGGCCATTTGACGATGTTTGCCCCATTTGCTTTTGTAACCGGAGGTTTCTTTTCTGGGCTGTCTGGATTTATCGGTATGAAGATTGCCACATCAGCGAACGCAAGGACAGCTCAGGCCGCCAGTAAGAGTCTGAACTCCGGCCTGAAGGTAGCTTTTTCTTCGGGAGCTGTTATGGGATTTGTTGTGGTAGGACTTGGCCTGCTGCATATTTCTCTGTGGTTCTATATCCTGAAATTCTGGTACGCCGATCCGGCACATCTGGTAATAGAAGCCGGCAAAACCTTTGAGGAAGCGCAGGTTCAGGCGATTACGTCTGCAATGCTGACTTTTGGAATGGGTGCATCTGCTATGGCACTGTTTGCCCGTGTGGGCGGTGGTATTTTCACAAAGGCTGCCGACGTAGGTGCGGACCTGGTTGGAAAAGTAGAAATCGGTATCCCAGAGGACGATCCCCGAAATCCTGCTGTTATTGCGGATAACGTAGGCGATAACGTAGGTGACGTGGCTGGTATGGGCGCTGACTTGTATGAATCTTATGTGGGCTCTATTATCTCCACTGCCGCGCTGGCAGTTGCCGCAGGGTTTGGCTTCCAGGGCGTTACCATTCCAATGGCGATGGCCGCTATCGGAATCGCAGCTTCTATCATTGGAACCTTTTTCATCAAGACGAAAGAAGACGCTACTCAGAAATCTCTGTTGTCCGCATTGAGAAGGGGTACCTGGATCAGCGGTGCGATCATTGCAGTAGCTGCTTATCCGCTGATTTATTTCGGACTGGGCAAAGAGCACATGGGATTCTTCTTTGCGATTTTATCTGGTCTTCTGGCTGGAATCCTGATTGGTATTACCACAGAATACTATACTTCTGATACGTACAAGCCTACCCAGAAGTTAGCAGGCACATCTTTGACCGGTCCGGCTACGATTATCATCGGCGGGCTGTCTTTGGGTATGCTTTCTACCGTGCTGCCTGTAATCATTGTAGGTGTTTCCGTACTGGTCAGCTATCGTGTATCCGGCGGCGCCGGCGGCATCGGGGACGCTACGTTTAACCAGGGGCTTTACGGCGTAGGTCTGTCCGCAGTCGGTATGCTTTCTACACTGGGTATCACACTGGCTACCGACGCTTATGGTCCGGTGGCAGATAATGCGGGCGGTATTGCAGAAATGTGCGGTTTGGGTGAAAATGTGCGTAAAAGAACAGACGCGCTGGATTCTCTGGGAAATACAACGGCTGCAACGGGTAAAGGCTTTGCAATTGGTTCCGCGGCGCTGACTGCACTGGCATTGATTGCCTCTTATGTGGCAGAGATTCAGGTAAAAGATCCGAGTTTTGTATTCGATCTGAGTATCATCAATCCACCGGTTCTGATTGGACTGTTTGTGGGCGGTATGCTTCCGTTCTTGTTTGCATCTTTGACTATGGAGGCTGTTGGAAACGCGGCGCAGAGTATTGTGGTGGAAGTACGTCGTCAGTTTAAGCAGATCAAAGGCCTGATGGAAGGAAAGGCTGAGCCGGATTATGCTTCCTGTGTAGACATCTGTACGAAATCTGCCCAGAAGGAAATGATTCTTCCGGCGATTTTAACGGTTGTCTCTCCACTGGTAGTAGGCGTGATTCTGGGTGTAAACGGTATCTGCGGCATGCTGGGAGGAGCCACAGTCAGCGGGTTTATCCTTGCAGTTATGATGGCAAACTCCGGCGGCGCCTGGGACAATGCCAAGAAATATATTGAAAGCGGCGCACACGGCGGAAAGGGCAGCGAAGCTCATAAGGCTGCCGTTGTAGGCGATACGGTAGGCGATCCATTTAAGGATACCTCTGGACCGGCGATTAACATTTTGATCAAGCTGCTTTCTATGGTAGCGATTGTATTCGCAAGTTTAACTTTGAATTACCATATTTTCTAAATACATAGTTTCGCAAGAGAGTGAGCCAGCGGAACCTTTTATGCCGCAGCAAAAAGCATAGGGGTTTTTGCTGGTTTTCCTTATAGGGAGAAAAATATATGGAAAATGCTGGAGAAAATGGGAACAAGCTGAAAGGAACAAGAATACGGACGGCAAATTATTTGATGATTTTGGCGGCGAGTATTTTATATCTGTTTATTTTGTATGGAATGTTCCAGATTTCCTCACAGTACAATGACCTGCTCCGTACTACGGACAAGCTTGTCAGCTGCGAAGAAATTGCAACAAATATTGCGGATGGCTCCAATATCCTTACGGAACAGGTTCGTCTTTATGTGGTAACGGCAGAGACGGAATATATGGAAGCATATTTTCAGGAAGCAAACGTGGACAAAAAAAGAGAATCGGCTTTGGAAGACCTAAGTAAGCTTCCAGAAGCCGATGAAATCCACACATATCTTCAGACGGCATTGGGTCAGTCCAACGAGCTGATGAAAAGTGAAATCTATGCTATGAGGCTGGTTTCGGAGACAAAGCATTACGATATTGGTACGCTTCCTGAAGAGGTACAAGAGATAACATTGTCTAAAGAAGATCAGGCACTGGATGAAGATGGAAAAATACAGAAAGCACAGGAGTTGGTTTTCGGATATGAATACAGGGAGTCGAAGGAAGAGATTCTGGATAATATTTCTAACTCTCTAAAGGTTGTATTAAAGGAAACAAAGTCGGAGCAGGAAGAAAGCAAAGCGGATTTGGAAAAGCAGCTTGGTATACAGCGTGTAGAAATCAGCGTTTTGTTTGTGATGAATGTGATCATTTTCTTTTTTATCACGATTCTGATTGTAAAACCCCTGCAAGTTTATATCCGATGCATCAAAGACCATAAGGCGTTGGAAATTACAGGCGCTTATGAGTTCAAATATCTGGCGCTGACTTATAACGATATCTATGAGGTAAATGCCGCCAACGAGAGTATGCTGCGGGAGAGAGCAGAGAGGGATGCGCTGACCGGAATCTTAAACAGAGGCGCTTTTGACCAGATTCGGTTACAATTAAAGGCAAGTCCAGCCGCCGTTTGTCTGTTGCTGATTGATGTGGATGTATTCAAAAACATCAACGATACTTACGGACATGAAATGGGTGATCGGGCATTGAAAAAGGTGGCGGAGCTTTTGGTAAAAAGTTTTCGTTCCACGGACTTTCAGGCGCGGATCGGCGGGGATGAGTTCGCTGTTATTATGACAGAGATCAATCGAAGCTCCAAAGAGATTATTACCCAGAAAGCCAAACAGATGAATGAGATTTTACAGGAGGGAAAGAACGGGCTGCCAAAATTTTCGCTGAGCATCGGGGTCGCTTTTTCCAAGCAAGGCTTTGACGATGGACTTTATAAACGGGCCGACCAGGCATTGTATCACGTAAAAGAGGCCGGCCGGTGCGGATGTGCGTTTTACGAAGATCTGTGAAACGGACGGATCAATCCAGTTGAAGTGTTTTACGATAAACAAACACTTCAATTGGATTTTTTTGTGTCGGGGAAGCCTGGAAGGCTCAGTGGTTATCAATCACCAGTTGAAATATTCGGCGTTATAGTCGGGCACCAGTTCAGCCCAGTCTTGGATACCCAGATACTGCCGACAGATTTGTGTATGTACTTCGCATTCGGAAGTATCCATATATTGGAACACCTCATGGGCCGCTTTCTGTTTTCCCATGCCTGCGGTCCAAAGTCCCATATAGAGGCCGTCGCGGCTCATCTCCACGGGATGGTCTGCCTGGCAGCGGAAGATAATGCTGTCAATCATATCGTTGAATTCTGCTTTGTAATAGGCGTAAGCAATGGCGGAGGCCTGCTTGATCTCGCCGTCTGTCCCGTGGGAACTGAAGCCCTGCTCGGTAAGCATAATTCTGGTTTTGAAACCATAGTTGGACTTGACATATTTTGTGAGCTGCTCGATATTTTTCATGGAAATATAGGGCGTGTTCACATTGTCTTTCACACGGTATTTGGAATTATTCCAGAAATCCGCCTGCGTCAAAGGTTCGGAATACGCGTGATAGCTGATGGTAAAATCTGGGCTTTTATATTTTTTCAGCCGGTCGGCAAATGCATCCAGGAATTCCTTGCCGCTGTGAACCTGGCCGGGAATCTCCGTATTCCAGGTGTGTTCCAGGCAGATGCTGACACGGGTATCGGCGCACTTGCGTTTAACGGCTTTGTTTACAAGCTGGAAGGTATCTGCATACAGCTTTGCATTTTCTTCCAGAGAACTGGAACCGGTGTAATGCCATTGGGCGTGTCCGTTGACTTCGTTGCCGATGATGTAATTGTTGATGTACCCCAGGCCGTGCCTGCCGTCGAATTCCTCTGCAATACAACTGAACAGGGCGGCATATTTTTTGCGGGCTTCCTTCGTGCTGATATTCCAGGCATAGTAGTTGCGGGAATCGTTTCGGCTGCGTGCCGCAGGATGAATCAGATCCGTCTGTTTGTCGTCCCATGGAAGCAGGAATTCCGCAGACAGGTCGATATCCGCTGCCTGTAACTGGGAGAACAGGCTTCCCCAGCGCTCAAACGCATCCAGGTTAAAGGTATACGTGTCGCCTTTGTATTGATAGCGTAGTTGATTTCGGGAGGCGTCCGTAAATTCTGTGATACAGATGTTAAACAGACAATAGTTGATGCCTAAGTTGAGAGCATCCTCCACACTTTCCCCAAATTGCAGTCCTTTCTTAGAAAAGGTTGGGGTAAAGACCTGTGCCTTCGGGGGTTCCAGTTCCGCTTCTGACTGGTCTTTGGCCGCGGCCGGCACGGCTGAGACTGCCAGCAGGCAAGTGGCCAGAATCAGGGCAGCGCCTTTTTTGATATTCATATTTTGTCTCCTCTTTTAATAATGATATTTGGAACGTTTGCCGATGATAAATAAAATACTCACAGCCGCGGCCATCAATTCTGCGGCAACAATCGAGATCCAGATGCCGTCGATTCCCCAGATAAGCGGGAAAATCAAAACCGCCGCCATCTGAAAGACCAAAGTACGCAGAAATGAGATCAGCGCGGAAATCAGTCCGTTCCCCAATGCGGTAAAAAAGGACGATCCGTAAATAGCCGTACCTGCAAACAGAAACGAAAAAGAGTAAATCAGGAAACCGCGCTGGGTCAGCTCCAAAAGCCCTGGATCGTATCCGACAAATATGTTCGCCAGCGGCCGCGCCAGAAGCTCGGCCAGTCCCAGCATACTGACAGAAAAGATACCAATAATCACAAAGCTTTTTTTCAGAATATTTTTCAGCTCACTGTGATTGCCTGCTCCGAAATGGTAGCTGATGATAGGCGCGGATCCAACCGAATAACCGATAAAAGCTGCGAGAAAAACCATATTGACATACATTAATACTCCATAGGCGGCCACGCCGTCCTCCCCGGCGTATTTCATCAACTGGACGTTATACAGCATACTGACCAGGGACATGGAAACGTTGGACATCAGTTCAGAGGAACCGTTGGTACAAGCTTTTAACAGGGCTTTTCCGTCAAATTTTGTTCCGGTCATCCGCAAAAGACTGGTGTTGGGGCGGAAAAAATAAATCAGCGGAAGGATACCCCCGACCACCTGGCTCAGCGCCGTGGCGGCCGCCGCGCCGTTTAGGCCCCACCGGAACACCGCGACAAAAAGCGCGTCCAGAACCATATTGGTAACGCCTGCCGCAACCGTGACCATAAGCCCAAGTTGCGGTTTTTCCGCTGTGACAAAAAAGCTCTGGAATTCATATTGCAGCATAAAAGCGGGTATCGCAAGCAGGATAATGCGGCCATAAGAGACGCAATTTTCCAGCAAAATCCCCTCCGCGCCCAGCAAAGCGGCAATCGGTCGAATAAAAATCAGACCCAGTATGGCAATGAGGACGCCAATGGCGGCGGATACATAGACAAACAGGGAGAACAGGCGGTTCGCCTTCTTTCGATTTCCGGTGCCGATGGTGATGGCGATCAGAGCGCTTCCGCCCGTACCAAACATAAAACCTGCCGCGCCGAGAATCATCAGAAACGGCATAATAAAGTTTACAGCGGCAAAAGGCGTTTTGCCCACAAAATTTGAGACAAAAAATCCGTCGACGACCCCATAGATAGAGGTAAAAATCATCATAACGATGGAGGGCAGCGTAAACTGAAGCAATTTTTTATAATCAAAATGATCGGATAATTGGATATTCATATGGAATCACCTTCTTCCTTAAAGTTCTTTGATTTTCTCCTGAAAAGAGGTGAGATATCTTTGGGTCAATTCTATATATATCTGCTGCTCGGCTTCAGACCAGGAACGAATGATATCGTTTTCGATCTCGATTAGGCGCAGAGCCGTATTTTCTGTAACCTGTCTGCCTTTTTCTGTAAGGTATACTTTTTTCTTTTTGCCATCAAAGGTCTCCAGATAGATAGTGCCTTCTGCCTCCAGCTTGCGCAGTGCAGAATTGATGGTCTGCTTGCTTGCGCCTGACAGCCGGCAGATATCATAAAGCAGGCATCCGTCGCCATGGTTGCAGATGGTGTAGAGAATCAGCAGGGCGCTGTCGGATAAATGGAGCTTTCGGGCCGCTTCATGGTAAGCAGCGTCAATCTCATTGGTTAGGTAGTTGATTCGATTTAATTCCACGGTTGTCCATTCGCTCATAATGATACCTCCAAGTACGAAATCGTACTTTGGTATTATAGTACGAAATCGGATGATTGTCAATGAAAAACCCCTGAACCTTCTCAATAAAGGAAGAGTCAGGGGTATCGTTTTTTAATTCAATCCGATAATACCGTCCACAGGCAGAGAAAAGACAATGCCGTGGGCTTCGCTCTGCATTCCGCATTGATTGTGATAATCGCTCCCATCAAAAACCCGATCAAAAGAATTGGGGGAATATGCCGGATTTTGGATAACTGGATACCGATCCCTTCGCCCAGGGGCGTCATAGCCATCTCCGCCCCTAATTGAAAAAAGCCCATCCCGATAACCAAGAGAACTGATCCGGCGAGAAACAGAGACATGGTTCCCAGTTGAATGGGGATCAATATCATTTTTTTACCCGGTATGTCTACTGTTCTTCCTGAATTTAGAAAATATTCATTGCTTTCTGCGGGATTGTCATTTAAACTGTTAGAAACAGTACGCAAAAATCAAAAAAAGAAAGGAGAGATGGAGTATGAAGATTCGGACATTGTTAGGAGATATTACAAAGCTGGAATGTGACGCCATTGTAAATGCGGCAAATACTTCTCTGCTGGGAGGGGGAGGCGTGGACGGCGCTATTCACAAAGCGGCGGGGCCAGAGCTTTTGGAAGCATGCAAAGAGCTGCACGGCTGTGACACTGGGCAGGCAAAGATTACCTGGGGATACCAGCTTCCGGCAAAATATGTGATCCACACGCCGGGTCCCATCTGGCGCGGAGGCGATCAGGGGGAGGAAGCGCTGCTGGCCGACAGTTACCGCAACTGCCTGGAACTGGCCGACTGCCACGACTGCCAGACCGTTGCGTTTCCGTCTATCAGCACAGGCGTTTATCGTTTCCCTTTGGAGAAAGCTGCGAAGATTGCGGTGGAAACCATAAAGAGTTTTGAGAGCCGTGCGTCGGTTGTCCAGGAAGTTATTCTAGTTGCGTTTGATTCCCGGACAAAAGAATATTATGACCGGGCGCTGGAGACTGTTTAAAAAAATTTCATTTCAGTGGGAAAATGTTTCAGAAATTGTGCGGCGGACTTTTTTTCGTATCCGTTGGAGGGCGTTGTCGATGGATTTGGGGCTTTTTTTGAATTCTTCTGCAATCTGCAAGTAATTATAGCCGTGTATGTAGCAGTCCAGCACACGGTTTTCAAAGTGGCTGAGGCATTCGTGGATGCGCCGTTCCAGCTCCAGCGCCGTTTCCTGGTCTATGATAATGGATTCGGGATTGCTGATGACCAGCTCGCTGAAAATGCTTTCGTCGGCCACCCCTTCGCTGAGTGATACATAAGAATTCAGCGGCTGATGCTTCTGTCGATTCGAGCCCTGGATCGCGCTGTACATCTGCCGTTCCATGCACAGCATCGCAAAGGTGCGAAAAGAGGTTTCCTTTTCCGGGCGGTAGTCCTGGATGGCTTTGAAAAGGCCCAGCATTCCCTCCTGGATCAGATCATCGGTTTCCCCGCCGATGAGATACATGGCCCGTGCTTTTTTGCGGACAATGCCTTTATACTTTTCCAGCAGGTAGTCGGAAACCTGGGATTCCCCGCTGCGCAGCTTTTGAATCAATGCTTCGTCGGTATAGTTTGCATAATTGTCTTTTGTCATGGGTCGCGCCTCATTTCTCTTATCGTGATCATGGGTGTTGTCTGTGAGAAAAGTATACATGATAAGATTGGGGTTATTCAATAGGTATTTTTTACACATATAGCATTTTTCCTCGAATTATGGTAAAATGAACGGAAAAAACAAACGGGGGTTGCGTGATGAAAGGGTTCAGATGGATACAGGGAATATTGCTGTTGCTGCTGCTAACGTTATTTTGGGCCATGCCTGCGGCGGCGCAGACGACGGAAGGAAGAAAGATCTGGCAGACAGGGGCATCGGGCAATACGGTGAGCTTATCCTGGCAGAAAACAGAAGGGATTGTATTGTATAAGCTCTATTATAAAGTTGCGGCGGAGCCGGCTTATCATTATCTGAAAGATGTGTATGCTTCCGAGGGAGAACCCGCGGCGGATGTGGAGCTGCCGGAATCTGGGATATTTTACCAAATCAAAGTAGAGTCCTACGATGAACATCAGGCAGGTGAGGTTTTCTATATGGAAGATTGCCGGACTGCGCCGGGGAAAACTGCTTTGCGCAACCAGAGGAGCTATCCCACCTCAAGGACAATGAAGATTTACTGGAATACGCAGGAGAGCGCGGAGGGCTATGAGTTCCGAGTGACGAATTTATCCGGCGAGCTTGTGGGGCGGTATCTGGCTGAAGACAAGACCAGTATAACCCTTGAGGATATTTTCGCCGGCGAGTTTTACCGTCTGCGCATCCGCGGGTATTTCCGAATCGATGAGAAAATGATTTACGGGGATGCTGCTTACCTGTATATTGCCCAGCAGCCCAGGGTAAAATTCAAATGGGCCAGCCGCAGCGCGGTGAAAGTTTCCTGGCCGGAGACGACAGGGGCGACCAGTTACAGCGTATATATCTCAGGCGATCCCCTTGGGGGCTTTCGCAAGGTAAAGACTGTGCAGGAGCGGACGGCTATCATTCCGGGACTTGTCAGAAACCGGAAGTATTACGTCTATACAGTGGCGAATATGCGCAAAGGAAAACAGGTCTACACTTCACCGAAGACCAACCGCTATTCTTTCCGGCTTCAGGCGGATTGATAAAATATATAATTTTGAGGAGAGAGTGATGTATGGAACAGGAAATCGTATCCAAAAATTTTATTGAGCAGATGATCGACAAGGATTTGGAGGACGGAGTATACGACGCCGTATGTACCCGTTTTCCCCCGGAGCCAAACGGATACTTGCACATCGGACATGCCAAGTCTATTTTGCTCAATTATGGGATTGCCAAAAAATACCATGGAAAATTCAATATGCGTTTTGACGATACCAATCCCACGAAAGAGAAGACAGAGTTTGTAGAGTCCATTAAGGAGGATATCCAATGGCTGGGCGCGGATTGGGAAGACCGGCTGTATTTTGCCTCGGATTATTTTGAAAAAATGTATGAGGCGGCCGTCACCCTGATCAAAAAGGGCAAGGCTTATGTCTGCGATCTGACCGCGGAGGAAATCCGGGAATATCGGGGAACTCTGACGCAGCCAGGAAAAGAAAGCCCTTACCGAAACAGAAGTGTGGAGGAAAATCTTCAGTTGTTTGAAGAGATGCGAAAAGGTAAAGTGGCGGACGGTGCCAGGGTTTTGCGGGCAAAAATAGACATGGCCTCGTCCAATATGAACATGCGGGACCCAGTCATTTACCGGGTGGCCCATATGCACCATCACAACACGGGAGATACCTGGTGTATTTATCCGATGTACGACTTTGCCCATCCTCTGGAGGATGCGTTTGAAGGGGTGACCCATTCCATCTGTACGCTGGAATTTGAAGACCATCGGCCGCTGTACGACTGGGTAGTCCGGGAAGTGGGTTTTGAGCAGCCTCCCAGACAGATTGAGTTTGCTAAATTATATCTGACGAATGTGGTAACTGGAAAAAGATATATCAAAAAATTGGTGGAGGAAGGCATTGTGGACGGCTGGGACGACCCCAGGCTGGTTTCCATTGCCGCTCTGCGCAGGAGAGGGTTTACGCCGGAATCGATTCAGATGTTCGTCGATCTCTGCGGGGTGTCGAAAGCCCAGAGTTCTGCGGATTATGCCATGCTGGAGTATTGTGTCCGGGAGGATTTGAAGCTGAAAAAAAGCCGGATGATGGCGGTCTTGGATCCGATCAAATTGATCATAGACAATTATCCCGAAGGCCAGACAGAAGAGTTGGAAGTGGCCAACAATCTGGAAAATGAAGAGCTGGGAAGCCGGAAGGTATTATTTGGAAGAGAACTGTATATTGAGCGGGAGGATTTCATGGAAATACCTCCAAAGAAGTATTTCCGTCTGTTTCCCGGCAATGAAGTGCGTTTGATGCAGGCTTATTTTGTTAAATGCGAAAGCTTTGTCAAAGACGACAACGGCCAGGTAACCGAAATCCACTGCACCTATGACCCGGAAACCAAATGCGGAAGCGGTTTTACCGGAAGAAAAGTAAAGGGAACGATCCATTGGGTATCCGCACAGGAAGCCGTACAGGCAGAGGTGCGCCTGTATGAGAATATCATCGATGAGGAAAAGGGCGTTTATAACGAGGACGGATCTTTGAACCTAAATCCCAATTCCCTGACGGTTAAGCAGGCGTACTTGGAGCCGGATTTGAAGCAGGCAAAGCCATATGACAGTTTCCAGTTTGTCCGAAATGGGTATTATTGCGTAGACGCGAAGGATTCCAGGGAAGGCGCGCCGGTATTTAACCGGATCGTATCGCTGAAAAGCTCTTTTAAGCTGCCAAAAGCCTGAAAAGTTATTTATTTAAGATTAAGAAAACGCTTACGCATCAGTGTTTTCTCAGTTTTCAAATCCTGTGCTTTTCTGCGAGAAAAGGACCAAAAGCGCCGGGGGATTGCGATTTCCCCCGCTTTTGGCGTCTTTTTTAAGCAGTGATATCCAATAAAATTTTTTGTCATATTTTTGTTGAAGAATAGAAAGGAATCCTTTATAATAAAAAATATCAGTTAGATATAAAATATTAATAGAAAAAATCCAGGAGGGTCGCAATGAAAAAATTAGTTGCAGCAAAAAAAGATCAATGTATGGCTTGTCTTCAATGTCAGGTTGCCTGTTCAACCGCCTTTTATAAGAGAGAAGACGAATCTGTATCCTATCTGCAGATTGGCGCGAAGAAAGACGGAGAGCCGAAGGTGCTGGCATGTCCGCAGTGCGGAAAATGTGCGGAAGCATGTGAACATGAGGCAATTACTCAGAATGCCAAGGGCGTTTACATGGTAGATAAGAAAAAATGTACCGGATGTGGAAAATGCGTGGAAGCATGTCCGTTCGGCCTGATGGTAAAAGCAGAAGACAAAGAAGTGGCAGGAAAATGTTCTGCCTGTGGAATCTGCGTAAAAGCATGTCCAATGGAAGTTCTGGAAATCCGCGAAGATTAAGAATAAGACAGATACATATAAAAAGCCCCAGAGTGCCAAAAGCCTTCTTTCAAGAAAGCTGTCCTTTGGGGCTTTTCGTTTTTATAAAAGAAATTTGCGGATGACTTCGGCAACTCCGCTGTGTTCGCAGTCGTTTTCGGTAACACAGTCGGCGCTGGCTTTGCATTCCGGGGCGGCATTGGCCATGGCAATTCCTGTCTGGGCGGTGCGCAGCATGGGAATATCGTTTTGTGCATCCCCCACGGCGATTGTATTTTCCAGGGGAATATCCAGGCGGCGGCAGAGCCACTTTATGGCAGAGCCTTTGGAGACTCCCAGAAGAACGTGTTCCAGATAGGTCTGGTCGGAATAGAAGATAGATATTTTATCCTCCGCCCACTCCCGGATAGCTTCCTGATAAGCATTGAGCTGCTTTTGGTCCTTTGGCCCCATGACCAAAACCTTGGCGGGTTCCTCTTTGAGACAGTCCGGGAGATCGGGAAGAATCTGGTAGGATACCTTGCTTTTGGCTGCGTAAGCTTTCATGGCCGGGGAGGAGTAAGGCGCCAGCAGGTGGGTGTTGGAATAGGTCTGACAGAACAAATCATATTGCTGGGCTTTTTCAAATATGTATTTTACATAAGGAAGAGGAAGCGTTTTCTGAAACAGGATTTCTTCCCGAAAGCAGTCGTAAACCACAGCTCCGTTGTAGGTGATGGCGTAACATCCGGGCTGTACCAGATCCAGTTCCCGAATCTGAGCGGTTGTTCCAATCAGGGGACGGCCGGTGCAGATGACCACTTGATGGCCCAGGGCGATGGCTTGGGCGATGGCCTGGCGATTTTCCGGCGTGATCTGTTTTCGGTGGTTCAGCAGTGTATTGTCCAGGTCTGTGAACAGGATTTTTGAAGTTTTTTTCATAGCGGCAATCCCTCTTTCAATGAGTGTTTTTTGGCTGTATACACTTTATCATGGCAGAGACGGCTTGTCAATGAACGGGAAATATGAAAAACTCTTGCAGGCTGTTGTTTCTCCATGTATACTAAACATATATTTCTGACCAAGGGGGATTCACAGCAGATGAAGAAAGTATGCATTTTCGATTTGGACGGGACTTTGGCCGATACCGTGGAGTCCATTGCCCACGCGGTCAACCAGGGCCTGGAACATTTCGGATATGAGGGCCGTCCGGCGCAGGAGTACAAGTATTATGCTGGGGATGGTCTGGACACGGCATTTCAAAGGGCTTTGCGTCGGGCGGGAGATACCGAGGGACGCTGTCTGGAAGAAGGAATTCCTCTGGTGCGCCGATGGCTGGCACAGGAGCCCTTGTATTGTGTGAAAACATATCCGGGCGTTGCTGAGACGCTTGCAGAGCTGAGGAAGCTTGGCGTATCCCTTGCGGTGCTGTCTAACAAGCCCCACGCGCAGGCTGTCCAAGTGGTGGAAGCCCTGTTTGGAAAAAGCTGTTTTGACAAAATCCAAGGGCAGATGCAAGGCGTTGCAAAAAAACCGGATCCGGCCGGGGCCTGCCAAATTGCTTGGGATCTGCGCGCAGAACCAAAGTCCTGTCTGTATATCGGGGATACGAATACAGACATGCTTACAGGCTGCCGGGCGGGGATGTACACCGTGGGCGTGACTTGGGGGTTTCGGGAGCAAAAGGAGCTGGAAGACAGCGGTGCCGATCGGATTATCCAGAAACCGGAGGAACTGCTTTCACTGCTTTGAAAGCTTTTTTGAAATAGTTCTATGGAAAATGGGAGGATGGAGAGAATGAATGAATACAGTGAAGAGTGTCTGATCACATTTTTGAAGAACCAGGGACAACTATTTGATGAGCCAGTTGCAGAAAGTCTTGCAGAGGCGGAGGCTTTCCTGGAGGACTGCATGGCTGTGGTAGTAAATTCTCTGGACGAGGTAAGAGCATATTTTGAGGAAAACGGCGCGGACATAGAGGGAATGTCTGATGAAGAGCTGGAGGATGCCAGCGAGGTCTTTGTTCTGCCGGACGATACCTACCTGATTGTGGAGGGTTAAAGGAGCGGTCGGATATGATAAGAGAGATTGAAGTAACAGAAGTTACCCAAAACATACGGGAAATGTGCATCCAGACCAATTATTTTCTGTCAGAAGATATGGCCTGCGCGATGAAGGAGGCGGCAGAAAAAGAACAGGGAGCGCTGGGAAAAAAAATTTTGGGGCAGCTTGAGGAGAATTTGGAGATTGCCAAAACGGATCAGATCCCCATTTGTCAGGATACCGGCATGGCCGTAATTTTTCTGGAAATAGGCCAGGATGTTCATTTTACCGGGGGAGATTTGCAGGAGGCAGTAGAAGAAGGCGTTCGCCAGGGATATATAGAAGGCTATCTGCGCAAATCTGTGGTGGGTGATCCGCTGCTTCGGGAAAACACCAAGGACAACACTCCGGCCATTCTCCATACGTCGATTGTGCCGGGAAATCAGGTGAACATCATAGTGGCTCCCAAAGGCTTCGGAAGCGAAAATATGAGCCGGATTGTCATGCTAAAGCCGGCCCAGGGCGTGGAAGGGGTAAAACAGGTCATTCTGGATACGGTGCGGGAAGCCGGGCCGAACGCCTGCCCGCCGCTGGTCGTCGGCGTCGGCATCGGCGGCACCTTTGAAAAAGCAGCCCTGCTGGCCAAGCAGGCGCTTACCCGGCCAGTGGGAGAGAAGGCGCAGGCACCGCATATCCGCAGCCTGGAGGAAGAGATGTTGGAAAAAATCAACCAACTGGGGATAGGCCCTGGGGGACTGGGCGGAAATACAACGGCTCTGGCTGTGCATATCAACACATACGCCACCCACATTGCGGGACTTCCCACCGCGGTAAATCTGTGCTGCCACGTAAACCGTCATGTAAAAAGGACGCTATAAAAGAGGAAAGGGGGAAGAAAGAACATGGATTATCGGATTGCTGCGCCCCTGGATCGAGAGATGATAAAAACTTTGCGTGCCGGGGATTATGTATGGATTAGCGGAACCATCTATACGGCCAGAGACGCCGCCCATAAGCGGATGCAGGAGACATTGGATGACGGGCAAAAGCTGCCGCTGGACTGGAAGGACAACATCATCTATTACATGGGGCCGTCCCCAGCCAGAGAGGGACGCGTGATTGGCTCGGCAGGCCCTACCACAGCCAGCCGTATGGACCTATATGCGCCGAAACTTTTGGATATGGGACTGGGCGGCATGATCGGAAAGGGAAAGCGAAGCCCGGAAGTTTTGGATGCGATTGTCCGCAATGGGGCCGTTTATTTTGCGGCGGTAGGCGGAGCCGGAGCACTGCTGTCCCGGCAGATCAAACAGGCGGAAGTGGTCGCCTACGAGGATTTGGGCACGGAAGCCATCCGCAGGTTGGAAGTAGAAGATTTCCCGGTGATTGTGGTGATCGATTCCCAGGGAAACAATTTGTACGAGATGATATCGCAAGACAATACGGTTTAGAAAGGGATAAGAAAGATGAAAACGATTCATACAGAGAAAGCACCGGAGGCGATCGGGCCGTACTCGCAGGCCATTGTGGCAAATGGGATGCTTTTTACCTCCGGGCAGATTCCCATTGACCCGGCGACGGGAGCGATTGCGGGAACAGACATTGCCACACAGGCAGATCGGGTGATGAGAAACTTGCAGGCTGTATTATCCCAGGCGGGAGTTGGATTTGATCAGGTGGTAAAGACCACCTGTTTCCTTGCGGATATGAACGATTTTGCAGCATTTAACGAAATTTATGCCAAGTACTTTGTCAGCAGACCAGCCCGTTCTTGTGTGGCAGTGAAAACTCTGCCAAAGGATGTGCTGTGCGAGGTGGAAGTAATTGCAACAGTGGAGGGGGTGTAAAAAAATGGGCAGTGTGAGACGCGTGTATGTGGAGAAAAAACCGGATTATGCCGTTGCGGCCAGGGATTTGAAGCATGAGATCAGCAGCTATCTTGGGATCTCCCAGGTAACGGCCGTGCGTGTGCTGATTCGTTACGATGTGGAAAACATTTCAGACGACAGCTTTGCAAAAGCCTGCCGGACAGTATTTGCAGAACCTCCGGTGGATTTTCTCTATGAAGAAACATTTCCCGCCGCGCCGGGGGCGAGGATTTTTTCGGTGGAATATCTGCCGGGACAGTTTGACCAGCGGGCGGATTCTGCTGTGCAGTGCATCCAGTTTTTGCAGGAGGACGAAGAGCCGGTGATCCGTTCTGCCACCACGTATGTCATCGAGGGGCAGATGACAGAAGGTGAATTTGCAGCTATCAAGGAACACTGCATCAATCCAGTGGATTCCAGGGAAACCGGCATGGACAAGCCGGAAACCTTGATTGTGGATTTTGAGGAACCAGAGGCGGTAAAAATCCTTTCTGGCTTTTGCGATATGGAGGAGTCCAATCTGAAAAAGCTGTACGATTCTTTAGGACTGGCCATGACGTTTCGGGATTTTCTGCATATCCAGAATTATTTTGGAAATCAGGAACACCGCGCTCCTTCGATGACAGAAATTCGCGTGCTGGATACTTACTGGTCGGATCATTGCCGGCACACCACCTTTTCCACAGAATTAACGGAGGTTGCGTTTGGAGAGGGAGATTACCGCGAGCCGATTCGGGCGGCCTATGAACAATATCTGGCGGATCGCGCAAAGCTTTATGAGGGGAAAAAGGACAAGCCTGTCTGCCTCATGGATCTGGCGCTTCTGGCGATGAAGAAGTTAAAAGCGCAGGGCAAGCTGGCCGACCAGGAAGAGTCGGACGAGATCAACGCTTGCAGCATCGTCGTACCTGTGGATGTAGATGGAAAAGAGGAAGAATGGCTGATCAATTTTAAAAACGAAACCCACAACCATCCCACAGAGATCGAGCCCTTCGGCGGGGCAGCTACCTGTCTGGGCGGCGCCATCCGTGATCCGCTCTCCGGGCGTACTTATGTGTACCAGGCTATGCGCGTGACCGGGGCGGCAGATCCGACGGTGTCGGTCAAAGATACGTTAAAGGGCAAACTGCCGCAGAAGAAGCTGGTGCGCGGCGCAGCTTCCGGGTACAGCTCCTATGGTAACCAGATCGGGCTGGCGACGGGTTATGTCAAGGAAATTTACCATCCGAATTATGTGGCAAAACGAATGGAAATCGGAGCCGTGCTGGGAGCGGCGCCCCGCCGGGGAGTGATTCGGGAAACGCCCAAGCCGGGGGATGTAATCATTCTTCTGGGCGGCCGGACGGGAAGGGACGGCTGCGGAGGCGCGACCGGTTCTTCCAAGGTACACACCGAGAATTCCATCGAAACTTGCGGAGCGGAAGTTCAAAAGGGAAATGCCCCCACAGAGCGGAAGATCCAGCGGATGTTCCGAAGGGAAGAAGTCAGTAGAATTATCAAAAAATGCAACGATTTCGGCGCCGGCGGCGTGTCCGTAGCCATCGGCGAGCTGGCGGAGGGACTTCGGGTGGATCTGGATAAAGTGCCGAAAAAATATGCCGGATTGGACGGTACGGAGATCGCCATCTCCGAATCTCAGGAACGGATGGCCGTGCTGGTGGATCCAAAAGATGTGAATCTATTATTAGATTTTGCCAGGGAAGAAAACCTGGAGGCCGTCTGCGTGGCGGAAGTGACCGAGGAACCAAGGCTGGTGCTGACCTGGAGAGGCGACGAGATTGTCAATATTTCCAGAGCGTTTTTGGATACCAACGGAGCACGCCAGGAAGCGCAGGTGTCTGTGGACATTCCCAACCGGGAGGGGAATCTGTTTGCCAAAAGAGAAGCGGTTTCTGATGTAAAGAAAAAATGGCTGTCTGTTTTATCGGATTTGAATGAGTGCTCTCAAAAAGGTCTGGTGGAAATGTTTGACGGCTCCATCGGGGCAGGCTCGGTATTGATGCCTTATGGCGGAAAATATCAACTGACAGAAACACAGTCCATGATTGCAAAGGTTCCGGTTTCTCAGGGCACTACCCAGACTGTGACCATGATGAGCTATGGATTTGACCCCTATCTATCCAGTTGGAGCCCATACCACGGGGCGGTCTATGCAGTAGTGGAATCGGTCGCCCGGATCGTAGCCTGCGGGGGCGATTACCAGAAAATCCGGTTTACATTCCAAGAATATTTCCGCCGTATGACCGAAGACCCGCACCGTTGGAGCCAGCCGCTCTCGGCTCTGCTGGGAGCTTATACGGCGCAGCTTGGATTTGGACTTCCCTCTATTGGTGGAAAAGACAGTATGTCCGGGACTTTCAATCAAATCGACGTGCCGCCAACGCTGGTATCCTTTGCCGTAGATGTGGCAAAACAAAAAGATGTGGTAACGCCCGAATTGAAACGGGCAGGCAGCAAATTGGTATGGCTGCGCGCGCCCAAAGACGCCTTTGATTTGCCGGATTACCCTGCGCTGATGGAACAATATGCAAAACTGCATCAGGATATGCAGGAGGGTAGGGTTATCTCCGCCTATGCGCTGGGCAGAAACGGCATAGCCCCAGCAATCAGTAAAATGGCATTCGGCAACAAAATGGGTGTGAAAATCGAACATTCTGTGGACGCCAGGGATTTGTTTGCGCCAGGATTTGGGGATTTGATCTGTGAGGTGCCAGAGGGCAAGCTGAATCAGCTGGCCGTTACCTATACGGAAATCGGAGAGGTGACGGATACAGCAGCCATCGAGTACGGCAGCGTACAGATTCCTCTGGACGAGGCTTTGGATGCCTGGAAAGGGACTTTGGAAGGAGTCTTTAAGAGCAAATCCGGGACAGACACAGAAGCCATTCACCAAGATGAGCTGTATCATGCGCCGGATGTGCAGATCTGCACCCATAAAATCGGCCAGCCCACGGTATTTATCCCAGTATTTCCAGGGACAAATTGTGAGTACGACAGCGCCAGGGCTTTTGAGCGGGCAGGGGCGAAGGTAATCACACGAGTGTTCAAAAACTTGACGCCCACAGATATCCGGGATTCCGTAACCGAGTTTGAGCAGGCCATCGGCCAGGCCCAGATGATTATGTTCCCAGGGGGCTTTTCCGCAGGGGATGAGCCGGATGGATCCGCCAAATTCTTTGCGACGGCTTTCCAAAATGAGAAAATCCGGGAAGCAGTCCAGAGGCTCCTGGACGAAAGAGACGGGCTGGCGCTGGGAATCTGCAACGGCTTCCAGGCGTTGATCAAATTGGGTCTGGTGCCTTATGGAAAAATTGCGGGGCAGACCGAAGACTCCCCCACGCTTACTTACAATACCATCGGCCGCCATATTTCCAAGATGGTTTATACGAAAGTCGTATCGGATCGCTCCCCCTGGCTGTCTAAGGCAAAGCTGGGCGGCGTTTACTGCAATCCGGCTTCCCATGGAGAGGGACGGTTTGTGGCAAATCCGCAGTGGCTGGAAAAGCTGTTTGCAAATGGCCAGGTGGCGACCCGGTACTGCGACTCAAACGGAGAGATCTCCATGGATGAAGAATGGAATGTAAACGGTTCTTACTGCGCCATTGAGGGCATCCTAAGCCCCGACGGAAGGGTGCTGGGCAAAATGGCCCACAGCGAACGACGCGGTGACGGCGTGGCAGTCAATATTTATGGGGAGCAGGATATGCAGATCTTTGAGTCCGGGGTGGACTATTTCTGATAAAATTATCGGCACCGCCAGCCAGCGGGATATTTATTTTTGAATAATCCGCCCGCCAGCTTGCCCCAGCCCAGCGGGAAACTGTCAACACAGAGCAGCGTCCACCCAGAGTCTGTGGCAGATTCGCCGGGGGCAGCAGGGATGGCTTGTCCTTGCAGATATTGCGCAATCCGGGCGTCCGAACTAGAAAGATCCAGACGGGCCGGCGGCTGGCCAGTCAGAGAGAGCGCCAGCGGCTGGCTTGGCTCAAAGCGGTTTTTCTTCAGCTCGCCCAGAAACAGGCCGTTTCTCAGGAAATGAAGCCCTTTGAGCTTTGGAAGCGGGGGCAGTCCTTCCGGGAGCAGATAGACCTTTTCGGATCGGATTTCCACCTGTTCCCAAGAGAAGGCGGGCAGGCAGGGCAGCAGCGGCTCAAAGAAATTTTCTAATAAAAGCATTTGGGGGCGGGAGATTTTGCCGCCCTTTTTTGGCTTGGAGGGCTTGGAGGAAAGGGGGCGTTTTTCTAAAGATTTCTCTTTTTGAAAAAGTGCCAGAAAATGTCCTTCTCCCTGGCAGCGGTGAGGCCACAAGCGCAAACAGCGGGTCAGACGAAAGTCTCCATTTCCCCACAGGGGATTGCCAGGAGAAAAGCCATATTCCTGCGGAAGCTTCAGCAAATCCATTTCTGGAAATTGTTCCAGCACATAAGAAACCGCCCCTTCGTTTTCGACAGGGGCAAAGGTGCAGGTGGAGTACATCAGCAGACCGCCGGGGGAGAGCATATGGACGGCCTGCGTTAAAATTTCCCGCTGCAATTTGGCGCAGGAATCCGATTTTTCCAGACTCCAGGTTTTTCCGGCGGCAGTCTCTTTGCGGAACATGCCTTCCCCGGAGCAGGGAGCATCCACCAGGATTTTGTCAAAGAATTCCGGGAAGGAGGCGGCTAACCGATCGGGGCTTTCGTTGGTGACAAATCCGTTGGAGACGCCGAATAATTCCAGATTTCGCAAAAGAGCTTTTGCGCGGGCACCGCTTGCGTCGTTGGCTGCCAGAAGTCCTTGTCCCTTTAAACGGGCGCCCAATTCCGTAGCCTTTCCGCCGGGAGCCGCGCACAGATCCAGCACCCGGTCGCCAGGCTGGACGGGAAGAAAGGAAGCTGGAGTCATGGCGCTTGGTTCCTGCAAATAATATAAGCCGCAGCGGTAAAAGGGATGCTGCGCCGGACGCGCGTCCGGCGGGTAGAAGAAACCGTTTTTGGTCCAGGGGATTGGTTCCAGCGGGAACGGGGAAATTTTTCGGAAAGCCTCTGGGGAGATTTTCTGGGAATTGATGCGAAGCCCGTTCCTGCGCGGCTTTTCGTAGCTGGCGAGAAAGGACGGATATTCCGGGCCCAGCATAGATTGCATACGGGTCTGGAAGTCTGCGGGCAGCAGAACAGTGGGATTCATATGCGTTACCTCCGTTTTCGTTTCGTGTACAAAAGAATGGCTCAATCATACCATAAAGTGATTGTCAGAGGCAAGCTTCAAACGATATATTCACGAATGCAGATGGAGTCCGCCAGCACTTCCCGCCGGACATAAAGACTCCGATCTGCTTTGACGTCCACACTCCATTTTACAAGGGTCATACAGCGGCGGCGGATTTCGATGCAGGTGATACAGCTTGGATGGACGCAGCTTCCCGTATTGCAGTAGGGGGCGTCCACCGTCCCGATCATTGGGCGGTGCGTATGTCCGGTGATCAAGATATGTTCTTTTTTTCTGGCCCAGTCGGTGAGCTTTTCTTCTGCCCGGCGTTTCCGCTTATTGTTTTTGGCGGCGCTGGTGGGGTCCAAAAAGCCAAGCCGTTCCGCAGGCCCCCATACGTACCGGACGAGAAAACGGCTGATTCTCCATAGGTTGCTGTTTAAGAAATCCGTCTGGTGGCCATGGGTCAGATAAATATCTTTTTGGTGTTCCCGATCTTTTAAGATGATTCCAGAATAAAAGGTGATTCCGGGAAATTCTTTGGCAAACCACTGCTTTGCTTTCCGGGGGGACTTTTTTACAATATCGTGGTTTCCGTATAATAGATAAAGCCTTTTTTCCCGGTAAAATTTCGCCAGCAGATCGAATACATGCCGATGGGCTTCGATAATCGGCTCCATGGAACGATTTTCCCAGAGCTCGTCACCATCCCCCAGTTCAATATAAGTATATCCCTGTTTGTAATAGTACTCCAGCGCCGCAAAATACAAGTGCTGGTTTTTCAGAAAATTATCGTTGGAATTGCCGCATCCCCGGTGGCAGTCACTGATCAATACATATTTGGAATGATTGGAGAGCGGGAGCCGCGGGGCGTTGCAAAACGCTTTTTGCAGTCGCCGGTCGTCGTTCATGGCAGCAGCTTACGAAAAGCGAACGGCAGATAATGATATAGATAGAGCAGCCGGTCGATGTTTTTGTGAAACGGACGTGTGATCCAGCGGTAAATCCTACATAGCAGGCGGTTTTTCCACTGCGACAGGGCACAGCGGATTCGGAAACGCTGCTGCGGCTGGGCGGTTGTCGGGATGTCAAAACAAAACGTTATGATTCGGCCGTCTGCGTAGACGGTGTCCGGGCGGTGGCTGTTTTCCAGAAGCGCATCTGTGAAAGCGCACGCCATGCGCAGATTTGGAAATTCGATGGAAATACGCATCTGGAGCTGCCGCGGCTGGGAGAACAATCCCATACAAAACCCGGCCAGCCACCAGTGGCGTTCGGATAAGGTAAAAAGCAGTCGGCCCTTTTTATGAAAATCAATGTGGACAGGCAGCATCTCCTCATCTGTGATTGCATGGAAATGAAAGCGTTTTCTTTCTGAGGAGGACAAAAGAGCATCCGCCTGGTAAATCCCCAATTCACAGCCCGTATTGATTCCATACTGTCCCTTCCATAATTCAATCATCCACGTCTTTCCTTCGTAGTCAAAATAAATGGGTTCACAGTCGAACACCATTTGAAAAAAAGGCGCGGTGCGGTCAAACAGGGACGAATAGCCATAATCACGCTGCCAAGCGTCTGTCCGGGAGAGGAAGATATCCTGCTTCGGATCATAGGCAAATCCCATAGGCTCAATCAGTTTGGAAAGCATTTGAACTTTTTCTTCCATGCACAGCCGGCGCACATTGTGAATGGCGCACGACTTTTGATACACTAGAAAACAGTCCAATATAAGAACCGCGAGAAAGAAGATACTGATACAAACATATATCATAATCGTTACTCCTAGAATCTGTTTAATCTTATTGTATGTCCGCCCGGCAGACTGTGACAGTAAATAAAGGGGAGAATGCGGCGTTTCTTTTGAATAGCAAGAAAATTCGGTTGACAAATGAGCTTACGGAAGTTATAATTCATAAAGTGTAGTTAGGAGAAAGTTATGCGCATTCAATTAGCAGAGATTCTATTGGAAGATGGCCAGGCCCTGCACCGAGAAGTTCCTCTGGAGCGGGAGGTTATGAAGGTTGGGACTGAGCATTTTGTTTTGTCTGAGAAAAGTCCGGTGATTCTGGACATTGCCAACACAGGCAGCCAGGTTATTAAAATAGAAGGAAGCTGTAAAGTATCCGCAAGGATTCCATGTGGAAGATGCCTGGAAGAAGTGGAAATTTCGTTCCCATTGGTGATTTCTCGGGAAGTAGATATGAAAAGACTGGATGGCGAACGGGTACGGGAATTGGATGAGAGTAATTTTATCACAGGATCGGAGCTGGATGTGGAACAATTGGCCTACAACGAACTGCTGGTCCAATGGCCGATGAGAGTTTTGTGCAAAGAGGATTGCAAAGGTCTTTGCAGCCGGTGCGGAGCGAATCTCAATCACGGCGACTGCGGTTGTGACAGAAAAAGCTTGGACCCGCGTATGGCGGCGATTAGCGATATATTCAGCAAATATAAGGAGGTGTAAAGATGTCTATTTGTCCAAAAAATAAAATGTCAAAATCCAGAAGGGATAAAAGACGGGCAAACTGGAAAATGGAGGCCCCAAATCTGGTTAAATGCAGCAAATGCGGTGCATTATCTATGCCCCACAGAGTTTGCAAAGCTTGCGGAAGCTATAACAAAAGAGAGATTATTCCTGCTGATTAGGAGGAGATAAGCGGAAGGGTCGGATCGGGCTTCTTCCGCTTTTTGCTATAAGTATATTTGTGAATACAGGTGTGATTGCAAAATACAGCGCACGAAGCAATCAACTTGAGTCAGAAAGGAGGGGGAAACATGCCAGAATTTGTGAAGGTGGTCATCGATGCCATGGGCGGCGACTATGCTCCGACGGTGCCAGTAAAGGCGGCCGTGGACGCCTTAAACGAGAAGAAGGAAATTTTCATTTATCTGGCCGGGGTTGAGGAGACGATCAAAAAAGAGCTGGAAAAGTATGAATATCCCAAGGATCGTTTGGAGATCGTGGCGGCTTCCCAGGTAATTGAGACAGCGGAGCCTCCGGTCGCTGCAATACGCTCCAAAAAGGATTCTTCTATTGTAGTGGGACAGACTTTGGTTCGCAAAGAACAAGCAGATGCTTTTGTTTCATCGGGAAGTACAGGCGCTGTTCTGGTGGGAGGACAAGTTATCGTAGGCCGTATCAAGGGCGTAGAGCGCGCTCCCCTGGCGCCTTTGATTCCCACGGCAAAAGGAGTCTCCCTGTTGATCGACTGTGGGGCCAATGTGGACGCCCGCCCGTCCCATCTGGTTCAGTTTGCCAAAATGGGTTCTATTTACATGGAAAACGTGGTTGGTATCCGCAATCCGAAGGTGGCTATTGTGAATATCGGAGCGGAGGAGGAAAAGGGCAATGCTCTGGTAAAGGAAACCTTCCCCTTACTGAAAGCATGCTCCGGCATCAACTTTGTGGGAAGCATTGAGGCCAGGGATATTCCGGCAGGGGCCGCAGATGTGATTGTCTGCGAGGCATTTGTGGGAAATGTTATTTTGAAGCTCTACGAAGGAGTGGGGGCTACGCTGTTGTCTAAGATCAAACAGTCTATGCTGTCGTCGCTGCGCAGTAAGCTGGGCGCTTTGCTGGTAAAGCCTGCGCTGAAGGAGACGTTGAAGACGTTCGATGCCAGCAGCCACGGCGGCGCGCCTCTTCTGGGTCTAAAAGGTCTGGTGGTAAAAACCCACGGAAGCGCTTCGGAAACGGAGATCAAAAATGCCATTTTTCAGTGTGAGCAATTTAAAAGTCAGGATATAGCCGGAAAGATCAAGGAACATATTGCACAAGTATAAGCAGTATATAAAAAGGGATGTGAAAGCTTGGAACTGGAAAAACTGTGCTTCATTATTGCGGAAGTATTGAGTATAGATGCCGATGAAATCACGGAAGACACGGCGTTTGTAGACGATCTGGGGGCCGATTCCCTGGATGTGTTCCAGATTATCATGGGGATTGAAGAAGAGTTTGATATTGAATTTGACAGTGAGTCTACAGAGCGGATCGTGTCTGTGGGTGATGCAGTGGCAGAAATAAAAAGAGTCATTGGGTAGAGGCGCTGTCGGAAGACAGTGCCTCTTCCTTGTTTTAAAAAAGACGGGAGGCGTCTTATGGGAAATATAAAAGATGTAAAAAAATTAGAAGAAGTTGCAGGATACCAGTTTCAGAACCCAGAGCTTTTACGGCAGGCTTTGACGCACAGTTCTTATGCAAATGAAAAAAGAATGGGGAAAAGCAAATGTAACGAACGACTGGAATTTTTGGGGGATGCGGTTTTAGAGCTGATCAGCAGTGAGTTTTTGTTTGGCCAGCATCCCGATATGGCGGAAGGAGAGCTGACAAAAAAAAGGGCCAGTATGGTTTGCGAGCCGTCCCTGGCCATGTCGGCTCGTGACATTAAGTTACAGGAGTTCCTTTTACTAGGGAAAGGGGAAGAATTTACTGGAGGAAGAGATCGGGACTCGATTACTTCCGACGCTTTGGAAGCGGTGATAGGAGCGATTTATCTGGACGGGGGAATTGAGCAGGCCAGGGAGTTCATCCTGCGTTTTGTCCTCAACGATCTGGAAAACAAATCCCTGTTCTATGACAGTAAAACCGTCCTGCAAGAGATTGTTCAAGATCAGGGAAAAATTCCGAAATATGTGCTGACTGGGTGTACCGGCCCGGATCACGATAAGCGCTTTTTTGCGGAAGTCCGAATCTCTGGGGAGACATATGGGAAAGGAAAAGGACATACTAAAAAAGCTGCGGAGCAAGCGGCCGCCTACCAGGCTGTCTTGTTATTGAGAAAGCAAAAGGTGCAAGATGTATCTGAAAAGCATTGACGTGCAGGGATTTAAATCCTTTGCCGAGAAAATCTGTTTTGAATTTCACAACGGCATTACTGGAATTGTGGGGCCAAACGGCAGCGGAAAGAGCAATGTGGCAGACGCCGTCCGCTGGGTCTTGGGAGAGCAGAGCGCCAGGCAGCTTCGGGGCGGCAATATGCAGGATGTAATTTTTTCCGGGACAGAAAACAGAAAGCCTTTGAGCTATGCCTCGGTGGCAATCACCTTGGACAACGGCGATCACAAATTGCCCGTATCCTTTGATGAGGTGACCGTCATCCGGCGGCTTTATCGTTCTGGAGAGAGCGAATACCGGATCAATGGGAGCGTATGCAGGCTGAAGGATATCCAGGAGATGTTTTACGATACCGGAATTGGAAAAGAAGGGTATTCCATTATCGGCCAAGGCCAGATTGACCAGATTTTAAGCGGTAAGCCGGAGGATCGCAGGGAACTGTTCGACGAAGCGGCGGGAATTGTAAAATTCAAGCGCAGAAAAAACATTGCTTTAAAGAAACTAGAAGACGAAAAACAGAATCTGCTACGTGTCACCGACATTCTCCAGGAGCTGTCCAGACAACTGGGACCCCTGGAGAAGCAGGCAGAAACTGCCAGAATCTATTTGAACAAAAAAGAGGAACTAAAACGGCTGGATGTGCAGATGTTTTTGCTGGAAATGGAGCATATTCGCCGGCAACTAGAGGATTTAGCGGCAAAAAGCGCTCTGGCGGAGGAAAATTTCCGGGAGGTATCGGAACAGTTCCAGCAGGCCAAACAGGAATACGAGGCTCTGGACAAGCGCATGGAGGAACTGGAAGAAAAATCTGAGCAGACCAGAAAGCAGGCCCAAGAAAACGCCCTGCGCTGCCAGCAGATGGAAGGCCAGGAAAATGTTTTAAGAGAGCAGATCCGCACAGGCAAGACCAACGATCGTCATTACCGGGATCGCCTTGCCGTCGTGGAAAAAGAACAGCAGGACAGAGCGGACGCCCTGAAAGACTATGCCGTGCAAAAGGAGCAGCTTCGGCAAGCGATGGAAACCATTCAGGGGCAGAACCAGGAGAAGCAAGAAGAGCTGGAGAAGTTGCAGCAGAAGATCCAGGCTTTTTCCCGGGAAATCGAAAATGGAAAAAACGAAATCATTGAAATTTTAAATCGGCGCGCCAATACCAAAGGGAAAATCCAGCGGTATAATACAATGATGGAGCAGGCGGAGATACGAAACGCTGCGTTAAACCAGAAGGCCCTGCGCTTAAAAAGCGAGGAGGCAGAGCTGGAAGGTTCGGCAAAAGAGACACAGAAAGCTTATGCCGACGTCCAGGACAGAAAGGATCGGCTGCTTCAGAAGAGTGAGCATGTTGAGGAGGAGATCCGCAGTCTGACCGAGCAGATACAGGAGCAAAACCAGCGACAGGAAGCAGAAAAAGCGACCTATCACAGGGATTCTTCCCGGCTGGAATCTTTGCAGAATCTTGCAGAGCGCTACGACGGCTACGGCAGCAGTATCCGCCGGGTAATGGAGCGCAAACAAGAGATGCCGGGCATCCAGGGCGTGGTGGCGGACTTAATCCAGGTGGACAAGGATTATGAAGTGGCCATTGAGACGGCCCTGGGCGGCAGCATTCAAAACATCGTAACCGACAACGAGCAGACGGCCAAGCGGCTGATCGAATACCTAAAGAAGAACCGATACGGGCGCGCCACCTTCCTGCCCCTGACCAGCGTCCGCAGCCGCGGCGGTTTTTCACAGGAAGAGGCATTGAAGGAGCCCGGCGTTGTCGGGCTGGCCAGCGGTCTTGTTCAGACAGCCCCCCAATATCGGGAGCTGGTGAAATATCTTCTGGGAAGGACGCTGGTCGTAAAAAAGATGGATTTCGCTATCGCCATTGGACGGAAATACCGCCATTCTCTGCGGATGGTCACCCTGGAAGGGGAATCTTTTAGTCCAGGCGGTTCTATGACTGGCGGCGCTTATAAAAACAACAGTAATTTACTGGGAAGGCGGCGGGAAATCGAAGAGCTGGCCGCTGCGGTAAAAGCCCATCAAGAAGAGTTGGAGAAGATTCAGGCGGATCAGCAGGCAGCCAGGGAAAAGAGAAACCAGCAAAGAGAAGAACAAGCCAGGATGCAAAAAGAGATGCAGGAAATCTCGATTCAGCTCAACACATTAAAGCTTCAGCTATCCCAGCAAGAAGAAAAAGAAAAGGAATTCCAGTCCCGTCATCAGCGAATGGAGCGGGAGCGTCAGGAGATGAAGCTGCAAGTCCGGGAGCTGGAGGAAAATACAGCATCTATCCGAAAAGAGCTGGAGGCGTCCAGCCAGGAGGAAAAGAACCTGGAGGCTCTCATCGAAATCCGTCAAAAAGAACTGGAAGAGGCTCAGCAAGAGGCTTTGGGTTATCAGAAAAATATGGAAGAGATCCATCTGCAATCTTCTTCTCTGGAGCAAAAGAAGTCCTATCTGGATACCGATATGCAGCGAATCCGTCAAGAACAGACAAAGCTTCTGGAGGAAAAGAAACAGATTGAGGAAAATCTATGCACAGGCCGCCAGGAGATAGAACAAAAAGAAAACGAAATCAGCCGAATACAGGAGGACAGAAAAAAGGCGGAAATCTGCGCCGCCGAAAGCCAGGCTCGGATGCAAGAGCAGTTAAAAGAAAAAGAGGAAATGGCCAAAAGCCACAAAGCCTTTTTTCAAAAAAGAGAAGATCTTTCCAAGCAAATGGGGCTGCTGGACAAAGAGGTGTTTCGCTTAAGCAGCCAGATCGAGAAGTTGGAGGAAAACCGGGAAGTTCATGTAAATGATTTATGGGAAGAATATGAGCTTACCCCGAACAATGCTGCCCAATATGCCGCGGCAGAGGAGAGCCGGGGGCGGGAAGATCTAAAAAAATCTGTCGTCCGGCTTCGGGATGAGATCCGCGCCCTGGGGGATGTGAATGTAAATGCGATTGAGGATTATAAGGAACTTCAGGAGCGGCACACATTTTTGAGAACTCAGCATGAGGATTTGGTGACTGCGGAAAAGACTCTGTTACAGATTGTGGAAGACCTGGACAGCGGAATGCGCAGGCAGTTTGCGGAAAAATTCAGGGAAATCCAGCGGGAATTTGACAAAGCGTTCCAGGACTTATTTGGCGGCGGCAAGGGCACGCTGGAACTTTTGGACGACGCGGATATTTTGGAAGCCGGGATTCAGATCATTTCCCAGCCGCCGGGGAAGAAGCTTCAGAACATGATGCAGCTTTCCGGCGGGGAGAAGGCGCTGACTGCTATTGCGCTGCTGTTTGCCATCCAAAATCTGAAACCGTCCCCTTTCTGTCTGCTGGACGAGATTGAGGCGGCTCTGGACGACTCCAATGTGGTAAGATTTGCCGAATACGTACATAAGTTGACGAAGAACACGCAATTCATTATAATAACCCATAGGAGGGGGACGATGAATGCTGCTGACCGCCTGTATGGGATCACCATGCAGGAAAAAGGCGTTTCAGCCCTGGTATCGGTAGATTTGGTGGAAAATGATTTAGATAAGCAGGAGGGCTTTTAAAAATGGCGGAAGAAAAGCGGGGCTTTTTTAAACGGCTGGTAAACGGCCTGGCCAAGACAAGGGAAAACATTGTGTCTGGAATTGATTCCATTTTCAGCGGTTTTTCCAGCATTGACGATGATTTCTATGACGAAATCGAAGAAATACTGATTATGGGAGATATCGGGATCAATGCCACCACTGCGATCATCGAGGATCTGAAGGCTCAGGTTGCGGAAAAGCACATCAAAGATCCGGCAGAGTGCAAACAGCTTTTGATTAACAGCGTCACCGATCAGATGCGGGTGGAAGATACTCAGTACGAATTTGAAAACCGAAAATCAGTGATTCTGGTGATCGGCGTAAACGGCGTGGGCAAGACCACTTCTGTGGGAAAGCTGGCCGGAAAGCTAAAAGATCAGGGGAAAAAAGTAATCCTGGCGGCGGCGGATACCTTCCGGGCGGCGGCAGGAGAACAGTTGACCCAGTGGGCGAACCGGGCGGGCGTGGAAGTGATCGGCGGACAGGACGGAGCAGATCCGGCTTCTGTTATCTACGACGCGGTGGCGGCGGCCAAGGCTCGAAATGCAGATGTTTTGCTGTGCGATACGGCCGGACGGCTGCACAATAAGAAAAACTTGATGGAAGAACTGCGCAAGATTTACCGGATTCTGGAGCGGGAATATCCAGAGGCATACCGCGAAATTCTGGTAGTGCTGGACGGAACGACGGGACAGAATGCGCTGATTCAGGCAAGGCAGTTCAGCGAAGTGGCAGATTTAACCGGAATTATTCTGACAAAGTTGGACGGAACGGCCAAGGGCGGGATTGCAGTCGCTATCCAGTCTGAGCTGAACATACCGGTAAAATATATCGGTGTGGGGGAAAGCATCGACGATTTACAGAAATTTGACGCGGAAGCTTTTGTAAAAGCTTTATTTAATATAGAAGGTGTCTAGAAGGATAGAAGAATGTTAACATTAGAAAAATTTGAAGAAGCATCGGAAATTGTAAAAAAAGTAACCAGAGAAACCCGGCTGATTTACAGCGAGTCTTTGAGCGGGCAGACGGACAATAAAGTGTATTTAAAGCCGGAAAATATGCAGCTTACAGGGGCTTATAAAGTAAGAGGCGCTTACTATAAGATTAGCACTCTGACAGAGGAAGAGAGAAAACAGGGGCTGATTACCGCCTCCGCGGGCAACCATGCCCAAGGGGTGGCTTATGCGGCTAAAGCGTTTGGCATCAAAGCGGTTATTGTCATGCCCACTACAACCCCGCTGATCAAAGTGGAGCGGACGAAGAATTACGGCGCGGAGGTAGTGCTTTACGGGGATACGTATGACGAATCTTGCAGCCATGCTCACAAACTGGCAGACGAAAAAGGATACACGTTTATCCATCCGTTTGACGATCTGGCAGTGGCCACCGGACAGGGAACGATCGCCATGGAGATTATCCAGGATTTGCCGTTGGTGGATTATATCCTGGTTCCCGTGGGCGGCGGCGGACTCGCAACCGGCGTGTCTGTTTTAGCAAAAAAATTAAATCCTCATATCAAGGTGATTGGCGTGGAGCCGGCGGGAGCCAACTGTCTGCAAATTTCCTTGGAGAAAGGAGAGGTCTGCACGCTGCCTCATGTGAACACCATCGCAGACGGCACGGCGGTCAAGACGCCGGGAGAGAAGATTTTTCCGTATTTACAGGAAAATATAGATCAGATTATCACGATTGAAGACGATGAGCTGATCGTCGCTTTTCTGGATATCGTGGAGAGCCATAAGATGGTAGTGGAAAATTCCGGGCTGCTCACAGTGGCGGCGCTGCGGCATCTGGATTTTACCGGAAAGAAAGTGGTCTGTATTTTAAGCGGCGGAAATATGGATGTGATCACCATGGCTTCGGTGGTACAGCACGGTTTGATTCAGCGGGATCGAATCTTTACCGTATCCGTCCTGCTTCCTGATAAGCCCTGGGAGTTGGTTCGCGTTTCTACGGTAATTGCGGAAAATCAGGGAAATGTTATCAAGCTGGATCACAACCAGTTCGTCAGCACCAACCGGAATGCGGCAGTGGAATTGAAAATCACAATGGAAGCATTTGGGACCGATCACAAGCGGCAGATTGTATCCGCGCTGGAAAAGGCGGGATTCCGCCCAAAAGTGATCCGCCCGATTTTATAATTACAAAAGCCTCTCACATCTATGGTAAAATGTGAGAGGTTTTTGCTGTTAATCGCTTCGATCCGCGCAATACGCAGTTTCCATGCATTTTTTTACATCGTCCAGTCTGTCATAATTGCCAAGAGCCCACATTAGCTTCATGGTAAGCGCTTCTGTCGTCATATCTCCGCCAAAAATCACGTTTTCCCCAGCAAGCTTTTTCCCGACTGCGTAGATATCCAGATCGATGCCTTCGTACAGGCATTGACTGGTAATCACCACGGCAACGCCCGCCTGGATAAGCCGTGGTATCTCAGAAACCAGATCCGGGTTTTGACCGGGAATCCCGCCCACCCCGAAGCTTTCGATAATCAGGCCCATATAATGTTCCCGGATAAAGTCAAAAATTTCACATCCGATCCCCGGAAAAATTTTCAGTACAAAGATATTTGAGCGCAGACTTGTCGCGGCGAAAAATTTCCCGGCTGTTCTGGGCAGCAGAGAGTGCCCTTGGCAGTAAGTGATTTTTCCATGCTTGATTTTGGCAATCACAGGGAAATTGATGCTCTTGAAAGCGTCGATGCTTTTGCTTTTTAATTTGGTGGCATGGACTCCGCTGATTAGGATGCCGTCAAATGCCAGGAATACCCCGGCGATACCCGCGCAGGCAAAGCGAACAGCATCGGATAAATTTTGTTTGGCATCGGTGTACAGGTCTTCCAGGGGAAGCTGCGATCCGGTGAGAATTATCGGTTTTTCCAGATTTCGCAGCATATAGGAGAGCGCCGCTGCGCTGTATGCCAGGGTGTCCGTTCCATGAGTGATCACAAATCCGTCGAAATCCTCATAATGCTCCCGGATGGCTTCTGCGATTTGGGTCATGTCTGCCGGGTTCATATCGGTGCTGTCTGTGTGCATCAGCGACAGAGCTTCCAGATGGACAAGCGTCTGGATTTCTGGGATATGGGATAAAATCTGCCGGGCATCCATCGATGGCGCCAGGCCCTGGGCGGAATCTTGGCAAGCGATGGTGCCGCCTGTTGCAAGTAAAAGAATTTTAGACATTTTCTAACGCCTCATTGATATAATCTGATGTGAGTTCAACAGGGATTGCGATTTCCCTGGACTCCTTAAAACGCTGTTCTTCATAAGGAAAATCTTCCGCGATTTTTGTTTTATTTCTTTTAGCTGACGATATTGGCAGAAGAACCGTTTTCCTATTGTAAGGGAGAATTATAGCATGTTGTCCTATACATTGCAAGGCGATTTTGCTAGATTCTATGAAAATCTATTTTTTGGCAGATATATAGACAAGCATGTACTTTTCTGCGAGAAAAGTACATGCTTTTTTTGGTTTTAGTTTAGAGATAAAAAAACTATATTTTTCCTATCTTGGACGGATGACGCCTTGAGTAATACCATTCCAGAAAATCGTCGTGCAGTTTCTCTCCTTTTTGGCGGGCTTTGATGGCATCCTGTTTGTCAGAATATGCCCCAAGGTAATACGTTTTTCCTTTAAAACCAATCTTCGCAATCCATTTGCTGCGCTTTTGGTCCAGGTAAACCCCCGTATAGCCGCTGGTATTGTTTCGATTCAGCTTTTTCTTATTGGCTTCCAGAATCGTTACCGATGTTCCGTCCACCAGTTTGAGATTGTCCCGGTATGCCTCAGCCTGTAAGCAGCCGCAGCTCTTTGTCCGCCCTGTCTGTAAAAGGGTCTGTCCCACGACTGTCTCCTGTCCGCAGTCACAGCGGCATCTCCAGCGGTGCATCCCATTTTGTTTGCCCGCATAGGCCATTACTGTTAACTGCCCGAAACGCTTTCCAACAAAATCTTTCAGAGGGGGACGGCTTAGACAGCCGCAGCTTTTGCGGTAACCGCAGCATAACTGATGCAGGGAAGTGAGTATTTCCCCGCCGCAGTCGCAGCGGCACTTCCAGACTACTGTGCCCTCGGCGCGCAGATCCGTAGGCTCGACGGCCACCAGTTTTCCAAAGCGCATCCTGGTAATGTCCCGCTGTCCAGGCTTCGTCTTGGACAGGCAGCCACAGTCTGCGATGGTTCCTCTTTGCAGACAGCGGGTATCTAATAAAAGTTCTCCGCCGCAGTCACAGCGGCACCTCCAGACAGTATATCCGTTCTTACGCTGCCTGGTGGGATTTGCCACCGTCAGATGCCCGACGCGGTATCCAATACCGATTTTCGGGCGGTGGTGCTTTTGGTATATTTCCATTTACAAAATCCCCCTAAATTTCCCAAAACCTTTGTCAAATCCTGAGAGTGGAAAAAGTTATAATTTTTTCTGTGGAGGAGATTGAAAAAGAAAATCAGGTATGTTAAAATTAGAATCAATATTTTTATATAATTTGTCTAAAAAAGAACTGATTTTATATAAATCTTTGTCAAAATTTTATATCAAGATTTTCTGCAGCCGTAGCGGAAAAAGGTATATCTTTTTCCGTGTCGTTTTCTTATCATTTCATGAAATTAAATGTTTGTTTTTTTATCCGATAATCATAATATACCGCGAAGCATAAACTCAAGGAGGATTTTGGAAAGAAAAATAAAATATGGAGTTTTTATATCAGAAATTAGAACATTATCACGAAAAGAATATCTATCCGTTTCATATGCCGGGCCATAAGCGCAATGAGAAAGTCGTGGATTTCCTGCCGGATTTGACAAAAGACATTACGGAAATCGAAGGCTTTGACTATCTGCATCGTCCCACGGGAATTCTGCGGGAATCCCAGATGGCGGCGGCCAGGCTTTACGGGGCCGACGAGACGTATTACAGTGTAAATGGGAGCACGGGGGCGCTGCTGGCGGCGGTTCGAGCATGTACCACACATGGAGGCACCTTGTTAATGGCCAGGAACTGCCACCAGTCGGTTTACCATGCCGTCTGTCTCGGACAGTTGACCAGCCATTATTTATACCCAGAGACGATTCTGCCCTACGGCTTAAACGGCGCAGTATTGCCCGATCAGGTGGAGGCGGCTCTGGCGTCGCACTCAGAGACAGAAGCCGTTTTGATCACTTCGCCCACCTACGACGGGGTGGTTTCCCCGGTGAAAGAAATTGCAAAAATCGTTCACCGCCATGGATTGCCGCTGATTGTGGACGAAGCCCATGGGGCGCATTTTCCATTTCATGAGTATTTCCCGGTTTCGGCGCTGGAACAGGGGGCGGACGTAGTGGTCCACAGCCTGCATAAAACGCTGCCGGCTTTAACCCAGACGGCGCTGATTCATGTGAAAGGCGATTTGGCAGACCGGGAGCGGATACAACGCTACATGGGCATGTACCAGACCAGCAGTCCTTCCTATTTGCTGATGGGAAGCATGGATGCCTGCATCCAAAAATTGCAGGCATCCGGGTTAAAATTTTTTGAGGCGTATGTGACCAGGCTGAAACGATTGAGAAAGCGGTTATCCCAATTTCAGTATCCTAAGTTGGCGGAAGAGGAGCTGCTCGGCGGCGGAGCCGCCTGGGATCTGGATCGCTCCAAATTGATTTTGGATGTACAGGGAGGCAAAATATCTGGTCATCTGTTTTACGAATGGCTATTAAAAAAATGGAACATACAGATGGAGATGGAAACGGAAACTTATGTATTGGGCATGACCAGCGCGGCCGACACGGACGAGGGATATGAGCGGCTGTGCTGTGCTGTGGAAGATGCGGAGAAAACATGGCAGAAGGAAGGGCGGACCCCGCAGAAAAATTCTTCTGTGCATTCTTTTTTGATTTCCGGGGAAGCGGTTTGTCCCATTGGAAAGGCAATGGAACAAGAGACTGTGTACATTCCTTTTTTTCAAAGTACAGGATATGTCGCCGGGGACTTTCTGTATTTGTATCCGCCGGGAATTCCGCTGGCCGTGCCTGGGGAGCGGATTACAGAAGAATTGATAGAGATGGTCAGAAACGCTAGAAATGCCGGCTTGGAAGTCCGCGGGCTTACGGGAATATCTGGCGAGGATGTAGCCGTTATCCGAGAAGAACTATTTTAACATGGGGTTGACGGCGATTCTGAAACAAATGTTTGTATTTGTTCACGGGCAATATCATTAATCAAAAAATATAGAGATTGTTTTCCTCAAAGTCCGTTTATGGTATACTTGACTGTATTATGAATAAAATTTTTTATATTATGGGAAAAAGCGCTTCTGGCAAGGACAGTGTTTACCGCTATCTGTTGGAGCAGTCTGGCCTTGGCCTAAAAAAACTGATGCTTTATACCACCCGGCCGATCCGGGCGGAGGAAGAGTACGGAAAGGAATATTATTTTGTGGATGAGCAGAGGTTTGGGCAGCTTCAGGAGCAGGGGCGTGTGGTAGAGTCCCGCACTTATCAGACGGTCTATGGGCCGTGGATTTATTTTACCGCAGATGATGCCGCGATGGATCTGGCTTTTCACAGTTATCTGGGGATTGGTACGTTGGAGTCTTACGAGAAGCTAAAAGGCCATTATGGAAAACAGACCATGTGTCCGATTTATATCGAGGTGGAGGACGGAGAACGCCTGAGACGGGCGCTGCTGAGAGAACAACAGGAAACAGCTCCCCGTTATCAGGAGATGTGCAGGAGATTTCTGGCCGACAGCGAGGATTTTTCGGAAAAAAAAGTAAAGGAAGCAGGAATTATCCGGAGATTTGTCAATGCAGCGTTTACAGACTGTATTCGGGAGATTACCGCATATATTCGGGAACAGTCGTAACAGTTTAAAACTCAGACAGATCATGGATGAAAACGATAGGAGGAGCAGCATATGAAAAAATGCAGGGTTTTATTTTTGACCGCAGCGCTTGCGTTTTACACGGTTGGCTGTGGCAGTACGACCACGCAGACGTCTGCTGTTGGCACGGCAGATGAGACGCTAAAGGCCCAGCAGTCGGAAAATACGACTTCCCAGGAAGCGAAGGAAGAAAAAGAAGTAAAACCCGACTTTCCACAGAAAGTAGTCTATGATTGTGAGAAAGGGAGGATTCGTCTGGATTTGCCCGAAGAAGCCGTTTACACCATTGAGGAGTATACCGGCCCGGACTCCGAGTTTGGCATCTGCTTCCGTCTGAATGAAAAGATGGACGGGGAAGTGTTTGTAGGATATCAGAATTCGTTTGCTGTATGCGGGACAGAACTGGAAGAAACGGAAACAACCATAAATGGAATGCCTGCGAGAATGGGGGTCTATGATCAGGCGCCTTACTGGAGTTTTCTTGTCCTGACAGAAGAATACACGGATTATGTAATTAAGGCTGACGGTGCTGAATCCTGGTGGGAAGGCTATGGAGAACAGGTTATGCAGGTGCTGGAAACACTTTCTATTGACAGGAAATAGAATTTTTCTGCATATTTGACAAAGTTTTAGCAGTATGTTATAATCGTCTTACATAATTCCAAAGAACATATGAAGTGCTTCTGCTGCACACAACAGCAGATGGAGAGGGAATTGGGTGAGAGTCCTAAGCGATCCGGTCACTGTATTTGGGGAGCGCTGTTTTTAAAAGCCATTGTATGCAAAGCATATGAGAAGGAAAAGCAGAGCGGTGATCCATGAGCCAGGAAACCTGCTTGATATGTAAGGTGAAGCTTCCGTGTAAAGTGTACATCTAAGCATTTTAGAAAAAATGCAATGATTTTTATGGAATGAGCCTGTACGTGTGAATTATGCATGATTAAACGGCAGGAGATAAGCGGCCCTGGCAAGATTTGTTTCCTCCTGTGCCAGGGTTTCCTTATCACCGAAAGGAGTAAATATGTTTGATAAAGATTCCTGGAAGGATAAAGAATATTCTTTTTTTTCTCATACAAAATGCGAGCATTTCCCCTGTCATAAGACAAATAAACCGGAAGATTTCAATTGTTTGTTCTGTTATTGCCCCCTGTACGCCTTAAAGGACAAGTGCGGAGGCAATTTCCGTTATACGAAATCCGGAGTCAAGGATTGCAGCCAATGTTCTCTTCCTCACAAACGGGAAAATTTTGGCTACATCATGGATAAATTCAAAGAGATAGAAAAAATTACAAAGATGTAAGAAAAGATTTTTCTCTTCCTGTGCTGAAACGGCAGGGAGCGTATCACAGAGCCGTATTTTCGACAAAAAAGCGATAGAGCTTGTGCTATACTAAAGACGAAGAAGGTTTCAGGGAGTAGAGATATGAAGAAATACTGGCTGTTGGGAATGCTTGCGGTATCTGTTTTGTTTGGCGGGTGCGCTTCCGAAGAGTGGGAAGGCTATGTAGAGCCGAAGGGGCAGAAAGAGAACGTATCCGACTCAAAGGTTTCCAAGGTGGAAGTGGAAGGCAACGGGGCTTTTACAAAGGTAGGCGCGGATATTGAAACGCCGGCAGGAGCGGAGAACGCCAGATATTTTATCATTTCGGAGCGGATTGCCGAAATAACATTTGATCGAAACGAAGTCCAGTACAGTTATCGGGCTTCGCAGCTAGAAGAGGATTTGACCGGTATACAGGATGCGCAAGCATTGGAAGATTCGGAGGCGATGGTGGGCAGTTATACGATTCCTATACGGGTATCAGACAGCAGTTACCTGGCTGTCTGGAAGTGGGGCGGCATTTCTTATAGTCTGACTGCGGATAATCAGGCAGAGGAAGGGATTGTGAAATCGCTGGTGGAAGAACTGGCCAGGGAGACGATGCCCGCACAGATATAATTTTTGTGTACTATGGCCGCTTATGGAGTGAATAACCAAAAGAACTGAACCACTACTGGCTTTAGCCGGCAGTGGTTCAGTTACCGTTATAGCCGCAGCATGATAAATAGGAAATTCATCATACTCAATTATCAAATATCGGTTCGATATACTCTAGGATAAATTCAATTCTATCCTTGACTTTTGGCCTAAATAGAGAAGCGATTGAAACCACCATGTCTTTTTTTGTGTTGATATAGATGGTATTTCCTCCATCTCCCATGGCTGCAAAGCCCTCTTCATAAATCCACCATAAATATCCATACGGCAGATTTTGCGTTTCCCATCGACTGTGCTCCTTTGTACTTTCGTTTACCCATTTTGCTGATACAATTTGTTTACTATTCCATATTCCATGATTTAAATATAATTGACCTATTTTCGCCATATCTATGGGAGAGAGTGTAAGTCCCCAGCCTGCCGTATTTACACCCATAGGGTCAGCTACCCAGCCGCTAATATCCGTAGCTTGATTAAAAGCAAGTTGTTCCTCTTTACTATGAAAAATAATATTCTTTTCAACGACAATTCCCAATGGAGCAAACAAATTTTCTTGAGCAAAATTTATTACAGATTGTCCCGTTACCTTTCCAAGAATACCGGACATAATATCTGGACCAATCAGGGGAGCATATCTAAATTTGCCAATCCGTCCCTTACCACCCAATAAATCGAGTGAGAATTTTACCCAGTTATCGCTTGTAAAATACTTTATGTAAGGATTAAATTTATATTTATATGGTGCAGTCATTGTTAATAAATGCCTTAGTGTAATATTTTGTATTGTTTTCTCTCTTTTTTTGATTTTATATTCAGGAAAAAAATCTAATACTTTTTGGTCAAGATTTTTGATGTAACCTTTGTCCATGGCAATTCCTATCAATATGGAAATGATGCTTTTCGTTACTGAATATACATGAATTCGACTATTGATGGTACATCCATTAAAGTAATTTTCGTATAATGTCTCACCATTTTTTAATACAACGATACCTGCAATATTTCCATAATCACGCATTACAACCTTTTCAAACGTTTCTGTTTTTTCTTGAATCATGCATTTTTTTCTCCTTAATAAGTGTTCTAAGGATATCCTTAGATAAAGGATAAATCCATTAAAAATCATTTTCAAGACATATTTAAAAAAAATGGAACATAGTTTAGAAAGTGTTGTAATCTTTTTGGGATTGCGGCGTTTTTCTTTTGCGTTAGCTTGGCAAAATCGTAGGTGAAATGAGGGTTTACGGAACGTCTGATGTCCATACAAATGATGTTCTATTGAATAGTGCCCCATTCCAATATAGCTGCTGATAGATGTTTCGTAACATTGAAAAGTTCCATCATCATACTACATGACCAAAACGAAATCAAGTCTTGTTGAAATTTTCAAAATTTTCTCTTGACGTTGAATCAAACATATGATAAAGTGTATAGGTACGAAAACAAAGCAGAGCATCCACTCTCACCTTAGCGCAAAAGCGACTAATGGTTTATAGCCGTAGATCAGAGTTTCCATGATTTATGGAAATATTTTTCCGTGAGCGGAATTTGGTTATTGGGTCAAAATGTAAGTGTGGATAGTGATGCTGTCTACACTTTTTCTATTACAGAAAACTGCTTCTGCAGTTCCCTGCAATAGAAGCCCTCCGGGCAGGGATCGCACTGCGGCGGAGGAGTATATGCCGTTTATGCGGCCCGCCGCAAGCGGGGAATCCTGTCAAGGCAGGATTCTTTCTTAAGGGTTCTAATTCAGGTATGGAGGTGCACTACAATTAGCAATTTAATGATTAACGAACAAATCAGAGACAAAGAGGTACGTTTGATTGGCTCAAAAGGGGAGCAGCTTGGGATCATGTCCGCAAAAGAAGCGATGTTCAAAGCTCAGGATGCAGGACTGGATTTGGTAAAAATCGCGCCCATGGCAAAACCGCCCGTATGTAAGATTATTGATTACGGCAAATATAAATATGAATTGGCACGCAAAGAAAAGGAAGCCAGGAAGAAACAGAAGACCATCGATGTCAAAGAAGTGCGTCTTTCACCGAATATTGAAGCAAACGACATTAAAACCAAGGCAACTGCTGCCAGAAAATTCATTACAAAGGGCGATAAGGTCAAAGTAACCCTGCGGTTCCGCGGCCGTGAGATTGCACATATGCATGCCAGCAAGCATGTTCTGGAAGATTTTGCAGAACTCTTGTCGGATATTGCGGTTGTGGAAAAAGCCATTAAAGTGGAAGGCAGGAGCATGACCATGTTTTTAGCGGAGAAACGCTGAAAAAGAGAGTACGCAAAGTAGTGAAAGAGTCACAGATAAATTTCGATACAATTAAGGAGGAATTTAGAGATGCCAAAAATGAAGACTTGCAAATCTGCTGCAAAGCGGTTCAAGAAAACAGGTACAGGAAAATTAGTTAGAAATAAAGCTTACAAAAGCCATATCCTGACCAAGAAATCCCAAAAAAGAAAGAGAAATTTGAGGAAATCAACGGTTACGGATCCGACCAATGCAAAGGTTATGAAGAGGGCACTGCCGTATTTGTAAGAAATAATAGAATACAGGAGGAATCAGGAAATGGCAAGAATTAAAGGTGGATTAAACGCAAAAAAGAAGCATAAAAGAGTACTGAAACTGGCAAAAGGATACAGAGGAGCGCGATCCAAGCAGTATCGGATCGCGAAACAGGCGGTTATGAGAGCTCTGGCCAGCTCCTATGCAGGCAGAAAACAGAGAAAACGCCAGTTCAGACAGTTATGGATTGCCCGTATCAATGCGGCAGCTAGATTAAATGGACTTTCTTACAGTAAGTTTATGCACGGCCTGAAGCTGGCTGATGTAAACATCAATCGGAAGATGCTGGCTGAGATGGCTGTAAACGATGCAGAAGGTTTTACCGCTCTGGCAGAAATAGCTAAGAGCAAGATTGCATAATTGCCAGTATTTCAAAAACCCCGTGAAGCTGCGCGGGGTTTTTTGTGGTTTCCATGGCAGTTAACCGTAAAATTGTTACGGCTAATTTAGGATTAGACGGTCTACTGTGACAAAATCGTATCCCTGTTTTGTCATGATATCTATGATCTGTAAGGCGGCCTCAACGGAACTTGCATAGGAATCGTGTAAAAGGATAATATCGCCGTTTTCCACAGAATCGACGACTTTCTGCACGACCTGATCTGCGTTTTGGGTGTTCCAGTCTAACGGATCTACATCCCAAAAAACAGGAAGCATGGTAACGGTACAATCCAGGCCCTCCTTCCATTCGCCAAACGGCGGACGGACATAAGAGGGATACTGGCCGGTAATTTCGTAAATGAGATTAGAGGTTTTTGTGATTTGGTTGCATGCCTCTGAGTCAGACAGCTTATTCAGACGCACATGGTCAAAAGTATGGTTTCCGATGAGATGGCCTTCCTCGTGCATACGCTGGATAATCTCTTCATTACCAAGGATGTTTTTTCCCATGAGGAAAAAGCTGGCTTTGACATTTCTCCTTTTCAGACCGTCCAAAAGCTGCGGGGTATAGACGGGATGCGGGCCGTCGTCAAAAGTAATGGCCAGCATGGGATGTTCTTTTCCTGTTTGGGAACTTGCCGTTGCAAACGCTGTGGTTTTGGATGCGAGATCGATTTTCCCGTTCCAGGCCAGGCCCAGCAGCAACAAAAAAATGCCAGTACAAGCGTATAAAAGATATCCAAGTTTTTTAGCCAAGCACAACACTCCATACGGATGGTTTTACTGCTATTATATGTCAACAAAGGGATTTCTAAAACATTAAGAGGTTTATAAAATGACGGAGAAGGAAAAACGGGCGCAAGGCCTGTTATACGATGCGAATTATGACCCAGAAATCATGGCAGAATTGCTTTTTTGTAAAGATTTATGTTTCCGGTACAATCAGCTTTTGCCATCAGACACGGAAGGCAGAGACAGAGCTGTGCGGAAGATACTGGGAAAAACCGGAGAGCGGTTTACCATCAATACTCCGTTCTGGTGTGATTTCGGTTATAATATTGAGATTGGGGAAAATTTTTATGCCAATTACGGTTGTGTGATTCTGGACGGCGCAAAAGTAACGTTTGGAGATAATGTGTTCATCGCTCCTAACTGCGGCTTTCACACAGCAGGACATCCTCTGGATGTGGAGCAGCGCAACCAGGGGCTGGAATATGCCTACCCCATTACGGTGGGGGATAATGTTTGGATTGGAGCTGGAGTAAATGTGCTTCCAGGAGTGACCATAGGCAGCAATACGGTGATTGGCTCCGGCAGTCTGGTAAACCGAAGTATACCAGAAGGCGTGGTTGCCGCAGGCAATCCCTGCAAAGTAATCCGTGAAATTACCGATTCAGACAAAGAAAAATATAAAATACCTCTTGCATTTTAAGCAAATATTGTATAAAATAGGAGATGTGATTTGTGGGGGCGTAGCTCAGTTGGGAGAGCGTCTGACTGGCAGTCAGAAGGTCATGGGTTCAAGTCCCACCGTCTCCATATTTGAAAAATGGCCGTAAAACCGTAGAAGTTTCGGAAACTCAATGGTTTTACGGCTATTTTTCAAATACAAGTATGTATGCAGCAATCTATTTTTGTATGATTTTTTGTCACAGATTTTGTCATGGAACTTGTCGCAGGAAGGATTAAGAAAAAAGGGATTTTCTTAGTTTTTCCGCTGCGTTCCTCTTGGCACTTTCTTCTTTTCCTATCATGGAATGCCGGTATACGGACTTCATTACACGATCTGTTTCCCAACCGCCCAGCTTTATGTTTTGACTTTTTTGGGGGAGGGTTGTATAAATGGCAGAAAGTACCTAAAACAGCCGATATAAAGCCGTGGTAATTACGCACAGTCTTTGGGCTGTGGTTTTTTGTCAGATGGTTGATTTCTGTTTGTATATCTTAAGTATAAAAATAAAATCAGCAACAGTCTCACAAGTTCCAAGCGGAAAATATTTTGTATCCGTGCTTGCGGAAGCAGAACATGTGAAAATACCACATAAGAATAAAAATATAGGTTTGGATTTGGGAATCAAAGATTTATAAAAGCGGAGTAAAAATTATGATAAACAGAAGAAGAAAATAGCATTATGCCATGAGAAGATAAGAAATACCAGACAAGTTGGACGACCGAGGATGTAACGGCGCACCGGATTACAGATTTGCTGGAACGCTAATTTTCTACTTGACGGGATCTTTCGTATCTTATATAATAGTAGACAGATATTTCGGGGTAGTACCGGTTTCGACGGGGACTTTGAAGATGGAGAAGCTATCCGCAGGCGATGCGTCAAATCGCAAACCTAAATTTAAACGCAGAAGAAAATTACGCGTTAGCAGCCTAGTTGCTGCTCGTCAGCCTTGATGCACCCACACATTGAGAACCTGGCGTCGACTATGTGGGAAACGATGCAGGCAAAGCTTTGAGCTTGTAGGCGTAAAATGAAGCTACTGAACCTGTCAGGGTGCCAGTTCCCGGGCAGCAGAGGGAAAGTAAAAGAATTGGCTATGATAGTAGAAGGACATGGGATGGGTTTTCGGACACGAGTTCGACTCTCGTCTACTCCATGGAAGAAGGCACGGCCAGTGGGTCGTGCCGTTGTTTTATTATATGATTAGGAAAACGATACATATCTTGAGGATGCAAAAATCAGCAGGAGGAAAGAGGATGGAACAGCTAAAAATACTTGTGGTAGACGATGAGAGTAGAATGCGGAAACTGGTAAAAGATTTCCTGCTCAAAAAGGGATTTTTGGTGCTTGAGGCAGAAAACGGCGCAGAAGCGGTAGATATTTTTTTTGCAGAAAAAGATATTGCGTTAATCATCCTGGATGTGATGATGCCCAAAATGGACGGATGGGAAGTGTGCCGGGAGATCCGTCAATATTCCAAAATTCCAATCATTATGCTGACGGCTCGCGGAGATGAGCAGGATGAACTTCTGGGGTTTGAACTGGGTGTGGACGAATACATTTCTAAGCCGTTTAGTCCTAAAATCCTGGTGGCGCGGGTGGAGGCTATTTTAAGAAGAAGCAATCTGACCGGGCAGGAGAAGGTTCTGGAAGCGGGAGGCGTCTGTGTGGACAAGGCCGCGCATCAGGTGACTTTAGATGGCAAGCCTATGGAACTAAGTTACAAGGAATTTGAATTGCTTTCTTATTTTGTGGAGAACGAAGGCATTGCCCTTTCTAGAGAGAAAATCTTAAATTCAGTCTGGAATTACGATTACTTTGGGGATGCCAGAACCATTGACACCCATGTAAAAAAACTCCGCAGCAAAATGGGAAAAAAAGGAGAATATATTAAAACAGTATGGGGTATGGGATACAAATTCGAAGTGGAAAAATAAAACATTCTTTTCGGAATCAGATTGCACTGATTTTTATCGGCATGACGCTTCTGTCGGTGGCCGCTATCGCCGTTATCAACGGCTTTTTTCTGGAAGAATATTATGTGGCCAAGAAGACCGATGTGTTAAAGGAAGCCTATTCCAACCTGGGCAATTTTGATATTGAGCTGGAAAGCATCGGAGGAGAGAACAACGAAGAGATTGCGGTACCCAACGATTTGAAGAAAACCTCCATGGAAAATAACCTCACCTGGATCATCACCAACCGCCAGGGACAGGCGCTTCTCTACAACGTGCAGGAGCGGGATGTGGACAGGATGGAGGCGCGTCTGTTCGGCTATCAAACCGGAGTGGACGGCGAAGAAAAAGAGATTTTGCAGAAAACCGATACCTACGCCATTCAGAAGAGCCGCGACCATTCCGCCGGTATGGAATATCTGGAGCTGTGGGGGGAATTCAGCAATGGAAATTCCTGTATGATTCGTTCCCCGCTGGAAAGCATCCGGGAGAGCGTGGCCATCTCCAACTTGTTTTATCTCTATGTGGGAATTATCATTATTATCATCAGCGCGCTGATTATCTGGCTGATCACCAATCATCTGACAAAACCGATTTCAGAGCTGACCGCCATCTCCCAGAGTATGGCCGCATTGGATTTTCATGCAAAATACCAGAGCCGATATAGCAATGAGGTGGACTTGCTGGGCGAAAATTTTAACTGGATGTCTGAGCAGTTGGAGCGGACGATTTTGAAATTACAGTCGGCCAATGAACAGTTGGAAAAAGACATTGCTGAAAAGGTCAAAATTGACGAGATGCGAAAGGAATTCTTAAACAACGTATCCCATGAGTTGAAAACTCCCATCGCCTTGATTCAGGGCTATGCGGAAGGACTCAAAGATAACATCATGGACGACATGGAAAGCCGGGAATTTTACTGTGAGGTTATCATGGATGAAGCGTCCAAAATGAATATCATGGTAAAAAAACTTTTGACCTTAAATCAGTTGGAGTCGGGATATGACCGGCTGGTGATGGAACGGTTTGATATCATAGACCTGATCAAAGGCGTGCTGCAGAACTCCGAAATCTTGATTCAGCAAAAGGAAGCGCGGATCCTTTTTGAAGAAAATCAGGGGCCGGTATACGTATGCGCAGACGAATTTAAGATAGAAGAAGTTGTGACCAACTTTTTCACCAACGCCCTGAATCATATGGACGAAAAAAAGATTATCGAACTGAAAGTATACAGGCAGGAAAACACTGCGCACATTACTGTTTTTAATTCGGGAAAACCCATCCCAGAGGAGGCTTTGGAGCATGTATGGGATAAATTTTATAAGGTGGACAAAGCCCATACCAGAGAGTACGGCGGAAGCGGCATTGGGCTTTCCATTGTAAAAGCGATTATGGAATCCCATCACCAAAAATGCGGAGTGGAAAATTATCATAATGGGGTTATGTTCTGGTTTGATTTGCCGTTGGAGGAAGAATCTTAAATTATTTTGTCCGAAAGCCGATTTTTTTGACTTTCGGGCTTTTCCTGTGTTAAACTATACCATATAATGTATTTAATATACAGAAAGGGAATAAAAAGGAAATTTACGTGTATGATAACAATAATTGATTACGATGCGGGAAATATCAAAAGCGTGGAAAAGGCGCTGCTGTATCTGGGGCAGGAGGTCTGTGTGACTAGAAAGGCCCAGGAGATTCTTGCTGCGGATAAGGTTATTTTGCCTGGGGTGGGCAGCTTTGGCAATTCCATGGAAAAGCTAAAGGAATACGGCTTGGTCGATGTTATCCGCCAGGTCTGCAAAAGAGGCACCCCTTTTCTGGGTATCTGTCTGGGGCTGCAGCTTTTGTTTGAGGAAAGCGAAGAAAGTCCTGGAATAAAAGGGCTGGGGATACTGCCTGGAAAAATTCTGCGCATCCCAAAAGCGCCTGGTCTTAAAATTCCGCACATGGGATGGAACTCCCTGTATTTTCCGAGAGAGGGAAGACTTTTTCAGGGCATCTCTCAAGAGACTTATGTTTATTTCGTACATTCCTATTATTTGCAGGCAGCGGATGAGACAATTGTAACGGCCGCCACAGATTACGGTGTTTCCATTCATGCTTCTGTGGAAAAAGACAATGTATTTGCCTGCCAGTTCCATCCAGAAAAAAGCGGGGATCTGGGGCTTAGGATTCTGAAAAACTTTGCGGATATTTCTGCCAAACAGGGAGGGGTGTGCTGATGTTTACGAAACGGATTATCCCCTGTCTGGATGTGAACAAGGGCAGGGTCGTGAAGGGAATCAATTTTGTGGATCTAAAGGATGCCGGGGATCCGGTGGAAGTTGGACGAGCCTACGGTCAGGCCGGCGCGGACGAACTGGTATTTTTGGATATCACCGCTTCTTCTGACCAGCGGGAGACGGTGGCGGACATGGTGCGCAAGGTCGCGGAACAGGTATTTATCCCGTTTACCGTGGGCGGCGGCATCCGAACGGTGGAGGATTTCCGGCTGATTTTAAGAGAAGGGGCCGATAAGATTTCGGTCAATTCCGCAGCTATTGACAACCCTTCCTTGATTTGCGACGCGGCGCTGAAATTCGGAAGCCAGTGCGTGGTGGTGGCCATCGACGCCAAGCGCAGGGAGGACAAAAGCGGCTGGAATATTTACAAACACGGCGGCCGGGTGGACGTAGGCATGGACGCCCTGGAGTGGGCTGTCCAGGTGGAGAGATTGGGAGCCGGGGAAATCCTTCTGACCAGCATGGACTGTGACGGAACCAAGGCTGGCTACGATCTCGCGCTGACACGGGCGGTTGCGGATGCGGTGTCCATTCCGGTGATTGCTTCCGGCGGGGCCGGAACGCTGGAACATTTTTACGAAGCTCTGACAGAAGGCGGTGCAGACGCCGCTTTGGCTGCTTCACTATTTCATTATAAAGAGCTGGAAATTCAAGAGGTAAAGGATTATTTATCCAAACGAGAAGTTGCTGTAAGATTATAAGGTATTAAGAAACACAAAAGAAGGGAGAGGATGCAAAATGCCGCCATTAGCAGGTGAGTGGTTAGAAGCTCTTAAAGAAGAATTTGGAAAAGACTATTATAAGAATTTATTTCAGAAGGTCAATGAGGAATATAAAACACAGTTGATCTTTCCGCCCGCAGACGATATTTTCAATGCGTTTCATTTTACTCCGTTAAATCAGGTTAAGGTTGTAATTTTGGGGCAAGATCCTTACCACAACGACGGTCAGGCCCATGGTCTATGCTTTTCTGTAAAAAAGGGCGTGGGGATTCCCCCGTCTTTGGTGAATATTTATAAAGAACTGCATGACGATCTAGGCTGCTATCTGCCCAACAACGGATATCTGGAAAAATGGGCCAGACAGGGTGTGCTTTTGTTGAACACAGTGCTGACCGTGCGGGCGCATCAGGCGAATTCCCACCGGAATCTGGGCTGGGAGAAATTTACGGATGCGGCTATCCAGGTGCTGGATGTCCAGGAACAGCCAATGGTATTTATTTTGTGGGGAAGGCCGGCGCAGATGAAGAAAAAGATGCTGCACAATCCCCGGCATCTGATTTTGGAAGCTCCTCATCCCAGCCCGCTTTCTGCATCGCGCGGTTTCTTCGGGAGCAGGCCCTTTAGCCAGACCAACGCTTTTTTGGAGGAAAACGGTCTTACGCCCATAGACTGGCAGATTGAAAACATATAAAAAAGAACTGGTAACGGTGAAGTTACTGAATAGTTATAAGAACCGAGGATAAGTATGAGTTCCAAACGCAATATCTTGGTGAAAAACGCCTCCTTTTTGATGGTGGCGGCATTGATTTCAAAAGTTGTGGGGCTTCTTTACAAAAGCCCGCTGACGCAGATCGTAGGCGCAGACGGCATGGCTTATTACGGTCTGGCCCAGCAGGCATACTTGATTCTTCTGATGATAGCCTCTTACAGTATTCCCCAGGCAGTGTCGAAGATCATTGCCGAGAAACTGGCGAGAGGGGAATACCGCAATGCGCAGAAATACTTTAAAGGCTCTTTGCTCTATGCAGTGGTTGTCGGCGGCGTGGTAGCTCTTTTCTGTCTTGTTGGAGCCAGCATTCTGATTCCCAGCAACCAGCAGGGGGCTACGCTAGCGCTTCGGGTGCTGTCGCCAACGATTTTTTTATCGGGCATTTTAGGCGTTTACCGGGGATATTTTCAGGCGTATCGAAATATGGTCCCGACTTCTATTTCCCAGATTCTGGAGCAGTTTGCCAATGCATTTTTCAGTATTTTGGCGGCCTGGCTGTTTATCGAATTTGTGGCGGGCAATGACAAAGACAGCATAGACCGGTGGGGGTCGGCAGGAGGAACCATTGGAACGGGTGCGGGCGTCTTGGCGGCATTACTGTTCGTGCTGGCGGTTTACCAGTTAAATCGGAAGATTATCCAAAACAAAATTGCTTCGGATCAGACGGGCCAAGAAGAGAGTTATCAAGAAGTCATTCAGGTGATTCTTCGGATGGTCACGCCAATTATATTAAGCGCATTTATTTACAATGTAAACGGGTATATCGACGGCTATCTTTTTTCGGAAATTTTGGGTCGGCAGGGGTTTGAGGATAACGGGATTCGTATGCTGTATACGGAATATTCCATCTATTTTCTGTCGATCATTAACATTCCGCTGACTTTATCCAGCGCTGCGCCCACTTCCATGATCCCGGAAGTTTCCGCCGCATATGCGAGGGAGAATCTGGAGATGGCGAACGCGAAGATTGACCAGGCGGTGCAGCTATCTATGTTTATTTCCATTCCCTCCGCTGTGGGTCTGGCTGTTTTGTCCCAGCCGATTGTGCGGATTTTGTTCCCGGATACCATCGGCACGGCGGGACTTTTGTTAAGCGTAGGAGCCATTACGGTGATTTTAAACGGGCTGTCCAATATCTCAAACGGTGTCCTCCAGGGCATCGGACTGCCCAATCTGCCAATGCGCAACGCCGCCATTGCTCTGGTGGTAGATGTCACTTCGCTGGTCATTATGCTTTTGACCACGGGGCTGGGAATTTTGGCGGTGGTAATTGCCATTATCGTTTATTCGATACTTATCTGTATTTTAAACGATATTTCGATGAAAAAATATCTGGGATACAAGAATAAATGGAAAGATGCATATCTGATTCCGCTTTTGGCGTCGCTTCCGATGGCACTGGCGGCCTGGATGCTGTTTCACGCAATCTATCTTCTGATTCCCTCTAATTTATTGGGATTGGTGGTGGCGGTGCCGTTAGCGGCTGCGGTGTATATTGTTTTATATATTATCATTGCCAGAGTGCCGGAAGGGCAGCTTCGGGCATTTCCATTTGGCAGTCTGCTGGTGCGGGTGGCCGATTTTCTCAAAATCTATGGATGATGATAACACAGGAAGGCTCAGGAATTACCCTGAGCCTTCAGATTTTAGACAAGGTTCTAGTAAAAAGTCGGATTTTTCTGGTATAATGAAAATATCAGAAGCGTGGAGCTCTTATAAAATGGGAAGCGAAAGTCATGTTATTTGTCATACATTTGAAAGCAGAGTGAGCTAAGAAAAAGAATGGAGAGCAAAATGGGGCGAAAGATTACATACAGAACTGAAGATGAAGTCAGAGACGATGCAAAAATCATTTTAGGCTTTAATGTTCTTGAAGAAAATGTTAGACAAGGCACAGGGCAAATTACTACTTTTAATCAGTTGGGGTTTCGTGGGAATATAAACAAGCCAGACGGTTGGTACTTGCCAGACGACAAAACTGATGTTGCAATTATTTTAGAAACAAAATCAGAAAATGAGGATATTGCGCTTGAAAAATGGGTAAGAGAACTTGAAAAAAATGTGAGTATTGTGATGACACAGTATAAGAAAGTGGTGGGAATACTTTACAATGGTATAGACGTTAGAGTGTTTAAAAATAATGATGAAATATTTCAAATTCCAAAAACATTACAAAATAAGATATATTATAAATTTTTGTTCAATCAAGACACAATCGATAAACAAAAAATCTATTCGCTCACAAAACGTATAAATGATTGCTTACATACTGAATTTGGAATTAAAAATTTGTATCATAGAATGATTTTTACAGCGTGTGCGTTGGTTGGGTGTAGATATGGTGCAATTTTGGTTGAGGGAATGGACTTTACTCTTATGAAAAATTCAATCCTTAATACCCTTTCAAAATCGCTCGAAAAGAGTAGACAGCAGAATTTGAAATTAGATTTACTTATAGAAGTATATTCAGAGATTAAGATGAATAACAGTACAAATCAAGAAGCAATAGATAGTTTCATAACATGGGTAATGGAAATTTCGGATTGTGTAAATTCAGATTTTTGGAATGGAGAAGATGTTATGGGCATCTTTTTCAATGAATTTAACAGATATAAGAAAAAATCTGAAAGTGGTCAAGTATTTACACCTGATCATATCACATCATTTATGTATAGATTAATACATGTAAATCAAAATGATTATATTTTAGATGCAGCGTGCGGTTCGGGAGCTTTTTTGGTAAAAGCAATGTGTAATATGATGAAAGAAGCGGGAGGAGTTAATACCAACAAAGCATCTGAAGTTAAATATAAGCAGCTTTTTGGTATAGAATTTGATCGAGAAATATTTGCATTAGCGTGTGCCAATATGCTCATTCATAAAGATGGAAAAACAAATTTAGAACAACTTGATACAAGAACAAAAGAAGCATGTGAATGGATAAAAAAGAAGCCTATTACAAAGGTTTTGATGAATCCGCCATTTGAGCGGAAATATGGATGTATTACAATAGTTGATAATGTTTTGAAGAATGTTAAAGAACATACAGAATGTGCATTTATTTTGCCTGATAAAAAGTTGGAAAAAGATAACGGCAAGAAATTGTTGAAACATAGTACGCTAAAAAAGATTATAAAATTGCCTGAAAAATTGTTTTCTGGAGTTACAACATCTATATTTGTGTTTGAAGCAGGTGTACCACATGCTGAAAAGGACATTTTTACATGTTATATAGTGGATGACGGATTGGAAACTGTAAAAAATCAAGGACGGCAAGATATAAAAAATAGGTGGCAAGAAATTGAGGACAAATGGATTGAAATAATTGAAAAGCAAACAGGAGATGAAACGATTCAATGGATTAAGCCGCAAGAACATTTAAGTTATCAGTTGCCAAAGAAACCTTTTGAAATCTGTGAAGAAGATTTTAATAAGACAATGCTTGATTATCTGCTTTACAAAGAGGAAATAGAAACAAAGGAACTTGCCGAAATTATTGCACAAAAAGTTTTATATAATAGTAATGTGGAAAATAAGGCGAATGAAATTAGCATTAATTTCAAAAAAGGGCAAAACAAATGAGTAAAATTGGATTTGAGCATTGGGGAACTTTTAAAGTAAAAGATGTATTTCCACATATCAAAAAACCTAAAGTATATCATACGAGGGAAGTTACAAGAGATGATAAGGGAATACCTTATGTCGTAAGAAGCAAATATAACAATGGAATAAAATATCGTGTTACTAGACCGAATAATATTGTTAATCCGCCTAATGTAATTTCATTTGGTTCAGAAAACCCCGCATTCTTTTTTCAAGAGGAAGATTGGGTATCTGGTAGAGATATTTATTATATTGATGTGAAAGAATTTTCAAAATACACTTGCTTATTTGTAATAGCTTGTTTACAACAGATAGCTACTAAATATAGTTATAATTATGGGCTATTTCCTGCTGTATTGAAAGAGGAAATCATTCGACTTCCGATTACGAAGAATAACTTGCCTGATTGGGAGTATATGGACTTATATATGAAAAATAGAGAAGAAAAGGTTAAACCTTCAATCGAGGGATTACTTTACATAAGAAAAAATATAGGAACAAAAACAATTACTGTAAAGGAGTGGAAAAATTTCTCTATTGGAGAATATTTTGATATAGTGAAAGGGACAAGACTTACAAAAGCAAATATGATTGAAGGAAAAATCAATTTTATAGGAGCAAGCGCAATAAATAATGGAGTAACAGCACACATTGCAAATGATGAACATTTGCATCCAAAGAATACAATCTCTGTTACATATAATGGTTCAGTGGGTGAGGCATTTTACCAAGATGATATTTTTTGGGCATCCGATGATGTAAATGTATTATATCCTAAATTTGGATTAAATAAATATATTGCAATGTTTATTATTCCTATAATTAGAAAAATAGGGCAGCAATATGCATTTATTGATAAGTGGAGAAAAGAAGATATGGAAAAAGATTATATGAAATTACCTGTTGATGAAAAAGGAAAACCAGATTGGCAATATATGGAAAATTATACGAGAAAAATTGAAAATAAGATGAAAGTGAAGATAAATATAATTAGAAAAGTGTAGGATAAAGTGAAGAAAAATGAATTTGGCAGTTGTTTTTCATAGGTCAGAAGGCTCAGGAATTACCCTGAGCCTTCTGCATATTTTTGCGCGCTGTGGACAGCATCAATTTGATTCGGTTCAATTGATTCACTTCGCTGGCGCCGGGATCGTAGTCAATGGCTACGATGTTGGATTGCGGATACTGCTTGCGAAGCTCCTTAATCACGCCTTTTCCGACCACATGGTTGGGCAGGCAGGCAAAGGGCTGGGTGCAGACGATATTGGGCGCCCCGCTGTGAATCAGCTCCAGCATTTCTCCGGTGAGGAACCAGCCCTCCCCGGTCTGGTTGCCTATTGACACGATGGAATCGGCCATTTTCGCCAGTTCCGCGATGTTGGCGGAAGGCGTGAAGTGGCGGCTCTTTTTGAAAGCCTCGTTTGCCGCGCTGCGAATGCGGTCAATCCCCCAGATGGCCAGATTCGCCATCCTCGCCGTGCTTTTCTTTGCCCCCAGATGTTCCGCTTTAAAGTTTTGATTGTAAAAACTGTAACTCATAAAATCAATCAGATCCGGCACCACCGGCTCTGCGCCTTCTTTTTCCAGCAGCTCCGCCAGATAGTTGTTGGCCGCAGGAAGGAATTTTACTAGAATTTCTCCTACGATGCCCACCCGCGGCTTTCTCTCCTGGGAAATGGGAATCTGGTCAAAGTCCTGGATCATCATCCGGCATATTTTCTTAAAGATCGGATAGCTGCAATGTTTATCAGACAGGAAACGGATGCAGCGTTTTTCCCATTTCTTGTGCATTCGATTGACGGAGCCTTTTTGCAATTCGTAAGGGCGCATCCGGTAAATGCATTTCATCAGAATATCGCCGAAGACCGCGCCGTAGGTAAGCCGCGTTACCAACTGCGGTGTGATCTGAAAGCCCGGATTGCTCTCCAAACCGCTTAGATTGATGGAGATTACCGGAATCTGGGACATGCCCGCTTTTTTCAAAGCCCGCCGGATAAATCCGATATAATTGGAAGCCCGGCAGCCTCCGCCTGTCTGAGACATGATAATAGCTACCTTGTTTAAATCGTATTCCCCGGATAACAAAGCCTGCATAATCTGTCCGACTACCATCAGGGAAGGGTAGCAGGCGTCGTTGTTGACGTATTTCAGGCCCACATCCACCGCTTCTTTGTTGTCATTGGGCAGCACTTGCAGATGATAGCCGCAAGAGTTGAACGCTGACTGCAAGATAGAAAAGTGTATGGGCGACAACTGCGGGCACAGGATGGTATAATCCTTGCGCATTTCCTTGGTAAAGGGCCTTTTCTGGATAGCGGCAGGCTTGATTTTGCGGGTTCCGCCTTTTTGCTGTTTGACCCGGATAGCGGCGATCAGGGAGCGGATGCGGATACGGGCAGCCCCCAGATTATTGACCTCATCAATTTTCAGGCAGGTATAAATTTTCTGGCTATTTTCTAAAATCTCATGTACCTGGTCGGTAGTAACGGCGTCTAAGCCGCAGCCAAAGGAATTGAGCTGAATCAGATCTAGGTCGTCTCTAGTTTTCACAAAGTTTGCGGCTGCATACAACCGAGTGTGATACATCCACTGATCATTGACGCGCAGAGGACGCTCCAGGGGGCCGAGGTGGGAGATGGAGTCCTCGGTGAGCACCGCCATTCCATAGCTGTTGATCAGTTCTGGGATGCCGTGGTGAATCTCCGGGTCAATGTGGTATGGCCGTCCCGCCAGCACAATGCCATGCCGTCCGGTTTCTTTTAAGTAGCGCAGGGTTTCCTCCCCCTTGCGCATCAAGTCCTTGCGGGCGAATTCCAGCTCCTTCCAAGCTGCCTGGGCCGCTTGGGTCACTTCTTCCTCTGGAATCTGGGGAAAGGCTTTTACCAATCCCTGGGTCAGCACTTCCAGACTTCCAAAGGACAAGAACGGATTTCGGAAATCAATGGACGGATCGTTTAACTGTTCCACATTGTTTTTGATGTTTTCTGGATAGGAGGTGACAATGGGGCAGTTGTAATGATTGACGGAATCCCGAAATTCTTGTCTTTCGTAAGGGATGCAGGGATAGAAGATAAATTTCACTCCCTTTTTCAAAAGCCAGGTCACATGGCCGTGGGCCAGCTTGGCCGGGTAACATTCCGACTCGCTGGGAATGGATTCGATGCCCAGTTCGTAAATCTTCCGTGTGGAAGTGGGAGAGAGTACCACCCGGTATTTCAGCAGTGTAAAAAAAGTATGCCAGAACGGATAGTTCTCGAACATATTCAAAACCCGCGGAATGCCCACTTCCCCTCTTTTTGCCAAATCCGGGCTGAGAGGCTCATAGCCAAAGATCCGTTTGTATTTATAATCGAACAGATTGGGGATCTGATCCTTGTTTTTCTGTTTTCCAATACCCTTTTCACAGCGGTTTCCGCTGATAAACTGACGGCCTCCGCCAAATTTGTTGATAGTCAGGCGGCAGTTGTTGGTACAACCTTTGCAGTTGGCCATGGAGGTGGTATAATTTAAATTATGTATTTTCTCGAAAGAGAGCATTGTGGTCTGCTTTGCGCCTTCTCCTGCAAAGAAACGCTCCTTGGCGATCAGAGCCGCGCCGAAGGCTCCCATAATGCCGGCAATGTCCGGGCGGATAGCCTGACAATCGGCGATTTTTTCAAAGCTTCTAAGAACGGCGTCGTTGTAAAAGGTTCCTCCCTGTACAACAATGTGCGTTCCCAGTTCTGCTGCGTCCGATACCTTGATGACTTTGTAAAGCGCGTTCTTGATAACCGAATAAGCCAGTCCTGCGGAAATATCCGAAACCTCCGCGCCTTCTTTCTGGGCTTGTTTGACCTTGGAATTCATAAAAACCGTACAGCGGGTGCCCAAGTCGATGGGATTTTTGGCGAACAAAGCCGCTTTGGCAAAATCTTTTACGGAGTAATTCAAAGACTTGGCAAAGGTTTCGATAAAAGAGCCGCAGCCGGACGAACAGGCTTCGTTGAGCTGCACGCTGTCCACAGTGTGGTCTTTGATCTTGATGCATTTCATATCCTGGCCCCCGATGTCCAGGATGCAGTCCACTTCCGGATCAAAAAACGCGGCCGCATAATAGTGGGAGACTGTCTCTACCTCTCCCTCGTCCAGCATCAGCGCCGACTGAATCAATGCTTCTCCGTATCCGGTGGAGCAAGAGTAGGCGATGTGCGCATCCGAAGGCATCCGAGCATGAATTTCTTCCATGGCTTTTATGGTTGTTGCCAGAGGGCTGCCGTCGTTGCTGCTGTAAAAAGAGTACAGCAGAGAGCCGTCCTCAGCGACCAGAGCGGCCTTGGTGGTTGTGGAGCCTGCGTCGATTCCCAGAAAACAGTTGCCGTGATAATTTTGCAGTTCTGCGGTTTTTACATGATAACGAGACTGTCTTTCGTGGAAAGCGTTGTATTCTTCCTCAGAAGAAAACAGCGGTTCCATACGCGCCACCTCAAAATCCATCTGGATATTTCTGGATAGCCGCTCTTCCATGGCGGCCAACGTGTTGGTGACGGACGAATCGGCGTTTAAGGCAGAGCCGATAGCTGCGAACAGATGAGAGTTTTCCGGTACGATCGTGTGTTCCTCGTCCAAATTTAAAGTGCGGATAAAGGCTTCTTTTAATTCGGACATAAAATGCAGCGGGCCGCCGAGGAAGGCCACATGGCCCCGGATGGGTTTGCCGCATGCTAGACCGCTGATGGTCTGGTTGACCACAGCCTGGAAAATAGAGGCAGACAGATCCTCCCTGGTAGCCCCCTCGTTGATCAAGGGCTGGATATCTGATTTGGCAAAAACGCCGCACCGGGCGGCAATGGGGTACAGGGCCTTATAGTCCTTAGCATATGTATTCAGCCCCGCCGCGTCCGTCTGAAGCAGAGAAGCCATCTGGTCAATGAAGGAACCTGTGCCTCCGGCGCAGATGCCGTTCATGCGCTGTTCGATATTTCCGCCCTCAAAGTAGATGATCTTGGCGTCCTCGCCGCCTAACTCAATGGCTACGTCGGTCTGGGGAGCCGCTTCTTGTAGGGCGGAGGAAACCGCGATCACCTCCTGGACAAAAGGCACTTCCAAGTGTTTCGCCAGCGTCAGCCCGCCGGAGCCGGTAATGACTGGACTGACGGTTTGTTCTCCTAGAGCCTGCCGGGCTTTGCCCAGAAGCGAGGAAAGCGCTTCCTGTATATTAGCATAATGCCGTTGGTAATCGGCAAATAAAAGCTTATGGGTTTCGTCCAAAACCGCAATTTTCACAGTCGTGGAACCAATATCTATCCCAAGTGTAAGATTCTGCATAGGTCTTTCATCTCCTTCTTATGGATGCCCTCAGATACGGGCATGTCTGTTTCAAAGGGTGATTTCAATTCTCCGTACATTATACGACAGCAAATTTCAAAATACAACTTATAAAATATGCAGAATCCAACCTGTTTTTGCTATCCCTTCGCTGGTTTTCCTCTTTTTCCAGAAAAATTTTTTTGATTTCCCTGTGCTTGCAATCGTAACAATAAAGGTATTTGAACTGTTACTTGCGATCTAAATACAATGGATCTATAATAAGAAAATCTGGGTATAACAAAAGAAATGAAGGAGAGGAATTTATGAAGATTGAAATAAGGGCGTATACGGAAAAGGATTTGCCGGATATGATCCGCATATGGAACGAAGTGGTAGAAGAGGGCATTGCTTTTCCGCAGGAGGATTTGTTGACCAGCCAAACGGGGAGAGATTTTTTTGCGCACCAGACATATAGCGCCGTGGCTGTGGACGCAGATTCAGGAAAAATCTATGGATTGTATATTTTGCATCCGAATAACATAGGAAGATGCGGCCATATCTGCAATGCCAGTTATGCGGTGAGCCAAGAGAGCCGGGGACTGCATATTGGAGAAAAATTGGTTTTGGATTGCTTAGATCAAGGACTGCGCCATGGTTTCCAGATCTTACAGTTTAACGCCGTGGTGGCGACGAATACTCATGCAAGGCATTTGTATGAACGTCTGGGATTTGTTCCGATGGGGACAATTCCCAAAGGGTTTCGGATGAAGAATGGGCATTATGAGGATATCTGTCCATATTATCGTGAATTATAAATTTTAGGAATTGTTCTGATTAGGAGGAGTTATGAATGATAAGATACAGCAGTTTCGTTCTGGTTTAAAGGACGGGGTGCCTATCGGGCTTGGGTATCTGGCAGTTTCCTTTACCTTCGGTATTATGGCAAAAAAGGCGGAGATTTCCACGCTGGCGGCAGTTGTTATGTCCCTTACCAATCTTACGAGCGCGGGGCAGTTTGCCGCATTGGGAGTCATCCAAAACGGCGCCCCTTTTCTGGAAATGGCGGCGGTGCAGTTGATTATCAATCTGCGCTACTGTCTGATGTCCTGTTCTCTGTCGCAGAAATTAGACGCAAAGATGCCTTTTTTTCACCGTTTCCTGATTTCTTATGGGGTTACCGATGAGGTGTTCGGCGTGTCGGCCTGCCGGGAGGGAATTTTAGGCCCGTTTTACGCCTATGGGTTAATCGGCGCGGCCGTTCCTGGCTGGACGCTGGGAACGCTTTTGGGCGCTGTTTCCGGAGATTTGCTTCCGGCGAGGCTGTTGAGCGCTCTGAGTGTGGCGTTGTACGGTATGTTTCTGGCGATTGTGATACCGCCGGCCAGAGAGAGCCGGATTTTGGCCGGGGTGGTGCTGGTTTCTATGGCCGCCAGCTTTTTATTTTCCCGGATACCCATGCTCAGCGGCATATCCTCCGGCTTTCGGGTGATTATCCTGACGGTTGTCATTGCCGGGGCTGCGGCGTGTTTGTTTCCGGCGGAAGAAAAACAAGGGGGAAAAGACGTATCATGAACGACAATATTTATCTGTATATTCTGGTGATGGCGGGAGTTACCTATCTGATTCGGATGCTGCCCCTGACGCTGATCAAAAAAGAAATCAAGAATACATATATCAAATCTTTTCTATATTATGTTCCGTATGTAACGCTTTCCGTTATGATCTTTCCGGCTATTTTGACCGCCACCGCATCGGCTTGGTCGGGCGCGGCCGCGCTTGTCGCCGCGACTGTCCTGGCATACCGCGGAAAAAGTTTGTTTCAGGTATCGACCGCAGCGTGTGCCGTCGTATTTGTGCTGGAATGGGCGCTGGAGTTTTTATTGTGAAAAAGAAGCGTTTTCAATTCTTTTGCCGCAATATTCAAAGGATATTCTTCATTTTCAATCAAACAGATTTCACGGGAAGGGATTTCCTCTTGCAGTAGGAAGCGGAACACTTCCCTTTTTTCAAGGGCTTCTTTTGCATAGGTCTCGGGCAGATATCCGATTCCCAGATCGCTTTTTATCATGGGAAGAATCTGATCGGTGGTAGCCGCCTGAAGCTCTGGCAGAAACATTCGGCCGTGGCGAAGATAGAAGTTTTCATAAAACCGATAAGTCACGGTATTTTCCATCAGAGATATAAGGGGGAGGGCGGAAAGTTCTCCCAATGTCACCAGCTTGTTTTCAAACATACGATAAGCGAAGCCTCCAATTAAGATATCCTGAAACTGTATCACAGGATGGCAAATCAGGGGCTTTTCTATTTCAGGCGGATCAACGGCTACTGCAAAATCCACCTCCCCGCGTTTGGCCGATTCCACAGCCTGCATGGTGAGGTGATTTAAGATGCGAATGCGGATCTGGGGATGGTTTTTCTTAAATTGACGCAGAACCGGGAGCAGCAGCATGTAAAGCGCCGTCTCGCTTGCGCCGATGGTTACGCATCCGTCCTGCATATGAATGGAGCGGGCCATCTCATTTTCTGCAAAGTGGATTCGCTCCACGGCGGCTTTGACATGGAGATATAGTCTTTCTCCTTCTGGGGTCAGGGCGATTCCCCGGTTGGAACGGACAAACAGACGGCAGCCCAGATCGTGTTCCAGAAGCTTGATGGTTCTCGAAATGTTGGGCTGGCTGTTGTGTAGAATCTGAGCCGCCTGGGTGAAATTTTTGTATTTGGCGGCATAATAAAAAATTCGGTAGTATTCATAATTGATATTCATACAGAACTCCTAGAGCGTGTTTGAAAATCCACCGTGATATATAAAATTAATATGGACAATATATCATATATATATTTTTCGTATTTCTAAAAAAAGAGTATAATGCAAAGAACAGAAAAAATCAACAGCGCAATATGGAGGGATGACGCAGTGAAGAAAAATTCAAACAAAGATTTAACTGTCGGAAAGCCGGAAACGGTTTTGTGGAAGTTCTGCCTGCCATTGTTTGGAAGCATTGTATTTCAGCAGCTTTATAACATCGCGGATAGTCTGGTGGCCGGCAAATTCATTGGGGAACATGCTCTGGCGGCGGTGGGGAACAGCTATGAGATCACGCTGATTTTTCTTGCGTTTGCCTTCGGGTGCAACATCGGGTGTTCCGTAGTTGTCTCCCAACAATTTGGGGCAAAAAAATATAGGGATATGAAAACGGCGGTCTATACCACGCTGGTTGCCAGCGCCGTTTTGTGCGCGGCCTTGATGTTGTTTGGGCTTGTCTGCTGCGGAGGGCTTCTGCGTCTGATTCACACACCTGAAGAGATCTGGCAGGACTCCGAAATTTATCTGAATATTTATATTTTGGGGCTTCCGTTTCTGTTTTTCTATAACATTGCAACGGGGATTTTCTCGGCCCTCGGCGATTCGAGGACACCTTTTTTGTTCTTGGCTGTTTCCTCTACCTCTAATATTCTGGTAGATATTTTGTTCGTAGCTGGATTTCACAAAGGTGTTGCCGGCGTTGCCTGGGCGACCTTTTTGTGCCAGGGCATAAGCTGTGTTCTCGCCGTTTTCGTGGTGTTAAAAAGACTCTCCGGCATCCATACAGACGGCAAAGTTCCGATCTTTTCTTTTGCAATGCTTCAAAAACTTGCAAAAATCGCAGTTCCAAGCATTCTGCAACAAAGCTTTATTTCCGTTGGCAATATCATTATCCAGAGCGTGATTAACGACTGCGGAGTGGGCGTGACCGCCGGGTATTCCGCCGCTGTCAAGCTCAACAACCTGGTCATTACATCGTTTACCACATTGGGAAACGGGATGTCCAATTATACGGCGCAGAATATAGGGGCGGGGATCCTGCCACGGATCAGAGAAGGCTTTCGGGCTGGGATAAAAATGATCTGGCTGCTATGCATCCCGATTGTAGCGATATATCTAATCTGCGCAAAAGGACTCGTGATATTCTTTATTCAGGACCCTTCGGATTTGGCGTTGGCGTCCGGGATACAATTTCTCTATCTTGTGGCGCCGTTTTATTTTATCGTATCCACAAAATTGGTTGCCGATGGGATTTTGCGGGGCGCCGGATTGATGAAAAAATTCATGGCCGCAACCTTTACCGATTTGATTCTGCGGGTAACGCTGGCCGAGATACTTGCCAAACAGATGGGGTATCTGGGGATTTGGTGTGCATGGCCGATTGGCTGGACAATCGCTATGTTCCTCTCACTTTTCTTTTACCGCAATGGGCCTTGGAAAAACAAAGCGTAATCGTTTCCAATACCTTCCCTGTCGCATATATCTGGCAAAAGCGCATAAATTGTTCAGATTTCGGTTGAAAAAAGGAAACAGAAACGATATACTATATATTCAGTAATTAGATTCTGGATAAAAGGATAGAAAAATATATGTATAAAATAAAGAAAATCCAGGGACGGGCCAAACGAGCTTCTCTGGAAACGGTACATGGAGTGATTGAAACGCCGGTTTTCATGAATGTGGGAACTGCCGCGGCCATCAAAGGGGCGGTATCCACCCAGGACTTGAAAGAGATTGGAACTCAGGTACAGTTATCCAATACGTATCATCTCCATGTAAGGCCGGGGGATACCTTGATTCAGCAGATGGGCGGCCTGCACCGGTTTATGGTATGGGACAGGCCGATTCTCACCGATTCCGGGGGATTCCAGGTGTTTTCTCTGGCAGGTCTGCGCAAGATTAAGGAAGAAGGCGTGTATTTCAATTCCCACATTAATGGGCAAAAGATTTTCATGGGACCAGAGCAAAGTATGCAGATCCAGTCCAACCTAGCTTCCACCATCGCCATGGCTTTTGACGAATGTCCTTCCGGTGTGGCTGAAAGGGATTACGTAGAGGCATCGGTGGCGCGCACCACCCGGTGGCTGGTGCGGTGCAAGGAGGAAATGGCCCGCCTGAACCAGAAAGCGGATACCATCAACCGACATCAGCTTCTGTTTGGCATCAACCAGGGCGCAGTTTATGAAGATATCCGCATTGCGCATGCACAAGAGATTTCACAGATGAATCTGGACGGTTACGCAGTCGGCGGTCTGTCTGTGGGGGAATCCCATGAAGATATGTATCGGATTTTAGACGCCGTAGTGCCGCATCTTCCCCAGGACAAGCCCACGTATCTGATGGGGGTTGGGACTCCGGTCAATATTCTGGAAGCCGTAGAGCGGGGAATTGATTTCTTCGACTGCGTATATCCCAGCAGGAACGGACGGCATGGACACGTTTATACAAGTTTGGGAAAAAGAAATCTGTTTAACGCCAAATACAGCACAGATGACCGTCCCATCGAGGAAGGGTGCGGCTGTCCAGCCTGCCAGCATTACAGCCGGGCGTATATCCGCCATCTCCTCAAAGCAAAAGAGATGCTGGGGATGCGCCTTTGCGTACTTCATAACCTGTATTTTTACAATCACTTGATGGAAGAAATCCGGGAAGCGCTGGAAGAAGAAAGATTCGATACCTACAAAAAAGAAAAAATAGAATCTTTGCAGACACTTCAAAAGGAATCATCGCAACGTAAGTGACATTGCTGTCTGGGCTGCTTCGAGTAATTGAATGCTCGAAAAGGAAAAAAACAAGAAAATACTTGATGAATTCCGGGCTTTTGTGTATGATGTGTTATAGTTGTGTTGTCCAAAGTATTGATTGTAGGAGGAGTTACAAGAATGAACAATGCCTTAATGTTAATTTGGATGGTGGTTTTGATTGGTGTTATGTATTTTCTGATGATTCGTCCTCAGAAAAAGGAACAGAACCGGATCCGCGCCATGCTGGCCAGTATGGCGGTGGGAGACAGCGTTGTAACCACCAGCGGTTTTTACGGTGTGGTCATTGACATCACGGAAGAAGATGTGATTGTGGAGTTTGGAAACAATAAAAACTGCCGGATACCCATGCGCAAGGGAGCCATTGCGGAAGTGGAAAAGGCACAGATTGCAGAATCTGAATAACAAGATTCCAAGCCCCTTCCTCCGGTGATTTGCCCGGCCGGAGGGGGCTGTGGTGTTTCCGGCGGGAAATAACAGAACATAGAAAGGACAAAAATCATGAAACATAAAATTGTTTTGATACCTGGCGACGGAATCGGGCCGGAGATTGTAGGAGAGGCGAAAAAAGTTCTGGATCAGGTATGCCAGAAATATGGCCATGAATTCGAGTATGAGGAAGTGCTTCTGGGAGGGGCTTCTATTGACGTACACGGAATACCTCTGACCGACGACGCCATTGCCACAGCAAAAAGCGCCGACGCCGTGCTGATGGGTTCTATCGGCGGGAATACGGCTACTTCTCCCTGGTATCAGTTAGAGCCGTCCAAAAGACCGGAAGCGGGCCTTCTGCGGATCCGTAAAGAATTGAATTTATTCGCCAATTTACGTCCGGCCTATCTTTACAGTCAGTTAAAAGACGCCTGCCCCCTGCGCGCAGACATTATCGGGGACGGTTTTGATATGCTGATTATGCGCGAGCTGACTGGGGGGCTTTATTTCGGGGATCGGAAAACCTATGAGGAAAACGGTCTTGCAACGGCTATGGATACCCTGGTATACAACGAAGCGGAGATCCGCCGGATTGCCGTAAAAGGCTTTGAAATTGCCAAAAAGCGCAGAAATAAGGTAACCAGCGTAGACAAGGCCAATGTGCTGGATTCTTCCCGCCTGTGGCGAAAAGTGGTGGAGGAAGTAGCGGCCGATTATCCAGATATAGAGCTGGAACATATGCTGGTGGACAATTGCGCCATGCAGTTGGTGCGCGACCCCGGACAGTTTGATGTGATTTTAACCGAAAATATGTTTGGGGATATTTTGTCGGATGAAGCCAGTATGGTGACTGGTTCCATCGGAATGTTGTCTTCTGCCAGCCTCAACGAGACGAAATTCGGCCTTTACGAGCCGAGCCACGGCTCTGCGCCCGATATTGCCGGACAGGATAAGGCCAATCCGATTGCCACCGTTTTGTCAGCGGCGATGATGCTGCGCTATTCCCTGGATCTGGATAAAGAAGCCGACGCCGTAGAGCAGGCCGTACAAAAGGTCTTGGAGCAGGGTTACCGGACTGTGGATATTATGTCCGACGGCTGCACCTGTGTCGGAACGAAGAAAATGGGAGATTTGCTTGCAGAAGCTATACAATAGAGGAGAATAAAAAAGGAGATTCCGCTTATGAAAAGCGATGCAGTAAAAAAAGGAATCCAGCAGGCTCCGCACCGTTCCCTATTCAATGCCCTGGGCATGACGAAAGAGGAGATGGAGCGGCCGCTGGTGGGAATCGTAAGCTCTTATAATGAGATTGTGCCAGGTCATATGAACCTGGATAAAATTGTAAATGCCGTAAAACAGGGCGTGGCAATGGCCGGGGGAACTCCGGTGGTATTTCCGGCGATCGCCGTATGCGATGGCATTGCCATGGGCCATATCGGCATGAAATATTCCCTGGTGACAAGGGATCTGATTGCAGATTCCACAGAGGCCATGGCGTTGGCTCATCAATTTGACGCGCTGGTGATGGTGCCCAACTGTGACAAAAACGTACCGGGGCTTTTGATGGCGGCCGCCCGGATCAATGTGCCCACCGTGTTTGTCAGCGGCGGACCAATGATGGCCGGTCATGTCCATGGACACAAAACCAGCCTTTCCAGTATGTTTGAGGCCGTAGGCGCTCACAGCGCTGGAAAAATAACCGATGAAGAGGTATTGGAATACGAAAATCTGGCGTGTCCCACCTGCGGCTCCTGTTCCGGCATGTACACCGCCAACAGCATGAACTGTCTGACGGAAGTCCTAGGGATGGGCCTCAAGGGAAACGGAACCATTCCCGCCGTCTATTCCGCCCGCATCCGTCTGGCAAAAGAAGCGGGGATGAAGGTCATGGAAATGTATGAGAAAAACATCCGGCCGCGGGATATTATGACAGAGAATGCTGTGTTAAACGCCTTAACCGTAGACATGGCGTTAGGATGTTCTACCAACAGTATGCTTCATCTTCCCGCCATCGCTCATGAAATCGGCATGGATTTTGATATCACCTTTGCCAATGAAATCAGTGAAAAAACTCCGAACCTGTGTCATCTGGCCCCGGCAGGCCCCACCTATATGGAAGATCTCAACGAGGCCGGCGGCGTTTACGCAGTGATGAACGAGCTGAACAAAAAAGGATTGCTGCACACGGAATGTATGACCGTCACAGGCAAAACCGTGGGAGAGAACATCGAGGGATGTGTCAATAAAAATCCTGAGGTTATCCGGCCCATCGAAAACCCGTACAGCGAAACCGGCGGCCTGGCCGTTTTAACCGGAAATCTCGCACCAGACGGAAGTGTGGTCAAGCGTTCCGCGGTTGTAGCCGAAATGATGGTTCACGAAGGCCCTGCCAGGATTTTTGAATCCGATGAAGACGCCTGCCAGGCCATTTTAGGTGGAAAAATCAAATCTGGCGATGTGGTTGTGATCCGCTACGAAGGCCCAAAAGGCGGACCGGGAATGCGAGAGATGCTAAATCCCACATCCGCGATTGCCGGCATGGGACTAGGAGAAAGCGTTGCTCTAATTACCGACGGCCGTTTCAGCGGGGCATCCCGCGGGGCGTCTATCGGGCATGTATCGCCGGAAGCAGCCGTGGGCGGGCCGATTGCCCTTTTGGAAGAAGGGGATATGATTCAGATCGACATTCCAAAACTGAAATTGGACGTAAAGCTTTCCGAGGAAGAGCTGGCGGCCCGAAAATCCAAATGGCAGCCAAGACAGCCCAAGGTGACGACGGGATACCTGGCCCGTTATGCGGAAATGGTTACTTCCGGCAACCGGGGCGCGATTTTAGAGATACCAAAGAGTTAACAGGAGGAAAGAACACATGCAGCTTACAGGTTCCGAAATTGTAATTGAATGTCTCAAAGAACAGGAAGTAGATACGGTATTCGGATATCCAGGCGGCGCGATCCTGAACATATACGATGCCTTGTATCAGCACAAAGATGAGATCCGCCATGTCCTTACTTCCCACGAACAAGGGGCGTCCCATGCCGCAGACGGCTATGCCCGCGCAACCGGGAAGGTAGGCGTTTGCATGGCCACATCCGGCCCAGGAGCCACCAACCTGGTCACTGGAATCGCCACAGCCTATATGGATTCCGTGCCGCTGGTAGCCATCACAGCCAACGTGGGAAAGGCCCTGTTGGGAAAAGATTCTTTTCAGGAGGTGGACATCGCGGGGATTGTGATGCCCGTCACCAAACACAGCTATATTGTAAAAAATGTAGATGAGCTGGCCGACACCCTGCGCAAAGCCTTTACCATTGCCAAAAGTGACCGGCCCGGCCCGGTGCTGGTAGACATCACCAAGGATGCAACTGGGGCCATAGCCGAATATACCCCCAAAAAGCCGGTGGAGATCGCCAGAGCGGTGGAGTATATTCGGGAAGCGGACATTGACCGGGCAGTGGAAATGATCCAGGAAGCCAAAAGACCCTTTATTTTTGCCGGAGGCGGTGTAACCATATCTGGGGCGCAGGAAGAACTGAAGCAGTTGGCGTATACCATTCAGGCGCCGGTTTGCGACAGTCTGATGGGAAAAGGCGCATTTCCCGGAACGGATGAGTTATACACCGGTATGCTGGGCATGCACGGAACAAAATCTTCCAACCTGGGTGTGACAGACAGCGATCTGTTGATTGTGGCAGGTTCCAGATTCAGCGACCGGGTAACCGGAAACGCTCAGAATTTTGCTAGAAACGCAAAGATTCTCCAACTGGATATTGACCCGGCAGAGATCAACAAAAATGTTCTTGTAGACGCCAGTATTGTGGGCGATGTGCGGGAGTCCCTGCGGAAACTAAACGAAAGATTGCAGCCGCAGGAACATCCAGAGTGGATCAGACATGTTAAAGCATTAAAAGAAAAATATCCGCTGCGTTACGACAGCAGCCAGCTTACCGGACCATATATTATAGAAAAGCTCTATGAACTGACCGGGGGAGACGCCATCATTACCACAGATGTGGGACAGCATCAGATGTGGGCGGCTCAATTCTACAAATACGAAAGGCCCCGCATGTTCCTAAGCTCCGGCGGCCTTGGCACCATGGGATACGGCTTGGGGGCCGCCATTGGAGCCAAGATGGGTATGCCAGATAAAACGGTTGTCAATATCGCAGGCGACGGCTGTTTCCGCATGAATATGAACGAGCTTGCGACGGCCGTGCGCTGTGATATTCCGTTGGTGGAGCTGGTGCTCAACAATCATGTATTGGGTATGGTGCGCCAGTGGCAGACGTTGTTCTATAAACAACGTTATTCTCATACCATTTTGCAGGACGGCGTGGACTTTGTAAAAGTGGCAGAGGCCATGGGTGCGGACGGCATTCGCATCACCAGCAAAGAAGAGGTTGTTCCTGCCTTGGAAAAAGCTTTGAAAAATCCAAGGCCAATCGTGGTAGACTGTCAGATCGACAGCGACCAGAAAGTATTTCCGATGGTGCCCGCAGGGGCAAATATTGAAGATGCATTTGAAGAGGAGGACTTATAAAAATGTTTCAGTATCATTGTTTAAACCCAATTTCTGAAAAAGGATTGGAAATATTCACCCAAGATTATCAGGAAACAGATCAGTTAGAAGAAGCGCAGGCCGTCCTGGTGCGCAGCGCAAAGATGACAGAAATGGAAGTTCCGCAGACCATTGCCGCCATCGCCCGTGCCGGAGCCGGCGTCAACAACATTCCTTTGGATGAGTGTTCCAAAAAAGGAATCGTTGTATTCAACACGCCAGGCGCTAACGCGAACGGTGTAAAAGAGCTCGTACTGGCCGGAATGCTGCTGGCTTCCAGAGATATCGTAGGTGGAATCCAATGGGTAACAGAAAACGCGGACAAAGAAGATGTGGCAAAGCTGGCGGAAAAGCAGAAGAAGCAATTTGCCGGATGTGAAATCAGAGGCAAAAAGCTGGGAATCATCGGACTGGGCGCCATCGGTTCTATGGTGGCAAACGCTGCTTCTCACCTTGGCATGGATGTTTATGGTTACGACCCCTTTATTTCCGTAGACGCTGCTTGGAATTTATCCAGAAGCATCCATCATGCCATCACGCAGGATGAGATTTATAGCCAGTGCGATTATATCACCATCCATGCGCCCCTTCTGGACGAAACCAAAGAGATGGTTAACCAAAAGGCATTTGACCAGATGAAAGACGGCGTGGTAATCCTGAATTTTGCCCGTGATTCTCTGGTAGATGAAAAAGCCCTGGTGGCAGCTCTGGAAAGCGGAAAAGTGAAAAAATACGTAACCGACTTTGCCAATCCTACGGTAGCCGGAGTAAAGGGAACCTTGGTGCTTCCGCATCTGGGCGCTTCCACAGAAGAATCCGAGGAAAACTGTGCAGTGATGGCAGTCAAAGAACTGCGTGATTATATGGAAAACGGAAACATTCACAATTCCGTAAACTTCCCGGCATGTAGCATGGGTATCTGTAAAGTTGCAGGCAGAATTTCCATTATCCACGAAAACATTCCGAACATGATCAGCAAAGTTACGCAGACATTAGGCGATGCGGGAATCAACATTGCCGACTTGACCAATAAGGGCCGCGGCGAAAACGCTTACACCTTAGTAGATGTGGAATCTTCTGTATCCAAAGAAGTGTTGGATGTACTGGAAGCCATTCCGGGAATTATCCGGGTAAGAGCCGTAAAATAAAGAATGACAAGGAAATATCTGAAAAGTAAAATAAGAAAAGTCAGAAGACTCCATCAGATTACCCAATCCATTTACCGCCATCGCCGAACTTATTTAAAGGGCGTAAGGCATTTTGGGAAATCGGTAATGCGTCTCTGGAAATTTTGATATTTATTTGTAGCTAAAAATAAAAAACTCCGCAGGGCCGCCTCAGAAAGCAGGAGGGCCTTGTGGAGTTTTTTATGATGCGCGTCTTTAAGATTTCTGGAAAGATTGAATAAAATCCTGTACTTCTTCTTTTGTCGGCATTACCCGCAGAGCGCCTTTTCTGGTTGTAATCAAAGAAGCGGCGGCATTGGCAAAAGTCAGCATTTCTGTTAGCTGTTCAGAATTTAGGTTTTCCAGCCCGTGCTCCAGCACATAATTTAGAATACTGGCGCAAAAAGTATCTCCGGCTCCTGTGGTCTCTATGGTGTTATCCTGCAAAAAAGGGGCCGCCTCTACCATCTGGTCTTTGTAATAGGCTCGGCTGCCGTCTTTGCCCAGAGTAACCAGAATCAAAGGAATGGAATAGGATTCCTGGAGTTTCTTTACCCCTGCCGTATAATCGGTGGTTCCCGTCATAAATTCCATTTCATTGTCCGAGATTTTCAAAATATCACAGAATCCCAACCCGTAGGAAATCTCCCGGCGGGCGTCTTCCAGAGAATCCCAGAGCGGCTCCCGCAGATTGGGATCAAAGGAAATCAGCAGCCCGTTTTTCTTTGCATGATCCAGCGCGCTTCTTGTGGCTTCCCGTACCCCCGGATGGGTAGAAGAGAGGGTACCGAAATGGAAAATTCGGGAGGCGGCAATCACATCCATAGGAACCTCCTCTTTTTTCAGCATCATATCCGCTCCTGGATTCCGGTAAAAAGAAAAATCCCGGTCGCCGTCTTCAAATGTATGGACAAAAGCCAGAGTCGTATGAACTTCGTCGTCCATAATCAGGTTTTGGGTATCAATGCCCGCTTCTTCCAGTCCGTTTTTCAACTGTGCGCCGAACTGGTCTTTGCCTACCTTTCCGATAAATGTTGTTTTTTTGCCGAGTTTTGTCAGCATAGCAAGGACGTTGCAGGGCGCGCCGCCAGGATTTGCCTCCAACAGAGGATTCCCCTGCTCACTCAATCCATTCTCCGTAAAATCAATCAGTAGTTCGCCCAATGCGGTTACATCAAATATTTTTTCGTTCATAATTTTATTTCTCCTATTTTTCTCATAACTTATCATCTTTTTTTGCCATAGTCAATACTTTTGAACGTTTGCATTTTTCAGAATGGATTCTGTAAAAGGGAGACGGTTATCCAAAAAGAAGCGAACGAAAATTTGGAATTATCGGTAAAAATATGACATTTTTTGCGCAGAATAAATTTTAAACAGATTTATGGTAATTTTCAAAAAATTTGGGAATTCTATGCCCAAATACAAAGTATATAAAAAAACAGTTGACAAATCATGAATTTAGTTCTAAAATGCATATCAAACAAACGGAGGAAACACAGTTTTCTTGAATCATAAAATTTTATATTTGCTATACGAATTATAGTATGGATACAAGAGATGCGCAGTTTATCTGAGCGTTCCTGGAAATTCGGTGAGATTCCGATACAGCCTTATCCCTTCTGTAATGAGTACGAAAGCCGCACAAACCACTGAATATCAATATTCAAAAAACGGATATTTGGGAAGGGCGGCGAGTAGGTTTGAACTTGAGTCACAATACAGGTATCTGTCTAATTTCGTAAAGCGATGTAGTATCCGAAGGCATAGGGCGGAGAGGCAGCACATTCTATCTTCTTTTCAAAAAGAAAATACAGATATTCGATCATCTGTTTTTCTCTTTCTTATGATTTCCACACAATCTTTATCCAAACAGAGTGATTTTAGAACTATTAAAATTATGAAGCAGAAAAGATCCCAGTACTTTGAAAATTGAGACGACAGCGTGGGTGGGAAGCCGACTTTCCCCCTGCTGCTGTGGAGAAAAATTTAAAATATGAATTAGGAAGGCTATGAGAGAGACTATGAAAAAGAAAGTATGTGCAATGACACTTTGCGGCCTGCTGGCTTTATCCGTCCCTTGCGCCCTTCTTGTGGACGCAGAAGTACCAGACACCCCGCAGGAAGAGCCGCGAAGCGAGTCCGCAAAACCGGATTTTATTATCCAGGCGGTGCGGGAAGCCATGAAGCAGGAAACACCAGATATGCAGTCTGAGATGGTCAAGTTTTTTTGTAACACTTACAAGGAAAATGGTTGATTATCTCAAAAAAGCCTTGATTTACGGGCATACAAGCAGGAT